>NZ_JBBPES010000003.1:0-562023 GCF_038069885.1 Pseudomonas sp. XK-1 | reverse complement strand
GGCATGTCGTTGACGCAGGCGAAGCGGCGATGCATCAAACCATCTGCTTCAAACTCCCAGTTTTCGTTGCCGTAGGAACGGAACCAGTTACCCGAATCATCGTGCCATTCGTAGGCGTAACGGACGGCGATGCGATTGTCGGTGAAGGCCCAGAGTTCTTTAATCAAACGGTAATCCAGCTCCTTTTTCCATTTGCGAGTGAGGAAACCTTTGGCTTCTTCGCGATTGGTAGCGAATTCGGCGCGGTTACGCCATTTGGTGTCCAGCGTATAGGCAAGCGAAACTTTTTCTGGATCTCGGCTGTTCCAGCCATCCTCAGCGAGTCGAACTTTTTCAATCGCAGTTTCACGAGTGAAAGGTGGAAGTGGCGGGCGAGCTTGTGCATTAGACATGGTGATGCCTCCGAGTTAATTAGATCACTCAATAGAGTCAGTAGTTATGGAGCTAGGCCGATATAGTTAGACCTGGCTAAAGCGATATTCCAGAACTTTATGCAGCAGCTGCTAGAACGCAGCCGACAACTACCATTAGTGGCAGAAATTAATCCCTTACCCTAAAAGCGCGTCAGAAAATATGAACGGGAGTGCTTACAGGCCCAACTCAGTCAAGCTTGGGTGATCGTCCGGGCGACGACCCAATGGCCAGAAGAACTTACGCTCGCTTTCCTTGATTGGCATGTCGTTGACGCAGGCGAAGCGGCGATGCATCAAACCATCTGCTTCAAACTCCCAGTTTTCGTTGCCGTAGGAACGGAACCAGTTACCCGAATCATCGTGCCATTCGTAGGCGTAACGGACGGCGATGCGATTGTCGGTGAAGGCCCAGAGTTCTTTAATCAGACGGTAATCCAGCTCCTTTTTCCATTTGCGAGTGAGGAAACCTTTGGCTTCTTCGCGATTGGTAGCGAATTCGACGCGGTTACGCCATTTGGTGTCCAGCGTATAGGCAAGCGAAACTTTTTCTGGATCTCGGCTGTTCCAGCCATCCTCAGCGAGTCGAACTTTTTCAATCGCCGATTCGCGAGTGAAAGGAGGAAGTGGTGGGCGAACTGGTGCATTGGACATGGTAGTGCCTCCAATCTTTTGGATGGTTCATTTAAGTTGGTGTTTCTGCAGCTTCAAACGCTTATGCGCTGTACTTCTTTAAGCAATACTCTGGCTGTTTCTCTTGCGCTATCTGTGGCAGTGTAGTCACCCATTACTCGTGCAACAGTTATCGCGCCCTCTATCAACACAAACAATTGTTTAGCCAAGGACTTCGGATCTTCGATGCCTAATTGGCTGGCCAGCTCTAACGTATAATCAAGTAGCTTCTGTTTATGCAGTTTTGCGATATGACGGATAGGGTCGTCTACGTTGCCTACCTCTCCGGCTGTATTAATAAAAGCACATCCCCGAAAACCGTCTGACTCGAACCAACTCTTAAGTACAGCGAAAATGTTGATAATACGATCCTGCGGAGTTGCCGCTTTTTCGCATTCACCTCTGAACCACTGCATCCAGCGTACATCCCGTGCATTTAATGCCGCTGCCGCTATGTCGTCTTTGTTAGAAAAATGGCGATAAATACTTTTACGTGCTACTCCCGAGGTCTTTACCAAGAGGTCCATACCAGTGGCATGAATACCATTTTCGTAAATGAGCTTCTCGGCGGTAGCAAGAATTTTTTCGCGTGTATCGGTCATTGGCTTATCCATGTATTTAGAGTAGAACGATCGTTCTCCCTGGTCAAGCTTCTACTGAATTTTTTTGATTGCGGGTTGGGTGGTAATTTTAATGGCGTCCTGCGCGCAGATTTGTCCGGACCCCGTGTCTTTCGTCATCGCCGGGCCGGTGCGACAACAAGGCCTGATTGTCAGCCTTGCAGCCTAGGAATGCCGGCGTCTTCTATCTGAGGGCTCAGGCGATTCAGACTCGACCAGTTCAATCGCTGTGCGGGATAGTGGGCCAATCCGGCAGTAGATCATTGAGCCGTCCTTGCTTTGTTGGTGGAAGGCCAGGCCATCGGTGTGAAGCGAAGTGATTATAGGACGTCTGCTATGGGTCGAAAGCTGCATGACTTGAATGTCCGCGTCTGGCCGCTTTCTACCCGTCACAAAGGGCCATAACGGCTCGCAAACCACCGACCTGCAAGCACCCTGCCGCGCGGCATATGCTGGGTGCGCGCTGTGTCCTGCGGGCAGGCTACGGATGTAAGCTCGCTATTTCGTCTGCTTGCCCGGAAAAGGATTTCGCTATGCCTAGCCCCATCGTCTTTATCCACGGTCTGATCGGCACGCTGCAGCTGCCCGATATGACCGCCGCCTTTGCCCCCCGGGCGGGCGCTGGCACCCGATCTGCTCGGTTATGGCACGCAGCGCGAGGTGCCGCCTGAGGCTATCGATCTGCCGGCGCAGGTGGCGCATCTGCAGCGGTTGATCGAGCGGCATTTCCCCGGCGAGGCGGTGCACCTGGTGGGGCACTCGGTGGGTGGGGTGGTGGCGATGCTGTTCGCCCAGGCCCATGGCCAGCAGGTGCGCAGCCTGGTCAGCGTGGAAGGTAATTTCAGCCTCGACGATGCCTTCTGGTCGGCTGCGGTGGCGCGTATGCCGGCGGCCGAGGCCTGCGCCATGCTCGAGGGTTTTCGTGCCGCGCCGGCCGCCTGGCTGGAGCGCGCCGGGGTCCAGGCCGATGCGCGCAGCCTGGCGATTGCCGAGCACTGGCTGGCCCAGCAGCCGGCCAGCACGTTGCAGGCCATGGCGCGTTCGGTGGTCGAGCTGACCGCGCCGGCGAGCTATCAGGCTGGCCTGCGCCGGGTCTTTGTCAGTCATCCCGTGCATTTGCTGGCCGGGGTGCGTTCGCGCGCCGGCTGGCATGTACCGCAATGGGCCGAGGAGGCCGCCGCCAGCCAGGCGCTGGTCGCCGACGCCGGCCACCTGATGATGCTGGAACAGCCCGAGTCTTTTCTCTCTGCGCTGAAAGCCGCGCTGCAACTCGCCTGAAAGATTTTTCCGACGACTGTCGATTCGCCCGTCGCTCGCTCGACTATGGTTTAGAACCCTGCCATGGGTTCGCTGTCTGCAGTAGGGCGTATAGCGCTCCCTGCTTGCGGTTTTTCGAGCCGGACAAGGAGAAAGGCGATGCGTTTTATGGTGATAGTCAAGGCCACTGCGGATTCAGAAGCCGGAGTGATGCCCAGCGAGGAACTGTTGGCGGCCATGGGCCGTTACAACGAGGAACTGGTCGAGGCCGGCGTGATGCTTGCCGGCGAAGGCCTGCAGCCCAGCGCCAAGGGCGCGCGGGTGAAGTTCTCCGGCAACCAGCGCACGGTGGTCGATGGCCCTTTTATCGAGACCAAGGAGCTGATCGCCGGCTTCTGGATCTTCCAGGTGGCCTCGCTTGAGGCCTGCATCGAGTGGGTCAGACGCTGTCCCAACCCCATGCTGGGGGACAGCGAGATCGAGATCCGGCAGATCTTCGAGGCCGAGGACTTCGGTGCCGAGTTCACCCCCGAATTGCGCGAACAGGAAGTACGTATTCGTACGCGTATTAGCAGCGAACACTAAGGAGAGTTGCGATGAAGATTCATGCCTATCTGATGTTCGACGGCCAATGTGAGGCCGCTTTCAACTACTACGCCCAGTGCCTGGGCGGCACCCTGGAAATGATGCGCTACGCCGACAGCCCGGAGGAAATGGAGGTTCCAGCGGAGTACCAGCAGCGCATCATGCATGCCTGCCTGAAGGTGGGCGACCAGTTGCTGATGGCCTCTGACAGCCTGCCGATGCACCCCTATGAAGGGATCAAGGGTTGTTCGATTTCCCTGCAGGTGGGCAACGTCCCCGAGGCCGAGCGGTTGTATGCCGCGCTGTCGGCTGGTGGCTCGGTGCAGATGGAGCTGCAGCAGACCTTCTGGGCCACGCTTTTCGCCATGTTCACCGACCGTTTCGGGGTGTCCTGGATGATCAACTGCGAGGTGGACAGCCAGATGGGCTGAGCGCCCGCTGGACTGCTTCGATAGAGGTGCCCGCCGCTTTGGCGGGCACACCAGGGCGCTGCTGGGCTGTAGATCCGCGGCGGATAAGGGCAGGAGCCGCGAACGGCTGAAACTGCCGGCAGCTGCTTGGGTCTAAGCTCTCAGGTATAAGCCTGCAGGAGGGTTCGGCCATGAAGCTGCGCTATCTGTTGTGTCTTGTTCTGTTAATGCCGCTGGCAGCCTGTACCGTGCAGGTCGGCGGCGATCGCGGGCGCTGGGTCGAAACCCCGCACTATCGTTATGCACCGCCACCCCGTGTCGAATGGCGCTGGGACCCCGATCTGGATGTCTATGTGGTGCTGGGCTGGCCGCATCTGTATTACCGGGATCGTCTCTATTACCGCTGGCATGGCGATGCCTGGCACTGGTCCGAGCGCCCCGATGGGCCCTGGGCCAGAGGCCATAAGAATGTACCGCCACGCCTGAACAAAA
Organism: Pseudomonas sp. XK-1; assembly: GCF_038069885.1. Lineage (NCBI taxonomy): Bacteria > Pseudomonadati > Pseudomonadota > Gammaproteobacteria > Pseudomonadales > Pseudomonadaceae > Pseudomonas > Pseudomonas sp. XK-1. Next base: position 557,577 of record NZ_JBBPES010000003.1, on the reverse strand, counting down.
AGTACGGTAAGCCGCGCCGCGGTCATGGCACTGGGGGCGGCTACTAGCCCAAAACCCGTGGGCTATGGCTGCGCATGGCGGCCCCACGAAGGCGGGCCGCCGCGCATCCCTCAGTACTTACATATTGACCAGACCCAGGGCCTGCTGCAGCCGGTCCTCGCCCAGTTCATTGACGCCGGAGAGGAACTCGTCGCCCCAGCGGCGGATATCGTTGTAACTGACGATATCGAACAGCTCGCGCAGGCGCGCCTGGGCCTCGTCCCTGGGCATGTTCAGGGCCAGGTAGCAGGTCTGGGCCATGTCCATCGGATCGTGGGGGTTGGTCAGCAGGGCACCCTTGAGTTCGGCCGCGGCCCCGGCGAATTCCGACAGCACCAGCACGCCGCTGCCACCGAGCAGGCCCTGGGCGGCGACGAATTCCTTGGCCACCAGGTTGAGGCCGTCGCGCAGCGGGGTGATCCACATCACGTCGGCCATGGCGTACCAGGCGCTGACCTCTTCAAACGGCAGGCTGCGGAAGAAGAACTGCAACGGCGTCCAGCCGATGCGCGCAAAGCGACCATTGATGCGGCCCACGGCCTGCTCGATCTGCCCTTGCAGCTCGTCATAGATGGTCATTTCCTTGGCTGCTGGCACGCAGACGGTGACCAGGGTGACCTTGCCGAGCAGCTCGGGGTTTTCCTCCAGCAGGCGTTCGTAGGCGTTGAGTTTTTCCAGGATGCCCTTGGTGTAGTCGAGGCGTTCCACCGAGAGGATTAGCCTGACGCCGCTGAGTTCGGCGCGCAGGCGTTCCATCATTTCCTTGATCTTCGGCGCGGCCAGGGCGTTGCGCACCCGCTCGATATCCAGGCCCACCGGATGGGCACCGAGCTTGACCACGCGGCTGCCGGTATCGACGGCGGTGGTCATGCGCTCCAGGCCCACAGCGCAGCCATAGGTGATAAAGCGCGGCGCGCAGTTCTGTCGGCTGATGGTCTGCAACGGCATCACGCCGCGGGCGGCATCGACGAAGTTTTCCACCTGACGCGGGATATGGAAGCCGATGTAGTCGCACTGCAACAGGCTGCCGATGATCTGCCGACGCCAGGGCAGCACGTTGAATACATCCGCCGAGGGGAAGTAGGTGTGGTGGAAGAAGGCGATGCGCAGGTCCGGACGCAGTTCGCGCAGGTAACCGGGGACCATCCACAGGTTGTAGTCGTGCAGCCAGACGATGGCCCCTTCGGCGGCTTCCAGGGCGGTGCGCTCGGCAAAGGCGCGGTTGACCTTGAGGAATACCTGCCAGTCGTCCTCGCGGAACTGCGCGCGCTCCCAGAAGGTGTGCAGGGTTGGCCAGAAGGCTTCCTTGGAGAAGCGCTTGTAGAAGATATCGACCTCTTCCTTGCTCAGCGCCACCCGTGCGGCGGTCAGTCTGGGGTAGCGTTCGGCATCCACCGTGGTGTGGGTGTCGAAGGCTTCGCTGCTGTTTTCGTCATGTTCGGCCCAGGCGATCCAGGAGCCGGCGCGGCCATCGCCGAAAAAGCTCAAGAGGGTCGGGATAATGCCGTTCGGCGAGGTCGGACGGCGGCGCTGCAGCTTGCCGTCGCTGCCGCGGAATTCCTCATAGGGCAGGCGGTGATAGACCATCACCAGGTCGGCCTTGCCCGGCTCGGCGACCTGCTTGCCTTCGGCGGCGATACCCTGCTTGCCGAGAAAGCCGAAGTGCACGAAGGCTTCGAGAATGCCGCCACAACCGGCGCGCTCGGCATGGAGTACCCGCGAATGCTGACGGGTGGCCTGCAGCAGGCCGTCTTCGGATTCGCCCACACACACGCCCTTGAACTGGCCGCTAAGCATGGAGAGGTCATTGAGCGTGTCGCCGGCGGTCAGCACCTGGTCGTTGTCCAGTTCCAGCCACTCGACCAGCGCTTGCAGGCTGCTGCCCTTGTTGACGCCCTTGGGCAGGAAGTCCAGGTAGCGTTCGGCTGAGTAGAGCAGGTCGCAACCCAGGGCGTCCGCTGCTTCCAGCAGGGCCGGGTTGGCCGCCTCTTCCGGGCTGCAGAAGTAGGAGCAGCGGCGTACCTGCGGTACGTCCTGGCGCTCCAGGGCAAAGCGCTCGATGGCGCTGGCGACCTGGCTTTCGCCGGGCCAGAGGGCGTCCACCGCATTTTGCAGCGGCTGAATCGATTGCAGGCTGTCGCCATGCACCAGGCTGGCACCGACGTCGGAGATGATGAAATCCGGTTGCGGCAGGGTCGGGTCTGCCAGCAATGGCAGAACCGACTCCAGGCTGCGCCCGGTGACATAGGCCAGGCGGATTTCCGGGTGGGCGGCAATGGTCTGGTAGAGACTCAGGCGATCCTTGGGATCGCCGCCGAGAAAGGTTCCATCGAGATCGGTGGCAAGTAACATGCGCTGTCTTCCTGTCCAGTTAAGTGGGTGCAGTGACGCGCCGACATGGGCCGACGTGCTGATAAAGGGCAGGCATGTGCTGTACTCACCGCCGGGGCGTGAGTACAGCGCATGGCTACGGGGTGGTTGGGGCTGGTTCCTCTTCGGTTGGCGAGGTGGGTTGCTGTTCGTGGTCGCTGGGCGGTGTGTCGGGCATCAGCTCCAGCACCGTATGGCTGGTGCGCAGCATGGGCATAAAGTGCCCGGCCGGCGCGCTGACCAGGTCGCTGACATGGCGCAGGCGGTACAGCGTGTAAGCCGCGAGCAGGCCCAGGGTGGCGGCGAAATACAGCGGCAGTGCCTGGGCACCGAGGTGCTGCATCAGCAGGCCGGCGAGCAGTGGGCCGCATACCGAACCGATACCATTAACCATCAGTAGACTGCTGGAACCGGCGAGAATTTCATCGCTGTGCAACTGGTCGATCAGCTGCGCCACGGCGATGGGGTAGATGGCAAAGGCCAGGCCGCCCCAGATAAACATCAGCCCCAGCAGCAGGCGGCCGGCGGGCAGCAGGCTCATCAGTACTGCGACCACTACCGACAGCACGACCACCCAGAACAGCACCTGGCGGCGGTCATGCCTGTCCGAGTAGATGCCGATCGGCCATTGCAGTAACGCGCCGCCAAGAATCGCGCTGCTCATCAGCAAACCCACGCCAGTGGCGTCGAAGCCGTTCAGGCTGGCGTATACCGGGGCCATGCCCCAGAACGCACCCAGGGCCAGGCCGGATAAACCCGCAGCGGCCAGCGCCAGCGGGGCGATACCAGCGATCTGGCGCAGGTTGGTGTGCAGGGTGTCCGGTACGCTGGGCTGCACCTGCCGGGTCAGGGTAATGGGCATCAAGGCCGCGCTGATCAGCATGGCGGCCAGCACAAACAGCACGAAGTCGCTCGGGGAAGCCAGGTTGAGCAGCTGCTGGGCGGCGGCCAGCGCGCCGAGGTTGACCGCCATGTACACGGCGAACACCTGGCCGCGTTTGTCGTTGGGCACCTGAGCGTTAAGCCAGCTCTCGATCACCATATACAGGCTGACCAGCGCCAGGCCGTAGAGCACACGCAGGCCCAGCCAGACCCAGGGGTCAATGATCAGCACATGGAGCAGGGCGGTGATGGCAGCCAGCGCTGCGCAAAAGGCAAACGCACGGATATGCCCAACGCGGCGGACCAGCGGAATCGCTAGCCAGGTGCCAAGGAGAAAACCGACAAAGTACCCGGACATGATCAGTCCGAGCATCCCGGTGGAGTAGCCTTCGGCGACGCCACGCAGGGTCAGTAGGGTGTTTAGCAGGCCATTGCCGAGGAGGAGTAAAGCAACCCCACCGAGCAACGAGCTGATAGGGGCAATCAGGGACCACATGGCGACCTACCCTAGGGGACTATGCCTGTGAACGCAAGCATGAAAGGTGCCAGTGCTTAGCTAGGTAACTAATTAAGTTGTTATTTTAAAACAGTTATTTTTATAGATAAACGGTCTTTGAATATTTTAAGTCGTTGGTTTTGCGCGTGCCGAGGGCGTTGTAACGCCGTGCTGCACCAATACCGTTCGCGGCCTCGGCCGCTACAAGGTTGTCTTCGCGGCGCTAGAAGGTTGTTCGGCGTTTGTCGTGCCGGGTATGCCAAGCAGCGCAATAGGCTCCAGGGCTGAACTGGCCTGGTTGATACGTTCGAGCAGCTGGTTGATGGATTCGCGATCACGGCCGTTGCTCAGGTGCTGATCGGCAGTTTCCTGCACGCTGCGCACATGCCGCAGCAGATCGGTTTTCTGCGTAGTGCGCAGCGGCTGGTAGAGCAGATTCTTGAAGGCTTGCAGCAAACCGAGCAGCACACTCACATCGGCGCAACCGTAGTGGCGAATGGGGCCGAATACCTGTTGCAGCAACTCATCCAGCGAGAGTTCGTAATGCCAGAGACGCGGTGGGCCGTCGTCCGTCAGGGTGACATCCAGGTCCGGCAGGGGCAGGCGCTTGCTGAACAGCACGCTGAGCAGGTCGATGGCGGTAATCGCCGTGCCGGGGTCGTTGATGCCTGGGCTGAGCGCCTTGACGGCGATTTCCGACATCTGCGTGCAGCCAAACAGGTAGTGGGTGTGGGCGTATTCCTCGAGAAAGAAATCGAAGCAGTCGAGCAGCGCATCGCTAATCGCAGGATCGACCTCGCGGTCGAGCTTGAACAGCGGCCGGCCACTCATCACAAAGAACCCACGATGGATCATCACGGTCATGCGCAGGTCGTGCTCGCACAAGATTGTGTTGATCGTGTTGACGTTGATCTCTTTGAAATAACCACTGCGTTGTGCGCAGATTTCCTGCCAGTTTTGATCCTCTGGCCAACTGGGCAGATTGTCGATAGAGGCCAGCTTGGCTTCGCGCGCGGCGAGTTTCGTCAGGGTGGTGTGGTACAGATTGTTGAGGATGTACTCCACCTGAATCGAGCGGGAAATCGAGTGGATAAAGTGCACAAACAGGCCCAGGCAGGCGAGGCCCATCGCCAGTGCCATCAGTACGCCGAGGCTGGGTACCTGGGTTGAGTTGTCCAGTTCAATCGTGGTGATCAGCAGCAGCGAGAAGAGGATGGTGCCGAGGTAGAACCCCAGGGTCTTCTGATGGCTTTTATCGCTGATCAGGCCGGGCACTACGCGCGGTGACAGCGCGGCGGCGGCATTGTTGAGCACCACCATGACCATGGAGAAGCTGAACACCATCAGCGACAGGATGCCGCCGACCAGTGTGCCCAGAATCAGGCGGGCATTTTCGGCATTGCGCACCAGGCCGATATCAATCTTGCCTTTGAGCGACATCATCCAGGGCTGGTATTCGATGCTCATGCTCAGCAGGCACAAAACGAAGAAGCCCAATGCGATCAGCGTCGGATAGAAGGCCAGGCTCTGCAAGATGCGCTGGTACAGGCGGAAGACTAAGTTCAACAAGCGGGGCACGGGCGTCTCGGAGCGATGGGCGTACGGCGACTATAGCAAGCTTGTTGGCCCATGCTGCTACCTGAGCCCCGCTGCTGCAGGGCTCAGGCGCGTTTCAGTCGCAGCAGACGCGTGAAATGGCGCTGGCCAGCTGATCCAGGCGCTCACCGTCGAGCCCGGCCATATTCGCTCGGCCTGAGCCGACCATATACACGCTGAACTCATGACGCAGGCGTTGCACCTGGGTTGGGCTCAGGCCGGTGTAGGAGAACATGCCGCGCTGCAGCGCGATATGCGCAAAACGCTCGCTGAGCCCATAAGGCTGCAGGGCTTCGACCAGGCCTGCACGCAGGCTGGCGACGCGCTGGCGCATGCTCTCCAGTTCTTCACTCCACAGGGCTTTCAGTTCGGTATTGTCGAGAATGCTGGCGACCACCGCTGCGCCGTGGGCCGGCGGGGTAGACCACAGATTGCGCGCGATAAACGCCAGCTGGCTGCGCACATCCTGCAGCTTTTCCGCGGTCTCGGCGCAGACGATCAGTGCGCCGGTGCGCTCGCGGTACAGGCCGAAATTCTTCGAACAGGAGCTGGTGATCAGCAGTTCGGGCAACTCTGCTGCGAACAGGCGCACGGCGAAGGCGTCCTGCTCCAGGCCATCGCCAAAACCCTGGTAGGCGAAGTCGATCAGCGGCAGTAGCTCGCGGGCTTTCACCACCTCCAGCACGCGCTTCCAGTCGCGCGGGGTGAGATCGAAGCCGGTGGGGTTGTGGCAGCAGGCATGCAGCAGCACCACATCGCCCTTGGGCACGTGGGTGAGGGCGGCGATCATCGCCTCGACATTCAACTGGTTGTCCGCGCCGACATAGGGGTAATGACCGACGCGTAGGCCGGCGGCAGCAAAGATGCTCTCGTGGATCGGCCAGGTCGGGTCACTCAGCCAGATGCCGCGACCCGGCAGGCAGTGGGCGATAAAGTCCGCACACAGACGCAGCGCACCGGTACCGCCAGGCGTCTGGGTGGTGCCGGCGCGTTCGGCCAGCAGCGGGCTGTCGGCACCCAGTACCAGCTGACTAAGCAGGCTGCCAAACAGTGGGTCGCCATGGCCGCCGATATAGCTCTTGGTCGTTTCGCTTTCCACCAGCCGCTGTTCGGCGAGCTTTACCGCGCGGGGAATCGGCGTCAGGCCCTGGGCGTCCTTGTACACGCCGACGCCGAGGTCGAGCTTGGCCGGGTTGCGATCAAGCCGATAGGCGTCCATCAGGCCGAGAATCGGATCGCCAGGTACTCGCACTATGTTGTGAAAGTGGCTCACTTGCGGCCCTCGGCACCTGCAGCCAGCACATCGGTGCGTGCGGCCATGATGAAGTCGTTGCGGTGCAGGCCGCGCATTTCATGGCTCCACCAGGTCACGGTGACCTTGCCCCATTCGGTGAGCAGGGCCGGGTGATGGCCGACTTCCTCGGCGATGGCCCCGACTGCGTTGGTAAAGGCCAGGGCGTGGCGGAAATTCTTGAACAGGTAGACCCGTTCCAGTTCCATATGGTCGTCGCGTACCTCGATATTCCAGTCCGGAATCTCGCGGATCAGTTCGGCCAGCTCTTCATCACTGACTTTCGGCGCATCGGCGCGGCAGGCTTCGCATTGGGCTTGGGCAAGGGTGGTCATGTCGGGTTTCCTTCAATCTGTGGGTATTGATGGGGCTGAGATTAGGCCTTTTGTAGGAGCGGCGGGAACGCCTAGTTCATGCCCGCGATCGCGGCCATGGGCCGCTCCTACAGTAAGTAGGGTGGACATGCGCAGCTTGTCCACCGCTGGCAATGAGGGTGGACAAGCCTGGCGGCATGTCCACCTTAGGCGGCTTTCGGCGGAAATTTCGGGGCGTGCAGACCCAGGCGCATGGCCTGCTGGACCATGGCCATGATGTCTTCATGGGCCAGTTCAAACAGGCGCTTGAGCTCGGGCAGGACAAAATACAGCGGCTGCAAAATGTCGATGCGGTAGGGCGTACGCATCGCCTCTATTGGGTCGAAGGCCAGGTGCTGCGGCTCATCGGACAGGCAGTAGAGGGTTTCCTTCGGCGAGGACAGAATGCCGCCGCCGTAGATGCGTCGGCCCTGGCTGGTATCAACCAGGCCGAACTCGATGGTCAGCCAGTACAGGCGCGCCAGGTACACGCGCTCCTCCTTGCTGGCAGCCAGGCCGAGCTTGCCGTAGGTGTGGGTAAATTCGGCGAACCAGGGGTTGGTCAGCAGCGGGCAGTGGCCGAAGATCTCGTGGAAGATGTCCGGTTCCTGCAGGTAGTCCAGCTCCTCAGGCGTGCGGATAAAAGTCGCCACCGGAAACTGCTTGCTGGCCAGCAGCTCGAAGAAGGTCTGAAACGGAATCAGCGCCGGCACCCGCGCCACGCTCCAGCCGGTGCTGGCCCGCAGCACCTGGTTGATCTCGCCGAGCTGGGGAATGCGCTCATGGGGCAGACCGAGCTGTTCGATACCGTCCAGGTATTCCTGGCAGGCGCGTCCTTCGATCACCTTGAGCTGGCGGGTGATCAGGGTATTCCACACCTGATGCTCGGCTTCCGGGTAATGGATAAAGCCGCTGTCATCCGGTTCGCGAGCCACGTACTGGGTCATGCTGCTGCCTCCTGCTGGGGCTTTTGTTGTTGTGTTTGAGCCAGAAATACTCCAGTGGTTGCGCTTGTGCAGCCCTCGACTGGGCCGGCTATGGATAAACAGGGTGTTTATTCCGTAAAGAATTGGTTACGTATGCGCCGATGTGGCGAAGCATCGTCTTGCTGCTGCGCTAATCTGTCACATATTCTTGACGAATAATCCGCCGAATCTGTCGATTTTTTCGCCAGAAGGCCCATAAGAAGCCTGTTTAGAGTCCTGCCATGCGTATCAAAGTCCACTGCCAGAACCGAATTGGCATCCTGCGTGACATCCTCAACCTGCTGGTCGAATACGGCATCAACGTCGCCCGCGGCGAAGTCGGTGGCGAGCAGGGCAATGCCATCTACCTGCACTGCCCGAACCTGATCAACCTGCAGTTCCAATCCTTGCGGCCCAAGTTCGAGGCGATTTCCGGGGTGTTCGGCGTCAAACGCGTGGGCCTGATGCCCAGCGAGCGTCGCCATCTGGAGCTCAATGCCTTGCTCGGAGCCCTGGATTTTCCGGTGCTGTCGATCGATATGGGCGGCAGCATAGTCGCCGCCAACCGCAGCGCCGCGCAGCTGCTCGGGGTGCGGGTGGATGAAGTGCCGGGCATTCCGTTGTCGCGCTACGCCGAGGACTTCGACCTGCCGGAACTGGTGCGCGCCAACAAATCGCGGATCAACGGACTGCGGGTCAAGGTCAAGGGTGATGTGTTTCTCGCCGATATCGCGCCGCTGCAGACCGAGCATGACGAGAGCGACGCCCTGGCCGGCGCGGTGCTGACCCTGCACCGGGCGGATCGAGTGGGCGAGCGCATCTACAACGTGCGCAAGCAGGAACTTCGCGGTTTCGATTCGATCTTCCAGAGTTCCAAGGTGATGGTCGCCGTGGTGCGCGAAGCCCGACGGATGGCACCTCTGGATGCGCCGTTGCTGATCGAAGGCGAAACCGGTACCGGCAAGGAGCTGCTGGCCCGCGCCTGCCACCTGGCCAGCCCACGCGGGCAGTCGCCGTTTATGGCGCTGAACTGCGCCGGCTTGCCGGAATCCATGGCCGAGACCGAACTGTTCGGTTACGGCCCCGGTGCCTTCGAAGGTGCGCGGCCGGAAGGCAAACTCGGCCTGCTGGAACTGACCGCCGGCGGCACCCTGTTTCTCGATGGCGTGGGCGAAATGAGCCCGCGCCTGCAGGCCAAGCTGCTGCGTTTTTTGCAGGACGGCTGCTTCCGCCGGGTCGGCAGCGACGAGGAGGTTTACTTGGATGTGCGGGTGATCTGCGCCACCCAGGTCGACCTGTCCGAACTGTGCGCCAAGGGCGAGTTCCGCCAGGACCTTTATCACCGCCTCAACGTGCTCAGCCTGCATATTCCGCCGCTGCGCGAATGCCTGGATGGCCTGCCGCCGCTGGTGGAGCATTTTCTCGACCAGGCCAGCCGGCAGATCGGCTGCCCGCTGCCCAAGCTAGCGCCGCAGGTGCTGGATAAACTCGGTCACTACCACTGGCCGGGCAACGTGCGTCAGTTGGAGAACGTGCTGTTCCAGGCCGTTTCCCTGTGCGATGGCGGCGTGGTCAAGCTCGAACATATCCGCCTGCCGGACTACGGCGCGCCGCAGCCCTTGGGCGAGTTTTCGGTGGAAGGCGGGCTGGACGATATCCTCGGCCGCTTCGAGAAAGCCGTGCTCGAGCGCCTGTTTCACGACCACCCGAGCAGTCGTCAGCTGGGCAAGCGCCTGGGGGTGTCGCACACCACCATCGCCAACAAGTTGCGCCAGCATGGGTTGGGTAAGGAGTAGGGGGCTATCGGCCTGCTAAAGTGTTGCCAGCCAATGGACTGATCACAAGGACGACCATGACCCTCAGCCGCAGTGATGCCCAGCAACGGGCCGACGATATTGGGGTATTCAACCGTGAGTTGGCCCGCTTGGAGGCCGAGCAGGTGCTAAGCCTGAGCGATGACCAGCGCGCCCGTTTGCACGGCCATCAGCAGCAGTTGCTGGCCAGTTACCGCACGGCCTTCGATATCGATCACGACAACCAGGCCCGGCAGTTGTCTTTGGGTATGCGTGTCGCCTCATTTTTCGGCGCACTGGCCCTGGCCGCCAGCCTGTTCTTTCTTTTCTATCAGTTCTGGGGGCTGTTTGGCGAGGTCAGCCAAGTGGCCATCCTGCTGGCGGCGAGTCTGGGTTCCTGTGCCTTGGCTCTGTGGCTGAGTCGGCGCGATGGTTCGGGTTATTTCAGCAAGCTGGCGGCGCTGCTGGCCCTAACCTGCTTTGTGCTGAATATCGTCATGCTCGGGCAGATCTTCAATATCACCCCTTCGGACAAGGCTCTGTTGCCCTGGGCCGCCTATGCCCTGTTGCTGGCTTATGCCTGTCACGCGCGGCTGCTGCTGGCGGCGGGCATTCTCTGCCTGCTGGCCTTTATCGCTGCGCGGGTGGGCAGTTGGGGTGGCCTCTACTGGCTGGACTTCGGCGAGCGGCCGGAGAATTTCTTCCCGGCGGCGCTGCTGGTCTTTGCCGTGCCGCTGCTGATCGCGCAGCGCCGCTATGAGGGCTTTGCCGTGATCTACCGGGTGTTCGCTCTGCTGGCGTTGTTGTTGACGGTGCTGGTGCTGTCCCACTGGGGCGAGGCCAGCTACCTGAACTATTCGCCGGCGCTGATCGAAGGTGGTTATCAGTTGCTCGGCTTTGCCCTGTCCGCCGCGTTGATCTGGCTTGGGGTGCGCCGTGGCTGGAGTGATGTGGTCAACACCGGGCTGAGCTTCTTGGTGATCTTTCTCTACACCAAGCTGTTCGACTGGTGGTGGGCGCTGTTGCCCAAGTACCTGTTCTTCCTACTGCTGGGTTTGATTGCGGTGCTGATCCTGCTGGTGCTGCGGCGCTTGCGCAGCCGCCATGGGCTATTCGCGGGGGTAGGGCAATGAAGGGTACTCAGGGTTATTTCCTCGTGGCTGGCCTCGGTCTGATCGCGCTGGTCAATGCCATCGTGCTGCTCGGTGTGGCCTGGAATCGCCAGGAGCCGGCGGAGAGTCGCCTGCAACTGTCCGAGCGCGAGTTGCTCAGCCACTATGGCTACGCGCGCAAAGAGAACAGCGGTATCGGCCTGCGCCTGGATTATCGCTGGCCGAGCGCGGAGGACGACGAGGGTTTCTATCCGTCGATCTCTCTGGAGAAAATGCTTGAGCTGGGGTTCCAGCAGCCGGCAGGGCCGGATGATGACAGCCTGCGCCGCTATAGCCGCCAGCAGCAGCGCGAGGCCTTGTTGGTGCTGGAGCTGGATGGGCCGGCCTATCAGCGTGAGGTACAGCTGGCCAGGGATCGCTACGCCGAAGCGCAACGCCTGCAGCGGCTCGATCCGGGTAACCGGGCGCTGGCCGATGAGGCTCGCCAGGCGGCCAGTAGTCTGGACAGTCAGCAGCAGCGGATCAGTCGCCTGATGGTGGTGGATCTCGGACTGGACCGGCAGACGCTGCGCGCGCGATACCCGGATCGGCAGCGCTACGCCATTGTTCGTGGCCATGTGCGGCCCTTTGCCCACCGTCAGTGGCTGCCGTGGCGGGGCGAGGGCGATGACCCGCGCCCCGATGAGCAGCGCTGGCAATGGCAGCTGGGCGGCAGCGGCGAAAGCGCCGGTCTAGGGCGTATCCATCTGCCGCAGCGCTGGCATAAGCTGTTTGTCAGCCTGCCCCGGGGTGGCGTAAAAGGCGATCTGCACGGGAAGAGTTACGACAAGCAGTTCATTGTGGCGCTGGCCTTTGGTCGGCGGCTGGAGCCCTGGATTGTCGACCTGCAGGAGCGCACGCGCTGAGATTCTCGGGTGCTGATGGCAATGTGCGGATTATGGGAGGTGGTTTATGGGGCGAATGCTGGCCAGCCTGATGTTTCCGGCGCTGCTTTTCAGTGATGCACTATGGGCCGCCGGAGCTGATATGCAGAGCCATGAAGCGGACATGCGTTCGCAGCACTATCAGCTGCACCGGGTCTCCCGCGACATGCCGCCTCCAGGGCGCTGGGACAAGTCCCATGACAGCTTGGTAATCGACCTGCTGTCCTTCAAGGATCGGCTCGATACGGCACCCGAGCCGGTCAGGCGTTACGTCGCGCAGCTGACGGCTGACTTCTCCAGATCGGTGCCGCTGCGTGATGTGCTCAAGCGCGATGACGTGGTCTATTACAGCGATTACTGGACCACCAAGGGCAGCGTCCTGAATATCGTCGAGTACCGTAAGGTGAATTCGGCCAGCGATCTGACTCCCTATCTGGGGCCGCTGTCCTCCATCCCGACCTCCAGCTATGGTCTGGCAAAATATCACTTCAACTACAAGGGTGAAGTGCTGCCCTTTTGGGGGATTGCGCAAAAGGACAAGTGGTCTCTGCGCAAGCGCTACTGGGCGCGTGCCCAAGTTTTTCTGCCTTTCGGCGAGTCGGCCGGCCTGGATATCGCGGTGATCGGCATGGAGCTGGGGGTCAATCATATGGAGGCGGTGGGTACCTTTATTCTGCTGCCCAGGGATTTTCAGTGACGAGCGTTGCGATCACAGGCAGCGGCCCATGGCTGTGCCGTTACCTGCTTTGGATAGATGGTTGCGCTGCCGCGGCGGCCGCTGTGCTGCTGTTAGCCTTCGGCCCATGGCTGCAGCACTGGTACGGCTTGCCGGCGGCCCTGTTGCAGCTTATCGCTATGGTCAGCCTGGGTTATGCCGCTTACTCGCTGAGCCTGGCGCGCCTGTCCAGGCGGCCCGCTTGGGCGCTGGTGCTGCTGGTGGTGGCCAATGCCTTGTGGGCGCTGCTGTGCATGCGCTGGGCGCTGTTGTATGGCCCGGCTGCGAGTCTGCTGGGCGTGCTGCATCTGCTTGTCGAGGCCCTGTTTGTCGGTACTCTGGCCTTGCTGGAGTGGCGTTGGCGGGCACACCAGCGGGCTGTTTAGCTGTTCGGTTCACCACGCCAGGCCGCTACCACGCGCTCACGCAACGCCTGGCGATCCTGCAACTGGTTGATCGCCTGCTCGGCCAGGTTGATCCAGTAGCGGTCAACCTCGGCTTGGCGCACCGAGGTGCGTGAAGCCAGCTCTGCCCAGGCTGCAGGCAAGTGTTTGCCGTCAAAGCCGCCTGGTTTGTCGTCGGCCAGGTAGCGCACGCGGGTGATGCCAGCCAGCAGGATGCGGCCGTAGCACATCAGGCAAGGTTGCAGGCTGACGTAAAGGGTCAGGCGGCTGCGATCCTGCTGTGGGTGCTCGGTTTCCAGCTGATCGAGTAACAGCATCTCTGCATGAGCGGCGCTGTGGTAATGGCCGGCAAATACCTGGTTGCGGGCGCTGCAGAGCAATTCCTGGGCGTCGTTGACCAGTACTGCGCCCACGCCATAACAGTCTTGCTCCACAGCCAACAGCGCCTGCTCGCAGCACAGCCGTGCCCAGATATCCTCGGGGTGCTGGCTGGGCGGGGCGTGTTGTAGCAAGCGGATGTGCTGGTTTTCCATCGGTTGCTCCGTGCGCTGGAAGGCGGGCAGGGCGGGCATGCTGAAGTCTTGTCAGACTAGCCCTGCCTGTGGCGTCTGCCTGGTGGATACTGGCCGACCCGGATGGCAGGGGCCTTACGACCTTGGTGCAATGGTGTCGGGATACGGGGCAGGGCAGACTGCAGGCGTTCCAATCCTGCGTGGTTTGGATGCAAGCGTTTCTCCATTCCTCCCCCGGAATGATTTGGGTAGGCGGTCAGATGACCGCCTTTTTTTTTATCCGAGAAAAGTGTCCGCAACCATGGTCGTAGACCGTTAAGACCATGGTCGAATGGCTCAAAGGTGGGGTCGCGGATACAAAATGCACCATAGAACAACAACTACCCACCGAGGTATTTCCAATGAGTGCTGCGTCCCTGTATCCCGTGCGCCCCGAGGTGGCGGCTCAGTCGTTGACCGATGAAGCCACCTATAAAGCCATGTACCAGCAGTCGGTGATCAACCCCGATGGCTTCTGGCGTGAGCAGGCCAAGCGCCTGGACTGGATCAAACCCTTCACCAAGGTCAAGCAAACCTCCTTCGACGATCACCATGTCGATATCAAGTGGTTTGCCGATGGCACCCTCAACGTTTCCTACAACTGCCTGGACCGTCATCTGGAAGAGCGTGGCGATCAGGTGGCGATCATCTGGGAAGGCGATGACCCGTCCGAGCACGAGGAAATCACCTACCGCCAGCTGCATGAGCAGGTGTGCAAGTTCGCCAACGCCCTGCGTGGCCAGGACGTGCACCGTGGCGACGTGGTAACCATTTACATGCCGATGATTCCGCAGGCCGTGGTGGCCATGCTGGCTTGTGCCCGTATTGGTGCGATCCATTCGGTGGTGTTCGGCGGCTTCTCCCCCGAAGCTCTGGCCGGGCGGATTATCGATTGCCAGTCGAAGGTGGTGATCACTGCCGACGAAGGCCTGCGCGGCGGCAAGAAAACCCCGCTGAAAGCCAACGTCGATGACGCCCTGGCTAACCCGGAAACCGCCAGTGTGCAGAAGATCATCGTGTGCAAACGCACCGGTGGCGACATCAAGTGGCACCCGCACCGCGACATCTGGTACGAAGACCTGATGGCGGTAGCCGGCAGCGTCTGCGCGCCGAAGGAAATGGGTGCCGAGGAAGCGCTGTTTATCCTCTATACCTCCGGTTCCACCGGCAAGCCCAAGGGCGTGCAGCACACCAGCGCGGGCTACCTGCTGTATGCAGCACTGACCCACGAGCGGGTGTTCGACTACAAGCCGGGCGATATTTACTGGTGCACCGCCGACGTCGGCTGGGTCACTGGGCACAGCTATATTGTCTACGGCCCGCTGGCCAATGGCGCGACCACGCTGCTGTTCGAAGGCGTACCGAACTACCCGGATATCACCCGGGTGTCGAAGATCGTCGACAAGCACAAGGTCAATATCCTCTACACCGCACCGACCGCGATCCGCGCCATGATGGCTCAGGGTGATGCGGCAGTAGCCGGGGCCGATGGCTCCAGCCTGCGCCTGCTCGGTTCGGTCGGCGAGCCGATCAACCCGGAAGCCTGGAACTGGTACTACAAGACTGTCGGCCGGGAACGCTGCCCGATCGTCGATACCTGGTGGCAGACCGAAACCGGCGGCATCCTGATCAGCCCGCTGCCGGGTGCCACGGCGCTCAAACCGGGTTCGGCGACCCGTCCGTTCTTCGGCGTGCAGCCGGCCCTGGTGGATAACCTGGGTAACCTGATCGAGGGTGCCGCCGAAGGCAACCTGGTGATCATCGATTCCTGGCCGGGTCAGGCGCGTACCCTGTACGGCGACCACGATCGTTTCGTCGATACCTACTTCAAGACCTTCAAGGGTATGTATTTCACCGGTGACGGCGCGCGCCGCGACGAAGACGGTTACTACTGGATTACCGGCCGGGTCGACGACGTGTTGAACGTGTCCGGCCACCGTATGGGCACCGCCGAAATCGAAAGCGCCATGGTTGCTCACCCGAAAGTTGCCGAGGCCGCCGTGGTTGGTGTGCCGCACGACATCAAGGGGCAGGGCATCTATGTCTACGTCACCCTGAATGGCGGTGAAGAGCCTTCCGAACAGTTGCGCCAGGAGTTGAAAAACTGGGTGCGCAAGGAAATCGGTCCGATTGCCTCGCCGGACGTGATTCAGTGGGCCCCAGGCCTGCCGAAAACCCGCTCGGGCAAGATCATGCGCCGCATCCTGCGTAAGATCGCCACCGCCGAATACGATGCACTCGGCGATATCTCCACGCTGGCCGATCCTGGCGTGGTGCAGCACCTTATCGACACCCACCGCGGTATGCAGGCCGCCTGACCCCGGTCCGGCCCCTGCAGGCAACGCCCCAGTTCGGCCACAAGCCGGCTGGGGCGTTGTGCGTTATGCGCCTCTTGGGCAGTGGCAGTCGGACTGAAATCCGACTTTTCGACTGTCACTGGTCGGTAACGTTGGTGCACCGCGCTGGGGTGCATGGAAACGTTTCGCCCTATTTTGAGGCCGTTTCGAGGCTGCCCGGCAAACCAAAAACCTTGCTCAAGGCCTTTAGATAAAGGGCTTTGTCAAAGTGGGCGCGTTAATTGCTTTATCTATAGGTTAACTGTCTTTTCTGTCTGCCCATATTTGTGGGTGGCTGTCAATATCCTCGCGTTGCCCGTCCGGGCCTTTTGTAATTACTTGTCGCATTGAAGAAATATCGACTTTCGAGCTGTCGCTAGAATGCCGCTCACCCGGCTGGAGCCGCTTGCGGTCTGCAGGTAACGCAGCTTTGCGGCGACTCACTACAATTTATGCATGGCTGGATGCATGCCCCACCCTCACTGCCAACCGATGCCATTCCCATTCGAAGGAGTCACAAAATGAAGAAGATTGCACTTCTCGGCGCACTGGCGCTGTCCATGCTGTCGCCACTGGCCATGGCTGAAGAGGCCAAGCCTCTGCGTATCGGTATCGAAGCGGCTTACCCGCCGTTTGCGTTCAAGACTCCGGAAGGCAACATCAGCGGTTTCGACTACGACATCGGCGTCGCCCTGTGCGAAGAGATGAAAGTGGAATGCAAATGGATCGAGCAGGAGTTCGACGGCCTGATCCCGGCGCTTAAAGTACGCAAGTTCGACGCCGTGCTGTCGTCCATGAGCATCACCGAAGAGCGCTTGAAGTCGGTTGACTTCACCAAGAAGTACTACCACACCCCCGGCAAGCTGGCGATGAAGGCCGGCACCGTGATCAACGATCCGCTGGTTGACCTCAAGGGCAAGAAAGTCGGTGTGCAGCGTTCGTCGATCTACGACCGTCACGCCAGCGATGAATTCGAGCCGGCCGGCGTTGAGATCGTGCGTTACAGCTCGCAGAACGAAGCCTTCCTCGATCTGGCCTCCGGCCGTCTGGACGCAACCCTGGCCGACGTAGTCAATATCGACGAAGGCTTCCTCAAGACCGACGCCGGCAAAGACTTCGCCCTGGTCGGCCCGGACTTCACCCAAGAGAAGTACTACGGCCATGGTGCCGGTATCGCCGTGCGTAAGGGCGACAAGGCGCTGGCTGACAAGATCAGCGCTGCGATCGACGCCATCCGCGCCAACGGCAAGTATCAGGAGCTGCAGGACAAGTATTTCGACTTCAACGTCTACGGCGACTGATCGTCTGCACTGAAGGTGGCGCAGGCCCGCAGCCTGCTGGTCTGCACCACCTTTTATGACCACCCTCTGTGGTGGTCACCCTTCAGGCCGTCGCGGGGCGACGTCAAAAATTGCTCCCGGTAATTTTTTTATGACCGCCATCCTTGGCGGTCACTCTACGAGCCGTCGCGGAGCGACGTTAAAAATTGCTCCCGACAATTTTTTGTTGTGCTTCCTGGCGCCGCCTGGCGCTTGCATGAGGTAACCAGAGCATGCTTAACGGCTACGGCTCGACCATTCTCGACGGTGCATGGCTCACCCTGATCCTGGCCCTGACCTCCATGGCGGTGGCGATCTTTCTCGGCCTGCTGGGCGCGGCCTTTCGCCTGTCGCCGATCAAGTGGCTGGCGCTGCTGGGAGAAACCTACGCCACGGTGATTCGCGGGGTGCCCGATCTGGTGCTGATCCTGCTGATCTTCTACGGCGGCCAGGACATCGTGAACCGTGTCGCGCCGATGCTCGGCTACGACGACTATATCGACATCAACCCCTTTATTGCCGGCGTGTTCACCATGGGCTTTATCTTTGGTGCCTACCTGTCGGAGACCTTCCGTGGGGCCTTTATGGCCATCCCCAAGGGGCAGGCCGAGGCCGGTGCGGCTTACGGCATGAGTGGCATGCAGGTGTTCTTCCGCATCCTGGTGCCGCAGATGATCCGCTTCGCCATTCCCGGCTTTACCAACAACTGGCTGGTACTGACCAAGGCCACCGCCCTGATCTCGGTGGTGGGGTTGCAGGACATGATGTTCAAGGCGAAAAGCGCGGCCGATGCCACTCGCGAGCCGTTCACCTTCTATCTGGCGGTCGCAGCGCTGTATCTGGTGCTGACCAGCGTATCGTTGCTGGCGCTGCGTTTCCTGGAAAAACGTTACTCGGTCGGCATCAAAGCCGCCGATCTCTGACAGGGGAATGCCACCATGGTTTTTGATTTTTCGGTGATCTGGGACAACTTGCCGCTGTACTTCGGCGGCGTGCTGGTGACCCTGCAGATCCTCCTGATTGCCCTGGCCGGCGGCTTGGCCCTGGCCATACCCCTGGGCCTGATGCGGGTGTCCAAGTCGCCCTGGGTGAACTTCCCGGCCTGGCTCTACACCTATGTAATCCGCGGCACGCCGATGCTGGTGCAGCTGTTTCTGATCTACTACGGCCTGGCCCAGTTCGAGGCGGTGCGCGAAAGTTTCATGTGGCCCTACCTGTCCAGCGCCACCTTCTGCGCCTGCCTGGCCTTTGCCATCAATACCAGCGCCTACTCCGCGGAGATCCTCGCCGGCAGCCTCAAGGCCACGCCCCACGGCGAGATCGAGGCGGCCAAGGCCATGGGCATGTCGCGCTTCAAGCTGTACCGGCGCATCCTCCTGCCGTCGGCGCTGCGCCGGGCACTGCCGCAGTACAGCAACGAAGTGATCATGATGCTGCATACCACCTCGCTGGCATCGATCGTTACCCTGATCGACATCACCGGTGCGGCGCGCACGATCAGTTCGCGCTTCTATATGCCGTTCGAAGCCTTTATCACCGCCGGCCTGTTCTACCTCTTCCTGACCTTTATCCTGGTGCGCCTGTTCAAGTTGGCCGAGCGCCGCTGGCTGGCCTACCTGGCCCCACGCAAGGCCTGAGGAGACACCCATGCAACGGATCGATCACCTACTGCCCTGGGGCTGCCCAGGCACAGAACGACACTTGAGCGTATTCCGTTTCGGCAGTGGCCCGTGCAAGGCCTATATCCAGGCCTCCCTGCACGCCGATGAGCTGCCTGGGATGCGCGTGGCGGTGGAGCTCAAGCGTCGCCTGCGTGAACTGGAGGCTCAGGGTCGTCTGACCGGGGTGATCGAACTGGTGCCGCTGGCCAACCCCATCGGCCTTGGGCAGATGCTTCAGGCCAGCCACCAGGGGCGTTTCGAACTGGCCAGCGGGAAGAATTTCAACCGCGACTTCTTCGCCCTGGCCGAGGCCATCGCGCCGGCCCTCGAAGGTTGCCTGGGGCCGGATGGGCCGACCAATGTACGGCTGATTCGCACGGCCATGCTGGCCGCGCTGGATGCCTTGCCGCCGGCCGCATCGGAGTTGCAGGGCCTGCAGCGTCTGTTGCTCAGGCATGCCTGCGACGCCGATCTGGTACTCGACCTGCACTGTGATTTCGATGCCGTGGTGCACCTGTATCTGCTGCCGCAGCAGTGGTCACAACTGCGTTCCCTGGCTGCGCGCCTGCAGGCCGGGGCGGTGCTGACCATGGAGGATTCCGGCGGCGGTTCCTTCGACGAGAACTGCGCGCTGCCCTGGTTGCACCTGAGCCGTCGCTTTCCCGAGGCGACCATTCCCCTGGCCTGCCTGGCGGTGACGGTGGAGCTGGGCGGTATGGCCGACACCGAACGGCCGCGGGCCGAGGCCAGTGCCGAGCAGATCCTGGCCTTTCTCGCTGAGCAGGGCTTGATCGCCGGCGACTGGCCAAGCGCCCCCGAGCCCTGCTGCGAGGCCACCCCCTTCGCGGGCACGCAGTACGCCTACGCCCCCCATGCCGGGGTGGTGAGTTTTCTGCAACCAGTGGGGGTGCGGGTCTTGGCCGGCGATCCGCTGTTCGAGGTAATCGATCCGCTGGATGATCGCCACAGCATCGTCTGCGCCAGCACCGACGGCGTGCTCTATGCCCGTGAACGGATGCGCTTTGCCCAGCCCGGTCTATGGCTGGCCAAGGTCGCCGGCCGTACCCCTATTCGTCAGGGTCGCTTGCTCAGCGACTGATTCAAGAGAGTGGAAACCATGTACAAACTCGAAGTTCAGGATCTGCACAAGCGCTACGGCACTCACGAAGTCCTCAAGGGCGTGTCCCTGGCGGCCAAGGCCGGCGATGTGATCAGCATCATCGGCTCCAGCGGCTCGGGCAAGAGCACCTTTCTGCGCTGCATCAACATGCTTGAACAGCCCCATGGCGGCAAGATCCTGCTCAACGGCGAGGAGCTCAAGCTGGTGGCCAACAAGGACGGCGCGCTCAAGGCCGCCGAGCCCAAGCAGCTGCAGCGCATGCGCTCGCGTCTGGCCATGGTGTTTCAGCACTTCAACCTGTGGTCGCATATGAGCGCCCTGGAAAACGTCATGGAAGCGCCGGTGCACGTGCTCGGCATGAGCAAGAAGGAAGCCCTGGAAAAGGCCGAGCACTACCTGAGCAAGGTCGGCGTGGCCCACCGCAAGGACGCCTATCCCGCGCATATGAGTGGCGGCGAGCAGCAGCGCGTGGCCATCGCCCGGGCCCTGGCCATGGAGCCCGAGGTGATGCTGTTCGATGAACCCACCTCGGCGCTGGACCCGGAGCTGGTCGGCGAGGTGCTGAAAGTCATGCAGGACCTGGCCCAGGAAGGTCGCACCATGGTCGTGGTGACCCACGAAATGGGCTTTGCCCGCGAGGTGTCCAACCAGCTGGTGTTCCTCCACAAGGGCGTGGTGGAAGAGCGCGGCTGCCCACGCGAAGTGCTGGCCAATCCGCAATCCGAGCGTTTGCAGCAGTTTCTCTCTGGCAGCCTGAAGTAACCGACGGCAACATCTGTACGCATCCACGCTATGCCCATAATCGCCAACAGAGCCTAAACTGCCCCCCATGAATGCCCACCGAATTGGCTTCCTGCTTTGGCCCTCGACTAAGCCCCTGACCCTGGCCTTGGCCGAAGAAGCGCTGCGCGTCGCCCAGCGTGTCCACCCCGAGGTGGTCTACGAACTGGTGTTCCTCCAGGCCGAAGCGCCGGGCGAGGGTGCCTGGCGATTGCCCGGTGAACCCTGGGCGAGCAAGCTTGAAGGTTGCCAGAAGCTCTTTCTGCTCGCCGACGAGCCGCCCACTGCCATGGCTCCGGCGCTGTCCGGCGCGCTCAAGCAGCAGGTACGCGCCGGCTGCGTGATCGGCGGCATCTCCGCCGGGGTCTATCCGCTGGCGCAACTGGGCCTGCTCGATGGCTACCGCGCTTCGGTGCACTGGCGCTGGCAGGACGACTTTGCCGAGCGCTTCCCCAAGGTGATCGCCACCAGCCACCTGTTCGACTGGGACCGCGACCGCCTGACTGCCTGTGGCGGCATGGCCGTGCTCGA
The DNA here is from genome assembly GCF_038069885.1 of Pseudomonas sp. XK-1. Lineage (NCBI taxonomy): Bacteria > Pseudomonadati > Pseudomonadota > Gammaproteobacteria > Pseudomonadales > Pseudomonadaceae > Pseudomonas > Pseudomonas sp. XK-1. The sequence continues at coordinate 536,340 of NZ_JBBPES010000003.1, read as the reverse complement.
CCTGCTGCTGGCCTTGCTGGCCCGCGACCATGGGGCCGAACTGGCCGGCGCGGTCAGCGAGGAACTGGTGGTGGAGCGCATCCGCGAGGGCGGCGAGCGCCAGCGCATTCCGTTGCAGAACCGTCTGGGCTCCAGCCACCCCAAGCTGACCCAGGCTGTGCTGCTGATGGAAGCCAACATCGAAGAGCCGCTGACCACCGACGAAATCGCCCAGCACGTGTGCGTGTCGCGGCGTCAGCTGGAACGCATCTTCAAGCAGTACCTCAACCGCGTTCCCAGCCAGTACTACCTGGAACTGCGCCTGAACAAGGCCCGTCAGCTGCTGATGCAGACCAGCAAGTCGATCATTCAGATCGGCCTGTCCTGCGGCTTCTCCTCCGGCCCGCACTTCTCCAGCGCCTACCGTAACTTCTTCGGTGCCACCCCGCGCGAAGACCGCAACCAGCGGCGCAGCAACAGCCCCTTCGAGCTGACCTCGACGCCGCCGACCGAGCGCGCCTGAGCCGCAGGCGGCAGAGGCCGCCCGCGCCGCCTTGAATCAGCTCGATTCTGGCGCTATGTTGCAGTGCTGTTGGCTGGCCCGCGACCGCGGTGCCGAATGGCGTCAACCATGGAAGATAGGCTGTATGGATACTGACTCGACGGGAACCCTGGCGCGCCTTCTGCTGGCCCTTGTTCTGTGCCTGGCGGCACCTGTGCTGCGGGCAGACACCCTGATCGCCATCGACAATGCCAACCCACCCTTTATGTACGAGCAGGACGGCCAGGCCAAAGGCCTCTATCCCCTGGTGCTAGAGGCCGTGTTCGCCCGTGCCGGGCAACCGGTGGCAATCCAGGCGATGCCGTGGAAGCGTGCACTGAGGCGCAGCGAGAACGCCGAAGTGGGCGTGGGCGGCATCTACAAGACCAGCCGACGCCTGGAGCTGTATGACTATTCGCAGCCCATCTTCGAAGAAAAACTTATCGTCTATGTGCACCGGGACAAGGCCTTCCGTTTCACCCAGGTCAGTGACCTGCACGGCAAACGCATCGGCGTGATCCGCGGCTGGAGTTACACCGAGGAACTCGACGAAGCGATCAGGGACGGTCGCATCAAGGTGACTGAAAGCAGCTCGGATAAGGCGAATTTCAAGATGCTTGCTTCCGGCAGGCTGGACGCGGTGATCGCCATCGAACTGGCCGGCCAGAGGATTATCCAGCAGCTGCAGATGCATCAGGTACTGGCCCTGGAGCCGCCCCTGAGCATCAACCCGACCTATCTGGTCTTCGCCAAACAGGCCCGGCAGCAGGCGCTGTTGCAGCGCTTCGACCAGATCCTGCTGGAGATGAGGGCCGACGGAAGCCTGGACAGGCTGGTGCAGCAGGCCGTGGGCAATCGTTAGTGGCCTGGACGGCGAGTGGGTTAACCCAGTCATTCGAAATTGACTGATTGAACTGGTCACACAGGCCACTTGGTGGGCGTTTCAGCCGAGCAGGCCGCTGCCAGCCTGCTGTCTGCCGGGCCTCAATGGCTCCAGATCAGTCCCACCAGCAGGTAGCTCACCAGGGTTACCAGCACCACGCCGATCAGGTTGAGGGCAAACCCCGCCTTGATCATCGACTGGATACGCATATGCCCGGTGCCGAACACGATGGCGTTCGGCGGGGTGGCGACCGGCATCATGAACGCGCAGCTGGCGGCAATGGCTGCGGGGATCGCCAGCAACTCTGCCGGCATCCCCTGGGCCACGGCCAGAGCGCCGAGCAGCGGCAGGAAGGCCGCCGCGGTGGCGGTGTTGGAGGTGACCTCGGTGAGGAAGATGATCACCAGTACCACCACGCCGATCATCGCCAGCACCGGCAGGACGCTCAGGGCACCGAGGCTCTGGGCGATCCACTCGGCCAGGCCGGTGCTGCGGATCACCCCAGCCAGGGACAGGCCGCCGCCGAACAGCAGCAATACCCCCCAGGGCAGTTTGCCGGCGCTTTCCCAGTTCATCAGGAACACCCGCCGTTTGGCGTCCACCGGGATGATAAACAGCGCCAGGGCGGCGGCAATGGCGATGCTGGTGTCGTTGACTCCGGGTATCTGCTGGGCAATGAGCGGCTGCAACACCCAGGCCAGAGCGGTGAGTACGAAGACCAGGGCCACCAGTTTCTCGCCGCGGCTCAGCGGGCCGAGATCGGCCAGTTCGCTGCGGATCAGCTCACAGCTGTCGTGGCCGCTGAGCCGGAAGCCGCCACGGGTCAGCCACCACCAGATAAAGGCCAGCATCAGGATCGACACCGGCAGGCCGATCAGCATCCATTGGCCGAAACCGATCTGCACGTCGTAGTTTTCCGCGAGGAAGGCGGCGAGCAGGGCGTTGGGCGGGGTGCCGATCAGGGTAGCGATACCGCCGACGCTGGCGGCATAGGCGATGGCCAGCAGCAGGGCGGTGGCGAAACGTTCGCGCTCGCTATCGCCGGCGTCTCTCTCGCCAGCCAGCAGGGCGATCACCGACAGGCCGATGGGCAGCATCATGATGGTGGTGGCGGTGTTGCTCACCCACATGCTGAGAAAGGCGGTGGCCAGCATAAAACCGGCGATCTGCCGGCTCGGCTGACTGCCCACGGCCAGCAGGGTCATCAGGGCGATGCGCTTGTGCGGGTTCCAGCGTTCCATGGCCAGACCGAGGATAAAACCGCCAAGGAACAGGTAGATGGTCGGATTGGCGTAGGGCGCGGTGGCTGCATTCAGACTGTCGATGCCCAGGGCCGGGATCAGCAGGATCGGCAGCAGCGAGGTGGCGGGTATCGGAATGGCTTCGGTCGACCACCAGGTGGCCATCAGCAGGGTCAGGCCGACCGCCGCCCAGGCTGTGTCGGACAGGCCGGCGGGCGGCGTGCTGAGCAGGCAGGCCAGGAGCAGCAACGGGCCGAGCAGTAGCCCGATCCAGGCGGCCTTGGCGGGGGCAGCCGCGGCGGTGGTCGAGTCGGCCATGACGGGCTTCCTTCCGAGAAAAAGGCTGCGTTATAGCCTAGCCGGCCACCTGGTGGGTGGCCGATTTTGCTTCAGTCTGTGTCGGCGGGCGGCTTTTGAGAGGGCGACGCGAGCGGGTAAAGGCTATGGCCGCAGCGGCTGCAGAAGGCTGCCGCCTGTTCGTGGTGGTTTTTTTTGCAGCCCGGGCAGGGATGCTCGAACTCGCCGTCGGCACGCATGGCCGCGGCCAGCTCGGCGGTGAAGATGCCGGTGGGCACGGCGATGATCGAGTAACCGGTGATCATCACCAGGGTCGACAGCGCCTGGCCCAGTGGGGTTTTCGGCACGATGTCGCCAAAGCCCACGGTGGTCAGGGTAACCACTGCCCAATAGATGCCCTTGGGAATACTGGTAAAACCGTGGGCCGGGCCTTCGATCACATACATCAGGGTGCCGAATACCGTGACCAGGGTGGCGATGCAGGCGAAGAACACCACGATCTTCTGTTTGCTGCCGCGCAGGGCAGTCAGCAGGAAGTTGGCCTGGCGCAGGTAGGGGCTGAGCTTGAGCACGCGGAACACCCGCAGCATGCGGATCACCCGGATGATCAGCAGGTACTGGGCGTCTGCGTAGAACAGGGCGAGGATGCCCGGCAGAATCGCCAGCAGGTCGATCAGGCCGAAGAAGCTGAAGGCGTAGCGCAGCGGTTTGGGCGAGCAGTACAGACGCACCACGTACTCGATGGCGAACAGCGCGGTAAAGCCCCATTCAATTCCCGCCAGCAGCGGTGCGTACTGTCTGTGGATGCTGTCGATGCTGTCGAGCATCACCACCACCAGACTGGCCATGATGGTCAGCAGCAGGTAACGGTCGAAGCGTTGCCCGGCCGGAGTGTCGGTTTGGAAGATGATGATGTACAGGCGCTGACGAAGGTTCTGCCGCGTGTCCATGGTGTTCGGGATGCTCCATATGTGCGCTGTCCGCCACTATCGCGAACAGGCTGATGGCGCAGCCTAGGGAGTTTTGTCCTGACGATGCAAGCTCTTGCACTTGTTGGGCGGCAGCGGTGTGCAGTCGGCCGCTGCCTTGTGCAGCAGGCGCTGGGTCGCGCTGACCAGCCAGCAGGTGAGGATAAACGGCATGGTCAGCGCCGGCAGGCCCAGGGCGCTGAAGCCGGGTTGCAGCACCAGTGCCAGGGCGATGCCGAGGGCCGGCAGCCAGGGGCGGCGATGCACCTGGCTAAGGGCGATAGCCGCCAGGGCGGCGTTATAGCCATACAGGCCGGTCAGCGCGCTGTGCTGCGGCAAGCCCTGATACAGCGCCAGAGCCAGGCCGCCAGTGGAACCGAGCAGCGCCCAGCAGGCAGCGCGGCGATCGGCCAGCAGCAGACCGAGCAGCAGGCAGACACCGGCCAACGGCTGATCGAGAAAGATCACCTGGCCCAAGCCGCGCGCCATGGCGATCAGGCTGGCCCACCAGTCGAGCGGTTGCGCCTGGTTTGGCGCGGCCAGCGTCAACTCAAGCTGCAGAGCGGGTGCCAGCCACAACAGCAGCCAACTCAAACCGACAAAGGGGAAGGTGAAAGCGGGCAGCCACTGACGCTCGCGCATGCGCTGCATCCAGGCGGCCAGCAGCAGGCTGGAGAGGCCGGCGCTGAGGATGATCAGCAGTGGCAGCAGCGCCGACCAGGCGAATTGCAGGCTGATCAGCAGGCCCAGCAGGACCCCGTTGTAGCCGTACAGACCGAGCTCGATATCGGCTTTGGCATAGCCGCGGCGCTGCGCCGTCAGCGTGCTGCTAAGGCCGCCGAGCAGGGCACCGCCGAGCAGCTGCGGTGCGCCGATGGCAATCGCCAAGAGCACCAGCAAGCCACAGCCGGGATGGGCTTGCAGAAAGATCTGGCTAAAGCCGTTAAGCAGGGCACGTGAGCCTTGCAATACGTGGGCGTAGGGCGCTAATGGCGGCATACAGTCGGTCTGCCAGACGTAGGGTGGGTTAGGCGCATGGCGCAGGGCGCGAGTGTTGGCGGGGATTTTGCTGCGCCGTAACCCACCATGGCGGTCTGCCAGGCGGACGAAAAAATGGTGGGTTACGCGGCGCTCTGTCGTCGTAGTCGACTTGGGTCACGCAGTTCTGCGCCGCCAACCCACCCCACGCAAAGCTTGCAGCCTTGATCAGTGGAGGATTTCGATACGCAGGCTGTTGGTGCTGCCTGGTTGGCCAAACGGCTCGCCGGCGGTAATCACCAGGGTGTCGCCGGTCTTGGCCATGCCGTGCGCCTGGGCAATGCTCAGGGCGGTGCGGGTGACGTCCTCAACCTTGTGCAGGCGCGCGTTGACCACCGAGTACACGCCCCAGGCCACGCTCAAACGCCGCGCGGTATCCAGGCTCGGGGCCAGGCTGAGGATCGGTGCTTTCGGTCGCTCGCGCGAGGCGCGCAGGCTGGAGTTGCCCGACTCGGTGTAGTTGACCAGCACGGCGACCGGCAGGATGGTGCTGATGCGGCGGATCGCGCAGCTGATCGCATCCGAGGCGGTGGCTTCGGCCTGCGGACGGCTGACATCGAGCTGGGCCTGGAAGTCCGGGCCGTTTTCCACCTGGCGAATGATCTTGCTCATCATCTGCACGGCTTCCAGCGGGTAGTCGCCGGAGGCGGTTTCCGCCGACAGCATCACCGCATCGGCACCTTCGGCCACGGCGTTGGCCACGTCGGTGACTTCGGCGCGAGTCGGCGCAGGGGAGAAGCGCATGGACTCGAGCATCTGCGTGGCCACCACCACCGGCTTACCGAGTTGGCGGCAGGTGCGGATGATGTCGCGCTGGATGCGCGGCACGTTCTCGGCCGGCACTTCCACGCCCAGGTCGCCACGGGCGACCATGATCGCATCGCACAGCTTGGCGATCTCTTCCAGGTGAATCACCGCAGACGGCTTCTCGATTTTGGCCATCAGGAACGCCTTGTCGCCGATCAGCTGGCGGGCTTCGATAATGTCTTCCGGGCGCTGCACAAACGACAGCGCGACCCAGTCCACGCCCAGCTCCAGACCGAAGCTCAGGTCGCGGCGGTCTTTCTCGGTCAGCGGGCTGAGTTGCAGCACGGCTTCCGGCACGTTGACGCCCTTGCGGTCGGACAGCTCGCCACCGGCGATCACGCAGGTGTCTATCGCATCGCTGTGCTTGGCGGTGACCTGCAGACGCAGACGGCCATCGTCGAGCAGCAGGCTCATGCCCGGCTGCAGCGCTTCGATGATTTCCGGGTGGGGCAGGTTGACCCGGTTGACGTCGCCTGGGGTGCTGTCCAGATCCAGACGCAGGGTCTGGCCGCGTTGCAGGTTGACCTTGCCCTCGGCAAAGCGACCGACGCGCAGCTTCGGCCCTTGCAGGTCCATGAGGATGCCGATCGGGGTGTTCAGCTGCTGCTCGACTTCGCGCACCCAGTCGTAGCGCTGGGCGTGGTCGGCGTGTTCGCCGTGGCTGAAGTTGAGGCGGAACAGGTTGACCCCGGCCTCCACCAGCTGGCGGATGTCATCGATGGTTTTGATCGCTGGGCCAAGGGTGGCGAGGATTTTTACTTTCTTGTCGGCGTTCATTTGGCAGGGGTCTCAAGGATCAGAATGGCGCGAAAATCGTTGACGTTGGTACGGGTCGGCCCGGTGACGATCAGTTGATCGAGGGCGGCGAAGTAGCCGTAGCCATTGTTGTTATCCAGCTCATCGCTGCTGCTCAGGCCCAGAGCATGGGCGCGGGCGTAGCTGTCGGGGGTCATCAGGGCACCGGCGTTGTCCTCCGAGCCGTCGATGCCGTCGGTGTCACCGGCCAGGGCGTACACACCGGGCAGGCCCTTGAGGCTGTCGGTGAGGCTGAGGAGGAACTCGGCATTACGCCCGCCACGGCCATTGCCGCGTACGGTCACGGTGGTTTCACCGCCGGAGAGAATCACGCAGGGTGCCTTGATCGGCTGACCATGCAGGCGCACCTGTTTGGCGATGCCGGCGTGGACCTTGGCGACTTCCCGCGATTCGCCTTCCAGATCACCGAGGATCAGTGTCGGCAAGCCGGCGGCGCGCGCCTTGGCGGCGGCAGCGTCGAGGGATTGCTGTGGGCGGGCGATCAGTTGGAAGTGGCTGCGGGCCAGACACGGATCGCCCGGTTTGACGGTTTCCGAGGCCGGGCTCTGCAGCCAGGTACGCACGTTGGCCGGGATCTCGATGCTATAGCGCGCGAGAATCGCCAGGGCTTCGGCCGAGGTGGTTGGATCGGCCACAGTCGGGCCGGAGGCGATTACCGTGGCTTCATCGCCCGGTACATCGGAAATCGCGTAGGTGTAGACGCTGGCCGGCCAGCTGGCCTTGGCCAGGCGACCGCCCTTGATTGCGGAAAGGTGCTTGCGCACGCAGTTCATTTCGCCAATCGAGGCACCGGATTTCAGCAGGGCCTTGTTGACCGCTTGTTTGTCTTTAAGGCCGATGCCCTCGGCGGGCAGGGCGAGCAGGGAAGAGCCGCCGCCAGACAGCAGAAAGATCACCTTGTCGGCTTCGCTCAGGTTGCTCACCAGTTCCAGCACGCGCCGCGCCACGCGCTCACCAGCGTCATCCGGAACCGGGTGGGCGGCTTCGACCACCTCGATCTTGTTGCAGTTGGCACCGTGCTCGTAACGGGTGACCACCAGCCCGGAGACTTCGCCTTGCCATTCCTGCTCGATCACTTCGGCCATGGCGGCGGCGGCCTTGCCGGCACCGATCACGATAACGCGGCCACTGCGATCTTCCGGCAGGTAGTCAGCCAGAACCTGGCGTGGATGGGCGGCGTCGATGGCGCTGGCGAACAGCTCGCGCAGCAGAGACGTTGGATTGAAAGACGGATCGATGGACATGGCGATCTCTCTTGATAGGGCCGGAGCCGCTTTTTATTACTGAAGCACGTTCGATTCTAGTGCGCAGCGTCCTGGGCCAAGACGCTGCGCACTAGAATCGACCCACCCGGCAGGCAGGCCGTGACACCGCCTGCCGGACAGATCGAAAGGGTTGTGTAGGGTGGGTTGAGCGTAGCGATACCCATCACGCGAGGTATCGATAACCTGATGGATATCGCAGGCTCAACCTGCGCGGCCCAACCCATCCTACGGTTTTACTTACTCACCACGGATGTTGAAGTTGGCCATATGTTCCAGGCCCTTGATCAATGCCGAGTGGTCCCAGTTGCTGCCACCGATGGCTGCACAGGTGCTGAACACTTGCTGGGCGTTGGCGGTGTTGGGCAGGTTGAGGCCCAGCTCGCGCGCACCAGCCAGTGCCAGGTTGAGGTCCTTCTGGTGCAGGCTGATACGGAAGCCAGGGTCGAAGGTGCCCTTGATCATGCGCTCACCGTGCACTTCAAGGATCTTCGAGCCGGCGAAACCACCCATCAGCGCTTCACGCACCTTGGCCGGGTCGGCACCGTTCCTGGCGGCGAACAGCAGGGCTTCGGCGACGGCCTGGATGTTCAGGGCGACGATGATCTGGTTGGCTACCTTGGCGGTCTGACCGTCACCATTGCCGCCGACGCGGGTGATGTTCTTGCCCATCGCCTGGAACAGGGGCAGGGCGCGCTCGAAGGCTTGTTCACTGCCGCCGACCATGATGCTCAGCGTGGCCGCTTTAGCGCCGACTTCACCGCCGGAAACCGGTGCATCGAGGTAGTCAGCGCCAGTGGCCTTGATCTTGTCGGCGAAGGTTTTGGTCGCGCTCGGCGAGATCGAGCTCATGTCGATCACGATTTTGTTCGGGCCGACGCCTTCGGCGATGCCTGCGCTGCTGAACAGCACGTCTTCAACGTGGGGGGTGTCCGGCACCATGACGATGATGAACTCGGCTTCCTGCGCGACTTCTTTCGGGTTGGCCAGGGCGATTGCGCCTGCCGCTAACAAGTCAGCAGGTGCTGGGTCGTGGTGAGTCGAGAGGAACAGTTGGTGACCTGCTTTCTGCAGGTTTTCAGCCATGGGCTTGCCCATGATGCCGGTACCGATAAATCCGATTTTAGCCATGAGAGTGCTCCTTAAATCGCGTTGTGCGCTTTCATCCAGCCGAGGCCGGCAGCGGTGGTGGTGGCTGGCTTGTATTCACAGCCGATCCAGCCCTGGTAGCCGATGCGGTCCAGGTGCTCGAAGAGGAAGCGGTAGTTGATCTCGCCAGTGCCCGGCTCGTTGCGGCCCGGGTTGTCGGCCAACTGCACATGGTTGATGGCGGCGAGGTTGGCCTCGATGGTGCGGGCCAGGTCGCCCTCCATGATCTGCATGTGGTAGATGTCGTATTGCAGGTAGAGGTTGCTGCTGGCGACCTTCTCGCGAATGGCCAGCGCCTGTTTGGTGGTGTTCAGGTAGAAGCCGGGGATGTCGCGGGTGTTGATGGCTTCCATGACCAGCTTGATGCCGGCGGCCTGGAGTTTTTCGGCGGCAAACTTGAGGTTGTCGACGAAGCACTGCTCGACGGTCGCGCAGTCATACCCTGACGGGCGAATGCCGGCCAGGCAGTTGATCTGGCTGTTGCCCAGCACCTGGGCGTAGGCGATGGCCTGGTCGACACCGGCACGGAATTCCTCGACCCGATCCGGGTGGCAGGCGATACCGCGCTCGCCCTTGCTCCAGTCGCCGGCCGGCAGGTTGAACAGCACCTGGGTCAGGCCATTGGCATCCAGGCGGGCCTTGATCGCCTCGGCTGGGAAATCGTAGGGGAACAGGTACTCGACACCGCTGAAGCCGGCAGCGGCGGCAGCGTCGAAACGATCCAGGAAGTCCACTTCGGTGAACAGCATGGACAGGTTGGCAGCAAAACGGGGCATGTGATGCTCCTTATTCTGGTAGCCCGGATGCAATCCGGGCTACGGGTTAACGGACAAATCAGTCCAGCGGCATGATGCTGGTGGGTGCATCTTCGCGGGTGGTGGCCAGTGCCTCGAACTCGTTGATCGCGTCGATTTCGGTGCCCATGGCGATGTTGGTCACCCGCTCGAGAATGATCTCGATCACCACCGGTACCTGGTACTGGGCCATCCAGGCTTCTGCCTGCTCGATGGCCGGGCGCAGTTCGGCCTGGCTTCGTACGCGGATCGCCTTGCAACCGAGGCCCTCGACCACGGCAATGTGATCGACCCCATAACCCGCGACTTCTTCAGAGTTGATGTTGTCGAAGGCCAGCTGCACGCAGTAGTCCATGTCGAAACCGCGCTGGCTCTGGCGGATCAGGCCGAGGTAGGCGTTGTTCACGAGGATGTGCAGGTAGGGCAGTTTGAATTGTGCGCCCACCGCCAGTTCCTCGATCATGAACTGGAAGTCGTAGTCGCCGGACAACGCCACGATCTTGCGCTGCGGGTCTGCTACGCGCACCCCCAGTGCTGCCGGAATGGTCCAGCCCAGTGGGCCGGCCTGGCCGCAGTTGATCCAGTGACGCGGCTTGTAGACGTGAAGGAACTGCGCGCCGGCGATCTGTGACAGGCCGATGGTGCTGACGTAGCAGGCATCCTTGCCGAACGCGTTGTTCATGCACTGGTAGACGCGCTGCGGCTTCATCGGCACGTCTTCGAAGTTGGTCTTGCGCAGCATCGTGCTCTTGCGCTCCTGGCAGTCGGCAGCCCAATGGCTGCGGTCTTTCAGGCGACCGGCAGCCTTCCACTCGCTGGCCACCTGGACGAACATGGCCAGGGCGGCACCGGCATCGGAAACGATGCCAAAGTCCGGCGAGAAGACCCTGCCGATCTGGGTTGGCTCGATATCGACGTGAACAAAGGTGCGGTCTTTTGTATACACCTCAACCGATCCGGTGTGCCGGTTGGCCCAGCGGTTACCCACCCCGAGGACGAAGTCCGAGGCCAGCATGGTGGCGTTGCCGTAGCGGTGGCTGGTCTGCAAGCCGACCATGCCGGCCATCAACGGGTGATCGTCGGGGATGCAGCCCCAGCCCATCAGGGTCGGGATAACTGGTACGCCGACCAGTTCGGCGAACTGCAGCAGCAGCGCTTCGGCACCAGCGTTGTAGATGCCGCCACCGGCGACGATCAACGGCCGCTCGGCATCGTTGAGCATGTGCAGGGCTTTCTCGATCTGCGCACGGCTGGCCGCTGGCTTGTATGGCTGCAGCGGTTGATAGGTGTCGACGTCGAATTCGATTTCGCCCATCTGCACGTCGAACGGCAGGTCAATCAATACCGGCCCCGGGCGGCCCGAGCGCATTACATGGAAGGCTTGCTGGAACACCCGCGGCACCAACGCCGGTTCACGTACTGTGACCGCCCACTTGGTGACCGGCTTGGCGATCGACTCGATGTCGACTGCCTGGAAATCCTCCTTGTACAGACGCGCACGCGGTGCCTGACCGGTGATGCACAGGATCGGAATGGAGTCGGCAGAGGCCGAGTACAGACCGGTGATCATGTCAGTGCCGGCCGGGCCGGAGGTACCGATGCACACACCGATATTGCCGGCCTTGGCACGGGTATAACCTTCGGCCATGTGCGAGGCTCCCTCGACGTGGCGGGCGAGGATGTGACGAATGCTACCGTCCGCTTTCAAGGCCGAATACATCGGATTGATGGCCGCACCCGGCACGCCGAAGACGACGTCTATGCCCTCCTTACGCATTACTGCCACTGCTGCATCGATTGCTCTCATACGCGCCATGAAAAATCCCTCCAGGCTTTAGTCGATATTTTTTCTACATGCCTAAAGCATGAAGCCAAGGTATATATGGGGTAAATTGCAGTAATCTGCATTTCTGTCAGTACCAGGAGTATCGAATGGATCGTTATACGGCTTTGCACAGTTTCGTTCTGGTGGCCGATCACGGCACCTTCGCCGCCGCCGCTCTGGTCGAAGGGGTGACCCCGGTGGTGATGGGCCGGCGACTCGACATGCTCGAGCACCACCTGGGGGTCAAGCTGATGCATCGCTCGACTCGTGGCCTGTCGCTGACCGATCTGGGCGAGCAATACCTGGAGCGTGCCCGTGGTTTGCTGCGCGATTTCGCCGAGGCCGACGCCAGCATCACCCATGGCGGCCATTCGGTGAGCGGGCACCTGGTGGTATCGGCGCCTGCGGCGTTCGGCCGTCGGCATATCGCGCCCCATGCCCCGGCGTTCCAGGCGCGTTATCCGGAGCTGAACCTGTCGTTCAACCTGACCGATAGCGTGGTCGACCTGGTACGTCAGGGCTACGACATGGGCATTCGAATCGGCGAGGTGACCGACCCCAACTACGTGGCGGTCAAGCTGTTCCCCAATCGCCGGGTGGTCTGCGGTTCGCCGGGCTATTTTCAGCGCCATCCTGCGCCCCAGGTCCTCGAGGACCTGGCCCAGCACAACTGCCTGGCGTTCAACCTGCAGGGTGGCCAGCAGCGTGGCTGGACCTTTCTGCGCGATGGCAAACAGGTGGCGGTCAAGGTTTCCGGCAATCTCGATTGCAATGATGGCGAACTCCTTTACGACTGGGTCAAACAGGGCCTGGGCATCGGCTGGCGCTCGACATGGGAGATCCAGGCGGAACTCAAGCGTGGGCAGCTGGTGACGGTGCTCGATGAGTTCGCCGTGCCGGCCTACGACATCCAGGCGGTCTATCCGCAGCAGCGCTATTTGCCCGCCAAGGTGCGATTTTTCATCGACTACCTGAAATCGATCTACAGCACTCCGGGATATTGGGAAGGATGAATGAGGCCATAAATGTATACAATAAACAATTTAAATGTACTAACAATAATATTTATTGTGTACTGTTTGCGTGTTTGGCTTGTCCGGCCTGCTCGCTCCGGGTTATGACGTCGCGCGTGTAGGCCCTGTTTCCATCCATTTTTCGAGGAGGGCTCCCGATATGAGCGTTTTGAACCTGCACACCGCGACCACCATCAGCAACCACGCGCTGGTGCTTGGCCGGAAGCTGTCCGCTGCGCCCTTGACCGTTGCCGTGCTGGATGCCGGTGGCCACTTGATCAGCCTGCAGCGCGAAGATGGCGCCAGCCTGTTGCGCCCGCAGATCGCCATCGGCAAGGCCTGGGGGGCGCTGGCCCTGGGCAAGGGCTCGCGCCTGATCGCCGCCGATGCGCAGCAACGCCCGGCTTTTGTCGGCGCGGTGAACGCCCTGGCGGAAGGCCGGCTGGTGCCAGCACCGGGCGGGGTGCTGATCCGCGATGAACGCGGCGAGGTGATCGGGGCTATTGGCATTACCGGCGACACCTCGGATATCGACGAGCAGTGTGCGGTCAGTGCCGTGGAGTCGGTGGGGCTGAAGGCCGATGCGGGTATCGTTGCCTGATAGCGCACGACTTGTGGGAGGGGCTTTCGCCGCGATAACTGCGATTAAACGCTCGCCGCTAAAGCGCCTCCCACGGTGTTGCAAGCCATCCCTGGGCACCACCCTTCGGGGCGTTGCTACGCAACGTTAAAATGGCTCCCGGCCATTTTTTACTGGCTGCCTCAAGCGCAGGGCAGGGCGGATAACCAGGCTTACGCGCGGGTGACCTGCTCGGAGGCGGCGGGCTGGGTTTCGTCGATCTCGCAGCCCTTGATCACCAGGCGGATGATGGTTTGCGCTGCGGCTTCGTAGTCGGCCTCGTCCAGGCTGGCTTTACCGGTGACGGTGGAGATCTGCCAGTCGAAGTCGGCGTAGGTCTGGGTCGCGGCCCAGATGCTGAACAGCAGGTGGTGCGCGTCGACCTTGGCCATCAGGCCCTGGTCGATCCAGCGCTGGATGCAGGAGATATTGTGTTTGGCCTGGGCGTTGAGCTGTTCGGTCTGCTCAGGCGACAGGTGCGGCGCACCGTGCATGATTTCGCTGGCAAATACCTTGGAGGCGAAGGGCAGTTCGCGGGAGATGCGGATCTTCGAGCGGATATAGGCGCGCAGTACGTCTGCCGGCTGGCCGGGCTGATTGAACGGCGCGGAGGCTTCCAGCAGCGGCTCGATGATGCTTTCCAGCACCTCGCGGTAGAGGTTTTCTTTCGACTTGAAGTAGTAGTAGACGTTGGGCTTGGGTACGCCGGCCTTGGCGGCGATGTCGCTGGTCTTGCTGGCGGCAAAACCCTTGTCGGCGAACTCTTCACTGGCTGCGCGCAAAATCAGCTCTTTGTTGCGCTCGCGAATACTGGTCATAAGCCCCTGTGCTTCCGTATACCCCCCGGCGCTGGGTGGCGGTCGGGCATGGTAGCACCGGCTTTGCGCGGGGCTCAAGCCGACGGGCGGGGGCCTGCAGCGATTGTCTGACCCGCAGGTCAGGTATTTGTATACAAGGTTTGGGTTTTCTGTTTTTATTTAAACTCATGCTTTCATAACAAAAAGTCTCGGTTCACTGGGCCTAGGAGACATGCTGTGCACGACACTCAGCTGGTCGACCCTTTCGGGCGGCGCATCACCTACCTACGGCTGTCGGTTACCGACCGCTGCGATTTTCGCTGCACCTACTGCATGAGCGAGGATATGGTCTTCGCCCCGCGTGAGCAGATTCTTACCCTTGAAGAGCTGTATGCGGTGGCCGATGCCTTTATCGGCCTGGGGGTCAAACGCATCCGCATCACCGGTGGCGAACCGCTGGTACGCAAGAACCTGATCAGCCTGCTGACTCGCCTGGGCCAGCGCCCGGAGCTGGACGACCTGGCCATCACCAGCAACGGCTCGCAGCTTCACGAGATGGCCGGCGCACTGCGAAGCGCCGGGGTCAAACGCCTGAATATCAGCCTGGATTCGCTCAACCGCGAACGTTTTGCCGTCTTTACCCGGCGCGACAAGCTCGACCAGGTGCTAGAAGGTATCGAGGTGGCGCGGGCCGCCGGCTTCGCCAGAATCAAGCTCAACACCGTGGTGCAGAAGGGCCGCAACGACGATGAAGTGCTCGATCTGGTCGAGTTCGCCATGGCTCGCGGCCTGGATATCAGCTTTATCGAAGAAATGCCGTTGGGCAGTATTTCCAGCCATCAGCGCGAGCAGACCTTCTGCTCCAGCGACGAGGTGCGCGAGCGCATTGAACAGCGCTACGCCCTGGTGCGCAGCAGCAAGCAGACTGGTGGCCCGTCGCGTTACTGGCAGGTGGTCGGCAGCGATACCCAGGTCGGCTTTATCTCGCCCCACAGCCACAACTTCTGCGGCGACTGCAACCGCGTGCGGGTCACCGCCGAGGGCAAGCTGGTGCTCTGCCTGGGCCATGAAAATGCCCTGGACCTCAAAGGCCTGATGCGCGCTCACCCCGGCGAAAGCCAACGCCTGCGTGAAGCCTTGATGCAAGCCTTGCAACTGAAACCCGAACGCCACCATTTCGAGACCGATGCCCAGGTGCAGGTCGTTCGCTTTATGAGCATGACCGGCGGCTAGCAGGTCGGTGAAAAACTACTGCGCTCGACTATGCGGCGTTGAGCTCAGTTTCGGAATGCTCATGTACTGCTCGTACACTCCGCTTCCTCAACTGAGCTCGCCTTGCCTAGCCATCGCTCGCTACGTTTTTCAACAACCTGCAGTCTGCATTTATTCCCCCACTAATAGCCATGCAACTATCCCAGGAGGTTTGCTGTGAAGCCCTCGCACGTCTGCAGTTTGTTCGCGCTTGTCTGTTCCGGCGCGGTTAGCGCGCAAAGTTATGTGATCGGTGTAGAGAGGCTGGCCTTTGCGCCGCACTACAGCATCGATGCGCAAGGCCAGTACCAGGGATTTGCCCGTGAGTTGTTCGACCTGTTCGCACGGACCAGTGGGGTGGAACTGAGCTACAAGGTGCTGCCCGTGGAGCAGCTGTTGCCCGCGCTGCTTAGCGGCCAGGTGGATTTCAAATACCCCGATAGCGAAACCTGGGCACCGGCGCAGAAGGCCGGCAAGACCCTGAGCTACAGCCAGGGCGTGGTCGATTACGTGGATGGCGTGCTGGTCGCGCCGCGGCACCAGGGCCAGCCCGTGGAACAGCTCAAGCGCCTGGCCATGGTCAGCGGCTGGACGCCCCGGGGCTATCAGGAGCGCATCGACGCCGGGCAGATCGAGTTGACCTACAGCGATGATCTGCGCCAGATGATCCGCCAGGCCCTGCGCAAGGACACCGACGGGGCCTACTTCAATGTGGTGGTGGCCACCCATTACCTGGACAACATCCGCGCCCGTCCCGGTGCCCTGGTATTCGATGCCAAGCTGCCGCACACCCGCGGCACCTTTCACCTCTCCACGATCAAGCATCCCGAAGTGCTGAAGCGGTTCGACCGATTCCTGCTCGAGCAGCAGGCCGAGGTGGCCGCACTGAAGGATAAATACCGGGTGGA
This sequence comes from Pseudomonas sp. XK-1, assembly GCF_038069885.1. Taxonomy (NCBI): domain Bacteria; kingdom Pseudomonadati; phylum Pseudomonadota; class Gammaproteobacteria; order Pseudomonadales; family Pseudomonadaceae; genus Pseudomonas; species Pseudomonas sp. XK-1. The sequence goes on along the minus strand of NZ_JBBPES010000003.1, from coordinate 520,152 downwards.
GGCCAACCTGGACTCGAAGTACATGGGCCTTGAGCAGTGGAAAGTCGATTTCCTCAAGCGCCAGAAGGCCAAGGCGGCGACCGAATAGGGCGCGCGCCGGTCGCTCCGCACGCGGGACCCGGCCGCGCTCTTCTATGCTTGAGGTGACGGGCGCGCATCGCCGTCGCCAGCAATCGTAGACCGTGGCCAATTGCAGCGTCTGTAGGGCAGCTGGTCATGGCCGGTTTCCATGGCCTGTAGCGCGGGCAGCTACGCCGGCCTCGACACAGCGCAGGAGGGCCTTCAGATGAGCGACCCAGCTTTGCAAGTCCAGATCGAGGCGGCCAGCGCCTACGAGGCATTCTTCGTCCCGGCCCTGTTTAAGGAATGGGCACCGTGGGTGGTCGCCGCCGCCAATATCCAGGCGAGCCAGCGGGTCCTGGATGTCGCCTGTGGCACCGGTGTGCTGGCCAGGGCCGCGGCCGCCTGCGTCGGTCCTGACGGTGCGGTCGCCGGCCTGGACGTTAACCCCGGCATGCTCGCCGTGGCCGCACGCCTCGATCCGACGATCGCCTGGCAGGAGGGGCTGGCCGAAGCCCTACCGTATCCCGACCACACCTTCGATGCCGTGATCAGCCAGTTTGGCCTGATGTTTTTCAGCGACCGTGCGCAGGCTCTGCGCGAGATGTTCAGGGTCTTGCGCCCGGGCGGGCACCTGGCGGTGGCCGTGTGGGATTCGCTGGCGCATACCCCGGCCTATGCGGCGGAAGTCGAGGTACTGGCACGCATCGCCGGCGAAGCGGCGGCCGATGCCCTACGCGCGCCCTTCGTGCTCGGCGACACCCAGGTGCTGGAGGCGTTGTTCCGCGACGCAGGGATCGCCGCGCCGCATATCGTCAGTCACACCGGCACGGCGCATTTCCCCTCTATCCGGGCCATGGTCGAGGCGGATGTCCGCGGCTGGTTGCCGGTGATGGGGGTGACTCTGGATGAGCCGACCATCGCCCGGGTGCTGGCCGCTGCGGAACAGGCGCTCGCCCCCTATGCGACGGCGCAGGGCCAGGTGGAGTTCGACTCGCCGGCCCATATCGTGCGGGCAACCAAGCCCAGGTAGGTAGGGCGGCCGCGTACCGGCGAGTGCGGCGCATAAAAAAGGGCGAGCATGCCAAGCATGCTCGCCCTTTACTTTCCCGCTGCCGCCTACCCGGCAGCGGTCGAGTTCGCTTAGAAGTGGTACTTCACCAGCGCCTGTACGGCCGTCTGGTCGAAGCCACTGGTCGAGCCGTCGATGGGTTTGATGCCGTACTTGTTATGCCACATGTTCACTTCGGTACCGACATAGAGTTTGCCTTCGTCGCCAAACAGCGATTTGCCGGCATCCCACTTGACCTGGATCGAGGAGCCTACCGAGGTCTGGGTGCCAGCGTCCTTGGACGGCGCGCGCCAGTCGATAAAGCCGTCGACAACAAAGCTCTGCTCGCCGATGGCGAAGGGGTAGGCCGCACTTACCGTCAGCTGGTAGGTGTGGCCGTTACCCTTGTCCGAGGCCTTGAAGTCATGGTCGAAGAAGATGTGGTTGTTGACCTTGACCGCGTACAGGTTGGCGTTCAGGTACTTGAAACCCGGCGCGTTCCAGGCCGTGCCGATGCCGTACAGGTAGTTCTCGGTGCCTGGGCCGCCGTTGCCTTTCTCGTAGGTGAAGGCCGCATACACATCCTTCAGCGGACCGGCAGAGAGCTCCTGGCCGGTCAGCCAGCTGAGGCTGACGCGCGGCGAGAATTCCATATAGTAGAAACTGTCTTTTTCCCGAACCTCGAGGTTGGCGAAGTTGCTGCCGCGTGCCTGCTGGTTGTCGGCCTTTATATAGTCGGCGAAGTAGAACAGGTCGCCCCATTTCCAGCCACTGGCATGCTCGAAGGTGAAGGTGGTTTGCGAGCGTTGTTCGCCCTCATTGAAATTGAGGCGCTGGAAGTTGCTGCCGTACAGGTAGGACAGGCTGTTGTCCTGCCAGTAAAGCATGTCGCCGGCACCGGCACCCTGGGCAACGAGCAGGCCGGCCGATAGGGCGAGGCCGTGGGACAGAGGGTTGAGCTTCATCGGGTCTTCCTTATTTTTAGGACTTACAAGGTTGATCGACCCTGTGGCGAACCACAGGGCTGGACAGGAAAATGTGTGGGTGGGACGGCCGGCTCAGCTCAGCCGGGTGTCCGCTTTGAACTCGTTGCCGAGCTGCTTGAGGTTCGGGTCAAAGGCGTCGTCTTCCGGGCGGCTCTGCAGCACGGTATGCAGATGCGCTTCCGGGTCGAACTCGCCTTCTTCCTGCTCCACGTGCTCTTCTGGCAGGAACAGGTTGAGCAGGATGGCGCTGAAGGCACCGATGGTGATGGGCGAGCCGAAGATGTTTTTCAGCGCGCTGGGCATCTGCGACAGCACTTCCGGAACCGCACCCACGCCCAGGCCCAGGCCCAGGGAGATGGCCACGATCAGCACGTTGCGGCGATGCAGGCCGGCCTCGGTGAGAATCTTGATCCCCGCCACGGCCACGGTGCCGAACATGATCAGGGTGGCACCGCCGAGCACTGGTTTGGGCATCAGCTGCAATACCGCACCCACTGCCGGAAACAGGCCGAGCAGCACCAGAATGGCGGCGATATAGAAGGCCACGTGACGGCTGGCCACGCCGGTGAGCTGGATAACCCCGTTGTTCTGGCTGAAGGTGGTCATTGGCAGGCTGTTGAACATTGCCGCCATGGCCGAGTTACAACCGTCGGCCAGTACCCCGGATTTGATCCGGCGCATATACAGCGGGCCCTTGACCGGCTGCTTGGAGATGATCGAGTTGGCGGTCAGATCACCTGCGGTTTCCAGCGGGGTGATCAGGAAGATCACCGCGATGGGCACAAAGGCCACCCAGTCGAAATTGAAGCCGAACTTGAAGGGCACCGGCACGCTGATCAGCGGCACCTGGGCCATATTGGCGAAGTCCACCTTGCCGGTGAACCAGGCCACGGTAAAGCCCAGGGCCAGGCCGATGATCACTGCCGACAGGCGTACCACCTGGGATTTGAAGCGGTTGAGCAGCACGATGGTGCCCAGGACCAGGCCGCCGAGGGCCAGGTGGTGCAGGGCACCCAGGTCCGGCGCGCCGTAGCCGCCGGCGATATCGGTCATGCCCACCTTGATCAGCGACAGGCCCATCAGGCAGATGATGGTACCGGTGACCACGGGGGTGATCACCCGGCGCAGCTTGTTGATGAACTGGCTGAAGGCGATCTCGACAAAGGCTGCGCAGAAACACACGCCGAAGATGGTCGAGAGGATTTCTTCCTCGCTGCCGCCACGGCCCTTGACGATAAAGCCGGCGCTGAGGATCACGCTGAGAAAGCCGAAGCTGGTGCCTTGCAGGCACAGCAGGCCGGAGCCGATCGGGCCGATGCGCTTGGCCTGGATAAAGGTGCCCAGGCCAGAGACGAACAGCGCCATGCTGACCAGGTAGGGCACATAGGCACCCAGGCCGAGCACGTTACCGATGATCAGGGTGGGGGTGATGATGCCGACGAAGCTGGCCAGTACATGCTGCAGCGCGGCGAAGATCGCCGGTGCGAAGGCCGGGCAGTCATCCAGTTGGTAGATCAGGTCGTTGTTGGCCACAGGCGCAGCTGTGGTGGGGGTGGTGCGAGTCGTGGTCATCTCATAGCCTGCCAGTTGTTTTTATACGGTCATGGGCTTGCACGAGGCTTCACGGCGCCTCTTTCTGATTGGGGAAGAATCTGTCTAACCGGTCAGAATGGCTCGACTATAGCAATTTGTTTACAGCCTTAAAAACAATTTATTTGCGAATTGTGCACAATAAATTGACCGCTAGTCCGATAACCCATCGGCCCGCGCTGGCCGGGTCAGGGCGCAGGCGGGCCGTGGGCCACGCGGAAAGGGAATTGGTCCGCGGCCCGCCGGGAGACGGCGGGCCGCTTGCTGCGGGGAGGGCTGTCAGTGATGGCTGGGCGAGCTGCTCAGGGCGGCGCGTTCGGCACCCCCTAGGATATTGAACAGCAGGTTCAGCGACACGGCGCAGAGGGTCGCCATGGCGATGCCGCTGTGGGTGATGGGTTCCAGCCAGTGGGGCAGATGGGCGAAGAATTCCGGGCGCACCACTGGGGCCAGGCCCATGCCGATACTCACCGCGACCAGCAACTGGTTGCGCCGGTCGGCGATATCGGCCTCCTGCAAAATCTTGATACCCGTCGCGGCGACCATGCCGAACATGGCGATCCCGGCACCACCCAGCACTGCCGGCGGAATCGAGGCGACCAGGTAGGCAGCCTTAGGCAGCAGGCTGAGGCCGACCAGGATCAGCCCGGCCGCAGCCGTGACATAGCGGCTGCGTACCCCGGTCATCTGCACCAGGCCGATATTCTGGGCAAAGGAGGAGTGGGTGAAGGTATTGAAGATGCCGGCGAAGAACGACGCACCGGCATCACACAACAGGCCGCGGCGCAGCATCGCCGGGGTGACGTCCTGACCGGTGATCTTGCCCAGGGCGAGGAACATGCCGGTCGACTCGACAAAGATGATCACCACCACCAGGCACATGGAGAGAATCGGGGCCAGGTGAAATTGCGGCATGCCGAAATGCATGGGTTTGACCACCGCGAACCAGGCGGTCTGCTGCAGGCCGCTAAGGTCGACCATGCCCAGGCCGCCGGCAACCAGATAACCGAGCAGCATGCCGATCAGTACCGAGACATTGACCCAGAAGCCGCGCAGGAAGCGGTTGATCAGCAGGATGGTCAACAGCACCAGGGCGGCGATGGCCAGGTACTGCAGCGCGCCGAACTCACTGGCCGCACTGCCGCCGCCGGCCCAGTTGAGCGCCACCGGGAACAGCGACAGGCCGATGGCGGTGATCACCGTGCCGGTTACCAGCGGCGGGAAGAAATGCACGATACGCGACATAAAGGGCGCGATCAGCATGCCGAAGAAACCTGCGGCGATGGTCGCGCCGAAGATCCCCGGCAGGCCGATTCCCGGCGAGCCGGCCATGGCCACCATGCTGCCGACGGCGGCAAAGCTGGCCCCCATCATCACTGGCATGCGAATGCCCATGGGGCCGATACCCAGCGATTGCACCAGGGTGGCGATACCGGCCACCAGCAGGTCGGCGGTGATCAGAAAGGCCACCTCTTCACGGGACAGGCCGACGGCCTCGCCAATGATCAAGGGCACTGCGACGGCACCGCCATACATCAGCAGCACATGTTGGAAACTCACCAGAATCATCTGCAGCAAGGGCAGGCGTTGGTCGACCGCCGCTACCGCGGCAGACGTTGAATTCAGCTGGTTCATGCAATACCTCAGGCGCTTTTATTTTTTTAAGTCGCTGGTGCTCCGTAAGGCTGACGCTCGGCTCGAGCCGGCCCTACGGATCGCGGGTATATCAGGGCATCTGGATGCCGCTGCTGGAGCGTGCTTGCAGCCTCGCGGGCGAGGAATGTTGCGGATAAAGAAATGCCGCGCCCGGGTATGGGCGCGGCATTCGGGTGGATCAGTTGAGCTGTGCGCCCTGGTCGATCCAGGCTCCGATCAGGTCACGTTCGTCCTGGGTCATCTGAGTGATATTGCCCAGCGGCATGATCTGCGAGGCGACGCTCTGTGCGTGGATCTTCGCCGCCTGGGCCTTGATCTGCGCCGGTGTGTCGAGGATGAAGCCGGCAGGCGGTGCACTGAACATCGGGCTGCTTGGCGTGGCCGAGTGGCACACGCTGCAACGTTCCTGAATCACGCTGTTGACCTGGGCGAAGTCGCTTCCGCCAGTTGCAGCTTCAGCCGGGGCACTGGCCTCAGCCTGTACGGCAGACTTGGCCGCCTGCGGGTTGCCACTGACGCCAGTGGCCGGTACCGGGGCATATTTGATCACGGCGGCCTGGGGGGCGTCGGTCGCTATCGACTTCATTTGCGGGCCGGTGACAAACGCCAGGCAGATCATGCCCAGGGCAGCGGCAGGCAGGGTCCAGACATATTTGCTGCTGTCATGGCGGGTGTTGAAGTAGTGGCGCACCAGTACCGCCAGCATCGCGATACCCGCCAGAATCAGCCAGTTGTACTGGCTGCCGTAGGTGCTCGGGAAGTGGTTGCTGATCATGATGAACAGCACCGGCAGGGTGAAGTAGTTGTTGTGGCGCGAACGCAGCAGGCCTTTGGCCGGCAGGGTCGGGTCCGGCGTGGTGTTGTCTTCGATGGCCTTAACCAGCGCGCGCTGGGCCGGCATGATGGTGAAGAACACGTTGCCGACCATGATGGTGCCGATGATCGCGCCGACATGGATATAGGCCGCGCGACCGCTGAAGATCTGGCTGAAGCCATAGGCGGCAGCGATGATCAGTACGAACAGCACGGCACCGAGCAGGGCCGGGCGCTTGCCCAGAGGCGAATCGCAGAGGAAGTGATAGGCCACGTAGCCCGCGACCATCGAGCCGAAACCGATGGCAATGGCCATTTCCGGGGCCAGATCAACACCCGGCTTGACCAGGTACAGACTCGGGTTGAGGTAGTAGACCACCAGCATCAGCGCCACGCCCGACAGCCAGGTGGCATAGGCCTCCCATTTGAACCAATGCAGGTTCTCCGGCATTTTCGGCGGGGCCAGTTTGTATTTTTCCAGGTGGTAGATACCGCCACCGTGAATCGCCCAGAGGTCACCCGACAGACCTTCGCGGGGATTGCTGCGGTTGAGGTTGTTTTCCAGCCAGACGAAATAGAAGGATGCGCCGATCCAGGCGATGCCGGTGATCATATGGATCCAGCGAATGCCCAGGTTCAGCCACTCAGTAAAATGCGCTTCCACAATCAGTACCTCTTTCCCAGTGCCGGCACGCCGGTGCTGGGCTTCTCTTATTGGTGGGGGGCGAGGAGCAGTTGCTCGTCGTCGGTAAAGAAATGCTCATCGCAGTTGTTGCCGGAACCACTGCGATCAACCACCAGGAAGTCATCCCGCTTTTCGATCGTCAGCACCGGATGGTGCCAAACGCCGCGATGGTAATTAATGCCCTGCCTGCCGTTGCTGCGGAAGGCGCGGACCAACTCTGATTCAGGCGCATCGCCAACTGGCGCGACCACGATCAGAAAGGGGTTGCCGAGCAGTGGGATAAAGGCCTGACTGCCCTTCGGATGGCGCTCCAGCATGCGAATGGTCAGCGGCATCTTCAGCGCCTCGGCACTGAAGATGCTGATGATCGCCTTATCCTCTGGCTGTGCGGTCTCGACCGTGGCCAGTTTGTGATAGCGGCGAGTGGAGCCATTGTTGATCATGAAGAACTCGCTGCCTTCGGTTTCGATAACGTCACCAAAGGGGGCGAAGGCTTCTTTGCTCAGCGGCTCGATGATCAATGTGCGCATGTTGGTCTTCTGTTTTTAAGTTCGTTGTCGATGCTTTGCTTTTGTAGGAGCGGCTGGGCGGCACTCCGCCTTGGCCGCGATGCTGTAAATGGTTAAGGGCATCGCGGGCAAGCCCGCTCCTACAGGTCGTGCATTTACTTGGCGACTTTGCCGAACAGGCGCAGGCGGCTGATACCACCGTCCGGGAACACGTTCACCCGTACATGGGTGATCGGGCCTAGGGCCTTGATCTGCTCGCTGAACTCGTGCTCGGCGTGCATCTGCAGTTTCTGGCTTGGCAGCAGTTCACGCCAGAACAGGCTCTGGGTTTCGATCTGGCTGTCGGTGCCGCCTTTGACGAATGCACCCTGGATCGAGCAGCTGTCCGGGTAGTTGCCTTTGAAGTGCAGGGTGTCGACGACGATGCGCTCGATTTCGCCCGGATGACCCAGGGCGACGATCACCCAGTCGTTACCCGGCGTACGACGGCGGGCGGTTTCCCAACCGTCGCCCATGTTGATGCCCCGGCCCGGGTTGAGGATGTTGCTCATGCGGCCGAAGTGTTCGTCCGAGCAGGCCAGGGCGCGACCGCCATTGAGCGCGGCAGCCAGGTCGATCTGCTCGTTATCACCGACGTTGCTCCAGTCGCGGAACGGCACGCCGTACACACGCAGACGGGCGACACCACCGTCCGGGTAGATGTTGAAGCGCAGGTGAGTGAAGGCCTGGGCATTAGCGATTTCATGGTAGTGATGGTTGTTGCCTTGCAGCTCGACTGCGGCCAGCACTTCCGTCCACTCGGTGGCGTCGGTTGGGTCGCCTTCAGCGACAAAGCAGCCTTCCAGGGACGCCGACGGCGGGAAGTTACCGGTGAAGAAGCTGGTGTCGATGTCCACACCCTTGATCGAGCCCGGTACGCCCAGGCGGATCACCGCGCTGTCGTAGCCTTCGAAGCGCTTGCGGCGCGATTCCCAGCCATCCATCCACTTGCCGTTGTCATCGAACACGCCCTCCTTCCATACGGCCGGGGTCGGCTGGAACAGACGGTTAACGTCGGCGAACCAGTCGTCGGTCACCGAAATGGCCTTGGTGCCCAGGCGTGCGTCGGCCAGGTTGACGTATTTCTCAAAGGGTACGGCGTAAGCTTTCATGAAATGTCTGCCTTAGATGATGGCGTTGGGGGGGGCGGAGGGCTTGCGGCTTACAGCTGCTGCAAGCGGAACAGCGCGATCTTGTTGATCTCGGCCAGGGCGCAGGCGAATTCCTGCTCCGGGGAGTTATGAATCCGCTCCTCGAAGGCCGCCAGGATCTGGTGCCGATTGCTGCCTTTCACCGCCATGATGAAGGGGAAGCCGAACTTGGCTTTGTAGGCATCGTTCAGTTCGGTAAAGCGGGCGAACTCGTCTGCAGTACAGGCGTGAATGCCCGCACCTGCCTGCTCCGAGGTGGAGGAGGCGGTCAACTCACCGCGTACGGCTGCCTTGCCGGCCAGGTCCGGGTGAGCATTGATCAATGCCAGCTGCGTCGCATGGCTGGCACTGAGCAACAGGTCGGCCATGCGCTGATGCAGGCCGTCGATATCATTGATGCTGTCGTCCTGGCCCAGGTCGAAGGCCTTCTCGGCGACCCAGGGCGAGTGCTCGTAGATGTCGGCGAAGACGGTGACGAAATCCTCGCGGCTCAGGCTCGAAGGCGTCAGGGTCTGAAAGCGGCTCATTTGCTGTTCTCGCTAAAGGGGTGAGTGGCGTGCCAGTGACGGGCGATATCGACGCGGCGGGCGCACCAGACTTTGTCGTGACCTTTGACGTATTCGATAAAGCGCGCCAGGGCGGCGATACGCGCCGGGCGGCCGAGCAGACGGCAGTGCATGCCGATCGAGAGCATCTTCGGCGCGCCGGCAACACCCTCGGCGTAGAGCACGTCGAAGGCGTCCTTGAGGTACTGGTAGAAGTCGTCGCCGGTGTTGAAACCCTGCACCTGGGTAAAGCGCATGTCGTTGGTGTCCAGGGTGTAGGGGATCACCAGGTGCGGCTTGGCTGCGGTGCTGGCCGGGTCCCAGTAGGGCAGGTCGTCGTCGTAGGTGTCGGAGTCGTAGAGAAAGCCGCCTTCCTCCATGACGATACGCCGGGTATTCGGCCCGGTGCGGCCGGTGTACCAGCCCAGGGGGCGTTCGCCGGTGATGCCTTCGAGGATGCGGATGGCTTCGAGCATATGCTCGCGCTCTTCGGCTTCGCTCATGTACTGGTAGTCGATCCAGCGGTAGCCGTGGCTGCAGATCTCGTGACCGGCGGCAGCCATGGCCTTGATCGCATCCGGGTGGCGCTGGGCGGCCATGGCCACGGCGAAGATAGTCAGCGGAATATCGTGCTGCTGGAACAGCTTGAGCAGGCGCCAGACGCCGGCGCGGCTGCCGTATTCATAGAGCGATTCCATGCTCATATTGCGCGCGCCCTGCAGCGGCTGGGCGGAGACCATCTCGGAAAGAAAGGCCTCGGATTCCTTGTCACCGTGCAGCACATTGCGTTCGCCGCCTTCCTCGTAATTGAGTACAAAGGACAGGGCGATGCGGGCGTCGCCGGGCCAGTGCGGGTGGGGCGGGTTGTTGGCGTAACCGATCAGGTCGCGTGGGTAGTCAGCGCTCACTGCAGTCTTCCTTCTTGGTGTTGTTGCGGTCACTGGGTTGGCCCGGGGTAGGGTAGGTAACCGCGATGGCTCAATTGTATACAAAGTGCATTGCATTTTGTAAATCGAAAATTTGCCTTTTTTGTAAAAAACGCCGTTTCAGCAAAACCGCCCCCAGGCTTTAACCCCGACCCTCAGCGCGTCGGCCCGTGCAACGCTGATCGGCTTCATGCCCTGGCAAGCAGGTGGCAGCTAAGGGGGAGTTGGGTCTTAGTTATTGTGTACAATTATTTTAAAAAGTGTCTTATATTGTGTTTTCGACATGCTATGCTGCAGTCAGGTCAAGGCCGCCAAAGCCTGAGTAATCTGTCGAATTCACTACAAGTAGAGGAGGTGTGGTGCCTGCCTGGGTCTTTGCTCAGCGTAGACGCCCCTAACCGATGGGACGATTGACTACACATGTTCTAGATGCCGCGCATGGCTGCCCCGGCAGCGCCCTGAAGATCGAGCTGTACCGCGTCGAAGGGTCCCAGCTGGAGTTGCTTAACAGCGTGCAGACCAACAGCGATGGTCGCTGCGATGCCCCGGTGCTGCAGGGCGATGACTACCGCACGGGCGTCTACCAGCTGCATTTCCATGCTGGCGACTACTACCGCGCCCGAGGCGTTGCCCTGCCTGAGCCGGCCTTTCTCGATGTGGTCGTGCTGCGTTTCGGCATCGATGCCGGCCAGGAGCACTACCACGTGCCGCTGCTGATTTCCCCCTACAGCTACTCCACCTATCGCGGTAGCTGACACCAATGCTTGTCACCCTCTGACTCATTCAAGAGTCCCTGGCCCGCCCACACTGCGGGCCTTTTTTTGTCTGCAATTTGGCGGGTGGTAATGATGCCGGTGCGCATGGCGCACCCTACGGGGTGCGCGTCGGTCTCGGGTAGGGTGCGCCGTGCGCACCGACTTTTATTGCATTTCTTAGCGGCTTAGCAACGAAGCCGCGCCCGCGCCACCGAACAAACCCGCGCTGATGCGGTTGAACCATACCTGGCCCTTGCCGGAGCGCAGGTAGCGTGCTGCGCCCTGGGCGCTGAGGCCGTAGAACAGCTTGCAGGCCAGATCCAGCACCGCCCAGGTGGCGATCATCACCAGCAACTGGCCGAGCATCGGCCGCTCGGCGCTGATAAATTGCGGCAGGAAAGCGGCGAAGAACAGGATGTCCTTGGGATTGCTCGCGCCCAGGCCGAAGGCCTTCCAGAACATGCTGCGAAAGCTCGGATTGACCGGTTGTTCTTCGGCTGTCACCGGCCTGGCGGCCTGGCGTGAGGCCTGCCAGCTTTGCCAGGCGAGGTAGAACAGGTACAGCGCGCCGACGATCTTCAGCAGGCTGAATAGCTGCTCGGAGGCCAGCAGCAGGGCTCCGAGACCCAGGGCCGAGGCGCTAAGCAGACAGATCGAGGCGGACACCCCACCGATAAAGGCCGGCAGCGAGCGGCGCAGGCCATAGTTCAGGCTGTTACTGACCATCAACAGTGACAGCGGTCCGGGGATCAGAATCACCACCAGTGCAGCGCTTGCGAACAACAGCCAGGTTTCCAGGCTCATTCCTTATTCTCCATATGTACAAAAGCCCTGACGCCATATCAGGGCTTCGGTTTTGCTTGGTTCATGTTCCGTTGCTTTGAAAACGTAGCGAGCGATGGCTAGGCAAGGCGAAGTCAGGCGCAAAAGCGGACTGGGCTCGCACGCGAGTGTACTTTTGTACATGAGCATTTTAAGCCTGACTTCAACGCAGCATAGGCGAGCGCAGTAGTTTTCAATTAGAGGAAGGCGAACTTGGCGATAAAAATAATGCACAACACATACAGGCTGACGGAAACCTTGTCGCGTTGACCGGTCAGCAGTTTCAGCGTGGCGTAGGTCAGGAAGCCCAGGGCGATGCCGTTGGCGATGGAGAAGGTCAGCGGCATCATCACCACGGTGACGATCGCCGGGATGGTGTCGGTGTGATCCTTCCAGTCGATATGCGCCATGCCGCTCATCATCAGCATTGCCACATAAATCAGCGCGCCGGCGGTGGCGTAGGCCGGGATCATGCCGGCCAGCGGGGCGAAGAACATCGCGGCGAGAAACAGCAGACCCACCGTGACCGCGGTCAGCCCGGTGCGGCCGCCGGCGGCGACACCCGAAGCGCTTTCCACGTAGCTGGTTACCGGCGGGCAACCGACCATGGCACCAATCACGCTGGAGGTACTGTCGGCCTTGAGGGCCTTGGACAGGTTCTGGATCTTGCCGTCTTCATCCACCAGGTTGGCGCGATGGGCCACACCCATCAGGGTGCCGGCGGTATCGAACATATTGACGAAGAGGAAGGCCAGAATCACGCTGATCATCGCCACGTTGAAGGCCCCGGCGATATCCATGGCCAGGAGGGTCGGAGCCAGGCTTGGCGGCATCGACACCAGACCGTTGTACTCGACCAGACCCAGGGCCCAGCCGCCGGCGGTGACCGCCAGCATGCTGAAGAGGATGGCCCCGAACACATTGCGATGGCTGAGTACGGCGATCATCAGAAAGCACACGGCCGCGAGGAGCGCGTTGGGTTCACCGAACGAGCCCATGGTCAGCAGAGTCGCCGGGCTGTCGACGACGATGCCAGCGGTCTTTAGGCCGATCAGGCCGAGGAACAAGCCGACCCCCGCACCCATGGCGAAACGCAGACTCATGGGAATGCTGTTGAGCAGCCACTCGCGGATGCGTGACAGGCTCATGATCATAAACAGGATGCCGGAGATAAACACCGCGCCCAGGGCGATCTGCCAGCTGTAGCCCATCTCGCCGACCACCGTGTAGGTGAAGAAGGCATTGAGGCCCATACCTGGTGCCAGGCCCACCGGCCAGTTGGCATACAGCCCCATCAAAAAGCAGCCGATGGCCGCGCCGATGCAGGTGGCGACGAAGGCCGCGCCATGGTCGATACCGGCACCGGCCATGATGTTGGGGTTGACGAAGATGATGTAGGCCATGGTGACAAAGGTCGTCAGGCCAGCCAGGAGTTCGGTCTTGATGCTGGTGCGGTGTTCGGTCAGCTTGAAGAAACGGTCCAGTAGACCCGGCTTAATCAGCCCTTGGACGTGAGTCGCATGTTGTTCTTGTTTAGCGCTTTCCACAGTGGGTACTCCTCATCTCTCTTGTTGTGTACCACCCAGAGCCTGTGCTGCGCACGGTTTCGACTCTCTGAGGCAGATGGTGCGTTGCGGTGTGCATGCCAGCCTTGTTGTTGACCTGGCAGTCAGGAAATCACACTGTCGCGATTATGCGTTTGTATACAAAAAAAGCAAATAATGTTTTTGTCTTGGTTTTGTATTGCGCTATGGATTGTCATGCAGAGTTGATACAGGACTTGCGCGCTTGGCCATCTGTCAGCTGTCAATTTAAGCTATTAAAAACAATGGCTTGGCTTTTTTATCGGGGCTCTTCAGGCACTTCTTCAGGTCCCGCGAAGATGTCTTGAGGTGTTTTTGCTCGGTCGCTAAGGCGATTACTAGCTACCGTGTGAGGCTGCTTAGAAGAAATAAATTTACCGATTCTGCTTCGTCGCAAAGGCGGGATGGCGAAAGCGAGGCTGGCACAGGCCCGAACGGGGCTCGTGTTGTTGCGCTGACGGTGTACGAGCTGGTCATATTGTGTACAATGCAGGGGAGTTTTATCTGTAACTTTTCCGCTATCCGTTGCTTGGCCCGACCAGCAGGTGCACGGCAGAAGGGTTGCCCGAGTAGAAACCGCCGGACTTTTTCACGCGAGCCAGAATGAACGAACAATTGCAGCCCCTAAAGAAGCAGTCGCGCGAAGGCAAAAGCATTCGCAGCGGGACTCAGGACGATGTCGTTTACGCGCACATTTTCGATGCCATTCTCGAGCAGCGTCTGGCTCCTGGCACCAAGCTCAGTGAAGAAGCCCTGGGCGAGATTTTCGGTGTCAGCCGCACCATTATCCGCCGTGCCTTGTCGCGCCTGGCCCACGAGGGCGTGGTGCTGCTGCGGCCTAACCGCGGCGCGGTGGTCGCCAGCCCTGGGGCGGAAGAGGCCAAGCAGATTTTCTATGTGCGGCGCATGATCGAGCGCGCCATCACCGAACTGGCCTGCAAGAACGCCACGCCCGAGCAGATCGCCGGCTTGCGGCAGATGGTGATCGACGAGCGCGAGTGCTTTGCTCGCGGTGATCGTGGCATGGGGATTCGCCTGTCCGGCGAGTTCCACCTAAAGCTGGCCGAGGCCGCAGGTAATCAGACCCTGTTTGGTTTTCTACGCAGCCTGATCTCGCAGACTTCGCTGATCATCGCGCTGTACGAGAGCAACAGCCGCACCCATTGCTCGGATGCTGAGCACGATCAGGTGATCGATGCCATCGAGGCCGGCAATGTCGAAGTGGCCGTCGACCTGATGATGCGCCATATGGACAGTGTCGATGCCAAGCTCAATCTGGATGGCGAAACCGCCTCCGATGACCTACATGCGGTGTTTTCCCATCTATTGCCCAGCAACAAGAAAAAGCCGGGACGCAGCAGCGCCAATCGTTGATTTCCGGCTCGAACAAGAGAAGCCCCGATGCGTGAGCATCGGGGCTTTTTATTGCAGGCTATCCCGTCGCTGTGGAGGGTGCTTTAGCCGCGACAGTCGCCGCTCAAGCGCCTCCCAGGGTTTGTCTCAATCGCGTGCGTGGACTGACACGCCAGCAGCAAAGGTTTCCTTGATCGCACGGTCGTCGCCGAGCATGGTCAGGGCGAACAGCTTCTCGTCCAGGCTTCTGGCCTGTTGCATGCGGTAGCTGATCAGCGGCGTGGCGTTGTAGTCGAGCACCACGAAATCCGCATCCTTGCCGGGGGCGAAGTTGCCGATCCTGTCGTCCAGGTACAGCGCTTCGGCACCACCCAGGGTTGCCAGGTACAGCGACTTGAACGGGTCGAGCTTCTTACCCTGCAATTGCATGATCTTGTACGCCTCGTTCAGCGACTGCAGCTGGCTGAAGCTGGTACCCGCGCCGACATCGGTGCCAAGGCCGACGCGCACGCCATGGGCTTCCAGTTTGTTCAGGTCGAACAGGCCACTGCCGAGAAACAGGTTGGAGGTCGGGCAGAAGGCCACCGCCGAGCCGGTTTCGGCCAGGCGCTGGCATTCCGCATCGCACAGGTGCACGCCGTGGGCGAAGACCGCACGTGGGCCGATCAGCTTGAAGTGGTCGTAGACATCCAGGTAGCCACTACGTTCGGGGAACAACTGCTTGACCCATTCGATCTCCTGACGGTTCTCCGACAGGTGGGTGTGCATATACAGGTCCGGGTACTCGCCGAGCAGCTTGCCGGCCAGACTCAGCTGCTCCGGGGTGCTGGTGGGGGCGAAACGTGGGGTGACTGCATAGTGCAGGCGGCCCTTGCCGTGCCAGCGCTCGATCAGCTCCTTGCTGTCGGCGTAGCCGGACTCGGGGGTGTCGGTCAGGTATTCCGGGGCGTTGCGGTCCATCAGCACCTTGCCGGCGATCATGCGCAGGTTGAGTGCCTCGGCGGCCTCGAAGAAGGCGTCCACCGATTGCTTGTGCACGCTGCCGAACACCAGGGCAGTGGTGGTGCCGTTGCGCAGCAGTTCTTTAAGGAAGATGCCGGCCACGTCGGCGGCATGGGCTTTGTCTTCGAACTGCTTTTCGGTGGGGAAGGTGTAGGTGTTCAGCCAATCCAGCAACTGCTCGCCGTAGGAGGCGATCATCCCGGTTTGCGGGTAGTGGATATGGGTGTCGATAAAACCGGGGGTGATCAGCGCGTCGCGATACTCGGTGATTTCAACGTCCTTGAGCGTTGGCAGCAGGTCTACGGCGTGGCCGACTTTGGCCACCTGGCCGTTGTCGATGACCAGCAGACCGTCTTCGAAATACTCATAGGATTGCTCAACGCCCACCACGGCAGGGTCGGCAATGCTGTGCAGGATGGCGGCGCGGTAGGCTTTTACGTTGGTGTTCATCAATTACATCTCGATCATGCGTAGGGTGCGCGGGGCCGCCTAGGCGGTGCGCACCGGATTCTATGGGGTAGTGATGCACGCAGCCTAAGGAGTGGCGCGGCGGGACGCGGGCAGCAGTTTGGCCACGCTGCTTTCGCCTTTTTTCACGTCCTGGCCAAAGGAGGCGTTGTAGGTAGCGATCACCTCGCCGGCGATGGACACGGCTATTTCAATTGGCAGCTTGCCTTTGACTTCCGCCAGGCCCATGGGGCAGCGCATGCGCGCCATCAGCGCCTCGTCGAAGCCGCGCTCGCGTAGGCGATGCTCGAACTTGACGCGCTTGGTCTTCGAGCCGATCAGGCCGTAGTAGGCGAAATCGTTGCGCTTGAGGATCGCCGCGGTCAGCTCCAGGTCGAGCTGGTGGTTATGGGTCATGACGATGTAGTAACTACCGGCGGGCATAGCATCGACCTCGTCGACCACTTCATCGTTGACCACCTTGTCCGCCCCGGCCGGAATCTGCTCGGGGAACTCGTTCTCCCGCGAGTCGATCCAGCGCACCTTGCACGGCAGGCTGGCGAGCAGCGGCACGAGGGCGCGGCCGACATGGCCTGCACCGAAAACGGCGATCTGCGCCTGGGGCTGGCCCATGGGTTCAAACAGCAGCACGGTGGCACCGCCGCAGCACTGGCCGAGACTGGCACCCAGGCTGAAGCGCTCCAGGCGGGTGTCCTGGCTGCGCTGTTCAAGCATCTCTCGGGCCAGCTCCATAGCCTTGAACTCCAGGTGACCGCCACCGATGGTCTCGAAGATGCGGTCAGCGGTGACCACCATCTTCGAGCCGGCATTGCGCGGGGTTGAGCCGCGCTCTTCGATAATGGTCACCAGCACGCAAGGCTGGCCTTGCTGCTGCAGGTCGGCGAGGGCGCTGATCCAGCTCATTTGCTCAGCCTCCAGGTGGGTGGCAATTGTCCCGGGCGCGGCAAGCGCCAGTTGCTCGGCGACGGGTCCAGTATCGGTACCGGAATCGGTCGCGGTGTTTGTGGTTTCGCTTCGGTGTGGTTTGTCATTGTTGTTCACCTTCGGCCTTATGTAGGAGCCAGCAAGCGGGCTCCTACGGGTTTAGGCCGGTTCGACTTCTGCAGTCACGGTTTTGGCCGACTGCTGCAATTTCTTCATTTGCTCTACACCCCAGAGCACGCGTTCCGGCGTGGCGGGGGCGTCGATGTTTGGCTGCACCTTGTAGTCAGCCAGGCTCGCTACGGCGTCCTTGATCGCACACCACACGGCGATGCCGAGCATAAACGGCGGCTCACCGACGGCCTTGGAGTGGAACACGGTGTCTTCCGGGTTCTTGCGGTTTTCCACCAGCTTGACCCGCAGGTCCAGCGGCATATCGGCGATGGCCGGGATCTTGTAGCTGGCCGGGCCGTTGGTCATCAGTTTGCCTTTGCCGTTCCACACCAGCTCTTCCATGGTCAGCCAACCCATGCCCTGCACGAATGCGCCTTCGACCTGACCGATGTCGATGGCCGGGTTCAGCGAGGCACCGACGTCATGCAATATGTCGGTGCGCAGCATCTTGTACTCGCCGGTCAGGGTGTCGACTATCACTTCCGAACAGGCCGCGCCGTAGGCGAAGTAGTAGAAAGGACGGCCGGCGGCCTTGTCACGGTCATAGAAAATCTTCGGCGTGCGGTAGAAACCGGTTGAAGACAGCGATACCTGGCCGAAATAGGCCTTCTGGATCACTTCCTCGAAGCTCAGGAACAGATCACGCACGCGCACCTGGCTGTTGCGGAATTCGACGTCTTCCGGGGTGACCTTGTATTCGCGCACCAGAAAATCAACCAGGCGCTGCTTGAGGGTTTCGGCAGCATTCTGTGCAGCTTTGCCGTTGAGGTCGGCACCGCTGGAGGCTGCAGTCGGCGAGGTGTTTGGCACCTTGTCGGTGTTGGTGGCGGTGATCTGGATGCGCGAGATATCCACCTGCAGCACTTCGGCGACGATCTGCGCGACCTTGGTGTTGAGGCCCTGGCCCATCTCGGTGCCGCCGTGGTTCAGGTGGATCGAACCGTCGGTGTAGATATGGATCAGCGCGCCGGCCTGGTTGAGGAAGGTGGCGGTAAAACTGATGCCGAATTTTACCGGGGTCAGCGCCAGGCCTTTCTTCAATACCGGACTCTTGGCATTGAATGCGCGGATTTCTTCGCGGCGCTTGGCGTAGTCGCTGCTGGCTTCCAGTTCGGCGGTCATCTCGTGGATAACGTTGTGCTCGACGGTCTGGTGGTAGTGGGTGACGTTGCGCTCGGTCTTGCCGTAGTAGTTGAGCTTGCGCACTTCCAGCGGGTCCTTGCCCAGGCTGCGGGCGACCGAGTCCATGATCTCTTCAATGGCGACCATGCCCTGTGGACCGCCGAAACCGCGGTAGGCGGTATTCGACGCAGTGTTGGTCTTGCAGCGGTGACCATTGATGGTGGCGTTGCCAAGGAAGTAGGCGTTGTCCGAGTGGAACATCGCGCGGTCGACGATCGAGCCGGACAGGTCTGGCGAGTAGCCGCAGTTGCCAGCCAGCTCAATTTCGATGCCATGCAGCAGGCCGTTGTCGTCGAAGCCGACGTCGTATTCGACGTAGAAGGGGTGGCGCTTGCCGGTGATCTGCATGTCCTCGACGCGCGGCAGGCGCATTTTGGTTGGCCGGCCGGTGAGGTGCGCGATCACCGCGCAGAGGCACGCCGGGCCAGCGGCCTGGGTTTCCTTACCGCCGAAGCCGCCGCCCATGCGGCGCATGTCGATGACGATCTTGTGCATTGGCACGCCGAGCACTTCAGCCACCAGCTTCTGCACCTC
The DNA here is from genome assembly GCF_038069885.1 of Pseudomonas sp. XK-1. Taxonomy (NCBI): domain Bacteria; kingdom Pseudomonadati; phylum Pseudomonadota; class Gammaproteobacteria; order Pseudomonadales; family Pseudomonadaceae; genus Pseudomonas; species Pseudomonas sp. XK-1. The sequence goes on along the minus strand of NZ_JBBPES010000003.1, from coordinate 501,347 downwards.
GGTGGCGTTCTGCGTCGAGGTGTAGACGATCATGCCGCCGTCTTCACTCGGCATCACCGAGGAAATCTGGGTTTCCAGGTAGAAGTGTTCCTGGCCGCCGATATGCAGGCTGCCTTGCAGGCGGCGCGGTGCAGAAGCGAGTTCGGCGCTGGAATTGCCGATCTTGTGCTGGTGGCTGTCGAGAACAAAGTGCTTCTTGCGCAGCGCATCGACCACGTCCAATACCGGCTCAAGGTCTTCGTATTCGATGATCGCCGCCATGGCCGCCTTGCGTGCGGTTTCCAGGCTGTCGGCACCGACGGCGATAACCACCTGGCCGACGTACTCGACCTTGCCGTCCGCCAGCAGCGGGTCACCGGCGACCACCGGGCCGATGTCCAGTTGGCCGGGTACATCCTTGCTGGTAATAGCAATGGCCACGCCAGGGATGGCGTAGGAGGGACTGGTATCGATGCTGACGATGCGCGCGTGGGCGCGGTCGCTCATGCGCGCATAGACGTGGAGCTGGTTGGGGAATTCCAGGCGGTCGTCGACGTACACTGCTTCGCCGGAGACATGCTTGTCCGCACTCTCGTGCTTGACGCTGCGGCCGACGCCGGTAGTGATATCGGCGCGGAACAGGGCGGCCAATTCTTCCTGGGTTTTCAATACGTGATGGTTAGACATAGGCGGTCACCCGGGTTTCAACTTCGGGAGCGTTGAGCTCGAGGAAGAATTTGCGCAGCAGGTTCTGCGCGGTGAGCAGGCGGTATTCCTTGCTGGCGCGGAAATCGCTGAGTGGGGTGAAATCCTCGGCCAGCGCAGCGCAGGCGCGCTCGATCTGCGCCTGGTTGAACACCGCGCCCTTGAGTGCGGCTTCGCAGGCACTGGCACGCTTGGGGATGGCGGCCATACCGCCGAAGGCGATGCGCGCGTCCTGCACCACGCCATCTTCGACCACCAGGTTGAAGGCGGCGCACACAGCGGAGATGTCATCGTCCAGGCGTTTGGACACCTTGTAGGCGCGGAACGCCTGGCTGGCCTGATGGCGCGGCACAATGATCTTCTCGATAAATTCGGCTTCCTGGCGCGCCGTTACCTTGTAGTCGAGGAAGTAGTCTTCGATCGGCAGGGTGCGGCTGCTGTTGCCTTTGCGCAGGATGATCTGCGCGCCTAGGGCGATCAGCAGCGGCGGGGCGTCACCAATCGGCGAGGCGTTGCCGATGTTGCCGCCCAGGGTGCCCTGGTTGCGGATCTGCAGGGAGGCGAAACGGTGCAGCAGCTCGCCGAAGTCCGGGTAGTCCTGGGCCAGGGCCGCGTAGCAGTCGGACAGCGCGGTGGCGGCACCGATTTCGATGCTGTCCTCGGTCACTTCCACGCGTTTCATGGCTTCGATATGGCCGACGTAGATCATCACCGGCAGCTCGCGGTGGAACTGGGTGACTTCCAGCGCCAGGTCGGTACCGCCGGCGAGCAGGCGTGCTTCCGGGTTGGCAGCGTAGATATCGGCCAGGTCAGCCACAGTCAGCGGCAACAGGCAGCGTTTGTCGCCACTGTTGAGTTCGGCGGTATCGCGCGGAGCGATAGCCTTCAACTGCTCGACGGTCTGCGCTTCGGCGGCGTCGAACTGGTCCGGTTGCTTCTGGCAGCAGGCCTGCTCGGCAGCGTCGATAATCGGGCGGTAACCGGTGCAACGGCAGAGGTTGCCGGCCAGCGCTTCCATGGTGTCAGCCTTGTCGAAACCCTCTGCGCCTGACGCGGCCCGGTTCTTCTGCAGGGCGAACAGCGACATGACAAAGCCTGGGGTACAGAAGCCGCATTGCGAGCCGTGGCAGTCGACCATGGCCTGTTGCACGCTGTGCAGTTGGCCCTGGTGCTTGAGGTCTTCAACGGTGATCAGCTGTTTGCCGTGCAAGGAGGACACGAAGGTCAGGCAGGAGTTGAGGGTGCGATAGCGCACGCGCTCGCCGTTCAGCTCACCGACTACCACGGTGCAGGCACCGCAATCGCCAGAAGCGCAGCCTTCTTTGGTTCCGGATTTGCCGAGATGCTCACGCAGGTAATTGAGCACGGTGATGTTTGGGTCCAGAGCATGCTCAGTACGCAGCTCCCGGTTGAGTAAAAACTGGATCAAGGACGACCTCCAGGCACTTTATTATTCTCGTATCAGGCTCTGCTGAAACGCTGAGCACAACGGCGCAACGTTTCCACACGGCTTGGCATGAGGCGAATCTAGAGTTTTCTGACTTTAGGGTCAACAAATATTTGACTCTGTGGTCAGGCTATTGTCATGCGATTCGGTTATGAGGCTGCCGTGATACAAGGGGATGGCTGAAGGCTAGCCGGTTTTATGCCAACAAAGCCTCTGGGGCGGGGTGGGCGACTAATGTGAGTTGGACGCAGGGTGCGCTGTGCGCACCGCTGGCAGAGCGCTGGCACGCGCTGTCATCGGTCGAACGGACAACAAAAAGCCCCAAGGGCGCATGCCGTTGGGGCTCTTGAAAGCGAGGCTTAGTGACTGGCGAGTTGTGAGTTGGTCAGCTGGTGTTCTTCGCCGGCGTAATAGGCGCGTACGCGCGGGTCCATCACCGCCCGCCAAAGCGGTGGAAACAGCGCCAGGACGACCATTCCGGCATAGCCGTTGGGCAGTTGTGGGCTGTCGTCGAAGTGGCGCAGCACCTGATAGCGGCGTTTGGCATAGGCGTGGTGGTCGGAGTGGCGCTGCAGGTGAAAGAGAAACAGATTGGTCAACAGGAAGTTGCTGTTCCATGAGTGGGTCGGATTGGTGCGCTCATAGCGGCCGTTGTCCAGCTTGCGGCGGTGCAGGCCGTAATGCTCCACGTAGTTGACGATCTCCAGCAGGGTAAAGGCGACGATCGACTGGCCAATAAAGAACAGTGCGCCGAGCCAGCCTAAGGTCAGGGCGAAACCGAGCAGAAACAGGGCGCTGATGGTGTACCAGCCGATCAGCTCGTTGCGCCAGTGCAGGGCGGGCAAACCCTTGCGCTTCAGCCGTTCGGCTTCGAGCTTCCAGGCATTGAGGAAGTTGTGCACATAAGCGTGTGGCAGAAAGGCATACAGGCTCTGGCCATAACGCGACGAACTGGCGTCTTCCGGGGTCGACACATGCACATGGTGGCCGCGCACATGTTCGATCTTGAAACCGCTGTAGCACACGGCTGCCAGCAGCAGGCCGCCGGCGTTCTGTTCCAGCTGCGGGTCCTTGTGAATGAGCTCATGGGCCACGGTAATGCCGATGGCACCCGTGACCGTGCCCACCGACAGCACCCAGCCCAGCTGGCCGAGCCAGTTCCAGGCCTGATAGTTGACGAAGACCCAGCCGGCCCAGCTGAGCATACCCAGCAGGAAGGGCACAGTGGCCAGGCTGAGCAAGCGATAGTAGGTCTGCTGCTCCATCTGCGGCACCTGCACCGCTTCGTCCGGGTTTGCCGGGTCACGGCCGACGATAAAGTCCAGCAGCGGGATCACGCCGAACACCACCAGTATCACCATCCAGGCCCAGGCGTTGGCATAGTCGCTGTCTTGCGACCAGTAATAGCTGAGGGGGATGCCCAGTACCGGGATCAACCAGAACCAGTAACCGATGCTCTTGATGGCAAGCATCCAGTTGGAGGGAAGGCGTTCGAACATAGGGGGCTCCATATTTTTTATTCTTGGGGATAGTGCCGGTAGGATTGTAGGACAATGAGTTTTCACCAACAGCCACAAGGAGCCCACCTTTTGGCCTGAAAGTGCCCCGCCTGTGCCCTTGGCCCGGTAACACCCTGTGTTACACTCGCGCCCTGCGCATACCTACCCACGCCAAGCCTGGCGGGGGTTTCAGTATCTCTATCGCTTGCCCCAATAGGTCAGTAGAGCCTAAGGATCATCATGACGTTCAAGGCACCGGACAGCCTCGCCGAGCAGATCGCCCACCATCTGGCCGAACGCATCATTCGTGGTGAGTTGCAGGCCCGTGAGCGGATTCAGGAACAGAAGGTTACCCAGGCGCTGAATGTCAGCCGGGGTTCGGTGCGCGAAGCGCTGCTGATTCTCGAACGTCGTCACCTGGTGGTGATTCCGCCGCGGCGCGGTGCCCAGGTGGCCGAGCTGACCCCGCACAAGGTCAAGAGTCTGTATGCCCTGGTGATAGAGTTGTACATCCTGCTGGGCAAGGCGGTGGCTGATGGCTGGCAGATTCAGAGCGATCTGGCCCCTTTCCTGGCTATCCAGCAGCGCTTGCAGGACAGCCTGCAGCGTGAGGACATCAACGCCTTTGTCGAAGGCAGCTTCGACATCATGCGTGCCGCCTTCCCCTTCGCCGACAACCCTTACCTGCAGGAAACCGTGGAGAACCTGCTGCCGGCGATCAGCCGCACCTATCATCTGGCGCTGGAGCGGCGAAAAAGCGAAATGGGTCAGTTTCTCAATACCTTTGCCGTGTTGCTGCAGGTGATTATCGCCCGCGATCATCAGGCTATCCGCCAGGTACTGCTGGGCTACGGCGAGCACAACTGTCAGCTGGTGCTGGCTGCCTTGGCCGAATCCTGAGGAAGACTGCCCATGCGCCTCAAGTGCATCAAGCTGGCGGGTTTCAAGTCCTTCGTCGACCCCACCACGGTGACTTTCCCCAGTAATATGGCGGCGGTGGTCGGGCCCAACGGTTGCGGCAAGTCGAACATTATCGACGCTGTACGCTGGGTGATGGGTGAGAGTTCGGCGAAGAACCTCCGTGGCGAGTCGATGACCGATGTCATCTTCAACGGCTCCAATACCCGCAAGCCGGTGACTCAGGCGTCCATCGAGCTGATTTTCGACAACTCCGACGGCACCCTGACCGGCGAATACGCAGGCTACAACGAGATTTCCATTCGTCGCCGGGTGACCCGCGACAGTCAGAACACCTATTTCCTCAACGGCACCAAGTGCCGTCGCCGCGACATTACCGATATCTTCCTCGGCACCGGCCTGGGCCCGCGCAGCTACTCGATCATCGAGCAGGGCATGATCAGCAAGCTGATCGAAGCCAAGCCGGAGGACCTGCGCAATTTTATTGAAGAAGCCGCCGGCATCTCCAAGTACAAGGAGCGCCGCCGCGAAACCGAAAATCGCATCCGCCGCACCCACGAGAACCTGGCGCGCCTGACCGACCTGCGTGAAGAGCTGGAGCGCCAGCTCGATCGCCTGCATCGCCAGGCCCAGTCGGCGGAGAAATACCAGGAATACAAGGCCGAGGAGCGCCAGCTCAAGGCCCAGCTCACCGCCCTGCGCTGGCAGGCGTTGAATGAGCAGGTGGGCAGCCGCGAGGCGGTGATAGGCAATCAGGAAATCAGCTTCGAAGCCCTGGTGGCCGAGCAGCGCAACGCCGATGCCAGCATCGAGCGCCTGCGCGACGGTCACCATGAGCTGAGCGAGCGCTTCAACCTGGTGCAGGGCCGTTTCTATTCAGTGGGCGGCGATATCGCCCGGGTCGAGCAGAGCATCCAGCACGGTCAGCAGCGTCTGCGCCAGTTGCAGGACGACCTTAATGAAGCCGAACGCGCGCGTCTGGAGACCGAATCGCATCTGGGCCACGACCGCACGCTGCTGGCGACTCTGGGCGAAGAGCTGGCCATGCTTGAACCCGAGCAGGAGTTGACCGCCGCCGCGGCCGAAGAGTCCGCTGCCGCGCTGGAAGAATCCGAAAGCGCCATGCACGGCTGGCAGGAGCAGTGGGACGGCTTTAACCAGCGCAGCGCCGAGCCACGGCGTCAGGCCGAGGTGCAGCAATCCCGTATCGCCCAGTTGGAGCAGAGCCTGGAACGCCTGGGCGAGCGCCAGCGCCGCCTTGCCGATGAGCTGCAGCAGCTGGCCGCCGACCCGGAAGACGCCGCCATTATCGAACTGGGCGAGCAGATCGCCGCCAGTGAACTGAACCTGGAAGACCTGCAGCTGGCCGAAGAGCAGCAAGCTGAACGTCTGCAGCAGTTGCGCCACGAGTTGCAGCAGGCCGGCCAGGCCCAGCAGCAGGCCCAGGGCGAGCTGCAACGTTTGAACGGTCGCCTTGCTTCGCTGGAGGCCCTGCAGCAAGCCGCTCTCGACCCCGGCAAGGGCCCGGGTGACTGGTTGCGCGAGCACCACTTGAACGAACGCCCGCGCCTGGCCGAAGGCCTGCGGGTCGAGGCCGGCTGGGAACTGGCGGTGGAAACCGTGCTGGGGGCCGATCTGCAGGCTGTGCTGCTGGACGACTTTCAGGGCCTGGATTTTTCCGGCCTGGCCCAGGGCGATTTGCGCCTGGTCAGCCCGGCCAAGGGCGGCGCGCGCTTTGCTGGTAGCCTGCTGGACAAGGTCGAGGCGGCTGTCGATCTGGCTCCCTGGCTGGCCAGGGTCAAGCCGGTGGACTCGCTGGACGATGCCCTGGTCGCCCGCGCCAGCCTGGGCGAAGGCGAAAGCCTGATCAGCCGCGACGGCTACTGGGTCGGTCGGCATTTCCTGCGAGTGCGCCGCGCCAGCGAAGCGGAAAGTGGCCTGCTGGCCCGCGGCCAGGAAATCGAGCAGCTGGGGCTTGAGCGCGAAGAGCGCGAAGCGGCCCTGGCTCTGCTCGAGGAGCGCTTGCTACAGCTGCGCGAAAGCCAGGGCCAGCAGGAAGAACAGCGCGAGCAGCAGCGCCGCCAGTTGCAGGACCAGGCCCGCCGCCTGGGCGAGCTGAAGGCGCAGTTGTCTGCCGGACAGGCCAAGGTCGAGCAGCTGATACTGCGCCGCACCCGTCTCGACAGCGAGTTGCTGGAACTGGGCGAACAGCGCGCCATCGAGCATGAGCAGCTGGGCGAGTCGCGCCTACAGCTGCAGGAAGCCCTGGACACCATGGCGACCGATAACGAACAGCGTGAAAGCCTGCTGGCCAGCCGCGACAGCTTGCGTGAACGCCTCGACCGAGTGCGCCAGGAAGCTCGCCAACACAAGGACCACGCTCACCAGTTGGCCGTGCGCCTGGGTTCGCTCAAGGCGCAGCACGATTCCACCCGTCAGGCTCTGGAGCGCCTGGAGTTGCAGGCCGAGCGCCTGCACGAGAAGCGCGAGCAGCTCAACCTCAATCTGGAGGAAGGCGAAGCGCCGCTTGAAGAGCTGCGCATGAAGCTCGAAGAGCTGCTCGACAAGCGCATGGCGGTGGAAGACGAGCTCAAACTGGCGCGTCTGGCCCTGGAAGACGCCGACCGCGAGCTGCGCGAGGCGGAAAAGCGCCGCACCCAGGCCGAACAGCAATCCCAGCTACTGCGCGGCCAGCTTGAACAGCAGCGCATGGAGTGGCAATCCCTGACCGTGCGGCGCAATGCCCTGGCCGATCAACTGGTCGAGGACAACTACGACCTGCACGGCGTACTGGCGACCCTGCCAGGCGATGCCAGCGAAACGGCCTGGGAGGACGAACTGGAGCGCCTGGCCGGGCGTATTCAGCGCCTCGGTCCGATCAACCTGGCGGCGATCGACGAATATCAGCAGCAATCCGAGCGCAAGCGCTACCTGGACGCGCAGAACGCCGACCTGGTGGAAGCCCTGGATACCCTGGAAAACGTGATTCGCAAGATCGACAAGGAAACCCGCAACCGCTTCAAGGAAACCTTCGACCAGATCAATGGCGGCCTGCAGGCCCTTTTCCCCAAGGTTTTTGGCGGCGGTAACGCTTATTTGGAACTCACCGGCGAAGATCTACTCGATACCGGGGTAACCATCATGGCGCGGCCACCGGGCAAGAAGAACAGCACCATCCATCTGCTCTCGGGCGGCGAGAAGGCGCTGACAGCATTGGCTCTGGTCTTCGCCATCTTCAAGCTCAATCCGGCACCTTTCTGCATGCTTGATGAGGTGGATGCGCCGCTGGATGACGCCAACGTCGGGCGTTACGCACGGCTGGTAAAAGAGATGTCAGAAACGGTGCAATTTATTTATATCACCCACAATAAAATCGCCATGGAAATGGCCGATCAGTTGATGGGCGTGACCATGCATGAGCCGGGCTGTTCGCGTTTGGTTGCAGTTGATGTGGAGGAGGCGCTGGCAATGGTTGAAGCGTGATGCTTCTGCCTGTGTAAAGTTGCCTTTCGTCGTGCTAGCTTAACGCGCATTGTTATCAAGAGTGGCCCGTGGCCCAGAGAAAGACCTGCCAGAACATGGAGTTGGCGTCAGGTTACAGAATTAGCGAAACGGGGCGGGATGCTCCTCGGTTTATCAAATTTATTAGGGGTTAGGTTATTTCATGGAATTCGGTCTGCGCGAGTGGCTGATCGTCATCGGCATTATTGTTATCGCTGGCATCCTCTTCGATGGGTGGCGGCGTATGCGCGGTGGCAAGGGCAAGCTCAAGTTCAAGCTTGATCGCAGTTTTGCCAATATCCCGGATGATGACAGCGACCCCAACCTGCTCAGCCCACCGCGGGTAATCGATCGCAACCACGAACCCTCCCTGGACGAAGATGACCTGCCGGCTATGAGCGCCCGCGAACTGAACCGTCGCCGCAGCGGTGAGCCGCAGCAGGGTGACCTGAACCTTGGTCTGGACGAGCCGGTGCCAACCCTGCTCAACCCTGTCGGTAAGGCTGCTGAAGATCCGGTCGTCAAGGCTGCCCCCAGCAGCAAGGAACTGCCACCGGTTGAAGAAGTGCTGGTGATCAACGTGATCGCCCGCGACAACGCCGGTTTTCAGGGCCCGGCGTTACTGCAGAACATTCTTGAAAGCGGTCTGCGCTTCGGCGAGATGGATATCTTCCATCGCCACGAAAGCATGGCCGGCAATGGCGAAGTGCTGTTCTCCATGGCCAACGCGCTCAAGCCTGGCACTTTCGATCTGGACGATATCGAAGGTTTCAGCACCCGCGCCGTGAGTTTCTTTCTCGGTCTGCCGGGCCCGCGCCATCCCAAGCAGGCCTTCGATGTGATGGTCGCCGCCGCGCGCAAGCTGGCCCACGAACTCAATGGTGAGCTGAAAGATGACCAGCGCAGCGTACTGACTGCGCAAACTATCGAGCATTATCGCCAGCGCATCGTGGAATATGAGCGCAAGCAACTGACCAATAAGCGCTGATTTAACCCATGAAGTAGAAAGAGCAGCCAAGGCTGCTCTTTTCGTTTGAGAGAACACCGCAATGACCGACGCCTCGACTGCTGCCCAGCGTATTGTGCAACTGCGTGCCGAACTGGATGAGCACAACTACCGTTATCACGTACTCGACGAACCGAGTATTCCGGACGTCGAGTACGACCGCCTGTTTCATGAGCTCAAAGCACTGGAAGCTGAACACCCAGAGCTGGTCACGGCCGATTCGCCGACCCAACGTGTCGGCAGCCTGGCGCTCTCGGCCTTTGGTGAGGTCAAGCATGAAGTGCCGATGCTCAGCCTGGGCAATGCCTTCGAAGAAGCCGACCTGCTGGATTTCGATCGCCGGGTGCGCGATGGCCTGGACCTGCCGGCGGGCGATCTGTTTGGGGGCGGGGCCGAGGTTGAGTACAGCTGCGAACCCAAACTCGATGGCCTGGCCGTCAGCCTGTTGTACCGCGATGGCGTGCTGGTGCGCGGGGCCACCCGGGGCGACGGCAGCACCGGTGAGGACATCAGCGTCAATGTGCGCACCATCCGCAATGTGCCATTGAAGCTGCAGGGCGAGGGCTGGCCGTCCGTGCTGGAAGTGCGTGGCGAAGTCTTTATCTCCAAGGCCGGTTTCGAGGCGCTGAATGCGCGGCAGCTGGAGCAGGGCGGCAAGACCTTCGCCAATCCGCGTAATGCCGCTGCAGGCAGCCTGCGCCAGCTGGATTCGAAAATTACCGCAAGCCGCCCGCTGGAGTTCTGCTGCTACGGCATCGGCCAGGTACAGGGCGAGCTGCCGCAAACCCATATCGGCATTCTTGAGGCCCTGAAGCACTGGGGGATACCAATCAGTCGCGAGCTGAAGCTGGCCAGGGGGGCAGATGAGTGCCTGGCCTACTACCGCAGCATTGGTGAGCGCCGTGAGTCCCTGGGGTATGAGATCGACGGCGTGGTGTTCAAGGTCAACAGCCTGGCCTATCAGCGCGAACTGGGCTTCCGCGCCCGCGAGCCGCGCTGGGCGATTGCCCACAAATTTCCGGCGTTGGAAGAGCTGACCGAGTTACTGGATGTGGAGTTTCAGGTTGGCCGCACCGGTGCGGTTACCCCGGTGGCCCGCTTGAAACCAGTCAAGGTAGCGGGCGTTACGGTGTCCAATGCCACGCTGCACAATATGGATGAAGTGGCGCGTCTGGGGGTGATGATTGGCGATACGGTGATTATCCGCCGCGCCGGCGATGTGATTCCGCAGGTGGTGCAGGTGGTGCCGGAGCGTCGCCCACTGGATGCCAGGCCCATACAGATTCCAGAGAGCTGCCCGGTGTGCGGTTCCCACGTCGAGCGCACCCAGCTGGTCAAGCGCAGCAAGGGCAAGGAAACCTTCAGCGAGGGCTCGGTGTACCGCTGTGTCGGCCGTCTGGCCTGTGCTGCGCAGCTCAAGCAGGCGATCATCCACTTCGTTTCGCGGCGCGCCATGGATATCGAAGGGCTGGGCGACAAGACCATCGAGCAGCTGGTCGATGAGCAGCTGATCGCCTCGCCGGCCGATCTGTACCGGCTGACCTATGAGCAGATCATCAACCTGGAAGGCTTTGCCGAGGTTTCCAGCAACAAGCTGCTGCAGGCCATTGCCGACAGCAAGCAACCCAGCCTGGCGCGGTTTATCTACGCCCTGGGCATACCCGACGTGGGCGAGGAAACCGCCAAGGTGCTGGCCCGTTCGCTGGCCTCTCTGGAGCGGGTGCAGCAGGCCCTGCCGGAAGTGTTGACCTACCTGCCTGATATCGGCCTGGAAGTGGCGCACGAGATCCATAGCTTCTTCGCCGATAGCCATAACCAGCAGGTGATCGCGGCCTTGCTGGCCAGCGACCAGTGCGGGCTGCAGTTGCAGGAGCAGGGTGAACTGAGTGCCGAGTTCAGCGCCAGCGCCACCCTGGCAGGCATGCTCGACAAGCTGAATATCCCCTCCGTGGGGCCTGGTGGTGCGCAGAAGCTGGCGGACAGGTTTGTCAGCCTGGATGCGGTGCTGGCCGCGGACTGGCTGGATATGCGCCAGACCTTGCCGGAAAAGCAGGCCAATGCTGTGCGCGAGTTTTTTGCGGTGGCTGCCAATGCCGAGCGCGCGCGTGCCATCGAAGCTCAGCTGAAGGCCTTCGGCATGCACTGGTTGAGTGAGAAGAAAGTTATCGCCGGCTTGCCCCTGGCCGGGCAGACCTGGGTGCTGACCGGCAGCCTGGAGGTGATGAGCCGCGATGTGGCCAAGGAGCGCCTGGAAAACCTGGGGGCCAAGGTGGCTGGCTCCGTATCGGCGAAAACCAGCTGCGTGGTGGCCGGCCCTGGGGCGGGTTCCAAGCTGGCCAAGGCCAGTGAGCTGGGGGTGCGGGTGATCGACGAGGAAACCTTTCTGGCGGAGCTGGCTCGCCTGGGCCAGTAGTGGCTCCGCTTGGGCTGCCGGCCGCTGGATATGCGCTGCGGTGGCCTAAGGCGGGGTCGCCAGCTTCGGGCTCGCTCGGTGCGATACGGCTGTACGGGGTACACCTTAGCCGGTCGATTTCCAGCCCAGGGACAGGCTTTCGCGACAGTGTTGCGACAAGAGGGGCTCGCGTCCGGTCGCGCGGTCGCTGGATTGAGGTTGCGCCGCGATACTTTGGCGATAATCGCTGGGGCAACAGCCAAAATACTGTTTGAAGCTGCGGGCGAAATAGGACGGGTCCTGAAAGCCCACGGCATAGGCGATGCTGGTAATGGGCATTTCGCTGTTGCTCAGCAGTTCTTCGGCCTTGTCCATGCGTTTGCGCTGGATGAATTCGACAAAGCCCACCCCGTAGGTCTGTTTGAACAGACGGCTGAAGCGAAATGGCGTCATGCCGCAACGCTTGGCCAGGGCCTGCTGTTCAATATGCTCCTTGAAGTGCAGCTCGATATAGTGAATGGCGTCCTGCAGGGGGCGCTGTTTCTGATGCTCGCTGGTCAGGCGTACGCTTTCCGGCAGCTCGCTGATGCGCGTCAGCTGCTGCTTGGGGTTGGGTAGTTCATGGGCGCTGCGCAGCTGGCACAGGGCACGCAGGGCCTTGAGGTAGCGCTGGCGTTCGGATGGCTGCAACGGCAAGGCGAGGTAGTCCCAGACGCCGGAGCGGAAGGCCCAGACGGCCAGCTCCTCGGAGTGCTGCAGCGTCAGCATGGTGATCGGGATAGACGGCACCGAACGCTTGACCTCGAGAATCAGGCCGAGGCTCAGGGTATCCGGGCGATCATAGTGCATGCAGATCATGTCCGGACGCTGGCGGGCGCTTAGCCGGCTCAGGTTCAGCTCGCGGACCAGAATAATCCTGCAGCTGTCCGCGAAGGCGGCCGAGCAGTCGGCGGCTGACTGGTCGTGGGTAAGGTCGAACCACAGCAGCTGCGGAGCAGCCAGTGCGTGTGTGTTCATAGCGGTCATTGTGCTGTGGCCGTCTTGTAAAGTGTTTGGCGGTTGTTCTGGTTGTGTTACATGCAGTTACGTAATGTACTTCCCCATTAACACTTAGAAGCAATATGACATCAGCGCAAAGACCCAGTATTTATAAGGATTAGAACCAGGCGTTCTATTTGCGCCATCCCGAAGCTGGGTTCTGGCCAGCCTTCATCGCCCGTTGTGCCGCCGCCACCAATTGCCGGTTCTGCCTAGTGCTGTTCCGGTGGCTTGTCTGTGCCTGCAAAACAGGCCTGCAAAAAAGTACCGGCGATATGCAAGAAATCTCCTAACCGATGTTTTGCCAGGTGCCTAGTGTTGAAGCAGGACGGTGGCTACGCGCCAGGAGCAAGGGAGTACGCACCACACAGGGAGTCCACGCAGGAAGCACCGTCTTTCTTGGTTAGAACATTCAAGTGAGGTGAGCGAGATGATCTTTCAAGCAATCAAGACTTCGGTGATGAAGTTCGTCAAAGACGAGGATGGCCTGACCATCGTGGAATATGCGGTGGCGGGTGGGCTGGTAACGCTGGGCGCTGTGGCTGCTTTCGTGGCTCTGGGAGGCAGTGTGTCAACGGCAATCAACTGCTTGGACGATGCAGTTAATGGCGTTGATTGCACTCCATAGTGCCCCCTTGAAAAGCCCAACAAGAGAGAGACGCAGCGATGTCCATGGAGCAGATGTTCCCCGTCATTTTGCTACTAGGGCTGCTGGGCGTTGCGGTGGCGAGCGATCTGCGTCGCCACCGTATCCCCAACTTCCTGGTTGTGCTGGGCCTGGCTTTAGGTCTGGCCGGCCAGGCTTATCACGGCGGACTCGGTGGCCTGGCCGATAGCGGGCTGGGTGCGCTGATCGGTTTCGGGGTTTTTCTACCCCTGTATGCCTTGGGCGGCATGGCCGCCGGCGACGTCAAACTGATGGCCATGGTCGGCAGTTTTATGACGCCGCAATATGCGCTCTGGGCGGCGCTGTTCAGTCTGATTGCCGGTGGCCTGTGTGGGGCGCTGCTGATGCTGGCCAAGGGGCAGCTGCAGCAGACCCTGGGGCGTTATCTACTGATGCTGCGGGCGCGGGCTTATCTGGCCCCGGCGGCAGACGAGGTGGCTGGCAAGCCCTTTCCCTATTCGATTGCGATTCTGCTGGGCAGCCTGGCCAGCGGCTATCTCATGTTTATCCGTGCGGGAGTCTAGCCATGCATGCGCTAAGCCCTACCGGCAGTAATCAGCAGGACTTCGACCCGATTCAACAACTGGCCCCGCAACCACGCACGGTCGCGGAAACCGGTCTGGCCGACAGTTTTATTGGCGACCTGCTATGCAAGCACTTGCATGACGCTGGCGTACTCGATCTGACGCAACTGGTGGAGCGCCTGGCGCTGACCGGCTCAGTGCTGGAGGAGGTGCTCGGTTATCTGCGCAAGGATGGCCGTATCGAGGTGCTTGGCCAGAGCGGCGGGCAGGGCCTGCGTTATGGCCTGACCGAGCGCGGCCGCAGCGCCGCCAAGGATGCCCTGGCGCGCAGCGGCTATATCGGCCCCGCGCCCTATCCGGTGGAGCGTTACCGGCAACTGCTGAAGGCGCAGACGGTGCATGGCTGCCGGGTCGATGCCCGAGCCATGCGCGAGGCGTTCGCCGGCGTGGTGCTGCGCGAGGAGTTGCTCGACCAGTTCGGCCCGGCGATGAACTCGGGCCGGGCGATCATGATTTACGGGCCTGCTGGTACCGGCAAGACCTATATCAGCCAGCGCCTGATCAGGCTGTTTCACGGCGCGATCTGGGTGCCCCATGCCATCGCCATCAACGAGGCGGTGGTGGAAATATTCGATCCTCAGGTACACAAGCCGCTGCCCGTCGAGGCGGGAGCGCGCAGCCTGCGTATGGATCAGGGCGTCGACCGGCGCCTGCTGCGCTGCCGGCGGCCGATCATCATCACCGGCGGCGAACTGACCCTGGATATGCTGGATATCCGCTTCGATCCCTACACCCGCCTGTACCAGGCACCGCTGCAGCTCAAGGCGAGCAACGGCATCTTTATCATCGACGACCTCGGTCGCCAGCGGGTAGCCCCGGTGGACCTGTTCAACCGCTGGATCGTGCCGATGGAGGAAAAGACGGACTACCTCAACCTGGGTGGCGGTCGGCATTGCGAGATTCCCTTCGACCTGGTGCTGGTGTTTTCCACCAACCTCAATCCGCTGCAACTGGCCGACGAGGCATTCCTCCGGCGGATCGGCTACAAGCTGCATTTCGGTTACCTGCAGCCCGATGAGTACGAACGCATCTGGCAGCAGGAGTGCGAAAAACTGGGCATCCCTTACGACCCCGAGCTGGCGGCCTACGCCATCGAGCGCCTGCACCGGCCGGAGAACATGCCGCTATTGCCCTGTCACCCGCGCGATCTGCTGGGTATGGCGCTGGACTGCCAGCGCTACCAGGGCGCGGATGATTGGCAAATCCTTTCACCGAAGACACTGATCTGGGCCTGGCGCAACTACTTCGTCAGCCTTGAACCCAGTTGAATCAAGGAGGCACCGTCATGAACTCACGCACGCTTGTATTGATCGGTCTTTCACTGCTGCTCGGCCTGGGTGCGGCCTTTCTGGCCAATAACTGGTTGAGTGCGCGGCTCAATGCCGGCCCGGACGACAACCTGCAAAACGTGGTGGTGGCCACGCAGGAGATCCCCTTCGGCCAGATGGTCGAGGCCCAGCAGGTGACCCTGGTGCGCATGCCCAAGGGCACGGTGCCGGACGACGCCTTCGATAGCGCCGACAAGGTAGTGGGCAAGATCGCCACCTTCGCCATGTTGCGCGGGGATATCGTGCGCGCAGCGCGCCTGGCCGAGCACCTGGGTGGCAGCACTCTGGCCTCGCTGATCGAGCCGGAAAAACGTGCCATCTCGGTGCGGGTGGACGATGTGGTCGGGGTTGGCGGCTTCCTGTTGCCGGGTAACCGGGTTGATGTGCTGGTGGCCAAGAAGGCTGAAGGTGGCGGTAACAATGCCAAGTCGGAAACCATTCTCGAGGACCTGCGCGTGCTCGCCGTGGATCAGACCGCCAGCACCGACAAGACCCAGCCGGTGGTGGTGCGCGCGGTAACCCTGGAGATGACCCCCGAAGAAACCGAGATCCTGGTCAAGGCGCAGACCGAGGGCAAGCTGCAACTGGCCTTGCGCAACCCGCTGGATAACCAGAAGAAGCCACTGCCTCCGGTCGAGAAAGCCGTGGCCGTGGTGGAGGTGCCAGTCCCGGCTCCCGTGGCCAAGCCGGTGGTGCGCCGCAGCAGCGGTGGTGGCAGTGGCGTCACCATTATTCGCGGTATCGATGTGCAGGCGGCTAAGGCGCAGCTTTAGGCATTCGCCCCCAGCCCTCACTCCTGGGTGGGTAGGAGAAAGAGCAGGGAGCAGAGCATAGGAAGACGTCGCGGCGCGACGTTCAGACTAACGGCATCGGCGGGTCCGGTGCTCCTGTAAGCAGGTAAAAACGCATAACCACGCAAGGAGTAGGGCATGGATATCATCCGTAAACTGGGCGCATGCGCGCTGTCCTTACTAGGTGCTGGGTTGCTCTGCAGTGTGGCACTGCAGGCCGCCGAGCCGGTGCCTGCGGTCAGTGCCATGCCGGCAGCCAATATCAGCACTATTCAGGTGCCGATCTACAAGTCGCGGGTGCTTACCACTCGCGCGGCGGTGAAGAAGGTCTCGGTCGGCAATCCGGAAATCGCCGATATTCTGGTGACCAGCCCGACTCAGCTTTACCTGCTGGGGCGCTCCCTGGGCAGCACCAACGTGCTGTTGTGGGATGGTCGCAACCGGCTGATCGATAGCCTGGATCTGGAGGTTATCCACGATCTCAGCGGCCTCAAGAGCAAGCTGCACGAATTGCTGCCCAATGAGCGGATCGAGGTCTATAGCGCCCAGGGTGCGCTGGTGCTGCGTGGTCAGGTAAGCAGTGCGGCGGCGGTGGATACCGCGGTCAAGCTCGCGAAAACCTATACGGCACAAACCGCCAGTGTGGTGCAGGGCGAGGGCGAAGCCGCAGTGGCGGCCCCGAGCCAGTCACTGGAAGTGATCAACCTGCTGAGCGTCGGCGGTAGCCAGCAGGTGATGCTGGAGGTCAAGGTGGCGGAGATGCAGCGCAGCCTGGTCAAGCGCCTTGGTGTTCGTTTCCTCGGCATTGGCTCTGCCGGTAACTGGAGCCTGGGCGGTTTCAACGACAGTGCTTCGCTGGCCGAAACCCTGCTCAGTTCCGACAAGGGCTTCCTCGCCCAATTCACCTCCGGCAGCTTCCTGTTCGACGCAGTGCTGGAGGCGGCCAAGGAGAATGGCTCGGCCAAGGTACTGGCAGAACCGACCCTGACCACCCTGACCGGGCAACAGGCGGAGTTTATTTCCGGTGGCGAGTTTCCAGTTCCGGTCTCCGACGATGATGGCATCACCATCGAATACAAGGAGTTCGGCGTCGGGGTCAAATTTCTCCCGGTGGTGCTCGATAGCGGACGGATCAACCTCAATCTGAATGTATCGGTCAGCGAACTGGTGGCCGCCAACAGCCTGGTGGTAAATACCGAGGACGCCGTGGGGGCTTCCTTGCTGGTGCCAGCGCTGACCAAGCGCAGTGCACAGTCCACCGTCGAACTGGGCAATGGCCAGACCATCGCCATCGCCGGGTTGATCAGCGAGAACACCCGCGACTTTGTCAGCCGCTTCCCCGGGCTGGGCGATATCGCCGTGCTTGGGCACCTGTTCCGTAGCCAGGAATTTATCAATGGCGAAACCGAACTGGTGATCCTGGTCACCCCGCATCTGGCCAAGCCACTCGATGCACGAAGCGTGCGCCTGCCCACCGAGAAAGTCGTCGCCCCAGGGGATATGGATTTCTACCTGCTGGGTCGGACCAAGGGCCGCGACATGGGCCGTCCGGTACCGGTCAGCCTCGGGGTCAGCGAAGGCAGCTTTGGCCACGATCTGCAGTAGCTGCGCAGCGGTCTTGCAAAGGCCGCTCGGGCATATGTGCAAGGGCGAACCGCCCAGGGGCGGGCCGCACGGGATCAACCACTGGAGGCAACCACCATGAAACGCATGATCGTTCTGACGCTGCTGTTGCTTGGGCCAACCGCCTGCATGACCTATGACGAGGCGCGGGTCGGTACTCAGGGCTATAGCGTTTATCAGACCCACTACCAGCAGATCGCCGACAAGGAACGGGCGGCCAACCCGGGCACTGAACTGCCGGCCGAAGGCAGCGACGGAGCGATTAGCGAAAAAGTAATGGAAGGCTACCGCGGCGTGACCGGTGATGCGCGTCAGGTCGCAAAACCGATCCAGATCAATATCGGTAATTGAGGACTCTAACCATGAAACCCCGGTTGCAACGGCCGTTCACCCCAACGCTGGCGCGTCAGCGGGGGGCGGTGATGGTGCTGATCGTGATTGCCCTGGCCGCCATGCTGTTGATGGGGGCCCTGGCCCTGGACGGCGGACATATGTTGTTGAACAAGACTCGCCTGCAGAATGCCGTGGATGCCGCAGCCCTGAGTGGGGCCAAGACCTTGCAACAGGTGAAGGACAGCGGCAATGCCTCCAGCCTGACGCGCGATGCGGCGCTCAACACCCTGCGTCTGAATGCCGATGCCGACGGCAATGGCGAACTGGACAGTGGCATTGGTGATGGCGGAGTAGGGGCTTTCGCCATAGTGGAACTATCCAGCAGCGTCTATGGGCCATTCTCCTACCCAGGTCCGGCCGATGCCGCCTATGTGCGGGTATCGGTACCGGACTACCCACTGGCCGGGTTCCTCTGGAACTTCGCCCGGTCCCTTTCCGCGGGCAACCTCGGCGAGAAGGCGGTGGCCGCCATCGCCACAGCCGGGCCGAGTCCCTCGGCCAACCCGTGCAGGATCGAACCCATCATGGTCTGCGGCGACCCCGCTCAGTACGACCCCGAGAACGGTAATTTCTGGGGTTATGGTTTCGGCGATCTGGAGGTGCTGAAGAGCGCAGCCGGCAGCGACCCGGCAATCGGGCCCGGTAACTTCCAGTTGCTGCGTCTGGATGGGGCCACCGGGGCCAACGACCTGCGCAATGCGCTGGCCGGAGGTATAGACAAGTGCAACGCGGTGGGTGACGAGGCGGAGACAGAGCCTGGTAATCAGACCGGTCCAGTGGCCCAGGGGCTGAACACCCGCCTGGGGGTTTACACCGGAAGCATGACCGCCAATGACTATCCGCCAGACTGGGTCACCGACTTCACCAACCCGCGCACGACCTATAACGACAGCACCCAGGACGTGGAGCACGAGGGCGAGATGGTCACTTCCAGTGATGGCGATCTGTCCACCAGTAGCACCGATTTGTTCGACTACAACGACTGGTTGGCGGCCAGCGCCGCCTGCGCCGCTTCCGGTAACTGCCAGGGTGCCTACGAACGGCGCATCCTCACGCTCGTCATCGGTAACTGCGACGGCGCATCCGGTGGCCAGACATCAGTGCCGGTGTTGGGCTTCGGCTGTTTCTACCTGCTGCAGACGGTCAAGCAGCAAGGCACCGAGGCGCAGGTATTCGGCCAGTTCATCAGCGAGTGCGAGGGCGATGGTTATGCCGGAGCGACACCGGCTGACGATGTCGGACCGAACATCATTCAGCTATTCAAAACCTATATCGGCGGCGTTGCGACGCCAAGCCCCGACTCCTGACGGTCGTTTCGCCTGATTGTTGGTCGGTGTAGCCCGGGGCAAACCGGGCAGGCATGGGGAGGTGTTTATGCACACTCAGTCATTCAAGCCCAGGCAGGCTCAGCGTGGCGTGGCCATGGTCGAGTTCGCCATCACCCTGCCGCTTCTGCTGTTGTTGCTGTTGGCCATCGGTGAGTTCGGACGCATGTTCTACCACTACAACAACCTGCTGCAGGCTAACCGCGATGCCGTGCGCTACCTGGCGGGCGAGGCCTGGAATGGCAATCTCGGCCAGGTCGTGATCGATCCGGTGTTAGAGGCCAGGACCAAGAATCTAGCGGTCTATGGCGTACCCGTACCCCAGCCCGGCAACGAGGTGGCACCTGGGCTGACCACCGCAGACGTAACAGTCGGCCCCGTGGGCAGTGACCATGTTCAGGTGCGCGTCAGCTATGTGTTCCGCCCGGTGATTGGCAACAGCCTGCCGGCGCTGATTGGCGATGCTATCCCGCTGAATATCCCGCTAGTGGCCACCACTGTGATGAGGGGGTTGTGATGAAGTCGATAAACAGACGGCGCATGGGCGGGGTGTACGTGGTTGAGTTCGCGATTATCGGACTGCTGCTTTTCACCTTGCTGTTCGGTGTGCTGGAAATGGGTCGCCTGCTATTTACCGTCAATGCTCTGGACGAGGTGGTGCGCCGCGGTGCGCGCCTGGCAGCGGTATGCAATATCAGCGATCCGGTGATATTGCGTCGGGCGATCTTCAATGCGGCCGATGATGCCGGTGCCAGTTCGCTGATCGGCAGCCTGGAGACCGCCAATCTGACCCTGGTTTACCTGGACGAGAACGGCGTGGGTGTGCCCAGCCCGGGCGATCTTGTCGGTGCCGGTGGGTTCAGCGCTATCCGCTATGTGCAGTTGCGTGTGGAAAATTTCCCCCATGAGTTGTTGATTCCAGGGTTTGGTGGGGTATTCACCCTGCCGGCCTTCAGGTCAACCATTCCCCGCGAAAGCCTTGGTCGACATGCCGAGGATGTAGCTCCGGAGATCACACCATGTTGAAGCTTAGAGAAGTCTCAGCACTGCCCAGTGCGCCAGCCGAGCAGGGGCTGCACCTGTTGATCAGCAGCCGCGATACGGAAGCGCTGCAGCATCTGCATGGCATCTGCCGACGCGCTCCCGGCATGCATGTGAACACGCGGCTGGTCAGCAATGGACATACCGACCCGTTGTACGGGCTGGACCACAAACCGGATTTCCTGTTGCTACGGGTCAGCCACTTGTGGCGTGAGGAATTGGCGGCGCTTTTGCAGCATCCGATCCAGGACCGCCCGCCGCTGTTGGTCTGCGGGCCGCTGGACGAGCGTGAAGGCATACGTCTGGCGATGCAGGCCGGTGCCCGCGATTTTCTGCCGGAACCGGTGGCTGCCGAAGAGTTGCTGGCGGCCCTTGGTCGCATGCTCATGGAAACCCGTTCCAGTAGCGGCGCTACGGGCAAACTGGTGGCAGTGATGAACGCCAAGGGCGGTTCCGGTGCCACCCTGCTGGCCTGCAACCTGGCCCATCAGCTCAGTGCCAAGGGCGGTAGAACGTTGCTGCTGGATCTCGATCTGCAGTTCGGCAGTGTGGCCCATTACCTCGACGTGCAGCCTAGCCACAGCCATGTCGAGGTGCTGCAGCAGATCGAGGAGATGGACAGCGTGGCGCTGCGTGGCTTTTGCAGTCATTTCAGCCCGAGCCTGCATGTGCTGGGTGGGCGCGAGAACGAGTTGTGTCTGCCCCAGGACGTGCATATCGAGAACCTCGAGGCCCTGTTGCAGCTGGCACGCAGTACCTATGACTGGGTGGTGGTGGACTTGCCGCGGCAGATCGACCACCTCACCGGTATCACCCTGGAGCAGGCCGATCGGGTCTATATCGTGGTGCAGCAGAGTCTCAGCCATCTGAAGGATGCCAGCCGTCTGGCGCGCATCCTGCGTGATGAGCTGGGGGTGCGCGGCGAGAACCTGCAGGTGGTGGTCAACCGCTACAACAAGGCCGCCCCGGTGACCCTGCGCGATATCGCGACGGCGCTGCGCTGCAACGAGCTGCAACAGGTGCCCAACGACTTTGCCGTGGTCAGCCAGAGCCAGAACACCGGTGTGCCCCTGGATCTGCACGCGCCACGCGCGCCGATCACGTTGGCCATGCAGGCGTTGAGCAAGGATTTGCTCGGCCAGCAAGCCGGTGCCGAACCGGGTGTGTTCAAGCGCGCCTTCAGCCGTTTCTTCGGGGAGTGAATCATGCTCAGCGAATTGCGAAATCGACTGCGTCAACAACCGCTCAAGGCCGAGGCCTCGACTGCCGTCGAGGCTCCCGAGCAGGGTGCCTCGACCCAGGAGATGATGGCCTGGGAACACACCACACCTGCCGAGCTGTATGCCACCAAGAGTCATCTCAGCTCAGTGGAAAGCGAGTGGCGGGAGAAGATCTATCAGCAACTGCTCAAGGTCATGGACCTGTCGCTGCTCGACTCCCTGGAGCACGCCGATGCCGTGCGGCAGATACGCGAGATCTGCCTGCGCCTGCTGGATGAGCATAACGCGCCAGTCAGCGCGAGCAGCCGGCAACTGATCATCAAGCAGATCACCGATGAGGTGCTCGGCCTGGGGCCGCTGGAGCCGCTGCTGGCCGACCACAGTGTGTCGGACATCCTGGTCAATGGATATGCCTCGGTGTATGTCGAGCGGCATGGCAAGCTGCAGAAGACCGATGTGCGTTTTCGCGACGACCAGCACCTGCTGAATATCATCGATCGCATCGTTTCCAGCCTGGGCCGGCGCATCGACGAGTCGTCGCCGCTGGTGGATGCACGCCTGAAAGACGGCTCGCGGGTCAATGCGATCATCCCGCCATTGGCCATCGACGGGCCGAGCGTGTCGATCCGGCGCTTCGCCGTGGACCTGCTCAATGCCGAGAGCCTGGTGCAGATGGGCACCCTGACTCCGGCCATTGCCCTGATGCTCAAGGCCATCGTCCGTGGGCGGCTGAATGTCTTGATCTCCGGTGGTACCGGCAGCGGCAAGACCACCATGCTCAATGTGCTGTCGAGCTTTATTCCGCATAACGAACGCATCGTCACCATCGAGGACTCGGCCGAACTGCAGCTGCAGCAACCCCATGTGGTGCGCCTGGAAACCCGCCCATCAAATATCGAGGGCCGTGGCGAGGTCAACCAGCGCGAGCTGGTGCGTAACAGCCTGCGCATGCGCCCCGATCGCATCGTGATCGGCGAGGTGCGTGGTGCCGAGGCACTGGACATGCTGACGGCGATGAACACCGGCCACGACGGTTCGCTGACCACCATCCACGCCAATACCGCGCGCGATGCCCTGGGCCGGATCGAGAACATGGTGTCGATGACCGGGGCCACTTTCCCGATCAAGGCCATGCGCCAGCAGATCGCCTCGGCCATCGATGTGGTGATCCAGCTGGAGCGTCAGGAAGATGGCAAGCGGCGTCTGGTCAGCGTGCAGGAAATCAACGGCATGGAGGGTGAAATGATCACCATGACCGAGATCTTCGCCTTCGTTCGGCGCGGCATGGGCGAGCATGGCGAGGTCCTCGGCGATTACCGCCCAACGGGCATGGTGCCGGCCTTCCGCGATGTGATGGCGAAACGCGGTATCGAGTTGCCGCTGAGCATGTTTCGGCCGGAATGGATGGAGGGGCAGTCATGAACCAGATTCCCAGCGAGTTTATCCTGGCGTTCCTCGGCATGGTGTTCGCCGCAGTGTTCCTGCTCAGCCAGAGCCTGGTGATCCCGGTATTTGGCGAGGCGGGCAGGGTGCGCAAGCGTATTCGCAGCCGCCTGCATGTGCTGGAACGGGCCAGTGACCTGCCGAATATGCAGACGGTGCTGCGGCAGAAATACCTCAAGCGCCTGTCGCCGCTGGAGGCCCGTCTGGAGCAGCTACCCGCCATGGAAGCCCTGGCGCAGATGATCGAGCAGTCCGGGCATGATTACCGCGCCTACCGGGTGCTGTTGCTAGGCCTGATCCTGGGGGCGGTTGCGGGCATTGCGCTGTGGCTGTATAGCCAGGTCTGGTGGCTGGCTCTGGCGCTGGCACTGCTGGTGTTCTGGCTGCCGGTCATGAAGATTGCCAGCGATCGCGGCAAGCGTTTCGCCGCGTTCGAGGAGGGCCTGCCGGATGCTCTGGATGCGATGTGTCGGGCATTGCGTGCCGGCCACCCGTTCAACGAGACCCTGCAGCTGGTGGCCGAGGAACACAAGGGGCCGGTGGCCCATGAATTTGGCCTGACCTTCGCCGATATCAACTACGGCAACGATGTGCGCCGGGCCATGCTCGGGCTGCTCGAACGCATGCCGAGCATGACGGTGATGATGCTGGTGACCTCGGTGCTGATCCACCGTGACACCGGCGGCAACCTGACTGAGGTGTTGACCCGCCTGAGTAGCCTGATTCGCGGGCGCTTTCGTTTTCAGCGCAAGGTCAAGACCTTGTCGGCGGAGGGGCGCATGTCAGGCTGGATTCTGGTGGCGGTGCCCTTCGTTCTGGCAGCGGCGATTGTGTTGTCGAGCCCGACCTATTTGCCGTTGCTGATCAAGGAACCCATGGGCCAGAAGCTGGTGGTGGCGGCTTTCGTCGCCATGCTGCTGGGGATTCTCTGGATTCGCAAAATCATCCGCATCCAGGTGTAAACGCAGTCAGAGGAGGTAGATGTCATGGACTATCTGCTGGGTTTGCTCAACCGCGTGGTCGGCAATGAAGAGCTGGCGCGGTTGTTGTTCGTTGGTGCCATCGGTCTGAGCGCGGTGCTCGCCGTGGCGACCCTGGCCATGCTGGCGTCGGGCCTGCGCGACCCGGTACAGCGGCGCCTGACGCTGATCAAGCGCGGCTATGGCGGCCTGGCCGTCGGCCAGCAGGCACCGAGCAATCTGCAACTGATGCTGGAGCAGGTGGGCCAGCGGTTCAACTCCGGAGAGGAGGACCGGCAGTCCGCGACCCGGATGCTGCTCACCCATGCCGGATATCGCTCGCCGGCGGCGGTGCAGGTGTACTGGGCCGTTCGTCTGCTGGTACCACTGGTGTTGCTGGCCCTCAGTCTGCTGGCCTTGCCGCTGATTCCCAATTTGTCGCTGGTCATGGGGATCGCCCTGGTAGTTGCCGCCGCCGCATTGGGCTGGCTGGTGCCGGCCATCTATGTCGACAAGCGCAAGCAGGCGCGCATGACCCGGCTGCTGGTGGCCTTTCCCGATGCCCTGGACCTGATGGTGGTCTGCGTCGAGTCGGGGCTGGCCTTGCCCCAGGCCATCGAGCGAGTGGCCGACGAAATGGCGGTCAGCCAACCGGAGCTGGCTCTGGAGCTGGCCCTGGTCAATGCGGAAATTCGAGCCGGCATCCCCAGCACCGAGGCGCTCAAGCATCTGGCCGAACGTACCGGGCTGGAGGATATCCGCGGGCTGGTCAGCCTGCTGGCGCAGAGCATCCGTTTCGGTAGCAGCGTGGCCGATACCTTGCGCATCTATGCCGAGGAATTCCGTGATCGACGCACTCAGGCCGCCGAAGAAATGGCGGCAAAAATTGGCACCAAGTTGGTATTCCCCCTGATCCTGTGTTTATGGCCGAGCTTCTTTCTGGTGGCCATAGGTCCGGCAATCATCGGGGTACTCAACGTCTTCGGGAAGATATGAAATGAACAAGCTCAGCGTGCTGTTGGCCTTGGCGGTCGTACTGTCAGGGTGTCAGACCATGGGGCCGGAGTCGGCACTCAATAGCCGTTCCGTCTATAGCGGCGACAATTCCCTGCTGTATAAGGTGAGGCAGCAGACCCATTCGCCCGAGCAGGCCATGCAGATGGCCGCGATGGCCTACCGGGCCGACGATCTGGATCAGGCGCTGTACCAGTATCTGCGTGCCATCGAACTCGATCCCAAACGTTATTCGGCCCTGGTCTGGGTCGGCAGAATCCACCGCGAGCGCGGCAATAGCCAGCTTGCCGAGATGGCCTTCCGCGATGTGCTGGCCAGCGAGCCGAACAACCTTGAGGCGCTGGCGGAAATGGGCCTGCTGCGTCTGGCCAGGCATGACCACAAGGGCGCGCAGGAGCTGCTGTCCAGGGCGGTGGCGCTGGACCAGCAGCGCCTGGGCGGCGACAGTTCGGCCGAGGTGGCCGCGCTCAAGGTGGACAGCAAGTCGCCCCTCAAGGTCTACAACGGCCTTGGCGTGCTGGCTGATCTGCGCAACGACTTCCCCTCATCCGAGGCCTATTACAACCTGGCCATGCTGATCGAACCGCGCTCGGTGCTGGTGCAGAACAGTCTGGGCTATTCCTATTACCTGGCAGGGCAGTGGCCCCAGGCCGAGCGCACCTATCAGCGTGGCATCGGTTACGACAGTGGCTACAAGCCGTTGTGGCGCAACTATGGGTTGCTGCTGGCGCGCATGGAGCGCTATGAGGAGGCGCTTTCCGCCTTTGAGCAGATCGGCGGGCGTGCCCAGGCCAGCAATGACGTCGGCTATATCTGCCTGATAGAGGGCAAGCTGGATGTCGCCGAGCAGTTCTTCCGCAGCGCGATTGAGCAGTCGCCCGCGCATTACGACATGGCCTGGGACAACCTCAATCGGGTGCAGCAGGTCAGGCGGATCCGCCAGATGGGCGGTCCCGACTCGGCCGCCGTGACTCCGCTGGAGGAGGCCGTGCAGTAAGCCTCATCTATGTCCGTCAGGACAACCTGCGCAGGATGGGGCGGTGCTCTGTGGCGCAACTCGCCCATCTTGTCGGCTGGTGCGGCCTTAGTTGATTGCGTCGCTCAGGGCCTTGGCCGGTACATACTTGACCACCTTCTTGGCGGCGATCTCGATGGCTTTGCCGGTTTGTGGGTTGCGTCCGGTGCGGGCCGGACGCTCGCTGACCTTCAGTTTGCCGATACCTGGCAGGGTGATTTCATCGCCATTCTCCAGGGCATCGCTGACGATCTCGCTGAGCTGCTCGAGTACCGCGCGAATGGTGCTTTTCGGCGTGTCGGTCGACTCGGCAATATCGCTGATCAGTTGGTCTTTGGTCATGGCCATGGTGTTGCTCCTTGGTAAAGGCTAGGGGTTGGCAAAACGCACACAGGGTACTGCGAATTGCTACGCGGGGCACGGCCCTGAGTCTGCCGCGGTCTGCTTCGGACCCGCCCATGCATCGATAATTCCCGGCACATGTTCGCCTAGCCCGCAGCTCGTGAGCTTTTTCGGGGGAGTGCCGTGCTTGGTCTACGCTGATACTACTTGGCCATTGCTCGGGGGTACCGCTATGTTACGCATCTTCGCCGATCTGGGGTTTCGCTGGAAAATGGCCTTGCCCATTCTGTTGCTGGCCACGCTGTTGGTCGCGATGGGCTTTCTCGGTATGCGCGGTATCGATCAGGTCGCCGATTCCAGCACCCGACTGACCAATCGCTTCCTGCCGGGCATCAGTCTGCTGCTCAACGCCGACCGTGATCTCTACCAGGCCTTTGTGGCCGAGCGCAGCATGCTCGGCGAGGGTGCGAGTGTACATGCCAGTGCCCTGGCGGCGGCCCATGCGGAGAATATGCAGCAGGCTTACGATCGCGTGCACAAGTTCGCCGCCATGCAGCCAGGTGCCGAGGCGATGCAGTTGGTGGCCCAGTTCGACAGTGGTTTTGCGCGCTGGAAGGCCACCTCACAGCAGGTGCTGCAGTTGGCGGGCAGCGATCAACAAGCCGCCAGTGCGCTGAGTTTCGCTGCCAGCGAAGAACAGTTCGAGGCCATGCGCACTGCCATCGACAAGCTTGGCGAGATGGATGATCAGGCGGCCAATGATGAGGGCATGGCGGCTATTCGCCTGGGTGAGACCCTGAGCTGGCAGCAGGGCCTGATCATTGCCTTCGGCCTGCTGGTCTGTCTGGTATTGGTGGTTGGCTTTCCGCTGCTGATTACCCGGCCGTTGCACAGCCTGCTCAATCGCATCGAACAGATTGCCGACGGCGATGGCGATCTGCGCGTGCGTCTGGATGTGCTTTCCCGCGATGAGCTGGGCAAGCTCAGCCATGCCTTCAACCGTTTTCTCGACAAGTTGCAGCCCTTGATCAAGGAAGTTGGGCGGGTCACGGGTGAGGTCGAAAGTTCGGCGCAGAGCCTGGCTGGCATGGCGGCCGCCAATGATCGCCTGATCAACAGCGAACACGCGGCGGTGGATCAGGTCAGCACGGCGGCCACCGAGATGAGCAGTGCGGTGCATGAGGTGGCGCGCAATGCGCAGAACGCCGCCGATGCCGCCCGCAGCGCCCAGGTACAGTCACGCGAAGGTGCCCTGGTGGTGGGTGCGACCATCGACTCGATTCGTCAACTGGCCCAGGAAGTGGAGAGCGCTTCGCTCAGTATCCAGACCCTCGAACAGGAAGCCGCGAATATTGGCGCGGTGCTGGCCGTGATCCGGGGCATTGCCGAACAGACCAATCTCTTGGCCCTGAATGCGGCCATCGAGGCTGCCAGGGCCGGCGAGCAGGGCCGCGGCTTTGCGGTGGTGGCCGATGAGGTAAGGGCCCTGGCCGCCCGCACCCAGGAGTCGACCAAAGACATTCAGCTGATGATCGAGCGCCTGCAGATCGGCGTACAGAATGCGGTCAAGGCGACCCACTCGGGCAGTGCCAGGGCGCGGGAAAGCGTGGATCAGGCCGCCGGCGTGGATCAGGCCCTGACCGATACCAGCGACTCGGTGCAGCGCATCAATGATATGACTGCACAGATTGCCAGCGCCTGCGAGGAACAAAGCAGCGTCACCGAAGAAATCGCGCGCAATATCAGTGATATTCGCGATCTCTCCAATGAGGCGGCGCAAACCTCCGAGCAGAGTGCCAAGGCCAGCCAGCACCTGTCCGAACTCTCCCATGGCCTGACTGCTCTGGTCGGGCGTTTTCGGGTATGAGTCCGCTGAGTAGGCAATAGCCAGTGGTGCGGGCTGCTCAACCGACCGGGCAAACCCTAAAGCGTTTATAAGTGCTTGAAGCGGTTGTAAGTTTGAATCAAGCCAGTACAATGGCGCGGCTCGCTGCAAGGCGGGTAGCGTTATGGTGGCCCTGCCGGTCCCCCCGCAACGATCAGCCGTGAACCCGGTCAGGCCTGGAAGGGAGCAGCCGCAGCGGTGACATTGTGTGCCGGGGTGTGGCTGGCAGGGTTGCCTCCATCTTCAAGCCCGTTCGGGCTGTGCGTTACATCCATTATTTGATCCTTCAGCTTTATGCTTGCCTCGTTGCGGCTTGTCTGTGCGCGCCCGGTGCCAAGCGCTGTTGGGCTGCGCCACCTCAGATGACATTGATTGCGTCATATCCTTGGCTTGTGCCGCGCGGCTTGGTCTCGATCTGGCGGCAGGAGTTCGGTGCGCACGACGCATCCTGCTGGGTGGCGTTTCCTGTGTGCTGGGCAAATCAACTCTGTTTATGCAGCCTCTGAGCAGGGCGCGGCCCGTTATTGCGCGCAATAAAAAGCCCCGCGGTTGGGGCGGGGCTTTTGGCGGAGCAGGCTCAGGCCTGGTGGTAGCTGAGAACACTGTCCTGTTCTTTCAGGGCCTTGCGCATATCCGCGGGAATACTGCCGGAGCGCATGGCCAGTTCCAGGCGGATTTCTTCAAGGCTCTGCGCGAATGCCTGGGCATCGGTGCGCTGGGCTGCGCTCAACACTCGACTGTAGGCGGTGACATCGGCAGCATCCATCAGGGAGAGGATGATGCCACCGTCCGGGCGCGGCGCGCTGAACGTGACGCGCAAGGGGGCGAACAATTGTTCGACGAGTTGCTGGTTGATGTTATCCATGACCTTGCTCCATCCTGAGGTTGACTAATTCAGACCCCCCTCCGGGTGGATAGTTCGTCGTGCGTCTGGTCAGGCCGTCAGGGACTGACGGGCGCGATCGATCACTTGCTGCAGGTGTGCACCGCTGTACTGGCCTGGATAGAGGCGCTGGCTGTGCTGGGCAATGCCCGCATGATTGACGATGGTGAAGCTGAAGCTGCCTTTGCGGGCGGCCATGATTCGGCAATCAAGTGGCGCAAAGGCGCTGGCGAGGGTGCGAATGGCATCCTGAATTTGGTGTTGAGTATTCATTTATTTGGTGTTCCTAAAACTGCGTGCGCATCATTGCGCTGAATAAAGCTCCAGGCTGTCGACCAGGTGTGTCGATGCATGTGTCAGATCGGAGCGGGACTGCGCGCAAAAGTTCCGGATTGGAAGCTTGTTGCGGGTCGGTACTTCGGAGGCGGGCTGAGTCGGCGCTTGCGCGGGACGGCCAGATCAGTCAGCAGGTTGGGTCATGGTCAAGAGCTGTACGGCATCGCTTGATGGGGCGGATGCGCTCTTTACCTGGATACCATCGAGGGGGCCTAAAAGGCCTAATTGACTTACAGCGTGGTACTAACGCCGCGGATACTAGGCCCTTGTGCGTTTTTTAGCCAGCTAATTTTTCAACGGGCCGCGTGTCTGTCTATATAGAGGCGGCAGGTCGGATGCAATTTGCCCCATGCTCCGTTAGGATTAGCCCACTTTTGCTTTCCTCTCGTGACGGGTTTCGATGAGTTATCAGGTTCTTGCACGCAAGTGGCGTCCGCGCTCGTTCAGCGAAATGGTTGGCCAGACTCATGTGCTCAGGGCGCTGATCAACGCGCTCGACAGTCAGCGGCTGCACCATGCCTACCTGTTTACCGGCACCCGCGGGGTGGGCAAGACCACCATCGCGCGGATTATCGCCAAGTGCCTGAACTGTGAAACCGGCATCAGCTCCACGCCCTGCGGCGTGTGCTCGGTGTGCAGGGAGATCGATGAAGGGCGCTTCGTCGATCTGATTGAAGTCGACGCCGCCAGCCGCACCAAGGTGGAAGACACCCGTGAGCTACTGGACAACGTGCAGTACTCGCCTAGTCGTGGGCGCTTCAAGGTCTACCTGATCGACGAAGTGCACATGCTCTCCACCAGCTCGTTCAATGCGCTGCTGAAAACCCTGGAAGAGCCGCCACCCCACGTCAAATTCCTGCTGGCCACCACCGATCCGCAGAAACTACCGGTGACCGTGCTGTCGCGCTGCCTGCAGTTTTCCCTGAAAAACATGCCGCCGGAGCGGGTGGTCGATCACCTCAGCCATGTCTTGGCAGCGGAAAATATTCCGTTCGAGAATGATGCGCTCTGGCTGCTGGGCCGCGCCGCCGATGGCTCCATGCGCGATGCCATGAGCCTGACCGACCAGGCGATTGCCTTTGGTGAAGGCAAGGTGCTGGCCGCCGACGTGCGTGCCATGCTCGGCACCCTCGACCACGGTCAGGTCTACGGGGTGCTGCATGCCCTGATCGAGGGCGATGCCCGCGGCCTGATCGAGGCCGTACGCCATCTTGCCGAGCAAGGCCCGGACTGGAATGGTGTGCTGTCGGAAATGCTCAATGTGCTGCATCGCGTGGCCATTGCCCAGGCCCTGCCCGAGGCGGTGGATAACGGCCAGGGCGATCGCGAGCGCGTGCTCGAACTGGCTAAGGTCCTGCCAGGCGAGGATGTGCAGTTCTATTACCAGATGGGCTTGATCGGTCGACGCGATCTGCCTCTGGCACCTGACCCACGCAGTGGCTTCGAGATGGTGCTGCTGCGCATGCTGGCGTTCCGCCCTGCGGATAGCGAGGATGTACCCAGGGTGGCGCTAAAGCCGCTGGGGATTAGTCAGGCCACTGCTGATTCCGCGCCCAACCCAGTGGCCGGCGCAGCTATGGCTGCGCCGGCCGTTGTGGCTGCTGCAGCAGTTGTTGCACCGGTCGCGCCAGACACGATCGCCTCGCCGGTAGCGGCAGCCGTCGAGCTGCCTTCGAGCCCGCAGGTCGGGCCCGCGCCGACGCTCGCCGCCACGCCTGTGCCCGCCGAACCTGCGCCGGCCATGCAGCCTGAACCGTTGCAGTCTGCACCCGCCGTGGTGCCGCCCTGGGAAGAACAGGTCGCAAGTCCCGCACCGGCCGCCGTTATCGAAGCAGCGCCGAGTCCGGCGCTTGTCCCCGAGCTGCCACCAGTAAAGCCGCAGCCCGCGCCAGCCGCGTTGCCAGCAGTCGAGATTGCGTCGCCAGTGGACGCGGATGTGGATGACGATGAGCCGCCACCCGGTGACTACGACTATGTGGAGATGGACGCCGAGTCGATCGATTATGATTTCGACGCCGTCGAGGTCGAGCAGGCGGTCGAGCCGCAAGTGCTGCCAGCCGCGCAGCCCGCCACCGGCCTGGCGGCCGATTGGCTGGAATTGTTTCCCAAGCTTGGGCTGTCGGGGATGACTGGCAGCATCGGGGCCAACTGCACCCTGATCACAGTCGACGGCGATAACTGGCTGCTGCATCTGGATCCGGGCCATAGCGCCTTGTTCAACCCGACCCAGCAGCGCAGACTCAACGATGCCCTCAACCAGCACCTTGGGCGCGAACTCAGCCTGCAGATCGAACTGCGCAAGCCCGAACAGGAAACCCCGGCACAGGCAGCTGCCCGTCAGCGTGCCAACCGTCAGCGCGATGCCGAGGCTTCTATCCATAACGATCCGCTGGTGCAGCAAATGATTCAGCAGTTCGCCGCGGTGATCCGCGCGGACAGCATTGAACCCCTGGACACCCCAGTCAAACCCCTGACTGCCTGATAATTACCGAGGACAACTACCATGATGAAAGGTGGCATGGCCGGCCTGATGAAGCAGGCCCAGCAGATGCAGGAAAAAATGCAGAAAATGCAGGAAGAGCTGGCGAACGCCGAAGTAACCGGTCAATCCGGTGCCGGCCTGGTCAGCGTGGTGATGACCGGTCGTCATGACGTCAAGCGCGTCAGCCTGGACGACAGCCTGATGCAGGAAGACAAGGAAATCCTTGAGGACCTGATCGCTGCGGCCGTCAACGATGCAGTGCGCAAGGTTGAGCAGAACAGCCAGGACAAGATGTCCGGCATGACGGCAGGAATGCAGCTCCCCCCCGGTTTCAAAATGCCTTTTTGAGTAAGTGACGCCCAGCCGGCACGCATTACTGCGTTGCGAGCCGGCCCGGGCATCCTCATTTACGGCCAGTAAACTCCGGTGCCCGGGCCGTCTTGCGCCTTGCTCTGCACAGCGTCTGGCCAACCCTTATAGGCCCTTGTACAAATGAGTAGAGTGGATAACCGCGCAGCGTTATCCATCATTGGCTGAAACCTTCTATGGAAGTGGCCCGCCGTCGTTTCCATCCGCCCATAACCCATGTGATGCCTTGCCATGAGCTTTAGCCCACTGATCCGTCAACTGATCGATTCTCTGCGCATCCTGCCCGGTGTGGGGCAGAAGACTGCCCAGCGCATGGCTTTGCAGATGCTCGAGCGTGACCGTTCGGGTGCCATGCGTCTGGCCCAGGCGTTGACCCAGGCGATGGAAGGGGTGGGGCACTGCAGGCAGTGTCGCAACCTGAGCGAGGATGAGGTGTGCCAGTTGTGCCTCGATCCACGCCGCGACGACAGCCTGCTTTGCGTGGTGGAAGGGCCAATGGATGTGTACGCGGTGGAACACACCGGTTTTCGTGGGCGCTACTTTGTGCTCAAGGGCCATCTGTCGCCACTCGACGGCCTGGGGCCGGAAGCCATAGGCATTCCCGAGTTGCTGGCGCGTATCGCCGCCGGCAGTTTCGCTGAGGTGATACTGGCCACCAATCCCACGGTGGAAGGTGAAGCGACCGCCCATTACATTGCCCAGCTGCTGGCGGGCAAGGGCTTGATCGCTTCGCGTATCGCCCACGGCATGCCTCTGGGCGGTGAGCTGGAACTGGTCGATGGCGGCACCCTGGCGCATTCGATTGCCGGGCGTCGTCCGATTCAGCTGTAGAGCACTTCCAGGGCTGCCCATAACGACAGGTGTGCGCGCGAAGGTGCCTGGCCATATAGTTGCGGCAGCGAATAACTGCGGGAGAGGGGGCGTGCAACGGCATTAGCCCTGCATGCAGTGCTGACGATATCTGGGTGAGGGAAATCAGGTTACCGCTGCGGGCGTTGCACCCTGCGGGTCTTGCCTTTGCCATCTTGTGTTGGCTTTCAGGCCGCAGAAAAAAACAAGCCCCGCATCTGCAGGGCTTATCTAGAACAGGTCAGAGGCTTAGGCCACCTGAACCTCTTCAGCTTGCATACCTTTCTGACCGCGGGCGGCCACGTAGGTAACGGTTTGGCCTTCTTTCAGGCTTTTGAAACCGTCGCTCTGGATTGCTTTGAAGTGCACGAACAGATCATCGCCGCCGTTAGCCGGGGTAATGAAGCCGAAGCCCTTCTCATCGTTGAACCATTTGACGGTGCCAGTTTCGCGATTAGCCATGATGTTTCTCTTAAATC
This sequence comes from Pseudomonas sp. XK-1, assembly GCF_038069885.1. Lineage (NCBI taxonomy): Bacteria > Pseudomonadati > Pseudomonadota > Gammaproteobacteria > Pseudomonadales > Pseudomonadaceae > Pseudomonas > Pseudomonas sp. XK-1. Next base: position 467,834 of record NZ_JBBPES010000003.1, on the reverse strand, counting down.
GATACGAATTGCGGTGCCAGAATATTCATAGCACCTATGCGGTTTTGCTGATTACTACTGTTCAGCTTGTGCATTCTAGGCCGTTTTTACGTTCCGTGCTGGTATTGAAGCTAATTCATTTTGTTTTTGTTGTGGCTCAGCCGTTATTTCGCAGTCTGGCCAGGTCTCTGAGGGGCGGCGCGCCGAATAAACGGCTGTATTCACGGCTGAATTGCGACGGGCTTTCATAGCCGACCCGGTAGCTGGCCGAGGCCGCTTCCAGGCCCTCGCAGAGCATCAGGCGGCGGGCTTCCTGCAAGCGCAGTTGCTTCTGATACTGCAGCGGGCTGAGGGCGGTGACCGTCTTGAAGCGGTGATGCAGGGTCGATGGGCTGAGGTTGACCTCGCGGGCCAGGTGTTCGATGCGCAGTGGCTGGTCGTAGTGCTTGTTGAGCCAGTCGATGGCGCGGGCGATGCGCTGGCCCTGGCTGTCGGCAATGGCGATCTCGTGCAGATAACGGCCCTGGGGGCTGTGCAGCAGGCGATAGAAGATCTCGCGCAGCGCCAGGGGTGCGAGCATGGCGATATCCCGCGGGCTTTCCAGCAGGCGGGTCAGGCGGATCACCGCGTCGAGCAGGGCGTCGTCGATCCTGTCCAGAAACAGACCGCGCCCATCGCCCGCCGTCCCGGCCAAGCCGATCGGCCCGGCATCGGCGATCAGGCCGCTGAGCTGCGTGGGGTCGATATCCAGGCGCAGGCTCAGGTAAGGCTGCTCGGGGGAGGCCGCTATCACCTGGCCCGATACCGGCAGTGTGACCGAGGCGACCAGATAATTCAGCGGGTCGTAGCGATAGGGCTGATCGGCCAGGCGTACTTCCTTGCTGCCCTAGGCGATGATGCACAGGCAGGGGTTGTACAGCACCGGCATGGGCAGGGTGGGCTGGTCGGTACGAATCAGGTGCAGGCCGTCGATGGCGGTGGCATGCAGGTCTTCGGCCGGGGTCAGCCGCTGAATCAGCGCCGCCAGCTCGACCTGGCGCTGCTCAAGGTCGCTGCCGGATGTGCGCGGCAAGGTGGCGGGTGCGGGCATCGGGGCATCTCCTCAAGGTATCGCCGGAGCTTAGCCTGGTCTTTCAGGCAAGTATTGCCGCCGAGATTGGCAATGCAGGATCAGGCAAATATTCGCCACAAATAGGCAAATAGCTGGGGTGTACGGCGAAGCAAGTCTGAATGACGAGTAACTGCTACGAACAGGTGCTGCCAGACATAAAGCAGTATCAGGCAAGAATGCTCCAGTAATCGTCTAACCCTCGGTGGGCCATCTCTCTAGTCTCTGCTGCTGTAGTTCCACTCAACAGCTTCTGGAGAATGCCCCCATGCTGAACGTTCAAGGCAAAGTCATTTTGATCACCGGTGCCAGCAGCGGCATAGGCGAGGCCTGTGCTCGTTTGCTGGCGCACAAGGGGGCACGTGTGCTGCTCGGTGCCCGGCGCAGCGACAGGCTCGAGGCCCTGGTCGGCGAGATCCGTGAGGCGGGTGGTACGGCCGAGTTCCGCCGACTGGATGTGACCAGCCGTGCGAACACTCAGGCTTTTGTCGATTTCGCCGTCGAGCGCTTCGGTCGCGTCGATGTGTTGATCAACAACGCCGGCGTGATGCCGCTTTCGCCGCTTGAGGCGCTGAAGGTGGATGAGTGGGACCGGATGATCGACGTGAATATCCGCGGCGTTCTGCATGGCATCGCCGCCGTGCTGCCACTGATGCAGGCCCAGCGCAGTGGCCAGTTGGTCAATATCGCCTCGATCGGGGCTTACAGCGTGGTGCCGACCGGCGCGGTGTATTGCGCGACCAAGTACGCAGTGCGCGCCATCTCCGAAGGCCTGCGTCAGGAGGTCGGCGGCGATATTCGGGTGACCCTGGTATCGCCGGGGGTGGTCGAGTCGGAACTGGCCGAGAGCATTTCCGATGAGTCGAGTCGTGAGGCGATGAAGGCGTTCCGCAAGGTCGCCATCGCCCCGGACGCGATTGCCCGTGCCATTGCCTATGCGGTCGAGCAGCCGGCGGATGTCGATGTCAGCGAGTTGATCGTGCGCCCGACCGCCAGTGCCTATTGAGTCCAGCGGGCAAAGCTGGGCAAAACGCAGCAACGGGCTTGCGGCGATACGCCATGGATAAGGAGGGCCTTATGCCGATTAGCCATACGACACTTATCCGCGCCCAAGCTGGCCGCGCGGCCGAGTTGGGCCGCTGTCTGCAACGCCTCGCCAGCCTGGCCGACACGGCTAGCGATTGCCTGGGCCTGGAGGTCCGTCGCGCGGCGCAGGATGAACAGCTCTGGCTGCTGTGCGGCGACTGGTATTCGGCGCGGGCGATGCAGCGCTTCTTTGCCGCGCCTCTGGCGCAGCAGGTTTTTACTGACGCCCTGGGAGCCGGGCTGATCTGCAGTCTCGATTGCGGCTGTGCCGAACCGACCTCATCGGTCTGAGGCCGGCGGCACAACGACGAAGCCCCGTCGCTGTTTGACCAGTCGCGGGGCTTCGTCGTGTCGGCCGGGGCAAGTTAGTCGAGCAGCGTCAGGGTGACGTCGATATTGCCGCGGGTGGCGTTGGAGTAAGGGCAGACGATGTGCGCGCGGTCGATCAGGGTTTGCGCTTGCTCGCGGTCCATGCCTGGCAGGCTGATGCGCAATTCGACTTCGATGCCGAAACCGTTGGGGATCGCGCCAATGCCCACTACACCTTCAATCGAGGCATCTGCAGGCATCGCCAGCTTGTCGCGGCCGGCGACGAATTTCATCGCGCCAATAAAGCAGGCCGAGTAACCGGCGGCGAACAGCTGCTCCGGGTTAGTGCCCGCACCGCCGGCACCGCCAAGTTCTTTAGGGGTGGTCAGGGCGACATCGAGGACGCCGTCGGAAGAGATGGCGCGGCCGTCACGGCCGCCGGTGGCTTCTGCGTAGGCACGGTATGCAACGTTTTCGATCGACATGGCTATTGCTCTCTATAGAAGGTGGAGGTCCGGCGGGTGTTGCCGGTGGTTCGACCAGGTTGTGATGTGCAGGTTTTGTGTTGCGATAATTTTTTGTGCGCAAACTAAGTTATCGAGGCGAAATGTAGCCCGCAAACATATTGCGCGCAAGATATTGGTTGAAATTTTTAGCGATAAGAATCATATGTTCTGGAATAAGCCAATCTGGCGGGCCTGTTGCCGCTCCGGGAAAGGCAAGCGGGCGCTGCTTGAGCGCCGGCAGAGGCCAATCCATTTGGCCTATTAGCAGACGATGCCCATCCCGTGCGGTCGCTTATGCCCTGGCATCTGGCGCTATCCATGGCTTGTAAACCAAGCAAGCGCTTGGTATTTTTCCTGAAACCTCACTGGGAATCCCCTATGTCTGCTTTCCAGGAATACTTCGACGCCTCCCACCAACTGGTCCGCGACTCGGTGCGGCGTTTTGTCGAGCGCGAGATCCTGCCGCATATCGACGACTGGGAGGAGGCCGAGGAGTTTCCCCGCGAGCTGTACCTCAAGGCCGGTGCGGCGGGCATCCTCGGTATCGGCTACCCGGAGCAGTTTGGTGGCAGCCATGAGGGCGACGTATTTGCCAAGGTGGCGGCCAGCGAGGAGCTGATGCGCAGCGGCTCTGGCGGTCTGGTGGCGGGCCTGGGTTCTCTGGATATCGGCCTGCCGCCCATCGTCAAATGGGCCAGGCCCCAGGTGCGTGACCGGGTGGTGCCGCAGGTGCTGGCGGGCGAGAAGATCATGGCCCTGGCGGTGACCGAGCCCTCCGGTGGCTCCGACGTGGCCAACCTCAAGACCCGCGCGGTGCGCGACGGCGACTTCTATCGCGTCAGCGGCAGCAAGACCTTTATTACCAGTGGCGTGCGCGCCGACTACTACACGGTGGCGGTGCGCACCGGCGGCGACGGTTTCGGTGGTGTCAGCCTGCTGCTGATCGAGAAGGGCACGCCGGGTTTCAGCGTCGGGCGCAAGTTGAAGAAGATGGGGTGGTGGGCTTCGGACACCGCCGAGCTGTTCTTCGATGACTGCCTGGTGCCAGTGGAGAATCTGATCGGTGCGGAGAACATGGGCTTTGCCTGCATCATGGCCAACTTTCAGAGCGAGCGCCTAAGCCTGGCGATCATGGCCAATATGACCGCGCAACTGGCGCTGGAAGAGTCATTGACCTGGGCTCGGGAGCGCCAGGCATTCGGCAAGCCAATCGGCAAGTTCCAGGTGCTCAAGCATCGCCTGGCCGAGATGGCCACCCAGCTGGAAGTGTCCCGCGAGTTCACCTACCGCCAGGCGGCGAAGATGGCCGCCGGCAAGAGCGTGATCAAGGAGATCTCCATGGCCAAGAACTTCGCCACCGATATCGCCGACCGCCTGACCTACGACGCGGTGCAGATCATGGGCGGCATGGGCTATATGCGCGAGTCTCTGGTGGAGCGCCTGTATCGCGACAATCGCATCCTCTCCATTGGCGGCGGTTCGCGGGAGATCATGAACGAGATCATCAGCAAGCAGATGGGGCTGTAGCTCGACCGAGGCGGCGGCGGGCTGCACGCACTGGCTTGCCTTTATGAAATTTAGAGTGTAACTTTTCATGAAATTATAAATAAATAATTTCATGAGTTGTTTATGTTCAAGCAGTCCGAGCAGCATCTCGACACCTACTACGCCCACAGTTGCCGTGAACAACTGCGCGAATACGCGCCACTGGCCGGCGCGCAGCGCTATGACGTAGCGGTGGTTGGTGCCGGTTTCAGTGGCCTGCATACGGCGCTGCGCCTGGCCGAGGCCGGCAAACGCGTGGTGCTGCTGGAAGCCAGTCGGGTGGCCTGGGCGGCCTCGGGACGCAATGGCGGTCAGGCGATTCTCGGCTGGTCCTGCGATATGCCGCCGCTGGAGCGGGCCCTCGGCCTGGAGCGCGCACGCCGTTTGTGGGATGGCATGCGTTGGGCCGCCGACGAAATCCGCGCGCTGCCGCAGCGCTACGGCTTCGACTGCGACTACCGCGCCGGCCATCTGTGGACCTCAGTGATGCCGCGGCGGGTGGCCATCCTGCATGAGTGGCAGGAGCACGCTGCGCACAAGTGGGGCCATGACCAGCTGCAGTTTATCCCCCGCGACCAGCTCGGCAGCTGGGTGGCCAGCGAGCGTTATCAGGCCGGCCTGTTCGACCCTCTGGGCGGCCATCTCAATCCGCTCAAGTTGGCCCTGGGCCTGGCCGCCGTCTTCGAGCGCGCCGGTGGGGTGATCCACGAGCAGAGCCGGGTACTGAGCTACCACTGTGGAGCTGATGGCTATCACCTCGCGACCGCCGCCGGCAGCGTGCAGGCCGAGGTGCTGGTGCTGGCCTGCAATGCCTATATCGACAGGCTCGACCCACAGCTGGCGGGGCGCATCCTGCCGGTGGGCAACTATCAGGTGGCCACCGCGCCGCTGGACCCGGCCCTGGCCGAGTCCCTGCTGCCGCGCAACAGCTGCGTCACCGACAACCAGTTCGTGCTCGACTATTTCCGCCGCACCCCGGACAACCGCCTGCTGTTCGGCGGCGGCTGCACCTACCTGGGCGGTCTGCCCAGGGATATCGCCGCGGCCACCCGGCCCTTTATCGAGCGGGTGTTCCCGCAGCTGGCCGGTGTGCCCATCGAATTTTCCTGGGGCGGCCACCTGGATATCAGCATGCACCGCACCCCGGATATCGGTGGCGCGGACAACCGTTACTGGCTGCAGGGCTACTCCGGCCATGGCGTGTTGCCGACGCTGGCGGGTGCCCGGGCGGTGGCTGACGCCATTCTCGGTAACAGCGACGAGCTGTTGCTCTACCAGGGCCTGCGCAATCCGCGCTTCCCCGGCGGCGAGCGGCTGGCCGCGCCATTGGAGGCCGTGGGCAAGGCCTGGTATCGCCTCCGTGACTTCGTTTAATTCGCCATTTGATTCGGGAGCCGTCATGGACAAGCAAGAAGAAATGGCCGCGTTGGCCATCCTTATCCACGACCTGCGCAAGCACAAGAAGGTGACCCTCAATGAGCTGGCCGAGCGCATCGGCCGTTCGGTGGGCTTCGTCTCCCAGGTCGAGCGCGGCCTGTCGCGCCCGACCGTGGCCGACCTGACCGCCATCAGCGAGGCACTGGATGTGCCCACCACCTATTTCTACAGCCTGGCCAAGCCGCGGGCGCTGCGTTGGGTTACCCGCCCGGGCGAGCGGCGCACCCTGTACTTCGCCAACGGCATCACCGACATCCTCACCTCGCCGAATATGCACGGTGCTTTCAACATGCTCGAAAGCCTGCTGGAGCCCGGTGCCAGCAGCGGCGAGCGGCAGATGAGCGACCGCTCGGAGCAGGGCGGCTATGTGCTCGAAGGCGAGTTGACCCTGTGGCTCGGCGAAGAGGAGGAGTGCGCCACCCTGCAGGCCGGCGACGCCTTCCAGGTTTCAAGTTACGCCCGCTTCCGCTACGCCAACCAGAGTGAGGCACCTGCGCGGGTGCTCTGGGTCTACAACTGACTCGCAGGCTTTTGAAAAGCGTAGGCGAGGCAGGCAAGACAAGGCGAAAACGGCCGAGAAAGCGGAGTTTACGAGCTGTAAATGAGCATTTTGAGGCCGTTTTCAACGCAGGATTGCCAACGTAGGTAGTTTTTCAACAGCCTGTTTGCCATATCCCCTTACCAAGGACTTATAACAATGACAGCCCCCAGTACCGACCTGCTCAATGAGGTCCGTGCCTTCCGCCAACGCCACCCCGAGGTGCGCTTCGTCGACCTGATCTGTCTGGATATTCCCGGGCATTTCTATGGCAAGCGCTATCCCATCGATATGCTGGAGAAGGTCGCCGCCGGCAGCGCCCTAAAGTTGCCGCAGAACTGCGTGCTGCTCGGTGCCCAGGGCGGCCTCTACGAGATCGGCGACTACTGCTTCCGAGACGGCGACCCGGATGCGCCGCGGCGGCTGATCCCCGGCACGCTCAAGTACGTCAACTGGGAGAAGCAACCCCTGGGGCAGATGCTGATCAGCTCCGACGGCACCGAGGCACCCATCGAGTTCGAGCCGCGGGAAGTACTGGCGCGGGTGGTCGAGCGTCTGGCGCGCAAGGGCATCCGCCCGGTAGTGGCCTTCGAGCTGGAGTTCTATCTGTTCGACAAGTCGCTCAAGGAGGGCCTGCCGCAGTTCCCCCGCGACGACCTGAGCGGCGATGCCGACGATCAGCCGAATATGCATATCGAGCGCCTGTCGCGCTTTAGCGAAGTGCTCGACGATATGACCGAGACCGCCCGCGAGCAAGGTGTCGAGGCCACGGTGATTACTGCCGAACTGGGCCCAGGGCAGTTCGAGATCAACTTCGCCCACTGTGAAGATCCGCTACAGGCCGCCGACTGGTCGGCGCTGTTCTGCCGCAGTACCCGCGGCGTGGCGCTCAAGCATGGTCATCGCGCCAGCTTTATGGCCAAGCCCTATCTGCAGTACCCGGGCAGCGGCATGCATATCCATGTCAGCCTCTATGACGCGGCGGGCAACAATCTGCTGGCGCAAGATCAGCAGCAACCGCTGCGCCATGCCGTGGCCGGTTGCCTGGATCTGCTGCCGCAGCTGATGCCGATTTACGCGCCCAACCACAACAGCTATCGCCGCTTCGGGGCCATGGTCAACTCGGCGAGCAAGGCCAGTTGGGGCTATGAGGACCGCGACGCTTGCGTGCGCATCCCCGAGTCCGATGAGCGCAACCTGCGCCTGGAATTCCGCCTGCCCGGTGCCGACGCCAACCCCTACCTGGTGCTGGCCGCGCTGCTGTGCAGCATCGAACAGGGCCTGGAGGCGCGCCGCGAGCCGATCGCGCCGCTGAATGACGACCGCGCAAGCGGCATCGACTTCCCCACCGACATGCTCGAAGCCGTGCGCCAGATGCATGCCAGCCCGGCGGTGAATGCCCGCCTGGGCGAGGAGTTCGTCATGGTCTATTGCGAGAACAAACGCCAGGATCATCTGGCCTTTTTGAATGAAATCAATCAGCGCGAATACCGCTGGTATCTCTAATACCGCTGGTACTTGTAAGGAGGGGCTATGAATAACCCAAAAACTGCTCAATGGCAGGCCATGAGCCGCGACCATCACCTGGCACCGTTCAGCGATTTCAAGCAACTGGCCGAGAAGGGCCCGCGCATCATCACCAAGGGTGAGGGCGTGTACCTGTGGGACAGCGAAGGCCACAAGATCCTCGACGGCATGGCCGGTCTCTGGTGCATGGCCGTGGGCTATGGCCGTGAGGAACTGGTGCAGGCCGCCAGCAAGCAGATGCGCGAGCTGGCCTTCTACAACACCTTCTTTATGACCGCCCACCCGCCAGTGCTGGAGCTGGCCAAGGCCATCTCGGATGTGGCCCCGGCCGGCATGAATCATGTGTTTTTCACCGGCTCCGGCTCGGAAGGCAACGACACCATGCTGCGCCTGGTGCGTCACTACTGGGCGTGCAAGGGCATGCCTGCCAAGAAGGTGATTATCGGCCGCATCAACGGCTATCACGGCTCCACCGTGGCCGGCGCGAGCCTGGGCGGGATGAAGTTCATGCATGAACAGGGTGACCTGCCGATCCCGGGCATCGTGCATATCCCGCAGCCTTACTGGTTCGCCGACGGTGGTGAAATGAGCCCGGAGGAGTTCGGTATCTGGGCCGCGGACCAGCTGGAGGCGAAGATTCTCGAAGTGGGTGAAGAGAACGTCGCCGCCTTTATCGCCGAGCCGATTCAGGGCGCGGGCGGGGTGATCATTCCGCCGTCCAGCTACTGGCCGCGGATCAAGGAAATCCTCGCCAAGTACGACATTCTGTTTGTCGCCGACGAGGTGATCTGCGGTTTCGGCCGTACCGGCGAGTGGTTCGGCAGCGATTACTATGACCTCGCGCCCGATATGATGACCATCGCCAAGGGCCTGACCAGCGGCTACGTGCCCATGGGCGGCTTGATCGTCAGCGACAAGGTGTTCGCGGTGATCAACGAAGGCGGCGACTTCAACCACGGCTTTACCTACTCCGGGCATCCAGTGGCGGCGGCAGTGGGCCTGGAGAACCTGCGCATCCTCAAGGAGGAGGGCATTATCGAGGGGGTCAAGAACGACACCGGCCCCTACCTGCAACAGCGCCTGGCGACCCTGGCGGATCACCCCCTGGTGGGCGAGGTACGCGGTGTCGGCATGCTCGGCGCGATCGAACTGGTGCAGGACAAGGCCAGCCGCAAGCGCTATCCGAGCGAGGTGGGCGTGGGCATGATCTGCCGCGGGCACTGCTTCAGCAACGGCCTGATCATGCGCGCCGTGGGCGACACCATGATCATTGCGCCGCCCCTGGTGATCAGCAAAGCCGAGATCGACGAGCTGGTGGAAAAGGCGCGCCTGTGCCTGGACCTGACTCTGGAGCAGTTGCACGGCGGCAATTAGTGGAGGGGCTTTAGCCGCGACGCCGTCTGACAGCCCTGACCCGAAAAGGCCCCGACCCTGATTTCAGTGTCGGGGCCTTTTGCGTTGGTTATGCGCTAATACCCTGTAACGGCGAGGTGTAGCCGCTGAGTGCGCGCGACCCTGCCTCCGTAGGGTGCGCTGTGCGCACCGAGAGCTCATTGTCTACCCTGGCGCACCGCACCTGTTCGCCCGGCGAACTATGCGACACCTAGCGAGTACATAGCCTTTTACCTGGGTTGCCTGCTAGAGCGACTCTTGCAGCTGACCACGCAGCGCGACCAGTTCCTGCTTGAGTGTACCGATCTGTTCCAGCGACAGACCGCTGGCCTTGAGAATACAGGCGGGCAGGGTTTTGGCCTGGGCATGCAGGGCGCGGCCCTTGTCGCTCAGGTGCAGGTGCACCACGCGTTCGTCCTGGCTGCTGCGTACCCGATGCAGCAGGCCTTCGGCTTCCAGGCGCTTGAGCAGGGGGGTGAGTGAGCCGGGATCGGTGAGCAGGCGCGCACTGATTTCGCCGACGGTGATGCCGTCATTTTCCCAGAGCACCAGCATTGCCAGGTACTGCGGGTAGGTCAGGCCCAGGGCCTGTAGCAACGGCTTGTAGGTCTTGGTCATCAGCAGCGAGGTGGAATAGAGGGCAAAACACAGCTGGTTATCCAGCAGCAGTTCGGCGCAGGGCTCCACTTGAGTGGTCATGGCATTCGCCTGTAATTGTCGGTGGTGCGCATAAAGCTATCGCGCAAACAGCTATTGCGCCAGCTGTGCGTCGAGGCGGGTGTCCGCATCCTGGCTGGGTCACCCGCTGGTTGCCGACGTTCAGCTTGAGGCGCTGGCTGTTGTACCCCACGCAGCCGGGGCGTCTCCAGGCGCTGTTGGCTGCGGCCTGGAGCAGGCAGCTAGAACAGTGCGCGGCCGTGATCCAGTTTCTGGTCCACCAACCATTTGCCGTGGGCCAGGGAAGCACGCTGGGCCTTGTCCAGTTCATCGAGGAAGGCATAGTCCACCGGCAGGGTCAGGCGTTTGCTGGTGTGGCCCTGCGGATCGGTGATATGGCAGCCGCCGGCCCAGGGAGTGGGAATGCCAGGATGTTCGAGGATGTCGGTGCTGATGCGATGGTCGCGGTGGACGCAGTGCATGACGGTCATGGGCTTGCCCTCTTGTTCGGGCTGTGACCATCGGCACGAGTACTGGATAGTGCAAGGCGATGGCTCAGCCTGGTGGTGACAAAGCCAGTTGCGACTGGCTACTAACACCATAACCCAGCTGGCAGAGGGGTGCGCCCGAACCGACAAACGCACAGGGCCGGCAATGGCCGGCCCTGTGTCTGCTTGCGGGCTGTTACTCGGCGGCTTGCGCTGCCCTGGCCTTGCCCTTGGGCGCAAAGCGCGCGGCCAGACGCATGGAGGCGGTCACCACGCGTTGGTAGAAGGCCGGCAGCAGGCGCTGCATGCCATCCAGGGCGTAGGCGTCCGGGCCGATCAGGATGCGCCGCTTGTTGCCCAGCACACCATTGATGATCACCTGGGCGGCTTTCTCCGGCGTGGTGCGCAGCAACTGGTCGTTGAACTGCTGGCGCGCCTTGTCGGCATCCTGGCCGGTGACCTTGCTCAGGCTGTCGTTCATCCGTGCGGTCTTGGCGATATTGGTCTTGATCCCGCCCGGGTGCACGCAGCTGGCCGACACCCCACAATCGGCCATATCCAGCTCCTGGCGCAGCGACTCGGTAAAGCCGCGCACGGCGAACTTGGTGGCGTTGTAGGCGCTCATGCCCGGTTGGGAGAACAGGCCGAAGACGCTGGATACATTGACGATATGGCCACTGCCGGACGCCTTGATATGCGGCAGGAAGGCCTTGGTGCCGTGGACCACGCCCCAGAAGTTGATGTTCATGATCCACTCGTAGTCGGCGTAATCGTTGCCTTCCACGGTGCCGCCCTGGGCGACGCCTGCGTTGTTGAAGATGGCGTTGACCCGCCCGAAGTCGGCCACCACCTGCTCCGCCCAGGCGTGTACGGCCTCGCGGTCGGCGACGTTGACTAGGGTTTCGCTGACCTTCACCCCAAGTTTGCGTGCCTGGGCAGCGGTTTCCGCCAGCCCTTCGCCATTCACATCGGAGAGCGCCAGCTGGCAGCCCTGACGAGCCAGGCCGTAGGCCAGGGCGCGGCCGATACCCGAGCCGGCACCAGTGATGGCAGCTACCTTGTTTTCGAACGACTTCATGCGCTGACCTCCTGGGCAGTCAATGGGATGGCGTTGCTTTGCGCCGGATGGGCCGCCTGCTTGCGGCTGAAATGATAGGCCGCCGGGTCGAAGGTGCGTGTCAGTAGGCGGAAGCGCCAGGTGAAGCCGGGCCATACCGTGCAGTTGCGCCCGCTGACCGGGTGCAGGTACCAGCTCACGCAGCCGCCGGCGTTCCATACGGTATTGCCCAGGCTGCTTTGCAGCTTGCCGTTGAACTTGTCCTGTACCGCCTGTTTGACTTCCAGGCTCTGCAGTTGCTGCTGGCCAACCAGCTTGAGCGCGCCGAGCACGTAATGGATCTGCGACTCGATCATGTAGACCATCGAGTTATGCCCCAGGCCGGTGTTCGGGCCCATCAGGAAGAACAGGTTGGGGAAGCCGGCAGTCAGCGTGCCCTTGTAAGCCTGCGGGCCATCCGGCCAGGTGTCGAGCAGATCAACGCCGCCACGGCCGAACAGCACGCCGCGTGGCAGTGGGTCGCTGGGGGTAAAGCCGGTGCCGAAGATGATGGCGTCGATCTCGCGTTCCTTGCCGTCCACTGTGCGGATGCTGCCCGCGCGGATTTCCTCGATGCCGTCGGTGATCAGGTCGACATTGGGCTGAGTCAGGGCCGGGTAGTAATCGTTGCTGATCAGCACGCGCTTGCAGCCCATCAGATAATCCGGGGTGACCTTGGCGCGCAGCACCGGGTCCTTGATCTGCTTGTTGATGTACCACTTGCCGACTTTCTGGGCGAGGGTCATCACCTTGGGCAGTACGGAGAAGCCGATCACCCGGCTTTCCAGCATGGCGTAGATCACCCCGCGCCAGAGCTTCTGCAGCAGCGGGAATTGCTTGAAGCGGTCACGCTCGCGATCGCTGATGGCGCGGTCCGGCTTGGGCATGATCCAGGGAGCGGTGCGCTGGTAGAGGTCGAGTTGGGCGACCTGCTTCTGGATCTGCGGCACGAACTGGATGGACGAGGCACCGGTGCCGATCACCGCCACTTTTTTACCCGTCAGGTCGTAGTCGTGGTCCCACTGCTGGGAGTGGAACACCTTGCCCTTGAACGTGCTCAGGCCGTTGAGGGCCGGGATCGACGGGGTGGACAGCGCGCCCATGCCGGATACCACGAACTGTGCGGTGTAGCTGTTACCTGCACGGTCGCTGATGTGCCAGAGTTCTTCCTGCTCGTCCCAGGCCATGCGGGCGATTTCGGTGTTGAGCAGGGTGTGGTTGCTCAGGCGGTACTTTTCCCAGCAACCTTCCAGGTAGCCCTGGATCTCCGGCTGCTTGGCGAACATGCGCGTCCAGTTGGGGTTCTGTTCGAAGGAGAAGGAGTACAGGTGCGATTGCACATCGCAGCCGCAACCCGGGTAATTGTTGACCCGCCAGGTGCCACCGACGCCGGCTTCTTTCTCGAACATCAGGAAGTCGTGTTCACCCTCCTGCTTGAGGCGGATGGCCATACCCAGGCCGGAAAAACCGCTGCCGATAATGGCAACCTTGCAGTGACGGGCAGAACCGGGAGGTGAGACGGAGGCATTCATGGCCAAGCTCCTGTTATGGTTATTGTTGGCGTATACAACTGTGCACCAAGGTAGACAGTTGTATACTCTCCAGCAAGTGCCCCCATCACCAACCAACTTTTAGCTAGGGTTTGCCATGCACGCCGATTCCGATGAGCGTCAGCAGAACGCGGAAAAGTCCAGCGAAGCCCCGGGCAAGCGTTTACTGCTGGACGCAGCGTTACGTCTCACCTCAACCAGCCGCAGCTTGAGCAACCTGGGCCTGCGCGAGCTGGCGCGCGAAGCCGGGCTCAATCCCAACACCTTCTACCGGCACTTCAAGGATGTGGACGATCTGGGCCTGACGGTGATTCGGCAGATCTCCACCCAGTTGCGCCAGCCCTTGCGCGATCTGCGCCGGGAAGCGGCCGATCGGGCGGTGCAGTCGGCCCAGGCAGGCTCGCCGATGCTGTTTGGCATCGACTTGCAGCGCGGGCGGCGGGTCTGCCATGAAACCGTGCAGCTGTTCTTCGATTTCGTCGCGCAGAACCCCGAGGCCTTTATCATCGGCGTGCGCGAGCTGCATGGCGCTTCGCCGGTGTTGCGCACGGCGCTGCAGAACATCATGGATGACTTCGGGGCCGATATGGCCGAGGACATCGTGTCCTTCAAGCTGATGCCGGATATGCTCGACCCCAGCGTGGTCTTGCAGGTCTCCAACCTGATCAGCCGTAACCTGTTTCAGTTATCCCTCGACTATATCGGCCAGCCTGAGCGGCGCACGGCGATCTGCGCCCTGGCCGAGGAGCAGATCGTTATGCTGTTTACCGGGGCCAGCGTGTTGCAGAGCCTGGGCCAGCTTAAATTGCCAGTCGAGTAGGCGGGGGGCTCTGGCACACTGATATCAATCAAGCTGCTGTCACAGCTCTGGGCTTATCCTGGTTCTGCGCTATTGCGCAGGCCGTGTGCAGGCCGTTTTTCAGTGTTTTCGCTAAGGACCGCCCATGATTGAAGCAACCTGGATCGCTTTTGCCTTTGTCATGGGGTTGGGCGCGCGGGCTATAGGCTTGCCGCCGCTGGTGGGCTACCTGGCCGCCGGTTTTGCCCTGGCCGGCTTTGGTGACCATATCGGCGTCGGCCCGCGCGACAGTGTGGCGCTGGAACATATCGCCCACCTGGGTGTGCTGCTGTTGCTGTTTACCGTCGGCCTCAAACTCAAACTGGGCAACCTGGCGCGGCGCGAGGTGATCGGTGGTGGCCTGCTGCACTTCACCATCTCCAGCCTGATCTTCCTGCCGGCGATCATGCTGATTCTCGATCTGGCCTGGCAGCAGGGCCTGCTGCTGGCCATTGCCCTGTCGTTTTCCAGTACCGTGCTGGCGGCCAAGGTACTGGAGGGCAAGCGCGAGTTGCGCGCCTTCCACGGCCGGGTGGCGATTGGTGTGCTGATCATCCAGGACCTGATCGCCCTGGTGGTGATGAGCCTGGCCAGCGGCAAGATTCCCTCGGCCTGGGCGTTGCTGCTGTTCGGCCTGCCGCTGTTGCGGCCCTTGTTGTTTCGCCTGCTCGATGCCAGTGGCCACGAGGAGTTGATGGTGCTGCTCGGCCTGTTGCTGGCCCTGGTGGTGGGCGGGCATGGTTTCGAGCAACTGGGCCTGAGCTCCGAGCTGGGGGCACTGGCCTTTGGCGCGATGCTGGCCAAGCACAAGCGTGCCACCGAGCTGTCCAACTCGTTGTGGGGCATCAAGGAAGTGTTTCTGGTTGGCTTCTTTCTACAGATCGGCATCGGCGGCCTGCCGGATGGCGAGGCCCTGCTGTTCGCCATAGTCATGGCTGTGCTGCTGCCGCTCAAGGGGATGCTGTTCTTCTTTCTGTTTATGTTATTCCGCCTGCGCGCGCGTAGCGCTTTCCTCACCGGCGTGAGCCTGACCAACTACAGCGAATTCGGCCTGATCATGGCCAGCGTGGTGTTGCCGGAGTGGATGATTCCGCTGGCCATCACCGTGGCGCTGTCGTTTGTCATTTCCGCGCCGCTCAACCGTATCGCTCACCCGCTCTATGAACGGCTGGCCAAGCGCCTGATCCCCCTGGAACGCAATATCCGCCACCCCGATGAACAGCCGGTGTCCCTTGGCGATGCCCAGGTACTGGTGATGGGCATGGGCCGCACCGGGCGCGCCGCATACGATTACCTGCAGGAGAAGGGCTATCGGGTGGTGGGGCTCGACTCCGACCCTGTGGTGATCGAGCAGAGCACCAAGGCCGGGCGTCAGGTGCTGTTCGCCGACGGTGAGGATCAGATGTTCTGGCAGCACCTGGAGATGCCGCAGGTCGATGCGGTGATTCTGGCCCTGAACGATGCCGAGGCGAAGATCATTTCCACCGAGAAGCTGCGTGCCCGAGGCTTTGCCGGTTTGCTGGTATCCCATGCCATGTATGAGGACATCGCCCGGCGTATCCAGCAGGCCGGGGCGGATCGTACCTACCTGACCATGAGCGAGGCCGGGGCCGGCCTCGCCGAACATGTGTACCGCGATCTCGAGCAGCGTGGCCGAGACCGTCGCGATTAAACGACAGGCTCCGGCCTGGTTGCTAGTTAAAGCCCAGGCGATGACGCCAGCGTTGTTCCAGCGCCTTGCTGTCGTGGTCCAGCGGATGGAAGCCGGGACGGTAGTAGTCCAGATAGGGCAGGAGCAGCTTGGTCAGGAAGCCGTTGCGTGGGCCGAACAGCATCTTCAGGCCCTTGCCCCAGCTGCGCCAGTTGAACAGCTGGCCGTCCTTGCGCAGCAGGTGCACCTGGAACCAGCCGATCACGCCGACGAAGATCAGGGTGGTGATGGCCATCATGATGGTGCGGGTGAAGTAGCCGCCATAGACCTGCTGGTACACGTCGTAGCAGACCGCCTTGTGCTCGTTTTCCTCGATGGCGTGCCACATCCACAGCTGATACAGCTTGGGGTCGTTCATCTGGGTGGTCAGGTCTTCGCGCTGCAGCAGCTGCTCGGCCATGGTCGCGGTGAAGTGCTCCAGGGCGCAGGTGGCGGCCAGGCGGTGTTTCTTGGTGCTGATCTTGGTGATCCACTCGAGCAGTACCTTGATCCGCAATTCCAGGCGCTCAAGATCGATGCCGTGCTTGGCGGCGTAGTCGTTGTAGGCCGCGTGTTCTTTGGAGTGCATGGCCTCCTGGCCGATAAAGGCGCTGATGTCCTTCTTCAGTTGCGGCTCGGTAACCTCATTGCGAACGGCGCGCACGCTGTCGACGAAGAACTTCTCGCCATAGGGAAACAGCGACGACAGGTTGTTCATGAAATGGCTCATAAAGGGGTCGCCGGCGAACCAGAATTTCTGGCTATCGCTAAAGCTGAAATCCATGCGGCGAACCGGGAAACTGGCGCTTGGGGTGCTGCTTTGGGCTGTCATAGGGGCGACTCCTGGGCATATTGGTCGCGCTGTGCGACCGCTCTTGTTATCAGGCGGGATCGACAGCGCGAGGGCTGTCTGTGGCCGTGCTGAATCTTTAGCCCAGGGCGGTTTTGCTGCGAGGTCATTTCTGGCCATGGCGGCCGTTTTAACGCCAACTTATGGTTAGTTGTCCGACAGTTTGCCGTGCGGGATGGAGGCCTGTGCTTGCCTGTCAGGCCTATGAATCCCCTGAGCCCATAACCCGAATACGCCACAGCGCGCGGCGCTTTCGGGCACTCAGGGTAAGGCTTAGCGCTGCTGGCGCAGCTCGGCCACTTCCGTGCGCAGGGCACGCAGTTCATCGAGGAGCAGTTGCTCGGTGGGCGAGGGTGGGGCCAGTTTGGCTTCCTGTTCATGGGTGGTCTGCATGGCATTGACCACCACGGCGATAAACAGGTTGAGCATCATAAAGGTGGCGATCAGGATAAACGGCAGGAAGTACATCCACGCCAGCGGGAAGGTTTCCATCACCGGGCGCACGATGCCCATCGACCAGCTTTCCAGGGTCATCACTTGGAACAGGGTGTAGAGACTGGCACCCAGGCTGCCGAACCATTCGGGGAAGGCCTCGCCGAACAGCTGGGTGGCCATCACCGCGGCCACGTAGAACACCAGACCCAGCAGCATGGCGATGCTGCCCATCCCCGGCAGGGAGGACAGCAGCGCCTGTACCACCCGGCGCATATTCGGGTTGATCGAGATCAGCCGCAGCACGCGCAAGACCCGCAGCGCACGCAGCACGGCAAAGGGACCGCTGGCCGGCACCAGGGCGATGCCCACCACCAGGCAGTCGAACACCGCCCAGGGATCGCGCAGCAGGCCCAGGCCGCGGGCGACGAAGCGCAGGCCCAGTTCGAGGATAAACAGCAGCAGGATCAGCTGATCCAGGCCTAGCAGCAGCTCGCCCCATTGCGCCATCAGGCCGGGAGAAGTCTGCATGCCGAGGATTGCGGCGTTGAGGATGATCAGCGTGGTGACCAGGCGGGTGATGGTCTGGCTTTCCATCAGCGCAGCCAGGCGCGAGCGCCAAGCAGTGGTACTCGGGGTCAAACTGTATTCGGGCATGATTTATTGGTCGTTAAGGGCGAAGGCGGTGAGGGTGAAGGTCGGGATGCCGATGTCTTGGAGCTTCTGCGAGCCGCCCAGTTCCGGCAGGTCGATAATTGCCGCGGCCTCGTAGATGCTCGCGCCCATGCGCCGGACCAGCTGCGCGGCGGCCAGCAGGGTGCCGCCGGTGGCGATGAGGTCATCGAACATGACGATCTTGTCGCCTTCACAGAGGCTGTCGGCATGGACTTCGAGCAGGGCTTCGCCGTACTCGGTCTGATAGCGTTCGCTGAGCACATCGGCGGGCAGCTTGCCCTGTTTGCGGAACAGGATCAGTGGCTTGTTCAGCTCGTAGGCGATGATCGAACCGACCAGAAAACCGCGCGCGTCCATGGCTCCGATATGGCTGAACTCGGCTTCGACATAACGCTGGATAAAGCTGTCGGCGACCATGCGCAGGGCGCGCGGCGACTGGAACAGCGGGGTGATGTCACGGAAGATCACGCCGGGTTTGGGGAAGTCCTTAACCGGGCGGATCAGGGTCTTGATGCTGAACTCGTCGAAAATCATCGTGGGTATCCTGGCCGTTGCAGGTCAATCAGCCCTCGAGATTACCGCCGGCCAAGGCGCACAGCTCGATGGGGTCGAGAATATGCACTTCCTTGCCTTCGGCTTCGAGCAGCTTGTTCTGTTGGAAGCGAGTAAATACGCGAGACACGGTCTCTACCGCAAGGCCCAAATAGTTACCAATTTCGTTACGCGACATGGCCAGGCGGAACTGATTGGCGGAGAAGCCGCGGGCGCGGAAGCGCGCCGACAGGTTGACCAGGAAGGTGGCGATGCGTTCGTCGGCGGTTTTCTTCGAAAGCAGGAGCATCATCTGCTGATCGTCGCGGATCTCGCGGCTCATGATGCGCATCAGCTGGCGGCGCAGTTGCGGCAGCTGCACGGACAACTCGTCCAGACGCTCGAACGGGATCTCGCACACCGAGGTGGTTTCCAGGGCCATGGCCGAGACCGGGTAGATTTCGCTGTCCATGCCGGACAGCCCGACCAGTTCGCTGGGCAGGTGAAAGCCGGTGATCTGCTCGTCGCCGCTATCGCTCAGGCTGAAGGTCTTCAGTGCGCCGGAACGCACCGCGAATACCGAGTTGAAGGCGTCGCCCTGGCGGAACAGGAACTCGCCCTTTTTCAGGGGGCGGCCGCGTTTAACGATATCGTCCAGGGCGTCCATGTCTTCCATGTTCAGCGAAAGCGGCAGACACAGGCTGGCCAGGCTGCAGTCATTGCAATGAACATGGTGGGTGCTGTGCAACTTGATGCTTTCGGACATCGGCAGCGCTTCCTTGGTTAAACAGACAATGCCAGCAAGGTTACAGCAGGACTTGGCGTGCAGCCAGTCAGACTGAAGTCTGACCGGGCGCTCAAGTTTGCCCCCTTGGCAGCCGACACGCCAGAGGATTTCCCCAGGCTGCAAGGAGCACCCATCTGCGAGTGGATTCGACTGTGCTGAGCAACCGTCTGAGCATAGCACTGCAGCGCAGGAACGCTGCTGCCGAGAGCAGCCATGAGGATGGGCAGGCGCTGCGCGATGGTTTGCGGGTGAGCTTGTCCGCGTTGGGCAAGGTGCATTCCGCTGCGGCGCAGAAAAACCGCGATATCGACGAGAGCAGCCTGGCGGACAGGCTCAAGCAGGTCCTCAGGATGATCCGTGCGCTCAAGGCGCAGATCGTGCAGAAGAAGGTCGAGTTGACGGCGCTGATGGCCGATACCCGGCGTATGCGCATCGAGGCCCTGCAGGGCGAGCTGGCTTCGTTGCCGGGGGCGTTGAGCAGCGCCAGCGCGATGCTGCTCAAGACGGTGCGGGAGCAGGGGTTGAGCGCCCAACAAATGCAGGAAGTGGCCACGTTGAGCATCAGCTAGGCGACCAAGCACGGTGTGCCATGCCACCGCCTGTTCCCTGTACCCCGGTACCAGCAAGAGACCGCGGCCTGGTCAGGTGCGCACGGCGCACCCTACGGGGGCGTGGAACACTTGGCAGACCCTAGATCACCCGGGAAAAGCGCTGGCGATTGTGTTCGGTGAGGTAGTGGTCGAACAGCATGCACAGCGAGCGCACCAGCAAGCGACCGGTTGGCCGCACTTCTATGCCCTGCTGGTCCAGCTGGATCAGGCCGTCCTGGGCCATCTGCTGCAGTTGCGGCCATATTTCACCGAAGTAGCTGCGAAAATCTATCGAGTAAGCCTGTTCAATCTCGCCGAAGTTCAGGCGGAAATGGCAGATCAGCTGCTGGATCACTGCGCGGCGCAGGCGGTCGTCGGCATTGCAGTGCAGGCCGCGCACCGTCGCCAGCTCGCCCTGGGCCAGGCTTTCCTGATACTTGCTCAGGTCGGCATTGTTCTGGCAGTAGAGGTCGCCAATCTGGCTGATCGATGACACCCCGAGGCCGATCAGGTCGCAGTGGCCATGGGTGGTATAGCCCTGGAAATTGCGTTGCAGGCTGCCATCTTCCTGGGCGCTGGCCAGTTCGTCGTCGGGCAGGGCGAAGTGATCCATGCCGATATAGCGGTAACCGGCGGCGCTCAGCTGTTCGATGCTGGCCTGCAGCATGGCCAGCTTGTCGCCGGCGCTGGGCAGGTCGGCGCTGTCGATCCGCCGTTGCGGCATAAAGCGCTCGGGCAGATGGGCGTAGTTGAACAGCGACAGGCGATCGGGCTGCAGGGCGATGACTTCGTCGACGGTGCGGGCAAAGCGCTCCGGGGTCTGCAGCGGCAGGCCGTAGATCAGGTCGATATTGATCGAGCGGAACTGCAGGGTGCGCGCCGCTTCGACGATGGCGCGGGTTTCTTCCAGGGTCTGCAGGCGGTTGACCGCCCGCTGGACCGCCGGGTCGAGATCCTGCACGCCGAGGCTGACGCGGTTGAAACCCAGCTCGCGGAGCAGGCCCATGGTCGACCAGTCGGCCTCGCGCGGGTCGATCTCGATGCTGTAATCACCGCTGTCGTCATCCAGCAGGTTGAAGTGCTGGCGCAGATGGGCCATCAGGTGGCGCAGCTCATCGTGGCTAAGAAAGGTCGGCGTGCCGCCGCCGAAGTGCAGCTGTTCGACCTTTTGCTGTGGGTCGAGATGGCGGCCGATGATCTCGATTTCCCGCTGCAGTTTTTCCAGGTAGGGCAGGGCACGACCGCGATCCTTGGTAATGACCTTGTTGCAGGCGCAGTAGTAGCAGATGTGCGCGCAGAACGGGATATGCACATACAGCGACAGCGGGCGCAGCGCCTTGCGGCTGTCGCGCAGAGCGTGAAGCATGTCGAACTGGCCGATGCCTTCATGGAACTGCACGGCGGTGGGGTAGGAGGTATAGCGAGGGCCGGCCTGGTCGTAGCGACGGATCAGGCTGGTGTCCCATTGGATGGCGTCGAGCATGCGGGCATTCCCGGTTTGGCTATCAGTACCGGGAAGTCTAAGAGTGCCTCGCCTGACGTGTTTTGACTTGGATCATGGGGCCGCGGGCTGAGGCTGTGCTATTGCGGCGTATGGCCGTCTCAATGGCCCATCAGCCAGTGCTGGTGCGGGCCGGGCAGCGTCCATAGGCCGAACAGGATGACCAGGATGCCGCCGGCCATGCGCACGCCCCGTTGACGCAGCAGGGCGGTCAGGCGTTCGGCGGCCATGCCGGTGGCCAGCAGCACCGGCAGGGTGCCGAGGCCGAAGGCCAGCATCAGGGCGGCGCTGTCCAGGGCGTTGCCCTGGCTGGCGGCCCAGAGCAGAGTGCTGTAGACCAGGCCGCAGGGCAGCCAGCCCCACAGGCTGCCCAGGACCAGGGCGCGGGGCAGGCTGGTGACCGGCATAAAGCGCCGGGTCAGCGGCTGGATATGCCGCCACAGGCCGCGGCCCAGGCCCTCGATACGGGTCAGGCCGCTCCACCAGCCGGCCAGGTACAGACCCATGGCAATCAGCAGCAGCGCCGCAACCACGCGCAGGCCCATCACCAGTGGGCTGGCCGCCACCGCCCAGCCGGCCAGGCCGAGCAGCAGGCCGGCCAGGCTGTAGCTGAGGATGCGCCCCAGGTTGTAGCTCAGCAGCAGCTGCAAGCGGCGCGCACGTTGTTCGGGAGGGATGGCCAGGGTCAGCGCGCCCATCAGCCCGCCGCACATGCCCAGGCAATGGCCGCCGCCGAGCAGGCCGAGGATCAGCGCCGACACCAGCAGGGGTAGCAGTTCAGGCACCGGGCTTGTCCTCGGGGCCTGGCGGGGTGCTGTCCTGCTGGGCCTGGTTGACCGCGGCCTGGTGCTTGGGGTCTTCGTCGTCGAACAGGATGCTGTGGGCCGGGCCGTCGAGGTCATCGTACTGGCCGCTGTCCACCGCCCAGAAGAACAGCCAGATGGCGAAACCGACCAGAGCAATGGCGACCGGGATCAGGATATAGAGCGCGGGCATGGAATCTCCGGTTTCGGGCAGTATGTAGGGTGGATGTCGCTTTTTACATCCACCATGGCGGCGCGCTGGTGGAGCGGTGACGCCTGATCCAGCCTACGGGCGCGTGAGCCGCAAGGCATTCAACACCACCAGCAATGAGCTGACCGACATACCCAGGGCGGCCCAGATCGGGGTAATCCAGCCCATGGCGGCGAAGGGCAGCACCAGGCCATTGTACAGACTGGCCCAGGTCAGGTTCTCGATGATGATGCGCCGGGTTCGTTGCGCCATGTGTAGCGCCTGCACCAGGCTGCTCAGGCGGTTGGACAGCAACACCGCATCGGCGCTGGTCTTGGCCAGGTCGGTGGCGCTGCCCATGGCCACGCTGATATCGGCGGCGGCCAGTACCGGCACGTCGTTGACCCCATCGCCGAGCATCAGCACCCGGCGGCCCTGATTGTGCAGCTGCTTCAGCACCTCCAGCTTGGCATCCGGGGTCAGGCCGCCGCGGGCATCCTTGATGCCCAGCTGGCGTGCCACTTCGCCGACCATTGGCGAGCTGTCGCCGGACAGCAGCATGATCTGCCAATGCCGGGCCTTGGCCGCGGCGATCAGTTGCGGTGCATCTTCGCGCAGGCGGTCATCCAGTACGAACCAGGCCAGTGGGCCTTGTTCATCACCCAGCAGCAGCCACTGGCCGTGTTCGCCGGTAATCATAGGTACCGCCTGAGCGCTGAGTGCGCAGACGAAACCCGCCTCACCAATACGCAGCAGATGCTCGCCAACACGTCCCTGAAGGCCCAGCCCCGGATGGCTGTCGACCGCTTCTGCGGCTTCAGGGGCCTGGCCAAAGGCGCGGGCAATCGGGTGTTCGGAGCGGTTTTCCAGGGCGGCGGCCAGGGCCAGGCAGCTGTCGGCATCCAGCTCGCGCAAGGGGTGAATGGCGCTCAGGGTCAGGCGGCCCTCGGTGAGTGTGCCGGTCTTGTCCAGTACCAGGGTATCGATCTGCTTCAGGCCCTCCAGCACATGGCCGCGGGTCAGCAGCAGGCCCAGCTTGTGCAGGGAACCGGTGGCGGCGGTCAGCGCGGTAGGGGTGGCCAGGGCCAGGGCGCAGGGACAGGTGGCGACCAGCAAGGCCAGCACCACCCAGAAGGCGCGCGAGGGGTCGAGTTGCCACCAGACCAGGCCGACCACAGCGGCGGCGACCAGGACGATCAGCAGGAACCACTGCGCCACCTGGTCGGCCAGCACCGCCAGGCGCGGTTTGTCGCTCTGCGCACGCTCCAGCAGGCGGACGATGGCCGACAGTCGGGTGGCGTCGCCGAGGGCTTGCACCTGTACGGTCAGCGGGCCTTCGACGTTGAGGGTGCCGGCGGTGACGCTGTCGCCAGCGGCGCGGGGTTGCGGCAAGTATTCGCCGGTCAGCAGGGACTCGTCGACACTGGATGTGCCTTGCAGGATGCGTCCGTCCGCCGGCAGCAGGGCACCGGGTGGGACCAGCACGCTGTCGCCCGTACGCAGCTCGCTCAGCAGAATGCGTTGGCTGTGGCCGTCGGCCTCCAGGCGCAGGCAGGAGGCCGGCAGCAGATTGACCAGCTGCGCGGTGGCTGCCGCCGTGCGTTCACGGGCGCGGCGCTCCAGGTAACGGCCGGCCAGGAGGAACAGGGCAAACATGCCCACGGCATCGAAATACAGCTCGCCCTGGCCGGTCACGGTCGACCAGATACCGGCCACATAGGCCCCGCCGATGGCCAGGGACACCGATACGTCCATGGTCAGGTGGCGGGTGCGCAGGTCGCGCAACGCGCCGCGGAAGAACTGGCCGCAGCAGTAGAAGACGATGGGCGTGGTGAGAAACAGGCTGACCCAGCGCAGGATCTGGTCCAGCTCGGGGCTGAGGTCGATATTGAATTCCGGCCAGGTGGCCATGCTCGCCATCATCACCTGCATCCACAGCATGCCGGCCACCCCCAGTTCGCGCATGGCGCGGCGGTTTTCCCGCTGCAACTGTTCGGCGGCGGCGTCGGCCTGCCAGGGGTGGGCGGCGTAGCCGATCTTGCGCAGGGCCTTGAGCAGTTGGCTCAACGGCAGCTGGCTGTCGGCCCAGCGCACCTGCAGGCGGTGGTTGGACAGGTTGAGATGCGCCTCGCTGACGCCGGGCAGGTCGCGCAGGTGTTTCTCGATCAGCCAGCCACAGGCCGCGCAGCTGATGCCTTCGATCAGCAGGCAGGTCTCGCTGAGTTCGCCGTCATGTTCGACAAAGGGCTGTTGCACATCGCGGCGGTCATACAGGGCCAACTCGTCGGGCAGGGCCTGGGGCAGGCTCTGCGGGTTGGCGGCGGTTTCGCTGCGGTGCTTGTAGTAGTGCTCCAGGCCGCCGGCGACTATGGCCTCAGCCACCGCCTGGCAGCCGGGGCAGCAAAGCTCGCGGCGCGCACCGAGAATCTCGGCCTGGAAGCGGCTGCCGGCAGGCACCGGCAGGCCACAGTGGTAGCAGGGGGTTGGGCTGGCCATCGCTGCGCTTACTGCTCATCCCCGAGGCGGATGCTGTTGCCACTGGCGACGTTTTCCTCTTCGAACAGGCGCCAGTCCTTGCCGCCTTCCTGGCCGATGAGCTCGACGAAACGGCGGCCTTCAATGGCGTCGATCATCTGCCCGCTGTAACTGCCATCGTCCTGGGGTTGCAGGACCACCCGGCGGTCGCGCTCCGGCTGGGTCGGCGAGATCAGGTTGAGCACCAGTTGTTGCGGGCGGCTATTGCCCTGCAGCTGCAGGCTGGCAACCCCGGTTTCATCGTCAAGCACCAGGGTGGCGCTGAGCTTCAGGCGAACCGCATGGTTTTCCCGTTCCAGGGACTGGTTGATGCCCTTGCCGACATCGTAATAGTCATCGGAAATCAGCCCCGGCGGGTTCTTCGTGGCGATGGTCAGCAAGGTCAGCCCCTGGACCACCGAGTAGGCCAGCAGGCCAATCAGGAACCAGGGCCAGAATTGCTTGTACCAGGGCTTGATGATCTCGGGGCTTTGCTCTGTCATGGTCTTCTCTGTTCAGCGCACGCTGGGGCCGATAAAGCGGCTGGCGGCGTCGGTTTTGATGCTCGGATCATCCGCCGAGTGCAGGCGGAAGGTAATTTCATTGGTGCTCGAGGGCAGCTTTTCCGGGTCGATGGACAGCTCGATAGGCAGGGACAATACCTCGCCGGCCAAGGCGGTGATCTCGCTCTTGCCTTCGTAGACCAGGCCGTCGAGACCATCGGCTGCGATCAGGTAGGTCACCTCATGCTGGGCCTTGTTCATGATCTTCAGGGTGTAGACGTTCTCGATCCGACCCTCTTCGTTTTCGCGGTAGAGCACGCGGTCCTTGAGCACGTCCAGTTCCACCAGCGAGCGGCTGGAGATGGCCCAGGCAAAGACGCAGAACATCGCCAGCAGGGCCACGGCGTAGCCGATCAGGCGCGGCCGCACCAGGTGGGTCTTCTGTCCGGACAGGTTGTGTTCGGTGGTGTAGCTGATCAGCCCTTTCGGGTAGTTCATCTTGTCCATGATGCTGTCGCAGGCGTCGATACAGGCGGCGCAGCCGATGCACTCGATCTGCAGACCGTCGCGGATGTCGATGCCGGTGGGGCAGACGTGCACGCACATCTTGCAGTCGATGCAGTCGCCCAGACCGTCGGCCTTGTAGTCGGCGTCACGCTTGCGCGGGCCACGCTGTTCGCCACGGCGCGGGTCGTAGGAAACGATCAGGGTGTCCTGGTCGAACATCACGCTCTGGAAGCGCGCGTAGGGGCACATATAGATGCACACCTGTTCGCGCAGATAGCCGGCATTGCCATAGGTGGCGAGGGTAAAGAAACCGACCCAGAACAATGCCCAGCCACCCGCTTGCAGGGTGAACAGCTCGGGAATCAGCTCACGAATCGGTGTGAAGTAGCCGACAAAAGTGATCGCGGTGACCAGCGACACGCCGACCCAGATGCCGTGCTTGGCCAGCTTGCGCAGAAATTTCTGCGCTGTCATCGGGCTTTTGTCGAGCTTCATGCGCTGGTTGCGATCACCCTCGGTGACCTTTTCCGCCCACATGAACACCCAGGTGAATACGCTCTGCGGGCAGGTGTAGCCGCACCACACGCGGCCGGCGAATACGGTAATAAAGAACAGGCCGAAGGCGGCGATGATCAGCAGCGCCGAGAGCAGGACGAAGTCCTGGGGCCAGTAGGTCGAACCGAAGATATAGAACTTGCGCTCCGGCAGGTTCCACCAGACAGCCTGACGGCCATTCCAGGTCAACCATACGGTGCCGAAGTACAGCAGGAAGAGGGCTGCGCCACCGAGCATGCGCAGGTTGCGGAAGATGCCGGTGAAGGAGCGGGTATAGATTTTTTCGCGGTTGGCATACAGATCGACGGTTTCGACCTTGGCCGCGATGGGGGTGACATCTTTGACTGGAATCTGTGCGCTCATCAGTTCGTACCACGGCGGTTGATTGGCTGCCCCGGTCGATACGTGCCAACCGGGGTCATACGGGCTCTTGCGCTATGGTACGCCTGACATTGCCTGGTCAGGTGCGACCGGGGGTCGCGCCTGGCTCAGGCACCTGGCGAACTCGAAAGCGTCCCTAGGGACGTCAGGAGCCGACAGGTATGCGGAGAATCACTTCTCGAGCTTTTCCTGGGACAGGCTGTACACGTAAGCCGCCAGCAGATGGACCTTGTCATTGCCGAGGAAGTCTTCCTGAGCAGGCATCTTGCCGTTGCGGCCATAGCGCAGAGTTTGTTGCACCTGAGCGAAGCTGGAACCGTAAAGCCAGGTCTTGTCGGTCAGGTTCGGCGCGCCCATGGCCTTTTGGCCCTTGGCGTCAGCACCATGACAGACTGAACAAGTTGTGGCGAAGATGTTTTGACCTGCGGCAAGGTCAACCTCGATACCTTCGGGGTTTTTCAAGCCCGACAGCGAGCGCACGTAGCCGGCAACGTTACGGATGCCTTCTTCGCCAATCGCCGCCAGTTGTGCCGGCATTGCGCCCTGGCGACCCTTGAGCAGGGTGGTCTTGATGGTTTCCGGCTCGCCGCCATACAGCCAGTCGTTGTCGGTCAGATTGGGGAAGCCGTAGGCACCCTTGGCATCGGAACCGTGGCAGACCGAGCAGTTGGAGGCAAACAGGCGACCGCCCATTTTCAGCGCTTGCTCGTCCTGAGCGACCTGTTCGATAGGCATTGCCGCATATTTGGCGAAGATCGGCCCATATTGGGCGTCGGCCTTGGCCATTTCCTTTTCCCACTGGTGCGCGCCGGTCCAGCCTGCATTACGCACGCCGTCACTGACTTGAATGTCGGTGGCGAAAGGCGTCTTGGCCTCGGTGTCGAGGTAGTCGTAGCCCGGCAGAAAGCCCTTGAAGTTACCCAGGCCCGGGTAGAGGGCCAGATAGCCGAGCGCGAAGATGATGGTGGCGAGGAACAACATAAACCACCACTTGGGCAGCGGGTTGTCGTATTCCTCGATACCGTCAAACTCGTGGCCGACGGTTTCCTCGGTGGTTTCCTGGCGCTGGCCCTTGCGGGTGCCGAAGATCAGCCAGGTCAGGGCGAAGATGGTGCCGAGGGACAGAATTGTTACGTACCAACTCCAGAACGTGGTCATTGGTCATTGCTCCTGGAAGATTGCGCGTCACGCTCTTGGGGTTTGGGATCATCGGCGAAGGGCAGGTTGGCAGCCTCGTCGAAGCTATCTTTGCGTCGGCTGCTGTAGGCCCAGAGCACCACGCCAATAAAGGCGATGAAGACGATGGCTGTGCCTATGCCGCGAATAGTCCCGATATCCATAGTGCGTTACCGTTTGTTTTTGATGGAGGTACCGAGAACTTGCAGGTACGCCACCAGGGCGTCCATTTCAGTCTTGCCCTTCACCGCGTCCTTGGCCCCGGCGATGTCTTCATCGCTGTAGGGGATGCCAAAGCCACGCATGACTTCCAGCTTCTTGGCGGTGTCCTTGCCGTCGAGTTTGTGCTCAACCAGCCAGGGGTAGGACGGCATCTTCGACTCGGGTACCACGTTGCGCGGGTTGTACAGGTGCGCGCGGTGCCACTCATCCGAGTAGCGGCCGCCAACGCGGGCCAGGTCCGGACCGGTGCGCTTGGAGCCCCACAGGAAGGGGTGGTCCCAGACGCTTTCGCCAGCAACCGAGTAGTGGCCGTAACGCTCGGTTTCGGCACGGAACGGGCGGATCATCTGCGAATGGCAGCCGACACAGCCGTTGGCGATATAGATGTCGCGACCTTCCAGTTGCAGCGCGGTGTAAGGCTTGAGGCCTTCCACCGGCTCATTGGTGACGTCCTGGAAAAACAGCGGAACGATCTGGGTCAGGCCGCCGATGCTGACGGCCAGAACCATCAGCAGCGCCATCAGGCCGATATTCTTCTCGATGATTTCGTGTTTCATCAGTGCGCTACTCCGGCAGGCATCTGTGCAGCTGCTTCATATTCGGAAGCTTTGGCGGCACGCACGGTGCGGTAAGTGTTGTAAGCCATCAACAGCATGCCGGTGACGAAGAACATGCCGCCGATCATGCGCACCACGAAACCGGGGTGGCTGGCTTCCAGGGCTTCGACGAAGGAGTAGGTGAGGGTGCCGTCTTCGTTGACTGCACGCCACATCAGACCCTGGGTGATGCCGTTGACCCACATCGAGGCGATATAGAGCACGGTACCGATGGTAGCCAGCCAGAAATGCGCGTTGATCAGGCCCACGCTGTGCATCTGCGGACGACCGAAGACCTTCGGAATCAGGTGGTACAGCGCGCCGATGGAAATCATCGCAACCCAGCCGAGGGCACCGGCGTGTACGTGGCCGATGGTCCAGTCGGTGTAGTGGGACAGGGCGTTGACGGTCTTGATCGCCATCATCGGGCCTTCAAAGGTCGACATGCCGTAGAACGCCAGGGATACCACCAGGAAGCGCAGGATCGGGTCGGTGCGCAGCTTATGCCAGGCACCCGAGAGGCTCATCATGCCGTTGATCATGCCGCCCCAGCTTGGTGCCAGAAGGATGATCGACATCGCCATACCGAGGGACTGGGCCCAATCCGGCAGTGCGGTGTAGTGCAGGTGGTGCGGACCGGCCCAGATATACAGGGTGATCAGCGCCCAGAAGTGCACGATGGACAGGCGATAGGAGTAGATCGGGCGCTCGGCCTGCTTGGGTACGAAGTAGTACATCATCCCCAGGAAGCCCGTGGTCAGGAAGAAGCCCACGGCGTTGTGGCCGTACCACCACTGGATCATCGCGTCAGTCGCCCCGGCATATGCCGAGTAGGACTTGAACAGGCTCACCGGAACGGCAGCGCTGTTGACGATGTGCAGCATCGCGGTAACCAGGATAAAGGCACCGTAGAACCAGTTACCGACATAGATGTGCTTGGTCTGGCGCTTCGTGATGGTGCCGAAGAACACCACCGCATAGGCGACCCAGACGATGGTGATCAGCACATCGATCGGCCACTCGAGTTCGGCGTATTCCTTGCTGCCGGTGAAACCCATAGGCAGGGTGACCACGGCCAGCACGATTACGGCTTGCCAACCCCAGAACACGAATGCCGCCAGGCCATCGGAAATAAGGCGAGCCTGGCTGGTGCGTTGCACCACGTAGAACGAGGTCGCCATCAGCGCGCAGCCGCCGAAAGCGAAGATCACCGCGTTGGTGTGCAGGGGGCGCAGACGGCCGAAGCTCGTCCATTCCAGACCCAGGTTAAGTTCAGGCCACACGAGTTGTGCGGCGATGAAAACACCCAGGCTCATGCCAATGACTCCCCAAATCACCGTCATCACGGCGAACTGGCGAACCACCTTGTAGTTATAAGCAGTCGGACTGATTGCTGTGCTCATTATGGGTTCCACGGTTAATGGAGTTTCTGGGGGGCAAAAATCGGCGGCAAGTATGGAGAAAGCAGTTTCTCATTGCAACGACACAAGCCGGCGCGATAGGGCCTTAAGGGCTGTTGGCAAGGGTGCAAATGGCGTTATGCAGTGCAATGCCGCAAGCAAAAAAAGGCCTAAATGGCCACGCGCTGAAGATGGGAATCGCCTTGGAGTTATGACGGTTGGCGACTGTCGACTAGATTAGCCCATGTCGTGCAGTGTGCACGCAGATGCTTGCCGGGGTGCGACCTTGGGTCGCACGAGCGCGCCGGCTGGGCCGGGCGAAGGGAAGGGGTATTGCGCGAGGAGCGGGTGACTGGTGCCGGGTATCTGCAGGTGCGGGGCTGGCCCGCACCTGCAGGGTAGCGGTTACTGCGCCTTGTTCTGGCTCAGGCTCAGTACATAGGCGGCCAGCAGATGCACCTTGTCGTTGCCCAGGTATTGCTCCTGCGCCGGCATCTGGCCGTTACGGCCGTGGCGGATGGTCTGCTGCAACTGGGTCAGGCTGCTGCCGTAGATCCAGCCCGCCGGGCTGGTCAGGTCTGGCGCGCCAAGCAAGGCCATGCCTTTACCTTCGGCACCGTGGCAGGCCAGGCAGTTGGCGGCAAACACGGCCGCGCCTTGTTCCAGGTCGAAGCTCTTGTCGGCTGGCAGCGGCAGGCCGGCCAGCTCCTTGCGTACATAGGCGGCGACCTGTTGCACGCCATCTTCGCCAATCACTGTGGCCCAGGCCGGCATGGAACCCATGCGGCCATTGAGGATACTGGTCTTGATCGCGGCAGGTTCGCCGCCCCAGCGCCAGTGGTTGTCGGCCAGGTTGGGGAAGCCCACCGCGCCCTTGGCATCCGAGCCGTGGCAAACCGAGCAATAGGTGGCGAACATGCGACCGCCCATTTTCAGTGCTTGTGGGTCTTTGGCCACTTCTTCCAGGGGCATAGCCGCATATTTGGCGAAGATAGGTCCATAAAGCTCATCGGCCTGATCAACTTCGCGCTGCCACTGGCCGACCTGGGTCCAGCCGTCTTCATAGCCCGGTAGCACGCCTTTCCAGTTGCCTAGACCCGGGTAGAGCGCCAGGTAGCCAATCGCGAAGAGCAGGGTGCCAAGGAACAACATAAACCACCACTTGGGCAGCGGGTTGTCGTACTCCTCAATGCCGTCGAAGGCATGACCCATGGTCTGCTCGGTTTCGGTCTTGTGGGTTTCGCTTTTGCGGGTGGCGAAAATCAGCCAGAACAGGGCGAGCAGGGTGCCGATGGTCAGCGCTGTGATGTACCAGCTCCAGAAAGTGCTCATGGGGTCTTGCTCCTCGGTGCAGCCAGCTTGGGTTCATCGGCAAAGGGCAGTAAGGCGGCCTCATCGAACGCCGGGCGGCGCTTGCCGCTGTAGGCCCACAGGGTGACGCAGACAAAGGACAGCAGAACCAGTGCCGTACCTATGCCGCGCAGGGTGCCGATATCAAAAAATTCGAATGACATGACCCTACCTCTTGTTCTTCACGGCAATGCCGAGCACTTGCAGGTAGGCGACTATGGCATCCATCTCGCTTTTGCCTTTGACTGCGTCGCTGGCAGTGGCGATGTCCTCATCGCTGTAGGGCACGCCGACGGTGCGCAGTGACTTCATCTTGGCCGCGGTGTCCTTGCCATCCAGGGCGTTTTCCACCAGCCAGGGGTAGGACGGCATCTTCGACTCGGGCACCACGTTGCGCGGGTTGTACAGGTGCGCGCGGTGCCACTCGTCCGAGTAGCGGCCGCCAACCCGGGCCAGGTCCGGACCGGTACGCTTGGAGCCCCAGAGGAAGGGGTGGTCGTAGACGCTTTCGCCGGCGACCGAGTAGTGGCCGTAGCGTTCGGTTTCGGCACGGAACGGGCGGATCATCTGCGAATGGCAGCCGACGCAGCCTTCCTTGATATAGATGTCGCGGCCCTCCAGTTGCAGTGCGGTGTAAGGCTTGAGGCCCGCCACCGGCTCATTGACCACATCCTGGAAGAACAGCGGGACGATCTGCGTCAGGCCGCCGACACTCACGGCCAGCACCATCAGCAGGGCCATCAAGCCGATATTCTTTTCGAGTAATTCGTGTCTCATCAGTGGGCTCCTTCAACCGAAAACTGCGCAGCGGCTTCCATCTCTGCCGCCTTGGTATGACGCACGGTCTGCCAGACGTTCCAGGCCATCACCAGCATGCCGCTGAAGAAGATCGCGCCGCCCAGCAGGCGTACGACAAAGCCGGGGTGGCTGGCTTCGAGCGCTTCGACGAAGGAGTAGGTGAGGGTGCCGTCTTCGTTGACTGCACGCCACATCAGGCCCTGGGCGATGCCGTTGACCCACATCGAGGCGATATAGAGCACGGTGCCGATGGTGGCCAGCCAGAAGTGCACGTTGATCAGGCCGATGCTGTGCATCTCGGCGCGGCCGAATACCCGCGGAATCAGGTGGTAGAGCGAACCGATGGAGACCATGGCAACCCAGCCGAGGGCACCGGCGTGGACGTGGCCGATGGTCCAGTCGGTGTAGTGGGACAGGGCGTTGACGGTCTTGATCGCCATCATCGGACCTTCGAAGGTCGACATGCCGTAGAACGCCAGCGATACCACCAGAAAGCGCAGGATCGGGTCGGTGCGCAGCTTATGCCAGGCCCCCGAGAGGGTCATCATGCCGTTGATCATGCCGCCCCAGCTTGGAGCCAGGAGGATCAGCGACATCACCATGCCCAGGCTCTGCGCCCAGTCCGGCAACGCGGTGTAGTGCAGGTGGTGCGGGCCGGCCCAGATATACACGGCGATCAGCGCCCAGAAGTGCACGATCGACAGGCGATAGGAGTACACCGGACGCTCGGCCTGCTTGGGCACGAAGTAATACATCATCCCCAGGAAGCCAGCGGTGAGGAAGAAGCCCACGGCGTTGTGGCCGTACCACCACTGGATCATCGCGTCGGTCGCCCCGGCATAGGCCGAGTAGGACTTGGTCAGGCTCACCGGAATGGCCATGTTGTTGACCAGATGAAGGATGGCTACCGTGAGGATAAAACCACCGAAGAACCAGTTACCCACATAGATATGGCTGACCTTGCGCTTCATGATCGTGCCGAAGAACACGATGGCGTAGCTGACCCAGACCACGGTGATCAGGATATCGATCGGCCATTCCAGTTCCGCGTATTCCTTGGAGCTGGTGTAGCCGAGCGGCAGACTGATGGCCGCCAGCAGAATCACTGCCTGCCAACCCCAGAAGGTGAAGGCCGCCAGCTTGGGGGCGAACAGGGTGGTCTGGGAGGTGCGTTGCACTGCGTAGTAGCTGGTGGCAAACAATGCACAACCGCCGAAGGCGAAGATCACCGCGTTGGTGTGCAGCGGGCGCAGGCGCCCAAAGCTGGTCCAAGGGAGGTCGAAGTTGAGCGCGGGCCAGGCTAGCTGCGAGGCGATCAGTACGCCGACCGCCATCCCGACTATGCCCCACACCACCGTCATGATGGCGAACTGGCGCACCACCTTGTAGTTGTAGGCGGAACTGATTGTAGTGTTCATGTCTGGGCTTCCATCCACGGTTATAGACCGATCATCGAAAATCATTGGCTGCGTGCCTGTACGATCAACGCCGCAGTCCGACAGATTCTTTAAGCGAGGCAAGCATGAGCAAAGGGCAAAGTGCCGGTATTGACGGGGATCAATACGCACAGCCGCAAGGCGACGATTCGTGGCTATGGGACAGGCCCGCCGGCGAGGTCCGCGCCACCCTGATTCTGGCCCACGGCGCAGGTGCGCCGATGGACAGCGAGTTCATGCAGGAAATGGCGAAAAGCCTTGCCGCCCGGGGCATTGCGGTGCTGCGCTTCGAGTTCGCCTATATGGCCGCACGTCGCCTGGACGGCAAGAAACGCCCGCCCAATCCGCAGGCGCAGCTGTTGCAGCAATGGCGTGAGGTCTATACCCAGGTGCGCCAACGGGTCGCAGGGCCATTGGCCATTGGCGGCAAGTCGATGGGCGGGCGCATGGCCAGTCTGCTGGCTGATGAACTGGGGGCCGATGCCCTGGTGTGCCTGGGTTATCCCTTCTATGCCGTGGGCAAACCGGAAAAACCGCGCATCGCCCACCTGGCCGAACTGCGCAGCAGAACGCTGATTATCCAGGGGGAGCGCGATGCCCTGGGCAACCGCGCGGCCGTGGCGGCTTACCCGCTGTCCGCGGCCATCCGGCTGCACTGGCTCATGGCGGCCGACCATGACCTGAAACCCCTGAAAAGCTCAGGCTTCAGCCATGCGCAACACCTGCAGAGCGCCGCCGACGAAATCGCCGCCTTTCTAACCGGCCGCTAAAACAGCAAGGCCTGTCGGTTTACGCCGATCAGTTCAGGGGCGAGCGAGAGCGAGGGGGCAGTTAACGACCCTGCCGCGTCTGGCCAGGCGGCATGCAATCGGTAGGGTGCGCCGCGCGCACCAATCAAACCATGGACTCCCGTTGTGCATCCGCTACACCACGGAGCCTTGGTGCGCGCGGCGCACCCTACAAAATCGGATCTACTTGTACCCAGGTGCGTTGTCTGCGGGGCATGACCGATGCTCAGGCTCCGTCCCCATTACCTATTGCAAGATTGCAGTTCGGGGTGCGGGCGAGGAGCAGGCCGTTGATCATGCCGCGTCCGGCCAGGCGGCATGCGATCGGTAGGGTGCGCCGCGCGCACCGGCCAAACCACGGACTCCCGGTGTGCATCCGCTACACCATGGAGCCTTGGTGCGCGCGGCGCACCCTACAAAATCGGATCTACTTGTACCCAGGTGCGTTGCCTGCGGGGCAAGACCGACGCTCAGGCTCCGTCCCACTAACCTATTGCAAGATTGCAGTTCGGGGAGAGGG
Organism: Pseudomonas sp. XK-1; assembly: GCF_038069885.1. NCBI lineage: Bacteria > Pseudomonadati > Pseudomonadota > Gammaproteobacteria > Pseudomonadales > Pseudomonadaceae > Pseudomonas > Pseudomonas sp. XK-1. The sequence goes on along the minus strand of NZ_JBBPES010000003.1, from coordinate 432,983 downwards.
CGAGGAGCAGGCCGTTGATCATGCCACGTCTGGCCAAGCGGCATGCAATCGGTAGGGTGCGCCGCGCGCACCAGCCAAACCACGGACTCCCGGTGTGCATCCGCTACACCACGGAGCCTTGGTGCGCGCGGCGCACCCTACAAAATCGGATCTACTTGTACCCAGGTGCGTTGTCTGCGGGGCAAGACCGATGCTCAGGCTCCGTCCCACTAACCTAATGCAAGATTGCAGTTCGGGGAGCGGGCGAGGAGCAGGCCGTTGATCATGCCGCGTCTGGCCAGGCGGCATGCAATCGGTAGGGTGCGCCGCGCGCACCAGCCAAACCACGGTCTCCCGGTGTGCATCCGCTACACCACGAAGCCTTGGTGCGCGCGGCGCACCCTACGCGTCTTCCCTTGCCCGTCTTAGCAGTTGTCTTTGATGGTGGTGGAGGCCCCGTTGTTCTTGACGCTACCGATGCCGTTATCGCGCGATGCCTCGGAGGCATACATCTGGCTGCTGCCGATAACCTGGTGGTTGGCCGCTTTCAAGTTGAAGTAAGGCTTGCCGTTAGCCGCCGTCTTGCGCTCGTAGCGTTCGTCCAGCGCACAGTTGGTCTGTACCGAGGCGATGCCGTTTTCTGCCGCAGCTTTGGTCTTGTACAGCTCGCTGGTCAGAATGGTTTCTGCATTAGCGGCCTTGAGTACAAAGCGAAACTGTCCGTCACTGCTTTTACCTAGCTCGAACCAACCCGCCATATCCGTGCTCCTTGTTTATTCTGAGAGGTGTGGGGGGCCACGCACCGGGCCCCACCCAGGCAAGCGTAGACGCTGCCTGGCATTTTGCCGGGGAGGCAGGGCTCTGCGCCACGGGCTGCGGCCCGTCAGCCGCCGTGCAGGCGTTGAAGAAAGTGCGCAATGGCCGGGTTGACCTGGTCCGGGTGGGTGACCGGCCCCATATGCCCCAGCTCGTCGAACTCCAGCCGTTCGACCCGTGGTAGCGCGCCCAGCAGCAGGCGCGCCACTCCATGCGCCGAAACGGTGGAGAGCTTGCCCAGCATAAACAGCACCGGGATATCCAGGGTGCGCAGCGCCGCCAGCGGGGTCGGCTCGTTCAACAGTGCATGGGCCCAGCGGCGTACATTGCCGACGGCGGCGGTGATGGCCGGTTTACGCGATTCGGCGGTCATCGCCCAGCTGCCGGGTTCCATCCAGTAATCGATAAAGTGCCGTGCGGCGCTGTCCGGCAGGTTTTGCTCGAGGGCGGCGCTGGCGGCCGCCACTGCGCCGCGAATGCCGTCGGCCTCGTTCGGCGGCGCGCGTTCGGCATCCAGCAGGGCGAACAGGGTAGGTTCATAGAGCACCAGGGCGGCGACGCGGCCCGGATTGGCCAGGGCCACGATCAGGGCCAGGGCCGCCCCATACGAATGCCCCACCAGCGTCAGCGGTGCGCCGGCACTGGCCAGCACGGGCTCGATCAGGGCAGCCTCGTCATGCAGGCTGATCACCTCCCGGGAGGGCCAGCCCGGACTCTGCCCGCTGCCATACAAGTCGGGGGCCAAGACGCGAAAATTCGGGGCCAGGCAGTCCATCAGGCTGCGCCACTGGCTCGATGTGCTGGCGTTGGCATGCAGACAGACCACGCCAGGGCCGTTGCCGGCCTCGCGAAAAAAGGGGATGGGTTGGGCCATGCCGGGCTCCTGCGGGTCGTGCTGCCGTTTACCTTTTCAGCATAGGTGGCGCGGGCTCGTTGACCAACCCTCGGGCAGGCCGCACACAGATCAAACCTGTGGCAGGCGCTTTAGCGGCGACGAGGGCATCGCAGTCGGCATGACCTTGCGTAACCATCGCGGCTAAAGCCCCTCTCCCACAGAGCATGGTAGTTCGGGCATGCGTATCAGCGGTTTGGATGGCTCTTGCGGTGCTTGAAGGCCGCCTCGCAGGCCGGCAGATCATAGAACCTGGGGCTGCCGCCCAGCCTGTTGCCATTAACATCCGCGCTCTTGCGCCTGCAGTCCTGCGCCGTATTGGTGCTGCGCTTGGCCGTCATGCATTCGTCAAAGGCCTGGGCACGCAGGGGCTGCAGTTTCACCTCCCGGGCGCTTTCGCAGGCCTGGTCGAGTTCGGCCTGCTTTTGCCTGATGCGCTCCTTTTCCGATTCGAGCGCACCAACCTGGGGGGCGGCGCACAGCAGTGCGGCCAGTAGCGAGAGCGTTGGATATTTCATGCTCATCCTTGAAAGGTTGGGGCTAAGTCCGGATGCAGTCTAGGCGGGTGCCTGGGTAAATACATGTACGGCCGCCAGCAGCCAGAGTGCAATCAGCACCAGATTGCTGGCGGCGAATGCCATGAGCCGGTGATACACATGGTTGTAGCTCAGATGGATCAGGCTGTGCAGTACGCGCAAGGCTACATAGGCCCAAGCCAGCACGACCAGCGTGGTCGATGCGCCATCGGTGACATACAGCAGCAGGCAGGCGACATAGAACAGCACCGGCACCTCAAGCAGGTTCATATAGTTGCGGTTGGGGATGCAGACATAGGCGGGCACCGTCGCCGACTCGCCGTATTTGAAGTCGCTGGCTGTCACCTCGCGGCGGGCTGCAGCGCGGAAGCGGGCAATGGGAATCTGCAGCAGAACCAGGGCGGTCCACAGCGCCAGGGCGAATAGCGGGTAGAGAATTGCGGTTTTGTGCATGTTGTTACCTCCTTGTAATAAGCAGAAGCAGTGACTGGCGACGCGCCAGAGCGACTGACACCCTGCCGGACAGCATTGTCGAGTTTCTTGCGTTGCCGTCAAGCTGGCGAGCCCAGGGTTAAGTCCGTTGGCGACTCAAACTGCGGACAAGGCCTCGCGCAGTGCCTGGGGCAGCGGCACTGGGCGTTTGCTTTGCGGCGATATGCTCACCTGGGTCAGGGTGGCGCGAAAGGTTATCTCGGCCGCGGCATTGCGCCCCTCGACCTGAAAACCAAAGGACGAAGTGCCCAGCTCCGTGCTGCTGACGCCAATCTCGATCACCTCATCCCAGGCCATGGGGGCCAGAAACTCGATGGCCAGTGCCCGTGCCGGGGGAAGTATCCCCATGGCGAAAATTTCGCGAATGCCTGAAGCCCCGAGCACATGGGTCAGAAAATCGTGCACCGCCTCGATCACGAAATAGGAAATACGCGGCGTATAGACAATACCCGCCGGGTCGCAGTCCCCGAACAGGATGGTTCGGTGGGTGGTAAAGCTCATGGTGTAGATCCTTTATCTAGGCCTGGCGTGGTCGACGGGCTTCAGCGTGGTGGGTCTGCCCAGCGATGCCTGCACGGCTAACACTGCACTCCGTGAATCTATCGACGACAAGTGCTTGGCGGCCAATTGTTTGGCTAGCTGCAGCCTTCTGCCGTCAACCAAGCGGGCTCGCTTTATCCTGGGCGGCGCTGAAATAGTCCAGCCAAGCCGGGCTCCCAAGAATAGCTCGTTACTGATTCAAGGCTACGGGGCTGGGTCAGCCTGGCGCTGACACCAGGAGGTAGCCATCCGAAGGCCGCAATTTCAGGTTAAAGGGGAGGTGATTCAGCAGAGCTGCTGGAGCTTTTCCGGGGCTTCCCTGGGCAGTTTGAGGGTCAGTGCAATCAGGACCATAGCCACCATGACAATGGCACCATAAATGCCGGCAAAGCTTCCGCTATGGCTGGCCCAGAGCCCTGCACTGTAATTGCCGAGCATTCCCCCGCTACCCTGCATCACGTTGGCAATGCCAAAGATAGCCACAGCCGTGGCGACTGAAGAGGCCTGCTTGGACACATAGGCAGGTATCAGTCCGAAGATGGGATAGAAGGCGATAGAAAACAGCACGGCGGCTATCGATGGCCAATATCCCGATGGCTGCACCAGAAGGATAAGAGCAGCAACAGCCACGCTGACATACACCAGCAGCATCGCGATACGCAGCCCTATGCGGTCCGACAGCCAGCCGACGGCCAGCCCTGCGAACATGCCCACCAACCCGATGGTGGCCCATATTTGAGCGGTGTAAGCCACCCCAAAACCCAGCTCGATACGCAGGTAGGATGAGAGATAGTTTTGAAACGGGAAGGTCGAGAATCCGATCAAGAAGTTCATGGACCAGACCATCAACACCCAGGGCTGCATCAGTTCAGCCCTGGTGCCCGTTAGGCGCACCTGCGGCGTGGCACCCTCGGCTAATGCTGGCCGGGCGACTGGAGAGGGTACCCTGCCGAGCAAACCACCGCGCCTGAACACCCACCAGACCAGGACGCATAGACCCAGGGCGATCAGCCCCACCAGCCACCACACGGTTCGCCACTCGCCCTGGGGGGCATAGATGGGTACCAGCAGGCTGTTGATAAACACCCCGTAGCTTGTCCCGCTCGATACGAGCCCCATCGCCATCCCGCGGTAGCGGTATGCAACGACCCTGGCAATAACATCGACCATAGGCACAAAGACTGTTGCCGCAGTGCCGGCCAGCACGACCAGCATTGCCCCTATCACAAGGCTATTGTTCGACTGTGAAATAAGCAGCAGCGCCATGGCGCACACCACGCCCGACCCCAGGATCAGCCAGTCACCGCCCACCCTTGGCGTCAGCCAGGCTGCCAGGAGCGCGCATAGCAGAAAGCCCAGTTGCCCCGCCGCAGTGATGGTGCCGACATAGGCAAAACTGAAGCCCAGGGACGCCTGCATATCGGGGACGAGTTGTGCGAAGAGATAAATGCCGAAGCCGTAGGTCGCAGCGACGAGCCCCGTTAACAACACGACAACCGCAGCGTTCAAACGCATGGCCGGCACCCTATTGGAGGTTGAAGTTCGCCGCCGCGGGTCAGCATGCAGAGCCCCCACGGCCAGACTTCAGCTGCCACTGCGCGTGGTCTGGCCCATAGCCTTGGCGGTAAGCCGGGTACCCATCAATATCAACCCGGCGGCGAGCCGACTATATGTCGCCTGGCAAACTTCCCCAGCAACAGAAACAACCTCTGCATGCCTGAATGCGACAGTCGCAGATGGCGGTCAAGAACAGCACCGTTCGATCTTTGGCGGGGAAAGCAGAGCGGCGGCAAAAGCTGAGCGCATATTTGGGTCGTTTCGGTATGGCCCACCGGGCTCAGCGTGAACAACGCGCCAACATTCGGCCATGCCCAAGGCATCAAGCCCGTACAGGATTGCCCGTCTGCCTAATCAGTCGAGAGGTGCGCCGCAAGCGAGATGCCTGCGGTGGCTACTCGGCCCATGTAGCCCAACAACAGATGCAGGCCCGCTGTCAGATGTGTCGGTCGATGCGAAAGTTACTGCCGGGTAGCGAGCGCTTCGAGTTGGTGGTCCATAGGCTGCGTGAGCGTTTGGCCCCCGCTGCGCGACCTACAGAATGGCCAGGGCGATAACGCCCAAAACAGGCTGGATATACGAATGCAACCGCGCTTGCGACAGATGCAAAAGCAAAGCTTTACTCACTACTTGTGGGGAGAGTCCATATACGTTGTTAGGTGTGACTCTATCCGGAAACGGGACGCCCACTAGGTATCTTGGCCATTGCATCAATCTCTATCAGCGCCCCAAGAGGTAGGCGCGACACCTCCACGCACGAACGAGCGGGGAAGTTCGATGGAAAGTATCTTGAATAGACTGCGTTAACGGTGGAGAAATCATCCATGTCTGTCAGGAATACAGTAACGCGAAAGACTTGATCAAGGCTGGATCCGCCTGACCGTAAAATGGCTTCAATGTTGCGTAATGCTTGATCAGCTTGAGCCGCGACATCCTTCCCTACCAACATTCCTGACGCTGGGTCCAGACCAACCTGTCCAGACGTACAAATCCAACCGTCCACAATTACGCCTTGAGAGTAAGGGCCGACCGGAGTCGGTGCCTCGCAAACAGAAATGATCTTCTTGCTCATGCGAATCTCCGAAGCGAACGTCCAGCGCCTAACGTTTGGTTAAGGGGTGGGTTTTAGTGCGTCCCAGTGAGCGAGGCGAACGGTTTGAACCAATTGTCATGCGAATATTTAGAATGGAAGGTCTTCCCACTCGGCTTCTTGCTCTTTGTTCTTGGTTTGCATTTTCTTAACATTGAACTTGCTGAGCATTATATTCAGATTTTCTAGGAAGTCTTTCGATTCCATAAGGAGGCTGTTGTCGAGTATTTGCTGTTTGAGATTTTCCAATATTTCAGTTGGAATGTTGTTAAGAGACTTTAGGATGCTAACTTTCTCAATTCCTTCCTCGCTAGTGGTGGCGTTTGAAATTGCGCCAGATAAAGCATGAAGGATTTTGTTTTTGGTTTTGGGTGACTTGACAAGAGTGGTGAATATAGCCTCTGCTACTTCTCCTATGGTTTTGCTTTGAGCCTGTATTCCTTGGATTTTTCCTATAAATCCGTATGGGTCTAAGCCTTTACGAATTGGAATAATTAATGAGTTTCTACCAGCTGCGAAACCCACTTCTTGATCGCACCATTTGCTTTCCAGAAAGCCTGGCATAAGAATAGCTGCAAGAGCATCCATTGTTTGTAGGGCTGCTTCTATCTCATCCTGCCATTCTCTTGTTGGCTCTATATCTTCGTGTGCCACAAAACTTGAAATGGCATATTTTCTGAGAGCTGTTTGAAGATGCGATGTTTGAACTTTAAATGATGCCAAGTGACTGAGGAAAAGACGGAAGTGCCCAGGCTTCCAGAAGCTAACTTCTTTTGGGGTTGTTGTGCTGTTTGGTGCGTCTGCAATGTTGAGTTCTGCGGCAATCTTAAAGAGTAACTCGTCGTCCACTTTGGACAGCATATCTTTCGAGTAGGATCTTTTGCTGTTGTGGGGGTATTCTTCTTGTGTTGGGACGCCGTGCCCACGAAAATAAGTGTCAATATCGGCAAAGGTCATTCTGGATTGTAATTCTGTTCCAATTTTATCTAGGAATTCTATTCTTTCTAATACGTTCATAGTCTTTACCGAATTTCCTTGTGCACATAACAATTAATTAGGCGGCACCTATATCGCGATCTATCACGATACGTGTCGCATAAACTTCCTTGTCATCGACTATGCCCTTGTTTTGCTTAAGGTCGGCCGGCGCAAAGGCGGCAGGGCTTAAGGGCAACGTGACAGGGGATGGCAAGCCGTTTGCGGGCGGAGTTGTTCTGCCCGGCAGCTTTGCCAGAAGCTATTCCATCGCGGATGGGGCTGTCCATCTTGAATGCTGGTAAATGGCCGTCGTCTGGTGGGCGAGGCGGTTGGAAGGAGGGGAGAGAGTGCGCCGGCAGGCCGGCGCACTTGGGGCTAGCGGTTAAAGCGTTCCACCAGGGAATACTGACCCTGAGCGGTGGCGGTGAGGGCTTCGCTGAGCAGGGCGGTGCTGTGGGCTTCGCCGGCGGTCTGGTCGGCCAGTTGGGCGATGGTGGTGATGCTGCGGTTGACTTCGTCGGCCACGGCGCTTTGTTCCTCGGCGGCGGCGGCGATCTGGTTGGCCATGTCGGTGATATTGGCCACCGCTTCGCTGATGCCGGCGAGGGCGTCGTCGGCTTTCTGTACGCGCTCGACCCCTTCGTCGGCCTGTTTGCGGCCGATTTCCATGGTCATGACCGCTTCTTCGGCGGTGCGTTGCAGTTTGGCGATCAGTTGGTGGATCTGCCCGGTTGATTCGGCGGTGCGTTGCGCCAGGGAGCGGACTTCGTCGGCCACCACGGCAAAGCCACGGCCCATTTCGCCGGCACGCGCCGCCTCGATGGCGGCGTTGAGGGCGAGCAGGTTGGTCTGGTCGGCGATGCCTTTGATCACGTCGACCACGCCGCCGATTTCGTTGCTGTCCTGGGCCAGGCGGGTGACGGTTTCACCGGTTTCACCCACGGAGACGGAGAGGCGCTGGATGGCTTCGCGGGTTTCCGAGGCGATGGTGCGGCCGGCGCTGGTCAGGCGGTTGGCGTCCTGGGTGGCGATGGCGGTGCGTGCCACGTTGCTGGCCACTTCCAGGGTGGTGGCAGCCATTTCGTTGATGGCGGTGGCCACCTGATCGGTTTCCTGGCGCTGGCGTTCCAACCCGGCGGAGCTGTTGTGGGCCAGGGCGTCGGCCTGCTTGGCCTGGTTGGTGAGGTGTTCGGCGGTGTCCTGCAGGCGGGTCAGGCAGGTGCGCAGGCGGGCGTCCTGGCTGAGCATGGCCATTTCCAGGCGGGCCTGGACGCCGCTGCTGTCGGTGTACATCTGCGCGATCAGCGGGTCGGAGGTGGACTGTGCGGCCAGTTGCAGCAGGCGCTTGATACCGCGGTTCTGCCAGGTCAGGCCGATCAGGCCAAGGGGGATGGACAGGCCGGCGGCGAGTAGAAAGCCCCAGCTATGGCCCAGCCACATGCCGATCAGAAAGCCGATCTGGCTGATCAGGACAAAGGGCAGCCAGTCTTTCAGTACCGGCAACCAGGTGTCGCGTTTGGGGATGGCCGATTTACCGGTGTTGATGCGCTGGTAGAGGACTTCGGCGCGGCGCACCTGTTCGGCTGTGGGTTTGATCCGCACGGACTCGTAGCCCACCACCTGGTTGTTTTCCAGTATTGGGGTGACGTAGGCGTTAACCCAGTAATGGTCGCCATTCTTGCTGCGGTTCTTGACGATGCCCATCCACGGCCGCCCGCTTTTCAGGGTGTCCCACATATGCTGGAACACCGCAGGCGGTACATCGGGGTGGCGCACCAGGTTGTGCGGCGCACGCAGCAGCTCTTCACGGGTGAAGCCGCTGATGTCGATAAAGGCATCGTTGCAGTAGGTGATCTGGCCTTTGACGTCTGTGGTGGAGATCAGACGTTGCTGGGTCGGGAAGGTACGTTCCCGTTGGGTAACCGGTTGATTATTGCGCATGGGGTGACGTGTCCCTTAGGTCGATACCACTTGATCGGCCGCGTAAGCCTTAAATTTAATCATTTTACTGTTCGCTGCATTCTAGCTGGTATCGGCCGCAACGCGCCGGGCAGACGCCTGCTGACTGCCCGGCCTGGTTCAGGCGGTGGCGATCAGCTGGCGCAGCACATAGTGGAGGATGCCGCCGGCCTTGAAGTACTCGACCTCGTTGAGGGTGTCGATGCGGCACAGCACTTCGAAGCTTTCGCGGCTGCCGTCGTCACGGTTTATTTCCAGCATCAGCTTCATATGGGGATGCAGCTCGACGCCGTCCAGGCCGTAGAGGTTAAGAGTTTCGTGGCCGGTCAGCTTGAGCGCCTTGCGATCCTGCCCGGCCTTGAACTGCAACGGCAACACGCCCATGCCGACCAGGTTGGAGCGGTGGATGCGCTCGAAGCTCTCGGCGATTACCGCCTTGACCCCTAGCAGGTTGGTGCCCTTGGCCGCCCAGTCGCGGCTGGAACCGGTGCCGTATTCCTTGCCGGCGATCACCAGCAGCGGGGTGCCGGCCGCCTGGTAACGCATGGCGGCGTCATAAATCGACAGCTTCTCGCCGCTGGGCAGGTGCAGGGTGTTGCCGCCTTCCTCACCGCCGAGCATTTCGTTCTTGATGCGGATATTGGCGAAGGTGCCGCGCATCATCACTTCATGGTTGCCGCGGCGCGAGCCGTAGGAGTTGAAGTCGAGCGGCTCCACGCCCTGTTCGCGCAGGTAGCGCCCGGCCGGGCTGTCGGCCTTGATATTGCCGGCCGGGGAGATGTGGTCGGTGGTCACCGAGTCGCCAAGCAGGGCGAGGATGCGCGCGTTGTGGATATCACCGATATGCGGCGGCGCATCGGCGATGCCTTCGAAGAACGGCGGATGCTGGATATAGGTGGAGTCGGCCTGCCAGGCGTAGGTGGCGGCTTGCGGCACTTCGATGGCCTGCCACTGGGCGTCGCCGGCGAACACCTCGGCGTATTCCTTGTGGAACATCGCGGTGTCGACCTTCTCAATCGCCGCGGCGATTTCTTCCTGACTTGGCCAGATATCGCGCAGGTACACCGGCTGACCGTCCTTGCCCAGGCCCAGGGCTTCCCGGCTGATATCCAGGCGCACGCTGCCGGCCAGGGCATAGGCCACCACCAGGGGCGGCGAGGCCAGCCAGTTGGTTTTTACCAGCGGGTGCACGCGGCCCTCGAAGTTGCGGTTGCCGGACAGCACCGACGCCACGCACAGATCGTGCAGTTGGATGGCCTTTTCGATGGGTTCGAGCAGCGGGCCGGAGTTGCCGATGCAGGTGGTGCAGCCGTAGCCGACCAGGTTGAAGCCCAGTTCGTCGAGGTAGCGGGTCAGGCCGGCGGCGTTGAAATACTCGGTCACCACCTTGGAACCGGGGGCCAGGGAGCTCTTGACCCAGGGTCTGCGCTGCAGGCCTTTTTCGATGGCCTTTTTCGCCAGCAGGCCGGCGGCCATCATCACGCTGGGGTTGGAGGTGTTGGTGCAGGAGGTGATGGCGGCGATCACCACTGCGCCGTTGCTCAGCCGATGAGTTTCGCCCTCATGTTCATACTCGAACTCGTTATGGGGTTCGTCGCTGCCGATGGCGGTGCCGCCACCGCCTTCGTTGAGTAGGCGCGCGTCGTCTTTGGCGGCAGGCTTGAGTTGCAGGCCGAGAAAGTCGTCGAAGGCCTGTTTGACCTGGGGCAGGGCGACCCGGTCCTGTGGGCGCTTGGGTCCGGCCAGGCAGGCCTCGACGCTGCCCATGTCCAGCTCCAGGCTGTCGCTGAATGCAGGCTCAACGCCCGGTTCGCGCCACAGGCCCTGGGCCTTGCAGTAGGCCTCGACCAGCTTGACGCTCTGCTCCGGGCGGCCGGACAGGCGCAGGTAACCCAGGGTGATGTCGTCCACCGGAAAGAAGCCGCAGGTCGCGCCGTATTCCGGAGCCATATTGGCGATGGTGGCGCGGTCGGCCAGGGGCAGGTCGGCGAGGCCGTCGCCATGGAACTCGACGAACTTGCCGACCACGCCCTTGCTGCGCAGCATCTGGGTGACGGTAAGCACCAGGTCGGTGGCGGTGATACCGGCCTGCAATTTGCCGCTGAGCTTGAAGCCGATCACCTCGGGAATCAGCATCGACACCGGCTGGCCGAGCATGGCCGCTTCCGCCTCGATGCCGCCGACGCCCCAGCCGAGGATGCCAAGGCCGTTGATCATGGTAGTGTGCGAGTCGGTGCCGACCAGGGTGTCGGGGAAGGCGAAGGTCTGGCCGTCTTCCTCCTTGGTCCACACGGTGCGGCCGAGGTATTCCAGGTTGACCTGGTGGCAGATGCCGGTACCCGGCGGCACCACGCTGAAGTTGGCGAAGGCATGCTGGCCCCAGCGCAGAAAGGCGTAGCGCTCGCCGTTGCGTTGCATCTCGATGGCGACGTTCTCGCCGAAAGCGGCGGCGCTGGCGAATTTATCCACCATCACCGAGTGGTCGATCACCAGGTCCACCGGCGACAGCGGGTTGATCTTCTGTGGGTCGCCGCCGGCCTTGGCCATGGCATCGCGCATGGCGGCCAGGTCGACCACCGCCGGTACGCCGGTAAAATCCTGCATCAATACCCGGGCCGGGCGGTACTGGATTTCCCGTTCCGAGCTGCGGCTGTGCAGCCAGTCGGCCATGGCCTGCAGGTCGGTGCCGGTGACGGTCTTGCCGTCCTCCCAGCGCAGCAGGTTCTCCAGCAGTACTTTCAGCGACATGGGCAGTTTGTCGATATTGCCGAGGCGTTTGGCCGCTTCCGGCAGGCTGAAGTAGTGGTAGGTCTGGCCGTCCACGTCGAGGCTACGGCGGCTGTTCAGGCTATCTAAGGAAGGCATTGCGCATCTCCTGAGGCTTGCCACGCTGCAAGCCGGATTTAATTGCTGCAGAACCTTCACCCTAGCAGGCCGTAGCAGAACGGCCTGGCTTGCCGATAAAGCGCTAAAAACGCCCTGCTCGACAAGGGGCGTCGCAATAGGCGCGAGCGGCGGGCGAAAGCATCGGGTCTTGTCACTGGACAGGTTGCAAGCGCTTCGGGTTCCCGAGTCCGTTATGATGCGCGCCTTGAGGAGAACCCCGATGACCACCCCGCCGATCACCACCTTGCTACTGCACTGCCGCCCCGGTTTCGAGAACGAGGTGTGTGCGGAAATCGCCGAACACGCCGCCCGCCTGGACGTGGCCGGCTATGCCAAGGCCAAGCCGAGCACCGCCTGCGCCGAATTTATCTGCACCGAGGCCGATGGTGCCGAGCGCCTGATGCGCGGTGTGCGCTTCAATCAGCTGATTTTTCCAAGGCAGTGGGCCCGCGGAGTGTTTATCGACCTGCCGGAACTGGACCGCATCAGCGTGCTGCTGGCTCATCTGGCCGGCTCGCCGGTATTCGGCAGCCTGTGGCTGGAAGTGCTGGACACCAACGACGGCAAGGAGCTGTCGAACTTCTGCAAGAAATTCGAAGCACCGCTGCGCAACGCCCTGAGCAAGGCCGGCAAGCTGGTGGAGGATGCGCAGAAGCCGCGCCTGCTGCTGACCTTCAAGAGCGGCCGCGAGGTCTTCGTCGGCATGGCCGAGCCGCATAACTCGGCGATCTGGCCCATGGGCATTCCGCGCCTGAAGTTCCCCCGGGAAGCGCCGAGCCGCTCGACCCTCAAGCTGGAGGAGGCCTGGCACACCTTTATTCCCCGCGAGCAGTGGGACGAGCGCCTGTCTGACGAGATGACCGGGGTCGACCTCGGTGCCGCGCCGGGCGGCTGGACTTACCAGCTGGTCAAACGCGGCATGCTGGTGACCGCCATCGACAACGGCCCCATGGCCGAAAGCCTGATGGACACCGGCCTGGTGACCCACCTGATGGTCGATGGCTTTACCTGGAAGCCCAAGCAGCCGGTGGACTGGATGGTCTGCGATATCGTCGAAAAACCCGCACGCAGCGCCGCCCTGCTCGAAACCTGGATAGGCGAGGGCCACTGCCGTGAAGCGGTGGTCAACCTCAAGCTGCCGATGAAACAGCGCTACGCCGAAGTGCGTCGCCTGCTGCAACGCCTGGAAGACGGCTTTGCCGAACGCAAGATCAAGGTCTCGATCGCCTGCAAGCAGCTCTACCACGACCGTGAGGAAGTGACCTGCCATCTGCGCCGGTTAGGCAAGTAGCCCGGGGCGTGGCTCAGGCAGCCATCGGGTTATCCCGTCTGGCAGCTTGCGCACAGGGTCTGTAGGAGCGGACTTGTCCGCGATCAGCTCCCTTCGCGGCCAAGGCGGAGTGCCGCCCAGCCGCGCCTGCTGAGCCGTAGGGTGGATGACGCTTTACCCATTCACCAGCATCAATGGTGGGTGAACAAGGCGTCACAGCTCCCGTAGCCGGATAAGCCTCGGCGCAATCCGGGAGCGATGCGGCACCCAGGCTGCGCCACCGAGCGCTCCCTGTTGCCTACTTCTCAACCAGCTGTTGCGCGTGGGGCAGCAGGCGCGGCAGTTCCAGTGCGCCTTGCAGGCTGCTGCTGGAGAGCTGCCAGGAGCCGTTGAACAGGTACTGGCCGCTAAAGCCGCTGATGCGCAAGCCCAGGGTATCGCCCGCTTGCAGCTGGGTACTGACGGCGGCCAGTTCGGTGCTGGCTCGGCCCTTGAGCGGGGTGACCTGCTCGCTCAGTACTTCACTCTTGCCATTGGCGCGCTGGACCACCAGGGCGGCAAACAGGGTTGGCAGCCGTTCGGCGTTTTCCAGGTGCAGGCGCGGCACGCCAATCAGGGCGCTGGGCTGCTGCACCTGCTGCAAGGGGATAAACCGTGCCGGTTGCAGCAGGCCGCTGCTGAGTGGGCGAATCGCGGTGGCGGGCAGTTCGATGCGCTGGTTGCCAGGCAGTTGCTGCAGGGCCAGGCCCTGGTCCAGGTCGAGGCTGACGCAAAGCTCGGGAATGCTCGCCGCAACCCCGCTGCGGCCGCGCAGTTTGTCTTCGTACCAGGCGACTATGGCCTGGTAGAGGTTGATCGCCCGGCCATCGCAGTGCAGCACCGCTTCGTTGTTGAACGGCGGCAGGCCGCTCCAGCGCTGCACGGGCGGAGGCAGGATATGCCCACCCTGCATGCCCAGCAGGCGCACATCCTGCGGACCCTGCTGCAGGCAGTCGCGGATCGCCAGGCCCTGATTGAGCGGGAACAGGGTGTCGCGCATGCCCTGAATCAGCAGGGCATCGGCCTGCGGGCGTTGGCCGCGCTCGCAGTAGCTGGCCAGGCTGTGGGCCTTGAGCTCGGCGCGCACCGGTTCGCGCATGCGGCCATCGACACTTTTCAGGTAGGGGGCCTGGATAAACTTGCCCAGGTCATAACCGGTCGCCAGGCCCAGGCTGAGCAGCACGCTGGTCCAGCCGACTTTCAGGTGGCTGTCCGGGGCCAGAGCCTCGCCCAGGTCGTACCAGGTGGCAATTGGCACGATGGCGTCGATGCGCGGGTCCTCGGCCGAGGCCAGCAACTGCACCGCGCCGCCATAGCTTTCGCCGAGCATGCCGACCCTGGGGTCGTTCGGCCCGTCCATGCTCAGGCGCGGCAGGTGGGCGGCGGCCCAGTCGATCACCGCCAGGGCGTCCTGCACCTCGAACTCGGGGTTCATCATTTCGATATTGCCTTCGCTACCGCCCCAGCCGCGCTGGTCATAGCTGATCACCCAATAGCCGGCCTGCCAGGCCTTGAGGGCGGCGCGGCCGGACATCATCTGGGTACCGTAGAAGCCGTTCGGCCGGGTTACCCGCCAGCCGCCCCAACCGTGGGTGTGGACGATCACCGGGGCCTGTTCGCCGGCCTTGAGCGCCGGCTGGAACACCGTAGCCGACAGGCGGGTGCCATCGCGGCCATGGATCACCGCGTCAAAGTGGCGGGCGGGCAGGTCCTGCCCGGTGCTGGCGCTGAAGTCGGGCAGTTGGTCACGGGCGGCGCAGCCGCCGAGCAGCAGGGCGGCGAGGAGCAGGGCTAGGCGCATAAAGGGCTCTTATTGGAATAGTTGGCGCTGCGCAGCCTGCCCTAAGTGGCCGCTTGCGGCTGCCCATCCAAGGTTGTGTCGCTTTGCGGGATGACCTTTGGGTCAGCTTTGCGCCAGAATAGCGGCCTGCAACTGGAGCCTGCCGATGTCTTTGCAAAACACTGCCATACCCGATGACACCCTCGATGCCACCGGGCTGAACTGCCCCGAGCCGGTGATGATGCTGCACAACAAGGTGCGCGACCTGCCGGCCGGTGGCCTGCTCAAGGTGATCGCCACCGACCCCTCGACCCGCCGCGATATTCCCAAGTTCTGCGTGTTTCTTGGCCATGAGCTGGTGGAGCAGGCTGAAGAGGGCGCGACCTATCTCTACTTGATTCGCAAGAAACTCGATTAATAAATGATCACGCCTAAGTACTGTGTTGCGCTGAGGTGTCGGCGCAAAAGTGTGAAGGGGCCTGACTGCGTCGGGGACGCGGGGCTGTCTAGGTCGTGCGCATCGGGGCTGGCTGCGGATTCCTGGTGCGCACGGCGCACCCTACCTAATGCGGCGACAGTGTCATTCCTCCCCAGGCACCCCATGTCACAGGTAATTGGTACATAGCCTAATGAATTGGTACTTCGCCTACGGCTCGAATATGAACCCGGCGCGCATGCAGGCTCGCGGTCTGAGCGTGGTCGAGGCGCTGCCCGGGCGTTTGCCCGGCTACGGTCTGTGTTTCAACAAGCGCGCCATGGACCGTGCGCCGGGGCGCGCCTACGCCAATATTCGCCATCAGCGCGACGCTGTGGTGGAGGGCGTGCTCTATCGCCTGCAGGACGCTGACGAGATCGCCAAGCTGGATCATTTCGAAGGCACGCCGATCTATTACAGTCGCGAGTGCATGCCGGTTCTGACCAACCACGGCGTGCAGCCGGCCTGGGTGTATATCGCCAATCCGGTCTTTCGCGCCGAGGGCCTGCTGCCCAGCGCCGATTACCTGGCTCACCTGCTGGCTGGCCGCGAGCTTTTGTCCGAGCGTTACTGGTCGGCGTTGGCCGAGTTGCCCTTCCATCCCGACTGACCGGGGGCCAGGCCGCAGCTGTTCAGCAGCTCTTGCCAGCTGAGCACATGGCGCGCGGTGGCGCGTTCGAAGTCGGCCCAGAGCGAGGCGTCCTCGGCGCTGAGTTGCAGCAGATAGTCGCGGGTCGCCGCGGGGATCTGCGCCGTGCTGGCGAGCCGGCGCAGGCTGGCGCTCCAGCTCTGCCCGCGGCGATGGACCTGGGCCAGATAGGGCTGCAGGCTGCCGGCGTAATACTTGACGAAGATGTTCTGCACGATGCGGGCGCGGGCCGTGGCCTGCCCGGTGGGGCACAGCGGCCGTCGCTGTTGCCGGCTTTCCAGCAGTTGGCTGCCTTGTTCGAGGCTGTGAGTCAGGCTGGCCAGGCTGGTGATCAACTGGCCGCCTTGGTCGCTGGCATGCAGAGCAAAGAACAGCGCGTCGAGCTGCGCCGCCGCTGGCGGCAGGCGCTCGGGCAGGGCGCTGCCGATTTCGACCAGCTGCGCCAGAGCCTCCAGGGCGGCGTTGTCTTCGCCGGCGGCGGCCGGCAGCGCGGTTTCGGCAAAGCGCAGGTAACGCTCGACTTCGGCGCTGCCATTGAGGGCATTCCAGTACACCGCCGGCAGTTGCTGGCGCTTGGCGGCGGCCAGGGTTTCGAGGGTCTGGCTCAGCGCCGGGTCATCACTGCCGCGCATATGCGCGGCGCAGGCGTCTAGGCCGCGCAGCAGATCGCCTTCATAGGCCAGGCGGCTGCTGGGCGTGAGCTGTTTGCCCAGGCTGCTGTTGCGCTGGCTGATCTGTTGTTGCAGGGCGGGGCAGCGATGCACATCGATCAGCAGGTCGAGCAGGCTGATGCGCACCTCGGCAATCGCGATAAGTCGCTCGCGCCGGGGCGGCATCCGGTAGCGCGGCAGCTCGGCGCTGTCGAAGCTTTCGGGGCGGGGTTCGTCGAGGGCGTTGCTCAGGCGCTGCAGGTAGTCATCTTGCAGCGCCAGCCCCGAGTCCCCTGGGCTGCAGGCGCAGAGGCTGGCGAGGGCGGCGAGGAGCAGCAGGCGGGCGATCATCAGGCCATCTTAGCGGCTCGGATGCGTTTGCGCGCGCTACCGGCCAGGCGCACCGCAAGCATGCCGCCGGCGCAGGTCAGGCCCACCACCAGGCCTTGCCAGAGGCCACTGGGGCCGCTGGGCGCGCCGAGCCAATCGGACAGACCCAGGGCGTAACCCACCGGCAAGCCGATGCCCCAGTAGGCGAACAGGGTCAGGATCATGGTCACGCGGGTGTCCTGGTAGCCGCGCAGCGCACCAGCGGCGGTGACCTGGATGGCATCGGAAAACTGGAACAGCGCCGAGTAGACCAGCAGGGTGGTGGCCACCGCGATAACCGCAGGATCAGGGGTGTAGATCTGCGCGATCTGTTCACGAAGCAGCAACATCAGGCTGGCCGACAGGCAGGCGTAGGCCAGAGCCGCGCCCATGCTCACACCGGCGGCAAAACGCGCCTCGCGGGGCTCGCCGCGGCCCAGGGCCTGGCCGACGCGCACGGTAGCGGCCATGCCCAGGGAGTAGGGGATCATAAACACCATGGAGCTGAAGTTGAGGGCGATCTGGTGGCCGGCCACCACGGTGGCTCCCAGGCCGCCGATCAGCAGGGCGATCACGGCGAAGATGCTCGATTCGGCGAATACCGAAATGCCGATCGGCAGGCCGACCGACAACAGGCGCTTGAGCACCGGCCATTGTGGCCACTCGAAGTGGCTGAAGATTTTACTCGGCTGGTAGAACGGGGCCCACTTCACCCACCAGAGCATGCTCAGGAACATAAAGCCCATCACCAGCGCGGTGGCCCAGCCGCAGCCGACGCCGCCCATGGCCGGCAGGCCGAGCTTGCCGTAGATAAAGATGTAATTGAGCGGGATATTCAGCGCCAGGCCGCACAGGCCAATGACCATGCTCGGCCGGGTGTGACCGAGGCCGTCGCTGAAGCAGCGCAGCACGTGGTACAGCGCCACCGCCGGAAAACCGCAGGCCACGGCGCGCAGGTAGCCCATGGACGGCTCGATCAGGTCGGGGTCGACATTCATCAGGGTCAGGATGATTTCGGCATTCCACAGCAACACGGCAGCGGCCAGCCCCACCCCCAGAGCCAGCCACAGGGCCTGGCGTACCAGTGGGCCGATCTCGGTGTGGGTGCCTGCGCCATAACGCTGGGCGACCTTGGGTGTGGTGGCCAGCAGGATGCCGGTCATCAACAGAAATACCGGCACCCAGATCGAGTTGCCCAGCGCCACCGCTGCCAGATCCTGCGGGCTGACGCGGCCGGCCATCACAGTATCGACGAAGCCCATGGCGGTGTTGGCCAGCTGGGCAATGATGATCGGCGTGGCCAGCTTCAGCAGGCTGTACGCTTCGGTGCCGACGCGTTGTGGGCGGGTTTGGGCGAGCATGGAAATGTATCCGGCAGGGTGTCGGGAAACCGCGCAGTCTACGCTTTGACGGCTTGGTCAGGAAACCTTGTTGAGCAGTGTTTAAGTGCGGCGGGTGCATTGCCCTACTCAGCGTAGCCAAGCGCTGCCGGCGGGTTAGAATGCCGGCCTGATTTGCGGAGGCCTACATGCTCATAGTCGCTGACGAAAACATCCCCCTGCTTGATGAATTCTTTGCCGGTTTTGGCGAGATCCGCCGTTTGCCCGGCCGTGGCATCGATGCGGCCGCTGTCGCCGACGCCGACCTGTTACTGGTGCGTTCGGTGACCCAGGTTGATCGCGCGCTGCTCGAAGGCTCTGCGGTGAAGTTTGTCGGCACCTGCACCATCGGCACTGATCATCTGGACCTCGACTACTTTCAGCAGGCCGGCATCGCCTGGGCCAGCGCGCCGGGTTGCAATGCCCGTGGCGTGGTCGACTATGTGCTGGGCAGCCTGCTGGTACTGGCCGAGCAACAGGGTGTCGATTTGGCGACACGCACCTATGGGGTGATCGGCGCGGGACAGGTTGGCAGCCGTCTGCTCAAGGTGCTGCGCGGCCTGGGCTGGCGGGTGCTGGTCTGCGACCCGCCGCGTCAGGCAGCTGAGGGGGGCGATTTCGTCAGCCTGCAGCAGGTGCTGGATGAGTGCGACGTGATCAGCCTGCATACGCCGCTGGAGCGTCTGGGCGAGCATCCGACCCATCACCTGTTCGATGCCGCGCGCCTGGCCGCGCTGAGGCCGGGCAGCTGGCTGATCAATGCCAGTCGTGGCGCGGTGGTGGATAACCAGGCCCTGCGCGAGTTGCTGACACAGCGCAGCGATCTGCAGGTGGTGCTGGATGTCTGGGAAGGCGAGCCGCAGGCGGATGTCGAGCTGACTGCGCTGTGCCGCATCGCCACGCCGCATATCGCCGGCTACAGCCTGGACGGCAAGCTGCGCGGTACGGCGCAGATCTATCAGGCGTTGTGTCAGCACCTTGGCGTTGCGCCCAGTATCGAGCTGGCGCAGCTGATGCCCGCGCCCTGGCTGAGTGAGCTGACTATCGATGCCAGCGCCGCTCCGGCCTGGGCCTTGGCCAGTATCTGCCGCGCGGTGTATGACCCGCGCCGCGATGATGCGGATTTTCGCCGTAGCCTGCAGGGCGATGCGGCAACCCGGCGTGCGGCCTTTGACGGGCTGCGCAAGCACTACCCGATGCGCCGGGAAATCGACGGGCTCAAGGTTTGCGTAAAGGGTGATGCGCCGGCGTTGGTGAGCCTGGTGCAGGCGTTGGGCGCAAAGCTGGAGGGGTAGGGTGGATGGCGCTTCACCCATCCACCCTCTGCGGTTTTATGGTGGATGAAAAAAACGTCATCCAGCCTGCAACATTGCCCTGAGACGAATCTTACTTACGCTTGGCAGCTGGCTGCTGAGCTTTTTCCAGTGCGTTGCAAGCCTGCTGAATCATGTCTTCGGTGATCGGGATTTCGCGCCCCTGAGCATCGATGACAAAGCCGCCAATCGGCATTGGCGCAGGTTTGTGCGAGTTCTGTTGCGAGCGGTGCATGGCTTGTCTCCTTGTCAGTTGGCGCGAGTTTATGAGGGTTAAATGAAGGCGCTATGACAACTGCGATGGCATCAAACCGGCGCAGGGCACTGGGCCTCTTCACCCTCTGGATGGAGTTAAGCAGACACTGTGCCAGGCGCTCTCAGGTATTGAAATAGAGGATGTTATGGGGCTTTTCCATATTGGTCTGATTATCAACCCATTGGCCGGGCTGGGCGGCCCTGCGGGGTTCAAAGGCAGCGACGGCATGGCCGAGCAGGCCTTGGCTCTGGGCGTCGAGGCCAAGTCGGCGCTGCGTACGCAAACTGCCCTTGAGGTGCTGCTGCCGCTACGCGAGCGCCTGGAATTCGTCACCTTTCCCGGTGCCATGGGTGCCGACCTGCTGAGCGCGATGGGCTTTGCCCACCGTGTGGTCGGTGAACTGGGCGCGGACCCCAGCAGCGCTGCCGATACCCGTCAGGCCGTTGAGCTGCTGCAGGATGCCGGCGTGGCCTTGATTCTGTTCGCCGGTGGCGACGGCACGGCGCGGGATATCTGCGCGGCGGTACGTGAAGGTCAACCGGTGCTGGGGATTCCGGCTGGGGTAAAGATCCAGTCCGGGGTCTACGCCATCAGCCCGCGTGCGGCCGGCGAATTGACCGCGCGACTGATCGAAGGCGGCCTGGTGCGTCTGAGCAGTGGCGAAGTGCGCGATATAGATGAAAGCGCCCTGCGCGAAGGTCGCGTTACCGCGCGCTGGTACGGCGAGCTGACTGTGCCGCAAGAAGGCGGCTATGTGCAGCAGGTCAAGCAGGGCGGCGTGGAGTCCGAAGAGCTGGTGCTGAATGATCTGGCCGACTGGCTGCAGGACAGCTGGGAAGCCAATGTGCGCTATGTATTCGGTCCCGGCTCTACCCTGCATGGTCTGGCGCAGAATCTGGGCTTGCAGACCACCTTGCTCGGCGTCGACGTGATCGAGAACGGTCAGTTGCTGGCCAGCGATGTAACCGAAGCCCAGCTATTCGAACTGATTGATGGCCACCCGGCGCGCTTGCTGGTCACCGCCATCGGCGGCCAGGGCCATATCATCGGCCGCGGCAACCAGCAGATCAGCCCACGGGTGCTGCGCGCTATCGGCCTGGATCATTTGCGGGTGGTGGCGACCAAACGCAAGCTCGGCACCCTGGAGGGACGGCCCTTGCTGGTGGACAGTGGCGATACGGCGCTGGACGATGCCTTCCCAGATGTCGTGCGCGTGTGGGCCGGTTATAAGGAAGAGCTGCTGTATCCGGTGGGCAAGTAGCCGCTGAACTATCAAGGAGATGTTATGCGGGCGATTCTACTGTTCGCGTTGAGCATTCTGCTGAGCGCCCAGGCCTGGGCGCTGCAACCCGAGGCCCTGGTCACGGCCGCCCGCGAGCAGGTTGGCGTGACCCTGAGTTATGACCCAGCCTATCGCCGCCTGAGTTATCCCAATGGCGATGTACCGTTCAATACCGGGGTGTGTACCGATGTGCTGATCCGCGCGCTGCGCCAGCAGGGCCTGGATCTGCAGCAGGCGGTGCATCAGGACATGCGCGCGAACTTTCGCCTGTATCCAAAAAACTGGGGGCTAAGTCGGCCTGACAGCAATATCGATCATCGCCGCGTGCCCAACCTGATGACCTGGTTCAAACGCCAGGGCTGGGCGCTGCCGCTTGGTCAGGATGCCGAGCGCTATCGCCCCGGCGATATAGTGACCTGGGATCTGGGCGGCGGCCTGACCCATATCGGCATCATCAGCGACCGCCAGGTCGGCAACGGCGTACCTCTGGTGCTGCACAATATCGGCCGCGGTACCCAGGAAGAGGACATTCTTTTCAGCTTTAAAATTACCGGTCACTACCGTATTCCCGCAGCCTAAGGGCTGTGCAGAAGGAGTTGGGTATGCAGGAGCAAACACTTCCACCCCTTATCCAGCCCGGCGAGCGCGTGGTGCTGTTCGATGGGGTGTGCAAGCTGTGCAACGGCTGGGCGAAGTTTCTGATTCGCCATGACCCTGAACAGCGTTTTCGCCTGGCCTCGGTGCAATCGGCCGAGGGCCAGGCGCTATTGGCCTGGGGCGGTTTACCCACCGATCATTTCGACAGCATGGCGCTGATCGAGAATGGCCAGATGCTGCTGCGTTCGGAGGCGGTGCTGCGCATCGTCGCCCAACTGCCCAAGCCATGGCGCTTGCTGGCCTGGCTGCGGCTGATTCCGCGGCCCATACGTGACTGGTGTTATGACCGTATTGCGCTCAATCGCTACCGGCTGTTTGGTCGCTACGACAGTTGCCTAATACCAAACGCTGATCATGCCCGGCGCTTCTTGCATGACTGACCCCCGCCTGCGGCAGATCGCCTGGCTGGCGCGCATCGCCCTGGCCCTGGTGTTTATCTGGCACGGGTTGGTGCCGAAGATTCTCTGGCTCAGCCCGGATGAGCTGACGATGATCCAGGCCCATGGTTTACCGGCCCCCGAGTGGGTGGCGCGCATCGCCGGTCTGGCGGAAATCATCCTGGGTCTGTTGCTGCTTTGGCGGCGTCAGCGCTGGCCTTTGTTGCTGGCGGGGGTGCTGTTGATTGGGCTGCTGCTTGATGTGGCGCTATTGAGTCCCCATCTACTGCTGCAGGCGTTTAATCCGCTGACCACCAATCTCGCCGCTTTGGCGCTGTGTTGGGTGGCCTGGCGGGCGGAAACGCCGCAATCGCCTCCTCATTAACGGGCGTCAGCGCCTCTGCGAGCCTCCATGCTTTCGATCCTGTCTTCCCGTCAGCGCAATGCCCTGCGCATGGCCTGGCGCTTTATCGCGCCGTATCGCGGTCGCGTGTTTGGGGCCTTGCTGGCGCTGATGTTTACCGCCGCCATTACCCTGTCCATGGGCCAGGGCATCAAGCTGTTGGTCGACCAGGGCCTGGCGACCCAGTCGCCGGCGGCGCTGCAGCAATCGATCGGGCTGTTTTTTGTGCTGGTGCTGGCACTGGCGATCGGCACCTTCACCCGTTTCTACCTGGTGTCGTGGATTGGCGAGCGTTTTGTCGCCGATATCCGCAAGCGTGTGTTCAATCACCTGATCGAACTGCACCCAGGCTTTTATGAGAGCAACCGCAGCTCGGAGATTCAGTCGCGCCTGACTGCCGATACCACGCTGCTGCAATCGGTGATCGGCTCGTCGCTATCGATGGCGCTGCGCAACCTGATCATGTTGGTTGGCGGCAGCGTGCTGCTGGTGGTGACTAACGCCAAACTCAGCGGCATCGTGCTGATGGCGCTGCCGCTGGTGGTTGCGCCGATTCTGCTATTCGGCCGCCGCGTGCGCGCGCTGTCGCGGCAGAGCCAGGATCGGGTGGCGGATGTCGGCAGCTATGTCGGTGAGGTGCTGGGCCAGATCAAGACCGTGCAGGCCTACAACCATCAGGCCGAGGACAAGCGTCGTTTTGGCCTGTCCGCCGAGGCAGCTTTCGACGTCGCGCGCAAACGTATCGCCCAGCGCGCCTGGCTGATTACCGTGGTCATCGTGCTGGTGCTCGGCGCGGTGGGGGTGATGCTCTGGGTCGGCGGTATGGACGTAATCGCCGGGCGCATTTCCGGCGGCGAGCTGGCGGCCTTTGTCTTTTACAGCCTGATCGTCGGTTCGGCCTTTGGCACGCTTAGTGAGGTGATCGGTGAGCTACAACGCGCTGCCGGCGCTGCCGAGCGCATCGCCGAGTTGCTGCAGGCGCGCAATGAAATCACCCCACCGGCTACGGATGCTTTGCATCTGACCCAGCCGGTGCAGGGCCGCATCGAGCTGCAAGGGCTGCGTTTCGCCTACCCGTCGCGACCAGACAGTTTTGCCGTGGACGGTATCGACCTGCAGGTCGCCGCGGGGGAAACCCTGGCGCTGGTCGGCCCGTCCGGTGCCGGTAAGTCGACGCTGTTCGATCTGCTGCTGCGCTTTTTCGATCCGCAGCAGGGCAGCATCCTGATCGACGGTGTGCCGATTCAACAGCTCGACCCTCGTGAGCTACGTAGCAGCTTTGCGCTGGTGTCGCAGAACCCCGCGCTGTTCTTCGGCTCGGTGGAAGACAATATTCGCTACGGCAAAACCACTGCCAGCCTGGCTGAGGTCGAAGCTGCGGCCAAAGCCGCCCATGCCCACGAATTCATCATGAAACTGCCGGATGGCTACCAGACTCACCTCGGCGATGCCGGTTTGGGGTTGTCTGGCGGCCAGCGTCAGCGCCTGGCGATTGCTCGGGCATTGTTGGTGGATGCGCCGATTCTGCTCCTCGATGAGGCCACCA
Organism: Pseudomonas sp. XK-1; assembly: GCF_038069885.1. NCBI lineage: Bacteria > Pseudomonadati > Pseudomonadota > Gammaproteobacteria > Pseudomonadales > Pseudomonadaceae > Pseudomonas > Pseudomonas sp. XK-1. Next base: position 408,813 of record NZ_JBBPES010000003.1, on the reverse strand, counting down.
GCGCGCTGGATGCCGAGAGCGAATACCTGATTCAGCAAGCCTTGCCGCCTCTGATGGAAGGCCGCACCACTCTGGTAATCGCCCACCGCCTGGCCACGGTAAAGAGCGCCGACCGCATTGCGGTGATCGAACACGGCAAACTGGCGGCCATCGGCAGCCACAGCCAGCTGGTCAGCAGCAGCCCACTGTATGCGCGCCTGGCCGAGTTGCAGTTCAATACCGACAGCGTAGAAACCAGCTGAGAAAGGAAATCGCACAGTGTCAGATAAGGACTTCAAGGTTGTGGTGCTGGGCGGTTATGGCAATTTCGGCACGGTTATCGTCAATCGTCTGTGCAGCATTACCGGCATGCGGGTGTGGGTTGCCGGGCGCGATCTGGCCAAGGCCGAGGGCTTGGCGAGCCAGACGGGTTGCCAGGCGGTGCGTCTGGATGGCAATCAGGCTGACCTGGCCGAGCGACTGAGCGAATTGGGTACCGATTTGCTGATTTCCACCGCCGGCCCCTTTCAGGGCCAGGATTATCGTGTGGCCCAGGCCGCCATCGCCGCCGGCGCGCATTACCTTGACCTGGCCGATGCCCGCGAATTCGCCTGCGGCATAGGCGAACTTGACCAGGCGGCGCGCCAGGCCAATGTGCTGGTCAGCAGCGGTGCCAGTTCGGTGCCGGCTCTGAGTGCTGCGGTGATCGATCAGTTGCTGCCGCGCTTCAGCCGTCTGGACAGCATCTGGCACGGCATCAGCTCCTCGGAGAAAACCCCTGGGGTATCGACCCTGGCGGCGGTGCTCAACTATTGCGGCAAGCCGTTTCGCCAGTGGCGCGAGGGCCAGTGGCGTGAAGTCTATGGCTGGCAGGAGCTGAAGGCTCATGATTTTCCCGCGCCGCTGGGCCGGCGCTGGCTGGGCAATTGCGATATTCCCGATCTGGAGCTGTTTCCCGCGCGCTATGCGGGCGTGCGCAACGTGCGTTTTTCGGCAGGGGTAGGTTTGCGCGTGACCCAGTTCGGTACCTGGTTGCTGTCCTGGTTGGTGCGCGGTCGCCTACTGCGCAGCGGCGTACCCTTGGCCGGCTTGCTGCATCGCGGCGCGGTGCTGGTGGAGCCCTTCGGCGACCGCCTAAGTGGCATGTTCGTCAAGCTGCACGGGCTGGGCGCGGATGGCCAGCCCTTGGGCCTGTGCTGGGAATTGATCGCCCGCGACAACCATGGGCCGAATATTCCCTGCATGGCGGCGGTGGCGCTGGCGCGTAAATTGGCCGCCGGCAACCTCGAACAACGCGGTGCCATGCCCTGTATGGGGCTGCTTAGTGTCGACGAATACCTGGCCGAACTGGAGGGTCTGCAGATCGAAGCAGGCCTGCGCCCATGCTCTATCTAAGCCTTAAATGGTTGCACATCCTCAGCGCCACCGTGCTGGTGGGCGTGGGGTTCGGTAGCGCCTTCTACAAATGGATGATCGATCGCAGCGGTGATGTGCGGGCCATCGCCTATACGAGTCGCCTGGTGGTGCTGGCCGATTGGCTGTTCACCACCCCGGCGATCATCCTGCAACCGCTGACTGGTTTGTGGATGCTGCATATCGCCGGCTATTCGCTGAGCAGCACCTGGATCGCCTGGACTCTGCTGCTATATGTCCTGGCCGGGGTCTGTTGGCTGCCGGTGGTCTGGCTGCAGTACCGCATGCGCGCCCTGGCAGCGGCGGCGCTGGCGACCGATCAGGCGCTACAAGCGAGCTATTGGCGCTATGCGCGTATCTGGTTCTGGCTCGGTATCCCGGCCTTTTTCGCCATGTTGGCGATCTATGCACTGATGGTGTTCAAGCCACAGTAAGCGCCGATTGCGGACCGCACACCTGCCAGGCTACTGCTCGCCTGCATGTCACAGTGGCGGCTCAGAAGGCCTTGGCTTTCGGCTTGATGGTCGCCGCCGCACCCGCCGAGGCGAGGATGATGGCGCTGATCGCCAGCCATTGGTTGAAGGTCAGCCGCTCGCTGAGAAACAACAGGCCGGAGAGGGCGGCGATGGCCGGTTCCATGCTCATCAGCGTGCTGAAGGTGCGCGCCGGCAGTCGGGTCAGGGCGACCATTTCCAGGCTGTAGGGCAGCGCCGAAGACAGCACCGCCACACCCAGGGCGATGGGCAGCAGGTCCAGGGAGAACAGGCCGCTACCGGCTTGCCACAGACCAATCGGGAACACCAGCAGGGCGGCGACTATGGTGCCCAGGGCTACGGTCTGCTTGCCGTGCTCGGCCCCGGCCTTCTGCCCGAAGACGATATACAGCGCCCAGCACAGCCCGGCGGCCAGGGCCAGGGCCATGCCCACCGGATCGAGCGCTACATCGCTTTGCGCGGTGGGCAACAACAGCCAGAGGCCGAATACGGCCAGGGCGATCCAGACGAAATCCAGCAGTCGCCGCGACGACAGCAGGGCCAGGCCCAGCGGGCCGGTGAATTCCAAGGCCACGGCGATGCCCAGGGGAATGGTTTTCAGCGAGAGGTAGAACAGCAGATTCATGCCGCCCAGAGCCAGCCCGTAGGCCAGCAGCGAGCGGCAGGACTTCAGGGTCAGCTTGGCCTGCCAGGGGCGCATCAATACGCAGAGGATCAGCGCGCCCAGGCTCAGGCGCAGGGCGGTGGTGCCGGCTGCGCCGATCTCCGGGAACAGCCCCTTGGCCAGGGACGCGCCGCTCTGGATCGAGGTCATGGCGATCAGCAGCAATATGATCGGCAGGGTCACCAGGGAGAATTGCGTTGAGCGCGGCATGGGCGATTCCTTTGGCTTTATCCATCCGTTAATAAAAAAACCGGCCACTGGGGCCGGCTTTCAGGCACCAGGGCTAATGCTTAGCGGTATTCACACAGGTAGGCGGTGTCCACGGCGACCTTGAGCTGGAACTTGCTGTTGGCCGGTACGGTGAACTGGCTGCCGCTGGCGTAGGTGTCCCAGCTGTCGCTGCCCGGCAGCTTGACGGTGAGGGCACCGGCCACCACATGCATGACTTCCAGTTGGCTGGTGCCGAATTCGTACTCGCCTGCAGCCATTACGCCAATGGTGGCTGGGCCTTCAGCCATGCCGAAGGCGATGGATTTGACGGTGCCGTCGAAGTATTCATTGACCTTGAACATCTGCAGTTCCTCGAAAGGGGTTTAAAAAAGGCCCGCCAGTATGCCCAAGCGGTTTTTCTTCGTCATCTGCTTTGCGCGGGCAAAACCAGTGGCAGCAACCGAGCGGTATTGCGCGCATCGGTAAGGGCGCGGTGCTGTTGGCCCTGGAACTGCAAACCGGCCAGGCTCAGGGCCATTTTCAGGCCAATCGGGCGGGGCAGTTGGCGGGCTTCGGCGAAGCGTTTTTTCAGGTTTATATGAGGAATCTGGCTCAGGTAGCTGCTCAGCCCATGGTTGCGCCATTCCTGTTCGAACTGGCGGCGGTCGTAGTCGCCCCAGCTGACCCAGCCCGCCAGTTGCGGCTGATGGGCCAGCAACCAGCGTTCGAATTGCACCCATACCGCGCTCAGCGGCGCGGCGGCGTCGACATCGGCCTGGCTGATTTGCGTGAGCTGACGGCAGAAGTGGGTCAGGTGCGGGCGTCGGGTGGGCCGCACAAAGCGCTGGAAGTACTCGATTTCATGGCCGCCAGCGTTGACCAGGCTGACTCCTATTTCGATGATTTCCATCTCTGTGACCGGCCAGCCGCCTTCTTCGGTGGTGGCTTCCAGGTCTATTACCAGCCAATGCTGCATAAGCCCTCCTTTGCGTGCCGCGAGTATGGAAGCAGTCTCGGCGTTGGGTAAAGCCTGTTGGTCGGGTGTATTTATACAGTTTTGCCCTATGGCTGTACTGGCGCTGGGCCCATGTGGCGGGCATGCTTGCAGTCGGAAACCTGTCTGCAGTGCAGCGGGGAGAAACGCGCGCCGTTGATGGCGCATGGATTTGGAGGTGTGTATGGCGAAGGTAGCCTTTATCGGGCTGGGTGTTATGGGGTATCCGATGGCGGGGCATCTGGCGCGCGCCGGCCATCAGGTATGCGTGTACAACCGCACGGCGGCCAGGGCCGAGCAATGGCTCAGCGAATTTTCCGGGACCTCTGCGGCTACCCCGCGTGAGGCGGCTGCCACTGCCGAGTTGGTAATGGTCTGCGTGGGCAACGATGCCGATCTGCGTGGCGTGGTGCTGGGCCCGGACGGTGCTTTCGCCGGCATGGCGGCCGGTGCTGTGCTGGTCGACCACACCACGGCCTCGGCCAATGTCGCTCGCGAACTGGCCGCAGAGGCCGGCGAACTGGGGCTGGGCTTTGTCGATGCGCCGGTGTCCGGCGGTCAGGCCGGGGCGCAGAATGGCGTGCTGACCATCATGGTCGGCGGTGAGGCGGCGACCTATGCCAAGGTCGAGCCCGTGATTCAGGCCTATGCGCGCATGGCGCGCTTGATGGGTGAGGCGGGCAGCGGCCAGCTGACCAAGATGGTCAACCAGATCTGCATCGCCGGCCTGGTCCAGGGCTTGTCCGAGGCTCTGCATTTCGCCCAGTGCGCCGGGCTCGATGCTCACGGCGCGATGGAGGTGATCAGCAAGGGCGCGGCCCAGTCCTGGCAGCTGGAAAACCGCCACAAGACCATGCTGGCCGGCGAGTTCGAGCATGGCTTCGCGGTGGACTGGATGCGCAAGGACCTGTCGATTCTGCTCGACGAGGCCCGCAGCAACGGCGCGCAGTTGCCGGTTACTGCTCTGGTCGATCAGTTTTATGCCGATGTACAGGCCATGGGCGGCGGGCGCTGGGATACCTCCAGTCTGCTGACCCGTCTGAAGGGGCGCGGCTAGCCGGTATATTCGCGGTCTGCTGCCAGGTGTTGGAGCGGCTGATATCAGATTATTGGCAGATAACGCCGCGATAGCCTGGCACCTGGTCACTGCTGGCTATACTGCTGCTGGCAGACCGTGCTTGCGCGGCTGCGGTTTCTCACTGGCGGGTATCTCTCATGGACGACCAGCTAGCCTTTCGCGCCGACGACCAGCCCAACAGTGCCAGCCCCGCTGTCTGGCGGGTCCTGGCGGTTGACGACGATGTGGATTTTCAGCGGGCTACGGCGTTTGCCTTGGGTGAGCTGGACGTGCTCGGTGGCCGTATCGAGTTGCTGCAGGCCTTCAGCTGCCGCGAGGCTGCGCTGCTGCTGGCCCGGGAGCGGGACATCGCCCTGGTGTTGCTCGATGTGGTGTTGGAGACCGAGGACGCCGGCCTGCGCCTGATCAAGGCCCTGCGCGAGGTCATCGGCAACAGCGAGACCCGTGTGGTGCTGCTGACCGGCGAACCCGGCCGGGCACCGGCCTACGAGGTGATGCGCGACTACGATATCAATGACTACTGGAGCAAGAGCGAGCTGAGTGCCGAGCGCCTGCTGACGGTACTCACCGCCGCGGTGCGCGGTTATGCCCAGCTCAAGGCGGTGGCCAGCGCCCGCCGCGGCCTGCAGATGATCGTTGAATCAAGCAATGCGTTGTTCTGCTCGAAGAATACCCGCGAACTGTCGTCCAAGATCCTCTCCGAGATTGCCGTGCTGCTCAATCTGCAAGCCGAGGGCATCGTCTGCGTACGGGCCGAGGGGGCCGAGGAGGGCGAGGAGGGAGTCGCGCCCAGGGCGCGGATCATCAGTGCCAGCGGGCGCTTTGTGCGCAACGTCGATGCCAGCCTGGACAGTCTGGACAGTCCCGAGGTGGCCGCAGTGCTGCGCCGCAGCCTGCAGGAGCAGCAGACCCTGTGTCTGAGCGATTGCACCGTATTGTTCTTTCCGCGCTTCCAGGCGGGCGCCGACTACGCCTGCTACGTTGCCACCGAACGGGCGCTGAACGACACCGAGCAGGAACTGCTCAAGGTGTTCAGCGCCAGTATCAGCCGCGGCCTGTACAACGTCGCTTTGTTCAGCCGTCTGGAGGAAATGGCCTACCAGGACGATCTGCTGAAGATCCCCAACCGCAACGCCCTGATCCGCATGCTCGACATGATTCTCAAGGATGAGTCCAAGGCCGAGCGGGTGCTGGTATTGATCGATATCGACAATTTTTCCGGAGCCAACACCGCCTTCGGCACCGGTTATGGCGACTTTATCCTCGGCCTGGTGGCGAAGAAGCTGCGCGATGCCTTCGATGGCAATGTGCTAATCGCCCGGGTGCGCGACGACCTGTTTGCCATTCTCGGGCCCCAGACACAGGTCAGCGCCGCCGCCATCGTGGCTTTGTTTCGGCGGCACACGCGGTCTTACGAGCTGGGCCAGGTGCACAGTCTGAGCAGCGTGACCATGCACCTGGGCGACTTTACCGGCTCGGCCGGCGTGGCGCTGCAGGATGCCCTGCTGACGCTTAAACAGGCCAAGCGCGCTGGCCATGACCAGCACACGGTCTACGATCCCCGCCTGCTCGGGGCTCATGCCGAAGCCTACCGCATGCTGCTGGCCCTGCGCGATGCGGTCGAGGCGGGGCATATCAGCGTGCAGTTGCAGCCGCAGATCGACCTGCAGACGCGCCGCGTGACCGGGGTCGAAGCCCTGGCACGCTGGCGCAAGGCCGATGGCAGCATGGTGCCGCCGCTGAGCTTTATCCCTCTTGCCGAAGCCACCGGCTATATCCTGCCGCTGGGCGATCTGCTGATGCGCCTGGCCCTGCAGGCGGCGAAAGAACTGGCCGACGCCGGTTACGGGGATATCCGCGTGGCGGTCAACGTCTCTGCGCCGCAGTTACTCCAGCATGACTTTATCGAGCGCTTCGTCGCCCATCTGCGGGCCGCGGGTGTTCGCCCCCAGCAGGTCGAGGTGGAAATTACCGAGTCGGTGGCCATGCGCACCTTCGATACCGTGTGCGAGAAGCTGCGGGCGTTGCGCGAGATGGGCGTGAATGTGGCCATCGACGATTTCGGCACCGGTTTTTCATCGCTCAGTTATCTGCGCCTGCTGCCGGCCGACCGACTGAAGATCGACCGCAGTTTCGTCCTCGAAATCGGCCAGGTCAGCGATGACAAGATGATCGCCGAGGCGGTGATCCAGATTGCTGCCCGGGTCGGCATGCAGGTGATCGCCGAGGGCGTCGAAACTCGCCAGCAGGCGGACTGGATCCTTGAGCATGGCTGTCGCGAGGCCCAGGGCTACCTGTTTGCCAAAGCCATGAGCTGCAGCGATTTGCTGGGTTGGCTGGATAGCTGGCCGGGGGCGCGGGCTTGAGGTTGAAACGCTGGCGCGAGGGCATGCTGGCCCGGCCGGTCAGGCGTAACCTGCTGCTGTTGTTCGTGCCCTGGACGCTGTTGATTCTGCTGCTGATGGCCTTGCTCTACGAGCGCCTGCTGGACGCCCGGCTCGAGCCGCTACTGCGGGACCAGCAGAACAGCCTGAACGAAGGCCTCGGCGTGCTCAGCCGGCACCTGGCGATGCTGCGCGGCCATGTCCAGTTTCTGACCCAGCAGCCCCTGCTGGCCGAGGCGGTTGAGCAGCCCAGTGCGGCCAATCTGGATGACCTGGGCCGGCTGTTTGTCGAGTTCGAGCTGAGCAGCGGGGTGTATGACCAGATACGCTGGCTGGACGAAACCGGTGCCGAACGGGTGCGGGTCGACTGGCGTGATGGTCAGGCGCGGGTCGCGGCTGTCGAGCAACTGCAGAACAAGGCGCAGCGCTACTACTTCGTCGAGACCATGAACCTGCCCAAGGGCAGTTTCTATTTGTCGCGCTTGGACCTCAATCAGGAATACGGCGAACTGGAACGGCCGCTCAAGCCGACCTTGCGCGGTGCGGCTCCGGTGTTCGATGGCGAGGGCAACAGGCGCGGCGCGCTGGTGCTGAATTATCTGGGGCAGGTGCTGCTGCAACGTTTGGGCGAGGTGTCGAGCCGCTACGGCGGCAACCTGGCGCTGCTCGATCATGAAGGCTACTGGATGCTGGCCGCGACCGCCGAAGATGCCTGGGGCTATTTGCTGGGGCGACCCGAAGCGACCCTTGCCAGTCGTCATCCGGCCAGTTGGCGACGTCTACAGGCGCAGCAGAGCGGCACCTTTGTCGATCACGCGGGCTACTGGGCCTACAACCACTTCGACCCCGGGCAGGCCATGGCGGTGACCCATGGCAACCATGACCATGCCGAGCACTGGCTGCTGGTGTCGCGGCTGCCCCATGAGCAGGTCCAGGTGCTGCGTTTCGAGGTGTTCTGGCAGGTGCTGCTGTTTGTCTGCGTGATGCTGTCGTTGGGGCTTGTGGTGGCACTGCGCCTGGGCCTGGCCGAGCAGGCCCGTGACGAGGTGCAGCGTGCCTTAATGGCCAGTAGCGAGGCAGTGCGGCACAGTAATGACGAACTGCGCGAGACGGTGGAACAGCTGCAGCGCACCCGCGGGGCTCTGTTGCAGGCGGAGAAGCTCTCGTCCCTGGGTACCCTGGTGGCGGGGGTTGCCCACGAGCTGAATACGCCGATTGGTGCCGCCAGTGTGGCGGCCTCGACCCTGGACAAGGGTAACAAGGCCATCCAGCGGGACCTGGGGCAGGGCTTGCAGCGCACCGCCCTTGAGCATTTTCTACAGCGTAACGATCAGGGTCTGGCGATTATTCTCACCAGCCTGGGGCGTATGGCGCAGCTGACCCGGGCGTTTAAGCAACTGGCCAGTGACCGGGCCAGTACCGAGCGGCGCAGCTTCGATCTGGTCGAACTGGTACACGAGGTCATGCTGCTGTTTACCCCCAAGCTGAAGCAATCGTCGCATCAGGTTCGCCTGGAGTTGCCTGAGCAGCTGGTACTGGATAGTTACCCAGGCCCCCTGGGGCAGATTCTGCAAAATCTGGTCGACAATGCCCTGACCCATGCCTTCGAACCGGACAGTCAGGGGCTGGTGACCGTGCGGGTCGAGTACGACCGGCTCAAGCACCAGTGCCTGATCGAGGTGCTGGATAACGGCTGCGGTATCGCCAGCGAGGTACTGGGCAAGATCTTCGATCCCTTCTTTACCACCCGCCGCGGCCGTGGCGGCACAGGCCTGGGTCTGTATATCACCCATCAGCTGGCGGTCGATGTGCTCGGTGCCGAGTTGCAGGTGCGCAGCGCGCCGGGGCAGGGCACGCAGTTCAGCCTGCGCCTGGCGCTGGTCTGAATCGCCATGGCACAGGCTGCTAAAACACCGGCATGCGACGTAGAATTGCCGGCTTGAGTCTCTTGAGGTCATCCTTCGATGAAATGCCGTGCCGGTTGCGGTGCCTGCTGTATTGCGCCATCGATCAGTTCGCCGATTCCCGGTATGCCCCAGGGCAAACCGGCGGGGGTGCGTTGCGTGCAGTTAACCGCGGAAAATTACTGTGCGATCTTCGGCCAGCCCGGGCGTCCGGCGGTGTGCTCGGCCTTCAGTGCCGACCCGGATGTCTGCGGCGCGAGCGACGAGGAGGCGATTCGCCTGCTCGGCTGGCTGGAGCAAAGTACGGCCATCGCAGTCTGAGTATCGATAGCCTGGCGGCGGAGAGCGGATGAACGGACTGGGGCGGTGGTTGCTGGGTGCGGTACTGATGCTGGGGCTTGCCCAGGTGCAGGCCGCGCAATGGCGGCTGGTCAAGGATGAAGCGGGCATTCGGGTCTATCTGCGACAGGTTCCCGGTTCGAGCTTTCAGGCCTTTCGTGGTGTTACTCGTATACGGACGGATATGCCGCGCTTATTGGCCTTGCAGGATGATGTCAGTGCGGCGTGCGCTTGGATTCATGCCTGCAGCGAACAGCGCCTGCTCAAGCATGAGGGCAATCTGAGCTGGGCCTACAGCCGCTTTCATACGCCCTGGCCGGTGCAGCCGCGTGATTCGATCCTGCAGGTGACTACCACCCGCGACGCCGATGGCCGGGTAACCCGCACCCTGCATGGGGTGGCCGATTATTTGCCGCTGCAGCCAGGCTTTGTGCGGGTCAGCAAGGTTGAAGGGTTCTGGAGCCTTACGCCCCTCGATGGCGAGATCGAAGTGGTCTACCAGGTGCATTCCGAGCCGGGTGGCAGCGTGCCGGCCTGGCTGGCCAACAGCTTTGTCGTGGATGCGCCGTTCAACACCTTGCAGGGGCTGCGTCAGTTGGCTGAGCAGCGATAGCGCTGGTTAATTCAGATATGAAAAAGGCTGCCCGAGGGCAGCCTTCTTTGCGGCGAGAGCTGAATTACTTCTTCATATCGCGCTGCGGGTAGCCGGTGTACAGCTGGCGCGGACGGCCAATCTTGTACGGGCTGGAGAGCATTTCCTTCCAGTGCGAAATCCAGCCGACGGTCCGCGCCAGGGCGAAGATCACGGTGAACATGCTGGTCGGAATGCCGATGGCCTTGAGGATGATGCCCGAGTAGAAATCGACGTTCGGGTACAGCGAACGCTCGATAAAGTACGGGTCGGTCAGGGCGATCTCTTCCAGGCGCATGGCCAGTTCCAGCTGCGGATCGTTGGTGATGCCCAGTTCGGCCAGTACTTCGTCGCAGGTCTGCTTCATCACAGTGGCGCGCGGGTCGCGGTTCTTGTAGACCCGGTGACCGAAGCCCATCAACTTGAACGGATCGTTCTTGTCTTTGGCCTTGGCGATATAGGCGTCGATGTTGTCCACGCTGCCGATCTCGTCGAGCATGCTCAGCACCGCTTCGTTGGCACCGCCATGGGCCGGACCCCAGAGGGCGGCGATACCAGCAGCGATACAGGCGAACGGGTTGGCACCCGAGGAGCCTGCCAGGCGCACGGTGGAGGTGGAGGCGTTCTGCTCATGGTCGGCGTGCAGGATAAAGATCTTGTCCATCGCCTTGGCCAGCACCGGGCTGATCGGTTTGATCTCGCACGGGGTGTTGAACATCATGTGCAGGAAGTTTTCCGCGTAGTTCAGGTCGTTACGCGGGTACATCATAGGCTGACCCATGGAGTACTTGTAGGTCATGGCGGCGATGGTCGGCATCTTGGCGACCAGGCGCATGGCCGAGACTTCGCGGTGATGCGGGTTATTGATGTCCAGCGAGTCGTGATAGAAGGCCGAAAGGGCTCCGACCACGCCGCACATGATGGCCATCGGGTGGGCATCGCGGCGGAAGCCGTTGAAGAAGGTCTTCAGCTGCTCGTGAACCATGGTGTGGTTCTTGATGGTGCTGACGAATTTGGCCTTTTCCTCTGCGTTCGGCAGTTCGCCGTTGAGCAGCAGGTAGCAGGTTTCCAGGTAGTCCGATTGCTCGGCCAGCTGTTCGATGGGGTAGCCGCGGTGCAGCAAAATGCCCTGATCGCCGTCAATATAGGTGATCTTCGACTCGCACGAGGCGGTGGACATAAAGCCAGGATCAAAAGTGAAACGGCCCGTGGCGGTTAAGCCCCGCACGTCAATTACATCGGGACCAACGGTGCCGGTTAAAACGGGCAGCTCGACGGGGGCAGCGCCCTCGATGATCAACTGCGCTTTTTTGTCAGCCATGTGTGGCCTCCTAGTTATGCTTGAAATCATCTGACAGCCCCCCACGCAGGGCCCGCACCACTATAGTGGGATAAATTCTAATGTCAATTTGCGAAAACCCAGACGGCAGAAGGGTTTGCGGGTGGTTTTCGCGGTGAAAATCGTCCCCTTTACGTCATTTATAAAGGCTGCGCAATGCGCTTTTAGGTAGGGGGCTTTGCATTGTCATTAGTAACCTAACTGTCTATACTCTGCGCCCAACTACCAAGGGCTACACGCCCGTATTCTGGTGGTTGTCACTCCTTGGGTGATGGGTACCTGACCAGTGCACTTCCCGACAACTTTGCCCTGATAGTTAGGGGCTCTCAGTGTGATAAAAAAGCCGTGAATAGCCAAAGACCTGTAAACCTAGACCTTAGGACTATCAAACTCCCAATCACTGCTTACACGTCCATTCTTCACCGTATCTCCGGTGTCATCCTCTTTGTCGGTATCGCCATTCTGCTGTTTGGCCTCGACAAGTCGCTGGCGTCCGAAGAGGGCTTTGCCCAGGTGAAGGATTGCCTGACCAGTCCGCTGGCCAAGTTCGTGATCTGGGGTCTGCTGTCCGCTCTGCTGTACCACCTGGTGGCCGGTGTACGCCACTTGATCATGGACATGGGCATTGGTGAGACGCTGGAAGGCGGCAAGCTGGGCTCGCAAATCGTTCTCGTCGTTTCGGCGATCGTGATCCTGCTGCTGGGGGTGTGGATATGGTAACCAACGTCACTAACTTCTCGCGTTCGGGCCTCTATGACTGGATGGCGCAACGCGTGTCTGCGGTCGTTCTCGCGGCTTACACGCTGTTTCTGCTGGGTTATGTCGTGTTCAACCCAGGTCTGGGTTATGCCGAATGGCAGGCGCTGTTCTCCAATAATGCGATGCGCATTTTCAGTCTGCTGGCCCTGGTGGCGCTCAGCGTTCACGCCTGGGTAGGTATGTGGACAATTTCCACCGACTACCTGACGCCGATGGCGCTGGGTAAGTGGGCGACTGTGGTGCGTTTTCTCTTCCAGGCGGCGTGTGGCATTGCCATGTTCACGTTCTTCGTCTGGGGCGTGCAGATTCTTTGGGGTAACTGATCCATGACTATTCGCACTCTTTCTTACGACGCCATCATCGTCGGTGGCGGCGGCGCGGGCATGCGCGCTGCGCTGCAGTTGGCCCAGGGCGGGCACAAGACCGCTGTGGTGACCAAGGTCTTTCCGACCCGCTCGCACACCGTATCCGCCCAGGGTGGCATCACCTGCGCCATCGCTTCGGCCGACCCGAACGACGATTGGCGCTGGCACATGTACGACACCGTCAAGGGCTCCGATTACATCGGTGACCAGGACGCCATCGAATATATGTGCTCCGTTGGTCCGGAAGCCGTATTCGAACTGGAACACATGGGTCTGCCGTTCTCCCGTACCGAACAGGGTCGCATTTATCAGCGTCCGTTCGGCGGTCAGTCCAAGGGCCCAAACAACCCGACTCAGGCTGCGCGCACCTGCGCTGCTGCCGACCGTACCGGTCATGCGCTGCTGCACACCTTGTACCAGGCCAACCTCAAGGCTGGTACCTCGTTCCTTAACGAGTGGTACGCGGTCGATCTGGTGAAGAACCAGGACGGTGCCGTGGTTGGCACCATCGCCATCTGCATTGAAACCGGCGAAACCGTTTATATCCGTTCCAAGGCCGTGGTTCTGGCCACTGGCGGTGCAGGGCGTATCTACGCCTCCACCACCAACGCCCTGATCAACACTGGCGACGGCGTGGGCATGGCCCTGCGTGCCGGCGTGCCGGTGCAGGACATCGAAATGTGGCAGTTCCACCCGACCGGCATCGCCGGTGCCGGTACCCTGGTGACCGAAGGTTGCCGTGGTGAAGGTGGCTACCTGATCAACAAGCACGGCGAGCGTTTCATGGAACGCTATGCGCCGAACGCCAAAGACCTGGCCGGCCGCGACGTGGTTGCGCGCTCCATGGTCAAGGAAATCATCGCCGGCAACGGCTGTGGTCCGGATGGCGATCACGTGATGCTCAAGCTCGACCACCTCGGCGAAGAAGTGCTGCACAGCCGCCTGCCGGGTATCTGCGAACTGTCCAAGACCTTCGCTCACGTCGATCCGGTGGTTGCGCCGATTCCGGTCGTGCCGACCTGCCACTATATGATGGGCGGCGTGCCGACCAACATTCATGGCCAGGCCATCACTCAGGATGCCAACGGCAACGACAAGATCATCGACGGTCTGTTTGCGGTAGGCGAAGTGGCTTGCGTATCGGTACACGGTGCCAACCGCCTGGGCGGCAACTCGCTGCTTGACCTGGTGGTATTCGGCCGTGCGGCAGGCATTCACCTGGAAAAATCGCTGAAAGAAGGCGTGGAAGTCCGTGGTGCCAGCGAAACCGACATCGAGCTGTCGCTCAAGCGTCTGGCGGGCGTCAATGAACGCACCACCGGCGAAGACGTCGCGCCGCTGCGTAAAGAACTGCAAAACTGCATGCAGAACTACTTCGGTGTGTTCCGCACCGGCGAGTACATGCAGAAGGGTATTACCCAACTGGCCGACCTGCGTGAGCGGATCGCGAACGTCAAGATCGCGGACAAGAGCCAGGCATTCAACACTGCGCGTATCGAAGCACTGGAGCTGCAAAACCTTCTCGAAGTGGCTGAAGCCACCGCGATCGCTGCCGAGGTTCGTAAGGAATCCCGTGGCGCTCACGCTCGTGAAGACTTCGAAGATCGTGATGACGAAAACTGGCTGTGCCATTCCCTGTATATCCCAGGTGAAAAGCGCGTGAGCAAGCGTTCGGTCAACTTCTCGCCGAAGACAGTTCCAGCGTTTGAACCCAAGGTTCGGACTTATTAAGGGTGCCTGATATGTCGCAAGCCAATCTGTTGCAAGTAAGCGTTTATCGTTACAACCCGGAAAAAGATGCTGCGCCGTTTATGCAGGATTTCCAGATCGACACCGGCGGCAAGGACATCATGGTCCTCGACGTGCTGGCGCTGATCAAGGAACAGGACGTGACCTTCTCCTACCGTCGCTCCTGCCGTGAAGGGGTCTGTGGCTCCGACGGCATGAACATCAATGGCAAGAACGGTCTGGCCTGTATCACGCCGCTGTCGGCAACCGTCAAGAACAACAAGCTGGTGATTCGCCCGTTGCCGGGTTTGCCAGTAATTCGTGACTTGGTTGTCGACATGAGCATCTTCTACAAGCAGTACGAGAAGGTGCAGCCGTTCCTGCAGAACGATACCCCGGCTCCGGCCATCGAACGTCTGCAAACCCCGGAAGAGCGCGAGAAGCTGGACGGTCTTTACGAGTGCATCCTGTGCGCTTGCTGCTCGACCAGCTGCCCGTCCTTCTGGTGGAACCCCGACAAGTTCCTTGGTCCCGCTGCGCTGCTGCAGGCCTACCGTTTCCTGGCCGACAGCCGTGACACCAAGACCGATGAGCGCCTGGCCGCGCTGGACGATCCGTTCAGCGTGTTCCGTTGCCGCGGCATCATGAACTGCGTGAACGTTTGCCCTAAAGGTCTCAACCCGACCAAGGCAATCGGCCACGTACGCAACATGTTGCTGCAAAGCGGTACCTGATTAGCGTTTGTTTGCTAGACCTGTAACACCTGCGGCGCTGGCTTCAACCCCGCGCCGTAGTTTTAGCAAGAACCGCAGCTCACAAAGCGGCGGTTCTTAACTTTGAAAAATATGACGACCAGCAGGGGCATCCGGGCTGGTGCCCGGACTATCTGCGGGATCCGTAGTGGCTTACCAGTCGCTGCTCCAGGACTGGCAAGCCATGCGGTTTCTTCGCCGGTGGTGTCCCCTTACCGAGGGTGACCAAGCATGCAAGAAAGCGTGATGCAGCGCATGTGGGACAGTGCCCACCTATCCGGTGGTAACGCTGCCTATGTGGAAGAGCTCTACGAGCTTTACCTGCACGATCCCAACGCTGTGCCAGAAGAGTGGCGCACTTACTTCCAGAAGTTGCCGACTGAAGGCAGCGCCGCCACAGACGTATCGCATTCGACGATCCGCGATCATTTCGTGTTGCTCGCTAAAAACCAGCGTCGCGCCCAACCGGTGTCTGCCGGCAGCGTGAGCAGCGAGCACGAAAAGAAGCAAGTCGAAGTGCTACGGATGATTCAGGCCTATCGCATGCGTGGCCATCAGGCCGCCCAACTCGATCCGCTTGGTCTCTGGCAGCGTCCCGCACCGGCTGATCTGTCGATCAACCACTACGGGCTGACCGATGCCGATCTGGACACCACATTCCGTACCGGTGGTCTGTTTATCGGCAAGGAAGAGGCTACTCTGCGCGAAATTCGCGATGCGTTGCAGCAGACATATTGCCGCACCATCGGTGCCGAGTTCACCCATATCGTCGATTCCGAGCAGCGCAGCTGGTTCCAGCAGCGCCTGGAAAGCGTACGTGGTCGTCCACAGTTTTCCACCGAAGTACAGAGCCATCTGCTTGAGCGCCTGACTGCGGCCGAGGGCCTGGAAAAATACCTGGGGACCAAATACCCGGGTACCAAGCGTTTCGGTCTGGAAGGTGGCGAGAGCCTGATTCCCCTGCTCGATGAGCTGATCCAGCGTTCCGGTTCCTACGGCACCAAGGAAATCGTCATCGGCATGGCCCACCGTGGTCGTCTCAACGTGCTGGTCAACACCTTCGGCAAGAACCCGCGCGACCTGTTCGACGAGTTCGAAGGCAAGAAGACCGAAGGCCTGTCCTCTGGCGACGTGAAATACCACCAGGGTTTCTCCTCCAACGTGATGACCGCTGGCGGCGAAGTGCACCTGGCGATGGCGTTCAACCCCTCGCACCTGGAGATCGTCTCTCCGGTGGTCGAGGGTTCTGTGCGCGCCCGTCAGGATCGTCGTTGCGATACCACTGGCGAGAAGGTACTGCCGGTTTCCCTGCACGGTGACGCGGCATTCGCCGGTCAGGGTGTGGTCATGGAAACCTTCCAGATGTCGCAGACCCGCGGCTTCAAGACCGGCGGCACCATCCATATCGTGATCAACAACCAGGTTGGCTTCACCATCAGCAACCCGCTGGACTCGCGTTCCACCGAGTACTGCACCGATGTGGCGAAGATGATCCAGGCCCCGATCCTGCACGTGAACGGCGATGACCCGGAAGCGGTGCTGTTCGTCACTCAGCTGGCCGTCGACTACCGCATGCAGTACAAGCGTGACGTGGTCATCGACCTGGTCTGCTACCGCCGTCGCGGCCACAACGAAGCCGACGAGCCGAGCGGTACTCAGCCGATCATGTATCAGCAGATCGGCAAGCAGCGCACCACCCGCGAGCTGTATGCCGAAGCCCTGACCAGCGCCGTACGCCACTCGGTGGACGACGTGCAGGCCAAGATCGACGACTACCGCACTGCGCTGGATAACGGCCAGCATGTGGTCAAGAGCCTGGTCAAGGAGCCGAACAAGGAATTGTTCGTCGATTGGCGCCCGTATCTGGGTCACGCCTGGACCGCGCGTCACGACACCCGCTTTGAGCTGAAAACCCTGCAGGAACTGTCCAGCAAGCTGCTGGAAATTCCGGAAGGCTTCGTGGTCCAGCGTCAGGTCGCGAAGATTCTCGAAGACCGCCAGAAGATGGGTGCCGGTGCGCTGCCGATCAACTGGGGCTATGCCGAAACCATGGCCTACGCGACCCTGTTGTTCGAAGGTCATCCGATCCGCATGACGGGTCAGGACATCGGCCGCGGCACCTTCTCGCACCGCCATGCGGCGCTGCACAACCAGAAGGATGCCGGTACCTACCTGCCGTTGCAGAACCTCTACGCCGGTCAGCCGAAGTTCGACCTGTACGATTCCTTCCTATCGGAAGAAGCCGTGCTGGCCTTCGAATACGGCTATGCCACCACCCAGCCCAATGCGCTGGTGATCTGGGAAGCCCAGTTCGGCGACTTCGCCAACGGTGCCCAGGTGGTGTTCGACCAGTTCATTTCCAGTGGCGAGCACAAGTGGGGCCGTCTCTGCGGTCTGACCATGCTGCTGCCGCACGGTTATGAAGGGCAGGGGCCTGAGCACAGTTCGGCACGTCTGGAGCGTTATCTGCAACTGTGCGCCGAGCACAACATGCAGGTGGCCGTACCGACCACCCCGGCGCAGATCTACCACCTGCTGCGCCGTCAGGTGATTCGTCCGCTGCGCAAGCCGTTGGTCGTATTGACGCCGAAGTCGCTGCTGCGCCACAAATTGGCCATCTCGACCCTGGAAGATCTGGCCGAGGGTTCGTTCCAGACCGTGATCCCGGAAACCGATGCGATCGATCCGAAGAAGGTCGACCGCCTGGTGCTGTGCAGCGGCAAGGTCTACTACGACCTGCTGGAAAAGCGCCGCAGTGAAGGCCGCGAAGATATCGCCATCGTGCGTATCGAGCAGCTCTATCCGTTCCCGGAAGACGATCTGGCCGAGGCGCTTGCTCCGTACAAGAACCTCAAGCACATCGTCTGGTGTCAGGAAGAGCCGATGAACCAGGGGGCCTGGTACTGCAGCCAGCATCACATGCGTCGCGTGGCGACAGCGCACAAGAAAGCGCTGTTCCTCGAGTACGCCGGTCGTGATGCGTCTGCCGCACCCGCCTGTGGTTATGCATCGATGCACGCCGAACAGCAGGAAAAACTCCTGCAGGACGCCTTTACTGTTTAACGCCTTCGCGTAAGAGGCGGCCGCCTGAGGCCGCCTCGTAGAAGAAACCGAATTTAAGGAACCACTGATAATGGCTATCGAGATCAAAGCCCCTACTTTCCCGGAATCGGTCGCCGACGGCACCGTGGCCACCTGGCACAAGAAGCCGGGTGATGCGGTCAAGCGCGACGAACTGATCGTCGATATCGAAACCGACAAGGTAGTGATCGAAGTGCTGGCCGAGGCCGATGGTGTCCTCGCGCAAATCATCAAGAACGAAGGCGATACCGTCCTTTCCAACGAAGTGCTGGGTACCCTGGGTGAGGGCAGCGCTGCTGCCGCTGCCCCGGCAGCCGCCGCAGCTGCTCCGGCTGTTGCCGCCCAGGCCGCCGCACCGGCTGCTGCGGGTGACGACGCCATCCTGTCGCCTGCTGCACGCAAGATCGCCGAAGAGAACGGTCTTGACGCCAATAGCATTGCCGGCACCGGCAAGGGCGGTCGCGTAACCAAGGAAGACGTGGTCGCGGCCGTTGAAGCCAAGAAGAACGCCCCGGCTGCTGCGCCTGCTGCCAAACCGGCCGCTCCGGCTGCCGCCGCGCCGATGTTCGCTGCCGGCGATCGCGTCGAGAAGCGCGTGCCGATGACCCGCCTGCGTGCCAAGGTCGCCGAGCGTCTGGTCGAAGCCCAGTCGAACATGGCCATGCTGACCACCTTCAACGAAGTCGACATGACTGAAGTCATGGCCCTGCGTTCGAAGTACAAGGATCTGTTCGAGAAGACCCACAACGGCGTACGCCTGGGCTTTATGTCGTTCTTCGTCAAGGCTGCCACCGAGGCGCTGAAGCGCTTCCCGGCTGTCAACGCCTCGATCGACGGCTCCGACATCGTCTACCACGGTTACTCCGACATCGGTGTTGCCGTGTCCAGCGACCGTGGCCTGGTGGTTCCAGTGCTGCGTAATGCCGAACTGATGAGCCTGGCTGAAATCGAAAACGGCATCGCCACCTTCGGCAAGAAAGCCAAAGACGGCAAACTGTCGATCGACGACATGACCGGCGGCACGTTCACCATCACCAACGGTGGTACCTTCGGTTCGATGATGTCGACCCCGATCGTCAACCCGCCGCAGGCGGCCATCCTCGGCATGCACAACATCCTGCAACGGCCGATGGCGATCAACGGTCAGGTGGTGATCCGCCCGATGATGTACCTGGCGCTGTCCTACGACCACCGCCTGATCGATGGTAAGGAAGCCGTGACCTTCCTGGTGACCATCAAGAACTTGCTGGAAGACCCGGCGCGCCTGCTGCTGGACATCTAAAAGCCAGTTTCTCCCACGGCGGCCCTGGTTCAGGGCCGTCCGGTTTATTCGAGAAGGAATATGTTATGACCCAGAAATTCGACGTGGTAGTCATCGGTGCCGGCCCTGGTGGCTATGTAGCCGCCATCAAGGCAGCGCAACTCGGTCTGAAGACTGCCTGTATCGAGAAGTACCAGGACAAAGAGGGCAAGATCGCCCTCGGCGGTACTTGCCTGAACGTCGGTTGCATTCCGTCCAAGGCGTTGCTGGACAGCTCCTGGAAATACCACGAAGCCAAAGAAGGCTTCGCCATTCACGGTATCGAAGCCAAGGGCGTGAGCATCGACGTGCCGGCCATGGTCGCGCGCAAGAGCAATATCGTTAAGAACCTCACCGGCGGCGTTTCCACCCTGTTCAAGGCCAACGGCGTGACCCTGCTCGAAGGTCACGGCAAGCTGCTGGCGAACAAGCAGGTCGAAGTGACCGCGCTGGACGGCACCACCCAGATCGTTGACGCGCAGAACGTGATCATCGCGTCCGGTTCCAAGCCGATCGACATTCCGCCGGCTCCGGTCGACCAGGATGTGATCGTTGACTCCACCGGTGCCCTGGAATTCCAGAGCGTGCCGAAGAAACTCGGCGTGATCGGTGCCGGCGTTATCGGTCTGGAGCTGGGTTCGGTATGGGCCCGTCTGGGTGCCGAAGTGACCGTGATCGAGGCCCAGGACAAGTTCCTCCCGGCCGCCGATGAGCAGATCGCCAAGGAAGCCTTGAAGACCTTCACCAAGCAAGGCCTGAAGATCCGTCTGGGCGCACGTCTGACCGCTTCCGAAGTGAAGAAGAAGCAGGTCACCGTGAGCTTCACCGATGCCGAAGGCGAGCAGAAGATGACCTTCGACAAGCTGATCATCGCGGTCGGCCGTCGTCCGGTGACCACCGATCTGCTGGCCACCGATAGCGGTGTGGACATGGACGAGCGTGGCTTTATCTACGTCGACGACCAGTGCGCCACCAGCGTACCGGGCGTTTACGCGGTGGGTGATGTGGTGCGCGGCGCGATGCTGGCCCACAAGGCCTCGGAAGAGGGCGTAATGGTTGCCGAGCGTATCGCCGGTCACAAAGCCCAGATGAACTATGACCTGATCCCGTCGGTCATCTACACCCATCCGGAAATCGCATGGGTTGGCAAGACCGAGCAGCAGCTCAAAGGCGAGGGCGTTGCGGTCAACGTCGGTACCTTCCCGTTCGCGGCCAGCGGCCGTGCCATGGCTGCCAACGATACCGGCGGTATGGTCAAGGTGATTGCCGATGCAGCCACCGACCGCGTTCTGGGCGTACATGTGATTGGCCCGAGCGCTGCCGAGCTGGTCCAGCAGGGCGCAATTGGCATGGAATTCGGCACCAGTGCCGAGGACCTGGGGATGATGGTGTTCTCCCACCCAACGCTGTCCGAAGCGCTGCACGAAGCTGCCCTGGCAGTGAATGGCCACGCCATCCACATCGCCAACCGCAAGAAGCGTTAATCAAGTAGTTGTTGCCCGAGTCGCCCTCCTTATCGGCCTTGTGTACCGGCAGGGGGCGTTTCAGGCAGAAAGAACCACGGCAGACCGCCCGCGTACAACCCAGGTTGCTGCGCGGAACGTCAGCCGGATTGCTCCAGAAGCAGTCACAGGTGGTGCGGCATCACAAGTGCAGCACCGTATGCGCAATACCTAAACGAAGACGGTAGACAAGCATGAATCTCCACGAGTATCAGGGTAAGCAGCTGTTCGCTGAATACGGCCTGCCCGTATCCAAGGGTTTCGCCGTAGACACCCCCGAAGACGCCGCAGCAGCCTGCGACAAAATCGGTGGCACTGAGTGGGTCGTCAAGGCTCAAGTCCACGCTGGTGGCCGCGGTAAAGCGGGCGGCGTGAAGCTGGTCAAGAGCAAGGAAGACGCCAAAGCCTTCGCCGCCAACTGGCTGGGCAAGCGTCTGGTGACTTACCAGACTGACGCCAACGGTCAGCCGGTAACCAAGATCCTGGTTGAGTCCTGCACCGATATCGCCAAGGAACTGTACCTGGGCGCGGTCGTTGACCGTTCCAGCCGTCGCATCGTGTTCATGGCTTCCACCGAAGGTGGCGTGGACATCGAGAAGATCGCTCACGAAACCCCAGAAAAAATTCTCAAGGCCACTATCGATCCGCTGGTTGGCGCTCAGCCATTCCAGGGTCGTGAACTGGCTTTCCAGCTGGGCCTGGAAGGCAAGCAAGTTGCCCAGTTCGCCAAGATCTTCGTAGGTCTGGCCAAGCTGTTCCAGGACCACGATCTGGCCCTGCTGGAAGTGAACCCGCTGGTGATCAAGGCTGACGGCGATCTGCACTGCCTTGATGCCAAGATCAACATCGACGCCAACGCCATGTACCGTCAGCCTAAGCTGAAGACCTTCCACGATCCGTCCCAGGACGATCCTCGTGAAGCCCACGCTGCCAAGTTCGAACTGAACTACGTAGCGCTGGAAGGCAACATCGGTTGCATGGTCAACGGTGCTGGCCTGGCCATGGGTACCATGGACATCGTCAACCTGCATGGCGGCAAACCAGCCAACTTCCTCGACGTAGGTGGTGGCGCTACCAAGGAACGCGTTACCGAAGCGTTCAAGATCATCCTGTCCGACTCCAACGTCGCTGCAGTACTGGTCAACATCTTCGGCGGCATCGTTCGTTGCGACATGATTGCCGAAGGCATCATCGGTGCAGTGAAAGAAGTTGGCGTTAAAATCCCGGTTGTTGTTCGCCTTGAAGGTAACAACGCTGAGCTGGGCGCTAAAGTACTGGCAGAAAGCGGTTTGAACATCATCGCGGCTACCAGCCTGACCGACGCTGCTCAACAAGTTGTCAAAGCTGCGGAGGGCAAATAATGAGCGTCCTGATCAACAAAGACACCAAGGTTATCTGCCAGGGTATTACTGGTTCGCAGGGTAGCTTCCACACCCAGCAAGCCATCGAATACGGCACTCAGATGGTCGGTGGCGTAACCCCGGGCAAAGGCGGCACCGAGCACCTGGGTCTGCCGGTGTTCAACACCGTGAAAGACGCCGTAGCTGCCACTGGTGCTACCGCCAGCGTGATCTACGTTCCGGCTCCGTTCTGCAAGGACTCGATCCTGGAAGCGGCCTTCGGCGGCATCAAGCTGATCGTGTGCATCACCGAAGGCATCCCGACCCTCGACATGCTCGACGCCAAGGTCAAGTGCGACGAGCTGGGTGTGGTCCTGATCGGCCCGAACTGCCCAGGCGTGATCACTCCGGGCGAGTGCAAGATCGGCATCATGCCGGGCCACATCCACTTGCCAGGCAAAGTAGGCATCGTGTCGCGTTCCGGCACCCTGACTTACGAAGCCGTCAAGCAGACCACTGACGCTGGTTTCGGTCAGTCCACCTGCGTCGGCATCGGCGGTGACCCGATCCCGGGCTCCAACTTCATCGACATCCTGAAGCTGTTCCAGGAAGACCCGAAGACCGAAGCGATCGTCATGATCGGTGAGATCGGCGGTTCGGCTGAAGAAGAAGCCGCTGCTTACATCAAGGCCAACGTGACCAAGCCGGTGGTGTCCTACATCGCTGGTGTGACCGCTCCGGCGGGCAAGCGTATGGGCCACGCCGGTGCAATCATCTCCGGCGGCAAGGGTACTGCAGACGAGAAGTTCGCAGCCCTGCAAGACGCTGGTGTGAAAACCGTGCGCTCCCTGGCTGATATCGGCAAGGCCCTGGCCGAGCTGACTGGTTGGGAAGCCAAGAACGCCTAAGCGTGATTGGTTGATGAAGAGGCCACCTTCGGGTGGCCTTTTTTATTCAGCTCCAAGAACTGTTGTCGATGCGACAGCGGTTTACGCCAGTTCGACAGCTTGACCGGCGTCAGTGCCGTTAAAACGGCAAATTAGATAGGCTTGCAACTATTCGCGCCTGGGTCGCCACAAGCGGCTTACGGCGCAACAGTGGCTCAGCCCAACCGGCTGAGTGACGTTTCCCCCGATCCTTCGGGAAACCCTCGGAACTCATAACTTTCTGCCTGTGGTATTCCCCTCTATGAATCGTTTGAAAGGCTCGGATCTCCTGGCCCTTGGTTTTATGACCTTTGCCCTGTTCCTCGGTGCGGGCAACATCATCTTCCCGCCCAGCGCCGGCATGGCGGCGGGCGAAAATATCGGCCCGGCGGCCCTGGGCTTCCTGCTCACCGGCGTCGGTTTGCCCTTGCTCACCATTGTGGCGCTGGCCCGGGTTGGCGGCGGTATGGCGCTGCTGACCGCACCGCTAGGCAAGCACGCCGGGACGCTGTTCGCGGTGGCGGTGTACCTGGCCATCGGTCCGCTGTTCGCCACCCCGCGCACCGCCGTGGTCTCCTTCGAGATGGGCATTGCCCCCTTTGCCGGTAATCAGGCGACGCCGCTGTTGATCTACACCCTGGCCTATTTCGCCGCGGTACTGTTTCTGGCCCTCAACCCGGGGCAGCTGGTGGACCGAATCGGCAAGTACATCACCCCGGTTCTGCTCGCCGCGCTGCTGGTACTGGGGGCTGCAGCCCTGTTGCTGCCGGCCGGGGAGATTGGCCCAGTTACCGCGGACTATCAGGCCGCGCCTTTCGTGCAGGGCTTCCTGCAGGGCTATCTGACCATGGACACCCTCGGAGCCCTGGTATTCGGCATCGTGATTGCCACTGCGATTCGTGATCAGGGCGTGACCGATGGCAAGTTGATCACCCGCTATTCGGTGATTGCCGGCCTGATCGCCGCCGTCGGTCTGTCGCTGGTCTATCTGGCGCTGTTCTACCTCGGCGCGACCAGCCAGGGGATTGCCGGCGAAGCGCAGAACGGCGTGCAGATCCTCACCGCCTATGTGCAGCACACCTTCGGCACGGCCGGTAGCCTGTTGCTGGCCGTGGTGATCACGCTGGCCTGCCTGACCACCGCGGTGGGCTTGCTGACGGCCTGCGGCGAGTTTTTCAGCAAGCTGCTGCCTGTGTCCTACCGCGGCGTGGTCATCGCACTGGGGCTGTTCAGCCTGCTGGTCGCCAACCAGGGCCTGACGCAACTGATCAGCTTCTCGATTCCCGTGCTGGTGGGGCTCTATCCCCTGGCCATCGTTCTGGTCGCACTGAGCCTGCTCGATGGCTTCTGGCTCTCGTCGGCGCGGGTGTTCCGCCCGGTGATGGCGGTGGCCCTGGCCTTTGGCCTGGTCGACGGCCTGGCCGCGGCGGGCTGGGCGCAGTGGGTACCTGGATTCTTCAGCCAGTTGCCGCTGGCCGACCAGAGCCTCGGCTGGCTGTTGCCGGTGCTGGTTACCCTGGTTCTGGCCGCGGCTTGCGACCGCCTGCTGGGCCGAACGGTTGCTGTCGCTGCCTGATCGGTCCGCCTGTAACTGCAAAAGGCCGCTGGTTTGCTCCAGCGGCCTTTTTTGTTGGCCAGTTGAAAGACTGGCCTGGCTATAATCGGCGTTGGCAATCAAGGAGCTCCCATGCCGATCAGTGACTATTACCTGCCGCATCTGCTTGCTGTTCTCTGGTTTGTGATCTGCTGGGCGGGCTACACCCGTTATGCCCAGGCCAAGGGGCGCACCACCCCCTGTCTGGCCAGCGTGCTGCACCTGTACCGCGAGGACTGGATGCGTCGCATGCTGCTGCGCGACAACCGTATCGCCGATGCCAACGTGATCGGCAATCTGGAGCGCAACGCCTCGTTCTTCGCCTCCAGCACCCTGATCATACTTGCCGGTATCCTTACCGTACTGGGGGCCTCCGACCGTGCCGTGTCCTTGCTGGCCGACTTGCCCTTTGTCCAGACCGCCAGCCGCGAGATGTCCGAGGTCAAGCTGCTGTGTCTGGGTGTGGTGTTCGTCTATGCCTTCTTCACCTTCAGCTGGTGCATGCGTCAGTACAATTTCGCCGCCGTGCTGGTGGGCTCTGCGCCCATGATCGGCGAGCGGCATGTCACCGAACAGGAGCGCAAGGCCTTTGCCGAGCGCACCGCGCGGGTGATCTCCATGGCGGCTAACCAGTTCAACCAGGGTCTGCGGGCCTATTACTTCGGCATGGCGACCTTGGCCTGGTTTATCAATCCCTGGTTTTTCATGCTGGTCAGCACTGGCGTAGTGATAGTGTTGTACCGCCGCGAGTTTCACTCCGATGTGCTGGAAGTGATGGTCTATACCCAGACCCCGGCGTTCGAATCGCCCAAGGAGAAAAGCGAATGAGTCTGCCGTTCTGGTGCATCTTTATCAGTGCCATCCTGATCTTTATTGCCAAGGCACCGGTGGCCAAGGCCATGGCCAGTGAAGGGGGAGGGCATTACGACAATCACCATCCGCGGGCTCAGCAGGCGCGTCTGACCGGCTTCGGCGCGCGGGCGCTGGCGGCCCACCTGAACAGCTTCGAGGCCTTCCCGCTGTTTGCCGTGGGTGTACTGATGACCCACGTCACCAACAATCATGGTGTGCTGGTAGATGTGCTGGCCGTGACCTTCGTCGTTGCCCGGGTGCTGTACCTGGGGTTCTACTGGGCCGATATGCACTGGCAGCGCAGCCTGGTCTGGGTGGTGGGGTTGCTCTGCAGCCTGTTGCTGATGCTGGTGCCGGTTCTGTAAGGGCACAAACCGCAACTGAGTATGGCTCGCAAAAATGCCGTTCACTGCAGAGAAGTGAACGGCATTTTTTCTGGCTCGCGTAGCGGCATCCGGCTGCTAGATACCCGCATGCGGATAATCCAGGATTACCGCGATGCGTGGCGTTTGGGCCGCGAGGTGCTTACTGGCCGTCTACCGCGTCTTTGGCGTCTTCGCCAGCCTCGTCGATGGCATTAGCCGCATCTTCTGCGGCGTCTTCGATCTTCTCGCCAGTGGTCGGCTCGTTGCCCAGAACCTGATTGGTCTTGTCTTCCATGGCTTCGCCCATGGATTCTACGGCGTCGACTGCGGATTCCTTGGCCGATTCCATTTTGTCTTCCGGAGTCTTTTCGCAGGCCGCGAGGGCCAGGGTGGCGGCGAGCAGCAGGGCATAGGTAAATGGTTTTTGCACGGTTTGGTACTCCTTGTGAATGTTCGTCATTGCCGGGTTGCCCCGGTCATGGCCGTTTGAACCGCGATGAATCGACGAAGTTCCCCAATCCGCTTATGCGGGCCGTGCCCTGGCTAGGACGAGGCGCTATCATGCCTGCCCTCTGTACGCTGGTCCCAGGTTTGACGCTATGAATGATTCCCCCATGCTTGAGCGCGCGCAGCGCTTTCTCTCGGTGCTGCGCCACTGCCAGGTCCTCGGCATGAGCGTGCACAGTGCCGATGCGCAGGGCCTGATCCTGCGCCTGCCCTATAGCACGCAGATTATCGGCAACCCGGAAACCGGAGTGATCCATGGCGGAGCCATCACCACCTTGATGGACACCACCTGCGGTATCTCCACGGTCTGTGTGCTGCCGGAGTTCGAGATCTGCCCGACCCTGGATCTGCGCATCGACTATATGCATCCGGCCGAGCCGAACAAGGATGTATTCGGTTTCGCCGAATGCTACCGGGTTACGCCCAATATCATCTTTACCCGCGGCTACGCCTATCAGGACGACCCGGCGCAACCCATTGCCCATGTGGTAGGGGCCTTTATGCGTATGGGCAAGGCCGTACAGGGCGGCGCGCAGATCAAGCATGGGATCCAGGGGGGTGGCGCATGAGCAGCCCCAAGCTCAACCAGCTGGTGCGCGAAGCCCACGAGCAGAACAACTACGACTCGCTGATCAGCCTTATTCCCTACGCCAAGCTGCTGGGAATCGAGTGCCTGCGCCTGGGCGACGACATGGTCTTCCGCCTGCCCGCCAGCCAGGACAATATCGGTAACCCGACCTTGCCGGCGCTGCATGGCGGGGTGATTGCCGGTTTTATGGAGCATTCGGCGATGCTTCATCTGCTGATGTTTATGGGCATCCCACATTTACCGAAAATCATCGACTTCTCGATAGATTACCTGCGCGCCGGTCATTATCGTGACACCTTCGCCCAATGCCAGGTGTGGCGTCAGGGCAGGCGTGTCGCCAACGTGGCGATCACGGCCTGGCAAACCAATCAAACCGAGCCTATCGCGACTGCCCGCGCCCACTTCAAGGTCGATGAGCCTTGATCCGCGCAGACGCTGGATAAAGTGCGGCTCGTAAACAAGGAATACTAGATGGATGCGCTGCTGATTCTGGGTGGCTTGCTGCTGATTCTCGTCGGCCTGGTCTGGCTGGTGATGCGCGCGTTTGCCACCAGCCTGCTGTGGGGCTGGGGCAGTCTGCTGCCCCCCCTGACGCTGTTCTATGTGCTGCGCCACTGGCGCTTTGCTCGTGCGCCGCTGACCCTGGCCGGCCTGGGCTTTATCCCTCTGATCGTCGGCATGACCCTGCTCGCCAGTCAGGACTCGCAGCGTCTGGAAGCCATCCTCAGCCTGCAATGGCTCAAGCCTGCCGAGCAGCCTCCTGCCGAGCTGGCCATCGCCCTGAATGGCGAGCTTTATGGGCGGCCCTTTGCCCCGCAGCAGGGCGAGCTGATCGATGGCGTCCTGAGCTTGCGCGAAGGTCAGGATTTCTTTGCCCAGAGCGAGCTGCTTATCCGCCTGCCGCAAGCCGTCAAGGGGCCGCTGCGCCTGGACGTGCTGCCTGGCGACGAAGGCGTGCTGCCCGAGATCGAGATCAGCTGGTTGTTGCCAGAACAGGAACTCCCCGAGGCGCGCCGCCTGAGCCGCGGCTACACCCTGCACCTCGATCTGCAGCCACAGGCCCCGAACCGCCTGGCCGGCAATTTTCACCTGGTTTTGCCGCCGCGGTTCAAGACCAGCCTGAGCGGCAGAGTCGAGCTGTTCAGCGACGGCCTGCGTTACAAGAAGGACGGTCAGGTGAACCGGCAGATCGATTCGCTGGATACCCTGAAGTATGTGATCGAGGATTATCTACAGCGGCGCTTTGTCACGCGCCAGGTGCAGCTGCAGCCGCTGGCCGCGGTGAGCTTCCCGGCCGAGCGCCTCGAGCTGCAGGTGCAGGCTCTGATCACGGGGCAGCAACAGCGGGTCGATATGGTGCTGAAAAAGTCTCTCAACCGTGGCTGGGCGGTGGAAAGCGACAGCTTCGCCAGCTTGCCGGAGCCCGCCGCGGCCCCATCTACGCCTGTGCGCAGCGAAGTTGTCGCAGCGCCGCCGGAGCGTGTCAGCCGGCCGCTGGACCGACGCATTCGCTTTAGCCTGGATGCACTGCTGCGCAGCCCCAGCCGCTATCACAACCTGAGCATGCGGGTGGCCACCGAGCGCGGCAGTATTGCCGAGGGCCGATTCCAGGGCGTCGACCTGGACGGGAGGATCATGCTGCGTCAGCGCCTGAGCGGGCAGGGGGAGGTCAGTTACAGCCTGCGCCCCGAAGAAGTGGTGCGCATCGAGCTGCTCGAACCCTGATCACCAGCAAGCCCTTGAAATTTCAGCGCACGCCCCCACCTGTAGGACATCCGTCGCACTGCGGCTTATGTCAACCACGTGGAGTTAGAGAGCATGAGTGTGGAAACTCAAAAAGAAACCCTGGGCTTCCAGACCGAGGTGAAGCAGCTGCTGCACCTGATGATCCATTCGCTGTATTCGAACAAGGAAATCTTCCTGCGCGAGCTGATTTCCAATGCGTCCGATGCCAGCGACAAGCTGCGTTTCGAAGCGCTGGCCAAGCCCGAACTGCTCGAAGGCGGTGCCGAGCTGAAAATCCGCGTCAGCTTTGACAAGGACGCCAAGACCGTCACCCTCGAAGACAACGGCATCGGCATGAGCCGCGAGGACGCGATCACCCATCTGGGCACCATCGCCAAGTCCGGCACCGCCGACTTTATGCAGCACCTGACCGGCGACCAGAAGAAGGATTCGCACCTGATCGGCCAGTTCGGCGTGGGCTTCTACTCGGCCTTTATCGTCGCCGACAAGGTTGATGTGTTCAGCCGCCGCGCCGGCAGCCCGGCCAGCGAAGGCGTGCACTGGTCGAGCAAAGGCGAGGGCGAGTTCGAAGTTGCCACCGTCGAGAAAGCCGAGCGCGGTACCCGCATCGTCCTGCACCTCAAGAGCGGTGAAGACGAGTTCGCCGATGGCTGGCGTCTGCGCAACATCATCAAGAAGTACTCCGACCATATCGCCTTGCCGATCGAGCTGCCAAAAGAGTTCAGCGGCGAAGAGAAGGACAAGCCAGCAGAGGTTGAGTGGGAAACCGTCAACCGCGCCAGCGCCCTGTGGACCCGTCCGCGTACCGAGATCAAGGACGAGGAATACCAGGAGTTCTACAAGCACATCGGTCACGATTTCGAGAACCCGCTGAGCTGGAGCCACAACAAGGTCGAAGGCAAGCTGGAATACACCTCGCTGCTCTACACCCCGGCCCGTGCGCCGTTCGACCTGTATCAGCGTGAAGCGCCGCGCGGCCTGAAACTCTATGTGCAGCGCGTATTCGTCATGGATCAGGCCGAGTCGTTCCTGCCGCTGTACCTGCGCTTTATCAAGGGTGTGGTCGACTCCAACGACCTGTCGCTGAACGTCTCCCGCGAGATCCTGCAGAAAGATCCGATCATCGACTCGATGAAGTCGGCGCTGACCAAGCGTGTGCTGGATATGCTGGAAAAACTGGCGAAGAACGAGCCCGAGCAATACAAGAGCTTCTGGAAGAACTTCGGCCAGGTGCTCAAGGAAGGTCCGGCGGAAGATTTCGCCAACAAGGAGAAGATCGCCGGCCTGCTGCGCTTTGCTTCCACCCGTACTGAAGATGGCGAGCAGAGCGTTGGCCTGGGCGATTACATCGCGCGCATGGCCGAAGGCCAGGACAAGGTCTACTACCTGACTGGCGAATCCTACGCCCAGGTAAAGAACAGCCCGCACCTGGAAGTGTTCCGCAAGAAAGGCATCGAAGTGCTGCTGCTCACCGACCGTATCGATGAGTGGCTGATGAGCTACCTGACCGAGTTCGACGGCAAGCATTTCGTCGACGTGGCCCGTGGTGATCTGGACCTCGGCAAGCTGGATTCGGAAGAAGACAAGAAGGCCCAGGAAGAAGTCGCCAAGGCCAAAGAAGGCCTGGTCGAGCGTCTGAAAACCGCGCTGGGTGAGCAGGTTGCCGAGGTGCGCGTTTCCCATCGTCTGACCGACTCGCCGGCCATCCTGGCCATTGGCGAGCAGGACCTGGGCTTGCAGATGCGGCAGATCCTCGAAGCCAGCGGGCAGAAGGTGCCGGAATCCAAGCCGATCTTCGAATTCAACCCAAGCCACCCGCTGATCGAGAAGCTCGATAGCGAGGCTGATGAAGATCGTTTCGCCGACCTCAGCCATATCCTCTTCGACCAGGCTGCCCTGGCCGCAGGCGACAACCTGAAGGATCCGGCCGCTTACGTGCAGCGGCTGAACAAGCTGCTGGTCGAGCTGTCTGCCTGACACCTGCCGTAAAGAAAAAAGCCCGCGCAAGCGGGCTTTTTTCTTGGCGCAGCGCGCACAAACGCTACTGTTGAGGGCTACTCATTCAAGAGGGATTCGGGTCGATGAAAAAATCACTTTTACCCTTGGCGCTGGCCGGTCTGGTCGGTGTCGCTGAAGCTGCTGTGGTGGTTAAACCGGTGCCGTATGAAATTGACGGCGAAGCTTACGAAGGCCTAGTGGTCTATGACGATGCGGTCACTACGCCGCGTCCGGGCCTGCTGATGGTGCCTAACTGGATGGGTGTCAGTGAAAACGCGGCAACCAAGGCCGCGCTGCTGGCTTCCGACAAATACGTCATATTCGTTGCCGACATGTACGGCAAAGCGATTCGTCCGACTAATGCCGATGAAGCCAAGGTAGCGGCTACAACCGTGCGCAGCGACAGGCCATTGATGCGCAAGCGGGCGCAGGCGGCTGTTGAGGTGCTCAAAGCGCAGGCCGGGCAGGTGGCACTGGATACCACGCAGTTAGGCGCTATAGGTTTCTGTTTTGGTGGCGGAACCGTATTGGAACTGGCCCGTTCTGGTGCGCAGCTGAAAGGCTTTGTGTCTTTCCATGGCAACCTGGATACGCCTGATCCGCGTGATGCACAAAACATCAAGGCACCGGTTCTGGTGCTGCATGGTGCGGATGACCCAGCGGTGCCGCAGGAGCAGGTCGATGGTTTTATTGCGGAAATGAAAGCGGCGAAAGCCGATTGGCAATTGGTCAGCTACGGCGGTGCGGTGCATTCCTTCACCAACCCGGAGGCCAATGTGTCGGGGCGCAACGAGTACCACCCGCTGGTGGCAGCTCGCGCGTTCAAGGCCATGGATAATCTGTTCGATGAAACCTTTGCGAAATAAACCCTGAACGGGAAGGCCGGGCGGCCTTCCCGCATCGTTGCTTACATACCCGGCAGTACGACGATATCAATGATAGTGCCCGGCAGGCCGGCAACATCGCCTAGCGTCATTGGCTTGCCGCTGGCCAGGTCCAGGGTATGCAGCGTTGTGCCAGTCAGCAGGTAGGCGGTGTTGCCGCCTTTGCCGTCGCTGGCAATGTCCATCGCGGCGTTTTTCAGACCTTCGGCGACCATGCCAACCACTTGCTGGATGCCATCGTTTGGCGGGTTTTGCAGCATCAGGCTGCTGCTGGCGATGTCGACGTTGTACAGCGCAGTGGCCTGGGTGCCGGCATACGAGTTGGTGTACGCGCCAGCCACTACTTGAGCGCTTTTACCTTTATTCGGGCCAGCTGCGTCATAGGCTACAGAGCCGTCGACTACCACTTCACCGGTTTCGACATTGACGCGGAAGTTGGTGCCATCCGCTGCCAGCATGCGCAGTTTGTCGGCCACTGGATTGAAGTCGATGACCGCCTGGCCGCTGCCCGGGAGCTGTTTGTTCAGGGTGGCGACTTTGCTGGCGGCACCACTGGCTGCGTTCAGGGTGTACAGCTGATTATCACTGCCCAGGGCATAGAGCATGCCGTTGGCCGGGCGCACATCGAGGCCGCGCAGCGGACTCGGGCTATTGGCGGCCATGGTGGCAGTGACTTTCTGACTGGCGCTGTCGATCTTGAACAACTGGCCATCGGCACCCAATGCCAGCAGTGTGGCCGCGCTGGCAGTGCCGGCGGCAAGGCTGAGGGTGGCAGTGGTAACGGCAGCGGTCAGCAGGGTATTGAGGCTGTTCATATGCGTTCTCTCATCTGTGGTTATCCAGCATCGATGCAAGGCCGGCTAAGGCCGGCCTTGCAGGTGCCTCGATGAAACACCTGATAGCTATACCCACGAGAGAACGTCTGGATGTCGTGGCCTGAAAATAAATTCAGTTTTTTTGCAATCGGCCTCAGTTGATCGATGCCATCACCGCGCGGCCGATATACAGCACCTTGCCGGTTGGACGATTCCCGGGCGAGCCGCCGGCCGGTTCCAGGGTCAGTTCGAACAGCTGGCCGGGTTGTACGCTGCCAATCTGCTCGGCGGACAGTTGCAGCGGCTTACCCGGTTCGACCAGACCCAGGGAGCGCGGACCGATGGCCGGATCGATCAATGTCCAGAACTGCACGGAGCGGTCGGCCGGGATTTGGTCTTCCAGCAACGGCTGCAGGCGCAGGCTGCCACTGCCATCCACATGCACCACCCAGCCAGGCTTGGCTGCTTCACCTGGGGCCTGCAGCACCACGGTGTAGCTATTGCCAGGCATGTCCGTGCGCCACAGGTTAGGCATTAGCGCGACGATCAAGGCAATCGCCAGCGCAGCACTGGTAAGACGCCAGGTGGTCAGGCTCTGCCACCACGTCAGCCAGGCGTTCACACGGCTGACGGCTGGGGGCAGGCCGAGGCTGTCCTGCAGGCGCAGCCACAACTGTGCGGACGGTGTCTGCGGCGGCAGCTGATCGCTCAGCTCGAGAAAGTGCTGTTGCCATTGCAGGGCCATTTGCGCGGCTTCGGCATCCTGCTCGATCAGCTCCCGTACTTCCTTGGCCTCCGCCTCGTCCAGCAGGCCCAGAACGTATTCGCCGATCAATGCGCGGCGTTCGGCAGGTTGCTGCGTAATCATGCTTGCAAACACTCCTGCAGTGCGCGCAGACCCGCGCGGATGCGGCCCTTGATGGTGCCCAGCGGTGTGGTCAGGCGGTTGGCGATCTGTTCGTGGGTCAGGCCGCGGTAGAAAGCCAGCAGAATCGGATGGCGGCGGTTGCGCTCGATACCCTGCAGGCAGCGCCGCAGTTGCTGCTGTTCGCCCTGTTGCTCGAGCAACTCGGCGGCCTGCGGATTGTCGTCGGCGGCGCGTGCGATAAAGTCGTCATCCATTTCCACCGTGCGGCCCCGGCTGCGCAGCTGGTTCAGGGCGCGGTAGCGCAGGATGCTGTAGATCCAGGCGCGGCCACTGCCAAGCGCCCGCTGAAAACGCTGGGCGTTGCGCCAGATCTGCACAAAGGCATCGTGCACACAGTCTTCGGCTTGATCACGACGGCCGAGCAGGGTGATGGCCAACCCGAGCATCTGCGCGGCCTCCTGTTGGTAGAGCGTCTGGAATGCGCGTTCATCCTGCTGGGCGCAGGCTTCCAGATGGCTTTCGTAATCAAACAGCGGCTGCGCCATGCACCGGGTTCCTGAGTGTGTGAACGTGCCAAGGGTTATACCCGAGCACCTGCGCTTTGGATGTCGTGCGAGTGCAACAAATCTTCTCTGTCAGCGTGGCAGTTCGATTCGTGCGCTTTCGCCTGGCACGGTTGGCCAGTCCTGCGCGGCCCAGCGCTGGCGGGCCTGCTCGATCAGAGTCGGGTCGCTGGCGACGAAGTTCCAGTTGATCCGCCGTGGGCCAATCGGTGCGCCACCGATCATTACCAGGTGGCTCTCGCTGCAGGCGCTGAGGGTGTAAGTCTCACCTTCGGGCAGCACCAGTAGGCCGCGTAAAGGCAGTTGTAGGTCGTCCAATGTTGCCTCGCCATCAATCAGGTACAGCGCGCGTTCGGCATGTTCGGCGGGAATCTGCAGCGCGCTGCCTGCGGCCAGCTTGATCTCTGCATAGATAGTGGGCGACAGCACCGGTACCGGTGATTGCAGGCAGAAGCCAGTGCCGGCAATCAGGCAGATGTCCACGCCCATGCTGGCGCTGCGCGGCAGGCTGTCGGCGGGGTGATGGCTGTAACTGGGTTCGCCTTGCTCATCCTCTGCGGGCATGGCCAGCCAGACCTGCAGGCCATGCATGCGTGAGCCGCTTTCCCACAGAGCCTGCGGCGTGCGCTCGACATGCGCGACGGCACGGCCTGCGGTCATCCAGCTGACTTCGCCGGGGTTGACCAGTTGATCCGAGCCCAGGCTGTCCTTGTGCTGTAATTGCCCTTCGAACAGGTAGGTGAGGGTGGACAGGCCGATATGCGGATGCTGGTTGATATTCATGCCGCTACCGGCCGGGTAGGTGTTTTCCAGAATATGGTCGAAGAACACGAACGGCCCGACGCTGCGGCATTTGGCCGAGGGCAGGGGGCGCAGGATAGGTTGCCCGCCGAGGTTTTCCGGGCGCGGCTGGATCAGCAGAAAGTCGTTCATTACGCACCATCGCTTAGTTGAGTGCTCACCTGAACCTCGCTGCTGGTCATCAGCTTGTGAATCGGGCACTTATCGGCGATGCGCAGCAGCTGCTGGCGTTGTGCGTCATCCAGCGCACCGTGCAGGGTCAGTTCGACATCCAGGCGGTAGATGCCTTGACGCTCCTGGCTGTCATCGCGCTTTAGCTGCACGTCGAGGCCTTCCAGCGGCAAACCACGTTGCTTGGCATACAGCGCCAGGGTGAGCGCCTTGCACGCGCCCAGCGCAGCGTCGAACAGGTCGTGGGGTTCAGGCGCTGAGCCTTCTCCGCCCAGCTCCACCGACACGTCGCTATGCAGGGTGTGCGGGCCGATGCTGATGCGCTGCAGCAGGCCTTTTTCGTTGCTGATGCTGATCATTTGAGCTCCTTGGGTCGAATGTGGGCACGGCGCTGCGGCCAGTGCCAGCATCCTGATGGATGAACTAGAGCCCAGTGTAGTGACTCTATTGGCTTCACGTCTTGAGTGGGTTTTGGCTTTGAAAGGATTGAGTCTTTGTCTGTTGGCCGCATTGTGCAGCGGTCTGGTGCAGGCGCGGGATTACCGCTACAGCGACGCGCATCTGCACTATGTCGATTTCTTTCAGGAAAGCGCCGGCATGGAAAAGCTGCTCAAGCACATGACCGAGGCCAATATCGACCATGTCATGCTCTCGGGCATTCCGGTGGCAAAGAAGTGGGACGAAAACGAGCCCAAGCGCCCGCGCTACTACGCCGGCGATGATGCCAAGGTCTACTGGTACAGTGCTACCGATGTGCTGATCGCCCATGCCTACAAGCAGCTGTCCGCGGCGCAGCGTCAGCACTTCCATCCGTTTCTTTCGGGCTTCAACCCCAACGACAAGAATGCCGACGAGCATATCCGTCGCATGCTCGAACTCGACCCGGGGCTCTGGCAGGGTATCGGCGAGATATTCACCCGCCACGATGACCTTACGGCGCTGATCCACGGCGACACCCCGCAGGCTGATAACGAGGCCCTGGCCAGGGTTTTCCACCTGGCCGCTGAATACGACCTGCCGGTGATGCTGCACTCCAATATCACCTCCAAGCGCGAGCGCAACCCGCTCTACCTGCAGGAAATCGAGACCCCGCTGCGCAACCATCCGCATGTGCGCTTTATCTGGGCGCATGCCGGGACCAGCATGGAGATCCATCGCCACCAGCAGCGCCTGGATTTTCTTCTGCCAACCCTGGAGCGTCTGCTCGGGCAATACCCCAACCTCTATATCGACCTGTCCTGGAGCATGCTCAGGCCCTATCTGCTGGACAAGCAGGGCAAGCCCGATGTCGACTGGCTCAAGCTGGTCAAGCGCTATCCCGAGCGCTTTATGCTCGGCTCCGATGTGGTGGGGCGCTTTGACGGCCTGAAGGACTATATGGATGGCTATCGGCCCTTCCTCGATGCCTTGCCGGCCGCAGTTGCGCAGCAGGTCGCGCGGGACAACTTCCTCGCCGTATTGCCCCGTCGGGTGCAGGAGCCGCTGGCCGAGTAGGCTTGTCATGTTCCTGTCACAACGACGTCATAGGCTCGCGCCATCCATAACGAGGAGCGAACCATGCATTACAGCGTTTTCACTGCACTGGCGGCCTGCCTGCTGGCAAGCGGCCTGGCCCGGGCCGAGGTGCGGGTCGAGGGGCCGGTCGAGTACGGCGTTTTCGCCAGCGACTATGAGGATTTTCAGGCTGGTGACCGGGTACTGACCCGCAGTAATCAACCGATCAAACCCGGCGCGGTGATCCCGGCCAAGCTCGGCACCAAGTTCGGTATGCGTTACAGCCTGGCCGGCAAGATGGCCGATGATTCGCCACTGACTCTGCTGTACCTCACGCCAGGTGTGGTCACCCCGCAAGGTACGCACCATGACAAGTTCGTCGTGGTGCAGAAACTGGTGCCCGGAGCGGCCCAGGACGTCATGGCCTTCGAGTTTACCGAGCCTCATGAAGTGGTGGCGGGGGAGTGGCACTTCATGGTGTTTCAGGATGATCGCAAGCTGCTCGAACAGCGCTTTATCGTTCGTTGAAGTTAGCTGGAGTTGTAACGCTAAACCCGAGCCCAGGCTCGGGTTTTTTTTTGAGCGAAGGGTCAAGAAGCAAGGGTGTGAGTCGATAGCTGTATCTGTAGATATTGGCTGAGGGTCTTAAGGTATTCATTGCAATAGTGGCCATATGCTATCTAGTAAGCTGCTCAACACCGTAAAGGACGACCGTGATGACCCTAAGAAATCTCAATATTGCGCCCAGAGCATCACTGGGCTTTGGTCTAGTAGCGCTGCTGGTTCTGCTGCTCGGTAGTTTTTCGCTGCTGCAGATGACCGAAATGAACAAGCAGTCGGAGCAGATAAATGGAAACTGGCTGCCCAGTATCCTGAGTCTGGCAGAGATGAGTCAGGATCTGCTGCGGCTGCGGGCACTGACCCTGCGCTCAATGCTCAACAGCGATGAGTCAACGACCAAACAGAACATCACCAGGATGGAAGAGTTCAGAAGCCTCTTGGATAAAGCCCAGCGTGAATACGAAAAGCTGATTTCGAGTGCAGAGGAAAAAAACCTTTACGGGCGCTTCAAGCAGGCCGAGAGCAGTTATCTGCAGGAGCAAAGCAAGATCGTTGATGCGTTAAGGCAAAACGACTTGGGCGCGGCACTGGCGGTCGCCAATGGCCCGCTCAACGGCCACGCCGACAGTATGGCCAAGGCGCTGGCTGAGCTATCTGAGTTGAACCGGATCGGTGCCACCGCCGCTGCCAAAAGTGCCGATGAGGTATTTGAAAGCTCGCGTTGGTGGGTAATCGTGATGATTGCTCTGGCGCTTGGCCTGACGGTGATTCTGGCACTGCTACTGACCCGTAGCATCGTTGCGCCGCTTGCCGAGGCGGTGCGGGTGGCCGAAGTGGTGGCAAGCGGCAACCTGACCCAACCAATCGAGGTGCAGGGCAGTGATGAGCCCGCACGTTTGCTGGGGGCCTTGAGAAGCATGCAGCAGAGCCTGCGCAGCACCATCCAGAATATTTCCGATTCATCCACGCAACTGGCCTCGGCGTCGGAAGAGCTCAGTGCGGTCACTGAAGACTCCACCCGTGGTTTGCATCAGCAGAACAATGAAATCGAGCAGGCGGCTACAGCGGTCAATCAAATGACCATTGCCGTGGAAGAGGTGGCGCGTAATGCCGTCAGCACCTCCGAAGCCTCCAGTGAGTCCGACCGTACAGCCCAGCATGGCCGCGAGCAGGTGCGTCAGACCGTCGATTCGATCAGTCATCTGGCTGATGACGTGACCCATACCGCGACCGAAGTCGAGCAACTGGCCGGGCAGGTGCGCGATATCAGCAAAGTACTGGATGTGATCCGTTCGATTGCCGAGCAGACCAACCTGCTGGCGCTGAACGCAGCGATTGAAGCGGCCCGGGCAGGTGAAGCCGGGCGCGGTTTTGCCGTGGTAGCCGATGAGGTGCGGGCCTTGGCGCATCGCACCCAGCAGTCGACCCATGAGATCGAGCAAATGGTCAGCGGTATTCAGCAGGGCACCGACAAAGCGGTAAGCGCCATGCAGAACAGCAACAGCCGGGCGCGTTCAACTCTGGATGTAGCCAAGGCTGCAGGCCAGGCGCTGGATGAGATTGCTGCTGCGATTTCGCAGATCAATGAACGCAATCTGGTGATCGCCAGTGCTTCGGAAGAGCAGGCTCAGGTAGCCCGCGAAGTGGATCGCAACCTGGTGAATATCCGTGATCTGTCGATGCAGTCTTCGGCTGGGGCCAACCAGACCAGTGCGGCCAGCCAGGAGTTGTCACGTCTGGCAGTGGACCTCAATGCACTGGTAGCGCGCTTCTCTGTCTGAGCGAGCGCTGCGTCAACCGCAACAAAAAGGCCACCCCGAGGGGTGGCCTTTTTTATCCGGCAAACAAAGGGCTTGGGCTTATTTGCCAGCCCAGCGCTTGAGTACCAGGGTGGCGTTGGTGCCGCCGAAGCCGAAGCTGTTGCTCATCACGGTGTCGAGCTTTGCGTTCTCGACGGTGCTGCGCTGGATCGGCAGATCGGCCATTTCCGGGTCGATTTCGTCGATGTTGACCGAGCCGGCGATGAAGTTGCCTTCCATCATCAGCATGCAGTAGATCGCTTCCTGTACGCCGGCAGCGCCCAGGCTGTGGCCCGAGAGGCTCTTGGTCGAGCTGATGGCCGGGGCCTTGGCACCGAACACTTCACGTACCGCGCGGCTTTCCGCGACGTCGCCGACCGGAGTCGAGGTGCCGTGGGTGTTCAGGTAGTCGATCGGCGTGTCTACAGTAGCCAGGGCCTGCTGCATGCAGCGCACCGCGCCTTCGCCGCTCGGCGCGACCATGTCGTAGCCGTCGCTGGTGGCACCGTAGCCGACGATTTCCGCATAGATCTTCGCGCCGCGCTTGAGGGCGTGTTCCAGTTCTTCGACCACCACCATGCCGCCGCCGCCGGCGATAACGAAACCGTCACGCTTGGCGTCGTAGGCGCGGGAGGCCTTTTCCGGGGTTTCGTTGTACTGGGTGGAGAGGGCACCCATGGCGTCGAACAGGAAACTCTGGCTCCAGTGCTCTTCTTCGCCGCCGCCGGCGAAGACCATGTCCTGCTTGCCCAGCTGGATCTGCTCCATGGCATTGCCGATGCAGTGGGCGCTGGTGGCGCAGGCCGAGGAGATCGAGTAGTTGACGCCCTTGATCTTGAACGGGGTGGCCAGGCAGGCCGATACGGTGCTGCCCATGGTGCGCGGCACGCGGTAAGGGCCGACGCGCTTGACGCCTTTCTCGCGCAGGATGTCCATGGCCTCCATCTGATTGAAGGTGGACGCGCCGCCGGAACCTGCGATCAGACCAACCCGCGGGTTGGAGATGTCTTCGGCGCTGAGGCCGGCATCCTTGATCGCCTGCTCCATGGACAGGTAGGCGAAGGCCGCGGCATCGCCCATAAAGCGATAGACCTTGCGGTCGATCAGCTCTTCCAGGTTGAGGTCGACGGAGCCGGACACCTGGCTACGCAGGCCCATCTCGGCGTATTCCGGATTGAAACGGATACCGGGACGGCCAGCGCGCAGGTTGGCGGAAACGGTTTCTTTGTCATTGCCCAGGCAGGAAACGATGCCCAGACCGGTAATTACGACGCGGCGCATGCGGGGAGTCCTTTAGAAGCTGTCGGTAGAAGTGAACAGGCCGACACGCAGGCCTTCGGCACTGTAGATTTCGCGGCCATCGACACTCACGCTGCCGTCGGCGATGGCCAGAACCAGCGAACGGGCGATGGTGCGCTTGATATGGATGTTATAGGTGACTTTCTTGGCGGTCGGCAGCACCTGACCGAAGAACTTCACTTCGCCGGAACCCAGCGCGCGACCGCGGCCGGGGTTGCCCTGCCAGCCGAGGTGAAAACCCACTAGCTGCCACATGGCGTCGAGGCCCAGGCAGCCGGGCATGACCGGGTCGCCTTCGAAATGGCAGGCGAAGAACCACAGGTCCGGGGTGATATCGAGCTCGGCGACAATTTCGCCCTTGCCGTACTTGCCGCCGGTGTCGCTGATATGGGTAATGCGGTCGATCATCAGCATGTTCGGCGCGGGCAGTTGCGCATTACCTGGGCCGAACAGCTCGCCGCGACTGCAGCGCAACAGGTCTTCCCGGGTGAAGGCGTTTTGTTTGGTCATGCGAGCTCCTCAATATGTCCCATGCGCCAGGGCTGGGCGAATCGTCCTGGCTGGCGGCGCAGTCTGTGCGCCTTCCAGCAGCCTAGTCATAGACTGTTGCGTTGTGGTGAAAGTCACAGCGCGATAAGTACAGTTGTGCTCTGAGTAGTGCATCTTGCCACATAGACCTTGCGCAAAAGCCTGGCGCAGATCAAGCCTGGCGCATTTTATTCCGCCAGGCCACTCGTCGAAGGTCTTGGTGGGGCGGCCTGACGGCTGCCCAGCCAGCGCTGCAACACCCGTTGCAGGTCGGCGCGTTTAAAGGGCTTGGCCAGGTAGTCGTTCATCCCGGCCGCCAGGCAGGTTTCGCGGTCACCCTGCAGGGCGTTGGCGGTCAGGGCGATAATCGGCACTGTTGCGCCGCCCGGCAGTCGGCGGATCTGCCGGGTGGCTTCGTAGCCATCCATGATTGGCAGGCGGCAATCCATCAGAATGCCGGCAAAGTCCTGCTGACTGGCGCGGTGTACGGCCTGGGCTCCGTCGGCGACCAGCTGGACCTGGTAACCGAGGCTGCGCAGCATGGCCTCGATCACGGTCTGATTGACCGGGTTGTCTTCGACCAGCAGCACCTCCTGCCCCTGGCCCTGGACCGCATCCTGGGGTTGCTCCAGCAGCACCTGGCGCGGTTGCCGGGAGAAGGGCAGCGGCACTTCCAGGGTAAACACCGAGCCCTGGCCTTCCTGGCTTTGGGCCCGCAGGGTGCCGCCCATGCGTTCGGCCAGAGTGCGGGCAATGGGCAGGCCGAGTCCGGTGCCACCGTAACGTCTTGAAATAGATGTGTCGGCTTGCTGGAAGGCGTCGAACATCTGTTCCAGGCGCTCGGGGGAGATCCCTATGCCGCTGTCGTGGACCGCGCAGCTGAACCACAGCACCTGATTGTCCAGAGCCTGCCAGTGGGTTTCCACACGGATGCTGCCGGCTTCGGTGAACTTCAGCGCGTTGCCGATCAGGTTGACCAGAATCTGCCGGATCCGCGTCGGGTCGCCTTGCACTTCCAGCTGTTCCAGACCGCTCTGGGTCTCCAGATGCAGCTGCAGGCCACGTTGCTGGGCGCTGTGCTGGAACACCTGGATCGAGCTCTGTAGCAGCTCCGGCAGGTTGAACGGGATGCGCTCCAGTTCCAGCGCGCCGCGCTCGATACGGGAGAAGTCGAGAATGTCGTTGATGACCTTCAGCAGGTGCTCGGTGGACTCGGTGGCCAGGGCCGCGTACTCCTCCTGTTCCTTGCTCAGCTCGGTGGTTTCCAGCAGCTGCAGCATGCCCAATACCCCGTTCATCGGGGTGCGCAGTTCGTGGCTCATCATGGCCAGAAAGTCCGACTTGGCGCGGTTGGCCAGCTCGGATTGTTCGCGGGCCTGAATCAGCAGGGCCATGGCCCGCTGCTGTTCGGCGCTGGCGCGGGCCAGGCCGTTGGCCAGGTTGTTGATATGGCGTGCCAGGGCACTCAACTCGCCATCGCCCACTTCCGGCAGGGTGGTCTGGTAATTGCCCGCCTGAATGGCGCTGACGGCTTCGCCCATGGCGCTCAGCGGCTGCGACAGGTGGCGGGCCAGGCGACGGGCGAGGAGAAAGGTAAGGATCAGGGCGAAGAATGCCAGCAAGGTGGCCTTGAAGAGAATTTCCTGCTGGCGGGTATTGAAGGCGTCATTGGACATGCCGACTACCACATGACCGAGGTAGTCGGTGCTGGGCGCACCCGGCTCGTTGCGCCGTTCATAGAACGCGGCGCTGTTGAGTTCGGCGCGCTGCAGACGAATCGGTGCCTGGAAAATCTCCACCTGGGCACCGGTCTGGCCGCTGCCCGGTGCCTGCTCGACATACACCAGGATATTGTCGGCGTGATCGCGCACTTCGAGAAAACGCACATGCGGGGTTTTCAAGGTGGCTTGCAGCAGCGATTCGAGCACCTGCAGATTGCCGGAAATCACCCCGTACTTGCTCGCCGGGGCCAGTTGGCTGGCGATCAGCTGGCCGTTGTGGTTGAGCTCATGGCGCAAATCCTGCAAACGGGCAAAGGTGAAAAAGCCAGTCAGCAGCAAGGTCAGCAGCAGGGCGGGGCCGAGGCTGATCAATTGTGTGCGGGTATGAATATCCCAGCCACGGCGCAGCTTCATGGGGTACCTCCATGTAACCTCGGACCGTGCGAGTGATAATCAGGGCCATGGGCTTGGGTACTGTAGATCACGCAACAACCTTGTCGGCGTTTAAATGCAGCATGTTAACCGAGCTAGAGGGCTTTGCCAGCGTCTGCGCGGCTGCGAAACACTGGTCGCTGCTTCGTACCTCCGTATAATGCGAGCGATTCGCCACTTTGAATGGCCTAACACGGATGCCTTATGACTGATCAGCACCCCATCGCCGTACTCGGCGGCGGTAGCTTCGGCACCGCACTTGCAAACCTGCTGGGCGAAAATGACCAGCCAGTACTGCACTGGATGCGCGATCCACAGCAGGCCGAGGCGATCCGCCTGACCGGTGAAAATCCTCGTTACCTCAAGGGCATCAAGGTTCACCCGAGGGTGCAACCGGTAACCGATCTGCCCGCCACCCTGCAGGCCTGTCAGCTGATCTTCGTGGCGCTGCCTTCCAGCGCCCTGCGCCAGGTCCTGCAGCCGGTGGCCGAACTCTTGAGTGGCAAGCTGCTGG
Source organism: Pseudomonas sp. XK-1 (assembly GCF_038069885.1). Lineage (NCBI taxonomy): Bacteria > Pseudomonadati > Pseudomonadota > Gammaproteobacteria > Pseudomonadales > Pseudomonadaceae > Pseudomonas > Pseudomonas sp. XK-1. Next base: position 365,530 of record NZ_JBBPES010000003.1, on the reverse strand, counting down.
TCAGCACCACCAAGGGCATCGAGGCGCAGAGCTTTCTGCTGATGAGCCAGATCCTCGAAGACATCGCCCCACAGGCGCGCATCGGCGTGCTCTCCGGACCCAATCTGGCGCGGGAAGTGGCCGAGCATGCGTTGACCGCCTCGGTAGTCGCCAGCGAGGACGAAGACCTCTGCCAGCGGGTCCAGGCCGCACTGCATGGCCGCACCTTTCGCGTCTACGCCAGCGGCGACCGTTTCGGGGTCGAGCTGGGCGGGGCCTTGAAGAACGTCTACGCAATTATTGCCGGCATGGCCGCGGCCATGGGCATGGGCGAGAACACCAAGAGCATGCTGATTACCCGCGCCCTGGCGGAAATGACCCGCTTTGCGGTCAAACTGGGGGCCAACCCTATGACCTTTCTCGGCCTGGCCGGGGTCGGTGACCTGATTGTCACCTGCTCGTCCGCCAAGAGTCGTAACTATCAGGTCGGTTTCGCCCTGGGCGAAGGGCTCGGACTGGAGGAGGCGGTGGAGCGTCTGGGCGAGGTGGCCGAAGGGGTCAACACCCTGCGCGTACTCAAGGCCAAGGCCGAGGAGCTGGAGGTGTATATGCCTCTGGTTGCTGGCTTGCACGCCATTCTGTTCGAGGGCCGCACCCTGGATCAGGTCATCGGCGCACTGATGAGTGGCGACCCGAAAACCGATGTCGACTTTATTCCTGCCACTGGCTTTTAACGATTTGCCTGTCCGACGCGTTCAAGGAGATAGCCATGAGTGACAACAACCAAGAGCTGCAGCGTGAATCCATCCTGCTGCGCATTCTCTGGATGGTGCTTTTCACCATCGTCTGGCAACTGGCGGAGCTGCTGCTGGGGGCCGTGGTGCTGCTGCAACTGGGTTACCGGCTGTTCTATGGCGCACCGAATGCCGGCCTGCTCGGTTTTGGCGACAGCCTGAGCCAGTACCTGGCGCAGATCGGTCGCTTCGGCACCTTCAACAGCGACGAGAAGCCCTGGCCGTTCGCCGATTGGCCGACGCCGCAAGCGCCCCAGGGCGAAGCCCCGCACAGCATCCCAGCGGCCGCGCACCCGGTGCGCGACGAAGAACCCAAGCTGTGAGGGCAGCTCGGTGAGGCTCTGGTTGCTGCGTCATGGTGAAGCCGAACCGACGGCACGCAGCGATGCCGAGCGCCGCCTGACCGAGCGCGGCTGCCAGCAGGTGCGCCAGGCCGCTGTGCAGCTGCAGGGGCGGCCGCTGAGGACCATCCTGGTCAGCCCCTATGTGCGGGCGCAGCAGACCGCGGCTCTGGTTGCCGAGAGCCTGGGCTTTACCGGCCAGCTGCAGACCGTGCCCTGGCTGGTGCCGGAAAGCGATCTGCGCCAGGTCCTGCGCCAGCTCGATGGCTATTCGGTCGACGAGCTGTTGCTGGTCACCCACCAGCCTCTGGTGGGTGCGTTGGGTGGGCTGTTGATCCACGGCCATCGCCAGCAGCCCCTGCCCATGCAGACCGCCAGCCTGGCCGAACTTGAAGGCGAGGAGGTGGCCGCTGGCTTGATGGACCTGCTGGCCTTGCTGCACCCCCAGCACGGCTAGAGGGACGTCGCGAACGGCATGCTCGCCCTGGCGCTCATGCTGTTTTCCTGGCCGATGCGTCGCTACTTTCCCCCTCAAACGCCACTACACACCGAAACATTTCTCCTCTTGCGGCTCGCCTTTGTGCGTGGAATAGTCCGACCAAGCAATTGCTTGGTCGGCTCCACAAAAACAACAAAGGAGGGCACCCTGTGGCTGAAACAATACGTTTGCCGCTGGAGATGTTTTACCAGCGCGAGGCACGACACCCACATAAACGCTATATGGTTCAGCCGCTGCCGGACGGGCAGCTGCAGGAACTGAGCTGGGCCGAGGTCGGCGAGCAGGCGCGCCGCGCCGCCAACTGGCTGCGCAGCCGGGAACTGCCCCAGGGCAGCCGCGTGGCGATCATCTCCAAGAACTGCGCGCACTGGATCATCAGCGATCTGGCGATCTGGATGGCCGGGCATGTCTCGGTGCCGCTCTACCCCAATCTCACCGCCGACTCCGTCAATCAGGTGCTGCGCCATTCCGAGACGGCGCTGGTGTTCGTCGGCAAGCTGGACGACTGGCCGGCCATGGCCCCCGGGGTGCCGCAGGATGTGCCGACAATTGGTTTGCCCCTGCGTCCCGAGGGCGAGTTCAGCTTTACCTGGGATGACCTGCAGGCCTGCACGCCGATTCAGGACGACCCCAGGCCCGCCGCCGATCAGCTGGCCACCATCATCTACACCTCAGGCACCACCGGCACGCCCAAGGGCGTGATGCATCACTTCAGCAACTTCGGTTTTGCCGCCAGCCACGCCACCGAACTGTTCGGGGTGGGCGAGAATGACCGGGTGTTGTCCTATCTGCCGCTGTGCCATGTGGCCGAGCGCATGTTTGTCGAGCTGGCGTCGATCTATTCGGGGCTGACGATCTTCTTCGCCGAAAGCCTGGAGACTTTCCTCGAGGACCTCAAGCGCGCCCGGCCAACGGTAATCTTCGGCGTGCCGCGGATCTGGACCAAGTTCCAGATGGGCGTCTACAGCAAGATGCCGGCCGAGAAGCTGGATTTCCTGCTCAAGCTGCCAATCATCGGCCGCATCGTCGGTAAAAAGGTGCTGGTCGGCCTGGGCCTGGATGCGGTGCGTTACGCCCTGTCCGGCGCGGCACCGGTGCCCGAAGCGCTGCTCAACTGGTATCAGCGCCTGGGCCTGGATGTGCTTGAGGTGTACGGCATGACCGAAAACTGCGGTTATTCCCATGTGTGCCGGCCGGGCAAATTCAAGCAGGGCTGGATCGGTCAGAACAGCCCTGGCGTGGAAGTGCGCATCGCCGAGGATGGCGAGGTTCAGGTGCGCAGCGGTGCGACCATGCAGGGCTATTACAAGGACCCGGAGAAAACCGCGGAAACCATCACCACCGATGGCTTTCTGCGCACCGGCGACAAGGGCGAGCAGGACGCCGAGGGCAATCTGCGCCTGACCGGGCGGATCAAGGAAATCTTCAAGACCAGCAAGGGCAAGTATGTCGCTCCAGCCCCCATCGAGAACCGTCTGGCCGAGCATTCGCGGATCGAACAGGTCTGTGTGGTGGGCGATGGCATGCCGCAGCCCATGGCGCTCTGCGTGCTATCCGAGGTGGCCCGCGGTGAGGCCCGTGGCGAGCTGGAAAACAGCCTGAAGACCCTGCTCGCCGAGGTCAACCAGCGCCTGGACAAGCATGAGCGTCTGCAGCGTCTGGTCCTGGTCAAGGAGGTGTGGGCGGTGGACAACGGCTTTCTCACGCCAACCCTGAAGATCAAACGCGCCGTGGTTGAGGGTACCTATGGTGAGCGTTTCGCCGAGTGGACCGAGCGTAGCGAGGCGGTACTCTGGCACGACTGATTCAACCTGCCGGCCGGCCTGGCCGGCCTTATCCCCACCAAGGAGCTGGATAACCATGGCCCTGTGGCAGCAAATCCCCGATCTCAAGCAACTCAACGAAACCCTGAAAAACACCATCGGCGAACAGCTGGATATTCGTTTCGAGTCCTTCGACGACGAATCCATCAGCGCCAGCATGGCGGTCGATCCGCGCACCCATCAGCCTTACGGCCTGCTGCATGGCGGCGCATCGGTGGTGCTGGCGGAAACCCTGGGCTCCACCGCCAGCTACCTGTGCATCGACAGCAGCAAGTTCTACTGCGTCGGCCTGGAGGTCAATGCCAACCACCTGCGCGGCTTGCGCAGCGGCCGGGTGACGGCGGTCGCGCGCGCCGTGCACCTGGGCCGCACCACACACGTTTGGGATATCCGTCTGAGCGGCGAGGACGGCAAACCCAGCTGCATCTCGCGCCTGACCATGGCCATAGTGCCGCTGGGCGAGAAGGGTCCGGCACAGCGTTAAACGGAGCAAAGCCGCCAGTGCTACCCAGTCTGGCGGGCCTCCCATCAGCTTTGGCCATAGTGCCGTCATTCACTGGCCGTTTTGTCATTGCCGTGTGGCGGTGCCTGCCGGACAATCCTCAAGACCTCTTCTTATAAGCCAGCGCCATGACCCAGTCCGTGTTCTTCGCCCATGCCAACGGCTTTCCTTCGGCCACCTACGGCAAGCTGTTCAGCGCCCTGGCCCCTGACTACCAGGTGCAGCACCTGGCGCAGCATGGTCATGACCCGCGGTTTCCGGTGAACGACAACTGGGGCAACCTGGTCGATGAACTGATCCATCACCTCGAACAGGCCCCGCAGCCGGTCTGGGGTGTGGGTCATTCCCTGGGTGGGGTGCTGCATTACCACGCGGCGCTCAAGCGCCCCGAGCTTTACCGCGGGGTGGTGATGCTCGATTCGCCGGTGTTGACCCTGGCCGACCGCCTGGTGATTCGCGCCGCCAAGCGCTTCGGCTTTATCGACCGCATCACCCCGGCCGGGCGCACCCTGGGGCGGCGCGAGGAATTTCTCGACCTGGCCGAGGCGCGCGGCTATTTCGCCGCCAAGGGGCTGTTCCGCCGCTTCGACCCGGAGTGCCTGGAAGCCTATGTGCAGCACGGCCTGCAGGCATCGGGCAATAACCTGCGTCTGCGCTTCGATCCGGCCACCGAGATCAGCATCTACCGCAGCGTGCCGCACACCACCCCCGGGCGGCCGCAGCAGCTGAAGGTGCCGCTGGCCATGGTCCGCGGCCGCCATAGCCGGGTGGTGTTGCCGCACCATGCGCATCTGGTGCGACGGGTGCCGCAAGGCGAATACCTGACCCTGCCGGGCGGCCATATGTTTCCCCTGGAACGTCCCCAGGACACCGCCGAACTGCTCAAGCAGCTGTTCCGGCGCTGGGCTGGACAGCACACAAGTGAGCACAGCGCATGAGCCTGAATTTTGAAGAGGTGCGGCTCAGTCTGCCGCATACCGAACTTGCCGCCCATCTATACGGTCCCGAGGACGGCGTGCCGGTGATCGCCCTGCATGGCTGGCTGGATAACGCCGCCAGCTTCACTCGCCTGGCCCCGAAACTGCCGGGGCTGCGCATCGTCGCCCTGGATTTCGCCGGCCATGGTCATTCCGATCACCGCCCGCCAGGGGGCAGCTATGCCATCTGGGATTACGTGCACGACGTGCTGCAGGTGGCCGAGCAGTTCGGCTGGCAGCGCTTTTCCCTGCTCGGCCATTCCATGGGCGCGATTGTCTCGGTGCTGCTGGCCGGTGCCATGCCCGAGCGCGTCGAGCGTCTGGCCCTGATCGACGGCCTGATGCCCTACACCGGGGAGCCCGACACGGCCCCGCAGAAGCTCGGCGAGGCGCTGCGCGCGCAACTGGCCCTGGCCGGCAAGAGCAAGCCGGTGTATGCCGAGTTCGAACGGGCGGTGCAGGCGCGTATGCGCGGGGTCGGCGCGGTCAGCTTTGAGGCCGCCGAACTGCTGGCCCAGCGAGGCCTGATGCCGGTGCCTGGCGGCTTCACCTGGCGCACCGACAGCCGCCTGACCCTGCCGTCGCCGTTGCGCCTGACCCGCGCCCACGCCCAGGCCTTCGTCCAGGCCCTGCAGTGCCCGGTCAAACTGGTGATGGCCGAGCAGGGCATGCTGCATGCCCAGCCGAGTATTGCTGCGCTGCTCGAAGGCTTGCCGATGGAGGTCGCGACGCTGCCCGGCGGCCATCACCTGCATCTGGACGACGAAGCCGGGGCCGAGCTGGTCGCAGACTGTTTCAAAGCTTTCCTGGGCGTGCCTTGACTTAGCCAAGGCAACTGGGGAAAGGTGTGGTCGATAGCCATGGAGATTCGCATGATCGACCTGTATACCGCTGCCACTCCCAACGGCCATAAGGCGTCTATTGCGCTGGAAGAGTTGCAACTGCCCTATAGCGTGCATGCGCTGAGTTTCGACAGGAAGGAGCAGAAAAGCCCGGCCTTTCTCAAGATCAACCCCAATGGCCGCATCCCGGCCATAGTCGACCGCGACAACGACGACTTCGCCGTGTTCGAGTCCGGTGCGATTCTGCTCTATCTCGCGGAAAAGACCGGCCAGTTGATCCCCAGCGATGCCAAGGGCCGTTCGCGGGTGATCCAGTGGCTGATGTTCCAGATGGGCGGGGTCGGCCCCATGCAGGGCCAGGCCAATGTGTTCTTCCGCTATTTTCCGGAAAAACTGCAGGGCCCCATCGACCGTTACCAGCACGAAACCCGTCGCCTCTATGAAGTGCTCGACAGCCGCCTGGGCGAATCCGAGTACCTGGCCGATGACTACAGCATCGCCGATATCGCCACCTACCCCTGGGTGCGTATCCATGACTGGGCCGGCGTCTCGGTCGAGGGCCTGGAGCACCTGCAGCGCTGGATGGCGGCACTCGACGGGCGACCGGCGGTGCAGCGCGGCCTGCTGATACCGCGGCGCGAAGAAGAAGGCGACAAGGTGGTCAAGGCCGCCCAGTCGATGCTGATGCAATGAGGCGCTCTATGCGTTGTTTCAGCGCCGTGGCGCTGCTGATCCTGAGCGCGCCGTTGTGGGCCGCCGATGTCGCCGGCAGCCGTGATCTGGAGGTGCTTCAGCGCTTTCCCGGCAGTCAGATTGTCGGCTTCAGGGAAGTGGCGGAGCAGGAGCGGATCTATCCCCAGGGCGCTATCCGGCGGATCAGCGGCAAGTTGCGTTACGAGCGCGAGGTGGCGGCCCAGGGCGCGTTCACCGCGCTGACCTATGAACTGCCGCGCAGCCATTCGGCCAATGAGGTGTTTCGCGCGGCTCGCGAGGCCTTGCAGGCACAGCAGGCCGAACTGCTTTACTGGTGCGAGGGCCGCGAATGCGGCTCCAGCAGCCTGTGGGCCAACTCGGTGTTCGATAACGCCACCCTGACGGGTTCGGACGACCAACAGGCCTATGTGCTGATTCGCCTGGCCGAGCCGCGTCAGGACAGCCTGCTGGCGCTGTACAGCATCACCCGCGGCAATCGCCGCGCCTATCTGCACGCCGAGTTACTGAGCGCCGATGCGCCGCTAGGCGAGGTGCTGCCGACCCCGGCCACCCTGCTGCGGCAATTGCGCGAGAGCGGTGAGCTGAGCCTGCCCAAACAGAGCGAGCCGAGCGAGGCCTGGGTGGAGCTGCTGAGCCGCAGCCTCAACCTCGACAGTACCTTGCGGGTCAGCCTGGCCGGCAGCGCTGCCGAGGCCTGGCGTATCGCGCTGATCGACAAGCGGGTGCGGACCGCCCGCCTGGAGCTGGGCGATGCCGACGTTAGCGGTTTGCGGGTCAGCGTGTTGCGCTAGCCGCTGGATGGGGTATATCTGCAAAGGCTCTGCGCATGTGCGCAGAGCCTTTTCTCGTTTTTTCTGGGGTATGGAGCTGTAAACGTGGCCAATAACGATCGTCTGCTGGTGCAGATTCTGCTGCTGGGCTTGCTGGGTGCCAGCCTGTGGGTGCTGGCTCCGTTCTGGTCGGCGCTGTTCTGGGCCGCGGTGTTGTCCTTCGCCAGTTGGCCGGTAATGCGCGTGCTGACCCGTCTGCTAGGCGGCCGCCAGGCCCTGGCTGCGGGGCTGCTGACCCTGACCTGGACCGTGGTGGTCGCCGTGCCGCTGGTGATGCTGGGTTTCAACTTGGCCGATCACATCAAGGACCTCACCCTACTGCTCAAGGATTTCCAGGTCGAAGGCCTGCCGCCGGTCCCGGCCTGGCTGGCCGGCGTGCCGCTGCTGGGCGAGAGCCTGGCGAGCTTCTGGCTGACCATCGATCAGCAAGGGGCGGCCTTCTTTGCCACCGTGCGGCCCTATCTCGGCCAGGTCGGCAACTGGTTGCTGGCACGCAGCGCGCAGATCGGTGGAGGCATGCTGGAGCTGGCCCTGAGCCTGGTGCTGGTGTTCTTTTTCTACCGCGACGGCCCACGCCTGGCGGCTTTTGCTCACAGCCTGCTGGAACGGTTGATCGACGACCGTGCCGAGCACTATCTGGAGCTGGTGGCGGGTACCGTGCAACGGGTGGTCAACGGTGTTATCGGGACGGCGGCGGCGCAGGCGTTGCTGGCCTGGGTCGGTTTTATGATTGCCGGCGTGCCCGGTGCGCTGATCCTTGGCATTCTCACCTTCGCCTTCAGCCTGTTTATGGTGCCGCCGCTGATCTGGGGACCCGTGGTGATCTGGCTGTTCTCCCAGGGCGAACTGGGCATGGCGATCTTCCTGTTGATCTGGGGCTTCTTCGTGATCAGCGGGGTGGACAATATCCTCAAGCCCTACCTGATCAGCCGTGGCGGCAATCTGCCGCTGATCGTGGTGCTGCTCGGGGTGTTCGGCGGCATTCTGGCGTTCGGCTTTATGGGCCTGTTTCTCGGCCCGACCCTGCTTGCCGTGGCCTATAGCCTGCTCAGCGACTGGGTGGCGGACAAGGCACCCGCGGCCATCGTGCAGTCGCCCAACGGCTAAGACGCGGCGGGCCTGGTCAGCCACAGGCCCGCAGTCGTCTGTTCAACGCTCGCCGCGTTCGTACCTGTCCAGGGTGTCGCTGGCAATCTGGCGGCCGAGCATGATCAGCTCGGGGGCCTTGTAGAACTCGAAGAAGCGGCACACGCGCTTGGGTACGTTGATCAGGATATCCGGTGGATAGCCGGCGATCTTGTACTGCGCCAGCGAAGTCTGCATCACCTCGAAGCTCTGGTTGATCAGCTCCAGCAGCGAGGCCGGGCCACTGAGGTCGGCCACTCGTGAGCCGCTGGCGGATTTCGGCGCGGCCTTGCCGTCGCTGCTGCGCGCATGCTGCTGCCAGGGGTTCATGGCTTCGGCGGCCTGGGGCTGCAACTGGTCTTCCAGAAGCAGCAGTTCGTCATCGGTGGCGGACTTCCATTTGAAGTTGGGCAGGCGTGAGCCCAGCGAACTCATCAGCAGGTCGATGCGGCCTTTCAGCGCCGGTGGCCGCTCAATGATAGGCAGTTCGTAGGACAGCGGGTTGGCCGAGTTGAGGTTGACCGCCACGATCAGGTCGCAGTGGCTGGAGACCACCGGCACGATGGGCAGGGGGTTGAGCAGGCCGCCGTCGACCAGCATGCGTTTGCCCTGGACCACCGGGGTGAACAGGCTGGGAATCGCCGCCGAGGCCCGCATGGCCTGGTGCAGGCAGCCTTCCTGAAACCAGATTTCCTGCTGGTTGGTCAGGTCGGTGGCCACCGCGGTAAAGGGGATCGACAGGTCTTCGATATTGATTTCGCCGACGATCTCGCGGATCTTGCCGAACACCTTCTCGCCGCGAATCGCCCCCAGGCGGAAGCTCACATCGAGCAGGCGCAGCACATCCAGATAGTCCAGGCTCTGGGTCCAGTCGCGGTATTCGTTGAGCTTGCCGGCGGCATAGATGCCGCCCACCACCGCGCCCATGGAGCAGCCGGCGATACAGGCGATCTCGTAGCCGCGGGCCTCCAGTTCTTCGATGACACCGATATGCGCATAACCGCGCGCCCCCCCGGAACCCAGCACCAGCGCAATGCGCTTACTCATAAAACCTCTCCAAATACCTCAATCGTTCGAACATACGCGCCGTAATGCCCGCCGCCAAGGCGCGATTTGCTAGAATCCGCCGCTTGTCGAGGTATAGGGTCTGTTGCCGTTTCATCGCGAGCCACGTTGCCGCGAGAAATGGCCCCCGGTTAGGCGCAGGACGCAGGTAATGGTTATTCCCTTGCCAAGTCCTGCAACAACAGCGGGGGCCATTTCCCGCGTAACCCGCAGGGCCGGGCCTGTTTTAGCGCGATACTGCGTTTCTCGACACTCATTTGGAACAACCACAAAAACGCCAGGAGCGTTTTTGCGCGTAGCCCCGAAGGGGTGAAGCACATGGATGTGCTGAACAAACTTCGTGTCTCGTGCCTTGCCTCGCGCTAAAACAGGCTCCGGCGCGGCCGTGAATGAAATGGCAACAGACCCTAGGAGCGATCCCGTGAGCGAGCCCATCCGTTTGACCCAGTACAGCCACGGTGCTGGCTGTGGCTGCAAGATTTCCCCCAAGGTGCTGGAGGTGATCCTGGCCGGCAGTGGCGCGCAGAACCTCGACCCCAAGCTGTGGGTGGGCAATGCCTCGCGTGACGATGCCGCGGTGTATGCCATAGACGATGAGCGCGGGGTGGTATCGACCACCGATTTCTTTATGCCGATCGTCGACGACCCCTACGATTTCGGCCGTATCGCCGCCACCAACGCCATCAGCGATATCTACGCCATGGGCGGCGACCCGCTGATGGCCATCGCCATCCTCGGCTGGCCGGTCAATCTGCTGGCCCCGGAAGTGGCCCGTGAAGTGATCCGCGGCGGCCGTTCGATCTGCGACGAGGCCGGCATTCCCCTGGCTGGCGGCCACTCCATCGATGCCCCCGAGCCGATCTTCGGCCTGGCCGTCACCGGCCTGGTGGACAAGCGCCATATGAAGCGCAACGACACCGCCACCGCCGGCTGCCGACTGTACCTGAGCAAACCCCTGGGCATCGGCATTCTCACCACCGCCGAGAAGCAGGCCAAGCTGCGCCCGGCGGATGTCGGCCTGGCGCGGGACTGGATGTGCACCCTGAACAAGCCTGGTTCGCGCTTCGGCAAGCTGGCCGGGGTCATGGCCATGACCGATGTCACCGGTTTTGGCCTGCTCGGCCATCTGGTGGAGATGGCCGATGGCAGCGGCCTGACCGCGCGCATCGAGTTCGCCCGGGTGCCGCGCCTGCCCGGGGTCGACTATTACCTGGAGCAGGGCTGCGTGCCCGGCGGCACCCAGCGCAATTTCGACAGTTACGGCGAGAAGATCGCGCCGCTCGGCGAACGGCACAAACAGCTGTTGTGCGACCCGCAGACCAGCGGTGGTTTGCTGGTGGCGGTTACGCCGGAAGGCGAGGCCGAGTTCCTTGCTGTGGCTGCGGAGCTGGGCTTGTCCCTCGAACCCATAGGTCAGTTGCTCGAACGACAGCAATACGCGGTCGAGGTGCTCTGATGCGCGACAACAGCAGCGACTACCGCAGCCTGTTTCTCAACGCCACGCCGATGATGGATGCCCGCGCGCCGGTGGAGTTCGCCAAGGGCGCATTTCCCGGGGTAATCAACCTGCCGTTGATGGATGACGACGAGCGCCAGCGGGTCGGTACCTGTTACAAGCAGCAAGGCCAGCAGGCGGCTATCGAGCTGGGCCATCAACTGGTGTCCGGCCCGCTCAAGGCCGCACGCATCGAGGCCTGGGCGAATTTCGCCCGGGCCAATCCCGAGGGTTACCTGTACTGCTTTCGCGGCGGCCTGCGTTCGCAGATCGTCCAGCAGTGGCTCAAGGAGGAGGCGGGCATCGACTATCCACGGGTGATCGGTGGCTACAAGGCGATGCGCAGCTTTTTGCTGGACACCACCGAGCAGGCGGTGGCCCAGTGCGATTTCGTCCTGGTGGGCGGCATGACCGGCACCGGCAAGACCGAGGTGATCGCCCAGTTGGCCAATAGCCTGGATCTGGAAGGACATGCCAACCATCGGGGTTCCAGCTTCGGCAAGCGCGCCACCGCCCAGCCGGCACAGATCGACTTCGAGAACGCCCTGGCCGTCGACATCCTGAAAAAGCGCGCCGGCGGTCTCGAGCAGTTCGTGCTCGAAGACGAAGGGCGGATCATCGGTCGTTGTTCCTTGCCGCTGGAGCTGTACCAGGGCATGCAGGCCTTTCCCCTGGTCTGGCTGGAAGACAGTCTGCAAGGGCGCACTGAGCGCATTCTCAAGGACTATGTGGTCGACCTGAGCGGCGAATTTATCGCCCTGCTGGGCGAGGAAGAGGGCTTCAAGGCCTATGCCGAGCGTTTGCAGCAGAGCCTGAGCAATATCCTCAAGCGTCTGGGCGGCGAACGCTACCAGCGCCTGGCGGCGATCATGGACCAGGCCCTGCTGGAGCAGGCGGCGGGCAGCGGGGTGGACACCCATCGCGGCTGGATCGAAGCGCTGCTGGTGGAGTACTACGATCCCATGTATGAGTTTCAGCGCGAGAACAAGGCCGGGCGCATCGAATTCGTCGGCGAACAGGCCGCCGTGGTGGAGTTTCTGCAACAGCGTGGCACCCGCTAGAACCGGGCACTTTTGCCCAAAATCGGCGTCATAGCAAACGGCTAAGCCGAGTTCTTTTCTTCCTAGGAGTCAGGTAATGAAATTGTGGATAGTGTTACCCGTGTTGGTCCTGGTACTGAGCGGTTGTGCGGGCAAGACCGCTTACCGCAACAGTTGCGCCACTCAGCTGGACGCCGCCTGGCACGAGCTGGATATCGCCAAGGCCGAAGGCTTTGCCGGCACCGTGAGTTATTCCAAGGCCCTGTCGTTGTTGACGGCGGCCAAGACCCAACAACAGTTCGAAGGCTACAAGGGCTGCACGGCCAAGTCCGAGCGGGCGCGTTTCTATATCCGTGAGTCGCGAGCAGGTCGCTGATGCAGCTGGATTTCAACGCGCTTGAACCGCTTGAACGCTACCGCTGGCTGGCCTCGACTATCACCCCGCGGCCGATTGCCTGGGTCTCCAGCCTGTCGGCCGACGGGGTCAGCAACCTGGCCCCGTTCAGCTTCTTTCAGGTGATCAGCGATGACCCGGCAACCCTGCTGGTCAACGTCAATCACCGCGCCGATGACGGCCTCAAGGACACCCTGCTGAATGTCCAGGCCAGCGGCGAGCTGGTGATTCAGCTGGTGTCCTTCGCCCAGGCCGAAGCGATGAATGCCAGCGCCGCGGTATTGCCCTACGGCATCAGCGAGTTCGAACACTGCGGCATCGCCAGCCTGCCGTCGCAGCGCATTGCGCCGCCGCGGGTCGCCGGCGCGGCGGTGGCGTTTGAATGCAAGGTGGCGCAGATCCTGCCGTATCCGCCGGTTGCGGCGAACTGCCACCTGATCTTCGCCGAGGTGCTGCTGGCGCATATCGACGATGCGGTGCTCAACGAGCAGGGCCGTATCGATGCCGCCAAGCTCGACCTGGTCGGGCGTCTGGGCGGTACGGCCTATAGTCGCACCCGCGACACCTTCGAAATGCGCCGCCCCGGTTGATGGCCGTGGCTGTCCGCAGCCACGTCTACCTGCACGAATCAGCGCAAAAGCGACCTCCGTTTAGCTGTTAGCACCAGGTGCCTGCCTGCTGGCTTGTCGCCAGCACGGCTGTGCTCCTATGTTGCCAACCTGGAATACAGGCAGCAGCGGGCTGGCCTGTGGTCATTCGGCTGGGGGAGCTATGTGGACTGTGGTGCAGCGGCGAGTCGCCAGTTTCAGCACGGCGAGCAAACTGGCGTCGGGTTTTGGCATTGTTCTGGCGCTCACGGCGCTGGTGGCGGCCACCGGCTTTCTGGCGCTGCAGGACGTCAGTGCGCGCTCGACGCTGCTGGAGCGCATGAGCGCGATCAATAGCCAGGTGCTGCAGATCCGCCGCAGCGAGCAGGATTTTGCCCTGAGCGGCGATAAACAGCACGCCACCCGCTTGCACGAACAGGCCCAGCAGATTCTCGAAGCCAGCGCCGCACTGCAGGCGCTGTTGCCGGCGGACGAGCGGGCGGGGCTGGATCAGGTGGCCGATGCCATAACGGCGTACCGCGCGGCGTTCGATCGTTATGCCGAGCAGAGCGATGCGATGCACCTGTCGCTGGAGGCCGCCACCTGGCTGGTGGTGAGTGCGTCCAACAGCCTCGATCTGCTCAAGGATGGCCTGGCCGAAGATGGCGTCGACATGCTCAAGAACAGCCAGGGTCAGCAGGGCGGTGAGTCGGTGCTGCAGGCCGGGCAGATCAGCCAGGTGCATCAGCTGTTGCTGCGTGCCCTCGACAAGGCCCGCGTGCTGCTGGAGCAGAGCCGCAGCAGTGGCGAGGCAACCCCGACCGTGATTCAGGAAGCCGCCGACGCCCAGGCCCTGGCGGGCGAGTTGCGCGATGCGATGAACGATCCCGGCTATGCCGCGGTGCTGGCCGAGGTGATCGGCAACGTCAATTCCTTCAATGAGCGGCTCAGCGAATACACCGTGCTGCTGCAAGAGCAAAAACGCGAATATCAGAACCTGGTGCAACAGGCCGAGCGCATTTTGCAACTGGTCGATCAGGCCTATGGGCGACAGAAGGAAAGCCTGCAAGGGCAGTTGCAGGCCAGCACCTGGTTGATTGTGCTGGCCACGGCGCTGGCGCTGCTGATTGGCCTGTTGGCGACCCTGACCATCACCCTGTTGATCGTGCGGCCACTGAAACAGGTGATCGAGCAGGCGCGGCGCATCGCCGACGGCGACCTAAGCGCGCGTATCGAGGTGCAGCGTGGCGATGAGATTGGTCAGTTGCAGGCAGCCATGCAGGGCATGTCCAGCAACCTGCGCGAGATGGTTGGGCGCTTGCAGGGCGGGGTGATGCAGATTTCCGCCTCCGCGCAGTCGTTGTCGGCCAGCACCGAGCAGACGCGCCTGGGGGTCAATGGGCAGAAGGTGGAAACCGATCAGGTCGCCACCGCCATGAGCGAGATGACCGCCACCGTGCATGAGGTGGCGCGTAACGCCGAGGCGGCGGCGTCTTCCACCGAGCAGGCGGATCGCCGGGTCAACAGCGGCGTGGCCGTGGTGCAGCAGACCCTGGCACGGATCAACCAGCTGGCCAGCGCCATGCAGACCACCACCCAGAGCATTGAACGGCTCAGCCAGGACACCCAGCGCATCGACTCGGTGCTGGATGTGATCAAGAGCGTGGCCGAGCAGACCAACCTGCTGGCGCTCAATGCGGCCATCGAAGCGGCGCGGGCGGGGGAGCAGGGCCGCGGCTTTGCCGTGGTGGCCGATGAGGTGCGCGCACTGGCCCGGCGTACCCAGCAGTCCACCACGGAAATCGAAGGGCTGATTGCCACCCTTCGTGAGGGCACCCGCCGTTCGGTGGAGGATATGCACCAGAGTGGCGTGCTGGTGGCGCAGACCGTGCAGGATGCCAACCAGACCGAAGGGGCGCTGGCGGGAATCGCCATTGCAGTCAGTCAGATTTTCGAGATGAACCAGCAGATTGCCGCCGCGGCCGAACAGCAGACGGCGGTAGCGGAGGAAATCAGCCGCAGCGTCACCTCGATTCGCGATATCGCCGACCAGTCCGCCCTGGCCATGGACGAGTCCGCCAGTTCCAGCATTCAACTGGCAGACCTGGGCCGTGAGCTGCAGGACATGGCTGGGCACTTTCGCTTGTAAAGCCGCTTGCGACCTGCAGCGGCCGTTCCGCTGCGCTGCTAGCGGGCCTTGAGCCGGCGTAACAGGTACTTCTCCAGCTCCACCAGCGCGCATACCGCCGCCGCCAGCAGCAGGCACAGCCCCCAGGCTTCCAGGGGCAGGGCGCTGGTGGCGAACAGGCCCTGCAAGGCCGGCGCGTAGCTGAGCAGCAGCTGCAGGGCGACAATCAGCAGGACCATGCTCCAGATCATCGGGTTATCGCGCCAGCCAAAGCATGCCGGGGCCTCCAGGCGGCGGCTGCTGAACAGATAACCGATCTCACAGGCGACGATCGCATTGACCGCCAGGGTACGGCTGGCTTCCAGGCTCCAGCCCTGTTGCTGGGACAGATGGAACAGGCCGACGCTGGCCAGGGTCATCAGCACGGCGATAAACAGCACGCGCCAGAGCAGTTGCGCGTTGAGCAGCGGGGCCGCCGGATCCCGTGCCGGGCGGTGCATCAGGTCTTCTTCGGCAGGCTCGAACGCCAGCGCCAGGGCCAGGGTCACGGCGCTGATCATATTGACCCAGAGAATCTGCAGCGGGGTGATCGGCAGGGTCATGCCCAGGGCGATGGCGGCCAGCAGGGTGATGGACTGCCCACCATTGGTGGGGAGGATAAACAGAATGGATTTTTTCAGGTTGTCGTAAACCACCCGGCCTTCTTCGATGGCGTGGGTGATGGTGGCGAAGTTGTCGTCGGCCAGCACCATCTGCGCCGCCTCCTTGGCCGCCTCGGTGCCCTTGATGCCCATGGCCACGCCGATGTCGGCGCGTTTCAGCGCCGGCGCATCGTTGACCCCGTCGCCGGTCATGGCCACCCGCGCACCGCCGGCCTGCAGGCGCTCAACCAGGCGCAGCTTGTGCGCCGGGCTGGTGCGGGCAAAGACGCTGGTGTCGGCCAGCCGCCGGTCCAGTTCGGCATCGTCAAGCTGATCCAGCTCGGCTCCGGTCAGGGCCGTTGTGCCCTTCAGGCCCAGCCGCGCGGCAATCGCGCTGGCGGTGCCGACATGGTCGCCGGTGATCATCTTTACCGCGATGCCGGCGCTGTGGCACTCGGCGATGGCGGCAATGGCTTCCTCGCGGGGCGGGTCGAGCATGCCTACCAGGCCGAGCAGCACGTAGTCGCCGCCGAGGTCCTGGTAATCGAGGTTCTGCTGTGGTTGGCCAAGCGGGCGGATGGCCAGGCCGAGCATGCGCAGACCCTGGCTGGCACCGCTGTCCAGCGCCTGGTGCCAGTGGCGTGGATCCAGCGGTTCGGGGCGGCCGTCGCGCCATTGGCGGTTACAGACTTCGAGCAGGCGCTCGGGGGCCCCGATCATATAGATCAGACCGTGGTGGGCGTGGTCATGGTGCAAGCTGGCGGTGCAGCGCTGCTCGGAGCTGAAGGGGATGGTGTCGACTTGCGGCAGGTTGCGTGCCTCATGCTGCAGCTCCAGGCCGACCTTGCCGGCCAGGGTCAGCAGGGCGGCTTCGGTGGGGTCGCCGCTGATGCTCCAGCCGTTCTCGCTGCTGCGCAGGCTGGCGTTATTGGCCAGCAGGCCGGCGCGCGCCAGCTCGATCAGATCGACGGAGGCGTCCAGCTGGCAGAGCTGGCCGTCATCGCAGTGAATGCTGCCCTGGGGCGCATAGCCGACACCGTCGACGTTGTAGTGGTGAGCGGCGGTGAATACCTGCTGCACGGTCATTTCATTACGGGTCAGGGTGCCGGTCTTGTCCGAGCAGATCACCGTGACCGCGCCGAGGCTTTCCACCGCCGGCAGGTGGCGGATGATCGCCCGGCGTTTGGCCATGCGCTGCACGCCCAGGGCGAGAATGATCGTCAGCACCGCCGGCAGGCCTTCGGGAATAGCCGCGACGGCCAGGCCGACGGCGGCCATCAGCATCGCCTCGGGGCTGTAGCCGCGCAGCAGCACGCCGAAGGCGAAGGTAAGCAGGGTCAGGCCGAGGATCAGCAAGGTCAGGTGCCGGGCAAAGCGCGCCATATCCGCTAGCAGGGGCGTCTGCAGGCTGACCACCGCGCTGAGCATATGGCTGATCTTGCCCAGCTCGGTGTGCCCGGCGGTGGCCACCACCACGCCGCTGCCGCTGCCGGCGCTGACCAGGGTGCCGGAGTAGGCCATGCAGATTCTGTCGCCCAGGCTGGCGGCGTGATCCACCGCGGCGCGGCCCTTGTCCACCGGCAGGGATTCGCCGGTCAGGGCGGCCTCGTCGATGCGCAGGTCGCGGGTGTCGAGCAGGCGCAGGTCGGCGGGCACGCGGTCGCCGGCCTCCAGCAGCACCAGATCGCCGGGCACCAGCTGTTCGGCGGGGATGCTGTGGACAGTGCCGTCACGCCGTACTCGGCTGTCCAGGCTGAGCATCCGCTGGATCGCCTGCATGGCCTGTTGCGCCTTGCCTTCCTGGACAAAACCGACGGTGGCGTTGATCAGCACCACGGCGAAGATCACCGCGCTGTCCAGCCATTGGCCGAGAGCCAGGGTGACCAGGCTGGCCCCCAGCAGCACATAGATCAGGGTGTTGTGAAACTGCCGGGCGAAACGGCGCAGCGGGCCTGCCGCGCGCTGGCGGGGCAACTGGTTGGGGCCGTGGCGGCTCAGGCGTTGTTCGGCCTCAATGCTGCTCAGGCCCTGCTCGGAGCTGGCGAGCTGGTCCAGGCTGTGTTGTGCGGGTTGTGCGTGCCAGTCATTGGCTGATGGGGCTTGCATTCGCTGCTCCAGAATTGTCCAACCCCAAGCCTACACAACCCGGGAGGCAGGGAAGTGGCCTGGATCAATACAGGGCTCACAAGTTCGTCAGTAAAGATTTCCAGCGGCTATGCCGTGGCAACGCGGCGCAGTAGCATCCGAACTCGGACTGGAAGGAGTAATAGATGCGCACCCAATTGGAAGCAGTGCTGCAGGCGGTCAACCAGGTATTGCTGGGCAAGGAGGCGCAGGTGCGACTGGCCCTGACCTGTCTGTTGGCCGAGGGCCACCTGCTGATCGAGGACCTGCCCGGCATGGGCAAAACCACCCTCAGCCAGGCCCTGGCGCGGGTGCTGGGCCTGAGTTTTCAGCGTATCCAGTTCACCTCCGACCTGCTCCCCGGGGACATTCTCGGCACCTCGGTGTTCGACAAGGACACCGGGCAGTTCGTCTTTCATCCGGGGCCGATCTTCGCCGAGCTGGTGCTGGCCGACGAGATCAACCGGGCCACGCCGAAAAGCCAGAGTGCGCTGCTCGAAGCCATGGAGGAGGGCCAGGTGACCATCGAGGGCGCGACTCGGCCGCTGCCCGAGCCCTTCTTCGTGATCGCCACGCAGAACCCGGTGAGCCAGGGCGGCACCTTCGCCTTGCCGGAGTCGCAGCTGGATCGTTTTCTGATGCGCCTGTCCCTCGGTTATCCGGGCAAGGCGGCGGAGAAGGCGCTGCTGCTGGGCGATTCGCGGCGCTCCCTATTGCCGCGCCTGGAGCCGATTCTCGATCACCGCGAGCTGGCCCTGATCCAGGCCGAGGTGCCCAAGGTGCGCGCCAGCGATGCTCTGGTCGATTATGTGCTGCGTCTGGTCGAGGCCACTCGCAGCCAGCCACAGTTCGCCTGGGGCCTGTCACCGCGGGCCAGCCTGGCCCTGCTGGCGGCGGCGCGAGCCTGGGCCTTCCTCGCCGGGCGCGACTATGTGATCCCCGAAGATGTCCAGGCGGTGCTGCCTGCGGTGGTCGGTCACCGTTTGCGCGAGCGCGCCGACCCTGCCGGCCATGGCGGCGGCAGCCTGGTGCAGTGGCTGCTGCTTGAGGTGCCGGCGCTTTGAGCGGTCGGCTCAAATCCCATTGGCAGCGCTGGCTGGCCCGGCGCATTCCGGCGGCCGCCAGCGTGCGCCTGAACCAGCGGCGCATCTTTATCATCCCCAGCCTGGTTGGCGGCGCTTTTCTCCTGGCCCTGGTGTTGATGCTGCTGGCCGCGATCAATTACCAGAACAGCCTGGCCTATGGCCTGACCTTTATGCTCGCCGCGGTATTCGTGGTGGCGATTCTGCATACCTACCGCAACCTGGCCGGCCTGATCCTCAAGGCGGGCAGCGCGCCGGCGGTGTTTGTCGGTGAGCATGCCCGCTTCCGCGTGCGCCTGGAGAGCAGCGCGCGGGCCCATCAGGCGATCAGCCTGGGCTGGCCGCCGGCCGAGCTGCAGACCCTGGATGTCGCCGCCCTGGGCCTCAGCGAATGCCAGTTGAGCCTGCCGGCGCTGCGTCGCGGCTGGTTGCGCCCAGGGCGACTGCGGGTGGAGAGCCGCTTTCCGCTGGGGATTCTGGTGGCCTGGAGCTGGGTCGATCTGGACCTGGCGCTGTTGGTCTACCCGCGCCCTATCGAGGGCGATCTGCCGTTGGCGGCCGGAGCCAATGAGGATCAGGAGGAGGGCAGCCGCGCCCATGGCCAGGGCGTGGACGACTACCAGGGCCTGAAGACTTACCAGCCCGGCGACTCCAAACGCCGCCTGCACTGGAAGGCCTACTCCCGTGGCCAGGGTTTGCTGGTCAAGGACTTCGCCTCCCTTAGCGGCCGCGATCCGCTGCTGGATTTCGCCGCCCTGGGCGGCGATGTCGAGGCGCGGCTGTCGCTGCTCTGCCATTGGGTGCTGCAGTTGTCCGCGCGGCAGCAGCCCTTTGCCCTGAGCCTGCCGGGCTGCCTGCTGGCCGCCGACAGCGGCGAGCAGCACCGCGAGGCCTGTCTGCGCGCCCTGGCGCTGTTCGGTGAGCCGGCATGAGTCGGGGCGGCGGTATTCCGCGGATCAGCCTGACCTGGCTGCTGGTGGCCCAGGTGCTGGTCATCCTTCCCCATCTTGGCCACCTGCCGCTCTGGATCGTCG
Source organism: Pseudomonas sp. XK-1 (assembly GCF_038069885.1). NCBI lineage: Bacteria > Pseudomonadati > Pseudomonadota > Gammaproteobacteria > Pseudomonadales > Pseudomonadaceae > Pseudomonas > Pseudomonas sp. XK-1. The sequence goes on along the minus strand of NZ_JBBPES010000003.1, from coordinate 345,514 downwards.
CCCTGTGGCTGGGCTGCGCCGGCTGGCGCATCCAGATCTTCCGCATGCGCGCCGGCTACCCCAATGCCTGGGCCAAGGCCGGGCTGATGCTGGCGGCGGTGCTGGGGGTATTGATGTCCCGCGGCAGCCTGATCGGCCTGGACGCCGGGGTGGTGCTGCTGATTGCCGCCTTTGTCCTCAAACTGGTGGAGATGCGCACACGGCGCGATGCCCTGGTGCTGATTTTCCTCGGCTTCTTTACCGTGGTTACCGCCTACCTGTTCGACGACAGCATGCTGATGGCGCTGTTCAGCCTGCTGCCGGTCACCGCCTTGCTGGCCGCGATGATCGGCCTGCAGCAGAGCAGCCTGGCCACCCAGCCCTGGCCCACCCTGCGCCTGGCCGGCGGCTTGCTGTTGCAGGCGTTGCCGCTGATGCTGCTGCTGTTTGTATTCTTTCCGCGCCTGGGTCCATTGTGGGCATTGCCGGTGCCCAGCGACAAGAGCACCAGCGGCCTGGCCGACAGCATGACCCCGGCGGATATCGCCGAGTTGAGCCGTTCGCCGGAGCTGGCCTTCCGCGCCAGTTTCGCCGGCCCCACCCCGGACCGCAGCGAGCTCTATTGGCGCGCCCTGACCCTGGAGCACTTCGACGGTCGGCGCTGGTCGCAGTCCAATTTTACCCAGCAGGCTGCCGCGCCAAGCTGGAGCAAGCGCGGCGAGGTCCTGCGCTACAGCGTGGTGATGCAACCCAGCTCGCAGCGCTGGCTGTTTGCCCTGGACGTGGCCGAAACCAGCCTGGAGCAGACTCAACAGATGAGCGATTTTCGCCTGCAACGGCGTTTGCCGGTGGAGCGCTCGCTGATCTATCAGGTGAGCTCCTGGCCCGAGGCGCTGCGCGAACCGCAACAGGTGGCCGGTGGCCTGAATCGCACCCTGCAGCTGCCGGCGCAGGGTGAGCCGCGCAGTCGCGCCTGGGCGGCCGAGCTCAAGCGCCAGCATGCCCAGCCCGAGCAGCTGGTGCAGGCCCTGCTCGAGCACTTCAACCGTGAGCCGTTTCACTACACCCTGCGGCCGCCGCCGCTGGGGCAGAACAATATCGACGACTTCCTGTTCGACACGCGCAGCGGCTTTTGCGCTCACTACGCCGGGGCGATGACCTTTGTGTTGCGCGCGGCGGGGATTCCGGCGCGGGTGGTGGCCGGTTATCAGGGCGGCGAGTACAACCCGGCGGGCAACTATGTGCAGGTGCGCCAGTTCGATGCCCATGCCTGGGTCGAATACTGGCAGGCGGGGCGCGGCTGGGTCAGCGTCGATCCAACCTTTCAGGTGGCTCCGGAACGTATCGAGATGGGCCTGGAAGAGGCCCTGGCCGGAGAACAGAGCTTTCTCGAGGGCTCGCCGCTGTCGCCGCTGCGCTATCGCCAGCTGAGCTGGCTGAACCAGCTGCGCATGGGCTGGGACAACCTCAATTATGGCTGGCAGCGTTGGGTGTTGGGCTATCAGAGTGCGCAGCAGCTGGCCTTTCTGCAGCGCTGGCTGGGCCGTATCGATGGGCAAAGCCTGGCACTGAGCCTGGTCGGCGGTGGTGCGCTGTTGCTCGGCCTGCTGGCGCTCTGGCTATTCAAGCCCTGGCAGCGGGAACGGGATGTGCAGCGGCGCATCTTCCGCCGTTTCGAGCGATTGCTGGCGCGCCACGGCCTCAGCCGTCTGCCGGGGGAAGGCCCGCGCGCCTATGCCGAGCGCGCCGCCCAGGCCTTGCCCGCCCAGGCCTCGGCCATACGCGCATTTGCCGCGGCCTTCGAGGCGCAGCGCTACGCCGGCCAGGCGCATTCGCTGGCGCAGCTGCGCGGCCACCTGAAAACCCTGCGCCGCGCCTTGCCCTGGCGTTTGACGCGTGTGCAGCCATAGCGACCATTAGCCACTTGCTGGCCGGCCCGCCCAGCGTAAGCTAGGGGCAATTTCACAGGAGTGATGCGATGCACGGCTTGGTCGATGAGGTACAGCAGCACGTACTGCGCATACAGGTCAGGCTGTTCGCCTGCCGTGAACGGCTCGTGGCGGCAACCGATGACGAGGCGCTGCATGATCTGCGCATCGCCTTGCGTCAGCTGCGCAGTCTGCTGCGCCCGCTTTGTGCTATCGCGGCCTGTGCGGGTCTGCAGCAGCGCGCGGCGCAGCTGGGCCGCCTGAGCGGCCCGTTACGCGACCTCGAAGTGTTGCAGGCTTATCTGCGGCAGCAGGGGCTTAATAGCGCCGCGCAGTTGCGTCAGCCGCGGCTGGAGCAGGGCTATGCCGAGCTACTGGCCAGTGCGCCGCTGACGCAGCTGCTGCGCGCTCTGGATGACTGGCCGCAGCAGTGGCGTGAGGCTGCCTGCGACGGGCAACTGTGTGGCCTGGACAAGCTGATTCAAAAGCGCCTGCGCAAGGATCGCAAGCGTCTGGCGCAGGCCCTGCTTGATCCCGCCCATGACCGTCATCGCCTGCGCTTGCTGGCCAAACGTCTGCGCTATGCGGCCGAGGCCTATCCGCAGTTGGCCGGGTTGCCCGGGGGGATAGGCCTGCAACTCAAACAGGCGCAGTCGGCGCTGGGCGATTGGCACGACCATTGGCAGTGGTTACAGCGCGCCGAAGCCGAGGCCGATTTGCAGCCATGCGTGCCCACCTGGCGCGCGGCGCTGCAACGCGCCGAGCAGCAGGCGGATGCTGCCTTGCTGGCGTTGACCACGGGGTTTGCTCAGTTTGGCTGAAAAGTCGTCATATCTTCGGCTGGTATGACCGAAATGTCGTGTCATCCACGGCCGCCTTTGCCCTAAGATCACCCGGGTATTTGATGCCGAGGTGGTTATGGTTTTTTCCGAGTTACTCCAGGCGGTGCGCCAGTGCCCGCAAGCCGTGGTGATCCCCGCTTCCTGGGGCCAGGGCCGGGCCAGTTTTGGCGGGCTGATGGCGGCCATGGTCTATGAGGCCATGCGCGCCCGGGTTGCGCCTGGGCGGCCGCCGCGTTCCCTGGCCATTACCTTTGTCGGCCCGGCCGAGCCGGATGTGCCGGTGAGCTTCGAGGTCGAGGTGCTGCGCGAGGGCAAGGCGGTCAGCCAGGTGCTGGGCCGCGCGGTGCAGAATGGCCAGGTGGTGACCCTGATCCAGGGCAGTTTCGGCAGCGGCCGCGATTCGCGCATCCAGGTGGCGGCCGAACCGGCCCCGGCGGCACGCGCGGTGGAGGATTGCCAGGAGCTGCCCTATATCGCCAAGGTCACCCCGGAGTTCACCCGCTTTCTGGCGATGCGCTGGGCCTTTGGCGGCATGCCGTTTACCAATAACAGTTCGCGGGAAATGGGCGGCTGGGTGCGCCTGCGCGGCGAGAGCGAGGCACAGGCGGTCAGCGAGGCTCACCTGCTAGCGCTGGTGGATGCCTGGCCGCCGGCTGTATTGCCACACCTGAGTGCGCCGGCACCGGGCAGTTCGCTGACCTGGACCATCGAGTTCGTCCAGCCGGTGGCCGACCTGACCACTCTCGACTGGTGCCTGTACCGGGCGCAGATCGAACATGCCCGCGACGGCTACGGCCATGTGGCGGCCGCGCTGTGGACCGCCGAGGGCGAGTTGCTGGCGATCAGCCGGCAGACCGTGGCGGTCTTTGGTTAAACCGTCTTGACGAACAACTGATCTAGGGTGCGCTGTGCGCACCACGCCTTCTGTGGGCGGGTGCGCCTGCAGATGCGGCGGGTTTAGAGCCTGAGCTGTCGGATTGCCTTGTTCAGTTCCCCCGCCAGGCCAGCCAGTTCGCTGCTGGTGGCGGCGGACTGGCCGGTCTGGCCCACGGTCAGTTCGGTCACGTCGCGGATGCGGATCACCGCGCGGTTCATTTCCTCGGCAACCTGGCTCTGCTGCTCGGCCGCCACGGCAATCTGGGTATTGCTCTCGCGCATGTGCGCCACCGAGCCGGTGATGGCGGTCAGGGCCTGACCGGCCTCGTCGGCCTGCTTGACGCATTCGTCGGCCTTGATCGAGCTGTCCTGCATAAACTCCACGGCATCGCGGGTGCCGTTCTGCAGGGTATTGATCATCTGGGTGATCTCGTCGGTGGAGTCCTGCACGCGCTTGGCCAGGTTGCGCACCTCGTCGGCCACCACGGCGAAGCCGCGGCCCATTTCCCCGGCCCGGGCCGCTTCGATGGCGGCGTTCAGGGCGAGCAGGTTGGTCTGCTCGGCGATGCCGTGAATCTCGCTGACCACGCCGCTGATCTTCTGGCTGTCGGCGGCCAGCTGTTCAATCATCTGCGCGGTCTGTTGCACGCCGCTGGATAGCCCGGCGATCGACAGGGCGACCTTGTTGACCACCTGCTGACCGCTATGGGCCAGCTGTTCAGCGGTTTTCGACTGGTCGCGGGTGTCGGCGGTGTGTTGCGCGATATGGTGCACGGTGGCCGACATTTCATTGATCGCGGTGGCCGCCTGTTCGGTTTCGCTCTGCTGCGCGAGCATGCCCTGGCGCACTTCGCGCATGCTCACGGCGAGGCGTTCGGAGCCTTCATCCAGACTCGCGGCAGACTGCGCGACGATGCCGACAATCCGCTGATAGCCGGCCTGCATGGCGTTGAAGGCACTGGCCATCTGGCCGACTTCGTCGCGGCTTTCGAGGGGCACGCGGGCGCTCAGGTCGCCACTGCGTTCCACCTGCAGCATCACGTCCTTGAGGGTGTTGAGGTGGCTCAGCAGAAAGCGGATCAGCAACTGTGATGCGCCCAGCAGAATCAGCATCAGCAGGGCGACCACCAGGGCGTAGCCAGGGGCACGCTCGAACAGCAGCTGGATCAGGCTCGGGGCGTGGGCCATTACGGCGAGGCGCTGGCCGTCCGCGCGCTCGATCACCTCGGCACCGATCAGGTTGGTGCTGGCGTCTGCCTCAAGCTCCACCCAGCCGCGGGCCCGGCTCAGCAGCGCACCCTGGTTGTTGGCCAGGCGGGGCGGCGAGTCCTGGGTAAAGCTCAGCAGGTTGGCGGCTTTGGGCAGCGCCTGCTCCGCGGGCCACTGACTGAGGAGCTGGGCCTGCTGCTGCGCGGCCTGCCTGGCCTGCTCGACGCGCACCTGCTGTTCCAGGTGCACGGCATAAAGAACCAATAGCAGGGTGGTGAGAAAGGCCACCGCGTTGACGGCCCAGAATTTGTACTTGAGGGAGAGATCGCTAACCCAGTTGCCCATGGTGATTTCTTCTGTCGGTGGCGAGAGTGGGAGATGGCAAAGTGCCGCATTATCGGGTCGGGCCGTTGCGCCGCCGTTGATCTCCATCAACGGGACCGTCACTCGCTATAGCGACGCCTCAGGCCAAGACTTTAGGGGGCGTCAGCAAGGGCAGGTCGAAAAAGGCCCGGGCACAGGCACTGGTGTGCGCCGCCAGCTCGGCCTCGCTCTCGCCGCGATGCAGGGCCACCTCGCGCAATACTTCAAGCAGCAGCGCCGGCTCGTTGCGCCCGCTCTTCGGCTTGGGCCGCAGGCTACGCGGCAGCAGGAAGGGTGAGTCGCTTTCCAGCATCAGGCGGCCCACGGGGATTTCCCTGACCAGCGCATGCAGATGGGAGCCGCGTCGTTCGTCGCAGATCCAGCCGGTGATACCGATATGCAGGTCCAGGTCGAGGTAGTTGAACAGCGACCGTTTCTCCCCGGTAAAGCAGTGCACCACGGCGGCCGGCAGGTGGTCGCGGTAATCGCGCAGAATCGCCAGCAGGCGCTCATCGGCATCGCGCTCGTGGAGGAATACCGGCATGCGCAGTTCCGCGGCCAGGGCCAGTTGCTGTTCGAGGGCATGTTCCTGCTGCGGCCGTGGTGAGAAGTCGCGATTGAAGTCCAGGCCGCATTCGCCCACCGCGCGTACCCGCGGCTCACTCAACAGTGCCTTGAGCTGGCTGTGGCTGTCATGGTTCCAGCTGCTGGCATCGTGGGGGTGGACGCCGGCGGTGCTGAACAGCTGCTGACCCTCGCTATCGAGCTGCAGGCAGAGCTCCAGGGCCTGTTGGCTTTCCGCCAGGCTGGTGCCGGTGACCAGCATTTGGGTGACGCCCGCGGCGTAGGCACGGGCGAGCAGGGCTTCGCGTTGCTCGGCAAAGCTTGGGTGAGTCAGATTGACGCCGATGTCGATGAGTTGCATGGTGCTACCTGTTGATTTGATCGAGCAGCATAGCAGAGCTTTTTAATCGAAAATAAAGCCATAAATTACAGATAGTTAGCTCTTCTAGTTAATCCTTTACGCCAGCATGGGCTGGCATCGGCAGGGCGTCTGTGCCAACCTCCGCGCCCCGCACGCGTCGGGAACCTGCCACTACCACCGCACTCTTAGTGATCGTTTTATCGATTGGCTGACCTTGCCCTGGAGTCTCGATGTCCCGAGCCGTGCTTATGCTCTGTCTGTTACTGCTGCCCTGGGTCGCAGTGGCGCGCGTGGCCGGTCCCCTGCAGAGCACGCCGGCCAGCGCGGTACGGGACCTGGCGAGCATTCGCAGCAGCGGCGAGCTGAGGGTGCTGGTCAACCAGAGCCGCAACAGTTCCGGGGCGGTCAAGGGCCAGAGCATCGGCGTCGAATATCAGCGCCTGCGCGCCTTCGAGCAGTACCTCAATCGCAATGCCGCGGATGGCAAGAGGCTCAGGCTCAAACTGATTCCCCGGGCCAAGGACCAGCTGCTGGGCGCGCTGCAGCGCGGCGAAGGTGATCTGGTCGCTCCGGGCGAGCTGCTCAACAAGCCCCCGGGTGGCAGCCTCAGGGCCAGCGTTGCATTGCGCAGCAAGGTGCCGCTGATCATCGTGGCGCGCCAGGGCGACCGACGCTATCAGAGCCTGGAGCAGATGTCCGGGCGGAGCCTGGCACTACCGGCCGGTAGCGTGGCGGGTGAGGCGATACGCACGCTCAACCAGCGCCTGATCGCCAGCCAGCGCTCGCCAGTGGCGGTGGAGTGGGTCGACCCCAGCCTGGCCGTCGAGGATGTGCTGGAAATGGTCCAGGCGGGAATCTTCAGCATGACCGCGGTAGAGCTGCCCATCGCCCAGCGTTGGGCCAAGGTGATGCCCAAGCTGCGTCTGGATACCCAGCTGGTCCTGGCCAGCGATGGCGACATGCGCTGGTACCTGCGCCGCGAAGCCACCATGCTGGGGGCCAGCCTCGATGCCTTTCTCAAGGGCTACCGTGACCCCTCGGATCAGGACGCCGCCTTTCAGCGGGTCTATCGCCGCCTGTACCGGGTGCAGTACCCCCTGGGGCGTCTCGAGCGTCAGCGCCTGGAGAAGGTTCGGCCGGTGTTGCAGCGCTATGCCGCGCAGCATGATTTCGACTGGCTGGCGCTGGCGGCGCTGGCGTTCAAGGAGTCGACCCTCAATCCGGTGGCGCGCGGTGCCGGCGGGGCCACCGGGCTGATGCAGATCACCCCGGCGGCGGCCCGTAGTGTCGGGGTCGGCAATATCGGCGTGCTGGATAACAATGTGCAGGCCGCCAGCAAGTACCTGGCCTCGATCCGTCGCAACTTCTTCAGCAGCCCCCAGCTCAACGAGCGCGAGCGCATGGCATTCATCCTGGCCGGCTACAACCTGGGGCCGCAGCGGGTGCAGAGCCTGCGCGCCGAAGCCCGGCGGCGCGGTCTTAATCCCAACCAGTGGTTCTTTCAGGTCGAGCGGGTGGCCATGGAGCAGCTGGGCATGGGGGTGGTCAGTTATGTCAACAGCGTAAACAAGTACTACCTTGCTTATGAGCGAGAGCGGTATCTGCTGGAGCCCTGACGGGGTGGGGCAGATAAAGTATTGATCCATTAATTTGATATGTTTTAGCGATTTAATCGGCTTTTAATATCCGTTAATTGGTTTAATCTCTGCTCCATCACTCCCCCACACAAGGACCGCTGCATATGAACGCCCTGATCAAATCCCTGGTAAGCACCCAAGCAGGCTATGGCCTGACCGTTCTGCGTATTGTTGCCGGCCTGACCTTTGCCGCCCATGGCGCGCAGAAGCTGTTCGGCTGGTTTGGTGGCTACGGCCTGGAAGGCGTGGGCCAGTGGATGGAAAGCATCGGCCTGGCTCCGGGTTACCTGATGGCCCTGATGGCGGGCAGTGCCGAGTTCTTCGGCGGCCTGGCACTGATCGTCGGGCTGCTCGCACGCCCTGCGGCGGCCGTGTTGGCGGTCACCATGCTGGTGGCGATCTTTACCGTGCACCTGGCCAATGGCTTCTTTATGAGCAACAACGGTTACGAGTTCGCCCTGGCCCTGCTGGCGATCAGCCTGGCCGTGATGCTCGAAGGCGCAGGCAAGCTGTCCCTGGACAAGCGCATCGCCGGCTAACCAGCTCCGCATCCGTATCCATGCCGCTCACCCAGACCAGGTGAGCGGCATTTTTTTGCTCATATACCTCCTTTGCATGCTGCATGCGCGGAGGCCTGAGCGCAGCGCAGTACGTCGCTGGCAGGTCTTCGCCCCGAGGGTTTTCAGGGCGCGCTGGTGGTGCTTCGGCTGGCTGCGAGTTGCTCGGCGGCGTCCAGACGCAGGCGTTCACGCTCATTGAAGTTGTCCGCAGCCAGTTGGGCGATCGCCGCACTGCGGTCGCTGGCGCTCAGGCCCTGGTTGGCCAGAAGGGCGGCTTTGGCCTGACGGTACTGCTCGATCCGTTGACTCCAGCCCAGGCGCTGCTGGTCGAGGGCCTCGAGGCGCTCGGTGGCCTCAGCCCCAACCAGCTGCTGGCGTAACCGGCGGATCTGTGCAGGGCTGGCCCCGGCGGCCCGCAGCTGGACGGTTTGCTGGCGCAATTGATTCTGCAGCTGCGGCAGGACGCTGTCCTGCATCTCGGCCGGCAGGCTATTGCGCAACTGGTCGACCGCGGCGGCCTTGCCGGCATCGTCGAGGCGGCTGTCGTGGATGATCGCCAGGCGTTCCAGGCTGAACTGGTTGTAGGCTTCCTCGCGGGCAAAGAAGGCCTGGTGGGTCTGGCTGTCGAAGATCCGCGCGCGTAAGGCCTGCACCGCCGCTTCGCGCTGGCGCAGGGCCGACAGATCGGCCATCTGCGGCAGGTCGCGTTCCAGCAGAACCAGTTGGCGTTTGTAGTCGAGGTACTGCTCGAGCAGCAGCAGGGCCTGATCGCGGGCGGGTGCCGGCAGCTGGCTGGCAATATAGGCCTGCAGGCGTTCGACACTGTTGCGCAGGGGCTCTTCGCCAACGGCGGCGAGAAAGTAGTCGAATATCCGCCGGATATCCTCGCTGATCAGCAGGTTGCCATCGCTGTCGAGGCGAAACACCCCGTCGACCTGGGTGCCGGCAAAGGACGCTGGTAGCGCCGGCACCCGTTCGGGTAGGGCGCTTGGCTGGGCGTTGGCAGCAGGTATGGGTTGTTGCGCCGCTACCTGCGCGGGCGTCGCCAGCTTGACCGTCGGAGGAGGAGCGGCCAACCGCTCGCGGGGTTGCAGGTAGAGCAGCAGGGCGAGGCTAACGGTGAATAGCGCTAGCGCCAGCAGCAGAAGTTTCTTCACGGGGCTCTTGGCTCCAGGGGCGGGGCTGGAAAGGGGGCGTAGGGCCCCCGGGGCAGAGGTTACAGGCCGTCGTTCTTCAGGCGATTGGCATGCTGGCGGTAGACCGTGACCGGGTCGGTCTCGAACAGGCTGGTAAGGCCGAAGGTCTGGTTGACCTCGTCGAGGTGGTTCATCCGGTAGTTGTCGCGGATCACCTTGCCCATATGCGAGCTGCAGCGGCCTACCAGACCATCATTGTCTTCGCCATTGAAGGTCAGTGCGCTGGCCCCGAGCATCAGGTCGCTGGGGTCGAGGATATTGGTCACCGGGCTGGTGCCGCTCCAGGAGTAGTAACGCACGCCGCCTACCTGGTAGGCCCCTTCGCCGCAGGCCGTGGTCGGGATGCCCTGGGGGAACTTGGCATTGAACACCGCCGCGCCCTCGCTGTTCAGCGATTCCAGGGAGCCCAGGGCATTCTGTGGCGAGGTGCTGGAGCTGCCGGAGAGGAAGTTGATCAGCGCGCCGAGGCCGTTGATGATGCCGGCCAGCAGGGTTTCGCCGGCAGAGCCCGGGGGCACCTGGCTGATAAAATCGGCGGTGGCCGAGCCTTTATGCGGGGCGCCGACGCTGGTCGCCGAGGCCACCAGCTCGGGGCTGACCGCCGCCACATAGCGAATGGTCGGGCCGCCATGGCTGTGGCCGATCAGGTTGACCTTGGCCTTGCCGCTGATGGCGACGATCTCCTCGACCTGTTCCAGCAGTTGTTCGCCGCGGGCCTCCGAGGTGTCCAGCTGGCTGACTTCGGTGACATAGACGCTGGCACCGTCGCGGCGCAGCGCCGAGGGAACCCCGTACCAGTAGTCGACGCCGAGAATGCTGTCGAAACCGAGCATGCCGTGGGTTAGCACGACCGGGTATTTGGTCTGGGTGTAGCCCGAGGAGCTGAACCAGAAGGCATGAGTCTGAGCGGAGGCCAGCAGGCCGGCTCCGAGGCAAAGGGCGAGCAGGGTCTTATTGTTGTTCATGGGTGCTCTCGCAAGGGGATTGGGTCAGGCGATAAAAGCATTCCTTGCAGCCGTCACGCCCATCCGGTGGCGAGTACTGCGGCGCAAGCCATAGGGCAGGAACCATGCCATTTTTCGCGACTAACCCGCGCGGCGCTCTGCCATGGGTCTTGGCGGGCTCAGGCGAGCAATTAGCGGCGCTGTACGCGGCGGCTGCCTGTTACGTGGTGACACCGCTACAGCGGTCGTTTCGCCACAAAGGCCAGTGCTGTAGGCAGCGATAATGGCGGCTGCCAGCCTCGGCTTCGGAGGCAAACAGGGCAAAATGGTCGACCGGCCAATCGAAGGATGGGGTGACGTCAGCGGGGAGTCCGGGGCAGCGCCGCATCAGGCTCAGGTGGGCGTGGAAGGGTCTGTCCTGCAGGTTGAAGCCGGCTTCGCGTAGCCCCGTCTGCAGGTTGCCGGCCAGCTCCAGCAGGGCATCTGGCGGCTGGCTGGGGGCCAGGTAGAGCAGGCCATTGGCAAAGCGTCCGAGCCTGTCCAGGCGCAGCTCGAAGGCCGCTGCGTTCAGGTTCGCGGCAAGCGCTTGGGCGGCCGTCACGCGCGGCGACGGCACCTGGCCGAGAAAGGCCAGGGTCAGGTGCAGCTTGCTTGCGGCGATGGCCCTGCCAGGGAGCTGCAGGCCGGCGCGCCAGGCGGCAATGGCTGCTGCCTGTTGCGGTGGGCAGTCCAGGGCGAAGAACAGGCGCAGGCTCTCGTGTGGCATCGGTAGGCTCGGCTGTACAGGGGCCGTCTTGACAGTATTGCGCACACCTCTCTAGGATGCCGACCCAAGCGCCGATTTAAACAGCTACTTGCGGGGCGCCGGGTTACTTGCTTTAGGCAAGGCCCTGAGAAGCACTCTACTGAGGCTTCGAAATACCGCTAAAGCGCTGGTTCGGTGTCGCCTCTCACCGCTGCCCAGCGGGATTAATGAGGCGGAGACACACCGATGCACAGCCCCCAACCGCAGATACGCCTGGCCCCGATCACCTCAGGGCCGCTGCAGCGCAATCCGAAAATTCTACTTGGCGGCAGCCATCAGCCCACCTTGCTGCGCTACCTCGACGGCTGGCCCCGGCGCTGGGCCGGGCCGAGGACCTTTCTGATCCACTTCGTGCATGATGGTGAATCGCTGGCGCGTTTTGCCAGCGACAGTTTCGATCTGGCCGTGCTGCAGGCACCCAGCGCCGAGCACCTGGAGGAGAGCGTAAGGCAGCTGACTCGGGTGGCCAGGCAGGGGCTGATTACCCGGCGTTAGCTAGGAGCCTGTCGGACTTAACACTGCCCTACTGCGGAAAAGCCCGACAGGCTCCTAAGGGTAGTCGATGGCCACGATATACCAGGTCTTCTCGCCGGTTGGGGTCTGCACCCGCACTTCGGCGTCCAGCGGTTTGCCGATCAGGGCGCGGGCCAGGGGCGAGTCGATGCTGATCAGGTTGAGTTTCAGATCCAGTTCGTCCGGGCCGACGATGCGGTAGCGCGACTCCACGCCGTCCTCGTCCTCCAGGGTGACCCAGGCGCTGAAATAGACCTTGTCGGGATCACTGGGGCGGGCGCTGACCACCTTGAGGCTCTCCAGGCGCTTGGTCAGAAAGCGTACGCGGCTGTCGATCTCGCGCAGCATCTTCTTGCCATAGGTGTACTCGGCGTTCTCCGAGCGGTCGCCCTGGGCGGCCGCTTCGCTGACCGATTGGGTGACCTGCGGCCGGCGCACGTGCCAGAGTTCGTGCAGCTCGGCGCGCAGGCGCGCCTCACCCTCAGGCGTGATCAGTGGCGTGCCGGCGGTACGGGGTGGGCGGTAGCGACTCATAAGAACCTATTCAACGTCTGCTGCGCGTCGGCCCTGCTGCGTTAAAAACAGGCTCTCAGACGGCTGAGAAAATGATGGGCGAGTCTATCAGCCCTCGCGCAGCACCGTCAGCGGGCTGATATTCAGGGCGCGACGGGTGCCGAATACCCCGGCGGTGCCCACCAGCAAAGCTCCGATCAGCGGCAGCAGTAGCAGCCATGGGTGCGGTTGCCAGACCAGGTCGAAGGCATAGCGATAGAGCATAAAGCTGATCAGCTCGCAGCCGAACGCCGCCAGCAGGCCGCTGGACGCGCCAAGCAGGCCGAACTCGGCGCGCCTGGCCTTGATCAGCAGCCGGCGTTCGGCTCCCAGGGCGCGTAGCAGTGCTCCCTGGCGGATGCGTTCATCCAGGGTGGCCTGCAAGCCGGCGAACAGCACGGCCAGGCCAGCGGCGAGGACGAACAGCAGGACGAACTCGATGGCCAGGGTGACCTGGGCGAGGATGCTGCGCAGCTGCGCCAGCAAGGCTTCGACCTGCAGCAGGGTTACCGCTGGAAAGGCCCGGGACAGCTCGACCAGTTGGCGTTCGAACTGCGGCGGCAGATAGAAGCTGGTCAGGTAGGTTACCGGCAGATCCTGTAGGGTGCCGGGCTGGAAAATCATATAGAAGTTGGGCTGGAAGTTGTTCCAGTCGACCTCGCGCAGGCTGCTGACCCGGGCCTCGCGCTCGAGACCGCCGATACTGAAGCGCAAACGGTCGCCGAGTTTGAGCTTGAGGCTTTCGGCCAGCTTGGACTCCACCGAAACCCCGGGCAGTTCGCTGACGTTGTCGTTGTCCCACCAGGTGCCTGCGATCAGCTGGTTGTCCGCCGGCAGGTCGGCCGCCCAGGTCAGGCTGAGGTCGCGGCGAATGGCGCGCTCGCCCTGGGACTCTTTGCTGACGATCTGCCGTACCGGCTCGTCGTTGATCATGATCAGCCGCCCCGGCACCACCGGGAACAGCGGGGCTGGATTGGGCGACAGCTCGGCCAGGCGGGCGGCGAAGGCTTCCTGGTCGGCTGGCAGGATATTCAGGGCGAAGTGGTTGGGGGCTTGCGCTGGGAGCTGGTCCTGCCAGGTGTCGAGGAGTTCGCCGCGCAGCAGGGCGATCAGGGCCATGGCCAGGATGATCAGACCGAAGGCCAAAGATTGCCCGGCCGCGGCCAGTGGGTGACGCAGCAGCTGGCCCAGGCCCAGCCGCCAGGGCAGGGCGGCACTGGCCAATAGGCGACGCAGGCTTTGCAGGCCGAGCAGCAACAGACCGCCGAGCAGCAGCGCGGTGATCAGGCCGCCGCCGAGCAGGGCCAGGGTCAGCTGCAGGTCCAGGCTCAAGCGCCACATGATCAGGCCCAGGGCCAGAAGGGCGGCACCGTAGACCAGCCAGGAACTGGCCGGTACCGGCAGCAGATCGCGGCGCAGCACCCGCAGCGGCGGTACACGGCCCAGGGCGGCCAGCGGTGGCAGGGCGAAACCGGCCAGCGCCACCAGGCCGGTGGCCATACCGGCGATGGCCGGCCACAGGCCGCCCGGGGGAATCTGCGCCGGCAACAGGTCGTGCAGCAGGCTGAACAGGGTCTGTTGTGCCAGCCAGCCGAGCAGGGCTCCGGCCACGCTGGCGCTGATGCCGAGCAGGGCCAGTTGCAGGCTGAACAGGCCCAGGGCCTGATTGCGCGACAGACCCAGGCAGCGCAACAGGGCGCTGGCGTCGAAACGACGGGCGGCGAAACGCGCCGCCGACAGCGCCACGGCCACCCCGGCCAGCAGCACGGCGGCCAGGCTGGCCAGGTTCAAGTAGCGTTCGGCGCGGCCCAGAGCGTTGCCCACCTGGCGATTGCCGTCTTTGGCATCCTCCAGGCGCTGGTTGGCTTCAAGGGTCGGGTTGATGGCCTGGCGGTAGTCGGCCAGCGCCTCGGCCGTACCGCGCCAGAGTTCCTGGTAGCGCACCCGGCTGCCGGGCTGCACCACGGCGGTGGCGGCCAGGTCGTCGAGGTGCATCAAAAGATGGGGGGTAAGGCTGTAGAAATCGCCGGCTTCGTCGGGAAGAAAGGTCAGCACCCTAGTCAGACGCAGGGTTTTACTGCCGACGTCGATCTCGTCGCCGGGTTTCAGGTCGAGGGCGACAAACAGCCGTGCCTCGGCCCAGGCTTCGCCCGGTTGCGGGCCAGGGCCCGACTGTTCCGCCTCGTAAAGGGCGGCGGCACTCTTCAGCTCGCCGCGCAGGGGGTAGGCGCTATCGGCGGCCTTGACGCTGGCTAGTTGGATGCCGGCGTCGCTGGCCACCACGCTGGAAAACTCGACCAGCCGAGCATGCTCGAGCCCCAGTTGCTTGCCTGTGTCGATCTGCTGCTGGAGCGCTGGCGAGCTGCCGGTCAGGCGCAGGTCGGCAGCGAGGAATTCGGTGGCGCGCAGCAGCATGCCGTCGTTCAAACGGGCGCTGAAGTAGCCGATGGCGGTGCTGGCCGCCACGGCGACCAACAGGGCGAAGAACAGCACGCGCAACTCGCCGGCGCGGGCATCGCGCAGCAATTGACGGCCGGCCAGGGCCAGCAGGCGGGTAAAGGGCAGCTGCTTCATCAGGGTTCCACGTGGTCGACCAGATGGCCGCCTTCCAGGCGAATCAAGCGTCGGCAGCGGTGTGCCAGGCGTTCGTCATGGGTGACCAGAACCAGGGTCGCGCCGCGTTCCTTGTTCAGTTCGAAGAGCAGGTCGCTGATCCGTTCGCCGGTGTGGCTGTCGAGGTTGCCGGTGGGCTCGTCGGCAAACAGCACCGCCGGTTCGGCGGCAAAGGCTCGGGCGATGGCCACGCGCTGCTGTTCGCCACCGGAGAGCTGGCGAGGGTAGTGGGTCAGGCGCTGCCCGAGGCCGACCCGGTCGAGCAGGGCGCGGGCACGTTGGCGGGCATCGGTCTGACCTTCCAGTTCCAGCGGCAGCATGACGTTTTCCAGGGCGTTGAGGCTGTCGAGTAACTGGAAGGACTGAAAGACGAAGCCCACATGCTCGGCCCGTACCCGGGCGCGCTGATCCTCGTCGAGCTGGCCCAGGTCGTGGCCGGCCAGCTGCACGCTGCCCTGGCTCGGCAGGTCGAGGCCGGCGAGCAGGCCTAGCAGGGTCGACTTGCCGGAACCGGAGCTGCCGACAATCGCCAGGCTGTCGCCCGAATCCAGGGTCAGCGAGAGATCGTGGAGTATGGTTAACTCGCCTTCCGTGCTGGCAACCACTTTGCTAAGGTTCCGCGCGGTGAGAATACTTGAGCTCATGGAGAATCCAATGCGTGCATGGTTGATCAGCGCTGCCTTCGGCCTGATGGTGTGGGGGCAGGCCGCCCTGGCAGATACCGTGCTGGTGGTGGGCGATAGTATCAGCGCAGCTTTTGGCCTGGATACCCGCCAGGGCTGGGTCAGCCTGCTGGAGAAACGCCTCGCTGAGCAGGGTTTCGAGCACCGGGTGGTGAATGCCTCGATCAGTGGCGATACCAGCGCAGGCGGTGCCGCACGGCTGCCTCGGCTACTTGCCGAGCACCAGCCGGACCTGGTGATTATCGAGCTGGGCGGCAACGATGGGCTGCGCGGTCTGCCCCCTGCGCAATTGCAACAGAATCTTGCCGCGATGGTTGACGCGTCCCGCGACAGCGGTGCCCAGGTGTTGCTGCTGGGCATGTTGCTGCCACCCAATTACGGCGTGCGTTACACCACGGCCTTTGCCGAGGTGTTCAGCCGCCTGGCAGAAGAGCAGCAGATCCCTCTGGTGCCGTTCTTCCTCGAGGGGGTCGGCGGTGTGCCAGGAATGATGCAGGCCGATGGTCTTCATCCCACCGCGCAGGCTCAGCCGGTGCTTCTGGAAAATCTCTGGCCGACCCTGAAACCTTTGCTCTGACAGGCTTTTCTGCGCTCGGCCTTTCGGCTAATGTGGCGGCCCCGCACTGGAGCCCTCAATGCCGCGCCCTGCCTGGTCCTTGCATGCCTACCAACTGATCGAACCTGGCGATCAGCTCGACCTGTTCGCCTGCCGTGAAGTGCGTGTGCATCTGCTGGCACGTCAGCTCGAGCTGGGCAGTTCGGCCGATCGCACCCTGTGCGGTGGCCTGCTGCCGGCCCAGCCGGTGTGGCGCGACCTGGACAAGGCCATGCTGCGCGACAAGCGTCTGTGTCCGGCCTGCCGGGCAACCCTGGACGCGCAGCGGCGTGGGGAGCGTCTGCCGCTGCCTTGAGGGCCAGGCCTCCCGTGCTGTGCAGCCTGGGTGTACAATCTCCAAGCAAAATTGTCAGTCATTCTTGTCAAGGATTTCCGCATGTTGTCGCGTGCTTTTACCGTCGGCCGTTGCCTGTCCCTCTCGGCACTGTGCGTCGCAGGGCCTGCCAGCGCCCTTGAATTGCCTCTGCCGCCGCCCGGCGACGACATCGTCGGCCAAGTGCAGGTGATCCAGGCCAAATACGAAGACACCTTTGCCGATTTGGGCTCGGCTAACGATCTGGGCTATCTGGAGATGGTCGTGGCCAACCCCGGGGTCGACCCCTGGTTGCCTGGCGAGGGCACCGAAGTGATTTTGCCCACACGCTTTATTCTGCCGCCCGGGCCCCGCGAAGGCATCGTGATCAACCTGGCCGAGTATCGTCTCTATTACTACCCGAAAGATCGCGATGTGGTGTTCACCTACCCGCTGGGAATCGGCCGTGAGGGCTGGAGTTCGCCC
The DNA here is from genome assembly GCF_038069885.1 of Pseudomonas sp. XK-1. NCBI lineage: Bacteria > Pseudomonadati > Pseudomonadota > Gammaproteobacteria > Pseudomonadales > Pseudomonadaceae > Pseudomonas > Pseudomonas sp. XK-1. The sequence continues at coordinate 328,495 of NZ_JBBPES010000003.1, read as the reverse complement.
GTAGCCAATGCCCGCATCACGGCGAAAACCCCAAATCCGAGCTGGTACCCGCCCAAGTCGATCCGTGAAGAGCATGCCGCCGAGGGCGACCCGCTGCCCAGCCATGTACCGCCAGGTCCGGACAACCCGCTGGGGCCCTACAAGATAGGTCTTTCGGTACCGGGTTACTTGATCCATGGCTCGAACAAGAAGTTCGGTATTGGCATGCGCGTCAGCCATGGTTGTTTCCGCATGCTCAACCATAACGTCCTGAAGCTGGCCAGCATGGTGTCCGTAGGTACTTCGGTACGCATCATCAATGAGCCATACAAGTTCGGCCGCAGTGGCGGCAAGGTCTACCTCGAGGCCCATGCACCACTCAGCGATACCGATGATGCTTCGATCGTGGATAAACATACGGCCGTTATCAATGCACTGCTGCAGAACGAGGCGTTCGCCGACTTGCGTCTGGACTGGGAGATGCTGCGTGAAGTGGTGGCGGCCGAAGATGGCTTGCCGGTTGAGATAGCTCAGCCCGATCAGGCTATGGTCAGTGCTTCCAGCCTCTGATTGAGCGCTTGCTGAAAGAACCCGTCATGCCTGGTGCTGACGGGTTTTTTATTGCCGTTACCTTCGGTTGAAGCCTCGGTTGCGGCGTTGCGGGAGGGCCGGCTTTATTGAGGCTGGATAACTCCGAGCAATAAAAAAGCCGACCCGGAATCCGGGTCGGCTTGTCATAGCCTTTGTGGGGCTATTACTTGCGGCTGGCTTTTTCCAGCATACGCAGAGCGCGCTCATTGGCTTCGTCAGCAGTTTGCTGAGCCTTCTGAGCAGCGGCCATGGCGTCATCGGCCTTGCGATAGGCTTCGTCGGCACGGGCTTGAGCGCGAGCGGCTGCATCTTCAGTTGCAGTCAGACGAGCTTCAGTTTCTTTGGACATGCTGCTGCAACCGGTAGCCAGAACTGCGGCCAATGCCAGAGCAGAGAATTTCAGAACGTTGTTCATCGTGTTCCCCTTGAGGTGGAGTTTTTCCATAAAAGCAATTTCCTGATACTAGGAAATTAGCCGGCGTACATACTACCTGTAACCCGTATTAAGTAAACGGAGGCAGGGCGGGAAGCGCACATTTTTTTCATGCAAGTGCAGCCTTTGGCCAATACATTCAGCGCGTTGATTAAAAAACATACAGGGTGGTCAGCTGCTATCCAACCGCGTCGGTTTTATTGCTATAAGTGGGCGCGCCGTTGCACTGTGCGGGCCGGTGGTTATGCTGCCTGGCTAAAGTAATTCGATTACAAATAGAGGGAGCTTGATGATGTTGGGGAATATGGGCTTGTTTGTCGGCTTGGCAATGCTGATCTTTATGGCGCTGCGGGGCGTCAATATATTTATTGCGGCCCTGTTGTGCGCTCTGGTGGTGGCCTTGAGTAATGGCCTTTTGCTTTCTCAGGCATTGCTCGAGTATTTCCCCTTCGGCCCTCTGGGCGCGTTCACCTTTGCCGGCAAGTTCTTTGTCCTGTTCCTCTGCGGTGCCATCTTCGGCAAGGCCATGGCGGCCAGCCAGGCGGCCAGCAGTATCGCCCAGGCAATCACCAGCAGCCTGGGCACCCAGCGTACCCTGTGGATCGCCATGCTGGTGTGCGCGGTGCTGACCTATGGCGGGGTGGTGGTGTTCGTGGTGATCTTTACCATGTACCCCCTGGGCATCAGCATGATGCGCGAAGCCAATCTGCCCAAGCGGCTGTTCTGCGCCGCCACCGCTCTGGGGGCGGGGACCTTCACCATGACCGCCTTGCCCGGTTCACCCTCCATTCATAACGTGATTGCCGCCAGTGCACTGGGTACCGATCTGTTTGCCGGGGCGTGGATTGGCCTGTTCGCCAGTGCGCTGATGATCGTGCTGGGCATGGCCTATGTGCAGCGCGAATGGCGTCTGGCCCGCGAGCGGGGCGAGGGCTTCGAGGCCAATGCGCAGGATCTGCGTATGGAGCAACTGGCCGGCACACCGGGCTCGGGGCCGCGCTGGGGCGTGGCGCTGGTACCTATTCTGGTGGTGCTGGGGATTATTTTGCTGCCGCGGCTGCTGCTATTGAGCGGTGTGGTCGTTGCCGGCGAGGGCAGTCTGGGGGCATTTGTCGGTTTCAGTCAGCAACAGCCGATTCTGTGGCCGAGCCTGGCTCTGGTCATTGCCACCGGCGTCGCCATTGCCCTGTTCCCGGGCTTGCGGCGTAACACCATGAACGTACTGGGTCAGGGGGCGGACGATGCGATCATGCCGTTGCTCAATACGGCGGCGGTGATCGGTTTTGGTGGGGTGGTGACCCAAACCGCAGGCTTTGCGCAGTTTTCCCAGTGGATTCTGGCGGTGGATCTGCCGCCACTGCTGTCGATCTTTGCGTCGGTCAGCGTGGTTTCCGGGATTGTCGGTTCCTCGTCGGGCGGTTTGCAGATATTTATGCAGACCCTGGCACCCAAGTATCTGGAGATGGGTGTCGAGCCGGAAGTGCTGCACCGGATTGCCAATATCGCTGCGGGCGGGCTGGACTCTCTGCCGCATTGCGGCGCAGTGATTGCCATGCTGATGATCATGGGGCTGACCCATAAACAGGCCTACAAGGATATCTTTGTGGTGACCGTGCTGATTCCGGTCGTCGCCGTACTGGCCTGTATCGCGGTTCTGAGTTTGTTCTAAGCTGTTGATTCGCGTGGCCGATTTCCCGACGGCCTGCTAAGCTCGAACTCTTGTGGGGAGCGCGGCGGTTGAGTGGTCAGCGAGGCTGCCGTCGGCGATAGACGATTTTTCAGAGGAGTTGCAATGAGCGAGGCGTTGTCCATTCACCATGACCTGACAGGTCATCAGTTCGAGACCACAGTGGATGGTGATCGCGCCTACCTAGCCTATATGGACCTGGGTAAGCAGACTCTGGATATCTATCGTACCTTTGTGCCGAACAGCCTGCGCGGGCGTGGCATCGCGGCGGCCCTTACCGAGCATGCCCTGCAGTATGCCGATCGTCTGGGCTACACGGTGATTCCGTCGTGCTCCTATGTAGAGCGCTACATACTGCGCCGACAACGGCAGACCAGCATCAGCTGAGCAGTCGCGGGTCGATAAAAAATGCCAGTCATGATGACTGGCATTTTTTTTGAGCCTGGCTGCTGCTCAGCCTTTGCTGATCAGGTTGCCGGCATGCAGGCCGCATTCCTTCTGGGTGGCTTCCTCCCACCACCAGCGCCCCTCACGCTCATGCTGGTTGGGCAGTACCGGGCGGGTGCAGGGCTCGCAACCGATGCTGATAAAGCCACGCTCATGCAGGCTGTTGTAAGGGATTTCCAGCATGCGGATATAGGCCCAGACGTCTTCGCTGCTCATCTGCGCCAGGGGGTTGAACTTGTACAGGGTGTTTTCCGGGGTGGAGAAGGCGGCGTCCAGTTCCACCACAGCCACCTGGCTGCGCGTGCCCGGGCTCTGATCGCGGCGCTGGCCGGTGGCCCAGGCCTTGACCGTGGCCAGCTTGCGGCGCAGCGGCGCGGTCTTGCGGATGCCGCAGCACTCGCCGTGGCCATCCTTGTAGAAGCTGAACAGGCCCTTCTCCTTGACCATTGCCTGCAATGCCGCTGCCTCGGGGCTGAGTACTTCGATGGTGATGCCGTAATGCTCACGCACCTGGTCGATAAAACGGTAGGTCTCGGGATGCAGGCGGCCGGTGTCCAGGCTGAACACCTTGACGTTCTTGTTGAGTTTCCAGGCCATGTCCACCAGCACCACGTCTTCGGCACCGCTGAAGGAAATCCACAGTTCGTCGCCAAAATGTTCGAAGGCGAGTTTGAGAATGTCCTGGGGCGACTTGTTGGCGTAAGTCGTCGCCAGTTCGGCTGCATCGAAGGGGTGGCTCATCGGCTGAATTCCTGATTATGGTGACGTCGAGCGTCTTGTAGAGGGCGATGGTAGCAAACGCGGGTTATACGTCTAAATAACGAAGTGCCTTGGTTGTGCTGTGTTTTGGGTATAAGCGCTGCGTTGCACAGCCTCCGGCGAGCCGCTAGAGTGCCGCCTTCTTATATAAGTCCAAGCTAGGAGTGTCCTGTGGAAATCGCTTGTCTCGACCTGGAAGGCGTGTTGGTTCCGGAAATCTGGATCGCCTTCGCGGAAAAAACTGGCATCGAATCGCTGAAAGCGACCACCCGGGATATTCCGGACTACGACGTGCTGATGCAGCAACGTCTGCGCATTCTCGATGAGCACGGCTTGAAACTGGCGGACATTCAGGAAGTGATCGCCACCCTGAAGCCGCTGGAGGGCGCGGTGGAGTTTGTCGACTGGTTGCGCGAGCGTTTCCAGGTGGTGATCCTCTCCGACACCTTCTACGAGTTTTCCCAGCCGCTGATGCGTCAGCTGGGTTTCCCGACCTTGCTGTGCCACAAGCTGATCACCGACGAGACTGATCGTGTGGTGAGCTACCAGCTGCGCCAGAAAGACCCCAAGCGTCAGTCGGTCATCGCCCTCAAGAGCCTCTACTACCGGGTGATCGCCGCCGGTGACTCGTACAACGACACCACCATGCTCAGCGAGGCCCATGCCGGCATCCTGTTCCATGCCCCGGACAACGTGATCCGCGAGTTCCCGCAGTTCCCGGCGGTGCATAGCTACGAGGATCTCAAACTGGAGTTCCTCAAGGCTTCGAATCGCTCACTTAGCCTTTAACCGGTTGCCGCGCGGTAAAAAAACCGCAAGTCACGGACTTGCGGTTTTTTATGTTCGCTATTCATGCAGGGGGCGTCGCGACGATGTCCAGCTGCGACCTGTCACTGTTGTTCGGCGCGGTATGCTGAAGGTGATTGCAGCTGCCAGCGTTTGAAGGCGCGGCGGAAGTTGGCCATATCGGTGTAGCCCAGGCTGTAGGCGATATCTTCCACACTCATATGGCCGCTCTTCAGGTGTTCCAGGGCCAGGCTGTGGCGAACTTCCTCCAGCAGGGCCTTGAACGAGGTGCCCTCGGCTTGCAGGCGGCGGTGCAGGGTGCGCGGCGTTAGGTGGAAGAGGCGGGCGGTGAGGTTAAGGGAGGGGAAACCCTGCTGCTTCTCCAGCATCACCCGGCGCACCCGGGCACTCATGGGTTGCGCGGCGTTGAGTTTGCCCAGCTCGCGCTGCAGGATCTGCTCGGCGTCGTGAAAGCTGGCCGCATCGGCCATCTTTAGCGGTTGGTCGAGAGCCTGGATCGGTAGTACGAAGCCGCTCCAACCCTGGTTGTAGCCCACCTCACACTTGCACAGCTCGCTGGCCAGGTCCGCATAGCCTGGGTCGGGAAAGGCAAACACAGTGCGTTTTAAGACGCAGCTGCCCTGAGTCATAAAATCCAGAACATTCTTGATCGCCAGGATCACTGCTTCCAGTACTGGTCGACTGATACTGCCCAAAGGCATTGCTTCGGCGAAGACCAAGTGCGCTTCGTCGGCTGTTTCCACCAATCTGATGCTGATCAGGCTGGTGCGCAGGCTGATGTAGCGTTCAATCAGTTGGGCGGCTTGGCGCAGGCTGGTGCTGTTCATTGCCGCATAACCCAGAAGGCCATGGGTATTGACCACCAGCCGCTCGCCGAGCAGCAGGCCGAATGCCGGCTCGCCGGTGCAGGACAAAGCATCCTCGATCAACTGGTGGAAATGGGCCTGGGACAGTTGCAGGTTGTCCGCCTGCAGTTGCGCCGTGCTCAGATGCGAGCGCGCCAGCCAGGCCGCCACATCGGTACCCATGTCGCTGACCAGGTCGGCGATCTGGCGTATGTACTGCACGGGAAGAACTAGATCCTGCATCTTTGCTCCGCTAACGCTATTGGCAGAGGTCAGCCTGGCGAGCGCGGACGAAAATGTCAATAAATGACCCTGTTTTGTCATTCGCGAACCTCACGCCAATCTCACGACTTCCTTAACCTGAAAGTGCACGACAGCCCCCCATAACAAACACAACTGGAGGTCGCATGCTTTCATTATTTGCTAGGCAACGCCCGACTACGGCTAGCATCAACGGTCAGTCGATCAGGGTCATGCCTAAGGAGACTCTGCTGCAGGCGGCCCTGCGTCAGGGTATCGACTTTCCCCATAGCTGTCGGGTGGGTGGCTGCGCTAGCTGCAAATGCAGATTGCTGGAGGGAAAGGTCAAGGAGTTGACCGAAACCAGCTACATCCTCTCGGACGAAGACCTGGATCAGGGTTATATCTTGGCCTGCCAGAGCGTGCCGAAGAGTGATGTGCAGATCCAGGTGGATCTACACCTGCAACAAGCCAGGCGGCGGGTTGAGGGGAGGGTGCTGGCTCAGGTGCCATTGACTCATGACATCACCCGCCTGGTGTTACAACTGGACGACAGTCTGCCCTACAAAGGGGGGCAGTACGCCCAGCTCAGTCTCGCCGCGCTACCTGGTATCGCCCGCAGCTATTCCTTCGCCAGCCCGTCGCAGGCCGATGGGCAGGTCAGCTTTTTCGTTCGTCAGGTGCCGGGAGGGCGCTTCTCCTCGGCTATAGCTGAGCAGAGTCTGCACGGCCAGCGGGTCAGTGTGGAGGGCCCGTTGGGTGACTTCTGGCTGCGTGAGGCTTCGGCACCGTTGCTGCTGATTGCCGGTGGCAGCGGCCTGGCACCAATCCTTGCTTTGCTGCAGGAGGCTTTAGCCGCTGGGGTGGCGCGCCCGGTCACGCTGCTGTTCGGCGCGCGGCAAGAGCGTGATCTCTACGCCCTGGAAGAGCTAGGCGCGATTGCCGCGCAGTGGCGTGGGCCGTTCCGCTTTGTGCCAGTGCTGTCCGATACGTCGCTGGAGGCCGACTGGCGGGGGGCTCGTGGTCTCGTTACCGAACATCTGGCTGCGGCCCTGGAGCCGGGCGCTCACGCCTACCTGTGCGGACCGCCAGCCATGATTGACAGCGCCGTTGCGCTGCTGCAGGGCCATGGCATCAGCCGCGAGCATATCCATGCTGACCGTTTCACCACTTGCCAAGACGCTCAGTTTGTCACGGCTTGAATCCTTCTATTACAACAAGAGAGACGACCATGAACCTGTTGCATTACCTCAAGTACTTCCTATTCCATGTCATCGGCCTGCTGTCGACCATGGCCATCCTCGCCGGCGGTGGCTGGGTCACCTTTGGTCTGATCGCGGTGCTGGTGATTTATATGGTGGGCGATGCCCTGTGCGGTGATGACACCAGTACGCCACAGTTCAAATACCCTGGCATCCTCACTATCCAGCTCTGGCTAGCCCTGCCGTTGTTGAGTTTTATCGTGTTCTCGGCGATCTGGAGTGTCAGCAGCGGTGACTTCCTCGGTTTTGGTGCCGCTCTGAGCCAGTTCAGCGGCTATGACCTGATCGCCGCCCGCGATTCCACTTTTATTGGTCACCATGTATCCACCTGGCTGATCACCGGCCTGATGATCGGCATGACCGGTACCATCACTGCCCATGAGCTGACTCATCGCACCTGGGATCCGATCTCTATGCTGATCGGCCGTTGGTTGCTGGCCTTTAGCTTCGACACTGTATTTTCCATCGAACACGTCTATGGCCATCACCGCTATGTTTCTACCAGCGAAGACCCGGCCACCGCGCCACGTGGACGCAACGTCTACTGGCATGTGCTGGTTTCAACCGTGAAAGGCAATATTAGTGCCTGGACGATCGAGAAGAAGCGGTTGGCGCGCAGGGGGCATGCGTTGTTGGGCTGGCGCAACGCAGTGATCCGCGGCCATCTGATGAGTGTGCTACTGGTGGCTGTGGCTTATGCCATCGGTGGGCTGCAGGCTGCGCTGTTCTTTACCGCCTGCGCGCTGTGGGGCAAGGCTTTGCTTGAGATCGTCAACTACATGGAACACTACGGCATGGTGCGCAACCCGGCTACTCCAGTGCAGCCACGGCACTCCTGGAATACCAACAAACGCATCAGTTCTTGGACCATGTTCAACCTGACCCGTCACTCCCACCACCACGCTCAAGGCGAGGTGCCCTATCAGAACCTCAAGCCCTTCCCAGATGCACCGATGATGATCGGTGGCTACCTGACTACCATCCTGGTGGCCATGCTGCCGCCGCTGTGGCACAGGTTGATGACGCCCAAAGTGCTGGCTTGGGATCGTGATTACTCCACGGCCGAGGAGCGTGAACTGGCGGCCCTGGCCAATGCGCGCAGCGGTATCGTCGCGCTTCAGCAGAGCAATAAATAGCAGCATGTTGGCCGGCTGAGACCAGCAACTAGGCCGCTATCAGCGGCCTAGTTGCTGCAGCGTATCGAGCAAGACCTTCACCTTGGTGATGGATTCCTGATATTCGGCCTGCCAGTTGGAGTCGGCGACTATGCCGCCGCCGCCCCAGCAACTGATCTGACCGTCCTTGGCCAGCAGGCTGCGGATGGCGATCGAGCTGTCCATTTCCCCGCGCACATCCAGGTACAGCAGCGAGCCGCAATAGAGGGCGCGGCGGGTCGGTTCCAGCTCGTCGATGATCTGCATGGCGCGGATTTTCGGCGCGCCGGTGATCGAGCCGCCGGGAAAACTGCCGGCGATCAGATCCAGGGCATCCTTGTCAGCGGCCAGCTCGCCGGTTACCGCGCTGACCAGGTGATGGACGTTGGGGTAGCTTTCCAAGGCGAAGAGTTCCGGCACCCTGACCGAGCCGATACGGCAGCTGCGGCCCAGATCGTTGCGCAGCAGGTCGACGATCATCAGGTTTTCCGCGCGGTCCTTGAGGCTGTCGAGCAGGGCGGCGGCCTGGGCGGCATCCAGGGTCGGGTCGCTGTCGCGGGGGCGGGTGCCCTTGATCGGCCGGGTTTCCACCTGGCCCTGGCTGATACGCATAAAACGCTCTGGGGACAGGCTGATAATCGCACCTTGCTCGGGCAGGCTCAGGTAGCCGGAGAAGGGCGTCGGGCAGGCTGCACGCAGGGCCTGGTAGGCCGTCCAGGGCGAGCCCTGGTAGCGGGCGCGAAAGCGCTGGGCAAAATTCACCTGATAGCAGTCGCCGGCCTGGATATAGGCCTGAATGCGCTCGAACGCCTGGCGATAGGCGTGCTGATCGATATCGGCCTGGAATGGGCCAAGCAGCTGGAAAGGTTCCTCGGCCGAATCAGCCACTACACTGAACAGATCGAGCAAGCGCTCGCGTTCGACGCTCGCCAGGCCCGGATGGAAGACCAGCTGGGTACGTTGGCGTTGGTGATCGCTGAGCAGGGCCCAGGCGTAGAGGCCGAAGCGCGCATCACTGAGGTGCAGGTCGTCGACGGCCTGTGCCGGCAGCTGTTCCAGGCGGCGGCCGAAGTCGTAGCCGAGGTAGCCGATCAGACCACCGACGAAAGGCAGTGGATTATCTGCGGGCGCTTCGGCCGGTCCGAGGCTGGAAAGGCTACTGCGCAAGCGCTGTAGGAAGTCGTTGGCCGCTTCGTCGTGCAGCGGTGCCAACTCTGCCAATGGCCAGGCGCTGATAAGGTCATAGCGTCCACGCTGCGCGGTCGGACGCCCAGCATCCAGTAGCACCGCGCCGGGGGCGTGGGCGACGGCGCTGAAATAACCGGCAGGGTCAGCTCGATAGGGCAGGTTCTGTACAACACAAGTAGGCATGCGAGGCTTTCATACAAGCGCGGACGCCAATTGTAGAACGTCGCCAACATTCATCCTAGAGCTTGTGCATGGGTTTACTAGGGATGCTTTGCCTCATTAGTATGCTAAGGCTCCCGGATACTCGACAGGCTGTTCAAAAAAATAATTTATACGGGATAAAGGCCATGGATGAAGTCATAGATCCAGCCGCTGGTAGTCTTTTGCGCTCCAAATTGATACCGCCGCAAGCGTCAGGCGAATACCTGGTCAGACCGCAGCTGGAAGCCGCGTTGTCTGCCAACACCCATGCCCGTGTGCTGCTGTTGGCGGCTCCGGCAGGCTTTGGCAAGACCGCAGCCCTGGCTGCTCTGGCCAGGGCCCGGAGCGAGGCGGGAAGTGCCGTGGCCTGGCTGTCGCTGGGCCCAGGCGATGACGAGCCTTGGCGTTTTTTGCAGCAGCTGGTGGAGGCCCTTGCGCCGCTGGTGCCGGGCCTGGGCAGCGAGGCGCAGGCCTATCTGCAGAACACCATGCGGGTGCCCGTTTCGGCGGTGATGGAAAGCCTGCTGGCCGATCTGGCGCAGCTGGAGCAGCCGCTGCTGCTGGTGCTTGATGACTTGCATCTGATTCAGGATCGCGAATTGTTGGCGGCGCTCAATCGCCTGATCAAGTTCGCCCCGGCGGCGTTCACCCTGGCCATCGGCAGCCGTTCGCAACCGGCCCTCAACCTGGCTACCTTGCGCGCCAAGGGCCTGCTGGTGGAGATCGGCGAGCAGGAGTTGCGCCTGAGCAAGGCGGAAACCCGCACCTACCTGGAACGCTGTGGCCTGCATCTGGACGCAGTGGCTTTCAATGCCCTGTACAACAAGACCGAGGGCTGGATGGTCGGGGTCCACCTGGCCAGCCTGTGGTTGCGCCATCAGCCCCAGGACAGCGTGCAGATCGCCGAAATGGGCACCGACCAGGCGGCGGTGGGGGCCTACCTGCTGCGCAGCGTGTTCGAGCAACTGCCGACTGATAAACAGGAACTGCTGCTGGCCATAGGCGTGGCGCAACAGCTGAGCGGTGACCTGACCAACGCCCTGACTGGACGCCAGGATGGCCAGCAGCTGCTCGAAGAGCTGGAGGCCATGCAGTTGTTTCTCTTGCCCCTGGATCGCGAACGGCAGTGGTACCGCTTCCATAACCTGTTTGCCGAATTCCTCCGGGTGCGGCTCAAGGAGCGTGATCCCGAGCGTTTCAAACAGCTGCATTTCAATGCCAGTCTGTGGTTTACCAACCACCATATGCAGAATCTGGCCATCGAACATGCCTGCCTGGCCGAGGACCCGGAAATGCTCGCGGCACTGGTCGATGGCTGCGGCCTGGAGCTGATCAACCGCGGCCAGCTCAACCGCATCTACAAGTGGCGCCAGCAGGTTCCCGATGAGATTGCCGAGCGCTTCCCGGTACTGGTGCTTGCTGATGTCTGGACCCGCGCCGCGGAGCTGAGTCTGAGCGAAGCCAACCGCATGCTCGACGAGCTGATGCAGCGCTGGGGCGAGGCCAAGACCAGCGGCCCGTTGAGCGACAAGTTGCTGGCCACGCTGACGATCAAGGCAGTGATCGCCTTGCAGAAGGATGACCTGCAGACCTGCATCGCGCTGGCGCGGCGGGTAGAAGCGCAGTTGGGGCAGCACGCGGCCTTTCTCGAGGTGGCGATGCTGATCATCGGGGCCCTGGCCAATGTGATGATCGGCCAACAGGAACCGGCCAAGCGTTTGCTGGCCCTGGCCCAGCAGCGCAACCACTTTCTCGAAGGCCGTTACCTGGATATGCAGCTGGCCAATATCGAGGTGCTGCTTTGCCTGGAACAGGGGCAGATCCGTCAGGCAGAGCTGCTGTTCGCACAACTGCGCGCGCGGGTCATCCCCTGGTTCGCGGAAAAATCCAGGGCGTTGGCCTTGCCGACCATTACCGAGGCCCTGATTGCCTATCATCAGGGCCGCCTCGACGGCATCGAAGAGCGTCTGCGCTGGGCTCTGGCCACCGTTGATGTGATCAACCCCATCGATCTGTACGCTCAGGGCATGCTGTGCATGGCTCATGTGCAGCGGCTGCAGGGCAGCCCGAAAGAGGCCTATGCCACTCTGGTGCTGATGCAGAACCTGTCGGCGCGCAACCAGTCCTGGCGCTTCTATGCCCAGGCCGTGGCCGACGAAGTGGCGCAGATCCTCCAGGAGCCGGCGGCTGATCGGCTCAAGCGTGCCGAACAGCGGCTCAAGAGTGTCGACTGGAGCAAACTGGCCGAGCACTACCAGCATATGCGTTTCAATCCGGTGCTCTGGGTGCGCGGGTTGACCCGTATCCGCCTGCAACAGGCCCGCGGTCATTACAGCGAAGCCCTACATGAAATCACCCAGCTGCGCAGTCTGTTGCTGGATAACTGGCATGGCCTGCAGCGCCTGCGCCTGGATCTGCTGGCGGCCCTCAGCTATCAGCGCCTGGGCTATCAGGAGCGGGCTCAGAGTCTGTTGGTGCAATGCCTGATCGGTGCCGAGCGCGAAGGGGTGAGCAGCCTGTTTATCGAAGAGGGCGAGGCTATCCGCCTGCTGCTTCAGCAACTCGAGGCGGCCGAGCGGCAACCGGCCCTGCAGGGCTTTATTCGCGGCCTGCTGGCCAGCTGGCCGGGGCAGGGCGGGCGTCAGTCGCTGGACGTGCTGGAGGAAGGGCTGACCGAGCGTGAGCGTGAGGTCATCTGCCTGGCAGCCCAGGGCATGTCCAATGACGAGATCGGTCAGCAGCTCTCCCTGGCCCTGGGAACGGTCAAATGGCACCTGCACAATATTTACGAAAAACTCAAGGTGCGTAATCGCACGCAAGCCATCCGCCGTGCCCGCGAACTGAGTCTCTTATGAACAGCCAACCACCGCCACGCCCGCGTGCGCTGCCTGTACTGCGTACCAAGCTGTTTCCCGCTGAATCCTCGGGGCGGCCGTTGCTCGCCCGTACGGCCTTGCTTGATCGCTTGTTCAGTGCTCGTGGGCAGCGCCTTATTCTGCTGAGCGCGCCGGCCGGCTTCGGCAAGAGCACCGTGCTCAGCCAGTTCCGCCTGCGTCTGTTGGAGACCGGGGCGCATGTCGCCTGGCTGTCCTGCGACGAGTCGGACAGCGAACCGCAACGCCTGTTGCGCTACCTGATCGCCGCGATCGATGCGCAACTGCCTGGCTTTGGCAAGCACACCGCGCGCCTGCTGCGCGATGACCTCAGCCTGCCTAACGAGGCGCTACTCGATTCCTTTATCGCCGATCTGAAACGGGTGCAGGGCGAGCTGTATCTGCTCTTTGACGACTTTCACCGCATCCGTCACGCCGAACTGGGGCCGCTGGTCAACTACTTCGTCAAGCGTCTGCCGGCCAATGTGCACCTGATCGGCAGTACCCGCTACCAGTCGCGAGCGGTGGACAAGCCGCCGGTCAATGCCTCCTGGATGCTCTGGGTGCGGGCCGAGGACCTGCGCCTGACCCGGGCGGAAACCGAAGCTTATTTTCATGAACTCAAGCAGTTGCCGTTGAGCAGTCAGGAGCTGGACCTGCTGCACGCCCGTAGCGAAGGCTGGATCACCGCTCTGCACCTGGTGGCGTTAGCCTTGGCGCGTAACCCGCACCGTCCCGAACTGCTCGCCGGGCTGTCAGGCACCGAGCGCGATATCGCCGATTACCTGACCGAGGACGTACTCGACCAGCTACCCGAGGAGGAGCGGCACTTTCTCGAGCAAACCTCGGTGCTCGAAGAGTTCAATGCCGAGCTGTGCAATGCCCTGACCGGGCGGCTCGATGGCGGGCAAATGCTGCAGCGCCTGCAGAAGGAACAGCTATTTATCATTCCCCTGGACGAGCAGGGCGAGTGGTTCCGTTATCACCACCTGTTTGCCGAGTTCCTCCAGGGCCGCCTGAGCAAGAGCGGCGACCCGACTCACCTGCTGCATGCCGCGGCCCGCTGGTGCGAGAGCCATGAGCTGACCCATAAATCCGTCAAATATTCCTTGCGCGCCCGCGACTACGCATTTGCCGCCGAGCTGCTCGAGCGTCAGGGGGCCAGCCTGATTGCCGATAACCAGGTCTACGGCATCCTGGCGATACTCAAGGATGTGCCGGCCGAGGTGATTCGCGAACATCCGGTGTTCCAGATCTTCTATGCCTGGCAGCTGGCTTTCGAGCAGAAGTATGCCGAAGCCGAGGCCCTGATCGAGGAGGTCAGCACTCGGCTGATGCAGGGGCGCAGTAAACCCATGCACTTCGGCTTGCTGGTGTTGCTCGCGGTAGCCCAGGTGCTCAAGGCACTGGTGTTGCTGTATCAGGACAAGCTGGAAAGTTGCCTGAAGGTTGCTCGCCACTGGCTGACCCTGGTGCCGGATAACCAGCCGGTGTTTCGCGCCAGTCTGTCCTGCATCCAGGCCGGGGCCTACGCCTTGCTGGGCGAATACGGCGAGGCGGCCAAGTCGATTGCGGTGGCCCGTGACAACCTGCGGCAAGCGGAAAGCGAGTACCTGCAGGTCGTGGTCAGTCTGATCGAGGCGCTGATCTGCAAGGAAGTGGGCCAACCGGAGCGGGGTCGAGTGCTGGCCGAAAGCGCCCGGGCTCGGGTCGAGCAGGTCTTTGGTCGCTACAGCCGGGTCGGGGGGCCCCTGGCGCTGGCATACGCCGACCTGCTCTACGAGCAGGACCGGCATGCGGCGGTTCTCGCCGAGTTGCCCCTGGCCACCACCTGGCGTGATGTGGCAACCCCGATCGAACTGATCAGTCGCGGCAAGCTGGTCATGGCCCGGGCGCGGTTTTTCGCTGGGGAGGGCGAGTCGGCGCTGTTGGAACTCGATGACTGGCTGGAAACCCTGCATGGCCCCGGCTACGAGCGGGTGTACGCCATGGGCATGAGTTGCAAAGTGCAGTTTCTGCTGTGGTTGCGCCGGCCGAACGAGGCTGAACGCACCTGCCTGCAGCTGCAGCGCCATCTGGCGGTCTTGCCGCCGGCTCGCTACACCGATGTGGAAACCGTACAGGTGCTCAGCGAGGCGCGCCTGGCGTTGTCCGAGCGGCGGGCCGACAAGGCTCAGGCGGCGCTGGAAGCCTGCCTGGCCAAACAGGCGGCGGAACATCAGCGTGATCGGCGTCTGCGCTTGTCCCTGTTACTTTCTGTGGCGTACTGGCGCAAAGGTAACAGCGAAAAAGCCTTTGCCTTGTTTAAGTTGACCCTGGAAGACGCCTGGCAGAGCGGTTACCGCCGGATGTTCCTTGACGATGCCCTGTGGCTGCTACCGCTCTGCGAGGCCTGGCTAAGTGCCGAGCCGAAACTGGCGGGGGAATGGCAGGGGCTGGTCGGGCAGCTTCGCGAGCAGTGCAGTCGCCTGGCCGTTGATCTTGAAACTTTCGATGAAAATCAAGATGTTAGCCATAGGGAGCGGGAAATTCTGCGCTATGTGGCCGCCGGTTTGTCGAACCGCGACATCGCCCAGGCCGTGCATCTGTCGGAAGCCACCATCAAATGGCATCTGCATAACCTGTTTGCCAAGCTGGGCGTACGCAGCCGCACCCAGGCCGTATTGAAGGGTAAAAGCCTGGGGTTGTTGAGTGAGGCCTGATGCCAGAGCGGTTGCCGGCGCTCCATCCCTTGGATGGGCTGCCAGCTTGGCGTTGAGCCAGTAGTTTTAGCCCCAGGACGAGAAGCATGCTGCTTCACGATTCCAAGCCTGACGCGTCTATGGAAGCAGTGTCAGACCTGGTGAACGGCGCGAGCCGCCGGCTGGTAAGGACAGGAGTCCGCAGCAGTCTGCCAGGGACAACCCTTTAGTGAACTGTGGAGAGAATAACAATGAAAACCCTCAAGCAACTGGCCCTGGCCGCCGCTGTTCTGGCTGTTCCGTTTATGGCTCAAGCTGACCTGCAAGTGATGGACGACAGCGCGCTGGCGACTGTGACCGGTCAGGACGGCATCAGCATTTCCGGTAACTTCAACGGCACCATCGGCAGCATCGTCTACACTGACGGCGACACCAACGGCGGTTCCCTGCGTATGGAAACCATCGCGTTCACCGGCTTCAACATCGCTGACGATGCTCCGGTCATGGTTGACGTGGTGACCAATGCTGGAGGCACCCAGCAACTGCAGGTCAGCATGCCGACCATCACCGGTCAGCTCAGTGTTGGTGCCATCAAGGTCGGTGATACCACTGCCGCCAGCATCGGCTCCCTGGCTATCAACGACCTGAACATGGCCGGCACCACTGTCAAGATCTGGGGCCACTGAGTTCAGGCCCTGATTTAGGCTTTGCAAAAGTCTTATCGGCCTCGGCCGATAAGACTTCCCTTGAGTGGAGTGCAGCAGGCGCATGATCGAAATTCTGCTGGGCAGTCTCATCGGTGTGTGGGGGTTTACCGAGGCGGTGGATACCAAACCGCAGGCTCCGGGCGCGGTGAATATCAGCCAGCCCCTGGGGGGCAACGTTTCGCTGCGCGAGTCGGTGGTGCTGGAACCGATGAGCCAGCTGCAATTTCGCAACGTGATTCGTCAGGCCTACGACTACAGCTGTGGCTCTGCGGCGTTGACCACGCTGTTGGACTATTACCTGGGCCGCAATCTGCAGGAGCGCCAGGTGATGGAAGGGCTGCTGCAATTCGGCGAGGCCGACAAGATCGTCGAGCGTCGCGGTTTTTCCCTGTTGGATATGAAGCGCTTTGTCACCGCGATCGGTTACCGCAGCGGTGGTTTTCGCGCAACCTTCAGTGATCTGGACGAGCTGGAGCATCCAGCGATCGTGCCCATCGAATATGCCGGTTTCAAGCATTTCGTGGTGGTGCGCGATGTCTACAATGATCATGTGTTCGTCGCCGATCCGGCGTTGGGCAATATCAGTTTTACCCGCAGCAGGTTCGAGGAAATCTGGGATCAGAACGTGCTGTTCTTGATTTTCCCCAGTGGTAATGAACCGCCGAATGCCCTGGCCTTGAGCGAGAAAGACCTGCGTCTCATTGATGATCGCACCATCAGCTTATTGGCGTTCCGCGAGTTTCCACAGATCACCAAGTTCACCGAGAACCAAGCCACGGAGCTGGGGTCCGGCGGCGATATACAGTACATCCGTCGTAAGTAATCGCCCGACATAACAATAAATATTTGGGGGCTCTGCCATGAGAGTTTTGCGGTGTGTATGGCTGGCCATGCTGACAGCGCTTGTCAGTACAGCGGCATGGGCCGATGAGGCCTCGGTTGAGCAGGCGCGCGATGCCTTGAGCAAGCAGGAAGACGATGCCGATAGCGCCAAGGCGCTTGAAGAGGTCTTCCAGGCTGCCGAGAAGAGTTACACCTTGCTGAAGAAGGGCGAACGCACCCTGACCTATGGCTTCGATTACTCGCTGCTGCGCGATACCGTGATCGAAACCGTGCGTACCGGCGATAACGTGTTCAGCGTGGTTGGCCAGAGCGAAGCGCAGCATACGTTCACTAATTCCTTTACCTTCGACTATGGCGTCTGGGATAACCTGACTTTCAGCGTGCGCCTGCCGTTGGTGGCCAAGTACGACACCGAGCGCGATCTGGATGCCTATAGCCTGGGCGATATCTCCGCCAGTCTACGCTGGCAGCCTTGGAATGCCGCTCGTGGCAAGCCGGTGACCACCCTGTATGCCAGTCTTGGCCTGCCGACCGGCGACAGTCCCTACGACATCAATACGCGTAGCGATCTGGCTACCGGCAGTGGCTCCTACAGCCTCGGCTTCGGGGCCAATATGTCCTACGTCATTGACCCGGTAGTGCTCTTCGGTTCCTTGGGTTACACCTACAACATGCCGATCAAGGGCATCGGCCAGGTGCGTGGGGGGCGCTTGCTGGAGGAAGTCGATCCGGGCTCCAGCTTCTCTCTGAGCATGGGCTTCGCCTACGCGCTGTCCTATGACGTATCGCTGGCGACGTCCTACCAGATGTCCCATTCCCTGGCTCCGCGCTTCAGCTTCGCCGATGGCGACGTCGAGGGCCGCAGCCAGACCAGCGCGGTGATGAACTTCTCGCTGGGGCTGCGCACTTCGCCCGATTATATCGTCAACGTCAACGCCGGCTTCGGCATGACGGAAGACTCGCCGGATGTGCTGCTAGGCATCTCCATGCCTTTGGATATCAAAGGCCTGAAGGCCCAATAACGGCGAGCGAGCTTCTTATGACGATGCGAATTTCGCTGCTGCGGCAGGCGATTGTCGGGGTTCTTGCACTCTGGGCTGGGGCTGCGCAGGCGCAGCTGGCGCAGAACCTGACCATTGGCAGCCCCAAGGCCATGGCCCTGGGCAATGCGGTAACCGCCGATTTCACCGGCGTCGATGCGGTGCATTACAACCCCGCGGCGCTGAGCAAGCTCAAGGGGCGGCAGACTACGGTGAAGTTCATCACCGGGGTGATGGACATCCGGGCGGACTTCGATGCACCGGCTGACTATGGCAATAATTTCATGGGGTTGAGCAACGACTCTGTCGCCAACTCGTCGAGCAAAGCCAGCGCGGCCATGATGTACCTGCCCGGTGTGGGGGGAGCCACCGAGCTACCGCTGCTGTTTGCGCCGCTGGCCGGGTTGTCGATCAATCCGCCGGGTTCGAAGTTTACCTTCGCCACCAATATGTATACCCCGCAAGCCCTGGGCTTTGCCCGTGACGACGACGATCCTGGTCGCTACCAGGGCAAGGAACTGGTGATCCAGCGCCTGACCTACTTCTCCCCGTCGCTGGCCTATCAGGTCAATGACGAGTTGTCCGTGGGCCTGTCCATCGGCTTTTCCCATCAGGCCATGGCGCTGAACCAGGACTTCCGCGCGCCGGGCATCCTCACCGGGTTTATCGGCGTGGCCCAGGATGCGCTGTGCGTGGTCGACGGCAATCCCTTCGAGGTGTTCCTGAATATCTGCGGCGGCGAGCTGGGGCCCTTTACCGATATCGCCAATATCGATATCGATATGCAGCAGACCCTTTCGCCAACCTGGAACGTCGGTTTTCTCTGGGAGCCCCGGGACTGGTTTGCCCTGGGCGCGGTGTATCAGAGCGAAGCCAAGATGCGTCTCAAGGGCCGCTACGTGGTGGACTATTCCGAGGACTGGCAGGGTTTCTGGCAGGGCCTGGACAGCTCCTTTATCGGCGCGGTGTTCAACAGCCTGACCCCCGACGGCCTGTTCGACAAGGAACGGGGTAATGTCTCGCTGAACATGACCTACCCGGCGCACTTCGCCACCGGCATCAAGTTCAAGCCCCATGAGCGTTGGCAGATCAACCTGGACATCAAGTGGACCGATTACGCCGCCTGGGACGAGTTCGAACTGGAGTTCGACCGCCAACTGGACGTGCTGACTATCGCCAGCCTGTTTTCCCCGGAGAACGCCACCTCGAACACCATCATCCTGGATCGTGGCTACGAGTCGGTATGGAGCTGGGCTGTGGGGGTCGAATATCAGGTCAATGACCGCCTGAGCCTGCGCATGGGGTACGAGCCGCGTCCTTCGGCGATTCCTGGGAACAAGGCCGACGCCCTCGCCCCGCTGGGCGATGCCCATCTGTATGGCCTGGGGGCCGGTTACCAGTGGGACAAGGACACGGTGATCGATATCGGGTTCAACTACCTGGTAAGCAAGCAGAACATTCCTGCGCGCTCCAGTTGCAATATCAACTGCTCGGATATCGACAGCATGGTATACAACCCCTATGCCGATCTCGACGTGAAGACCAGCGTCAAGGCCTATGTCCTGGCCCTGACTTACCGCACCACCTTCTAGGAGCCTTGTCATGCGCGCGCTGTTGTTGAGCTGCTGCCTGATTGGCGCTGTCTCGGCCGAGGCCAGTGGGCGCTACCTGACCTGGGTGGATGATCAGGGACGGGTGCACAACACCTTTGTCGATGCCAGTTATGCCGCCCATCAGCGCCTGGCAGCGCGCAATATCAGCCTCAGCGACCAGGCCCGCTTCAAGCAGCAGGGGGCGGGCGGCTGGCCGGGGGAGCAGGCGGCCGGCGAGAGCAAGCGGCGTTATTTCACCTGGGTGGATGCCAACGGCAATCTACAGAACAGCTTTCATGCCGGCAGCCAGTTGCAGGGCGGTGCGAATGAGATGCTGTTGGGCACTGGCGAGCGTTCCAGCGACTACATCAGTTCCGATGTGCTGGAAGGGCGCGACTTTGCCCGCTCCGAACGCGATGGGCGCTATTTTACCTGGGTCGACGAGCAAGGTCGCATGCGAAACGATGCGGTGCCTGGGCAGGCACGCACGAGCGCATCAGTTCCCGGCGGCACGGCTTTCAGTCAGGGTCGTGAGCTTGAGTTCGCCCGCCAGCAGATCGAACTGCCCGGGCTCGATGGCCAGCCGACAGCGGCCATGCAGGCGTTGCTGGCGGGCAGCGAACAGCCGGATAGCGGCCGTTATGAGGCGCTGCTGACACTGTGCTGTGCGCAGTTGGAGGAGGATGCCTTCAGGCTCCTGAGCGCCGACGAGCCCCGTTATGAGGAGCTCAATCGTTTTTCTCCCAGCTTGGCATTCCCCATGGGCAAGAGCTACTACGCCGCGCTCCGCTTACCGCGCTCGCAGCATGACTTCGGCCTGCGCATCCGCAGCTTCGCCAATAAGCGGGTGCTCTATCCTTCGGTGCTGTTTCTCGATGAGCACAAGCGCCCGACTCGCCTGGTCAGCGATGCGGTTTACCGTCTACATGGCGAAACCTGGTACCGCTATGCCTATATCGAGGGCACGTTGCAGGTCAAGGCAGCAGCAGGGGAGCGCTATGTACTGTTGTTGACCACCGATGAGGACCGCAATCTGCAGACCCTGGATAACAAACCCTTCAAGCGGCCGCTGCAAGCCCTGGCGACCGACGAGGCGGGCATGCAGACCCATGCCCATGGCGATGAGGGCTCCTTCGAGCTGGCCATTGTGCGCTGACTGTTCGATGGCCAGGTTGCAGCACTTATAAAATTAAAAAGCCCGGATAAAGTCCGGGCTTTTTAATGAGTTCCGACAATCAGATTTCGGCCATGGGCACGTGGCCGAACAGCTGCTGGGAGAAGCGCATGCGCTCTTCAGGGCTTTCCTGCACGCCTTGCTTGGTCAGTTCGGCGATACGCGCTTCTACGGCATGGGCTCGGTGGGTCAGGCCGCAGTCGTTGGCGATCTGGATATTCAGGCCGGGGCGAGCATTGAGTTCGAGAATCAACGGGCCCTTGTCCTGGTCCAGCACCATGTCGACACCGATATAACCGAGGCCACACAGCTCGTAGCAACCGGCGGCCAGCTTCATAAAACCGTCCCAGTTGGGCAGCTGTACGCCGTCCACTGCGTTGGTGGTGTCCGGGTGCTTGCTGATCTTGTTGTTCAGCCAGGTGCCGCGCAGGGTCACGCCGGTGGCCAGATCCACTCCGACGCCGATCGCGCCCTGGTGCAGGTTGGCCTTGCCGCCGGACTGGCGGGTAGGCAAGCGCAGCATAGCCATCACCGGGTAGCCCATCAGCACAATGATACGGATGTCCGGCACGCCTTCGTAGCTGATGCTCTTGAATATCTGGTCTGGGGTGACGCGGTATTCGATCAGCGCGCGATCACGGTGGCCGCCCAGGGAATAGAGGCCGGTGAGGATGCTGGAGATCTGATGTTCGATCTCCTCATGGCTGATGATCTTGCCGGAGACGGTCTTGTACTTGTCTTCGAAACGGTCGGCGATGACCAGAATGCCGTCACCGCCGGCCCCCTGGGCCGGCTTGACGACGAAGTCCGGGCGGTCGCCGATGATCTCGCGCAGCTTGTCGATGCCTTTCTCGGTTTCGATCACGCCATACATTTCCGGCACATCAATGCCCGCTTCGATGGCGCGCTGCTTGGTGATGATCTTGTCATCGACGATCGGGTAGAGGTGCCGTTTGTTGTACTTCAGCACATAGTCCGCGTTACGCCTGTTGATGCCCATGATGCCTTTGGCTTCAAGGGCTTTCCACGTCTTGATCAGACCGAACATGGCATTAGTCCTTGAGGAAGGCTTTGAAGCGGAACAGTTCGGTCAGGCGATAGCCGCGATAGCGACCCATTGCCAGCATAAAGCCCACCAGGATCATCAGGATCGCCGGGAAGGTGAAGACGAAGTACACCAGCTCCGGCACGCTCATCAGCAGGTGCGCCAGGGTTGCGGCGAACAGGGTGCCGATGGCCACCTTGAAGGCATGGCCGCCGCCGCGTTCTTCCCAGGTGATCGACAGGCGTTCGATGGTCATGGTCAGAATCACCATCGGGAACAGGGCTACGGACAAACCGCGCTCCAGGCCGAGTTTATGGCTGAACAGACTGATCACCGCGATCAGCACCACCACGAAGGTCAGCACCACCGACAGCCTGGGCAGCATCTGCAGCTTCAAGTGTTCGAGGTAGGAGCGCAACGACAGGCCCAGGGTGGTGATCACGGTAAACAGGATGATGCCGAAGCCCAGCTGGGTTTCGCGGAAGGCCAGGGCGATCAGCACTGGGGTGAAGGTGCCGAGTGTCTGCAGGCCGCCGAGGTTGCGCAGGATCAGGATTACCAGCACGCCGATCGGGATCATCACCATGATCATAAAGGTCTGCTGGGTATGCAGCGGCAGGCCGTACAGCGAGTATTCGAGGAAGTCGACGTCAGTGTTTTCGTCGGTCAGCTTGGCCAGGCGAATGGCGTTCATTTCGCTGTTGTTCAGGCTGAAACTGACTTGCGCCTGCTTGCCGCCTTCCAGGCTGACCAGGTCGTCATCACCGATCCACCAGACCAGGCGATCGGCCGGCAGGCCTTGCTCGCCCGACTCGGGGCTGAAGTACAGCCAGCTCTCGCCATTGAAGCTGCGCAGCCAGAGCTCCGGGCTCTGCAGGGTTTCGGCGACCAGGCGGATGGTGTGCAGGCGCTGCATCGGCACATGGGCGATGGACAGCAGCAGTTCGATGACCTTGGCTTTGTTCTCGGTGGAGGCATCGCCGCCCAGCAGCAGCTTGACGTTGTCGTCGTTGCTGTTGTTAACCCGCTTGATGGTCTCGGTAATAAAGGTTTCGACGTCCGCCGAGTGCTGCCGGATCGGCGCGAGCAAGGCCTCTGCGGCGATCTTCTCGGCCCCTTCCACGGGGATGCGGTCGCGGAAGATCGGACCCTTGGCGGCGATCTGCTCACCGCTGTAACGCTTGGTCAGTACCAGGCGGTAGTACAGGGTCTGCTTGCCGCTGGCGCGGCGGGCGGACCAGGTGACTTTGCGGTTGCCATCGACGCGGTTGATGCTCACGCCATAGTTGTTCGAGATAAAACTCTCGTTGAGGCTGACGTAGTCCTGATTCAGCGGCGGTACAAACATTTGCAGTTTGACCGGGTCGCGAGGATTGGCCTGGAACTCGACTTTGGCATCGATATTCCACAGATCGTCAGTTTCATCTTCGGTCACCGGGATGCCGAGGATAAATATCTGATAGCCCGTAATCAGAACGCCCAGACTCACCAGGAGTATGACCAGGACTTTCAGATGCAGGTTAAGAGAGCGCATGAAGGTTACTCACCAAGGTTGGCGTCAGGGGTACAGGCAGGTTTTCCTGCTGCGTATTTAAGAGCTGGGTCGACCAGAGCCGTAAAGTTTTTCAGCGCTTCGGAGCCAATCAGCAACGGGTATTGGAAAGCACTACGGTCGGTCAAGTTCACTTCGATTGTGCGCAAGGCCTGGCCCATGCAGATATCCATTTCGATCACCGGGCGCGCGGTATAGGTCTTTTCTTCGTCTGGATCATAGTCGCCGGCGCGTCTCTTGATCTTGCTGATACGCGCCAGGGGCCGCTCGATCGGGCTGTTGTGGGCCTCGTCGATGGCCAGATAGAAGTGTACCCAGGTTTCGCCGTCACGCTTGAAACGCTTGATGTCGCGTGCACTCAAGGACGCTGTTTTAGCACCGGTATCGAGTTTTGCCGCCAGCTTCAGATCGAGGTCGAACAGGCGTACGTATTCATTGAGACCATAGATGGTTTTTTCCTCGGCGATACCCAAACCGGGGAAAAACACTAGGCATAGCAGTAATGGGGAGAGCTTCAGTCTCATAAGTCCTTTCGGATGTAGCTCAAACGGTTGATCAGAACGACCGGCAGGCATGGCTGGTTTGCATCAAACAGCTTATCTGAAGTCTAGCAGGCTGCCTGAGCGTGCTCTGTCAGGCATAAGTGGACTGCATTCTATCATGGGATTTTTCTGTGATGACAGGCGCTTATGGTGGTTTTTGCAAGTAAGGTCGTGGCTGCTATCGGCTAAAGTAGGGGGTGAATATTGTCGACAGTATCCTGCTTGCGTTTGACATTAAGGTCCGCTGAGGGTAGTTTTTTCAGCAACTGCCGAAGAGAGTGTCAACAATATGCTCGATGTCATAAGGTCGCTCGAATCTCCCCAGGAAGATTCTGAAACGCTTTCCGAGCAGGTCTTTCGGCGCATTCAGGCCGCCATCGTCAAGGGTGAGATCGCCCCGGGCAGCAAGATTTCCGAGCCCGAGCTGGCGCGCACCTACGGCATCAGTCGTGGCCCTCTGCGTGAAGCCATCCATCGCCTAGAAGGGCAGCGCCTGCTGGTACGGGTTCCCCATATTGGTGCGCGAGTGGTTTCGCTCAGCCATGCCGAGTTGATCGAACTCTATGAAATTCGCGAGTCCCTGGAGGGTATGGCCTGCCGCCTCGCAGCGGAGCGCATGACGGCGGCGGAAATCGATGATCTGCGCCGGGTGCTCGATCTGCATGAGCAGGACGCGGCCTTCAAGGCCGGTGTTGGTTACTACCAACAGGAAGGCGATTTCGACTTTCACTACCGGATTATCCAAGGCAGCGGCAACAAGACCCTGACCCAGATGCTCTGCGGCGAGCTGTATCAGCTGGTGCGCATGTATCGCCTGCAGTTTTCCGCCACACCCAATCGGCCGCGCCAGGCGTTTGCCGAACACCACCGTATTCTCGATGCCATCGCCGACCGTGACGGCGAACTGGCCGAGCTGCTGATGCGCCGACATATCGGTGCCTCCAAACGCAATATCGAGCGCCACTACGCCATGACCATGGGGCAGGGCGCGCATCCCAAGACAGCCAAAACCCGAGGTGAGTCATGAGCTTGAAAAGTCCAGGCCAGCGTTTTCGTGATGCCGTTGCCGAAGAGCATCCGTTGCAAGTCATTGGTGCCATAAACGCCAACCATGCGCTGCTGGCCAAGCGTGCCGGTTTCAAGGCGATCTACCTGTCCGGCGGCGGCGTGGCGGCGGGCTCCCTCGGGCTGCCGGATC
Organism: Pseudomonas sp. XK-1; assembly: GCF_038069885.1. Lineage (NCBI taxonomy): Bacteria > Pseudomonadati > Pseudomonadota > Gammaproteobacteria > Pseudomonadales > Pseudomonadaceae > Pseudomonas > Pseudomonas sp. XK-1. The sequence continues at coordinate 303,655 of NZ_JBBPES010000003.1, read as the reverse complement.
TGGGCATCACCGGCCTGGATGACGTGCTGACCGACGTGCGCCGCATCACCGATGTGTGCGATCTGCCGCTGCTGGTAGATGTCGACACCGGCTTCGGGGCTTCGGCGTTCAACGTCGCACGCACCGTCAAGTCGATGATCAAGTTCGGCGCGGCGGCGATTCATATCGAGGATCAGGTCGGTGCCAAGCGCTGCGGCCACCGTCCCAACAAAGAGATTGTGACTCAGCAGGAGATGGTCGACCGCATCAAGGCGGCCGTCGATGCGCGTACCGATGACAGTTTCGTGATCATGGCGCGTACCGATGCCCTGGCCGTCGAAGGCCTGAACTCGGCACTGGACCGCGCCGCGGCCTGCATCGAAGCCGGTGCCGACATGATCTTCCCAGAAGCCATTACCGAGCTTGCGATGTACAAGACCTTCACCGACAGGATCAAGGCTCCGATTCTGGCCAATATCACCGAGTTCGGTGCGACGCCGCTGTACACCACCGAAGAGCTGGCGTCGGTTGACGTCTCTTTGGTGCTCTACCCGCTGTCGGCCTTCCGCGCCATGAACAAGGCGGCCGAGAACGTTTATATGGCCGTACGCCGCGACGGCACGCAGAAGAATGTGGTCGACACCATGCAGACCCGCATGGAGCTATACGAGCGCATCAACTATCACGCCTTCGAGCAGAGCCTCGACGCGCTGTTTGCCGCGAAAAAATAACCGGAACGCAGGTCTTAGCCGCCTGCTTAAAAGAACGACCGACCGGATCGGATGAGGAGAGATTAGCGATGAGTACGAACCCCGAAACCACCCCAGGCTTCAAACCGAAAAAATCCGTGGCCCTGAGCGGCACCACTGCCGGCAACACCGCGCTGTGCACGGTCGGTCGCACCGGCAACGATCTGCATTACCGCGGTTATGACGTGCTCGACTTCGCCAACCGCTGCGACTTCGAAGAAATCGCCCACCTGTTGGTGCACGGCAAACTGCCCAACGTAGCCGAACTTGCTGGCTACAAGGCCAAGCTCAAGGCGCTGCGGGGTTTGCCTGCGGCGCTGAAGGCGTCCCTCGAGCAGCTGCCACCGTCCGCCCATCCGATGGATGTGATGCGCACTGCCGTATCCGTGCTGGGTTGCGTGTCGCCGGAGAAGGATGACCACAACCACCCCGGTGCCCGCGACATCGCCGACAAGCTGATGGCCTCGCTGGGCAGCGCGCTGCTGTACTGGTACCACTTCAGCCACAACGGCAAGCGCATCGAGGTGGAAACCGACGACGACTCCATCGGCGGTCACTTTCTGCATTTGCTGCACGGCGAGAAGCCGCGCGAGTCCTGGGTGCGCGCCATGCACACCTCGCTCAACCTGTATGCCGAGCATGAGTTCAACGCTTCCACCTTTACCTCACGGGTGATCGCCGGCACCGGTTCTGACATGTACAGCTGCATTGCCGGCGGCATCGGTGCGCTGCGCGGGCCGAAACACGGCGGTGCCAACGAAGTGGCCTTCGAGATCCAGAAGCGTTACGACAACGCCGATGAGGCCGAGGCCGATATCCGCGCCCGCGTTGAGAAGAAGGAAGTGGTGATCGGCTTCGGTCACCCGGTCTATACCGTGAGCGACCCGCGCAACAAGGTGATCAAGGACGTGGCCCGCGAGCTGTCGGTGGAGCAGGGCAATATGAAGATGTACGACATTGCCGAGCGTCTGGAATCGACCATGTGGGAGATCAAGAAGATGTTCCCCAACCTCGATTGGTTCAGCGCCGTCAGCTACCACATGATGGGCGTGCCCACCGTCATGTTCACCCCGCTGTTCGTCATCGCCCGCACCTCGGGCTGGTCCAGTCACGTGATCGAGCAACGCATCGACGGCAAGATCATCCGCCCGAGCGCCAATTATGTCGGGCCGGAAGATCTTAAGTTCGTGCCGCTCAAGGACCGCAAATGATGAACACTCAGTACCGCAAGCACCTGCCCGGCACCGCGCTGGACTACTTCGACACCCGTGAGGCGATCGATGCCATCGCCCCCGGTGCCTATGCCAAGCTGCCCTACGTATCCCGCGTGCTGGCCGAGCAGCTGGTGCGCCGCTGCGAGCCGGATGCACTGACTGATTCGCTCAAGCAGCTGATTGAGCGCAAGCAGGACCTGGATTTCCCCTGGTATCCGGCGCGCGTGGTCTGCCACGACATCCTCGGCCAGACCGCCCTGGTCGACCTGGCCGGCCTGCGTGATGCCATCGCCGAGAAGGGCGGTGACCCGTCCAAAGTCAATCCGGTGGTGCCGACTCAGCTGATCGTCGACCACTCCCTGGCCGTGGAAGCTCCGGGCTTCGACCCGGACGCCTTCGCCAAGAACCGCGCCATCGAAGACCGTCGCAACGAGGACCGTTTCCACTTTATCGAGTGGACCAAGACCGCGTTCAAGAACGTCGACGTGATCCCGGCCGGCAACGGCATCATGCACCAGATCAACCTGGAGAAAATGAGCCCGGTGATCCAGGCGCGTGGCGGTGTGGCCTTTCCGGACACCTGCGTGGGTACCGACTCGCACACCCCGCACGTCGATGCCCTTGGCGTGATCGCCATCGGCGTCGGCGGTCTGGAAGCCGAAACCGTGATGCTCGGCCTGCCGTCGATGATGCGCCTGCCCGATATCGTCGGCGTGCAGCTCACTGGCAAGCGCCAACCTGGCATTACCGCCACCGATATTGTCCTGGCCATCACCGAGTTCTTGCGCAAGGAACGCGTGGTCGGTGCCTGGGTCGAGTTCTTCGGCCCGGGTGCGGATAGCCTGTCGATCGGCGACCGCGCGACCATTTCCAACATGTGCCCGGAATACGGTGCCACCGCTTCGATGTTCTACATCGACCAGCAAACCATCGATTACCTCAAGCTGACCGGTCGCGAGCCGGAGCAGATCGAGCTGGTAGAGAACTACGCCAAGACCACCGGTCTGTGGGCCGATGCCCTGGCTACCGCCGAGTACGAACGCGTACTGAGCTTCGATCTGTCTACCGTCGTGCGCAACATGGCTGGCCCGTCCAACCCGCACAAGCGCCTGCCGACTTCGGCACTGCAAGAGCGCGGCATTGCTGGCGAAGCCATGCTGGCGGCGTCCAAGGTCGAGGAAGCCGAAGGTCTGCTGCCAGATGGCGCGGTGATCATCGCCGCCATCACCAGCTGTACCAACACCTCCAACCCGCGCAACGTGGTGGCCGCCGGTCTGCTGGCGAAGAAGGCCAACGAGCTGGGCCTGCTGCGCAAGCCGTGGGTCAAGACATCCTTCGCCCCCGGCTCCAAGGTCGCCAAGCTGTACCTGGAAGATGCCGGTCTGCTGTCGGAGCTGGAAAAGCTCGGCTTCGGCATCGTCGGCTATGCCTGCACCACCTGCAACGGCATGTCCGGTGCACTGGACCCGGTAATCCAGCAGGAAATCATCGACCGCGATCTGTACGCCACTGCCGTACTGTCCGGTAACCGCAACTTCGACGGTCGTATCCATCCCTACGCCAAGCAGGCCTTCCTGGCCTCGCCGCCGCTGGTCGTGGCCTACGCCATCGCCGGTACCGTGCGCTTTGATATCGAGCAGGACGTGCTGGGTACCGATAAGGCGGGCAACCCGATCACCCTGAAGGACCTGTGGCCGAGCGACGAGGAAATCGACGCCATCGTCGCCGCCTCGGTGAAGCCGGAGCAGTTCAAGCAGATCTACATCCCGATGTTCGATCTGGGCACTATCGAGGAGGCCGAAAGCCCGCTGTACGACTGGCGTCCGATGTCCACCTACATCCGTCGTCCGCCTTACTGGGAAGGCGCGCTGGCTGGCGAGCGTACCCTCAAGGGCATGCTGCCGCTGGCAATCCTGCCGGATAACATCACCACCGACCACCTGTCGCCTTCCAACGCGATCCAGATGAGCTCGGCCGCCGGTGAATACCTGCACAAGATGGGCCTGCCGGAGGAGGACTTCAACTCCTACGCCACCCACCGCGGCGACCACCTGACGGCGCAGCGCGCTACTTTCGCCAACAAAGAACTGGTCAATGAAATGGCCGTTGTTGACGGTGTAGTGAAGAAGGGTTCGCTGGCCCGCGTCGAGCCGGAAGGCAAGGTCATGCGCATGTGGGAAGCGATCGAAACCTACATGAATCGTAAGCAGAACCTGATCATTGTTGCCGGTGCCGACTACGGTCAGGGCAGCTCCCGTGACTGGGCGGCCAAGGGCGTACGCCTGGCCGGCGTGGAAGTGATAGTCGCCGAAGGCTTCGAGCGCATCCATCGGACCAATCTGGTTGGCATGGGTGTACTGCCAGTCGAGTTCAAGCCGGGCACCACCCGCCTGACCCTCGGCCTCGACGGCACTGAAACCTATGACATCCAGGGCGAGCTGTCGCCGCGCGGCGATCTGACCCTGGTGGTCAATCGTCGCAATGGCGATGTGGTCAAAGTGCCGGTGACCTGCCGTCTGGATACCGCCGCCGAAGTCAACGTCTACAACGCTGGCGGCGTATTGCAGCGCTTTGCCCAGGACTTCCTCGAGTCTACTCAGGGCTGATCCATCACCGGGGCGGCAACGCCCCGGTCTTCGTAGGGTGGATCACGCTTTATCGATCCACCATGACAGCGTTGAACGGTGGATGGAAAAACGTCATCCACCCTACGACCCTTACGGCCAGGTAATCACCATGCCCCACGCACCCCAAATCAAAATTCCCGCCACCTATATGCGTGGCGGCACCAGCAAGGGCGTGTTCTTTCGCCTGCAAGATTTACCAGAAAACTGTCAGGTACCGGGCGCAGCGCGCGATGCGCTGTTTATGCGGGTGATCGGCAGCCCTGATCCTTATGCCGCGCAGATTGACGGCATGGGCGGTGCAACCTCCAGCACCAGCAAGTGCGTGATTCTGTCGAAAAGCAGCCAGCCGGATCACGATGTCGACTATCTCTATGGTCAGGTGTCGATCGACAAGGCCTTTGTCGACTGGAGCGGCAACTGCGGCAACCTGTCGACCGCTGCTGGTGCCTTCGCCATTCATGCCGGCTTGCTTGATCCCGCGCGTATTCCGGAGAACGGCGTCTGTGTGGTGCGTATCTGGCAGGCCAATATCCAGAAAACCATCATTGCCCATGTGCCGGTCAGCAATGGCCAGGTGCAGGAAACCGGCGATTTTGAGCTGGACGGGGTGACCTTTCCCGCCGCCGAGATCGTGCTGGAGTTTCTCGATCCGTCCGATGATGGCGAGGAGGGTGGTTCGATGTTTCCCACCGGCAATCTGGTTGATGACTTGGAGGTGCCGGGTGTCGGTACTTTCAAAGCGACCATGATCACTGCCGGCATTCCGACTGTGTTCGTTAATGCCGAAGACATCGGTTACAGCGGCACCGAACTGCGCGAGCAGATCAATGGTGACCCTGAGCAACTGGCGCGTTTCGAAAAGATCCGCGTGGCCGGTGCCCTGCGTATGGGACTGATCAAGACGGCGGAAGAGGCTGCTACGCGTCAGCACACGCCGAAGATCGCTTTCGTGGCGAAACCCAAGGACTACCTGTCATCCAGCGGCAAGAGGGTGCAGGCGGGTGAAGTCGATCTGCTGGTGCGCGCACTGTCCATGGGTAAGCTGCACCACGCCATGATGGGCACCTGCGCGGTGGCCATCGGCACGGCGGCGGCGATTCCGGGCACTCTGGTCAATCTGGCGGCCGGTGGCAGTGCGCGGGAGGCGGTGCGCTTTGGCCATCCATCCGGCACCTTGCGTGTGGGGGCTCAGGCGGCTCTGGTGGACGGTCAGTGGACGGTAACCAAGGCGATTATGTCGCGTAGCGCGCGGATATTAATGGAAGGTTGGGTGCGCGTGCCGGGCGATATTTTGTAGTGTTCATAAATGAGAAAAGGCTCGAAGTGTTCGAGCCTTTTCTTTTAGCTTCAACGAGTTGCGCAGGCTACTTGAGGCGCCGCTCAACGCCTTTTTCCACCAGGATCTTCGCGGAAATCTCTTCCACGGAGAAATAGGTGGAGTTGATAAAGTTGATGTTCTCGCGACGGAACAGGTTTTCCACCTCGCGCACTTCGAACTCGCATTGGGCGAAGCTGGCGTAGCGGCTGTTGGGCTTGCGCTCGTGGCGAATGGCGGTGAGACGATCAGGGTCGATGGTCAGGCCAAACAGCTTGTCTTTGTGCTTTTTCAGCACCGGAGGCAACTGCAGTCGCTCCATGTCATCTTCGGTCAACGGATAATTTGCGGCACGAATTCCGTATTGCATTGCCATATACAGGCAAGTCGGGGTTTTGCCGCAGCGCGAGACCCCAACCAGTATCAGATCGGCCTTGTCGTAATAGTGAGTGCGTGCGCCGTCGTCGTTGTCCAGGGCGAAGTTCACCGCCTCGATACGCTCCATATAGTTGGAGTTGTGTCCGATGGAGTGGGATTTGCCCACCGAATAGGACGAGTGCGAGGTAAGTTCCTGCTCCAGGGGGGCGAGGAAGGTCGAGAAGATATCGATCATATAGCCGTCAGACTCGGCCAGGACGTCGCGGATATCCTGATTGACGATGGTGTCGAAGATGATCGGGCGGGCACCGTCCTTCTCGGACGCACTGTTGATTTGTTGTACCATTGCGCGGGCTTTTTCCACGCTGTCGATATAAGGCCGCGTGAGTTTGGTAAAGTCGATGGTTTCAAACTGCGCCAGAAGGCTTTGGCCCAGGGTTTCGGCAGTGATGCCGGTGCCGTCGGAGATGAAAAAAGCGGTTCGTTTCATTTGCACCATGGGCCTTAAGCTGGGAAGGATTCTTGGCTATCATAGGCCCGCCTTTGCAGGGCCGAACTGGCTGGCATTGTTACTTATTTTCCAGGGCCAGGCCACAATCGTGCGGTCATGTACCGCCGAACCATCTAGCTCCTGAGTTTTTCCAACACCGTTAGTGGAGAGATCACCTTGGTAGAGTACGTAGTTTCCCTCGATAAGCTCGGCAATCACGATGTTGAGCACGTAGGGGGCAAGAACGCCTCCCTGGGCGAGATGATCAGCAACCTTGCCGGTGCAGGTGTCTCGGTACCCGGTGGTTTCGCCACTACCGCCCAGGCCTATCGGGACTTCCTCGAGCTGAGCGGCCTGAATGCGCAGATCCATGAGGCCTTGGATGCCCTGGATGTGGATGACGTCAATGCCCTGGCCAAGACCGGTGCACAGATCCGCCAGTGGGTGATGGATGCCTCCTTCCCCGAAGAGCTGAATACGCAGATCCGCACCGCCTTCGCCGAAATGGCCGGCGGCAACGAGAATATGGCAGTTGCCGTGCGCTCCTCGGCCACCGCCGAAGACCTGCCGGACGCCTCCTTTGCCGGCCAGCAGGAAACCTTCCTGAATATCCGCGGCGTGGAAAATGTGATCCGCGCGGCCAAAGAGGTATTCGCCTCGCTGTTCAACGACCGCGCCATTGCCTACCGCGTGCATCAGGGCTTCGACCATAAACTGGTTGCCCTGTCTGCCGGTGTGCAGCGCATGGTGCGTTCGGAAACCGGCACCGCCGGCGTGATGTTCACTCTCGACACCGAGTCGGGCTTTCGCGATGTGGTGTTTATCACCGGTGCCTACGGCCTCGGCGAAACCGTGGTGCAGGGTGCGGTCAATCCTGACGAATTCTATGTCCACAAGCAGACCCTGGAAGCCGGTCGCCCGGCCATTCTGCGCCGCAACCTGGGCAGCAAGGCGATCAAGATGATCTACGGCGACGAAGCCAAGGCCGGAAAATCGGTCAAGGTGGTCGATGTGGATCGTGCCGACCGTGCGCGTTTCTGCCTGAGCGATGCCGAAGTCAGCGAACTGGCCAAGCAGGCCATGATCATCGAGAAACACTACGGTCGTCCGATGGACATCGAGTGGGCCAAAGATGGCGACGACGGCAAGCTGTATATCGTCCAGGCTCGTCCGGAAACCGTGAAGAGCCGCTCCAGTGCCAATGTGATGGAGCGCTACCTGCTCAAGGAAACCGGCACCGTGCTGGTCGAAGGCCGCGCTATTGGTCAGAAGATTGGTGCCGGCAAGGTGCGGGTGATCAACGATGTTTCGGAAATGGACAAGGTCCAGCCCGGCGACGTGCTGGTTTCCGATATGACCGACCCGGACTGGGAACCGGTGATGAAGCGCGCCAGCGCCATCGTCACCAACCGCGGCGGGCGTACCTGCCACGCGGCGATCATCGCCCGCGAGCTGGGGATTCCTGCAGTGGTCGGTTGCGGTAACGCCACCCATGTGCTGAAAGACGGCATGGGCGTGACGGTTTCCTGCGCCGAGGGCGACACCGGCTTTATCTTCGAAGGCGAACTGGGCTTCGATATCCGCAAGAACTCGGTCGATGCCATGCCCGAACTGCCGTTCAAGATCATGATGAACGTCGGCAACCCGGACCGCGCCTTCGACTTCGCCCAGCTGCCCAACGAAGGCGTGGGCCTGGCTCGTCTGGAATTCATCATCAACCGTATGATCGGCGTGCACCCCAAGGCGCTGCTGAACTTCGCCGGCCTGCCGCCGGAGATCAAGGACAGCGTCGAGAAGCGCATCGCCGGTTACGATGATCCGGTCGGCTTCTACGTCGAGAAGCTGGTCGAGGGTATCAGTACCCTGGCCGCGGCGTTCTGGCCGAAGAAGGTCATCGTGCGCCTGTCGGACTTCAAGTCCAACGAATACGCCAACCTGATCGGCGGCAAGCTCTACGAGCCGGAAGAAGAAAACCCGATGCTGGGCTTCCGTGGCGCGTCGCGTTATATCAGCGAATCTTTCCGCGATTGCTTCGAGCTGGAATGCCGCGCGCTGAAGAAAGTGCGCAACGAGATGGGCCTGACCAACGTCGAGATCATGGTGCCCTTCGTCCGTACCCTGGGTGAAGCCAGCCAGGTGGTCGATCTGCTGGCGGCCAACGGTCTCGCCCGCGGCCAGGATGGTCTGAAAATCATCATGATGTGCGAGCTGCCGTCTAACGCGATTCTGGCCGAAGAGTTCCTCGAGTTCTTCGACGGTTTCTCCATCGGCTCCAACGACCTGACCCAGCTGACCCTGGGCCTGGACCGTGACTCCGGCATCGTCGCGCACCTGTTCGATGAGCGTAACCCGGCGGTGAAGAAGCTGCTGAGCAACGCCATCCAGGCCTGTAACAAGGCTGGCAAGTACATCGGCATCTGCGGTCAGGGCCCCTCGGACCACCCGGATCTGGCGCGCTGGCTGATGGATCAGGGCATTGAAAGCGTGTCGCTGAACCCGGACTCGGTGCTCGATACCTGGTTCTTCCTCGCGGAAGCTCAAGCGCCGGTCTGAACGCGCGGTTAAATCGCGGTACAAGGGCGGGTTTATCCTGCCCTTTTTTGTGTTCAGCACCTCCATGTGCTTCACCCCTCCGGGGCTGGCGCGCAAAAACGCTCCTGGCGTTTTTGTGGTCTGCCATCCCTGGAGACCACCCTTCGGGCCGTCGCTAGCGACGTTAAAAATTGCTCCCGCTAATTTTTAGTGGCCGGCCGTTGGTGGCGGTCACCGTCGGGCAGCGTGAAAGATTGTTCCCAGCAACTCTTTGTACCAGAGCGCAGAAGATGCAAAGCAGCAGTGAGCTTTTCCCCGTCGCCTTGATCAGCGCGGAGTTTCGTGGCGATCTGAGCGAGGATGTCTACCGCCTCAAGCCCGGCAACAGCCCGGATAACAGTGTTCAACTGGCTCTGACGCGCCTGGGCCGTGCCGATCATCAGCAGGATCGCGGCGTGCCGGTGATCCTGATTCCCGGCAGTTTTTCCAATCGGCGCTTCTGGTATTCGCCCAAATGCATCGGCCTTGGCCCGCAGTTGGCGCGTGCGGGTTTTGATGTGTGGATCGCCGAGATGCGTGGTCATGGCCTGTCGCCGCGCAATCGCCAGTACAAGCACAACAAGGTCAGCGACTATGTGCGCTATGACCTGCCGGCAATTGCCGATTTTATTTACGAACAGAACCCGCAGAGGGCCCATTGGCTGGGCCATTCCCTGGGCGGTATCACCCTGGCGGGAGCGCTGGGTGGTGGGTACCTGGATGAGTCGAAAATGGCTTCGGCGGCGTTGTTTGGCAGTCAGATCAGCCGCGTCTACTGGCCGCTCAAGGTGCCGCCGGTGGAGTGGGGCAGTCGTCTGCTGCTCAAGGGCTTCTCGGTGATATCTGGCTCCAGGCTCAAGCGCGGTCCCGAGGATGAGCCGGCCAGTCTGGCCATCGAAAGCCTGCGCTGGCACGGCTTGTTCGGCCGCTTTGGCGATGCCGAGCGGGACTGGTGGGCTGGCCTTGCCGAGGTGCGGGTGCCGGTCATGGCGGTGGCGGCAGTGGGCGATAGCCAGGACCCGGTATGGGCCTGCCGCAAGCTGCTCGAACAATTTGGCTCGCCCGTGAGCGAGTTTCTCTGTCTGGGTAAGAAACATGGTTTCCACAGCGACTTCGGCCATGTCGAAATGCTGGTCAGCAAGGAGGCCCAGCGCGAGGTATGGCCACTGGTGGAGCAGTGGTTGCGCAAGAGCGCGCAGGTGCAGAGTGGCGAGCCTGAGGGGAACAAACTCGTTTCAGTCGAGTAGCCTTGCGGCTACTATCTGACTTCTGCGCAGCTTCTGGTCACTCTGTGCGGACGGCGGAGGTGCAATGTTTGTTGCTCTTGAGCACTTGCTCAACCTCGAGGAGGGTTATCGCCGAGTTTTTCGCTGCAGGGGCGCAGTTTGCTGCTGATGGTGGTCGAAGGTCGTACCCTGTTGCTGGAAAATCGCTGCCCACACCAGGGCGCACCTTTGCACAACGCGACATTGGCCGCTGGCGTGTTGCGCTGTGCGCGGCACGGGATCGAGTTCGAACTGCTCAGTGGCCGCGCCTTGAATGCCCAATGCCCAGGCCTTGTCCATCTGCCTCTGGCCTATGCGGCCGATCGTGTCGGTATAGAGCTGTAAGTCACATCTATAGATAACAGGAGTTTTGCCATGCACTACATCACCCCCGATCTGTGCGACGCCTACCCGGAACTGGTTCAGGTGGTTGAGCCTATGTTCAGCAACTTCGGCGGTCGCGATTCCTTTGGCGGCGAGATCGTCACCATCAAGTGCTTCGAGGACAACTCGCTGGTCAAGGAGCAGGTCGAGCAGCCGGGCAAGGGCAAGGTTATGGTGGTCGATGGCGGTGCTTCCATGCGCCGTGCGCTGCTGGGCGACATGCTGGCGGAAAAGGCTGCGAAGAATGGCTGGGAAGGGATCGTGGTGTATGGCTGCGTGCGTGATGTCGATGTGCTGGCGCAGACCGAGCTGGGCATCCAGGCCCTGGCCAGTCACCCGATGAAGACCGACAAGCGCGGCATCGGCGACCTCAACGTGGCGGTGACCTTTGGCGGCGTGACGTTCCGCCCGGGCGAATACCTGTACGCCGACAACAACGGCGTGATCATCTCGCCGTCCGCGTTGCAGATGCCGGAGTAAGCTGAATTTGTTAGATGCCACAATGCCGCGTGAAGACCGCGGCCTGGTCCATGCCTTTGTCCTCGATGGGCTGGGCGGGGCGCGGGCCGTTGATCGTCACCAGCTGCAGGATCTGCAACTGGCCGAGCAGGAAAGCCTCTGGGTGCACTGGGATCGCAGTCACCCACAGACCCAGGACTGGTTGCGCCGCGACAGCGGGTTGAGCGAGTTTGCCTGCGACCTGTTGCTCGAAGAGAACACCCGGCCGCGGATGCTGCCGTTGCCGGAGCATGAGTTGCTGCTGTTCCTGCGCGGGGTCAACCTCAATCCGGGGGCTGAGCCGGAGGATATGGTCTCGCTGCGCATCTTTGCCGATGCGCACCGGGTGATTTCCCTGCGCTTGCGACCTGTGCGGGCGACAGAGGCGCTGATCGCGGATCTGGTCGCAGGCAAAGGGCCGAAATCCGCCTCGGAAGTGATCCTGAGCCTGGCCCACTACCTGACCGACAAGATCGAAAACCTGGTGACGGAGTTGTCCGAGCAGGTCGATGAGCAGGAAGAGATGGTCGATGCCGAGCAGCGCCTGGTGCCCGACCACGCCCGCCTTCTGCAGATGCGCCGGCGTGCTGCCAGTCTGCGGCGCTTTCTTGCCCCGCAGCGCGATATCTATGCGCAGTTGACGCGCCATCTGTTGCCCTGGTTTCTGGACGACGATACTGACTACTGGAACGAGCTGAACAACCGCCTGACGCGTTATCTGGAGGAGCTGGAACTGAGCCGCGAGCGGGTCAGTCTGGTTCTCGAGGCGGAGAATCGGCGCATGGATCAGCGCATGAATCGCACCATGTACCGTTTTGGCATCATCGCCGGCGTGTTCCTGCCCCTGACCTTCCTTACCGGGCTGCTGGGCATCAATGTCGGCGGTATTCCGGGTGCGGAGAGTCCCTATGGCTTTGCCATTATCTGCGTGCTGATGGTGGCTGTGGCCCTTGGCCAATGGTGGCTGTTACGTCGGTTGCGTCTGGCCTGATGTGACTATCCAGGCCGTCCGCTCGTCTAGCCGTCACGTCCTATGAGGTGTGCAATGCACGACCCTTTTGAAGAATCGCTGCGCGATCTGCTCAAGTCATCCGCGTCGAATCACGACGACGATGCCTGTCTGCACCGCGTTCTGAAGACCGCCAATCGCCAAGTGGGCGCGGGCGATCTGTTTGCCCTGATGGGCCATTGCCTGGGTGCACTGATGATCGCGATCAATAGCGGCGCGGCGCATATCTCCCCCGTGTCCCGGCGAAAACCTTCCGATCCCTCTCTTGATAAGGCTGACTAAGCATGGAATTTACTCAAGTCCTGGTTGATGCGATGGCCAGCGTATGGACTCCGATTGCCGCGTTTATTCCACGCCTGTTCGGGGCCATGGTGGTGGTACTGCTGGGTTTCGTGGTGGCCAAGTTTCTCGATACCCTGCTGTCCAAACTGCTCGGCAAGATCGGCCTGGATCGCCTGATGGCAGGCACCGGCCTGACCAAGCTGCTGAGTCGGGCCGGCATCCAGGTGCCGGTATCGACCCTGATCGGCAAGATCGTCTACTGGTTCGTGCTGTTGATCTTTCTGGTTACGGCTGCCGAGTCTCTGGGCCTGGAGCGGGTTTCTTCGACTCTGGATACCCTGGCCCTGTACTTGCCCAAGGTGTTCGGTGCGGCCCTGGTGCTGCTCGCTGGTGTGCTGTTGGCGCAACTGGTCAGCGGCCTGGTGCGCGGCGCGGCCGAGGGCGTAGGGCTGGAGTATGCCCATGGCCTGTCGCGCGTGGCCCAGGGGCTGGTGATCATCATCAGTATTTCGGTGGCCATCGGTCAGCTCGAAGTCAAAACCGACCTGCTCAACAACGTGATCGCCATCGTGCTTATTTCCGTCGGCCTGGCCGTGGCGCTGGCGCTCGGTCTGGGCAGCCGGGATATTGCCAGTCAGATCCTGGCCGGCATTTATGTACGCGAGTTGTATGAGGTTGGGCAACAAGTTCAGGTTGGTGAGGTCGAAGGGCAGATTGAGGAAATTGGCACGGTCAAGACCACACTGTTGACCGACGCAGGCGAACTGGTCTCCGTGGCCAATCGCACCTTGCTTGAGCAGCGCGTAAGCAGCCGCTAAGGCGTCAATCCCTGTTATTGTATGCCGCCGACCCAGTCGCCCGTTTGTGCGGACTGCGGCGGCTTTTGTCCTGACTGTCGGCCCGACTCGTTTTGAATAAAGCCCAATCTGTGTCTCTGCGTTACGACCCCCGCGAGCTCTCGGATGAAGAGCTGGTGGCGCGTGCCCACGACGAGTTGTTCCATATCACCCGTGCCTACGAAGAACTGATGCGCCGTTATCAGCGCACCCTGTTCAATGTGTGCGCGCGCTATTTGGGCAGCGAGCGGGACGCCGATGATGTTTGTCAAGAGGTGATGCTTAAAGTTCTTTATGGCTTGAAGAACTTTGAAGGTAAATCCAAGTTTAAAACCTGGCTGTACAGCATTACCTATAACGAATGTATTACCCAATATCGCAAGGAACGGCGCAAACGTCGCCTTATTGATGCGCTGAGCCTGGATCCGCTCGAGGAAGCTTCGGAAGATAAAACTCCGAAAGTTGAAGAACGCAATGGCCTTGATCGCTGGTTGGTGCACGTCAATCCTATTGATCGGGAAATTCTGGTGCTACGTTTTGTCGCAGAGCTGGAGTTCCAGGAAATCGCCGACATCATGCACATGGGCCTGAGCGCTACGAAAATGCGTTATAAACGGGCCCTCGACCGCCTGCGTGAAAAGTTTTCCGACAGCCCTGAAACTTAATTAAATTATTCGCGTCGAAGTACGTGGTTAATTCTGTTAGGATTGCCGATTGAGTTGTCTTGAGTTTGTCAGACAACTTGCTGACCACCAAGATAGGGATTTAACAATGAAATTGAAAAACACTTTAGGCGTTGTCATTGGCTCGCTGCTGGCTTCTTCCTCGCTCAGCGCGCTTGCTCAGGGTCAGGGCGCTGTCGAAGTGGACGTTTTCGGTAAGCGTACTTTTACCGAAAGCAATCGTGACGCTACCAATGGCAACCTGTTCGGCGGCGGCATCGGTTACTTCCTGACTGATGACGTTTCTCTGAACCTGTCGCATGGTGTGTACCGCAGCATGCGTTCCCAGGACACCCTGCCGGGTTCCACCCATGGCCGTGAGCAGCTTGACGGTCACCTGAGCACTGTCGAAGCCCTGTACCACTTCGGTACTCCGGCTGCCCAGAGCCTGCGTCCTTATGTATCCGCCGGTTTCGGCCATCAGGACCTGGACAACACCTTCACTCGCGGTGACGACAAAACCACCTTCGCGATGGTCGGTGCCGGTGCCAAGTACTACTTCACCGAAATGTTCTTCGCCAAAGCCGGTGTAGATGTTCTGCACAGCCTGGATACCGAAAACACCGAGTGGCAGGCAGGCGTTGGTGTCGGTCTGAACTTCGGCGGCAGCACCAAGCCTGCCGAGGTTGTTGAAGCTGCCCCTGAGCCGATGCCTGAGCCGGTTGCTGCTGAAGAGCCGATGGAACTGGTTCGTGTGGAACTGGACGTCAAGTTCGACTTCGACAAAGCCAGCGTCAAAGAAGAAAGCTACGGCGATATCAAGAACCTGGCTGATTTCATGAAGCAGTACCCACAGACCACCACCGTGGTTGAAGGTCATACTGACTCCAAGGGTTCCGATGCCTACAACCAGAGCCTGTCCGAGCGTCGTGCCAACGCCGTTCGTGACGTTCTGGTCAACCAGTACGGCGTAGAAGCTCAGCGCGTCAATGCTGCTGGCTACGGCGAAGCCCGTCCGGTTGCCGACAACGCTACCGACTCCGGCCGCGCTGTTAACCGCCGCGTAGAAGCTGAAGTAGAAGCCCAGATCCAGCAGTAATTGATCTGACGCTGTAGAAAACCCCGCTTCGGCGGGGTTTTTTTATGACTTTTTTCCGGCCAATGCCTGTTGCTTATCCGTTGTTCGCACGCTTCCATCGCTCAGTCATTCTGGCGGCGCGTTCTCTCAGGCGAAAAAAAGCCCACTGCGGGGGCAGTGGGCAAGGTCACAACTCCGCAGGAGCGCGAAGCAGTTAGGCACTGATGGCAATGGCCGCCTGTTGCTGTTGGCTTGCGACCTCGCCGATGACCAGGATGGCGGGGCTTTTCAGCTGGAAGTCCAGGGCGTCCTGTTGCATTGCGTGCAGGGAGCTGCGGCATTCGCGTTGCTGTGGCAGGGAGGCGTTCTCGATCAGCGCCACCGGCATATCGGCGCGCATGCCACCGGCCAGCAGGCTTTCGCGGATTTCTGCCAGTTTCGCCACGCCCATATAGACCACCAAAGTGGTGCCGCCCTGGGCCAGGGCCGCCCAGTTCAGCGTGCTGTCGTCCTGAGTGTGGGCGGTGACCAGGGTCACGCCGCGGGCCACGCCGCGCAGAGTCAGGGGAATGCCGCACTGGGTCGCACCGGCCAACCCTGCGGTGATGCCGTTGACCATTTCCACTTCGATGCCATGGGCGCTGAGCCAGTCGAGTTCTTCGCTGCCGCGGCCAAAGATGCAGGGATCGCCGCCTTTCAGGCGCACCACGCACTTGCCCTGACGGGCGTAGCGCAGCATCAGGCGATGGATAAAGGCCTGGGGCGTGGAGCGGCAACCGCCGCGCTTGCCCACCGGTACCACCCGGGCATTCGGACAATGCTCCAGCACGGCCGGGTTGACCAGGTCGTCGATCATCACGATATCGGCCCGATTGAGGGCTTTTACCGCTTTCAGGGTCAGCAACTCCGGATCACCGGGCCCTGCGCCTACCAGCCAGACTTTTGCGCTCATATCAGATTCCTCTAGGCATTGATCGCTATTGGCGCAGTGGCCAGCAGCCGCTTGATTTCCGGGACACAGGAGCCGCAACTGGTGCCGCACTTGAGTTCCTGCTTGAGGCCGTCGAGGTCGAGGCCGCGGGTGATCCCGGCGCATACCGCGTCCTGGCTGACGTTCAGGCAATTGCACAGGGTCTTGCTGGCTTTCCTGCCGCTGGCCGCGCCCGGTGGGGTGGACAGCGGCGCGAGCAACCAGCGGCGCAGGTCGGCATCGGCCTGGCCGTCGTTCCACAGGCTTTTCAGCCAGTCGCGGGCGGCGGTTTCCCCGGCCAGGCGGATGGCGGTGATACGGCCGTCCTCGATGCGCACGCGTTTGCCGACCGCTTTGCGCGGGTCGTCATAGGCCAGTACCGGGCCTTCGTGCAGGCCGAGCAGCTGGTCGATCTGCGCCAGCAGCTCGGGCTCGGGAGCCACGGCGCAGGCGGCGCGGATCAGCAGAGCAGGGCGCTCGCGCCCGGTCAGGTTGAGGTTGGCGTAGGCAAAGCCTTCGAACAGCGGGCGCAGGGCCTCGAAGCGCGTCTGCACCTGGCCTTCGACCAGGGCAAAGAAGGTCCAGGGCAGCTCGACCTTTTCCACCTCGACCCCGGCGTGCTTGAGTTCCGGCTGCTTGGACAGCGGATCGAACGCCGGCTGGGTCAGCACATTGGTGCCCAGGCCCTTGAGAAAGCGGTTGCCCCAGTGCATCGGCAGGTAGGCCTGGCCGGCACGTATGCTGTCGTCGGCCTGCACCGGCAGAATCAGGCTGCCGCGGCGGCTGCGGACCTTGATCAGGTCGCCGCTCTGCAGGCGGCGGCGGCGCATCTCGTCCGGGTGCAGGCTGAGTACGGCCTCTTCGACATGACCGAACAGGCGCGCGGCGGTACCGGTGCGGCTCATACCATGCCACTGGTCGCGCAGGCGGCCGGTGTTGAGGGTCAGGGTAAAGCGCGCCTCGCGTTTTTCCTTGGGCGCACGGTAAGGGTCGGCATGAAACTGCGCACGACCATTGGCCGTGGGGTAGCGCGCGTCGCCGTAGAGGCGCGGCGTACCCTGGGTTGCGCCGGCCGGGAACGGCCATTGCTGGGGACCTTGGTTATCCAGAATCGCGTAGCTGAGCCCCGACAGGTCGAGGTCACGCTGGGCGGTCAGGTGTTTGTACTCCTCGAACAGCTCTTGCGGGCGGTCGAAGTCGAACAGGCTGGGCAGGCCGGGGCGGAGCAGTTTTTCTAAACGACGGGCGAAATCGCTGGTGATCGCCCAATCCGGCCGCGCCTCTTTGGGCGCTGGCACGGCGCTGCGTACATGACTGACGCGGCGTTCGGAGTTGGTCACCGTGCCTTCCTTCTCGCCCCAGCTGGCGGCGGGCAGCAGCAGGTCGGCGTAGTGGCAGGTCTCGGTGGTGAAAAAGGCTTCCTGCACTACCACGAAGGGGCAGGCGGCCAGGGCTTCATGCACCTTGTTCTGATCCGGCATGGACTGCGCCGGGTTGGTGCAGGCGATCCACAGGGCCTTGACCTTGCCGACGCGCACCGCTTCGAACAGTTCGATGGCGCTCAGCCCGGTGCTGGCCGGCAGTGCGTCGACGCCCCAGTAGCGGGCGACTTCGGCGCGGTGCTCGGCATTGCCGGCCTCACGATGGCCGGGCAGCAGGTTGCTCAGGCTGCCGGTTTCGCGACCGCCCATGGCATTCGGTTGGCCGGTGAGGGAAAAGGGGCCGGCACCGGGTTTGCCGATCTGCCCGGTGGCCAGGTGCAGGTTGATCAGCGCGCTGTTCTTGGCGCTGCCGCTGCTCGACTGGTTGAGGCCCATGCACCACAGCGAGAGGAAGCTCGGTGCGCTGCCGATCATCCGTGCGCATTGCTGCAGGCTGTCCTGGCTGATGCCGCACAGCTCGCTGACCATCTGCGGGCTGTAATCGCGCACCAGGGTCTTGAGCGCGTCGAAACCTTCGGTGTGGGCGTCGATATAGGCGCGGTCGATCCAGCCTTCCCACATCAGGATATGCAGGATGCCGTGAAACAGGGCGACGTCGCTGCCCGGGATGATCGGCAGGTGCAGGTCGGCCAGGTCACAGGTATCGGTGCGCCGTGGGTCGACGACGATGATCTGCATGTCCGGGCGCTTGGCCTTGGCTTCTTCCAGGCGGCGGAACAGCACCGGGTGGGCGTAGGCCATATTGGAGCCTGCGATCAGCAGGCAGTCACTCTGCTCGATGTCCTCGTAGTTGCACGGCGGCGAATCGGCCCCCAGGCTGCGCTTGTAGCCGACCACGGCCGAGGACATGCACAGGCGCGAGTTACTGTCGATATTGTTGGTTCCCACCAACGCTCTCGCCAGCTTGTTGAAGGCGTAGTAGTCCTCGGTCAGCAACTGGCCGGAGATGTAGAAGGCCACGCTGTCCGGGCCGTGCTCGCGGATGGTTTCCGCGAAGACGTTGGCGGCGTGATCCAGGGCGCTATCCCAGTCGGTACGGGTACGGGCCAGGCCTTTACCCAGACGCAGTTCGGGGTACAGGGCGCGGGCGTCGAGGTCGCCGGTCAGGTGCAGGGTCGAACCCTTGCTGCACAGCTTGCCGAAGTTGGCCGGATGCGCGGGATCGCCCTGGACGCCGAGGATCTTCTCGTCATCGTGTTCGATCAGCACGCCACAACCCACGCCACAATAGCAGCAGGTGGAGGCGGTGATCTGATGGGAATGGGTCATGGGCGTCATCTCTCTGCGGTAATCGGGTAGGCCACGGCGCGATGGGCGCGGCCTACCAATGACCTATCAGGCACATTCGGTAGCGCTGTTCAGGGCCAGCAGCACCCGGCCGTTCTCTACCTTGGCCTGATGCCGGTGGGCACAGCCCTGGTCCGGGGCCACGGCTTCGCCGGACTCCAGCTCGATCTGCCAATTGTGCAGCGGACAGGCCACGCGCTTGCCGTAGATGATGCCTTGCGACAGCGGGCCACCCTTGTGCGGGCAGCGGTCGTCGAGGGCGAAGACTTCATCTGCGGAAGTCCTGAAAAGCGCGATATCGCCTTTCGGACCGCTGACAATTCGTGAGCCCAGTACGTTGATTTCTTCCAGGTCGCAGATATCCAGCCAGTTCATGCGTGCGCCTCCAGTTGCTGCAGTGCGATGCGGTCGAATTCTTTCTTCAACTGCGGTTTGGCCAGTTGTTCCTTCCACGGGTCCTGCTCGAACGACAGGGAGAACAGCAGGCGCTCATGCAGGGCCTTGCGCCGCTCGGCATCTTCCAGCACGCCTTGCTTGATGTGCTCCATGCCCACGCGCTGCATGTAATGCACGGTGCGCTCGAGGTAGAAGGCTTCCTCGCGGTAGAGCTGGAGGAAGGCCAGGCTGTACTCCATGACTTCTTCGGCAGTCTTGAGCTTGACGAAGAACTCGCCGGCTTCCGTCTTGATCCCGCCGTTGCCCCCGATATACAGCTCCCAGCCGGAGTCGACGCCGATAATGCCAACGTCCTTGATCCCGGATTCGGCGCAGTTGCGCGGGCAACCGGAGACCGCCAGCTTGACCTTGTGCGGCGACCACATATTGAACAGCGCGTGTTCCAGGTCGATGCCCATCTGCGTGCTGTTCTGCGTGCCGAAGCGGCAGAACTCGCTGCCGACGCAGGTCTTCACGGTACGGATGGATTTGCCGTAGGCGTGGCCGGACGGCATGTCGAGATCCTTCCACACGCCGGGCAGGTCGTCCTTCTTGATTCCCAGCAGGTCGATACGCTGACCGCCGGTGACCTTGACCATGGGCACGTTGTACTTGTCGGCCACGTCGGCGATGCGGCGCAGCTCCGAGGCATTGGTCACGCCGCCCCACATCCGCGGAATCACCGAGTAGGTGCCGTCTTTCTGGATATTGGCGTGGGCGCGTTCGTTGATAAAGCGCGACTGGGGGTCGTCCTTGGCCTCGCCCGGCCAGGTGGAAATCAGGTAGTAGTTCAGCGCCGGGCGGCAGGTGGCGCACCCGTTCGGCGTGCTCCAGTTGAGGAAGGCCATGGCCGCCGGAATGCTGGTCAGGTGCTCGTCGCGGATGGCCTTGCGGATCTGCCCGTGGTTGAGATCACTGCAGCCGCAGATGGCTTTTTCGCTCTTCGGCTTGACGTCCGCCGCGCCGCCCACGGTGTTGATCAGAATCTGCTCGACCAGACCGGCGCAAGAGCCGCAGGAGCTGGCGGCTTTGGTGTGCTTCTTGACCTCATCGACGCTGAACAGGCCATTTTCCTGAATGGCCTTGACGATGGTGCCCTTGCAGATGCCGTTACAGCCGCACACTTCCATGTCGTCGGGCATATTGGCGGTGCTGCTCTGGCCCTGGTGGCCGGCGTCGCCGATGGCGTTTTCGCCGAACATCAGGTGATCGCGAATCTCGCTGACGTTGTGGTTCTCGCGGATCTGGCGGAAGTACCAGCCGCCGTCGGCGGTGTCGCCATACAGGCAGGCACCGACCAGCACATCGTCCTTGATCACCAGCTTCTTGTACACGCCGCCGATGGGGTCGGAGAGGGTGATGGTCTCGGTGCCTTCTGCGCCCATGAATTCGCCGGCGGAGAACAGGTCGATACCGGTGACCTTGAGCTTGGTCGAGGTCACCGAGCCCTGGTAGCGGGCGAAACCGAGCTGGGCCAGGTGGTTGGCGCAGACCTTGGCCTGTTCAAACAGTGGCGCGACCAGGCCGTAGGCGATGCCGCGGTGGCTGGCGCATTCGCCGATGGCGTAAACCCGCGGGTCGAAGGTCTGCATGGTGTCGTTGACCAGGATGCCGCGGTTGCAGGCGATCCCGGATTGTTCCGCCAGGTCGCTGTTGGGGCGGATACCTGCGGCCATCACCACCAGGTCGGCGGGGATCACGTCGCCGTCCTTGAATTTCACCGCGCAGACCCGGCCTTCGCCGTTGTCCAGCAGTTCAGCGGTGAGCTTGGGCAGGAGGAACTTCAGCCCGCGGTCTTCCAGGGATTGCTGCAGCAGGCGGCCGGCGGTGCTGTCGAGCTGACGCTCCAGCAGCCAGTCGCCCAGGTGCACCACGGTCACGTCCATGCCGCGCAGCTTGAGGCCGTTGGCCGCTTCCAGGCCGAGCAGGCCGCCGCCGATAACCACCGCGTGCTTATGGGTCTTGGCGGTTTCCATCATCATCTGAGTGTCGGCGATGTCGCGATAGCCGATCACCCCGGCCAGGTCCTTGCCCGGGATCGGCAGGATAAAGGGGTTGGAGCCGGTGGCGATAAGCAGGCGATCGTACTCGGCCTCGCTACCGTCATCGGCCACGACCAGGCGGGCCTTGCGGTCGATCTTCACCACCTTGCGCCCGAGCAGCAGCTTGATGCCGTTGTCCGCATACCAGTTGAGGTCGTTGAGCACGATTTCCTCGAAGGTCTGCTCGCCGGCCAGCACCGGCGAGAGCAGGATGCGGTTGTAGTTGGGGTGCGGCTCGGCACCGAACACCGTAATGTCGTAGAGGTCGGGGGCGAGCTTGATCAGCTCTTCGAGGGTGCGGACACCGGCCATGCCGTTGCCAATCATCACCAGCTTGAGTTTTTTCATGCCGGCCATCTCCTGAATCAAAAATCACGGAAAAATTGTCGGGAGCATTTTTAGCGTCGCTCCGCGACGGCTCTAAGGGGGCCACCAGGTATGGCAGGCCAGAAAACAAAAAAGGCGTCCCGCTAGTCACCTAGCGAGGACGCCTTTGTCCAAGTCCCGTTCTCTCGGGAAGTACAGCCCTCAACGTTGAAGGCTGCGCTTTATTAATTCTGCGTAATCCAATGCAGGGCTTGTGCCAACTTTTCTATGTGGCGTTTTTCATGGCTTTTCAGCCACTTGCAGGTTCTGTTCGGCGCGGTTGCTGCACTACTTGAAGGCGTCTTGCGCTGTATTGGTGCGCTTTGTCAGAGCAACAGAAACAGCAGTGCCAGGTTCAGCGTCAGGGAAAATAGCGCGACACTGCGCCAGACCAGCAGGGGCTCGCGTTCGAGCAGCGGCCGCGGCCTGCTGCTGAGGGATTTGCGTTCGCCCTGTTCCAGGGCCAGCAGCCATTCCTCGGCGGTTTCATAGCGCGCCTTGGGCTCGGCGGTCAGGGCGCGATTGAGGCTCTCGTCGATCCAGCCTGGCAGGTCCGGGCGATAGCGGCTGGCCGGGGTCGGCTGGCCAAAGCGCGGATGCTGAAACGCTTCGATCTCGCCATAGGGATAGTGGCCGGTCAGCAGGTGATAGAGGGTCACGCCGGCACTGTAGAGATCCTGCTGAGCCGTGGGCGCGGTGCCGGCGAAGGCTTCGGGGGCGATATAGCTGGGGGTGCCGGGCAGCTCATGGGCTTCGTCGCGGGACAGGCCCGGACAGTAGGCCAGGCCGAAATCCAGCACGCGCAATTCGCCATCATCGCCCCACAGCAGGTTTTCTGGCTTGATATCGCGGTGGAGGATATTGCGCCGGTGCAGCATGCCCAGGGCCTTGATCAGCCGGGGGGCGATGTCCAGCCACTCCGGCAGGCCCAGCGGGCCATTCAGGCGCAGATGTTCGGCCAGGGTCTGGCCGCTGTATTCGCGCTGCACGTAATAGAGGTGCTGACGTTGCGGCAGCGGGTGCACATCGGCGAAGAAGCGCCCCGCGACCCGGCGTAGAAACCATTCCTCGAGCAGCAGTGCGGGGCCGGCCTGGGCTTCATCGGCGCGGCTGGGCGGCAGGGTCTTGAGCAGCCAGCGCCGCGCCTGGGCATCGCGCACCCGGTAAATCATCGACTGACGCGACTCGGCGAGCAGCCGTTCGACCTGCCAGCCCTCGAAATCATGGCCCTCACGCAGGCGCGGCGGCAGGGGCCAGTGCTCCAGCTGCGCCAGGGTATCGGCCAGATCGCTTTCCGGCAGGGCCTCGACCCTCAGCAGCAGGGCGCTGGCATTGTCCTGGCTGCCGGCCAGATGGGCGGCGTTGACCAGGGCGCGGCTGGCCGCCGCGAGATCTTCTTCGTCGTGGAGGATCTGCTGGATGGCATTGTCGCCCAGGGTGGCCCAGACCCCGTCGCTGACCAGCACGAAGCACTCACCCTCGCGCAATTCGCCGTCCAGGTAGTCCACCACCAGGTGCTGATCCAGGCCCATGGCGCGCTTGAGCACATGCTGCATGCCCGGCTGTTCCCACACGTGGTCTTCGCTGATGCGTTCGAGCAGGCCCTGCTGCCAGCGATAGGCGCGGCAATCGCCGACATGCGCCAGGGTAAAGCGGCGGCCGCGCAGGACCAGGGCAGTGAGGGTGGTGAGCAACGGCTGGCCGCTGCCATTGGCTTGCAGCCAGCGGTTATGGGCCACCAGCAGGCGATCCAGGGACTGGGTCACGGCCCAGGTTTCCGGGGTGGAGTAATAGTCCAGGGCCAGGGCCTGCAAGGTGGCGCGGGCGGCCAGGCCACCGTCGGCGCACTGGCTGACACCATCGGCCAGGGCGAACAGATAGCCCTTGCTGGCGGCCAGGGCTGGGGCCGGGGTCACCACGCGGATGGCGTCCTGGTTCTCGGCCCTGGGGCCGATCGCGCTGGCTTCGCCGAAAGTCAGTTGCAGGGCCATTTTGATGTTCCTGGGGTTGTTGCTGAGGAAGCGCTGAGGCAAAGGCGAGGCTGGTGAGGCAGCAAAGGAGAGCCGCTGCCGACTTCTCCCGCCTTTCCTGACCAGTGCAATAAGCGCTGCCAGTCAGCCCCGCCTTTGCCTTAACGCTCCAAAGGTTGAGCGTAGGGTGGATCGCGCTTTACCGATCCACCGTTGTTCCATGGTGGACGAAAAAGGCGTCATCCACCCTACGTCTGTGCAATTACACGCGGGCCGCGGTGACCGCAGCGCTACCCCAGGTGGTGCGCCAGCGGCGCTTGACGCTGTACAGGCCGAACCAGGCCAGCACGCCGAGGCTGGCAAACAGCCACAGGCCCATCTGGTAATCGCCGGTCTGCTGCTTGATGGTGCCCAGGCCCGCGGCCAGGAGGAAGCCGCCGATGCCGCCGGCCATGCCGATCAGGCCGGTCATCACGCCGATTTCCTTGCGAAAGCGCTGTGGCACCAGCTGGAATACCGCGCCGTTACCGGCACCCAGGCCGAGCATGGCGGTAACGAACAGGGCCAGGGCGGCGGCCGAGCTGGACAGGTTGAAACCCACGGCGGCAATGCTCAGGGAGGCCAGGGTGTACATCATCAGCAGCGAGCGGATACCGCCGATACGGTCGGCCAGGGCACCGCCGAGTGGGCGCATCAGGCTGCCGGCGCAGACGCAGGCGGCGGTGTAGTAACCGGCGGTCACCGGATTCAAGCCGTACTGGTCGTTGAAGTAGCCGGGCAAGGCACTGGCCAGGCCGATAAAGCCGCCGAAGGTGACGCTGTAGAAGAACATGAACCACCAGCTGTCGCGGTCACCCAGGGCTTTCAGGTAATCGGCGGCGGCTTTCGGCTTGGGTCGCTCGGGTGAATTCTTGGCCAAAAAGGCGAAGATCAGCAGGGTGGTCAGTAGCGGAATCAGCGCCCAGCCGAATACGTTCTGCCAGCCGAACAGGGCGGCCAGGCCTGGGGCGAACAGCGCCGCCAGCACGGTGCCGGAGTTACCCGCACCGGCAATGCCCATGGCCTTGCCCTGATGCTGCGGCGGATACCATTGCGAGGCCAGCGGCAGGGCCACGGCGAAGGCGGCACCGGCAAAACCGAGAAACAGGCCGAGCAGCAGGGCCTGTTCGTAGCTCTTGACACCAATCTGCCAGGCGCAGAACAGCGCCACGATGACGATGATCTGGCCGATCAGGCCGGCGGTCTTGGGGGACAGGCGGTCGGCCAGAAAACCCATCAACAGGCGCAGTACGGCACCGGCGAGGATCGGCGTGGCCACCATCAGGCCGCGTTGCTGGGCGGTGAGGTCCAGGGCGGTGGCGATCTGTACGGCCAGTGGGCCGAGTATGTACCAGACCATAAAGCTCAGGTCGAAATAGAGAAAGGCGGCAAACAGCGTCGGTGTGTGGCCGGATTTCCAGAAACTTGTATTCATCGCAAACCTCATCGGCAGAAAAAGGGTCCCGGCGGGCACGGCGCGCCGTGGTCGTGGACACGGCGGCCGCAACCCACCGGGGAGGTGCCGTACTTGTGATGCGGCACCCTGAGGCCGAAGCCACAGCTGGGTTGAGAAAGTTACAAGCGCAGACCCTGGATCACAGCGTCTGCACCCGCCCCGAACACTGGAGCTAAAAACGAAAAACGCCGCATCTACCGGTCGCCCTGGGGGCGTGGTCTATGCGACGTCTTTGTCGTTTGTCGAGCAGCCACCGTTGGCTACCTGTATGCGTGACTAAGCAAAAGCTGAGCCAACACACAGGCACCACGGTTTAACAGGGCTGCGCACAATAAGGCGACATGAATGCGCTGCAAAAAGAGGCGCATCGCTCGCGAGCGCACTCAGATGGGGCGGGTAGGGCGTACCTGGCGATCCAGGCGGGTGGTTATGGCCGGCGTTTAACGCAGCAGGGTTTTAACGTCTGGATTCGCGGTCTGGGCGTTGCAGGCACAGCGTCGCTCGGTCTCGGTAGCGTCTTGGGTCATGGCCTGGGTCGGCATGGGCAGGGTCAGCAGGGCGATGGCGAGCAGGTTGCTCGCCAGCCCGGCCTGACGGACGTGGCGGCGCGTAGTTGGCATGGCGGTTCCCCCGTTGGCGTTATGCCTAAGGCGTAGCAGGCGAATCGCAATCTGTCATGTCGATAGCCTGCTAAGCGACGTATGACCTTGAATAAAGCAAAAAATACGCCTGAGCGCAGGATTCAGGGCCATTTGTCGACTCGGCATATTGATGCCGAACCAGCGTATCCCCCTCGATACGCGCGCTAGTCCAGCCAGTTGACCTTGGCGAACTTGTCGCTGAAGGCGACGGGCATCTCTACCACCTTGCCCAGGCGGTAGTTGAAGAACACGAAGCCGGATTTGGCCATGGCCACCAGCGTGCCGTCGGCCGGGCGGCTGATACGAAAGCTGATGTCGCCGCCGTACCGGTTGAAATCCATCACTCCGACCTCGAACAGCAACTGGTCGCGGGCATGGGCTTCGGCGCGGTAGGTGGTGGCCAGGTCGGTGACGATGATGCCGAGACCGTCCTCGCGGGTTTCCTCGATACCGAACTCGAACAGAAAACGTGCCCGCGCCTCGGAAATCATCGAGATCATTGAGTCGTTGCTCAGGTGGTTGGCCGCGTTGATATCGGTCACCCGTACCGTCAGGTGGGTGCTGTAGCAGAACTGGTCTTCGGGGAACTCGAGTTTGAGGCGGGCCATGGGCGGATCTCGTGCGGGCGGGATAGGGCGGCGCAATTGTACGTGGGCTTTGATCGACTTTGTGCGCTCGGCCCGCTGAATAATGCGCCACCCGCCATGGCGGTTCGCCCGTCCTCAGCGGTGCTGGGTGTTCACATGATAGAAGGTCACCCGGCCGCCCTCATTGGGCGGGCCGTAATTGTCCTGAATATAGGCCCCGGCCTTGAAGTACAGCTGTTCGTTGCTCCAGTAGGCGCTCAATTGCTGATAAAGCGCGCCCCTGTCGCCTTCGCTGCTCTCGACGTTGACGCCCAGCATGCCGCTCGAGGTGACTCGCAGTCTGTAGCTGAACCGCTCGTCCAACTGGATGTTCTCGGCCAGCAGGACGTTCTGTACCTCAGCATCGCCTGGGCGTTTGCGCAGCAGCAGTTCCAGCCGACCGACGCCGTGCAGGTAGTGATACTGCAGTTTGGCCAGCGGATCATTGTTGCTGCCGGGTTCGTCCTTGCTGTGGATCTGGCCGATGACGACCTTGTTCTGGCTCGGTACCTGATTGACCGACAGCACCGCGCTCAGGTGGTTGTCGGCACTGTAGTAGTACCAGTTGCTTAGCGAGCCGTCGGCCTGAGTTTCGCGCAGCTCGCTGCGTGGGTAGCGGGCGTCGGCGGTATGCGAGCCGTCTACCGGGACCCAGAAGGTGACACTGCCGTCGTCGTTGTGGCGCAAGTACTGGCTGTCATAACCGTTGTTCAGGCGCGGGGTTTCGATGGTAGTGGGGGCAGGGTCGGTGGGAACCGAGAGGTTCCAGGTGGTGAGATCAAGCACGACTGATCCTTAATAACTTTGAACGTCTGTGAATGGCTTGGGTTCGGTGGCCGTCAGCACATTAAGTTCAATCGGATCGGCAGTTTTCCAGACCGCTGGGGGCAGGCCTCGTTTATCTGAAGTCATCGACCTATGGCCGTCGCTGGTTTGCGGCCAGAGGCCCGCTGCAATCCATGCCACGGGCCTCTGGCCGCACCGCTCAAGCTGCCGGGCGTTGCTGGCGTTGGTAGAGAAATTCCATCACCGCCGCCCGGTAGGCGTGGTACTGCGGGTCATTGGCCAGGGCCAGGCGCTCGCGGGGACGCGCCAGCTCGACCTTGAGGATATCGCCCACGGTGGCTGCCGGGCCGTTGCTCATCATCACGATGCGATCGGACAGCAGCACCGCTTCGTCGACGTCGTGGGTGATCATGATCACCGTGTTGCCCAGTTCGGCGTGGATCTCCATCAGCGAGTCCTGCAGATGGGCGCGGGTCAGGGCGTCCAGCGCGCCGAAGGGTTCGTCCATCAGCAACACCTTGGGTTGCATGGCCAGGGCGCGGGCGATGCCGATACGCTGTTTCATCCCACCGGAGATCTCGCTGGGGCGCTTGTGGGTAGCGTGGCTCATATGCACCAGTTCCAGGTTGTGCTCGATCCACTCGCGCATTTCACCGCGGGATTTCTTGCCCTGGAACACCTGGCGCACCGCCAGTTCGACGTTCTGGTAGCAGCTCAGCCAGGGCAGCAGGCTGTGGTTCTGGAACACCACGGCGCGCTCGGGGCCCGGCTCGTCGACCTCACGGCCGTCGAGGATGACCCCGCCGGTGGTGGCCTTGTACAGTCCGGCGACGATGTTCAGCACGGTGGATTTACCGCAGCCGGAGTGGCCGATCAGGGAGACGAATTCGCCCTTGTCGATACGCAGGTTGACGTTCTGCAGCGCGCGGTACAGGCCCTTGTCGGTGGGGAAGTCGATGCCAACGCCGGTCAGTTCGAGGTGTGAGTGGCTCATGGGAAGTCTCCTGATTAGCGCAGTACGGCATTCTTGTCCCAGCTGAACTGACGTTGCAGCAGGAGCATAAGGCGGTCGAGGGCGAAGCCGATCAGGCCGATGACGATCACCGCCACCATGATCCGGCCGAGGGAGTTGGAGCTGCCGTTCTGGAACTCGTCCCAGATGAACTTACCCAGGCCCGGGTTCTGCGCCAGCATCTCGGCGGCGATCAGCACCATCCAGCCGGTCCCCAGGGACAGGCGCAGACCGGTGAAGATCATCGGCACGGCGGCGGGCAGCACGATGCGCCGCACATGCGACATGGGCGACAGGCTGAGCACCTTGCTGACGTTGTTCAGGTCCTGGTCGATGCCGGCCACGCCCACCGTGGTGTTGATCACCGTTGGCCACAGGCAGCACAGCGCCACGGTGATCGCCGAGGTGAGGAAGGACTTGGCGAACAACGGGTCGTCGCTGACGTACAGGGCGCTGACCAGCATGGTTACCAGCGGCAGCCAGGCCAGCGGCGACACCGGCTTGAACACCTGGATCAGCGGGTTGATGGCGGTGTAGATGCTCTTGCTCAGGCCGCAGACGATACCCAGGGGAATGGCGATCAGCGAGGCGATGGCAAAGCCAGCCATCACGGTGTAGAGGCTGGTGAAGATCTGCTGAATAAAGGTCGGCTTGCCGGTATAGGGACGCACCTTGATCTCTGCGTCGGGGTTTTTCGCCAGCAGGGCGGCGTTGCGCGTGTCCTGGCGTTCGTAGAAGACCCGGGCCTTTTCACGCTCCTTGAGGTGCGCACCGACCAGGCCGGAAAACTGTTCGGAGACCTGTACCGGGCCGGGGAACTGGCCGAGGCTGGTCTGGATATTGTTGGCCAGCAGCTGCCAGCACAGCAGAAAACCGATGATGCCCAGCATGGGCAGGATCAATGCCGGGGCCCAGCGCTTGAGGAGCGCATTGCTGCGCGCCGACTTGAGTGTTGCGGTTATCGGGGTGGCGACGCTCGGGTTGCTCATCGTCCTGTCCTCTTTGTTAGGAGGGGGCCGGCGTACCGGCCCCGGGAGTGCCTGATTAGAGCTGCGTGTCGCCTTTCAAGCCGATCTCGAACTGCTCGAGGTAGGCATTGGGCTTGCGACCGTCGTAAGGCACACCGTCGATGGTGTCGGTCAGCGGTGCGCGGAAGCCGTCGTCATCGGCTGGCGGGAAATCGCTGGCTGCGAACTTGCCTTCTGCGATCAATTCGGCGGCCGCTTCGCGGTAGATAGCCGGCAGGTAGACCTTCTTGGCCGTCTCCAGGTACCAGCTGTCCGGCTTGGCTTCGCTGATCTGGCCCCAGCGGCGCATCTGCGTCAGGTACCACACGGCATCGGAGTAGTAGGGGTAGGTGGCGTGGTAGCGGAAGAACACGTTGAAGTCCGGTACCTCGCGCTTGTCACCCTTCTCGAACTCGAAGGTGCCGGTCATCGAGTTGGCGATCACCTTGGCATCGGCCCCCACGTACTCGGGTCGGGAAAGGATCTCCACCGCTTCCTGGCGGTTGGCGTTGTTGTCCGCGTCCAGCCACTGGCCGGCGCGGATCAGCGCCTTGACCACGCGCTTGTGGGTTTCCGGGTTGGCTTCGGCCCAGCTTTTGGACACGCCGAAGACCTTCTCCGACATGTTCTTGCGGATCGCGTAGTCGGCCACTACCGGCACGCCGATGCCCTTGAACACGGCAGCCTGGTTCCACGGTTCGCCGACGCTGTAGCCGTGGATGGTGCCGGCTTCCAGGGTGGCGGGCATCTGCGGCGGCGGGGTGACCGAGAGCAGGGCCTTGGCGTCGATCTGACCGCTGGTGTCGCCCTTGTGCGGGGCGTAATAACCCGGGTGGATGCCGCCGGCGGCGAGCCAATAGCGCAGTTCGTAGTTATGGGTGGACACCGGAAACACCATGCCCAGGTTGAAGGACTTGCCGCCAGCGTTGAACTTCTCGATCACCGGCTTCAGGGCGTCGGCCTTGATTGGGTGCACCGGCTTGCCGCCTTCCATCGGCACATGCTTCTTCATGTCCTCCCAGACCGCATTGGAGACGGTGATGGCATTGCCGTTGAGGTCCATGGTGAAGGCGGTGACCACGTCGGCCTTGGTGCCGAAACCGATGGTGGCACCGATCGGTTGGCCGGAGAGCATATGCGCGCCGTCCAGTTCGCCATCGATTACCCGATCCAGCAGCACTTTCCAGTTGGCCTGGGCCTCCAGGGTGACATACAGCCCTTCATCCTCGAAGAAGCCTTTCTCATAGGCGATGGCCAGCGGAGCCATATCGGTCAGCTTGATAAAGCCGAACTTCAGTTCGTCCTTTTCCGCCTCGGCGGCGAGGGCGATCTGCACGCTCAGGGGCGACAGCAGCATGACGGCGGCACAGCCGAGTCCGGCCAGGGTTTTCTTCAGTAGCGAACGGCGAGCGGTGGAGTTACGCATAGTGGTTCCTCAGGTCCCAGAAACGAAAAAAGACGTCGCGGACAGCCCTGCCAATGCTTGGCCGAGTGTCGTTGACGTCTTTGTCAATTTCGTCCCGATCACCGCCTTTGGCGATCTGAAGACGTGTGTAGGTGTCTTGAGGAGGTATAAGCAAAGGGCTTGCCAGGTTTACAGATGGAATGGCAATGACGCCCTTGGAAATGGGTTTTGCGACGTGAGAGGCAATCTAGAATAGATTTATATAGCGATATAAATCATATAGTTAGTATTTATATGTGATGTTGAATCGAGATTTTGAAGCCGGCGTGCAAATGCCCTTGCCACTGGCCCATGGGCCTCCATAACGGGGCGTATGGGCCATTGGCGTGCATATGCGAGCGGTACTGAGCGCTTTTGGTTCGTTTGCAGGCCTTTAGGTGTTAGCGCCTCAGGCCCTGTACTCCTGGCGCTGGGGAGCGGATCGTGGCTGCGCCTCCTCGACGAACTCCTTGAGCCAGCGCAGCACCTGCACCGCCTCCCAGCGAGCAGGGTCGAACATGGCATAGGCCAGGCCCTGGTAACCGACCACATCGAGCTGCTTGTGGTAGCCGGCACGCTGCAGCAAGGCCTCGATTTCGGCAAAGCAGGTATTGAAGTGCACCCGGGAGAACGGTGTCTTGCCTTCGGTGACGATACCTTCCAGGTGCAATTCGGCGACCGTGGCACGGACCTTTTCCAGCGGCATGCGGTTTACCGTGTGCTTCAACTGCAGTACGTCCAGCATCCTTGTTCTCCTGGTTGATGTCAGGGTTGGGCCGGGCGTGCAGCGTTGCAGGCCTGGCGAAATGAGCGGGACTCAGGGTAATCGAAATGTACTGTACAAATAAACAGTATTCGATAATAGTAAGGCCGTACCCCAGATTCACCGCCTGCTCGTACCCCCTGAAAGCCGCTGCTGGAGTAACTGACAATGCAACAGATGCTGATGACAATTGTGCTGCTGGGCCTGCTGAGTGGTTGCGCCCAGCCGCAGCTGGAACAACCCAGGGCCAATGGCACCTATCTGGTGATCGAGGACGGCCAGGCCTGGGCCGTGCTGGTGTCCGATGGCAAGCGGGTGCAGGAACAGGGCAGGGTGGTGGATACGATCAGACTGCCGAGCCAGGATGCCCGCGTTGCTGCCAGTTATGTGATCGAAACGGCCAACTGCGGCCGGGTGCAGTGGCTGAGCGAGCGCTCGGATGCCGCCGATGGCAGCACCACGCTGATGTCGCTGCACAGCAATAGCAATCGCAGCCAGCTCAGTCAGAGCGGTTGCGTGATTGGCGACGGCCTCAGCCGGGTGTGGACGGTGCTGGATTATTCGAGCTGATCGAACCGCGGCCCTGCCAGCGCGAAACAGGTGCGGGCAGGGCGGGTTTTTTCAGGTGCCAGGGCCGGCAGGCCCTGGCAGGCTGCTAGCTATCGGCTGCCTTGCGCGGCTTGCCTGCGGCCGGGGGCTGGATCAGGCCATCGGCGCGGAACATCGCCTTGATGCCGCGAATGGCCTGGCGGGTACGGTCCTGATTCTCGATCATGGCAAAGCGCACATGGTCGTCGCCGTAGTCGCCGAAGCCGATGCCGGGCGAGACGCAGACCTTGGCCTCCAGCAGCAGCTTTTTGGCGAACTCCAGGGAGCCGAGATGGGCATACTGCTCGGGAATCTTCGCCCAGACGTACATCGATGCCTTGGGGTTTTCCACCATCCAGCCGATCTCGTGCAGGCCCTTGACCAGCACGTTGCGGCGCTGGCGATACTGCTCGGCGATATCGCGCACGCACTGCTGATCGCCTTCCAGGGCGGCGATGGCCGCCACCTGCAGCGGGGTGAAGGTGCCGTAGTCATGGTAGCTCTTGATCCGCGCCAGGGCGTTGACCAGCTCCTTGTTGCCGACCATAAAGCCGATGCGCCAGCCGGCCATGTTGTAGCTCTTGGACAGGGTGAAGAACTCCACGGCAATGTCCTTGGCCCCCGGCACTTGCATGATCGACGGAGCCTTCCAGCCGTCGTAGACGATGTCGGCGTAGGCCAGGTCGTGGATCACCAGCACGTCGTACTGCTTGGCCAGGGCTACCACCCGTTCGAAGAAGTCCAGCTCCACGCACTGCGCGGTGGGGTTGGAGGGGAAGCCGAGGATCATCATCTTCGGCTTGGGAATCGACTCGCGAATTGCCCGCTCCAGCTCGGCGAAGAAGTCCACTCCTGGGATCAGCGGCACCGAACGCACCTGGGCACCGGCGATTACCGCGCCGTAGATATGGATCGGGTAGCTGGGATTGGGCACCAGCACCGTGTCGCCATGGTCCAGGGTGGCCAGCATCAGGTGCGCCAGACCTTCCTTGGAGCCAATGGTGACAATGGCTTCGCTTTCCGGGTCGATCTCGACTTCGTAGCGGTCCTTGTACCAGCGCGAAATGGCGCGGCGCAGGCGCGGGATGCCGCGGGAGGTGGAGTAGCCGTGGGTATCATCGCGCTGGGCGACCTGCACCAGCTTCTCGACTATATGCGGCGGCGTGGGGCCATCCGGGTTGCCCATGCTGAAGTCGATGATGTCTTCGCCACGGCGACGCGCGGCCATCTTCAGCTCGGCGGTGATATTGAAAACGTAAGGGGGGAGTCGATCGATGCGCGCAAAGCGGCGCGAAGCTTGGTCAGCCATGCTTTCCTCGGAAACGTAAGCGCCCGGAACCGTCCGAGCGACGTTGGCCAGTGCGCTGGCCAGGCGGCGACGATAATACGCGGCACCTCGGCCTGTCGAGCGGGCGACGAAAAATCCCTATAGATCCTTTAGCGCCCGCTCAACGACAACAGACCCTAGGGCTTGACCAGGATCGAGAACTTCTTCGAATAGGTGCTGCCGTTGGCGTCGGTCACCCGCACCATAAAGGCATTGGGCCGATTAGTGCCCGCACCAGCAGCCGGTGTGCCGCTGATGGTGCCGTTGCGTTCCAGCAGCAAGCCCTGGGGGGGGAAGCCGCTGACCAGCGACCAGCTGCCAGCACCGGTGCCGCCGCGAAATTTCAGCCGAGTGGCATAGGCCCTTCCGACTTTGGCGTTGGGTAATGCGGCCTTGCTGGTGATCGGCATGTCACTTTTCGGATGGCTGGTGGCCAGGCGGTAAAACTTCACCAAGGCACCATCGGTGCTGCTGGTGCCGTAGGTGTGCAGGTATGCGCCGGCTTTGAAGTAGAAGGTTTCGCTATCCCAGGACGGGTCCATGACCATGGTGGCGGGTGTGCCGTTGTTCGCCGACACCGATGCCACCGCCAGGCTGCCGCTCTGGCGCTCGACGCGGATCTGGTAGGTAAAGGCCTGGCCCAGTCTGATGCCGCTTGCAACCTGATACTGCCAGAACGGCGGGCCCTGAATCGGTGTGCCTTGTAGCTTGGCCATGACCACGCCGGTCTGGGTCTGCGCGTCGTATCGGTAATACACCAGCACCAGGGGTGCCGAGCCATGGCCGTGAACCTGGCCAACAATCACAGTGCCATCCTCACTCGGCACCTGCATCACACGCAGCTGCGCATCGAGTAGCGCGGTGCCGTTGCTGTCCCAGTTGATTTGACTACTGGACGGATCGATCATTTCGCGCAATTCCGAGCGTGGATGTCTGGACCCGCCGCTGGTCGCACCGTTGAGGGGGGCCCACATGGTCATCGCGCCGTCCGTATCGGTATATAGCGATGGTGGGTTGCTGTAGCCGTTGGGCCCGTCCAGGGCTGAAGGCAGAATAGTCAGTGGTTTACCCTTTATGCCGTTGTTGGCATCCACTGGAATGGTGATGTTCCAGTTTTCCAAGGCGAAGTTGCCACCGGGGGGCAGGGCGGGATTCAGTTCGGCAAGAACTTGACCGCTAAACAGGCTGATTAAGGCGGATGGCAGCAATAAGCTGCGGGTAGCTGCTTTTTTAAGCATTACGGGATCGTCCTGATTCGTATAGCTGAGAGGTGGAGCCGCTCTTATCGCGACCTTGCGATGTGGTGTGGGGGTCACCGCTTGTGGATGCCGATGCTAGACGCATCGGTGAGCTACCTGTTCAGTGACAGGCCTGCGCCGGAAAGGTTCGCCGATAGCCGGATAAACCTGTGTTGTGCTCAGAGGCGTCGCTGGCATCAGCCAGGCGACACCGATGCACGGGAAGGTGCGCGCAGTTTTGGCGTGAGGTGGCCTGCCGAGCAGGACAAAGCACTCAGCCGGGCGCTAGACGGCCCGGCGTCTATTCAAGGTTCAATTACCCAGCATGTCGTGCATGGCAATGATCTGCTCGGCCACCTGCACCAGCTTCTGCTGGCGGCTCATGGCCTGGCGGCGCATCAGGGTGTAGGCCTCTTCTTCGTTGCAGCTCTTCATTTTCATCAGCAGGCCTTTGGCCAGTTCGATGCGCTTGCGTTCAGCCAGCTGGGCATCGCGGGCCTGCAACTGGGCGCGCAGGGCCTGGTCACTCTCGAAGCGGGCCATGGCCACGTCGAGGATCGGCTGCAGACGCTGGGCGTGGATGCCCTCGACTATATAGGCGCTGACCCCGCTCTGGATGGCCTGACGCATCACGCCCGGGTCATGTTCGTCGGTGAACATGACGATGGGCCGCGGCTGGTCGCGGCTGACCAGCACCACCTGCTCCATTACATCGCGGCTGGGGGATTCGGTGTCGATCAGGATCACATCGGGGCGTACCGCTTCGACCCGCTCCGGCAGGTCGATGGTCAGGCCAGACTCGTCGATCACCTCGAAGCCGGCCTCGATCAGGGCGCTTTTCAGCCGGCCGACCTTTTTCGGTGTGTCGTTGATCAGCAGGATACGCAGCATCTCAGAGGCTCTCTTCTAGGGCAGCCGCAGCGCTTTCGGCCAGGGCATTGAGGGCAAAACTGCGGGCATAACCGGCCGGGTCGCTGCCGTCCCAGGTCTTGCCATCGAGCAGCCGGCTGCTACGCATTTCATCCGGTACCTGGATATCCAGGGCTGCGGCGGCCTCGCGGTAAAGCTCAAGCTGCTGCACCTGACGGGCCAGCGCGAGGTAATCGGGGTCGTCGCGCAGCAGGCCCCAGCGGCGGAACTGGGTCATAAACCAGATGGCGTCCGACAGGTAGGGCATGTTAACCCGGCCATCGGCATGGAAGCGCAGCGGGTGCGGGTCCAGCCAGGCATGGCCGAGGCCGTCCTGGTACTGGCCGAGAAAGCGCGGCTGGATCGCCGAAAGCGGTGCATCGACATAGTCGCTGCCGCTGAGCAGCTGGGCGGTGCTGCGCTTGTTTTCCTCGTTCTCGTCGATAAAGCGGCTGGCTTCCAGGACGGCCATGATCAGGGCGCGGGCGGTGTTGGGGTGCTCGTCGACAAAACTGCGGGTGCAGCCCAGGACTTTTTCCGGGTGGTCCGGCCAGATCGACTGGCTGGTGGCTAGGGTGCAGCCCATCTGCTCGTCCACCGCCTGGGCACTCCAGGGTTCGCCGACGCAGAAACCGTCGATGCGCCGGGCCTTGAGGTGGGCGAGCATCTGCGGCGGCGGCACCACCACGCTGTCGACATCGGCAAGTGGATGAATGCCTTGGCTCGCCAGCCAGTAATAGAGCCACATGGCATGGGTACCTGTGGGGAAGGTCTGGGCGAAGGTCAGTTTTGCACCGCCCTGGTGCGCGCGGGTCGCCAGTGCGTCGCCGCTGCACACGCCGGCCGCCTGCAGGGCCGGCGACAGGTTGATGCTCTGACCATTGTGGTTCAGCCCCATCAGGATCGCCATGTCGGTGGCAGGTGCGCCGCCGAGCCCCAGCTGTACGCCGTAGATCATGCCGTAGAGGCTGTGCGCTGCGTCCAGTTCGCCGCTCAGCAACTTGTCGCGCAAGGTGGCCCAGGAGGCCTGGCGCTGCAGGTTGAGGGTCAGGCCGTGCTTCTCGGCAAAGCCCTGGGTGGCGGCGACGATCACCGATGCCGCGTCGGTCAGGGCCATAAAGCCGATATTCAGTACACGCTTTTCCGGTACTTCATTGCGGCTGATGTCGTGCTCGCTCATGGTGCTTTTCCTTGGTCCACGCAAAAAGGTGCCGTGCCAATGGCTGATCTGCTCAGCGATTGGGACGACACCATTGTCTATCAAGTCGTTTCCGCCGTTGGAAAGGCTTGGCTGACTATGACAAAGCAAGGCATATGCCATTTGCCTGAATGGTGCCGATAAGCCTGCAAAGAAAAGGCTATGTCGCCGTACTGTGTAGTGTTCAGGCGTCAGCGCTTAAGTGTGAGGGGCCTGATTTTGTAGGGTGCGCTGTGCGCACCAGGGCCGGCTGCAGATTCTTGGTGCGCACGGCGCACCCTACCCATTGCAGCCACGGCAAGCTGCACCTAATCGCTACATAGGCAAAATAGCCAAGAAAGAAAAAGCCCCGCACAAGGCGGGGCTTCTCTTTACCGGTGTAGCGCGATGCGTTGTTTCGTTAGGCTTGAACGACCGGAATCTGGGCGTTCGCAGCAGCTTCACGGAACTCGGCGATTTGATCGAAGCTCAGGTAGCGGTAAACGTCCGCTGCCATGGTGTCGATTTCCTTCGCGTAGACCATGTATTCCTCAACGGTCGGCAGGCGACCGAGGATCGAGGCAACAGCGGCCAGCTCGGCCGAAGCCAGGTAGACGTTTGCACCATCGCCCAGACGGTTGGGGAAGTTACGGGTAGAGGTCGAAACCACGGTGGAGTTCGCTTCAACGCGTGCCTGGTTACCCATGCACAGCGAGCAGCCCGGCATTTCCATGCGCGCGCCGGCTTTGCCGTAGATGCCGTAGTAGCCTTCTTCGGTCAGCTGATGCTGGTCCATCTTGGTCGGCGGCGACAGCCACAGACGAGTCGGCAGGGTGCCTTCGACTTTTTCCAGCAACTTACCGGCTGCGCGGAAGTGACCGATGTTGGTCATGCACGAACCGATAAACACTTCGTCGATCTTCTCGCCCTGAACGCTGGACAGCAGACGAGCGTCGTCCGGGTCGTTCGGTGCGCAGAGAACCGGCTCGTTGATGTCGGCCAGGTCGATTTCGATGATTTCGGCGTACTCGGCGTCCTTGTCGGCTTCCATCAGTTTCGGATCGGCCAGCCAGGCTTCCATCGCTTGGGCGCGACGTTCCATGGTGCGCGCATCGCCGTAGCCTTCGCTGATCATCCAGCGCAGCAGGGTGATGTTCGAACGCAGGTATTCGGCGATGGCCTTTTCCGGCAGCTTGATGGTGCAACCTGCAGCGGAACGCTCGGCGGAGGCGTCGGACAGCTCGAAAGCCTGTTCAACGGTCAGCTCGTCCAGACCTTCGATCTCGAGGATGCGGCCGGAGAAGATGTTCTTCTTGCCTTTCTTCTCGACGGTCAGCAGGCCTTTCTGGATGGCCACGTAAGGGATGGCATGGACCAGGTCACGCAGGGTGATGCCCGGTTGCAGTTTGCCCTTGAAGCGCACCAGTACCGACTCCGGCATGTCCAGCGGCATTACGCCAGTGGCAGCGGCGAAGGCGACCAGGCCGGAACCGGCCGGGAAGGAGATGCCGATCGGGAAGCGGGTGTGCGAGTCACCACCGGTACCGACGGTGTCCGGCAGCAGCATGCGGTTCAGCCAGCTGTGGATGATGCCGTCGCCAGGACGCAGGGACACGCCGCCACGGGTGCGGATAAAATCCGGCAGGGTGTGGTGGGTGGTGACGTCGATTGGCTTCGGATAGGCCGCGGTGTGGCAGAACGACTGCATCACCAGGTCAGCGGAGAAGCCCAGGCAAGCCAGGTCTTTCAGCTCGTCACGGGTCATCGGGCCAGTGGTGTCCTGGGAGCCGACGGTGGTCATCTTCGGTTCGCAGTAGGTGCCAGGACGTACGCCTTTGCCTTCTGGCAGGCCGCACGCCTTGCCGACCATTTTCTGCGCCAGGGTGAAACCCTTGGTGCTGGCAGCAGGTGGCTCAGGCAGCTTGAACAGGTCGGTTGGGCCCAGGCCCAGTTCGGCGCGCGCTTTCTCGGTCAGACCGCGACCGATGATCAGCGGGATACGGCCGCCAGCGCGGACTTCGTCGAGCAGTACTGGGGTCTTCATTTCGAAGGTGGTCAGTACTTCGTCGGTACCGTGCTTGCAGACTTTGCCAGCATGCGGGTACAGGTCGATCACATCGCCCATGTGCATGTTGGAAACGTCGAATTCGATTGGCAGAGCGCCGGCATCTTCCATGGTGTTGTAGAAGATCGGAGCAATCTTGCTGCCGAAGCAGAAACCACCAGCGCGCTTGTTCGGCACGTTGGGGATGTCGTCGCCGAAGAACCACAGCACCGAGTTGGTGGCGGATTTACGCGAGGAGCCGGTACCGACTACGTCACCGACGTAGGCAATCGGGAAGCCTTGGCCGCGCATGGCTTCGATCTGCTTCATCGGGCCGGTTACGCCTTGCTCGTCCGGCACGATGCCGTCACGGGCCATTTTCAGCATGGCCAGGGCGTGCAGCGGGATATCCGGACGCGACCAGGCGTCTGGAGCCGGGGACAGGTCGTCGGTGTTGGTTTCGCCAGTGACCTTGAACACGCGCAGGCTGATCTTGTCGGCCAGGGTCGGGCGGTTCTTGAACCACTCGCCATCGGCCCAGGATTGCAGCACGCCTTTGGCGTGAACGTTGCCGTTCTTGGCTTTTTCAGCGACGTCGTGGAAGGCGTCGAACATCAGCAGGGTGTGCTTCAGTTGTTCGGCAGTCACGCCAGCCAGTTCGCTGTCGTCGAGCAGCGCAACCAGGGTGGCAATGTTGTAACCGCCCTGCATGGTGCCGAGCAGTTCAACGGCGTGTTGCTTGCTGATCAGCGGGGAGGAGGCTTCGCCTTTGGCAACGGCAGAGAGGAAACCGGCCTTGACGTAGGCGGCTTCGTCGACGCCTGGCGGTACGCGGTTGGTGATCAGGTCGAGCAGGAAAGCTTCTTCGCCGGCTGGCGGGTTTTTCAGCAGCTCGATCAGGCCTGCGGTTTGTTCGGCGTTCAGCGGCTGGGGCACGATACCCTGAGCGGCACGCTCTGCTACATGTTTGCGATAGGCTTCAAGCACAGTTATTACCCTCATCAGTGGTCCCAAAGGGTTGTCCGGGACGCGATCCAGAAAACAACAAATCAGGCGCTTCGTGGCTTTATGGGCCGCTCAGCCGAGATTTTGCTGCTTTCTTGCAGAAGCTGTTTTCAAAGTTTTACGCCGGCAGGACGGGCTGGATGAGGGCTGATGCCGACGCTTGAAATGGAACTCAAGGCCGGCATCAACATCGAACCTGCAGGATTGACTGTGCTCGTGACGCTTTGAAAACAGCTTCCAACGGACATTGCTGCCTATTAAAGGCGGGCCGATTCTACTGGAAAGCTTTTATAAAGTTAAGCCAAAGGCCCCGCTTATCTGGGGGTGATCTGCCTTAGACAAAGGGCTAAGATGCCTGTCCTTCAGTCGGTGTTCCTCTCGTTCGTTATGTCCAATCAGCGTATCAAAACCCCTTGTGTCGGCCTGTGCTCCACTGTTTACGGCGATCTGGTGTGCCGTGGCTGCAAGCGCTTTCACCACGAGGTGATCCACTGGAATGGCTACAGCGAGGAGGAAAAACATGCGGTATGGCTGCGTCTGGAAGTGCTGCTGGTACAGGTGATGGCGGCCAAACTGGAAGTTTTCGATGCGCAGCGCCTGCGGACCCAGTTGGAACAGCGCAAGATCCGCTTTGTGCCGCAACAGTCGCCTTACTGCTGGGCTTATCAGCTGATTGCCCGTGGGGCGCGGGTAATCAGCCAGCTGGACGCCTACGGTATGGTGCTGCTGCCGGAGTTCCGCGACTGGGGCTTGCCCGAACTGCGCGATGCCATCGACCGGGAGTTCTTTCTGCTCTCCGAGGCCCATTACGAACGCTATATCGCGCCGCGTTTCCTCCTCGAAGGGCTTGAGATAAGAGCCTGATCGCCGATTTCATACAAAAAAGCCGCCTAAAAAGGCGGCTTTTTTGTTGCGCATACGTCAGTGCTGAGCGACCAGCTCTTCCAGGTGAGCGATGATTTCATCGGGCTTGAGCACCAGCACATCGCTTTCCAGCGAATCCAGAATCACCTCGGCAGTATTACCGATCAAGGCCCCGGAAATCCCGGTGCGCGCTACGGTGCCGATTACCGTGACGCCGGCATTGAGCCGGTGGGCCATCTGCGGAATCAATACATCGGCCGGGCCTTCGACGATATGCAGGCGTTCATCGGCAATCTCGTACTCGGCCTGGAAGGCCTTGCACTGGTCGCGATAGCGCGCTTCGATGGTTTCCTTGAGTTGGAAGGTCGGGTCGGCGGCCGAAAGCATGGGCGCGGGGTGGGCGCTGATCACATGCAGGTCGGCCTTGGCCAGGGCGGCGATATCAAAACCGTGGCTGACGATGCTGGTGTGCAGGGTGCGATGCTCGCCGTCGGCATTACCCACATCGACTGCCGCCAGGATCACGCTGCCCGCCCAGGGCTTGTCGGTTTTCACCATCAGCACCGGGCCCGGGCAATAGCGCAGCAGCTTCCAATCATCCGGGGTGAGCAGGGCCTTTTTCAGCGGGTTGTCCGGGTAGTGCTGCTTGATCACCAGGCCGCAGCCCTCAGCCTGCTGCACGCTGATAATGGTCTGGTGCAGGTTCTCATGCCATGACTGCTGACTGGAGGCGCTGAAGCCTTCGCTGCCGAGTTGGCTGGTCAGGTCCTGCAGGTAGGCGGTGTGATCATTTTTCTTGTCACACACCAGCAAGTGCAGGTGTGACTGGGTAACGCCAGCAATCAGCTTGGCGCGTTTCAGGGCCAGCCCTTCTGGCCGGTCGGGTTCCATTACCACCAGAATGCTGCGAATAGCTTGCATGATCATCTCCATGTGCAGTCAGTTGTACTGTTTATCACTATAGATTGCTGTCGCTCGGTCGGTACTTGATTGGTGTCAATCGAGTGGTGGTTCGCGCGCTCATTCGTATAATGATGGCCTTCTAGCTTTATCACTCCCGCCCGTCTGATTTTGTGAATTTATGTATCTGTTAGCCGAAATCGTTTATCTGCTGCATCGTTCTGCCTGCGTGCCCGGACCCCTTGGTTACCTGGCGATAGGCGCGCGCCCATGAGCCTGCCGGAAATTCATGAGTTTCTCGGTTGCCGCACGCCGGATGCCTGGATCGCAGCCGCCCTGGCCGATCAGCAAACCCTGCTGATTGATCACAAGAACTGCGAGTTCAAGGCCGCCAGCACGGCCCTGAGCCTGATGGCCAAGTACAGCACCTATGTCGACCTGCTCAACGCCATGTCGCGCCTGGCGCGCGAGGAGCTGGTGCACCATGAACAGGTGCTGCGCATCATGAAGCGGCGCAAGATCGGCCTGCGCCCGGTGTCGGCGGCGCGCTACGCCTCGGGTCTGCGCAAGATCGTGCGCACCCACGAGCCGCACAAGCTGGTGGATACCCTGGTGATCGGGGCCTTTATCGAGGCGCGCAGCTGCGAGCGTTTCGAGGCCCTGGTGCCGCATCTGGATGAAGAGCTGGGCAAGTTCTATTTCGGCCTGCTGAAAAGTGAGGCGCGGCATTTCCAGCATTATCTGAAGCTGGCCTATCAGTATGGCGACGAAAAGGACGTCAACCAGGCCATCGAGCGGGTGAGGGCGGTGGAGCGCGAACTGATCGAATCCCCAGACACTGAGTTCCGCTTTCATAGCGGTGTGCCGCTGCTCTAAAGCAAAAAAGCGCCCAGTCGGGCGCTTTTTTGTAGGGCGAGTACAGGGGGCTTACTGCTGCACTTTCAGGTCCAGCGCCAGATCGCGCGCTGCCTTGGTGGCCAATACGCCCATCAATTGGCCTATTTCATCCTGGCGGCTGCTGGCACCGTCGCTAGCGCCGCCCATCATCACGCTGGGAACCGGTGCCTGGGCGGCGGCTTCGGCCCAGACCTTGTTGATCGCGATCAGCGCATCCAGCTTGGGCTGCAACGCGCCGTCGGCCTTGATTACCGCTTCACGGGCGTAGGCTTCTGCGTCGGCGGTGATCTTCGTTGCATCGGCGGTGATCGCCGCTTTATCGCGCAGCAGCTCGGCGGTCTGTTTCTCGATTTCGGCGCGGCCTTTTTCCCGTTCGGCATTGATGATCGCCAGTTGTTTCTCGGTTTCCGCCTGGGTGGTGCGCTCGATCTGGTCGCGCAGGGTTTCCTGACGACGCGCTTCCACTTCCTTTTCACCGCGGGCGGTCACCAGCAGCTTCTCCTCCTCTTCCTTCAGACGGTTCTGCCGCGCCACAGCGAGTTCGGCCAGGGCCTGCTGCACCTTGACCATGCGTTGTTTGTACTGCGGGTTGGGATCGACGTTGGTGATGCGCGCCTCGACCACTTCCACGCCGTATTTGCGGAACTGCTGCTGCTTGCGTACCGGAATGCCCTTGCTGTCCATGACCTTCTCGGTGACGAACTGGCTGACGTTGTTGTCGCCGAACGCGCCTTGCTCGGTGCCGGCTTGCAGAATCGCGGTCTGGCTCGGCTGGTGGCCGCGCGGGCCGCGAATCTCCTTGCGCTTGATCAGGTACAGACCGTCGTTGAGCTGGTTCTCGAACTCGGCGGCGAACTCGCTGCGCGCGCCGGCGTAGAAGTCGTCGGCACTCATCAGCGAGGCAGTGGCCTGCAGGGTTTCCTTGATCGCGGGAACCAGTGCGGTCTTGATGAAGTTTTCCGGGTTGCGGTACTCCTGGGCGATTTTCAGAAACTGCTCGCCCGCCGGCAGGCGAAAACGTGCCGAGGACTCGACCTTGGCGTCGACGTTGCCGAGAAACACGATAGGGAAGGCTTCGATGGTGGCACCGAGGGAGTCGTTGTCGCTGCTGTCGTCGATGGCCAGGGCTTCGGTGAGCACCGATTGCACGCTCAGGGCCTTCTTCCAGGCAGTGGCGCGGCCGAACCATTTGGTGGCGTAGCCGACGTCGTCGACCACTTTCTCCTCGCCGAAGATGGTCCGCACGTGGGTGGCGAAACCGGCTTCGTTATAGAAGAACACGCTGTTGAAGGTGACGAAGCTGAGCGCGATAAACGCAACCGGTGCGATGGTGTACTTGAAAAGCTGTTCCTTGCTGATCGGCATGATCGGTCCCTGATGGCATTTTGAGGGCGCTGATGCTGATGATCGGCGCAAAATCCGTCAAGGGGGGCAGGGCGGCACTTTGTGCGCGCCGTCA
The DNA here is from genome assembly GCF_038069885.1 of Pseudomonas sp. XK-1. Classification (NCBI taxonomy): domain Bacteria; kingdom Pseudomonadati; phylum Pseudomonadota; class Gammaproteobacteria; order Pseudomonadales; family Pseudomonadaceae; genus Pseudomonas; species Pseudomonas sp. XK-1. The sequence continues at coordinate 259,624 of NZ_JBBPES010000003.1, read as the reverse complement.
AGATTTTGCCTGGTTCAGAGCGTGAAGGGCTCCTGGACAAAGCCTCGCTTATCCACCTGCAGCGCCCAACCCTGCTTGTCCCAGTCGCCAAGCACGATGCGTTGCGCCGCCTGGCCGTTGACCTGCAGCTGATGGGTGGCCGGGCGGTGGGTGTGGCCGTGAATCAGCGTATGCACGCCGTGCAGCGCCATGACGCGCGGCACCTCATCCGGGGTGACATCGACTATATCGCTGGCTTTCATGCGGTTTTGCGTGCGGCTTTCATTACGCAGTTTGCGCGCCAGTTTCTGCCTTGTACTGAGCGGCAGGTTGCGCAGGATAAACAGCGAAACCGGGTGGCGCAGCCAGCGGCGCAGCTTCATATAGCCAATATCCTGGGTACACAGGCTATCGCCGTGCATCAGCAGCACGCGCTCGCCGTTAAGTTCGATGACGCAGGGATCGGGCAGCAGGCGGCAGCCGGCTTCCTGACAGAAGGCCTTGCCGAGTAGAAAGTCGCGATTGCCATGCATCAGGTAGACGCGTGTGCCGCGCTCGCTCAACTGGCGCAGGGCCTGGGCAATCGAGCGTTGAAAAGGGCTGATGGCGTCGTCGCCAATCCACACTTCGAAGAAGTCGCCGAGGATATACAGCGCCTGGGCCTCAACTGCGCGGGTTTCGAGGAAATGCAGAAACGCCCGGCTGATGTCCGGGCGCTCCTGTTCAAGATGCAGATCGGAGATCAGTAGTATCACTCAACGATCTCGGCACGCTCGATGATCACGTCATCGACCGGTACGTCCTGGTGGCCGGATTTGCTGGTGGTGGCCACGGCCTTGATCTTCTCGACCACGTCCATGCCTTCAACCACTTCACCGAACACCGCATAGCCCCAGCCCTGTACGGTAGGCGCGCTGTGGTTGAGGAAGCTGTTGTCGCCAACGTTGATAAAAAACTGCGCGGAAGCCGAATGCGGCTCCATGGTGCGGGCCATGGCCACGGTGCCGATCTTGTTGGCGACGCCGTTGTTGGCTTCGTTCTTGATCGGTGCGCGGGTGGTCTTCTGCTTCATGCCTGGTTCGAAACCGCCGCCCTGGATCATGAAGTTGCTGATCACGCGGTGAAAAATCGTGTTGTCGTAATGGCCTTCCTGAACGTACTGCTTGAAGTTGGCCACGGTTTCCGGGGCTTTGTCGTCGAACAGATTCAGGGTGATAACGCCGTGGTTGGTGTGCAGCTTGATCATGTAGGTAGTCGCTCTGTCGATAAAACCGTGAGCCGGCTCAATTTCCTTTGTTTAGGCTGTATTAGCGGCACGCAAAGGGCACTGAAGCGGTTCTTGGGCCTGTCAGGGGGTTGACAGCTTCGGCTATGATAAGCGCTTTGTTTTAGTCGGCCTACCCTGAGCGCCTGTTCCGATCCCCTGAGTTTCGGCTCGCCGGGTCATCAACGGCCTGCCAAGCCGCGTCACGTAACTGTTAAGGACACCATGAGCAAGCCTACCGTCGAAAAAGCCGCCAACTTTCTGCGCCCCATCGTCCAGGCCGATCTGGACGGCGGCAAGCACGCCAAGATCGTTACCCGTTTCCCGCCGGAGCCCAATGGCTACCTGCATATCGGCCATGCCAAGTCGATCTGCCTGAACTTCGGCCTGGCCCAGGAGTTCGGTGGCGAGTGCAACCTGCGCTTCGACGACACCAACCCGGCCAAGGAAGACCAGGAATATATCGACGCGATCAAGAGCGACGTGCAGTGGCTGGGTTTCCAGTGGGCCGGCGAGGAGCGCTACGCCTCCAACTATTTCGACCAGCTGCATGCCTGGGCCATTGAGCTAATCAAGGCAGGCAAGGCTTTCGTCTGTGACCTCAATGCAGAAGAAATGCGTGCCTATCGTGGCAGCCTGACCGAACCGGGCAAGAACAGCCCGTTCCGCGAGCGCTCGGTGGAAGAGAACCTCGACCTGTTCGCCCGCATGAAGGCCGGCGAGTTCTCCGACGGTGCCCGTGCCCTGCGCGCGAAGATCGACATGGCGTCGCCGAACATCAACCTGCGCGACCCGATTCTGTACCGCATTCGCCATGCCCATCATCACCAGACCGGCGACAAGTGGTGCATCTACCCCAGCTACGACTTTACCCACGGTCAGTCGGATGCCATCGAAGGCATCACCCATTCGATCTGCACCCTGGAGTTCGAAGACCACCGCCCGCTGTACGAGTGGTTCCTGGCGCAACTGCCGGTGCCGACGCAGCCGCGTCAGTACGAATTCGCCCGCCTCAATCTGAACTACACCATCACCAGCAAGCGCAAGCTCAAGCAGCTGGTTGACGAGAAGCACGTCAATGGTTGGGACGACCCGCGTATGTCGACCCTGTCGGGCTTCCGTCGCCGTGGTTACACGCCTGCGTCGATCCGTACCTTCTGCGACATGATCGGCGTCAATCGCGCCGGAGGCGTGGTGGATATCGGCATGCTCGAGTTCGCCATCCGCGAGGACCTGGACGCCAACGCCGCTCGCGCCATGTGCGTGCTCAAGCCGCTGAAAGTGGTGATCACCAATTACCCGGAAGGGAAGAAAGAGAATCTGGAGCTGCCGCGCCACCCGAAACAGGAGATGGGCGTACGGGTGCTGCCGTTCAGCCGCGAGATCTATATCGACGCCAGCGACTTCGAAGAAGTCCCACCGGCCGGCTTCAAGCGCCTGATCCCTGGTGGTGAAGCGCGCCTGCGCGGCAGCTACGTGATTCGCGCCGACGAGGCGATCAAGGATGCCGAGGGCAATATCGTCGAACTGCGCTGCAGCTACGACGAAAACACCCTGGGCAAGAACCCCGAGGGCCGCAAGGTCAAGGGCGTGATCCACTGGGTGCCAGCGGCTGAAAGCGTCGAGTGCGAAGTGCGCCTGTACGACCGCCTGTTCCGCTCCGCCAACCCGGAAAAGGACGAGGACGGCGGCAGCTTCCTCGACAATATCAACCCGGATTCGCTGGTGGTGCTCAAGGGCTGTCGCGCCGAGCCATCCCTGGCTGAGGCGCTGCCTGAAGAGCGCTTCCAGTTCGAGCGCGAAGGCTACTTCTGCGCCGATATCAAGGACAGCAAGCCGGGTGCGCCCGTCTTTAACCGTACCGTAACGCTGCGCGATTCCTGGGCTTAATCAAGCCGAACGCGTCATAGACCGGGCCAGTACGCTGGCCCGTGGTTTTCCAAGGAACCCCGATGCTCTCGATCTACAACACGCTGACCAAAAGCAAAGATGTCTTCAAACCGCTGGTGGGTAACCAGGTGCGCATGTATGTGTGTGGCATGACGGTTTACGACTTCTGTCATATCGGTCATGCGCGGGTGATGGTGGCGTTCGATGTGGTGACTCGCTGGCTGCGCCATCGCGGCTATGAAGTGACCTACGTGCGCAATATCACCGACATCGACGACAAGATCATCAAGCGTGCCAATGAAAACGGTGAGCCGTTCGAGGCTCTGGTCGAACGCATGATCAAAGCCATGCATGAAGACGAGGCGCGCCTCAATGTCCTGCGTCCGGATCAGGAGCCCCGTGCCACCGGGCATATCGCCGGTATGCACCAGATGATCCAGACCCTGATCGATAAGGGTTTTGCCTACGCCCCCGGCAATGGTGACGTGTACTACCGCGTCGGCAAGTTCGTCGGCTACGGCAAGCTGTCGCGCAAGAAGATCGAAGACCTGAAGATCGGCGCGCGTATCGAGGTCGACGAGGCCAAGCAGGACCCGCTGGATTTCGTCCTGTGGAAGGGCGTCAAACCGGGCGAGCCGAGCTGGGAGTCGCCCTGGGGGGCGGGCCGTCCGGGCTGGCATATCGAGTGCTCGGTGATGTCGACCTGCTGCCTGGGCGAGACCTTCGACATTCATGGCGGTGGCCCGGACCTGGTGTTCCCGCACCACGAAAACGAAATCGCCCAGAGCGAGGCCGCTACCGGCAAGCTCTACGCCAACGCCTGGATGCACGCCGGCTCGGTGCGCGTGGATGGCGAGAAGATGTCCAAGAGTCTGGGCAACTTCTTCACCATTCGTGAGGTGCTGGAAAAGTATCACCCGGAAGTGGTGCGCTACCTGCTGGTGTCCAGCCACTACCGCAGTCCGATCAACTACTCCGAAGACAGCCTGCGCGAAGCCAAGGGTGCCCTTGAGCGCTTCTATAACGCGCTCAAGGGCCTGCCTGCAGCCGCACCGGCGGGTGGCGAGGCCTTTGTCGAGCGCTTTGCCGCGGCCATGGATGATGACTTCAACTCGCCGGAAGCCTGCGCCGTGTTGTTCGAGCTGGCCCGTGAGATCAACCGCCTGTGCGACACTGATCTACAGGCCGCTGCCGGCCTGGCGGCGCGCTTGAAGGAGCTGGCTGGGGTGCTGGGCGTGCTGCAGCTTGAGCCTGAGGCGTTCCTTCAGGCGGGCGCTGCTGGCAAGGTCGATGCTGCTGAGGTTGAGGCGCTGATCGCCGCACGTCTGCAGGCCCGCGCCGAGAAGAACTGGGCAGAAAGTGATCGCATCCGCGATCAGCTCAGCGCCATGGGCGTGGTACTGGAAGACGGCAAGGGTGGCACCACCTGGCGTCTGGCCGAGTAGGCCGCTGGCTGCTAGCGACGGCTACAGCTGTACAGAAATGCCGCTCACCGCTCTGGTGAGCGGCATTTTTTCTGGCCTTGATTAGCTAGCTGCTAGAGGGTGAACTTGGTTCGGCATGCCGGGGCTGCGCTAGTCTGTGGTTCGGCAACAAATAGGTTCAGGGAGGGGCAGTGCAATTCAGTCGTCCGACGCGCCGTCTGTTGGTCTTTCTCGCCTGGGCCGCCGCCTTGTATCTGCTGCTCTGTCTGGCCTTGCTGCTGTTTCAGCGCTCGTTGATCTACTTTCCCCAGCCCCGCGCCGTGGACGATCCCGCGCTGCTGCTGCGGTTACCCACGGCAGAGGCCGAGGTGCTGGTTTCCACCCGGCCGCTGCCAGGCCGCAAGGCGCTGATCTACTTTGGCGGCAACGCCGAGGATGTCTCGCTTAATCTGGCGCAATTCGCCCAAGCCTTTGCCGACCATGCGCTCTACCTGCTGCACTACCGCGGCTATGGCGGCAGCGCCGGCTCGCCCTCCGAGGCGGCGATTCAGGCTGATGCCCAGGCCCTGTTCGACCGGGTCCACGCTGAACATCCCTGCACCGTGCTGGTGGGGCGTAGCCTGGGTTCGGGCGTGGCGGTGCGGCTCGCCAGCCAGCGCCCGGCGGCGGGCCTGGTGCTGATCACCCCCTATGAGAGTATCGAGGCGCTGGCCCGGCAGCAGTTTCCCTATGTCCCGGTGCAATGGCTGCTCAGGGACAAGTTCGAGTCCTGGAAGTACGCCCGGCAGATCGAGGTGCCCACGCTGTTGATCCTGGCCGCCGAGGATAAGGTGATTCCCCGTGCCAGTAGCGATGCCCTGTACGGCCACTTTCAGCCCGGGGTGGCGCGGCTCGCGGTTATTCCAGCGGCGGGGCACAACGACCTGTCGCAGCGTCCGGAGTATCTGCGCCTGATCGAGAGCGGGTTATGTCCGGGCTCAGTTCCATAACCAGTTCCACACCCCCGGCAGGCGTGCGTATTGCAGCGGGTCACCCAGGGCGCGCCTGAGGGCGGCGCGTTCGAGACGCGCGCGCTGGTCGTAGAAGGGCTTGGCGTCTGTGGCAAGGCCGACATCCTCGGCGACATCCAGGAGGATCTGCAGGTATTCGCGCATATGCCGTGCGGTGTAGGGATTGAGGTCGTGGAAGGTCACCACCAGCGGAATCACCCCGTCCACCACGGGCAGGGCCCCGGCATGGATCTGCTCGGCGGCCCGCGCCAGTTGTTCGCGCAGATTGCTGCGCCGGCGCAGGCTGCCGTTGATGCCCCAGGTCTTGCCGTCGTTGGCGCTCAGGTCGGTCAGTAGCAGGCGCAGACCATGGGCCTGGTAGGCGGCGAAGGTGCGCTCGTCGTAGTTCCAGAAAGGCGGGCGTACCAGACGCGGCGCGGCTCCGCTGATGGCGGAGAGGTCGGCTACGCCATCTTTCAGCGATTGCTCCAGTTCGGCGGGGCTGAGGAAGCGGTGGTTGGCATGCCCGGGAGTGGCGGTGTGAAAGCCCAGCAGGTGACCATCGCGCTGCTGGCGGCGCAACAGTGCCTGGCCCTGAAGGCTGCCGCCGGCTGCCATGGCGCGGGTCTGAACGAAGAACAGCGCCTTGATCCCCGGCTGGATCGGGTTGTCGTCCAGCGCATCGAGAATCTGCCGGGTTGGATTGACTCCCAGGCTCGCGCTGGGGCCGTCATCGAAGCTCAGGAGGAAACGTATCGGCTCGACCTCGGGCCGCGGTTGCGGCGACGGCGCGCTGGCGCAGGCGCTCAACAAGACCAGCGCCAGCAGTAAGGCAGCCCAGTTGTGCAGTTGTCGCAGAGGTGAAAGGAAGGCTGACGCATAGGCGGAACAACGCATCGGGCATGCTCTTGTGTTGGCTAAGGGGCTTAAAGGACGCGGAGCAAGGGCGTGCGAGGCAGGCGAGTGTAGGGGCATGGTGCTGGATTGGGAATCGGCGAATGGGCAGGTAGGAGCTTTGACCCTATATGGCGCTTATAAGTCCATACAGGTTCGTAGCAAGACTCTCGACACCCTGCTATTGGTAACGGGCCGCTGAAGCCGTTGTGTGATTTTCAGCAAACCTCAGCGAGCTAGAGCTTCAGACCATTCTCCTTCAGCCGCTTGTACAGCGTATTGCGACTGACCCCGAGGCTGCGCGCCAGGAGGGAGATGTTGCCGCCGCAGGCTTGGTACTGACTGAGCAGGTCGCTTTCGCATGGCGTTCCCAGATTCTGCGGCGCATGGGGTGTGACGGTTGAGGTTGCAGGCAACGGCTGCAGATCGGCAAAGAAATCATCCGGCAGATGCTCAGGGCGGATCGGCTGTTCGTCGGCCATGGCCAGGGCGATCTGCAGCACGCTGCTCAACTGGCGCAGGTTACCCGGCCAGGGGTGGCGCTCGAACAGGGCCATGACCTCCGGGCTGAGCCCGGCCCATTGCTGCGGTTCGCGGTGGTAATCCCAGATACGCTGGACCAGAGCGGCCTTGTCCGTGCGCTGGCGCAGCGGTGGCAGTTCCAGATTGAGGCCGCTGATGCGGTAGTACAGATCCTGGCGAAACAGTCCGGCCTCCACATCCTGGCGCAGCGGACGATTGGTCGCCGAAACTAGGCGGATATCCACCGGATACAGCTCGCTGCTGCCCAGGGGTTGCACGCAGCGTTCCTGCAGTACGCGCAGCAGGCGCGCCTGTACGCGCAACGGCATATCGCCCACTTCATCGAGAAACAGCGTGCCTTTATGGGCCTTGCGGATCAGGCCGATGCTGCCTTTCTGGCTGGCCCCGGTAAAGGCTCCTTTCTCGTAGCCGAACAGTTCGGATTCCACCAGTTCGGCGGGGATGGCCGCACAGTTGACTGCGATCAGCGCCTGTTTGGCCCGCGAGCTGGACTGGTGCAGGGCCTTGACGAACACTTCCTTGCCCACCCCGGTTTCGCCGTGCACCAGGATCGGGATGTCCTTTTCCAGCAGGCGCTCGGCCTGGCGTATGGCCTTGTCCACCCGCGGGTCGCCGAGGTTGATCGAGGCCAGGGTAAAGCCGTTGCTCTGGGCCGGCGGCTCAGCTTCGGCAGCTGGGCGGAAATCGCGGGCCTGGATCGGGGCGGGCTGTTGCGGGCGTTTGACCTGGGCATGGAAGCGGAAGCGGCCGCCGGCGCGCAGGTTGAACGGCTGGCTTTCGGGCTGGTTGAGCAGCTGGCGCAGCGGCACATCGAACAGGCTCTCGATATTCACCCGCGTCAGGCCCACACCCAGCAGGCTGTCGGCGCGGCGGTTGGCCGACACCACCTGGCCCTGGTCGTCGAAGACCAGCAACCCGGCCCAGGGGCTGTCGAGGTTGTCCAGGCTGGTGTTGAAGCTGAGCTGAAAGTAGCGCTGCTGGAACAGGTTGAGAATCAGCCGGTTCTCCACTGACTGGCTCATCATCTTGACCATGCCCAGGGTGTGGGCCGGCGGCAGGTAGCTGTCGCTGGAGACATCCAGCACCGCGATCATTTGCCGTTGTTCGTCAAAGATCGGCGAGGCCGAACCGGTCATAAAGCGGTTGGCTTTGAGGAAGTGTTCATCGTGCTGGATATGCACCGCCTGGCCGCAGCTCAGGGCGGTGCCGATGGCATTGGTGCCGGTGTAACGCTCCAGCCAGCTGGCCCCGGCGACGAAACCGGGGGCGCGACTGGGTTCGATAAAGCGTTGGTCGCCCCAGGATTGCAGTACCTGGCCCTGATGGTCGGCGAGCATGATCAGGCAGTTGGAATTGGCCAGGATATTGCCGTAGTAGGGCAGCACTTCCTTATGGGTGGTCTGCACCAGAGCGTGCTGGCTGTCGAGCAGGGCCGACACTTCGCCGGGACTGGGGCGGCTGAAAATGGGCGTGCTCTGGTGGGTCAGGCCGAAGTCGCGGCAGCGCGACCAGGAGTCCTGGATGATGCGGTCGTGGGGCAGGGCAGCGGCAGCTTCAGCCATCACAAGGGTCTCGGGGTGGTTCTTGTTGTTATGGGTTTCGGTCTGCGCCGAAGTCGACTCAGTGTCGCCTATGACTGTTCAATGTCAACGCCGCGACTGTTCAACTGTTCACAGTGCATTGTTCAAGGTTGTTCAATCGCTTTGCAGAAGCTGTTCAGGTGCTCGCGTTAGTTTCTTGTAAATCAATGGGTTGGGTTTTTATTTCAGGGTTTGGCACGGAACTCGCCTTGTTAGATGGAGATAACAAGAAAAAGGACGGCCCATGTCACTTACCCTGGAGCATGTCACGCGTATCGTCGATAACCAGCTGCATATCGACGATGCCTGCCTGAGCTTCGAGCCCGGTTCCTTCAACGTGTTGCTGGGCCGCACCCTGTCCGGCAAGACCAGCCTGATGCGCTTGATGGCCGGCCTGGACAAACCCAGCAGCGGGCGCATCCTGATGAATGGCGCGGACATGACCCATGTCTCGGTGCGCCAGCGCAACGTGTCGATGGTCTACCAGCAGTTCATCAATTACCCGACCCTGACGGTCTTCGAGAACATCGCCTCGCCGCTGCGCCAGGCCGGGGTGAGCAAGGCCGAGATACTGGAAAAGGTCCACGCCACGGCGAAGATGCTGCGTATCGAGGGCCTGCTGGCGCGTTACCCGCTGGAGCTGTCCGGCGGTCAGCAGCAGCGCACCGCCATGGCCCGGGCCCTGGTCAAGGATGCCTCGCTGATCCTGTTCGACGAGCCCCTGGTCAACCTCGACTACAAGTTGCGCGAAGAGCTGCGCCAGGAGATGCGCGAGCTGTTCGAGGCCCGCCACACCATCGCCATCTATGCCACCACTGAACCCAACGAGGCCCTGGCCCTGGGCGGCACCACCACCATCCTGCACGAAGGGCGGGTGGTGCAGAGTGGCAAGACCGCCGAGGTCTATCACCGCCCGCAGCAGGTGCTGGCCGCCGAGCTGTTCTCGGAGCCGGCGATCAACCTGATGCCGGGGCGCATCAGCGGTACCGAAGTGAGTTTCGCCGATACCGTGCATTTCCCCCTCAACCCGGATCTGCAAGACATCGCCGAGGGCGAATATCGCTTCGGCGTGCGCCCCAGCCATATCGGCCTGGTGCCCTCCAACGACGACGATCTGGAGCTAGCGGTGACCGTCGAGCTGGCCGAAATCAGTGGGTCGGAGACCTTTCTGCATGTGCGCAACGAGCAGTTCGTGCTGGTGCTGCACCTGCCCGGGGTGCATGAGTACGACGTGGATACGCCGATCCTTATCTATATCCCCACCCACAAGCTGTTTGTCTTCGCTGCCGACGGGCAGCTGATTCAGGCCCCCAGCCGCCGTTTAGGGAGGACCGCCTGATGGCCGAGATCCGTCTGCACAACCTGGCCCACAGCTATAGCCGCGACCCCAAGGGCCCGGCCGATTACGCCATCCGCGAGATGAATCACATCTGGCAGCAGGGCGGTGCCTATGCGCTGCTGGGACCATCCGGCTGCGGCAAGTCGACCCTGCTCAATATCATTTCCGGGCTGCTCAGTCCCTCCCATGGCGAGGTGCAGTTCGACGGCAAGGTGGTTAATCAGCTGCATCCCGAGCAGCGCAATATCGCCCAGGTTTTTCAGTTTCCGGTGGTCTACGACACCATGACGGTGTTCGATAACCTGGCCTTTCCGCTGCGCAACCAGGGCATGAACGAAGCGAAGGTGCTGGCCAAGGTCAACGAAATCGCCGAGGTGCTGGAGCTGCACCCGCTGCTGCACAAACGGGCGCGCAACCTGACCGCCGACGAGAAGCAGAAGGTCTCCATGGGCCGCGGCCTGGTGCGCGATGATGTCTCGGCGATTCTGTTCGATGAGCCGCTGACGGTGATCGACCCCCACCTGAAATGGAAACTGCGGCGCAAGCTCAAGCAGATCCACGAGCAGTTCAATATCACCATGGTCTACGTCACCCACGACCAGTTGGAGGCCTCGACCTTCGCCGACAAGATCGCGGTGATGTACGGCGGCCAGATCGTCCAGTTCGGCACCCCGCGCGAGCTGTTCGAGCGACCCAGCCACACCTTCGTCGGCTACTTTATCGGCAGCCCGGGAATGAACCTGATCGAGGTGCAACCCTGCGCGGATGGGGTGCGGTTCAACAACACCGTGCTGCCGCTGTCGCCGGCGCTCAATCGGCGTATTGCCGAGCTGCCTGGGGCCAAACTGAAAGTCGGTATCCGCCCGGAGTTCGTGCATATCTGGGATGGCCCCAACGACGATGCCCTGTGCGGCGAGGTGGTGCACCTGGAGGACCTGGGTACCTACAAGATTCTCAGCCTGAAACTCGATGGCCAACTGCTCAAGGTGCGCCTGCAGGAGGACCAGCCGGTGCCGCAGCAGCGCGTCTACCTGAGCTTTCCGGCGCAGTGGCTGATGCTCTACGCCGACGACTTTCTGGTCGAGACCCAAGCGCTGGAGGTGCAGCCATGAAGGTGCAGAACAACAAGGCCTGGTGGCTGGTGCTGCCGGTGTTTCTGCTGGTGGCGTTCAGCGCCATCGTGCCGATGATGACGGTGGTCAACTACTCGGTGCAGGACATCTTCGACCACTCCACACGCTATTTCGTCGGTGTCGACTGGTACAAGCAGGTGCTGCAGGACACCCGCCTGCACGATTCGCTGCTGCGCCAGTTCATCTTTTCCGCCTGTGTGCTGCTGATCGAGATTCCCTTGGGCATCGCCATCGCCCTGTGCATGCCGACCAAGGGACGCATGGCCTCGCTGGTGCTGATCGTGCTGGCCATCCCGCTGCTGATTCCATGGAACGTGGTCGGCACCATCTGGCAGATCTTCGGCCGCGCCGATATCGGCCTGATGGGCTGGACGCTGAACAAACTCGGCATCGCCTACAACTATGCCTCCGATACGGGGGACGCCTGGGTCACGGTGCTGATCATGGACGTCTGGCACTGGACTTCGCTGGTGGCGCTGCTGTGCTATTCCGGGCTGCGGGCGATTCCCGATGTGTATTACCAGGCGGCGCGTATCGACCGTGCGTCAAGCTGGGCGGTGTTCCGCCATATCCAGCTGCCCAAGCTGAAAAGCGTGCTGTTGATCGCGGTGATGCTGCGTTTTATGGACAGCTTCATGATCTACACCGAGCCCTTTGTGCTCACCGGCGGCGGGCCGGGTAACGCCACTACCTTCCTCAGTCAGACCCTGACCCAGATGGCCATCGGCCAGTTCGACCTGGGGCCGGCGGCGGCGTTCTCCCTGGTGTATTTCCTGATCATCCTGCTGGTGTCCTGGCTGTTCTACACCGCCATGACCCACAACGATAAGAACCGCTGAGGCCGACCATGAACCTACGCAAACAAGTGGTGCTGGGGCTCTATATCCTGTTCCTGCTGGTGCCGATCTACTGGCTGCTGAACATGTCGTTCAAGAGCAACAGCGAAATCCTCGGTGGCCTGAGTCTCTGGCCCCATGACTTCACCCTGGCCAACTACAGGGTGATCTTCACCGATCCCAGCTGGTACGAGGGCTACCTCAACTCGCTGTATTACGTCAGCCTCAATACGGTGATTTCCCTGAGCGTGGCGCTGCCGGCGGCTTACGCCTTCTCGCGCTACCGCTTTCTCGGCGACAAGCACCTGTTCTTCTGGCTGCTGACCAACCGTATGGCACCGCCGGCGGTGTTCCTGCTGCCGTTCTTCCAGCTGTATTCCTCGATTGGCCTGTTCGATACCCATATTGCCGTGGCTCTGGCTCACTGCCTGTTCAACGTGCCGCTGGCGGTGTGGATTCTCGAAGGTTTTATGTCCGGGGTGCCGAAGGAGATCGACGAAACCGCCTATATCGACGGCTACAGCTTCCCGAAATTCTTCGTGAAGATCTTTATCCCGCTGATCGGTTCGGGCATCGGCGTCACCGCGTTCTTCTGCTTTATGTTTTCCTGGGTCGAGCTGCTCCTGGCGCGCACGCTGACCTCGGTGGACGCCAAGCCCATCGCCGCGGTGATGACCCGCACCGTCTCGGCCTCGGGTATCGACTGGGGTGTGCTGGCGGCGGCGGGGGTGTTGACCATCCTGCCGGGCATGCTGGTGATCTGGTTTGTCCGTAACCACGTGGCCAAGGGCTTTGCCCTGGGCCGGGTATAAGGAGAAAAACGATGGATTGGATGGCCTGGACTCTGCCCACTGCGCTGTTTTTCGGCGGCATCGCCGCGATTCTCGCGGGCATGACGGTGTGGGAACTGCGTTCGCCCTGTGTCGAGCGCAAAGGCTTCTTGCCGATCAGCACCACCCGTGGTGATCGGTTGTTTATCGGTCTGCTGGGAAGCGCTTACCTGCACCTGCTGGTGGTGGGCACGACCGATTGGAGTATCTGGATAGCCACGTCGCTGTCCGTGTTCTGGCTGTTTGCAGTGATGCGCTGGGGTTAAGCCGGGCTGCCCTGGGCGCGCCCGCTGGTTGGGCGCGGCCAAGACCCGCTTGCCTCATCCCAAACCCCGAGATGGAGGTCTCTATGTTCGACAATAACAACAAAACGCGACATAGCATGGCGTTGGCTGCCCTGCTGACATTGTCTGGATTAAGCGGCGTAGCCTGGGCCGATGCCTACGAGGAGGCCGCCAAGAAGTGGATTGCCGACGAGTTCAGCCCTTCGACCCTGACCGCCGAGCAACAGCTTGCCGAGCTGCAGTGGTTTATCAAGGCGGCGGAGCCATTCCGTGGCATGGAAATCAGCGTTGCCTCGGAAACCATCGCCACCCACGAATACGAGTCCAAGGTACTGGCCAAGGCCTTCAGCGAAATCACCGGGATCAAGCTCAAGCATGACCTGATGCAGGAAGGCGATGTGGTGGAAAAACTGCAGACCCAGATGCAGTCGGACAAGAACATCTACGACGGTTATATCAACGACTCCGACCTGATCGGCACCCACTTCCGTTACGGCAAGGCCGTGTCGTTGACCGATATGATGGCCGGCGACGGCAAGGATTTCACCTCGCCGACCCTGGACCTGGACGACTTTATCGGCCTGTCCTTTACCACCGGGCCGGATGGCAAGCTTTATCAGCTGCCCGACCAGCAGTTCGCCAACCTCTACTGGTTCCGCGCCGACTGGTTCGAGCGGCCGGAACTCAAGGCCAAGTTCAAGGAAATCTATGGCTACGAGCTGGGCGTGCCGGTCAACTGGTCGGCCTATGAAGATATCGCCGAATTCTTCTCCGAGAAGGTCAAGGAAATCGATGGCCAGCGCGTCTATGGCCATATGGACTACGGCAAGAAAGACCCGTCCCTGGGCTGGCGCTTCACCGATGCCTGGTTCTCCATGGCCGGTGGCGGCGACAAGGGCCTGCCCAACGGCCTGCCGGTGGACGAGTGGGGCATTCGCGTAGACGGTTGCCGCCCGGTGGGCTCCAGCGTTGCCCGCGGCGGCGACACCAATGGCCCGGCGGCGGTCTATGCCACCACCAAGTACGTCGACTGGATGCGTCAATACGCGCCGCCGGAAGCCCAGGGCATGACCTTCTCCGAATCCGGCCCAGTGCCGGCTCAGGGCAGCATCGCCCAGCAGATCTTCTGGTACACCGCCTTTACCGCCGACATGACCAAGCCGGGCCTGCCGGTGGTTAATGAAGACGGCACGCCGAAGTGGCGCATGGCACCGTCGCCCAAGGGGCCGTACTGGGAGGAGGGCATGAAGCTGGGTTATCAGGACGCCGGTTCCTGGACCTTCCTCAAGTCCACCCCGGACAAGCAGCGCCTGGCGGCCTGGCTGTATGCCCAGTTCGTCACCTCCAAGACCGTGTCGCTGAAAAAAACCCTGGTTGGCCTGACGCCGATTCGCGAGTCGGATATCAACTCGCAGGCCATGACCGACGCCGCGCCGAAGCTCGGCGGTCTGGTGGAGTTCTACCGCAGCCCTGCGCGGGTGCAGTGGACGCCCACCGGCACCAACGTGCCGGACTACCCGCGTCTGGCCCAGCTGTGGTGGCAGTTTATTGCTGAAGCGGCCAGTGGCGACAAAACCCCGCAAGAGGCGCTGGATGGCCTGGCCGCTGCTCAGGACACTATGCTCGGTCGTCTGGAGCGTGCCGGTGTACTCGGCGAGTGCGGTCCCAAGCTGAATGAGGCGAAAGACCCGCAGTACTGGCTGGATCAGCCTGGTGCACCCAAGCCGAAACTGGCTAACGAGAAGCCTAAAGGCGAAACCATCAACTACAACGAACTGCTGAAATCCTGGGAACAGGCGCGCAACTAAGTCCACCTGCAATAAAACACGCGCAATAAGAAAGGCCGCTTAGTTAAGCGGCCTTTCTTTATTTACGGATTAAGCGATCAATCGTCGCCGCCCATAATGCCGAAGATCTGCAGCAGGCTGACAAACAGGTTGTAGATGGATACATACAGGCTGATGGTCGCCATGATGTAGTTGCGCTCGCCGCCGTGAATGATCGCGCTGGTCTGGAACAGGATACAGGCCGAGGAAAACAGCACGAAGCCGGCGCTGATCGCCAGTTGCAGGCCGCTGATCTCGAAGAAGAAGCCGGCCAGCATGGCACCGATCAGAACGAAGAAGCCGGCAGTGATAAAGCCACTGAGAAAGCTCATGTCCTTGCGGGTGGTCAGTACATAGGCCGACAGGCCACAGAACACCAGGGCGGTCATGGTGAACGCCGAGCTGACAACTTCAGCACCGTTGGCCATGCCCAGGTAACGATTGAGAATCGGGCCCAGGGTGTAACCCATAAAGCCGGTCAGGGCGAGGGTGGAAACCAGGCCCCAGGGCGAGTTGCGCAGTTTGGCGGTGAGGAAGAACAGGCCGTAGAAGCCGATCAGCACCACAAAGATATTCGGATAAGGCACGTTGGCGCGCTGCGCCATAAAGGCAACCAGACCGCTGAAAGCCAAGGTGATGGCCAGCAAGCCGTAAGTGTTGCGCAGGACGCGGCTGACTTCTTGCTGCTCGACCTGCGTATGGTCGAGGGCATAATTGTGATCGTTCATGGCGACACTCCTGTAGAGGCTAGATGGTTCCGTGACCAAGGTCGAACGGGATCATAACAGAGCCACACAAGCTGCCAAGACGCAGAGTTTGACAGTGTGTTGCGTTCCGGTAAGATTGCCGCCCGCACTAACGCCGGAAGCGTGGCAGAGCGGTTGAATGCAACGGTCTTGAAAACCGTCGAAGGGGAAACTCTTCCGTGAGTTCGAATCTCACCGCTTCCGCCATATTCCTCTGGTTGTCATGCAAGCGTATTTTGGCGTTTGCTTTTTGACGGTCATGCGCCAAGCTTGGTCAAACAACGCAAATCTGATTTGATCAGCATTTCAACAAGGTCGCTGTCTGGGTGGCCTGACGCACAATGGGGTGTCGCTTGATTAGGGTGCTAGTAGTCGATGACCACGACCTGGTTCGCACAGGCATCACGCGTATGCTTGCCGACATTGAAGGCCTGCTGGTTGTAGGTCAGGCCGAGTCTGGTGAAGAGTCCCTGCACAAGGCCCGCGAACTGAAGCCCGATGTCGTCCTGATGGACATCAAGATGCCCGGCATCGGCGGTCTCGAAGCCACCCGCAAACTGATCCGCAGCCACCCCGACCTCAAGGTCGTGGCCGTGACCGTGTGTGAAGAAGATCCTTTTCCTACCCGTCTGCTGCAGGCCGGTGCCGCCGGCTACCTGACCAAGGGCGCAGCGCTGGAAGAAATGGTCCAGGCCATCCGCATGGTGTTCAGCGGCCAGCGCTATATCAGTCCGCAGATTGCTCAGCAGTTGGCGCTCAAGTCGTTTCAGCCGCAGAACAACAATTCGCCATTCGACTTGCTGTCCGAGCGCGAGATCCAGATCGCTCTGATGATCGCCGGCTGCCAGAAGGTGCAGAGCATCTCGGACAAGCTGTGCCTGTCGCCGAAAACCGTGAACACCTACCGCTACCGCATCTTCGAGAAGCTGTCGATTACCAGTGATGTGGAGTTGGCATTGTTGGCGGTGCGCCATGGCATGATCGATGCCGGCAGCTGAAACCGGCGCTGCTTTCGACTCAAGCGCTTTTCTCGCCACCTGCAGTGGCCGCCCCGGCGTCTACCGCATGTTCGATGTGGATGCCAGGCTGCTCTATGTTGGCAAAGCCAAAAACCTGAAAAAGCGCCTGGCCAGCTACTTCCGCAAGACCGGTCTGGCCCCCAAGACCGCCGCCCTGGTGGGCAAGATCGCTCAGGTCGAAACCACCATCACCGCCAACGAAACCGAGGCGCTGCTGCTTGAGCAGACGCTGATCAAGGAATGGCGGCCGCCCTACAACATCCTGCTGCGCGACGATAAGTCCTATCCCTATGTGTTTCTCTCGGATGGTGATTACCCGCGCCTGAGCATCCATCGCGGGGCGAAGAAGCCGAAAGGCCGCTATTTCGGTCCCTATCCCAGTGCCGGGGCGATCCGCGAAAGCCTCAACCTGCTGCAGAAGGCCTTTCTCGTGCGTCAGTGCGAAGACAGTTTCTTCAAGAACCGCACCCGGCCTTGCCTGCAGTACCAGATCAAGCGCTGCAAGGGCCCCTGTGTCGATCTGGTGACGCCTGAGGAGTACGCCGAGGATGTGCGCCATTCGGTGATGTTCCTCGAAGGCCGCAGCAATGCCCTTAGCGATGAGCTGTCCAGCAGTATGCAAAAGGCCGCCTCTGAGCTGGATTTCGAACGCGCCGCCGAGCTGCGCGACCAGATTTCCTTGCTGCGCCGGGTGCAGGATCAGCAGAGCA
Source organism: Pseudomonas sp. XK-1 (assembly GCF_038069885.1). NCBI lineage: Bacteria > Pseudomonadati > Pseudomonadota > Gammaproteobacteria > Pseudomonadales > Pseudomonadaceae > Pseudomonas > Pseudomonas sp. XK-1. Next base: position 242,338 of record NZ_JBBPES010000003.1, on the reverse strand, counting down.
TGGAAGGCGGCACGGGCGACGTGGATGTGGTCGCCGCCATGGTCAACCCGGGTGGTGCCTGCGTGCACCTGATCAGCGTGCGTGGCGGGCGGGTGCTGGGCAGCAAGAATTTCTTTCCCCAGGTGGCGATCGAGGAGGAGGGCAGTGACGTGCTACTGGCCTTTCTCGCCCAGTATTACCTGGGCAGTCAGGAGCGCGACCTGCCTAGCGAGCTGATCGTCAATGCCCAGCACGAAGATTTCCCCACCCTGATCGCCGCCATCGAGGAGATGCGTGGGCGTCAGTTGAGTATCAGCTATCGCGTGCGCGGTACCCGGGCGCGCTGGCAGCAGTTGGCGGTGACCAATGCAGAGCAAGCCCTGGGCGCGCGCCTGGCCGATCGCCAGCACGTTGCCGCACGCTTCGAGGCGCTGGCCGAGGCCCTGGCTATGGATGAAGTGCCGCAGCGCCTGGAATGTTTCGATATCAGCCACTCCAGCGGTGAAGCCACGGTGGCCTCCTGCGTGGTGTTTGGCCCTGAAGGCCCGCTGAAATCCGATTACCGCCGCTACAACATCGAAGGCGTGACGGCGGGCGACGACTACGCCGCCATGCACCAGGCCCTGACCCGGCGCTTCAGCAAGGTCAAGGAGGGCGAAGGCAAGTTGCCCGATATCCTCCTGGTCGACGGCGGCAAGGGCCAGCTGGCCATGGCCCGCACGGTGCTCGAAGAACTGGCGGTGCCCGAGCTGATTCTGCTCGGTGTGGCCAAGGGCACCACCCGCAAGCCGGGGCTGGAAACCCTCTATCTGAATGACGCCGCCCATGAATTCACCCTGCCGGGCAATTCTCCGGCGCTGCACCTGATTCAGCAGATTCGCGACGAGTCGCACCGTTTTGCCATTACCGGCCACCGCGCTCGACGCGGCAAGGCGCGCCGTACATCCAGCCTGGAAGAGGTTGCCGGGGTCGGGCCAAAGCGCCGCCGTGAGCTGCTCAATCACTTTGGCGGCCTGCAGGAACTGTCCCGCGCCAGCAGCGAAGAAATCGCCAAAGCGCCGGGTATCAGTAAAAAGCTTGCAGAGCTGATTTATGCCGCACTGCACAGCGAGTAGAATGCCTGCTCACTTTGCAGCCTAGTTGTGCCGATGAATATCCCCAACCTGCTAACCGTGCTCCGCGTTCTGCTGATTCCCTGCTTCATTCTGCTGTTCTATCTGCCCTTCAGTTGGAGCTATTGGGCGGCCAGCGGTGTATTCGCCTGCGCCGCCGCAACCGATTGGCTGGACGGCTATCTGGCGCGCCGGCTTGAGCAGAGCACACCATTCGGGGCCTTTCTCGACCCGGTGGCCGATAAACTGATGGTGGCTGTGGCCCTGGTGCTGCTGGTGGCGGAACACACCAACCTCTGGCTGACCCTGCCGGCGGTGATCATTATCGGCCGCGAAATCGTGGTATCGGCCTTGCGCGAGTGGATGGCCGAACTGGGTGCTCGGGCCCATGTCGCCGTCTCCAATCTGGCCAAATGGAAAACCGCGGCGCAGATGGTTGCGCTGATCGTCCTGCTGGCCAACCCGCCGACATTTACCGCCTGGGTGATTCTGGGCTATGTGCTTTTGGTGATCTCCGCCGTGCTGACCCTGTGGTCGATGGTGCAGTACCTGATGGCGGCCTGGCCGCACCTCAGCCCAGTTGCTGAAAAGAAATAAGTTTTTTGAATCAAGGGGTTGACGCGGCGTTCCGAAGCTATAGAATGGCGGCCGTCAGCACGACAAGCGGGAATAGCTCAGTTGGTAGAGCACGACCTTGCCAAGGTCGGGGTCGCGAGTTCGAGTCTCGTTTCCCGCTCCAATTTTAACGGGCCGTCTAAACGGCCCGTTTAGTTTCAAGGCTGAGTAGCAGAGTGGTTATGCACCGGATTGCAAATCCGTGAACGCCGGTTCGATTCCGACCTCAGCCTCCAATTAGAAAAGCCTCGTAGATCCATGATTTACGAGGCTTTTTCATTTTAAAGTCCGCGGCTTGCGGCTCGCCCATGGGCTGTATATAGTCCAGACCTCGCAAGTTGAGCCGCTGACGGCAACACGCGACAACGCGCCAAACGCCCCGATGGTGAAATTGGTAAACACAGCAGACTTAAAATCTGCCGACCGTAAGGTCTTGCCGGTTCGATTCCGGCTCGGGGCACCACCTTTCCTCGCTACAACTCCCTCGCCTTAAACACGCTGTCACGCCCCTGTCGCGTCAGTGTCATATGCCTGCCACCTGTTTTAGCTGCAATCGCTGCAACTCATCTGGAGGTGTGGCGATGCGAATCTGCGTGATCGGAGCCGGGTATGTCGGGCTGGTGTCGGCGGTCTGTTTTGCCGAAATGGGTAACCGGGTGATCTGCGTCGAGCAGGATGCCGCACGTGTCGCCGGCCTGTCTGATGGCCAGGTGCCCATATACGAGCCCGGGCTGGAAGCGATGCTCAGGGCCCATCTGGCCAACGGCCAGTTGAGCTTTACCGAGCATCTGCCGCTGGGCGTCGCCCAGGCGGAGATCGTTTTTATCGCCGTGGGTACGCCAAGCGGGGAGGATGGTTCGGCGGATCTGTCCCATGTGCTCGCCGTTGCCGATGCCTTGGGGGCCTGCCTGCAGCGCAGTTGTATCGTGGTCGACAAATCCACGGTGCCGGTGGGTACTGGGGAGCGGGTCGCGCAGCGGATCAACAATGGCCTGCGTAAACGCGCTCAGTCGTGCAAGGTCAGTGTGGCCAGCAACCCGGAGTTCCTCAAGGAGGGCTCGGCCATCGATGACTTTATGCGCCCGGACCGGGTCATCATCGGCTGCGACGAGCCGCAGGCCGCTGAGGTGCTGCGCCGTCTGTATGCGCCGTTTTTGCGCAACCACGAACGCCTGCTGTGCATGAGCTTGCGTGCCGGGGAGTTCAGCAAGTACGCCGCCAATGCCTTTCTCGCCACCAAGATTTCCTTTATCAACGAAATGGCCAGCCTGTGCGCACGCCTGGACGTTGATATCGAGGAGGTGCGCCGCGGCATAGGCAGTGACAAACGCATCGGCACGCATTTTATTTACGCCGGTTGCGGTTATGGCGGCTCCTGTTTCCCCAAGGATGTGCGGGCGTTGATCCGCACTGCAGAGCAGGAAGGCATTGAACCTGGCATCCTGCGTGCAGTCGAAGCTCGTAACGCGCTACAGAAGACGTTGTTGTTCCAGGCATTGCGTGAGCATTTTTCCGGTTACTGGCAAGGGCGGGTTGTGGCGCTTTGGGGCTTGGCTTTCAAGCCTGGCACCGATGATCTGCGCGAGGCCCCCAGCCTGGTTCTGCTGGATGCGCTGCTTGCCGCTGGGGTGCGGGTACAGGCCTACGACCCGGTTGCCAGGGCCGGCGTGGCGGCGCGGTATAGCGCGGAGGTCGAGCGCGGTCAGCTGCGCCTGAGCGAGTCGCCTTACGGCGCTGTCGAGGGGGCCGACGCCCTGGTGTTGGTGACCGAATGGAAGCAGTTTCGTCAGCCGGATTTCGTCAGAATTCGCGGCCTGATGCGCATGCCGGTGCTGTTTGATGGGCGCAATATCTACGATGGCAAACAGCTCGCGGCGCTCGGTTTTCTCTACCGCGGCATTGGCCGTCCGGGGCTTGGTCATTGTAAGGTCAGTGCAGCCTGATAGACTTGTGCGGTTTTTCGCTGTTTATTTAAAGGATTTTCATGATCAAGAAATGCTTGTTCCCCGCCGCCGGTTACGGCACACGCTTTCTCCCGGCCACCAAGGCCATGCCCAAGGAGATGCTGCCGATCGTGAACAAGCCGCTGATCCAGTATGGCGTCGAAGAGGCGCTGGAGGCCGGATTGACGGAAATCGCCATGATCACCGGGCGCGGCAAGCGTGCCCTGGAAGACCATTTCGATATCAGCTACGAGCTCGAACATCAGATCCGCGATACCGACAAGGAGAAATACCTGAGCGGGATCCGGCGTCTGATCGACGAGTGCAGCTTTTCCTACACTCGCCAGGTCGAAATGAAAGGCCTGGGCCATGCCATTCTCTGTGGCCGCCCTCTGATTGGCGACGAAGCCTTTGCCGTGGTACTGGCCGATGACCTGTGCCTGAACCTGGACGGCGACGGCGTGCTGACCCAGATGGTCAAACTGTATAACCAGTTCCGTTGCTCGATCGTGGCCATCCAGGAAGTGCCGCCGGAAGAAACCCACAAGTACGGGGTAATTTCTGGCGAAATGATCCGGGAAGACATCTACCGGGTTAACAGCATGGTCGAGAAGCCCAAGCCTGAAGATGCGCCTTCGAACCTGGCCATTATCGGTCGCTATATCCTGACGCCGGATATCTTCGAGTTGATCGAGCAGACCGAACCCGGCAAGGGCGGTGAAATCCAGATCACCGATGCCTTGATGAAGCAGGCGCAGAATGGTTGCGTAATGGCCTACAAGTTCAAAGGTCGACGTTTCGACTGCGGCGGTGCGGAAGGCTATATCGATGCCACCAACTTCTGTTTCGAGAACCTCTATAAACCAGGCAAAGCCTACTGAGGCGGTAAGCCGGACGCTTTGACTTGTAAGTGAGATGAATGGCAAAGCCACCGCGAGGTGGCTTTGCCGTTTTTGCTTACCGTTTGCCCGCGCCGGTCAGGGAATCGGCATCGCCTCAGAGCCCGGGCCAAGTGGCTGGCCATAGCTGAACTCGACATAGTTACCGGATGGGTCACGGAGTCCGCAGTAATAGCCGACCGGGTAGGGCTCGTCACGCGGGGCCCAGATCAGGCAACCCGCAGCCTGAGCCTTGGCGGCAATGGCATCGACCTGCTCGCGGCTGGCCACGGCGAAGCCGAAGTGGCTGTAGTCATCGTCCGCCAACTGGCGATCCTGCCCGCCGGGCATGATCACAAAGATAAATTCGTGCTCCTTGCCGGGTTCGGCCATCCAGACAATCCGCGAGCCCTTGCCGGCGCGCTGGTGAATCACCGCCATGCCGCAGAACTCGCGGTAGAAGGCCACACAGGCATCCAGATCGGGGACGTGCAACGCCAGGTGGGTGAGGGTCGGACGCATAAGGCTGCTCCTTGAGGGTACTTTGCAAGCGTAGTCCGGGCGCGGCGCTCGGGGTGATTGGGTTATGCTTGCGGCCTGATCTGGAGGCTTGTGATGACCTACGACTTCGACCTGTTTGTAATCGGTGCCGGCTCCGGCGGCGTACGCGCGGCCCGCTTTGCTGCGGGCTATGGTGCCCGCGTGGCGGTGGCCGAGAGCCGCTACCTGGGCGGCACCTGTGTCAACGTCGGCTGCGTGCCGAAAAAGCTGCTGGTGTACGGTGCCCACTTTGCCGAAGACTTCGAGCAGGCCCAGGGTTTTGGCTGGTCTATGGATCAGGCGCAGTTCGACTGGCCGACCCTGATCGCCAACAAGAACCGCGAAATCGAGCGCCTCAACGGTATCTATCGCAACCTGCTGGTCAATAGCGGGGTGACCCTGCTGGAAGGCCACGCCCGCCTGCTCGATGGCCACAGCGTTGAACTGGGCGGCAAGCGCTACAGCGCCAAGCATATCCTTATCGCCACCGGCGGCTGGCCCCATGTCCCGGATATTCCTGGCCGTGAGCACGCCATCGACTCGAACCAGGCATTCTTCCTCCCGCAATTGCCCAAGCGCGTGCTGGTGGTGGGCGGCGGTTACATCGCCGTGGAGTTCGCCTCGATCTTCAACGGCCTGGGCGCGCAGACCTCCTTGCTCTACCGGGGCGAGCTGTTCCTGCGCGGCTTCGATGGCGCGGTGCGCCAGCACCTGCGCGAAGAACTGAGCAAGCGCGGCCTCGACCTGCAGTTCAACAGCGATATCGCGCGCATCGACAAGCAGGCCGATGGCAGCCTGCTGGCAACGCTCAAGGATGGCCGCGAGCTGGCAACCGACTGCGTGTTCTACGCCACCGGCCGCCGGCCGATGCTGGATAACCTCGGCCTGGAAAACACCGCGGTACAACTGGACGAGCGCGGCTATATCCAGGTCGACGAGCAGTACCAGAGCACGGCACCCTCGATCATGGCCATCGGCGATGTGATCGGCCGGGTGCAGCTGACCCCGGTTGCCCTGGCCGAAGGCATGGCCGTGGCGCGGCGGCTGTTCAAGCCCGAGGAGTACCGCAAGGTCGACTACAAGATGATCCCCACTGCGGTGTTCAGTCTGCCGAATATCGGCACCGTAGGCTTGAGCGAGGAGCAGGCCAGGGAGGAGGGCCACCGCGTAGTGGTTTTCGAAAGCCGTTTCCGGCCGATGAAGCTGACGCTGACCGACTGCCAGGAGCGCACCCTCATGAAGCTGGTGGTGGATGCCGACAGCGACCGGGTGCTGGGTTGCCATATGGTCGGCCCGGAGGCGGGGGAAATCGTCCAGGGCCTGGCCATTGCCCTGAAAGCCGGGGCAACCAAGCGGATGTTCGACGAAACCATCGGCGTGCACCCAACGGCGGCCGAGGAATTCGTCACCATGCGTACCCCGGTCGAGTCCTGAGGACGCCATGGCAGAACTCTTCTACCTCGCCGACCTGTTCGGCGTTGCGGTATTTGCCATTACCGGTGCGCTGATGGCCGGTCGTAAATCCATGGACCTGTTCGGCGTGCTGGTGATTGCCATCATCACCGCGCTGGGCGGCGGCACTCTGCGCGATCTGATTCTCGACAACCACCCGGTCAGCTGGATTCTCAACGATCTCTATATCCTGGTGGCCTCTCTGGCGGCCATCGGCACGGTGATCTGGGTGCGCTTGACACAGCCCATTCATGAGAAAGGCCTGCTGCTGGCGGATGCCTTCGGTCTGGCGGTGTTTACCGTGATCGGCACCGAAGTGGCGCTGCAGCATGCCGTGCCCCATAGCACGGCGGTGATCATGGGGGTGATGACCGGCGTGGCCGGCGGGGTGATGCGCGATGTGATCTGCAACGAGATTCCGCTGATCTTCCAGAAGGAAATCTACGCCACCGCCTGCATTGCCGGAGCCCTGATGTTTATCGGCCTGCGCGAGCTGGGCACCCCGCACTGGCTGGATACCGGGGTGTCCATGCTGACGGTGCTGCTGATCCGCCTGGCCGCTATTCGCTGGCACGTATCCTTGCCCCGCTTTCATCTGCTGGACAGGGACTGATGATCGAACGTCTGGAGCACGGGGTGGTGTTGCCCTAAGTCTTGACCAAGGCCGGCTGTCGCCAGGCTGGCGCGCTGGTGGGGAAGAGTGCTTCGGTCACCCAGCAGACCGACGACCTGGAGCAGCATGACTGCGTCCAGTTCGAACTGCCCGGCAGCGGCCGGCCGATCACCTGGCTGTTCAACGAAGGCGGCAAGGCGCGGGAAATGCTGACCAGCGGCGGCTACCTCTGTTCCGACGACGTGCTGGCTGGTGTGACCCTGGCCAAGCATGGCGTGGGCCTGTTCCAGACCTATCGCTTTATCGTCGAACGCGAGTTGGCCGAGGGATCGCTGGTGGAAGTGCTTCAGCCATTTTCCGGACGCTCGCGTCCCTTCACCCTGCTGTATCCCCACAGCCGGCATATGCCGCTGCGTCTACGCGCGTTCATGAACTTCATCATGGACACGAAGCAGGCGTGGTGAGCGCATGGCTGAACGGCACGCTGTTGCCGGTTAGAGCGCATTGATCTCGTTGTGCAACGGCAAACGGCAGCGCTCCACCTTCCACCAGGTCGGCAGCAGCTTGCGGATCGCCGGCTGATTGAAGCGATCATCGATCAGGTAGACAACGCCCTGGTCCTGCACGGTGCGAATAACCCGGCCGGCGGCCTGTACCACCTTCTGCAAACCCGGGTAGAGGTAGGTGTAGCCATAGCCATTGTTGCTGCCGAACATCGCTTCCATCCGCTGTTTGATCTCTTCATTGACCGGGTTGATCTGCGGCAGGCCGAGGGTGGCGATAAATGCGCCGATCAGGCGGTCGCCGGGCAGGTCGATGCCCTCGCCAAAGGCACCACCCAATACGGCAAAACCGATACCGCGGCCCTTGCTGGAGAAACGATCGAGAAAGGCCTGACGTTCGTTCTCATCCATTTGCCGTGACTGCTGCCAGAGCGGAATTCCTGGATGCGCTATCTGCAGCTCCTGCAGCACCGCCTGCAGGTAGGTGTAACTGCTGAAGAAGGCCAGGTAGTTACCCGGTTTTTCCGCGTACTGGCGGGCAATCAAGGCGGCGATGGGGGCCAGCGAGAAGTCGCGATGGGCATAGCGGGTGGACAGGTTGCTGACGGCCTGGACGTGCAGCTGCTCGGCGTTAAAAGGCGATTCCACATCGATCCAGGGTGTGTCGTCCGGCAGGCCGAGCAGGTCGGCGTAATAGTTCGCCGGGCTCAAGGTGGCGGAAAACAGCGTGCAGCTGTGCGCCTCGTCGAAGCGCGGGGCGAGAAACGGCGCAGGCACGATATTGCGGATGCACAGGGTCGAAACCATCTGGCCACTGCCTTCGTCGCGGCTGATATCGAACAGCGAATGCGCGCCAAAGGCCTCGGCCAGGCGGCAGAACAACATGGCATCCAGATAGAAGTGCAGCAGCTCGGCGGCATTCCCAGCGGGCTGTTCGCTGAGGTGATCGGTGAGGGTGCTGACGGCCTTCTGCAGCGCCATGACGAACAGGTCCGGCGCGCTGGGGTACACCTGATACGCCACTTCCTGATCGCGCTCCAGCTGTCGCCAGTGCCGGCTGATGCGCTCCAGTGGGGCCTTCATCACATTCGGTGCAATGCGCCGTAGCGCTTCAAAGCGCTGCTGATTGAGCTCGGCGGTGTACATGCCGCGCGCGCGCTCAATCAGGTTGTGGGCTTCGTCCACCAGCAGGGTGATGCGCCATTCATTGAGCAGGGTGAGGCCATACAGCAGGCCGCCCATGTCGAAGTAATAGTTGTAATCGCAGACCACCACATCCGCCCAGCGGCACAGCTCCTGGCTCAAGTAGTATGGGCAGATTTGATGCGCCAGGGCGGTGGCACGTACGCTTTCATGGTTCAGCCACTGGCCTTCGAGCGCCGCCTGGCGGGCGGCAGGCAAGCGGTCGTAAAAGCCTTTGGCCAGCGGGCAGGAGTCGCCATGGCAGGCTTTGTCGGGATGCTCGCAGGCCTTGTCGCGCGCCACATGCTCCAGCACCCGCAACGGCATAGCCTCTTCCTGGCTGCGCAGGGTGGCCAGAGCATCCAGCGCCAGGCGCCTGCCGGGGGTTTTTGCGGTAAGAAAGAACAACCGATCCAGCTGCTGCTCGGGGAAGGCCTTGAGCTGCGGAAACAGGGTGCCAAGGGTTTTACCAATGCCCGTGGTGGCCTGGGCCATCAGGCAGTGGCCGTCACGGGCGGCGCGGTAGACCTGATTGGCCAGCTGGCGTTGACCGCTACGAAACTCGGCATGGGGAAAGCGCAGGCGGAGAAGGGCTTCATCGCGCTGGCGGCGATGCTCGCGCTCATACTCGGCCCAGCGGATATAGCGGCTGCATTGCAGCTCGAAAAACTCACGCAGCTCATCCGCGCTGACGGTCAGGTGGAAGGCGGTTTCGTGTTGGGTAATAACGTTGAAGTAGACCACCGCCAGATTGATCTCTGGCATGTCGCGCTCCTGGCAGAGCAGCCAGCCGTAGACCTTGGCCTGGGCCCAGTGCAGCAGGCGATGGTTTTCCGGGATGCGGCTGATATCGCCCCTGTGGGTCTTGATCTCCTCCAGCAGGTTTTCTTCCGGGTCGTAACCGTCCGCGCGGCCGCGTACCTGCAAACCCTCATAGGCACCACTCAACGGCAATTCTGCGTAGTAGCCCGGACCACGTCGGGCCACCACGATGGCGTGGCCGGTCATGCCTTCCTGGGCGGTGGGCGAGGGGGTAAAGCGCAGGTCGAGGTCGCCGACCTTGGCGGTGAACTCGCACAGCGCGCGTACCGCGACCTGATAGTTCACGCGTCGGCCCATTGCACGTAGCAGACGTCCACCGGCATGCCGTGCTCGGCGCAGAAGGCCAGCCAGCGCCGCTGGTTGTCCTGCAGGCGATCCCCCGGGCCTTTGACTTCAATCATCCGGTAGCGCTGCTCGGCCGGCCAGAACTGGATCAGATCGGGCATGCCGGCGCGGTTGGCTTTGATGTCCAGCAGCAGGCGCTTGAACCAGGCCCGCAGGTGCGCGGCGGGCAGGCAGTCGAGCGCCTGCTCCAGCAAGGTTTCGTCCAGCGCCGCCCAGAATACGAAGGGCGACTGGATGCCGAATTTCGCCGTGTAGTTGTCGCGGATCACCTGCTTGTAGGCATCCGAGTCGAGGTGGGCCAGACAGCCGGCAAACAACTTTTCGCGCTGGGTATGGAAGTCGGCACTGAACAGATCAACCGGGGCGGTGTGGAAGGGGTGGAAGAAGGCCCCCGGCACCGGGGCGAAGATCGCTGGCCAGCAGAGCAGGCCGAACAGGCTGCAGATCAGGCTGTTCTCGACATAGTGCACCGGCGCGTCGGGCTCGTGCAGATGAGCTTTGACGGCAAACTCGACACTCTGCGTCTCAGGCCTTGGCAGGCTGAGGTCAATTCGTGCCGGCGCTACTGGTTTGGTTTTGCCAGGCAGTGGCTGCCCAAGCTGACGGGCCAGCCGCGTCAACGCGCGTTCCACGGCCTGGGCTTCGGCATCATTTTCCGGTGCCTGGATGGCTTGCAGCGTCAGCTCATAGGCCTGTTCGGCGCGGCCCAAGCGCTCCAGTACGCGGATCTGGCGCAGGCGTGCGCCGACATAACGGCAGTCGGTGTAGAACGCCAACGCGCCTTCCAGGTCGCCCTCGCGCTCCAGTTGCTGGCCCATGCGGAACAGCAGCTTGTTACGTCGCGCGGCCAGGAAGGGGGTATCGCAGGCCTGGGCGCTGATCTGTTGCAGCACACTGGCAAGTGGCTCGCCGGCCTCGAACTGTTCACGGCTGCGTTGCAGGTGCAGGTAGCAGTCCACATCCGCGCGGTGGCGAAAGGCCCGCGAGTCGGGTGTCAGCTCTACGCGCTCATAACGAAAGATACCGAGCTCGGCGAGGACGAACTCGGACCAGTCCTGGCGTAGATTGCCGAAGAACATCAGTCGCAGACGTTCGCACAGCGTGTCGATGGTCAGGGAGACGATCTGCTCCTCACTGCCCGGACACCAGGCAGCAAAGGCACGCGGCTCGGCACAGGTCTCGGCCAGTTGCGCCAGCAGCTCGGATTTGTTCTGCGATTTTCTGGACGTGGGGCCCGCCAGGTGCTGGAGCACTTCATCCTTGCGCAGCAGCTTGAACAGCTCCTCCAGGCACAGTTCGGCGTCATGTCGTACCCAACCTGCCTCAAGCAGCGGCGTTGCCGCCTGGCGCGGGCAGCCGATCTCTTCATAGCTCAGCTTGCTCAGCCGGAAGTGGCTGCCCTTGCGCATGATCATCCGCACCAGCAGAGCCTGGGCGGGCGTGTCCATGGCGAAGAACTGCCGGACAAACTCATGCTCGGCCTCGCTCAACAGATCGGCATAGCGCTCCTGCAGCCAGGTGAGGGCCTGACGGAAATTCGCCAGGTAGTAGAAGCGCGGATCGAGTTGCGCCTGCATGGGCGTGCCGGTGGCTGTGTGCATAGTGGCTGGGGAGGGTATCGGGAATGCGGTTGGGATATTGGCCGGCTAGAGTTTAGCCTGTGCTGTTTATCTATACAGCATTAATCTGCAGCTAATTGCCCCGGCTTGAGGACAAGCATGGTTGCCCCCGTAGGGTGCGCTGTGCGCACCAAAAAATCTGCGCCGAGGCGGGGGCGCACACAGCGCACCCTACCATTTCGAACTGTAAACGCCCGATGAAAATGGAATGCGCCGTTTGGAATTTATAGGCCGGAAGGCGAGCCCGTATGGCCCAGCTCCTGGGATATATCGTGACTGGCGGCGAGCAGGCTCGTGAGAAAGCCCTGCTGAGCAACCTGGGTATCCATGACTGCGTCCGGGCCGGACAGGTTGATGGCGGCCACTATGCTGCCGCTGTGGTCGCGAATGCCGGTGGCGATGGCGGTGGAGTAGTCGGAGCGGTGCAGCACCCAGCCACGCTGGCGATCCTCGGCGATAAGCTGTTGCAGCTCTGGCAGAGTGCGCGGTGCCGGCGGTGGGTAGTCGTCGAGGCGGATGTGCTGGTAGAGCGCACTCAATTGCGCCTCGCTCATATCACTCAGCAGCACCCGCCCCAGAGCCGTGCTGTGACAGGGCAGGCGGGTGCCGACGGGGATGTTCACCGCCAGGCGTTGTGGGGCCAGGGCGCGGTAAAGGTAGAGGCTGTCGGTCTGCTCGCGGATGCTCAGGTGGCAGGACAGCGACGTGCGGTCGCGCAGGTCGTTGAGATGGGCCATGGCCACCTCGACCAGGTCGCGGCTGGCGAGGTAGGCAAAGCCATCGGATATCACCTGCGGGCCCAGCTCGAAGGCATTACGCCCGATTTTTCGCAGATAGCCCATGTCCGCCAGGGTCTGCACGATGCGGTACACGGCCGAGGGGCTGACGCCGAGGCGCTCGGCCATGTCATTCATACCCAGGCTGCGTTCGCGGGCGCTGAACATGCCAAGGATGCTCAGCCCGCGTTGCAGCGCCGGCACGCGGTAGTCGGTTGCCTGGTCCGGGGTTTCGCTGGCGCTCATTCAAGGGGCTCCATGGTGTTGTTGGGGCTCGAACTTGGGTGTCCGGCATGAGAGCCAATGGTGGATCGGTGAAGCGTGATCCACCCTACGGATTGCGAGTTGCCGCCCGGTTCCCGTAGGGTGGAAATCGCTGTTTATTTCCACCATGTGGCCATTGGCGGGGCATCAGGCCAGCAACGCTTCCAGCGCTACCGGCTGACCACCGAACTCCGCCATGGCATCCAGCATGGCTGTGCGGAAGTACTCCAGCGACGCGCGGTCGCAGAGGATGTGCAACAGCGGCAGTTCGACGGAGCCTGCGTTGATCACGATAACGTTGAGCCGCGCCGCCGAGGTTTGCGCCACATGGCCGAAGGGGAAGGCCTGGGGGCGCAGGTCGACGCCGCACACCTTGGCCATCACCTCGGCCAGGTGCTGGCCGGACAGCTGCAGCCAGGCGTGACTGTCCTGGCGCGGCAGCAGGTAGTTGCCCAGCTCGCTCAACTGCCAGCCGGCTTCCTCGGCGGCAATGCGCTCGCCCCGGTCGGCCAGGCTGCCCAGCAGCAGGTACTCGGTCTGCGACAGGCGCGCCACCAGCACGCCGTCGCCCTGGGGCAGCGCCCTGTTGGGTGCCTCCGGCAGCTGGTAACCGCGTTCGCCGAGCCAGGCGGCGGCGTCGACGCCGCGAAAGCCCACGCGCGGCAGGTCGGTGAAATCGATAAGCGCACAGCGCTCGAGAATGTTGAGGCTGGTCATGGCTCAGAGCTCCTGGCGCAGGTTCTGTGGATCGTAGAAGGGCAGTTGCACCACGCTGGCCTGGACCACCAGACCACCCTCGACGCGAATCGGGATCTGCATACCCGGCTCGGCCTGGTCGGTAGCGGCGTAAGCCAGGCCGATGATCTGGCCGAGGTTGGCCGAGTACTCGCAGGAGGTGACGTTGCCGCTGATATCCGCCCCCTTGAGCACCAGATGGCCTTCCAGCGGCTGCGGGCTGTCCTTGGGCAAGGTGAAACCCACCAGCTTGCGCTTGAGCGGTTGCGCCTCGAGGATTTCGATGGAGCGCTTGCCGACGAAGAATGGCTTCTTGCGGCCGATGGCCCACTGCATGTCGATTTCCCCGGGGTGAGTCATGCCATCGGTGTCCTGGCTGATGATCACGTGGCCCTTCTCCAGGCGCAGCAGGCGCTGGGTCTCGACGCCGAAGGGGCGGATGCCGAATGCGCCACCGGCGGCCATCAGCACGTCCCACAGGCGTTCGGCATGGCGGGCCGGTACGTGGATTTCATAGCCCAGTTCGCCGACGAAACCGACGCGCAGCAGGCGTGCCGGAATGTCCACCACGGTGCCGCAGCGCACCCCCATATAGGGGAAGGCCTCTGGGCTGAGATCGACGTCCTGGCAGACCTTCGCCAGCACCTGGCGCGCCAGCGGCCCGGCCAGGTTTACCGCGGCGATGGCGGCGGTGACGTTGGCGATGTCGACGTTCAGACGCCATTGGGCGTTCCACTTGAGCATCTGCTGATAGATGCGGTCGACGCCGCTGGTGGTGGCGGTGACGTAGAAGTGGTTTTCGGCCATGCGTGCACACACGCCGTCGTCGATCACTACGCCATGCTCATTGGTCATCAGCGCATAGCGGGTGCGGGCGATGGGCTGCTTCTTGAACGGCAGGGTGTACATCCGCTCCAGCAGTTCGGCGGCATCCGGGCCGCGCACATCGAGGCCGCCCAGGGTCGACACGTCGATCAGGCCGACCTGCTCGCGCACATGGCGGGCTTCCTCCTGCATGCAGCGCTCGCGCTCCTCGGCCTTGCCGTAGAAGGCCGGTCGTTGCCAGATACCGGCGGGCATCATCTTCGCTCCGGCCTGGACGTGGCGACGGTGCATCGGGGTTTGCCGGTAGGGGTCAAAGGCGCGGCCGGCGACGTGGGCGAGTTTCTCCGCCTCGAACGGCGGGCGCGCGGTGGTCACGCCGGTTTCGCCAATGCTGCGCTGGGTTGCCCGTGCCACCAGTCGGGCCGTGGGCAGGGCCGAGTGACGACCCTGGGACGGGCCCATGCCAACGGTGGAGAAGCGTTTGACCAGTTGCACGTCGCGGTAGCCGATGCGGGTGGCGTTGACGATGTCACGCACCTGCAGGTCTTCGTCAAAGTCGACAAAATCCTTGCCCTTGGGGTGAGGGAAGATCGGCCAGTCGAAGTTGACCCGCGCCTCGCCGCTGAAGGCCTGCTCGCCGATCCCCGCATCGAGGCCGAGGGCAGCCACGGCGCGGGCGGCGGCGAGGGTGCCGTCGAGCAGGACGTTGTCCAGGCTGTGACGACCATTCCCCGAACCAGCCACGGCCAGCCCCTGGGGCAGCCCGCTGATGGCGAACTCGGCTTTCTGCTCGTCATAGGCCAGCTTGCCGCCGGCCTGGCAAAGCAGTTGGTAGACCGGCATATAGCCCGCCGACATGCACAGCAGGTCGCAATCCAGTAGCAGGCCCTGTTCGGCCACCTGGCCCTGGGCGGTGATGCGGCGGATATCCACACCACTGACGTGGCGCATGCCTTTCTCGTGCAGCGCCTCGAACACGGTGCTGCCGAGGTGGCAGGTAATGCCACGATTTTCCACGGCACTCTTCAAGGCCATAGCGGCCGGTTGCTGGCGCATGTCCACCAGGGCGGCGACCTGCACGCCCTGTTCATGCAGGTCGAGGGCGGCCAGGTAACCGTCATCGTTGCCGGTCAGTACCACCGCGCGCTGGCCGGGCTTGACCGCATAGAGCCGCATCAGCCGCTGGGCGGCGCTGGCCAGCATGACGCCGGGCAGGTCGTTGTTGCGAAACACCACCGGTTGGTCGAAGGAGCCGGCGCTGACGATGCACTGCTGGGCGCGCACCTTGTACATGCGCCGGCCCTGAATCACCGGCAGGTAGTTGTCGCTGAACCAGGCGTTGCAGGTGGCCTGCTTGAGCACCTGAATATTGGCGTGGCCTTCCACGGCGGTCACCAGCTCACGGCGCAACTGTTCGGCGCGGGTGCCTTCGACATCGAAGCGGGCATAGGTCAGCGAACCACCGAGCACTGCCTGCTGCTCGACCAGCAGCACCTTGGCCCCGGCATTGGCGGCGGTCAGCGCGGCCTGCAGGCCGGCGGGGCCGGCACCGATCACGGCGAGGTCGACGAACAGGTAGGCCTTGTCGTAGTACTGCGGCTGGAACTTGAGATCGAGTACGCCGAGGCCGGCCTTCTTGCGGATCAGCGGCTCCCAGACCTTCCACATGCCCTTGGGCTTGTAGAAGGAGCGGTAGTAGAAACCCACCGGCATAAACTTTGAGAACTTGCCCAGATAGGCGTCGCGGTCGTTGTCCAGCGAGCCATTGAAGTTCTGCCCGGTTACGTCCAGGCCCGAGCTGAGCGGGTGGGCATCGGCCAGCACGTTGGGCTCATCAGGTAGCTGCACCAGGGTGTTGGCATCCTGCCCGGCCATGGTCAGCGGGCCGCGCGGGCGGTGGTACTTGAACGAGCGCGAGAGCAGCCAGCGGCCATTGGCGAGCAGGGCGCTGGCGATACTGTCACCGGCAAAGCCCTGGTGATCGCAGCCGTCGAAGCGGAAGGCCAGGGGCTGATCGCGGTCGATCAGCAGGCCCATGGGGGCGGGGAGGCGGCTCATCCGGCGATCTCCTGTATTAGTGGGGCGAACTCGACCCGCTGGGTAAAGATTTCCTTCGCATCAAAGGTGCGAATGATCTGATCGGTAACAGTGTGGCGCTCGGTCAGGAACCAGTAGCTGGAGGCGTTATGCAGCCACCATTCGCGCACCACGCCGGCGGCGTTGTCGCTGTTGAACACGTAGTCAGCCCACTCGGCGTCGCTGCAGCTGGCCGGGTCAGGCATAAGCTTGAATTCGCCGCCGTAGGTGAACTCGCTGATATTGCGTGGCCCGTTGAGCGGGCAATTCATGATCTTCATGGTTATCCCCTCAGTGGCTGGCCGCCGTGGCACCCATTTCGTTGACCTGCTGGAAGCTGCTGAAACGCTCCAGGGCAAAGGGTTTGATCAGCTCCGGCACCTTGCCGCCGCTGGCCACCAGCTCGGCCATGGTCTTGCCGCAGATGGGCGTGGCCTTGAAGCCCCAGGTGCCCCAGCCGGCGTCGAGGTAGTAGTTCTGCACCGGCGACAGACCCATGATCGGGCTGTAGTCCGGGGTCATATCGGTGATCCCGGCCCACTGGCGCATCAGCTTGGCGTTGGCCATAAAGGGGAACATCTCGATGGCGTGGGCCAGCAGGCTTTCCTTGAGGTCCAGGGTCGAGCGGGAGTTGTACAGCGGGTAGGGGTCGGAACCGCCGCCGAAGACGATCTCGCCACGGCTGGTCTGCTGCACATAGCAGTGCAGGGCGGAGGAGCTCACCAGCGGGTCGAGGAAGGGCTTGAACGGCTGGGTCACCATGGCCTGCAACGGGTAGGTCTGGATCGGCGCGCGGATCCCGGCCTTGGCCAGCATCAACGAGCTGTGCCCGGCGATGGCCTGCACCGCGCAGCCGCATTGCACCGTGCCGCGGTTGGTCTTCACCGCGGTGATGCGGCCGTTCTCCACCACCAGGTCCTGCACCTCGGTGAGCTGGTGGATCTCCACCCCACGCTTGGCCGCCTGCTTGGCGTAGCCCCAGGCCACGGCGTCGTGGCGGGCCGTGGCCCCGTCGATGTGCCAGAGCCCGGCGATCACCGGCAGATGGCCAGGATCGAGATTGAGGGTCGGCACCAGCTCGCGGATCTGCTGGCGGTCGATCATCTCGGTGCGCCCGCCGAAGTGCTTGTTTACCTCGGCGCGCTGGCGAAAGGCGCGCACGGTAGCGTCCGTGTGGGCCAGGGTGAGCTGGCCACGCTCGGAATACATGATGTTGAAGTCGAATTCGTTGGCCAGGTTCTGGAACATCTTCACCGACTCGGCGTAGAAGCGTACGCCCTCGCTGGTGAGGTAGTTGGAGCGGATCACCGCGGTGTTGCGCGCGGTGTTGCCGCTGCCCAGGTAGGACTTCTCCAGCACCGCGACATTGGTTACGCCGTGGTACTTGGCCAGGTAATAGGCAATCGCCAGGCCATGGCCGCCGCCACCGATGATCACCACGTCATAGGCCTTCTTCAGTTCCCGCGGCGCGGGTATGTCGACCTCCACCGGGTACTCGGCGCTCAGGCCGTATTTCAGGAGATTGAAGGGCATGACGCCTCCGCAAAGGTGGAGTGGGAAAGGAGTGCCGGGCGCTGAAGGCGGGCGGCGGTAACGGTGTTCTGCATCAGGTAGGCGATGGTCATGGGGCCGACGCCACCGGGTACCGGGGTGATGGCCGAGACCTGACTGAGGGCGCTGTCGAAGTCGACATCACCGACCAGACGGCTCTTGCCGTCTTCCTCGATGCGGTTGATGCCGACGTCGATCACCACCGCGCCGGGCTTGAGCCAGCTGGCATCGACCAGGCGCGGCTTGCCCACGGCGGCGACCAGAATGTCGGCCTGGCGGCACAGCTCGCGCAAATTGCTGCTGCGTGAATGCACCACCGTGACCGTGCAATGGGCCTTGAGCAGCAGCGCCGCCATGGGTTTGCCGACGATATTGGAGCGGCCGATCACCACCGCATGCTTGCCGGCCAGCTCGCCACAGCTGTCCTGCAGCAGGCGCATACAGCCGGCCGGGGTGCAGGGCGTGAGTACCTCGCGGCCCTGGCTAAGGCCACCGACGTTCTCGGCATGGAAGCCGTCGACATCCTTCAACGGGTCGATGGCCTGGAGCACGCGGTGCTCGTCGATGTGTCTGGGCAGCGGCAACTGCACCAGGATGCCGTTGACTGCCGGGTCGGCGTTAAGCCGTTCGATCAACTCAAGCAGGGCGGCTTCGCCCGTGTCGGCCGGCAGCTTGTGCTCGATCGAGCGAATACCGGTTTCCTCGGCGCGTAGCACCTTGTTGCGCACATAAACCTGGCTGGCCGGGTCGCAGCCCACCAGCACCACAGCCAGCCCTGGCTGAATGCCGACGCGCATAAGTTGTTCGACCTCAATGCGGACTTCACGCAAAACCCGCGCGGCGGCGGCCTTGCCGTCGATGATTTTCACGCTGGAGAGGCTGTTCACCGGAAGATCACCGTGCGGTCCTGGTTAAGGAAAACCCGGTGCTCAAGGTGGTATTTCACCGCCTTGGACAGGGCCACTGTTTCCGTATCGCGGCCGATGGCCACCAGATCGTCAGGCAGGTGGGCGTGGTCCACACGCTGCACTTCCTGCTCGATGATCGGGCCCTCGTCCAGGTCCGAGGTGACGTAATGGGCGGTGGCACCGATCAGCTTGACCCCACGCTCGTAGGCCTGATGGTAGGGCTTGGCCCCCTTGAAGCCGGGCAGAAAGGAGTGATGGATATTGATCGCGCGCCCCGACAGTTGTTTGCATAGATCGTCGGAGAGGATTTGCATATAGCGGGCCAGCACCACCAGCTCGGTGCGGGTCTCGTCGACGATCTTCATCAGCGCGGCTTCCTGCTCGGCCTTGCTGTCCTTGGTCACCGGCAGGTAGATAAAACGAATGCCCTCGCGCTCGGCCATGGGCCGCAGGTCGAGGTGGTTGGAGACGATGGCGGTGATCTGCATGTCCATCTCGCCCTTGTGGTAGCGATAGAGCAGGTCGGTCAGGCAGTGGTCGAACTTGCTTACCATCAGCAGCACGCGCATGGGCGTGGCGGTGCTGTGCAGCGTCCACTGCATATCGAAGCGCTGGGCCACCGCCGCAAAACCTTGCTCGACCTCGTCGATATCGCCTTCGTAGCTGTCGTTAAAGCGAAACACCGCGCGCATAAAGAAGCGGCCGCTGGTCTCGTCGTCGAACTGCGACATTTCACTGATGTAGCAACCCTTGTCCGCCAGATAAGTGGTCACCGCCGCGACGATGCCCGAGGCCGCCGGGCAACTGATCTTGATCACGTACTGGTGCTTGGCATGTTGCATATCTGGTCCTCTATTGGAGTGGCGGCAGCTCGGCGCAGGGCGGAAATCTTCAAGGGTGAAGCAAGGTTTTATCTGTGATTTATTTTTACTCGCAGGAATATAAAATTCCTCAGGCGCTTTTATAGGCGAAGCGAGGTCGCAGGTCTAGCCTGTTATGAAAATTTTTATCCTGGGAGGAAAGTCAGGTGCCGAATTGCAGGCTGGCTTCAGGGCGGTTGCTGGATGGATTGGCTATGTTCGGGCAAGTGGCAGGGGCGGGCGAGCCTCAAAAAATGCCATCCTTTTGCCATCCTGGCTGGTGACGGTAGCGGTGAAAACCGATATAACGGGCGTCAATGCAGCCACGATTCAAGTGAGTCTGGCCGAGCAAGTTAGGCTTTTATCGTTCATGGTGTATAACACCCCATTGTGACGCCCCATCCGCTGTACAGCCCATTCTAGAGCGGACGCCAGATAGGACACGGAATGTTATCCACCACGCCCGTAAAAGCGTTATCACACCATTTGGTGTCTATTTAACGTTAGTGTTGCAAGGAAGCCCAAGTGAGCCCTTCAAAACGAGAAGCTCTATACAAAAGCATACGCTTCGAGATAATCCGAGCAAAACTTGCCTTCGACAACTTCTTCAAAATTGCCGGCACAATAATTACTGAAACAATACCGGAAGATAATCCACACATCCAAATATTGGCATTCGACAGTTATTCTAGGTGGTGCGGCCATTTGTATGAGTGCCTTCTAGCACTTCAAATCGTATCGAATGAAAGCTCAATTAATGAAAAATCATTTGGTGCTGAAATTGACAAGCACATTCAATTTGAGGCTGAAAAAGCAATAAACAGAAGGTTGTCTTTACTCAGGAGCGGTAAAGATGAATTTTCGCATTTCACAGATCTTGAGCTAAGTACAACATTTGCAAAAGAATTACGAGCAGTAAGGAATAAGTGCTCATTCCATTGCTCGCTAAACCGGGTAACAAGTTCTCTTTTGCAGAACTTCATCAATAACCATCATGAAGTAGCATATGCACTTTACGAAGATACTTATGGATGGTTTGGCGGCCTCGAAACAGAAGCAAAGATGGACATAGGGGAAATCACAAATTTCTTCAAAATTGCAAAACTGAAAATTCTTGCAGTGCAACACTAACAAATGGTTCAAACCGTTCGCTTCGCTCACTGGGACGGGCTAAAGCCCGCCCCTTAACCAAACGTTATGTTTCAAGGCGAAAATGGATAGAGAACTAGAATTCATAGCAGTACTGCCATTCAAACCTCGACTCAAGGGAATGGCTCTTACTGCAGAAGTAAAAAAATCAAACCATCCCGTGACACTGCAGATATCCCCAGAGAATAAATTCGACATTATTCCTGGTATTAAGTCAATTGACACATCCTATATGCTAATCGTCAAACTAACCATGCATATAACGCATGCCGGAGATAAAGCGTCGCTCACCAAAAGATGCCAGTCTGACAAACTCCTATGGGAGATATTAGGATATCTGAATACAATTTTATTCATTGCGAAATTCAATGATGGCAACACGAAGAACACAAAAGAAATACGAAGCGTAGGAATAATAGATTTACTTTTTTATCAGTTAGTGGTTGATGGTGAAACACAAGCAATGCAAGGAAACTCAAGTTTCTATGCGGAAAATCAATCACTACAAACCTCCTTGCCCCACAAAACATCAGTGCCATCCAACGAGTGGTATACATTAGTTAGAGCCTCCGAACTCGTGGAGCGTGGATATAACAGTGAAGGCCTACTAATTGCATTCTCATTGCTTGACAGTTCAGTCCAAGACCACCTAAAGAAAAAAATGGCAACTCTATCAAGCGATGAAAGTGGCGATTTACTTTCCAAAGTAGGTTATGACCGATTGAGAATTTATCTTGGCAGCTTCCACAAAGCTCTTACAGGTGTATCTATAATCGAGAAGGGGCAGCTTGCTGGCGAGCTTAAGTGGCTTAACAACACACGAAACGATGCTATTCACAATGGCATGAACTGCGAAAGATCCGATGCAATAAAAGGCATAAATTTAATAATTAAAATAATGCACCTATTAAATGAGTTTGGTGCCGAATACAAACTACCGGACGCGTTGTTTGAAACATAACAACTGGTTCAAACCGTTCGCTTCGCTCACTGGGACGGGCTAAAGCCCGCCCCTTAACCAAACGTTAGGGTAAGAGCATGCTCCTTCAGCTAAACGCTAATGAAGACAACCACGGTAAGGTTTTAGCCGAGTTGATAAAACGCTCTGAAATATCAGTACTGTGTTCTGGGTGGCTGAAACATGCAGGGCTTATACACTTACTCCCGGCCATTGATCTCGCCTTAAAAAACAAAAGCAAAATCACTATCTACTCAAATAAAAAACATACTGATAGCCGAGCAATAAAGTCTATAAAATCAAGAGAGTCAATTATCCACATAGTAGTAGACGACAGCGCTAAATATCTTCATTCAAAAATTTACTACTTTGAGAACGCTGGTGAATACAAAGCAATCATAGGTTCTGCGAACATTACGAACGGCGGATTAACTTCAAACGAAGAGCTTTCAGTAAACCTGGCTGGAACTATTGGTGACAGCCAGAATAATCAAATAAAAAAATATCTAGCTCGGCTTAAAACCGTGGGCCACCCTAACTAGTGGTTCAAACCGTTCGCTCCGCTCACTGGGACGGGCTAAAGCCCGCCCCTTAACCAAACGTTATGCCGCTTACAGTCGAAATCAAAAGCGTCGGTGACAGCGGGTAGGTATTCTCACTACCATTTATCACTCCCTTTTTTTGAGACGGAGTTTATTCATAAAAACGTAAGGAATAATTATGCTGCCTTTTATTGCCATACCGCTTCTCCACTCCTCAGGTGCCTGGATCGCATCAACTGCTGCGGGCGGTTATATTGCCGGTACGCTTTCTACTACTTGGGTTGGAGCTTTTATTGCAGGTAATGCTGGGCTCTTATCGGCTCTTGGTATTACTTCAGCCGCGGGCGTTTATGCCGCTCTTGGAGGGACTTTATCATCTGCAGGAACCGCGGTAGGTACTGGGCTTAGTGCTGTAGGATTGTCCGGATTAGCTCAAAGCCTTGGCTTGGCACCAGCAACATTTCTGGGCCTAACCTTTGCCAGTTGGGCGATCGTCACTTCCTCTGTATTTATATTTCTTGCCTCTGGTTTAATCTATTTATTTGCTCACAGAAAACTGGAAATAATTAATATTGAGCGTAGCAAGGGGGGGCTTGAGAAAACAACCTGGCGAAATATTCTTAACGAAGTTAAAGATTATGAAGATCAAGCCATGATCAATATCATGGCGGAACTTTCTGAAGAATGCGAGGATGTCGCATACATCAGAGGAAGTGAGACCATAGAGATCAAGGGCGTCAAACACTATGTGCGCAATTTAAAATATGTTGTAGAAAAAGACGGAACAGAAATAATAGTTAAATCCAGCTTGATCCCATTCAGGCGTATCGTTGTTTATACAGTTAAGAGGGGCTAAGTTTTCAGATTCCTTGATTAAAGCTCCGCAACAGGACCAAACGCACACTTACTTGACTCTACAACCCTAAAAAGCATAACAAATGGTTCAAACCGTTCGCTTCGCTCACTGGGACGGGCTAAAGCCCGCCCCTTAACCAAACGTTAGCCACTATTCAAAGTTCGGAGCACTCTCCATGAAACGTAACTGGGACACAATCCGAGAGATACTCACAAAGGTTGAAGAATGCACTCTTCCTACCGACATGGTGCGCTTATCTAACTTTCCAGCGGAGCGGGCTGCTGAAGTCTCCTACCATATAGCCCTTCTTATGAGTGCAGGCTTAGTAAACGGCCAAGTGTCACAAACTCTCGGGCCCGAGGTTAAAGATTTCTTCGCTCGAAGCCTAACCTGGGAGGGGCATGAGTTTCTTGATGCAATAAGAAGCGACACTGTTTGGACTAAAACCAAGAAAATATTTACAGACCAAGGTATTTCAATGACCTTTGAGCTGATATCAGAGGTAGCAAAAAATACTGCTGCGTCTATTGTTAAATCTGCGCTCGGCGGCTAACTATGCGCTCAAATCGCTCACTACGTTCGCTGGGACCGGCTAAAGCCGGCCCCTTAGCTTAATCGTTAGCCCCCCGCAGGAGCTCCATGAACGAGTCATGGCATAAAACTGAAACAGATTCAGATGCAGCAAAACATGCTGAAGACTTCTGGTCGCGTCATAGAGACGAGTTGCAGTCAGGCGAATTTTGGGCTGACCGCATAAAGAAACTTAAAGGCGAGCCTATTCAGCGCCTAGCTTTAGCTTTGGAAAATTTGCCATTACCCGCTTCATTTAGAGAAGCTGCAATTGCAACAAGAACACTGATACGCGACAAAAGAAAGCAAGAAATAAATTACGATGAAGAACTAGCACTTTTATACTGGCTGGCAGCCATAAATTCTTTCTCGACCCCCTACTCAGATGTTTTGCAAGAACCCGGTTATAACGTTATCGAATCCATACCAGGGAAAAAGCTAAAAGGGCTTCTATTTTCATACGGATCGCTCGGCTACAAACATTTGAGCTTGCTAAACAAAACAGATGTTAAATGTCTTACAGAACAGTGGGGAGAGCCACAAAGCCATACCACCCTGCATGAAATGCATAATGAAGTATGGCGCGAATACGAAGCAAAGCTTGCTGATAAAAGTAAGGCTCAAGAAAAAAATCTTATAAGCAGCATCGCCAATTCTGTAAGTTTAGAAAAAAAATTATCTTCCACAATCAAAAATCCGAAAACCAAGAATGCCAAAAACTCATCAACTATAATAATTTCGATAATTGTAGTAATTTCTATACTGGCGCTTGTGTATTTTGGCTAACAACTGTATATGGACTCTCCCCACAAGTAGTGAGCAAAGCTTTGCTTTTGCATCTGTCGTCAGCGCGGTTGCATTCGTATATCCGGCCTGTTGTGGGCTTTACCGCCCTGGCCATTCTGTAGTTCGCGCAGCGGGGGCCAAGCGTTCAATCGATCACACAGATCATCATTGTTATCGGCCTTATTCCGCTGCAGGACTCGCCTGTTCCGACAGTGCTGCTGCTCACCACAACCACAAGAAAACCATCACGCCTTCCTGATTACCCCCGCCGTCAGGCGGGCTTTGTGCTCTGCCAATTGCCATTGAACCGCCGCTCGTGGCACCACACCGCCCAGCAGATCCGTATCAGTTTGTTGGCCAACGCCACAGCCGCTTTGTTGTGGCCAATTCGCGCAGCTGTCTCGACGGCCCAGCGCTGTAACTGGGTCAGTTTCTCCGGCGTGCGTGCCTGGCAGCGCTGAGCCGCCAGCAAGGCCGCTCGCGAACCGTGGATAAATAGCGTGCGCACATAGATATTGCCCTTGCAGCTAATCCGCCCAAGCCTTCGGCGTTCGCCACTGCTGAATTCGTTCGGGGTCATGCCCAGCCAGGCGCTCAGCTGGCGGCCGCTGGCAAAGCGCTCAGGTTTGCCGACCGCCGCTGTCAGGGCGCTGGCCGTTAGCAGGCCAATCAGAAAGGGGACGGATTTATATTCCCTGTGTCCCCTCAGGGCCGATAACTGCCCTTCATTCACGTCCACCTCCAGCCAGAACGCGCAGTTATTGACTCGACCCGGTACCACCACATCGCCGGCCAAGTCTCCCCCACAAGTGCGTGAACCTTGGAAGCGGCTTGCTGCAAATCTCAGAGCCGTTCAAAGGCGAACGGGCTTGGGTCGACCAGCGGCTGGCTGCCGTCGATCAGGTCGGCCAGCAGGTGGCCGGCACCTGGGGCGATGCCGAAGCCGTGGCCGGAGTAGCCGGTGGAGAGGTACAGGCCGGGGAGGAGGGTGACCGGGCCTATTACCGGAATGGCGTCCGGGGTGACGTCCATCGCCCCTGCCCAGCTCTGTTCGATTTTCACTGTGCGGAAGAAGGGGAAGGCTGCGCCCAGCGCCTGGCGCGCTTCGTCGAGAATGCTCGCGCAGGGCTGTGGGTCGAGCACGCGGCAGTGCTCGAAGGGGCTCGGGCCATCCATGTCCCAGCGCCTTGGCTGACGCAGCTCCTGCATAAAGCGGTGATCCAGGCGCACGCGGACTTCACGGTATTGCTGGCTCAGCGCCGGCAGAAAGTCGCGCAGGTAGCGGAAGCTGTCCGGGGTGATGGGGGCCAGGTTGGCGCTGCGCTGGGCGATGCTGTAACCGCCATCGGCGCGTTTGCGGAAGGCATAGCGCTCGGCACCCACGGCCAGTTCTGGGCCGCCCGGCATCGGCGCGGTGCGCAGTACCGACGCAATCACCTTCAGTTGTGGCAGGCGCAGGCCGAGGTTGGCGCAGAACAGCGTCGACCAGGCACCGCCGGCCAGCACCACGGTCGAGCAGCGCAAGCGGCCACGTTCGCTGTACAGGCCGCGCACCTGTCCCGCCTCTATATCCAGGCCGCGCACCGCGCAGCCGGTGATGATGCGTGCACCAAGGCGTTGCGCCGCGCGGGCGATTACCGCGCTGGCGAGATGCGGTTCGGCGCGGCCGTCACTAGGCGTATGCAGGGCACCGCTCCAGCCAGCGGCAGCGCCTTCGGGCAGGATGCGCTGCAGATCGCGACCCTCCAGCAGCCTGGCTTGTGAGCCATAGGCGGTGGCCGCTTGCAGCCAGTCGGCCTGTTGCTGCAACTGGCGCGGGTTCTCGCAGGCATAGAGCACGCCGCTGCGGCGAAAGCCCAGGTCTTCACCCAACCCGGCTTGCCAGGCGTCCCACAGGTCGAGGCTGGCCAGGGCCAGGGGAATCTCCCTGAGGTCACGCCCCATGCTGCGGCACCAGCCCCAGTTGCGTGAAGACTGCTCTGCGCCGATCAGGCCTTTTTCCAGAAGGGTGACCGGGATGCCCCGGCGGGCCAGCCAGTAGGCGGTACTGACGCCGATGATGCCGCCGCCGATAACGGCCACTTCGGTGCTTTCAGGTAAGGACGTGTCGCTGCTGATTCGTTCGATCTGCGGGTACATGGCGGGATCCTGGTGGGTGCTGTGGCAAGCATGCCGGGGCCATTGAGGCGCGCAACTTGCATCGCCGCGGCCGGGCCTTGTTTATTACCAGGTGAGAAAAATGACTGATGCCATGCGTGGCACCCGCAGCCTTGAGCGGGCTTTCCAGCTGCTGCGCCTGATCGCGGCGGTCGGTGCCGAGGGGGCGACCCCGGCGCAGTTGTGTGCGGCAACCGAGTGTTCCCAGCCGACCACCTATCGCCTGTTGCAATACCTGCGTCGTCAGGGTTTCGTGCGCCCGGCGCGGCGGCGTGGGCACTATGTGCTGGGTTATGAACTGTTTGCCCTGGGTGCCCAGGCCGGCAACGCCAGCGCCCTGCGTGAACAGGCGCGGCCGGTGCTGTTGCGCCTGGCGCAGCGCTTCGGTGACAGCTTCTTTCTGCTGGTGGCTGATGGGTATCAGGTGCTGTGCCTGGACATGCTGGCCGGCGAGCTACCGGTGCAGAGCTACAGCCGCAGTGTCGGCGGGCGCATGCCCATGGGAGTGGGGCAGGCGTCCCAGGCACTGCTGGCGTGGATGGACAAGGCCGAGCGTAACGAGATCCTCCGTCACAATGCCGCGAGCCTGCGCCTGGACTACGGCCTGGAGGTGGAACAGATCAACGCGAGTCTCGCCAGCGTGCGCCGGCTTGGCTTTGCCAGCGGCCTGGTGGATCGCCGTTTGCCGGGTTACACCGGCTTGGCAGTGCCGATTCTGGATGCCGGCGGGCAAGCCATCGGCGCACTCAGTTGCGCCCTGGCCCGCCCGCGCATGACCGACGCACGACGTCAGGCGCTGGTGCAGGCCATGACGCAAGAGGCGCAGCAGGTGGTGCGGCATCTGGGTAGCTAGCTGCGCTTTAGCGGTGGTTGTCGCGGCTAAAGCCCCTCCCACAAAGGCCTTTGGCATGCCGTTACGGGTGGTGGATTCCCTCGGATTTCTCCGGGCTACCAGTACGTTCGCCTCTATCGGCTGGTGCAGGCCAGGCCTTACTGGTTGCCGTAGTTCATCACCGACAGCAAGCGTATTGGCACCTGCAGCAGTTTCTCCGGGCCGTGGGGGATGTCGCCGTCGAAGGTCAGGCTGTCGCCGGCTTGCATCGGGTAGAGCTGATTGCCGT
The DNA here is from genome assembly GCF_038069885.1 of Pseudomonas sp. XK-1. Lineage (NCBI taxonomy): Bacteria > Pseudomonadati > Pseudomonadota > Gammaproteobacteria > Pseudomonadales > Pseudomonadaceae > Pseudomonas > Pseudomonas sp. XK-1. Next base: position 214,601 of record NZ_JBBPES010000003.1, on the reverse strand, counting down.
GGCGGTAGATCAGTTCGCCCTCCAGCAGGTGGAGGAACTCGGTGCCGGGATGGGAGAAGGTGGGGAACTCCTCGCTGGCGTCGTCCATGGTCACCATATAGGCCTCGAAGTTCTTCTTCGGCCCACGGGTGTGGTTGAGCAGGTGGTAGGTATGGCCCTTCTCGGTGCCGCGGCGAACCACTTCGAGGCCTTCGCCGGCCTTGATCAGGATGGCGTTGCCGTCGGGCTGGTCGTACTGGCTGAAGAGTTTGGACATGGGCATGCCGAGCACATCGCATAGACGGCTGAGGGCATCCAGGCTGGTGGACACCTGGGCGTTTTCGATCTTGCTCAGCATGCCCTGGCTGATGCCGGCAATGCGGGCCACGTCCGCCAGTTTGAGTTCCTGTGCCTGGCGCTGGCGCTTGATCTGCATGCCCAGGTATTGCTCCAGCCGGAGGCGCGGTGGGGTTTCGCTCGTCATAGGGGTTATATTCCGCACTATTTCAATCCAAGAAATTAAAATTCGCACCAGGAAAGCGCAGTTTCGGTGAGCCCGTCACCGGATGATGTCGCGACTTTCCTCAAGGGAAAAGTAGTTTCCCATATAAACAGTGGCAAATCGTGGGGTAAAGCGCCTTCGACAGCCGCACTTCAGATTGGCAAGGCATTTGCATTCCTGATGGGAAACTAACTTTCCTGATTGGAATTTTGATAGCCGTGACCCACTTCCAAACCTCCCATGCGTTCGCCCGAGCAATCGGCATGCCTGGAATTCCTGTGGTCGTCGCTCGTGGCTATGCCCTTGTTCGCCTGCCAACACCCCATTGCCATGCCTTTTTCCAGGAGTGAAGACTCATGTTGCCAACTGAAACGCAGCGCATCATCGATCAGTACGGAATCAAGTACGTGCTGGCGCAGTTCGTCGATATACACGGCGCTGCGAAGACCAAATCCGTGCCGGTGTCCGGCCTCCAGGCGGTGGCCGAGGAGGGCGCAGGGTTCGCCGGCTTTGCCATCTGCGGCATGGGCATGGAGCCTCACGGCCCGGACTTTATGGCCCGCGGCGATCTCGCCACGCTGATCCCGGTCCCTTGGCAACCGGGCTACGGTCGGGTGGTGTGCATCGGTCATGTTGAGGGCCAACCGCATCCCTATGACAGCCGCTATGTACTGCAGCAGCAGGTGCAGCGCCTTTCCGACAAGGGCTGGACCCTGAACACCGGTCTGGAGCCGGAGTTCAGCCTGTTCCGCCGTGGCGTCGACGGCAAGCTGCAGCTGGTAGATGGCTCCGACACCCTGGACAAGCCCTGCTACGACTACAAGGGCCTGTCGCGTTCGCGCGAGTTCCTTGAGCGCCTGACCGAGGCGCTGCAGCCGGTGGGTTTCGACATCTATCAGATCGATCACGAGGACGCCAACGGCCAGTTCGAGATCAACTACACCTACAGCGATGCCATGGAGTCGGCGGATCGCTTCACCTTCTTCCGCATGGCCGCCGGCGAGATCGCCAACGACATGGGCATGATCTGCTCCTTTATGCCCAAGCCCGATCCCAAGCGCGCCGGCAACGGCATGCATTTCCACCTGTCGATCGCCAGTGCCAGCAACAAGAACCTCTTCCACGACGCCAGCGACCCCAGCGGCATGGGCCTGTCGAAGATGGCCTATCACTTCGCCGCCGGCCTGCTGGCCCATGGCCCGGCCCTGTGCGCCTTCGCCGCGCCTTCGGTGAACTCCTACAAGCGCCTGGTGGTGGGCCGTTCGCTGTCCGGTGCGACCTGGGCTCCGGCCTTTATCGCCTTCGGTTCGAACAACCGCTCGGCCATGGTGCGCGTGCCCTATGGCCGCCTGGAGTTCCGCCTGCCGGACGCCGGCTGCAACCCTTATCTGGTCACCGCCGCAATCATCGCCGCGGGCCTCGACGGCATCGACCGCCAGCTGGAGCCGGGTGCCATCTGCAACGAGAACCTCTACAGCCTGAGCCTGGAAGAGATCGCCGCGCGCGGCATCAAGACCCTGCCGCAGTCGCTCAAGGAAGCCTGCGATGCGCTGGAGGCCGACAGCCTGTTCCGCGAGGTGCTCGGCGCGGGAATCGTCGATGAGTTCATCAAGCTCAAGCGCATGGAGTGGGTGGAGTACAGCCGCCACGTGAGCGACTGGGAGATCCAGCGCTACACCGAGTTCTTCTGATTTTCGACCGTTATCAACCGTTTCCGACGTCCCGCGAAGAGGCTGGGCGTCTTCTGCCCTGGAGTTTCTGATATGTGTGGAATCGTGGGTCTTTACCTGAAAAATCCCGAGCTTGAATCGCAGCTCGGCAAGCTCTTCGAACCCATGCTCGAAGCCATGACCGCCCGTGGCCCGGACAGCGCCGGCTTCGCCATCTACGGTGACGAAGTGGCCGACGGCTGGGTCAAGCTGACCTTGCAGGCGACTGGCGAAGACTTCGACTTCAAGGCCCTGATCGCCGCCGTCGATGCGCGCCTGGACACCGCTCTGGAGTGGTTCCAGAACGCCAACGCCGCGGTGCTCAAGGTGCAGGCCGATGAGGCCAGCGTACGAGCGCTGCTGGCCGAGCTGGCACCGAGCGTGCGCATCATGAGCGCCGGCCAGAGCATCGAAATCCTCAAGGGTATGGGCCTGCCGCGAGAAATCTCCCAACGCTTCGGCCTGGCCGGGATGAAGGGCAGCCACATCATCGGTCACACCCGCATGGCCACCGAAAGTGCGGTGACCATGGAAGGCAGCCACCCGTTTTCCACCGGTGCCGACCTCTGCCTGGTGCACAACGGCTCGCTGTCCAACCACTTCCGCCTGCGCCAGGAGCTCAAGCGCCAGGGCATCAGCTTCGAGACCGACAACGACACCGAAGTGGCCGCCGGCTACCTGACCTGGCGGCTGCAGCAGGGCGACAGCCTGAAGGAGGCGCTGGACAAGTCGCTGGAGGACCTCGACGGCTTCTTCACCTTCGCCATCGGCACGCGCAACGGTTTTGCGGTGATCCGCGACCCCATCGCCTGTAAGCCGGCGATCCTCGCCGAGACCGACGACTACGTCGCCATGGCCTCGGAATATCAGGCGCTGTCGAGCCTGCCGGGCATCGACAAGGCCAGGGTCTGGGAACCGATCCCGGCCACCATGTACATCTGGGAACGCGAGTCGGCTTAAGGAGCACGCACATGAAAACCATCGATCTATCCAACGCCACCGTGCGTGACCTGAACCAGGCCCTGCACGATCAGGCCCGCGACCTGCAGGACCGCGAGTGGGTCGTCACCCACCCCAATGGCGCGCACAACCTGGCGGTTGGCGTAAACCAGGAAATCTCCATCGATATCGAAGGCCATGCCGGCTACTACTGCGCGGGCATGAACCAGAAGGCCTCGGTCACGGTGCACGGCAATGTCGGCGTCGGCTGCGCGGAAAACATGATGTCCGGCTATGTGCGGGTCAAGGGCAGCGCCTCCCAGGCGGCCGGTGCCACGGCTCACGGCGGCCTGCTGGTGATCGAGGGCGATGCCGGCGCGCGCTGCGGCATCTCCATGAAGGGCATCGACATCGTGGTCGGCGGCAGCATCGGCCATATGAGCTGCTTTATGGGCCAGGCCGGGCGCTTGGTGGTGTGCGGCGACGCGGGCGACGCCCTGGGCGATTCGCTCTACGAGACGCGGATCTACGTCAAGGGCAGCGTCGAGTCGCTGGGCTCGGACTGCATTGCCAAGGAGATGCGTGCCGAGCACCTCGAAGAGCTGCAGACGCTGCTCGACCGCGCCGGTTTCAACGAAAAGGCGGCGGACTTCAAGCGCTATGGCTCGGCCCGCCAGCTTTACAACTTCAAAGTCGACAACGCCTCCGCGTACTGACTTCACTTTGCCTGTAGACGCGAGGCGGGCGCTGAGCACCCCGCGACTACAGGGATTGCCTATTTCGAGGAGTTTTCCATGAGCGACAAAACTCAACCGGTACTGCGCGAGTCCGCGACCTTCGACCGCCTGACCATCCAGGAAATCCAGCGCGCCGCCGAGACCGGCATTTACGACATCCGCGGTGGTGGCACCAAGCGCAAGGTGCCGCACTTCGACGACTTGCTGCTGCTCGGTGCCAGCATGTCGCGCTACCCGCTGGAAGGTTATCGCGAGAAGTGCGGTACCGATGTGGTGCTCGGCACCCGCTTCGCCAAGAAGCCGCTGCACCTGAAAATCCCGGTGACCATCGCCGGCATGAGCTTCGGTGCGCTGTCGGCCAATGCCAAGGAAGCCCTCGGCCGCGGCGCGACCATCGCCGGCACCAGCACCACCACCGGCGACGGCGGTATGACCCCGGAAGAGCGTGGCCAGTCGCAGCATCTGGTCTACCAGTACCTGCCGTCACGCTACGGCATGAACCCTGACGACCTGCGCAAGGCCGACGCCATCGAGATCGTTCTCGGCCAGGGTGCCAAGCCCGGCGGTGGCGGCATGCTGCTGGGCATGAAGGTCACCGAACGGGTCGCCGGCATGCGCACCCTGCCGGTTGGCGTCGACCAGCGCAGCGCCTGCCGTCACCCGGACTGGACCGGCCCGGACGACCTGGCGATCAAGATTGCCGAGCTGCGGGAAATCACCGACTGGGAAAAACCCATCTACGTGAAGATCGGTGCCAGCCGTCCGTACTACGACGTCAAGCTGGCGGTGAAGGCCGGTGCCGATGTGATCGTCCTCGACGGTATGCAGGGTGGTACGGCGGCGACCCAGGAGGTGTTTATCGAGCACGTCGGCATCCCCATTCTCTGCGCCATTCCGCAGGCCGTGCAGGCGCTGCAGGAGATGGACATGCATCGCAAGGTACAGCTGATCGTCTCCGGCGGTATCCGCAACGGTGCCGACGTGGCCAAGGCCATGGCCCTGGGTGCCGATGCGGTCGCCATCGGCACGGCGGCGCTGATCGCCCTGGGCGACAACCACCCACGCCTGGACGAAGAGTTGAAGAAGATCGGCTCGGCCGCCGGCTTCTACGACGACTGGCAGAACGGCAAGGACCCGGCCGGCATCACCACCCAGGACCCCGAGCTGGCCAAGCGCCTGGACCCGGTGGAGGGCGGCCGGCACCTGGCCAACTACCTGCGCGTGCTGGTACTGGAGGCGCAGACCATGGCCCGCGCCTGTGGCAAGTCGCACCTGCACAACCTCGACCCCGAGGACCTGGTGGCCCTGACCGTGGAGTCCGCCGCCATGGCGCGGGTGCCTTTGGCAGGTACCAGTTGGATCCCCGGCCAGCAGTATTGATCCCATCCCACCGCGCGGGGTTCGCCCCGCGCATCATCTAGCGCTTACCGGCCTGGGCTGCCCGCAACCTGCTTCGGCATCCGGGCGCTCGGGCCGTCTGCCAGGAGATTGCCATGGCCTTGTTCAGCGGAACCGCTGCCGGCTGGAGCTTCCTGCTTCTGGCCGGCCTCAGCGAGATCTGTTACGCCGCCGCCATTCCGCGGACCCAGGGCTTCACCCGCCTGTGGCCGAGCCTGTATTGCGGCTTCTTTATCGCGCTGAGCCTGTACCTGCTGGCGCAGGCGGTGCGCACCCTGCCGGTGGGCACTGCCTATGCGGTGTGGGTCGGCATCGGCGCGCTGGGCACTGCCATCTACGGCATCGTCTACCTCGACGAGCCGGCCGATACGGCGCGGCTGGCCTGCCTGGGCTTGATCCTGGCAGGGGTGGTGGGGCTCAAGCTGGTTTCCAGCGTGCCGAGCTAAGAGCTGCTGCTGTGCGGGCTAATAGACCTGGGGTTGTGCGCACCAGTCGCGGCTAAAGCCCCTCCCACAAATTCCCGCTGCTCTTGTGGGAGGGGCCAGACGGCGGTTTCAGAGCTGGAAGCGGGAGATGTTTTCGCGCAGGGCCACGCTGGTGCGGGCCAGGCTTTCGCTTTCCTGCTGAGCGTTGCGGAAGGCTACGGCGGACTGCTCGGCGCTGTCGCTCACAGCCACGATTCCTCGGCTGATCTGTTCGGCAACCGTGCTCTGCTGCTCGGCCGCAGCGGCGATTTGGTGGTTCATGCCGTTGATCCGTTCGATCATGCTGACGATCTGGGTTACCGCTTCACCGGCCTCGGAAACCCCGGACACTGATTGCGCGCTGGAATGCTGGCAGCGTTGCATGTACTGCGAGGTTTCGTCGGCGATCTTCTGCAAGCCGGCGATCAACCCCTCAATCTCCGAGGTGGCCTGTTGGGTGCGTCGTGCCAGGCTGCGCACCTCGTCGGCGACCACGGCGAAACCACGCCCAGCATCGCCCGCGCGTGCGGCTTCGATGGCGGCGTTGAGGGCCAGCAGGTTGGTCTGGTCGGCCACCGACTTGATCACGTCGAGCACGCTGCCGATGTTGCTGCTTTCATCCTTCAGACGGCCCATGGCGACGTTGGACTGGCCGATCACCTCGGCCAGTTCGCTGATCAGGTTCACGGCATCCTTGGCTTTCTGCTGGCTGTACAGGGCGGCACTGTCGGCCTCGCTGGCGGCACCGGCGGCGGACTCGGCATTGCGCGCCACATCCTGCACGGTAGCGGCCATTTGGTGTACGGCCGTGACGATTTGCTCGACCTCGCGCTGCGCCAGGGCCACGCTTTCGGCATTGTGCTGGCTCGACTGGCTCAGGTCCTGGCTGGACCGGGACACCACCTGGGAAGAGCTTTCAATACCTTGGGTCATGTCGCGCAGGTTTTTCTGCATACGTTGCAGGGCGGCCAGCACGCTATCTTTGGGGGGCTCGGCGCTACGTTCGCTGACGCGCAGGTCGCCCTCGGCAACCCGCTGGGCCAGTTGATTGAGGTCGCTGGGTTCGGCACCCAGCGCCCGCAGCAGGTAGCGGCTGATCCAGTTGCCCAGTATTGCAGCCAGAACAAAAGCCAGTGCGGTGGTGAGCATCAGCAGGTTGCGCTGGCGCTGGTAATGGGCCTCGTTTGCGGCGACGCGCTCAGCCGCTACCTCCTTGGTGTGGGTGAGGTACTCATTGATCACCAGGGTCAACTCCTCAAGCAGTGGTGTGCACTGCGTGCTGACCATACGCTTGGCCTCGGTATCTTCACCTTTGAACAGGTGCTCGGCGATGGAATGCGCTACCGGTTTATAGCGGCCTTCGACCTCCTCGATGCGTGAGAGCAGGTCGTGCCCGGTGCTCGAGACATCGTCATGGGTCTTGATGGCCTGGCGCAGCGCGGCAAGGCTGGTCACGACGTTTTGTTCGCGCGCTTCAATGGCTGGCCGCTGTGAGCCGCGAGCGGCCGGTTCGCTGTTCAGGGCCAGATTGCGCAGGGCAATGGCGCGGTCCGCGACGCTCTCACTCAACTGGCTAGCCAGACGGGTGCGCACTTCGATCCCGGCAATATACTGAGAAAACTCCCGCTTAGCCGCGGCGAGGTTGTACAGCGAGAGTCCAGCAATCAGCAATATCAGTGCGAGTAGGCTGGCGTAGCTGGCATAGAGGATGGCGCGGGTGGAGAAACGCGGGGCGGGGGACTGCATATTGTGCACCTCTTGCGAGCGTGAGACGGAGTCGGTGGATTAGCGGATGCTGCCAGAGCAAAGACCGCTTCCTTTTTTGTTATGTATCCGATTGCCTGTTGTGAGGCGATTAACCGTAAGTTGGGCCGGGTGGCATTCCGTTGAGGAACAATGCGCTGAAGCCCAACGAGACATGTCATTACCTGTTGGGCTTCGCTGCGTTCAGCACCAACCTACGCGGGGGCGCTGCCCATTGCATGCAACTCCTGGGCACATAGCTTTTTTCGCCTCCTGCGCCGGTACGCTCCTGTTCTTTACTGCTGGCCGAGGCTGCACAGGTTCAAGAGTAGTTGAGCCTGGGGGATCTTCTTGCAGCGTGGCAGGGGCGGCCTCATGCCTGCGCCAGGCTGGTGGCGTCGTGGATGCCTGGGGCGAAGCGCCAGTGGGCATCGTCGTAGACCTTGCCCAGCCAGCGCTGCACCAGTTCGCGGTAGGCCGGTTGTGCGCGGTAGTGGGCGATAAACTCGTCGATGGCGGCGAGCAGGCCGGCGTTGCCCGGCTGGTTGGCCACGGCGGCCGAGTAGTACCACAGGCTGGGGCTGAGGTTGCCAGGGAGGATTTCCAGGCGACCGCGCCATGGGCTGCGTTCGCCCTGGCAGGCCCAGTGGTAGATCGGCAGGTCGACGGCGAAGGCGTCCACCGTGCTATCGGCCAGGCAGTCGTGGATCAGGCTCTGGTCGCTGTAGGCCAGCAGGTTGGCCAGTTCGACCTTGCCGCCCGGCTTGTGCCGGTTGGCCTGCCAGCGCAGGCCGCGTTCCTCCAGGGTGGCCATGGCCGCTGGGTCGTTGATGCAGCCGAGCACCTTGCCGGCCAGGTCCTCGACGCCCTGGATGCGTGTATCGCCGGCGCGTTTGGCCAGCACGTAGGGGAGGAACACGTAGGGCGCGGAAAAGGCCACCTGGTCGTAACCGGGCATTGGCGGCATGGCGCTCCACACCAGGTCGGCCTCGTTGTCGCGGCGTTGCGCGCCGGCCTCCAGCAATTGCAGGCAGCGGTCCCAGGGGTGTTCGATAAAGCGGCATTGCACGCCTAACCAGCGGGCGAAGGCGCGCGCCAGTTCGGCGTCCAGCCCCTGCAGCGGGCCGCTGGCCTCGGTGCGGAAGGACAGGCCCTTGAAGGCCGGCTCGATGGCCACGCGGATTTCACCTAGGGCGCGGATCTCGGCCAGGCGGTCGTAATGCGGGTCGAGGTGCAGACGCTCTTCGTGCAGCAGGCGCTGCAGGCCTTGTCGCGGGTCCGGGGCGGAATACACCGAGGCCAGATCATGGAGCAGCGAGCGGCTCCAGTTGCTGCGCCCGCGCAGTTGCGCATCGGCGCTCTGGCCCAGTTGCACGCCGGCGACTATGACCTTGTTGTTGCCTTCGACCTCGTCCAGGCGCGCGGCCATCTGGCCGAACAGACCATGCAGGCTGGACAGCGAGGTACCGACCTGGCCGCTGAGTTGCTGCAACCGCGCCTCGGCGCTGTGCAGCAGGGCGTCGAGGCGCTCGCTGAGCTGGGACATGTCGATCTGTTCGAAAGCCTGGCGGGTGTTGGCCTGGGTGCGCAGGGCCAGGTCGCGGATCTCGCTGGCGACCACGGCGAAACCACGCCCGGCCTCGCCGGCATGGGCTGCCTCGATGGCGGCGTTGATCGACAGCAGTTGCACGGTGCGGCCGATCTCGTCGATCGAGCGGATGACCTGGTGTGAGGCGCTGGCGCGTTCCTCGATGGCCTGTTGCAGCTCGGCGAACTGGCTGGCGAAGAACCGCTGGGTGCTCTCCAGTTCGCGGGCCAGCTCGCCGCGCAGTTCATCGGCGCTGCGGCTGCTGTGGTCGAGAAAGCCGCGGGTATGGTCGAGAAAGGTCAGCTGTTCGCCGCTGCGGACGGCGATTTCGGCCAGGCTGTTCTCGGTCTGTTCGGCCGCCTGCATGGCATGCCGCTGCAAGGCGTCGAGGCGGCCACAGAGCAGGCCCAGGGTGCGCCCCTCGCTCGGCGGCGGCTCGCTCAGGCCGCGTTCCAGGCAGCTGCGCAGGTGCTCGGGCAGGCTGCCGTCGTCCAGCTGCAGGGCGCGTTCAACATCACCGGTGAGCAGGGCGGCCTGCCAGGCTGGCACAACGGGGGCGGCGGATTTGAACCAGGCCATGAACGACTCCTCGATATTTCAGGACGCTACCGGGCTGATCGATACGCAAGGCGAGCGCGGCAAAACCCAAGGGCTCTTCCTGCGCGAAGAGGGCGGTGGCGTGGTAGCGACGCGGAAAAGGGGCCGGCGACGAACGCCGCCGGCCGGGGGCTCACTTAATCTTGGGCAGCTCGTCATCCGGAAGGGCGTAGCTGTGCTTCTCGTGGATCATGGTGGCGATCAGCGCGTAGAGGCTGACGCCGGCCACCAGCAGGCTGATAAAGATCAGGATGGCGGGTTTGTCGGCAAAGGTGAACACGGCGCTGGCACCGTCAAAGGTGGTGATGCTCATGGTAAGGCTCCTTTAGGTTGGCCTGCCGCCCGTTGGCAGCAGGCCACATGGCACTCAGGCCGGTTTGCTTTCGCCGATCAGGCTGGTGGGTGCAGGGGCAGAGCCGCCTACGCTGGTGCTGGTGCCGTACATCGAGTCCCACTCCGGGTAGGCCTGGGCCGGTACTTCGGTCAGGTCGAGGCCGCGCTCTTCGGCGTGGGCCGGAACCCGTAGCATGTCGAAGTGCTTGAGCGCGTAGGAAATGACGTAGCCAGGGATAAAGCCCAGCGCAGCCAGTACCACGGCACCGCCCAGTTGGCCGAAGAAGCTGATGGGGGCCATGCCGTTCACGTTCGGGTAACCGGCAAGGAAGACGCCGCTGATCACCAGGCCGGCGAAGCCGCCGAAGCCGTGTACAGCGAAGGCACCGACCGCGTCATCCAGACGGAATTTGAGCAGCAGGTTGTTGACCAGCGGAGCGGCAGCGGCGACGCCCATGCCGATCAGGTAGGCCAGCCCGGGGTGGTACAGGTCCAGACCCGGAGCCACCGAGATGATCCCGACCAGGCCACCGGACATCATCCAGAACGGCTCGCGGGTGGTCAGGTAGGCACCGATCAGGCCGCCGGCAAAACCCATCAGGGTGTTGAAGGCAAAGGCCGAGAGGTTGGTCGGCTGGCCGTAGATGTTGATCCACTGGGCACCCGAGTTGTAGATGATGCAGCCGCCGAGAAAACCGAAGAAGCCGACGATGATCAGCATCAGGCCGACCACGCTCATCGGCATGCTGTGGCCGACGATGGCGTTGGCGCTGCCGTCCTCGTTGAAGCGGCCGATGCGCGCACCGAGGTTGATGACCACGGCCAGGGCGAAGAAGCCTGCAATCAGATGCACCACACCGGCGGCACCGACATCATGGTAGCCCCACTTGACGGTCAACCAGCCTTCCGGATGCCAGCCCCAGGAGGCCGCGACCAACCAGAGGAAGCCACCCAGCACGATGGTGAGGATGATAAAGGCGCTCATCCGTGCACGCTCGATCAGCGCGCCGGACAGGATCGAACCGGTGGTGGCGGCGAACATGGCGAAGGCCGCCCAGAAGATGCCGGTGGCATTGTCCTGGATGTTCGGCCCCATGGATTCACTCCAGGGCATGCCGGCGAGGAAGGCGTCCATGCGCGGCACCAGGCCGTCGGGGAAGCCGTTGTACACGGCCCAGCCAAGCAGAAATACGCTGGGAACAATAAAGCCGAAGGCGAGGATATTCTTCACCCCGGCCGCCAGGGCGTTCTTCAGGCGTGAGGCACCGATCTCATAGGACAGGAAGCCGGCATGAATGCAAACCATCAGGGCGATACACCACCAGTAGAATATTTCCATATTCAGGGTGTTGGTCATCTCTATCAGAGCCTGTAGCTCCTCTAGAGTGGGGGTTTTCTGCTCTTCCATCAGTCGATCCTCGATTCGAATTCGTGGTGATACAGCGGTGTTGGCAGCTTTTGTTGGAGTGGATGGCCGCAGGCCTTGGGTGTTTATTCGTAGTTATAAAAAGTTCCCTATAAGAATAAGCAATCCCTGTGCCATAACGCCTTTCTCGCACTGCGGCCAGAATCCGGGGAGGTGGCGGATAATCGGGTGATGAAATGCCCTGTTGCAGTTCGTTTGGCGGCCTATTTGCCTGAATTTGGGTCGTTTCAGCGGTTCCGCTGCAGCATGTTCTGGATCTGCTGCACCGACTCCTGGGTGCGCCGGGCCAGGTTGCGTACTTCGTCCGCCACCACGGCGAAACCGCGACCCTGTTCGCCGGCCCGGGCGGCTTCGATGGCGGCGTTGAGCGCCAGCAGGTTGGTCTGTTCAGCAATGCCCTTGATGGCCTCGGCAACCTGGGCAATCTGCTTGTAGGTGTTCTGAATGCTGTCCTGTTCGCGCAGGCGCAGGGCCTCGGCGGCCTTTTCATCGCTGATGTCGCGCACGGCCCCGATCACTCGTACCAGCACGCCGTTGGCGTCATAGAGGCAGCGCCCGCGCTCGCGGTACCAGGTTTCGCCGCGGGTCTTGTGGCGCATGCGGTACTCCACCACATAGGCTGGCTCGCCCTTGGGGTCGGCGATGTGCCCGGCGAATACGCGCATGACCTGCTTCAGGTCCTCGGCGGGGACTACGCCGAAGAAGCTGTCCCAGCCATCGGCAAACTCGGCGCGGCTGTAGCCGATCAGGTTGCGAAACTGATCGGACCAGCGGATGACATTGTTCGGGTGGTCGGCGTCGCCATTGACCACGCTGAGGTCCCAGCAGCCCTCGGTAAGGGTTTGCTGAGTCAGCGCCCAGGCCTGGGCGTCCTGCTGCCACTGGCCTTCGCGGGCCGCGTAGGCATGGCACTGTTCCTGGCTGCGCTGCATCTGCTGCTCCAGCTGCTGGCGCTGGCGTTCGCTGTTGGCCAGTCGCTCGCACAGTTGCTGATACTGCTCGGCGCTGCAGGGGGCGGGCGGGGTGGCACGGGCCTGTTGCTGGAACTGCTGGTGGGCGCGCCAGCTACGGCTCAGGCGCTGGAGAGCGTCGAGCAGTTGCGGGTGGCGTTGTAGGCGTGGGCTGTGCTGGGTGTCGCTCGGCTGATCATCGATCAGTTGGCTGAGCCGCTGGGCGAGGTCGCCGGCCAGCTCCTTGGACGCATCGTTGAACCACATTGGCCACTACTCCCTGCTTACGAGACCATGGTTGCCTGCAAAGCCCGGCACTGGGCCATGCAGGCAACAGACCCTAGCAATTCTTCGGCCAGTCGACTGGGCTTATGCCCGCACGCGGGTTTTCTCCGGGTCGTAGGCGATGGTGCCAGGGCCAACCGTGGCGGCAATGCGCTTCTGCTGGCCGTCCAGCTTGCCGATTTCCAGCGCAGTGCCGGGTTCGCAGTAGCCGACATCCAGCCGGCACAGGGCGATGTTCTGCCCCAGCAGTGGCGAGCGGGTGGCGCTGGTGATCACCCCGACCTGTGCGCGGCCAACGTGCACGCAGTCACCGTGGTGGGCCACTTCGTTGCCGTTCAGGCGCAGGCCGACCAGCCTGCGTTGTGGGTTGGCACTGCGCCGCAGCAAGGCCTCGCGGCCGATAAAGTCGTCCTGCTTGGATTTCAGCGGTACGCAAAACCCGATGCCGGCCTCGAAGGGATCGGTCTGGTCGCAGAACTCATAACCGGCGAAGATCAGCCCGGCCTCGATGCGCAGCATGTCCAGGGCGTCCAGCCCCAGCGGCACCAGGCCCAGGGGCTCGCCCAGCTGCCAGAGACGCTGCCAGACCTGCATGGCATCGCTGGGGTGGCACCAGATCTCATAGCCCAGCTCGCCGGTGTAGCCGGTGCGCGAGACCATCAGCGGCGGGCCGTTGTAGTCGTCGAGGCGGCCGGTGAGAAAACGGAACCAGCCGAGGTCTGCCAGCGCCGGCTGGGTGCCAGGCGTCCAGATCATCTGGCTCAGCAGTTCACGGCTTTTCGGCCCCTGTACGGCGATGTTGTGAATCTGTTCGGAGGCCGATTTGATCCACACCTTCATGCCGAGTTTTGCCGCCTGTTCGCGCAGCCAGATACCGGCGTAGTCCTCGCCGCCGATCCAGCGGAAGGCATCTGCGCCCAGGCGCAGCAAGGTGCCGTCGTCGAGCATGCCGCCGTGCTCATAACACATGGCCGAGTACACCACCTGGCCGATTGCCAGTTTGCGTACATCACGGGTCAGGCAGTAATTGAGCAGGGCTTCGGCGTCTGGGCCGAGCACCTCGAATTTGCGCAGGGCCGAAAGGTCCATCACCGCCACCCGTTCGCGGCAGCCGTGGTATTCCTCCAGGGTGCCGTAGCCGTCGAAGTGGCTTGGGGTCCACCAGCCGCGGTAGTCGACGAAGTGGCGGGTGAGGGCGGATGTGCCGGGGTGGAAGCCGCTTTCGCGGGTCAGCACCGGGTCGGCGTCTGGAGTCGGGCGATTGGCCATGGCGATACTGAAGCGCTCCTTGTCGGAATACACGCGGATATGGATGTCGGTGGGCTGCCAGCCGTTGGCCGGGTCGATGTCGTCCGGGCAGGAACTGCTGGCGCAGACCAGGTCGGTCATGGCGCGCAGCAGCACATAGTCACCGGGACGCGACCAGGGCTCGTCGAGGGTCAGATGCTGGTGTGCGTCGACCCCGGTGTTGAAGAAGAAGTTGATCGCCGGCCAGCCGGCGCGGCCCTGCACCCCGTGTTTGGCCAGGGCGCGGCTGATGTTGTCGCTGCAGTTGGCATGGCCGAAGTAGCCCTGGGCTTCGTAGTAGCGCGCCGTGCAGGCCAGGGCGAAGGTGTCGTGACGGCCGACGGTGTCGCGCACCACCTCCAGCATCGGTTGCAGGTTGCGGTCGAAGAACTTGCTGAACAGCCCGGGGCCCGGGTAGGTGCTGCCGTTCAGGGTGCGGGTGACGGTGGGGTCCAGATCGATCTCGCGGCCGGCATCCAGGCCGCGGCGGTCGAAGGCGACGAAGTCCGAGCACTGCCGTCCGGCCACGTCGAGCACCTGGATGTACTGGCCGGCAGCGACCACATAGTCCCGCGCGCTGCCCGGCGTGATGGTGAATTCGTCCACCAGTTCACCCAGCGGTGCGGGCAACGGCGGAGCCAGCACCTGGCGCGGGTTGGCGCGGTGGATCAGCAGGCGCAGTTCACTGGCGCGCAGCTGTTGGCCCACCGGTGTCGCGCCGCCTGGCGCGGCGACTATCACCAGCAGCGCGGCGCTGGCACTGAAGCTGCGGCGCAAACCAGCCGGGGTGCCTTGCTGCCAGAGCCGTGCGGCCGGTGGCAGTTGGCGGCAATCGATACCGCGGCGCACCAGCGCGGTGGTGATATGCGCCGCCTCGCGGCTGCCATCGTGGAACAGGTGAGCGATAAATTCGGCACCAGGGCTGGCGGCTAGACCGAGGTCGGCAAGCGCCTCGCGGCCGTCGTCGGCAAAGGCCAGTAGCTCGGCGGCCTGATCGCCTTCGATGTCAATCAGTTCCAGGCGGTCGCCCGGCTCCAGGGCCACAACGGTCAAGCCGCCGGGGGCAACGCGGTGGCGTTCCAGCCCCGGGGTGCGGGCAAACAGCGCCGGCTCCAGCGGCCGGGAAATCACGGGCAGGTTCATATCAGGGCTCCACGCAAGGGATTTCCCGTAGGGTGACGCGGAGCGCCTAGGTGCTGACTCTGGTATTGAGAGGCATCCACTGGTGCGCGCAGCGCACCCTACGGGTTGGCATCGGTCTTAGCCCACGGCCTTGATGCCGGAGCGAGGCTCGTCAGCAAGGTACGCCGCAAGCGAATCGTCCAGAGCCTCCAGCCAGGGCGTGTGGTGCGGCGTGGCCAGGGTGCCGGTGATCAGCGAGCGGAAGCACTTGTCGCGGTAACCCATGATGTTTTCGTACTTGTCATGCTTCCATTCGAGGAAGGTCTGGTTCACCGCGGCGATGTCGAAGCTGGGGTAGTCGGTGGCCTCGATCAGCTGGCGGATGTACTCGCCCTGGAACTCGAACATCTGCTGGGCGGTTTCCAGGGTTTCCTCTTCCTGACGCCAGGCCTGGTTTTCGGCGTGCATGCGCTGCTGATCCGGCAGGGCGATACGCCCGAGGATCACGTCACGGGCGTACCAGGCCTGGGCGTCGAACATGTTGAAGCTGTACCACTGGTCCTGCATGCCGAGGTAGATCAGCTTGGGGTTCGGCTCCCAGAACACACCCTTGTAGAGGTTCAGCGGCCACAGCCGGTTATCGGTCTTCAGGCGCAGCTCTTCGGCGAGGAAGGGGAAGTGGTGCTTGTAGCCGGTGCACAGGATGATGGCGTCGATATGTCGGCTGCTGCCGTCGGCGAAGTAGGCAGTACTGCCTTTTACCTGGGTCAGCAGGGGTTTTTCTTCCCAGTTCTCTGGCCACTTGTAGCCCATGGGCGCGCTGCGGTAGCAGCTGGTGATGGAGCGCGCACCGTACTTGAAGCACTGCGAGCCGATGTCCTCGGCGGAATAGCTGCCGCCGACGATGAGCACGTCCTTGCCCTTGAATTCCAGCGCATCGCGGAAGTCGTGGGCGTGCAGCACGCGCCCGCCGAAGCTTTCGAAGCCATCGAAGTAGGGCACGTTGGGGGTGGAGAAGTGGCCGCTGGCGACCACCACATAGTCGAAGGCCGAGGTGCTGGTCAGGTCCTGGTCATAGCTGTGCACGGTGACATTGAACTGCCCGCTCGCCGCGTCATAGGTAACCCCCCGCACCGTCGTGTTGAACTGGATAAAGGGGCGCACGCCGGCCTTTTCCACGCGGCCCTTGATGTAGTCCCAGAGCACCTCGCGCGGTGGGTAGGAGCCCATTGGGCGGCCGAAGTGTTCGTCGAAGCTGTAGTCGGCGAACTCCAGGCATTCCTTCGGCCCGTTGGACCAGAGGTAGCGGTACATGCTGCCGTGCACCGGCTCGCCGTGCTGGTCCAGGCCGGTGCGCCAGGTGTAGTTCCACATGCCGCCCCAGTCCGCCTGTTTTTCGTAGCAGACGATCTCGGGAATGTCCGCGCCGCGCTCCTTGGCCGACTGGAAGGCACGCAGCTGGGCCAGACCGCAGGGGCCGGCACCGATGATGGCGACTCGTTTTTTCATGCTGGGATCTCCGCTGAAGGTAGGGGTTGGCCGGGGGCCAGGCATTGCCGCCGGGTGGCGGTGACGGTGTTCTGCATCAGATAGGCGATGGTCATGGGGCCGACGCCGCCGGGTACCGGGGTGATGGCCGAGACCTGACTGAGGGCGCTGTCGAAGTCGACATCACCGACCAGCCTGGTGCGGCCGTCTTCCTCGATGCGGTTGATGCCGACGTCGATCACCACCGCGCCGGGCTTGAGCCAGCTGGCATCGACCAGGCGCGGCTTGCCCACGGCGGCGACCAGAATGTCGGCCTGACGGCACAGCTCACGCAAATTGCTGCTGCGTGAATGCACCACCGTCACCGTGCAATGGGCCTTGAGCAGCAGCGCGGCCATGGGTTTGCCGACGATATTGGAGCGGCCGATCACCACCGCATGCCTGCCGGCAAGGTCACCGCAGCTGTCCTGCAGCAGGCGCATGCATCCAGCCGGGGTACAGGGGGTGAGCACCTCACGGCCCTGGCTAAGGCCACCGACGTTCTCGGCATGGAAGCCGTCGACATCCTTCAAGGGGTCGACGGCCTGGAGCACGCGGTGCTCGTCGATGTGTCTGGGCAGCGGCAACTGCACCAGGATGCCGTTGATTGCCGGGTCGGCGTTAAGCCGTTCGATCAACTCAAGCAGAGCGGCTTCGCCCGTGTCGGCCGGCAGCTTGTGCTCGATCGAGCGAATACCGGTTTCTTCGGCGCGCAGCACCTTGTTGCGTACATAAACCTGGCTGGCCGGGTCGCTGCCTACCAGCACCACAGCCAGGCCCGGCTGGATGCCGAGGTGCTTCAGTTGTTCGACCTCGGCGCTGACCTCGGCCAGCACCCGCGCCGCGGCAGCCTTGCCATCGATTAGGTGGGGAAGGGCGGCGGCCTGGCTCATGGGAAGATCACCGTCTTGTCGCAGTTGATAAACACGCGATGCTGCAGGTGGTACTTGAGCGCCTTGGACAGGGCCACGGTTTCGGTATCGCGGCCGATGGCCACCAGGTCGTCAGGCAGGTGGGCGTGGTCCACGCGCTGCACTTCCTGCTCGATGATCGGGCCCTCGTCGAGGTCCGAGGTGACGTAGTGGGCGGTGGCCCCGATCAGCTTGACCCCACGTTCGTAGGCCTGGTGATAGGGCTTGGCCCCCTTGAAACCGGGCAGGAAGGAGTGGTGGATATTGATCGCGCGGCCGGAGAGCTGCTGGCACAGGTCATCGGAGAGAATCTGCATATAGCGGGCGAGTACCACCAGCTCGGTGCGGGTCTCGTTGACGATCTGCATCAGCGCCGCTTCCTGCTCGGCCTTGGTGTCCTTGGTCACCGGCAGGTAGATAAAGCGGATGCCTTCGCGCTCGGCCATGGGCCGCAGGTCGAGGTGGTTGGAGACGATGGCGGTGATCTGCATGTCCATCTCGCCCTTGTGGTGGCGATAGAGCAGGTCGGTCAGGCAGTGGTCGAACTTGCTCACCATCAGCAGCACGCGCGTTGGCGTGCTGCTGTCGAACAGCTGCCAATCCATGCTGAAGGGCACGCCGACGTCAGCAAAGCCCTGGCGCAGGGCCTCGATATCCGGCTTGGCACCGGCATTGAAGCGGAACACCGCACGCATAAAGAAGCGCCCGGTGTATTCGTCGTCGAACTGGGCGAGTTCGCTGATATAGCACTCGCGTCCCGCCAGGTAGGTGGTAACAGCCGCGACTATGCCGGAGGTGGCCGGGCAGCTGATCTTGAGGATGTAGTGGGTCATGTCGAGGGTTCTCGTGCAGGCAAGGTCGGGCGCTCGCGGTAGAGGGAATCAGCCCTTGGCGGTACGCTTTTTCTTCTCGGGGTCATCGAATGGCAGGCTATGGGCGATGGCCTTGGCACTGAGGCTGCCGCGTACTTCCAGAGGTACGCCCTGTTCGGCGATGCCGGGCTCGACGCGGGCGATGGCCATGGAGCGTTCGCTCAGGCGTGAGTACATGGCACAGGTGATAACGCCGACCTGACGGCCCTCATGCCAGAGGCTGTCGCCACCCTGGGCGGCCTGGTGACCGTCGAGCAGCACGCCGAAGATCTTGAAGCGCTCCTGGCCCTGCAGTCGCAGGTGCTCGCCGGCACCCCGGAAGTCCTGCTTGCCGGGTGATACGGTGAAGTCCAGGCCCAGCTCCCAGAGGGTGTCGCCGGCCTTCTGCTCGGCGAAGGGGTACATCTGCGAGTTGTCGTAGGGGAAGAACAGCAGGTAGCTCTCCACCCGCAGCCAGTCCAGGGCGGTGAAGGCGCAGGGGATGATGCCCAGCTCTTTGCCCTGTTCGAGAATGCCGTCCCAGATCGTCGGGGCGTCGGCGGCCTTGCAGAAGATTTCGTAGCCGCGCTCGCCGGTGTAGCCGGTGCGCGAGATCATCACCGGACGGCCGAACAGCTTGGTCTGCAGGTGATGGAAGTAGGGCAGCTCGCGGATGCCGGGCACGTGTTCGGCGAGAAAATCCACCGCGCGCGGGCCTTGCAGAGACAGGTCGTGCAGGTCGTCGTCGAACAGCACCGCAACCTGGCGGCCCTGGGCCGAGCGGACCAGCATTTCGTAGCCAGTGCCGGCACCGTGCACCACCATAAAGGCGTTGGGCCCGGTGCGGTAAACAATGCAATCGTCGATAAACTTGCCGTCCTCATCGAGCATGCAGGCATACACCGATTTGCCGGGGTAGAGCTTGCTGATGTCGCGGGTGGTGGCGTAGTCGAGCAGGCTTTCGGCGTGGGGGCCGACGTAGTGCACCTTCTTCAGCCCGGACACGTCCATCAACCCTGCGCGGGTGCGGATGGCCTCGTGGTGGTCGGCCAGGTCACTGGCGTAGGTCCAGGCGGTGCCCATCCCGTTCCAGTCTTCGAGTTGCGAGCCGAGCGCCAGGTGACGTTCGCGCAGGGCACTGATGCGCCATGAATTAGCCATGGGGAATTCCTCTTGTTGGGGGCGGTTCAGGCTTCGGGATCGAACTGGCGTAGCCAGTCCACCAGGGTCTGGCGGTAGCGGGTCATACCCTTGTAGTCGGCGATGGCATCAGGCAGGTCGCGCAGAACGCGGTGCAGGCGCTGGGCCCAGGCCGGCTGAGTGGCCAGTTCGTCCATGCTGATCAGGTAGGTGCGGATGCTGAACATCAGCGCATTGGAGCGCGGCAGACGCATCATCAGTTGCAGCTCGACGCGCAAGTGCACCAGGCGGCCGACGTTCTCCGGGGTAACGCTGGCGCGGTCATGGCCCCACTCGTGAAAGGTCTCCGGGGAGGTGTCCAGGCGTGGGTTGATGGTCAGGGTCCAGTTCAACCGACGCACCGGTTGGCCGACCTGGATGTTCAGCAGGTACTTCAGGGCGCGGTCGAACACACCCATCTGGTGTGCCATGGGCACCGGCGCATGCCACTGCTTGAAGCTCATGCCAGCGTCGAACGCCAGCGACCAGTCGGCCGGGCAGGTGACCAGGCCGGCGTCCATAAACAGGTCGCCGTCACGCTGGTCGAGCAGGGCGAAATCCCCCTGAACCTGACGGCCGATATATTCCAGCGGCGCGCAAGGCAGGCTGTCGGCGTCGCCATAGGTGAACCTCTGGTCGATGCCCAGGGCGAGGTTGCGCCAGTGCCAGCGCTCGCCATCGCGCTGCAGTTGAAAGTGCTGCGGGTAATCCTCGGCCAGGTGCTCCATCAGCACGCCTAGGCAGTCCCAGGCGGCGGGCTGCATGTGCGGCATCACCAGGCAGCGGCGTGGGTCGTGTTCCAGCACCCGGTTGCGCTCGGCCATTTCCGAGCGGTAGTGCTCGTCGATGTCGAAGCAGTGCTCGAACACTGAGCCCGGATTGCGCGAGGTGGCTGGTTCCAGGTTCACCGAATACTGGTACTGGTCTTCCGGGAAGGGAAAGGGAAAGCGGCGAATGGCGGCCTCGCTGTTACGGAAGCTGAAGGCCTCGTGAAAGCTTTCCATGGGGTTGAAGGTCAGGCTCATGGCTTTAGATCTCCGCTACAGGTCGAGCAGGATGGGTGAGCCGCAGCCGCGCGAGACGCAGGGCATCAGGCTGTCGGCGCGTTCATGGGGGGCGAGGTAATGGTCGCGGTGCTCGACATCGCCTTTCAGGTAGCGGGTCTGGCACTGGCCGCACACACCACCACGGCACAGATTGGGAATCTCCAGCCCGGCACCTTCCAGGGCCTCGAGCAGGCTCTGCTCGGCAGGGACCTCCAGTTGGCGGCCGCTGCGTACCAGCTCGACGCGAAATGCCAGACCGGGCTCGGGCGCGGCGAAGGCTTCCCAGTGCACCCGCTTGTCCCGCCAACCGAGGGCAGTGGCCTGCTCGCGCAGATCCAGCAATAGGCGTTGCGGGCCGCAGGCATAGACATGGCTGCCCAGCGGTCGGTCGCGCAGCAGTTGGCCCAGGTCGAGGCGGCGCTGAGAGCTGTCGTAGCAGTGCAGGCGCGCACCGATCAATTCACTCAGGCTGTCGACATAGGCATCGCTGAGGCCGGCGCGGAAGGCGTAGTGCAGCTCGAACTGGGCACCGCGGCGCAGCAGCTCCGCGCAATAGGCGAGCAGGGGAGTAATGCCGATACCGCCGGCGATCAGGATGTGCAGGCGCGCCTGGCCCTGCAGCGGGAACAGGTTGGCGGGGGGCGAGATGCGCAGGTGGTCGCCGACCTGCAGTTGTTGGTGCAGGTAGCGCGAACCGCCCCGTGAATTGTCCTGCAGGCGCACCGCGATGCGGTATTGCGCGCTGTCGAACGGGTCGCCGAGCAGCGAATAGGCGTTGCGCAGGCCGTTGGGCAACTGCACCTGCACATGGCTGCCGGCGGAGAAGCCGGGCAGGCTGCCGGCGAGAGGCTCCAGACGGATTTCGCGGATCACCGGGGTGATCAGCTGCGCGTCGGCGACGCGAACATCGAGCAGGGCGCTCATGGGCGAACCTCCGCGTAGGGCTGATCCGCATCGGCGCAAACCCCGAGGTAGGCACCCAGACGCTCGGAGAAATGCCGACGCACCTCCAGCCCCACAGCACAATGGCGACACTGCAACTGTGCGCTGGCCGAGGCGTACTGGAGGGTCGCGCAGTGCACGCAATAGACCGGTCGACGTGTCGCGTCGGTGCAGTACAGGCTGATCTCGTCCGCCTGCAAACCCGCCTGACAGGCCAGGGCGTGGAGCGACCAGAGAAAGGCTTCATCCCCACTGAGGTGCAACTGCAGGCCGACCGAGGCACGGCACAGCTGATCGAGCAGGGCCCTTTGCAACGCTGCCGGTGACGCATATTCGGTCTGCGCCAGGTGCGTCACGCACTGCGGGCTGCCGTTCAAGGCCGCGTGCAATTGCGCCCGCTTGGCCACGCCGGCGTCCTGGGTGACCAGCAGGTGGTTGATGCCCAGCAGGCTCGGCTGGCCGCGGTGATAGCGCGGAATACTGGTGGGCAGTTCGGCGGTGGCGTCGCTCATGGTGATTCCCTTGCTGACTGACGTGGTGGGACGCCCCTCAATCGCCTCTGGCGCGCCCAACTCTGGGGCGCGCAGCCTGGCCTTAGTGCATGCCTGACAAGGCTGCGAGGGGGTGGCTGAGTTGTTTCTTCCTGGTGAAGATAATTTCCCTATAAGAATCAAGGCTCAATCCGCACTAGGGCTTACGCCTAAATAGGTAGGCGTCGAAAGGCATGGAAATTGCTGTCCACGGGACACCACTTACCGACCAGGCGATAACGTCGCTCGAGGAGGAGAACGATGGGAACTGCCGGCCTGATGACGCTACCCGACGAGCGTTCGCGGGCGTCGATTGACGGTTTGACCGAGCGTGAGATTCAGACCCTGGCGCTGATTGCCAACGGCCTGAGCAACAAGCGGATTGCCCGCGACCTGGGCATCAGCGATGCAACGGTCAAGGTTTATGTGCGCAACCTGTTGCGCAAGTTCTGCTTAAACTCGCGTCTGGAGTTGGCGGCCTGGGTTCATCGCAATGACACCCGTCTGGATCGCCGCTCGCTAAGCCCGGTCGCCACGCTAGACAGCGCGGTGGAGCTGCCTGCACCGCTTGCACGGCAGTCAGACCTCCCATTGGGCGGCACTCCGTTGGGCGGCATCCCGTTGGGCGGTCTGCTCGATGAGCTGCCGGGGCTGATCTACCGTGGCGACAACAACCCCAGATGGTCGATGCAGTTCGTCAGCGCCGGCTGCCTGCAACTCACCGGCTATCCAGCCGAATACCTGACCCGCGCCAGCGAGCACAGCTACGGTTCGTTGATCCTCGCCGAATATGCCGACTACATCTGGTACTGCGTGCAGTGCGCCCTGTTGCAGCACGAGCCCTACCAACTGAGCTACCGCATCCGCTGCTCAGACGGGCAGATCAAGGATGTCTGGGAGAAAGGCGTCGGTGTCTACTCCGCGGACGGCGAGGTGCTGGGCGTCGAGGGCGCGATCTTCGAGGTGCAGGGTTAGTCACTTGCCTTGAGCGCATCGTCCCGCCGGTCACCCAGATGCAAACCCACCCCGTCGCGCCGGCACTAACCGCTGGTTGCATGGTCAACAAGGGGCACCGTAACGCCGAGAATCAGGGAAGTCAGGCTACGGTTAGTATTTTCTCCAATGCCTCAGGGCAGAACGCTCGCGATTGATTGCGTCTTGGATCCACTATTCCTTTTGCGGGCGACATCCTATGGGTTTGCTTCTCGATCCTCGGCATGAGATTGATGCCGCTTTATTGCGCTATCGCCGGGTGTTCTGGTCCCTGGCGCTGTTCAGTGGCGTGATCAACCTGCTGGTGCTGGTGCCGGCGCTCTACATGATGCAGGTGTACGACCGGGTTATTACCAGCCGCAACGAAACCACCTTGCTTATGCTCACCCTGATCGTCCTGGGGCTGTTTCTGTTCAGCGCCCTGATCGAATGGGTGCGCGGCGAGGTGATGATTCGCATGAGCGCGGGGCTGGACGAAGCCCTGGGCGAGCGGATTTTCGACGCCGCCTTCGCCCGCAGCCTGCGCGAGCACAATGCCAACCCGGCGCAGGTGCTCAGCGACCTGGCAACGCTGCGCCAGTTGATCACCGGTCAGGGCCTGATCGCCTTGCTCGATGCGCCGTGGTTGCCAATCTTCCTGCTGGTGGCCTTTATCTTTCATCCCTGGTTCGGCATGTTGACGCTGGTTCTGGCCCTGGTGCTGATCGGCCTGGCGCTGTGGGGTGAGCTGGCGACGCGGGCGCCGCTGGGGGAGGCCAATCGCCTGGGTGTGCAGTCGGCGGTCTATGTAAACAGCACCTTGCACAATGCCGAGGTGATTCAGGCCCTGGGCATGCTCGGGCCGCTGCGCCAGCGCTGGAGCCTGCTGCAGCAACGCATCATTGCCGCCCAGGCCCAAGCCAGCGATCGCAGTGCGCGGATTACTTCGGCGAGCCGTTTTGTACGCATCTCCGGCCAGTCGCTGGCTCTGGGCCTGGGGGCCTTGCTGGTGCTCGATGGGCAGTTGTCGGCGGGCATGATGATCGCCATGTCGTTGCTGCTGGGGCGTGCCCTGGCCCCCGTGGAAATCGCCATTGGCTCGTGGAAGCAATTCAACTCAGGTCGCCAGAGTTACCAGCGCCTGAGCCAGTTGCTCGCCCAGCATCCGCGCGAGCAGCTGCGTATGCCATTGCCGCCGCCCAGCGGCGCGATGCGCCTGGAGCAGTTGTATGTCGGCCCGCCCGGTGCCTCGCAACCCACTCTGCGCGGCCTCAATTTCAGCCTGGGCAAAGGCGAAGTACTCGCGGTCGTCGGCCCCAGCGCCAGTGGCAAGTCGACCCTCGCCAGAGCCTTGGTCGGGATATGGCCGGCCATGGGCGGATCGGTGCGTCTGGACGACGCCGAGATCAGCCAATGGTCCCACGACGCCCTGGGGCCCCATCTCGGCTACCTGCCGCAGGACATCGAGTTGTTCGATGGCAGCGTGGCCGACAACATCGCCCGCTTCGGCGAGCAGGATGCCGACAAGATCATCGCCGCCGGCCGGCACGCCGGTATTCACGAGATGATTCTGCGCTTCCCCAAAGGCTACGACACGCCACTGGGCCCCGGCGGGCTTGGCTTGTCGGGCGGCCAGAAACAGCGGATCGGCCTGGCCCGTGCACTTTATGGGCAGCCGTCGCTGATCGTCCTTGATGAGCCCAACTCCAACCTCGACGAGGCCGGCGAGTTGGCGCTGGTGCAGGCTATCAACGTGCTCAAGAGTGCCGGCAGCACCGTGGTATTGATCACCCACCGGCCCAACGTGCTGGCGGTGGTCGACCATATCCTGGTGCTCAAGGACGGCAGCCAACAAGCCTTCGGCCCGCGGGGGCGGGTGCTCAAGGCATTGATGCCGGGGCCCAGATCGGCCGAGTTAAGGGAGGCTGGCGAAGATGCGTGATCTGACTCCGGGTACACACACCTACAGCGAGCAGGGGCTGAGTGTGGGCAGCGCCAATACGCCGCCCAGGGCCAGCACCGACGCCAGTGGTGCCGCGCGCTATGGTGTGGGTTTTGTGCTCCTGACCCTGGGCGGCTTTTTGCTCTGGGCCTTTCTCGCGCCGCTCGATCAGGGGGTTGTGGGCAGCGGCACCGTGGTGGTGGCGGGCGAGCGCAAGGCCGTGCAGTCATTGGTCGGCGGGGTGGTGGAAAAGCTGCTGGTCAGCGATGGCGATCGGGTCAGCCAGGGACAGTTGCTGGTGCAGTTCAATACCGTGCAGGCGCAGTCGCAACTGGACGTGACCCGGGGCAAGTTGCTCAACGACCGCAGCATCGAGGCGCGCTTGACGGCCGAGCGCCTGGGCAGCGCCGAGATCCAGTGGCCCGCTGAACTGCTGGAGCGTGCCGAGGAACCGCGGGTCAAGGCAGCCATGGCCTTGCAGAGCCAGCTGTTTCTGACCCGCCGCGCCGAGCTGGGCAGCCGCTTGCAGATCGTCGAGCACGAAGTGGCGGCCTTGCAGCAGCAATTGCTCGGCTACGAGGGCGTCAAACATAACTACGATGCGCAGATGCGCTTCCAGCAGCAGGAGCTGGGCGGCCTGCGGGATTTGGCCCGAGAAGGCTATGTGCCGCGCAACAAACTCTTCGAAGCCGAGCGCAACGCGGCTCAGCTGGCGGGGCAGATTGCCACCGGCGTAGGCGATGTCGGCAGGACCCGCCAGGCGATCAACGAGAGTCGGCTCAAGGCCTTGCAGGCGCAACAGGAGTTTCGCCGCGATGCCGAAACCCAGCTCAGCGAAGTCTCTGCCGAGGCTGCTGGGTTGGCCGATCAGATCCGTGCCTTGCAGTTTGAGGTCGACAACGGTGCGATCCGCGCGCCGGTGGCCGGGCAGGTCATGGACCTGAGCATTCATACCGTCGGGGGCGTTGCGCAGGCCGGGCAAACCCTTATGCAAGTGGTGCCGCTGGATGCGCCGATGGCCATCACCGCGCGTTTCGAGCCGTTGATGGCCAATAAGTTGCGCCCAGGGCTGCCGGTGCATGTGCATTTCACCGCGCTGCAGCGGGTGGATACGCCGACCATCACCGGCACTGTGACTACGGTGTCGGCTGACCAGTTGATCGACGAACAGACCCACCTGCCGTACTTCTCCGCCAAGGTCGAGATTGCTGCCGACACCGCCGCCTCATTACAGGTCGCTGGACTGCTGGTGCGCCCTGGCATGCTCGCCGATGTCACGGTGGTGACGGGGGAGCGCACCTTCATGAATTACCTGATGAAGCCTTTTCGCGAACGCTTGCTTGTGGCCTTCAAAGAGGAATGAGCATGACCGATCGTTGTCGCTATGGCACCCGTGTGCTGCTAAGCCTGTGTAGCAGTTGCGCGGTGCTCAACCCCGCCTGGGCCAACGAGGCAGGTCTGAGCCTGACGGCCGCGTACGACGCCTCGCGCCTCAACGACCCGACTGTGCAAGCTGCGGCCCATGCCTTCGATGCGTCGCAGCATGAAGAGGCGATTGGCCGCGGCGGCCTCTACCCGCAAGTGTCGCTGACCTCGCGTTACGGCAATGGCGGACGCACCGATGGCGGCGATGACGGCGGTTACGTCAACAGCAACGATTACCAGGCCAACAGCCTCACCCTGGCGGCGCAACAACCGCTCTACGACAAGGGCCGCTGGGCGGCCTATCAGGAGGGCAAGGCCCGCGGTCAACTGGGCAGTCAGCTGTTCGACGTCGCCGACCAGGCCCTCTACGACCGGGTTGCCAAGGGCTATTTCGACGTCGCCCGGGCCGAGAACGAGATCAAGTTGATCGCCCAGCAGAAGGTCGCCATCAACGGCTTGTTTATCCAGAGCAAGAAACTCTTTGAGGGCGGCCAAGGCACGATCACCGATATCGATGAAGCCCAGGCGCGCCTCGATCTGCTGGAGGCCCAGGAGGCCGAAGCCCAGGCCCGCCGCGTGGCTGCGTTGCGAGCGTTGTCCGGGCGCGCCAGTGTGCCCATCGATGATATCCAGCCGATGCGCGAGCAACCCGCCGCCGGCAGCCCGATCCCGCCAGAGCAGGACCTGCCTTACTGGACAGCGATTGCCCGTGAGGCCAGCCCCGAACTGGCGGCCCGGCTGGCGGCGGTGCAAGTGGCCGAGGCCCAGGCCGAAAGTCAGCGCGCCGGGCATTATCCGACCCTGTCGCTGACCACCCAGCTCACCCGCCGGGAAACCCGTCAGTACCAGGAACTCGACCCGCGTCAGGACACCTATTACGTGGGGGTGCAGCTGGATATTCCGCTGTATCGCGGCGGTTCGGTACGCGCCTCGGTGGCCAAGGCCGAAGCCCAACTGGCGGGCGCTCAGTCCGACTACGATGTGCAGCGTCAACAACTGGCCGAGGATATCGAAACCGATTACCTGGGCGTGGTGGCCGGGTTCGCCAAGAGCAAGGCGATGCAGCGGGCGGTGGAATCCAGTCAGCGAGCGCAGACATCGACGGAGAAAGGCTTTCAGGGTGGCGTGCGTTCCACCGTGGATATTCTGGATGCGCAGCAGCGGGTATTTCAGGCCCGTCGCGACCTGCTCAATACCAAGCTCGACATGCTGCAAAGCTATGTGAGCCTGCACACCCACACCGGCCAGATGAACCGAGCGGTCCTGGAGCAGGTGCAAAGCCTGTTTTAACGGGTGGGCGTCATGCAGTGCACATTCTGAATGTGCCTCCGTCATCGCGGGCAAGAACTAGGCGTCCCCGCTGCTCCTACATTTGATCGGTGGTTGTCCTGGATATTTCTGGCGCTGCAAATCCCTTGTAGGAGCGAGCTTGCTCGCGAAAGCGGTGGGTCAGCCTGCATCGATGCTGAATGTGCCTCCGTCATCGCGAGCAAGAACTAGGCGTCCCCGCTGCTCCTACATTTGATCGGCGGTTGTCTTGGATATTTCTGGCGCTGCAAATCCTTTGTAGGAGCGGCGGGGGGCTAACCCTTGCTCGCGAAAGCGGTGGGTCAGTCAGCCTCCATGCCGAATGTACCGCCGCCTTCACGAGCTAGCCCGCTGCCACAGGTCAGGTGAAGTCGCTGGCGTACAGCTCCTTGACGCCCACCAGTTCGATTTCGAATGCGGCACTGGCGTCGGCGTTGACACTGCCGTAGAGGATGCCATCGGCAAAGCGCAACTGGCCGGTAGCGTCGCTGGCAAAGGCACTGCCGCCGATAAATGTAAAGGCGTCGAAGTCGGCGGTCAGCGGGTTGGCGTCCAGGCCGGTGAAGTCCAGTTGGTCGAACTCCGTGCTCTTGAAGCCCTTGATCACATCGCGCAACGCGCCGACGCCCATGTCCGTTAGCGCACCGAACACGTAGGTGTCGGTACCCGTGCCGCCGGTCAGGGTGTCGCTGCCTTCGCCGCCGCTCAGCCGGTCATCGCCTGAACCGCCCACCAGGGTATCGTTGCCGGCACCGCCAATCAGAACGTTTGCGCCGCTGCTACCCGTCAGGCTGTCGGCATAGGCGCTGCCGGTCAGGTTCTCGAAGAACTTCAGGGTATCGAGCCCGGAACCCAGGGTGTTCTGTTGTGCGGAGGTCGAGAGGGTCACGGTGACTCCGGCCATGGCACGTTCAAAGGAGACCGTGTCGTTGCCTTCGCGCCCGTCCAGCAGGTTATTACCGGCTCCGGCGTACAGCATGTTGTCCAGCGCATTGCCCGTGCCGTTGGCGGCGTCGGGGGTATTGATATACAGGTTCTCGACATTGTTGCTGAGCGTATAGGCCGCCAGGCTGCTGTACACGGTGTCGATCCCGCCAGACACCGAGTCGCTGCTGGTTTCAATCACGCTATCTTCGGTGTTGTCGACGTAATAGGTGTCGTTGCCATCGCCACCGCTCATGCTGTCGTCTCCGGCTGCACCATCGATCACGTTGTTGGCGGCATTGCCGGTGATGAAGTTACGCAGTTCATTACCGGTGCCGTCGATGTCCGACACGCCGGTCAGCACCAAATTCTCGACGTTGGCACCCAGCGTCCAGCTGACCGAGGCCTTGACCGTATCGATCTGCGCAGTCGAGGTGTTGGTTTCCACCACGTTGTCGAACACGTTATCGACCACATAGATGTCGTTACCATCACCACCGGTCATCGTGTCGGCACCGAGGTCGCCGTCCAGCGTGTCGTTGCCCGAGCTACCCACCAGGGTGTCCGCCTGGTCGGTACCGGAAATCATTCCGCCTTCGTTTTGTGCCTCGTCGAAGATGTCCTGCACACTGTTGTTATCGTCGGGATTGCCCTGGAAACCCAGGTCATCGGCGATGTAGTCCGCCAGACGCTGGCCGACGATCTCTGCCGATTCCTCATGCAGGTGCCAGACGTCGTCGGGGTACACCAGCGGGTCGACTTCGTAGCGCAAGGGCAGGTCGGTGTAGTCCACCGCCAGTTTCACATCGTCGCGCTCGACGGCGATGTCCTCCTGAACGGCGCGGACATAGCCGACACCCTCGACAATGTCGGCAATCTTTTCTTCCGAATAGCCACGGGCCCGCGCGGCGTCCTGGGCGTAGTGCCCGGTCTCCATCATGTACACGTTGAAACTGCCGAACTGGGCATGCAGGTAATCAAACACCGCCAGCGTTGCGGCCTTGTAGGCCGCCGCTGCCGCGGGCTTGTCGGTGGCGCGGGCGATCTCCTGGGCGGCTTCCTCGCCCTGGCCCCAAACGATGCCCATGGTGACGTTATCGATGGCCTGGAGCTCGCCCAGCTGATCTTGCAACAACGCCACTGCGCGCAATAGCGCCGGCCCGGGTTGGTTGGTGTCGGTCAGCCACCAGCACAATGTGAGTTCCTCTGCACCCAGGGTCGACAGGCCGTTGACGGTGCTGCCGCCCACCGCGATATCGATGCCATTGCCGTCGGCATCAGTGAACTGGCTGCGCACGTCATAGCTGGTGTAGCGGCTCAAGTCGTTGACCAGCATCGAGGTGCCGGACTGATCGTCGTCCTCGGTCATGCGCAGCAGGCGTGCATTGGATTGGCCGAGGGTCGGCAGGTAGAGAATGTCCTGCTGGGCGCGCTCGCCGAACACGAAGTCATCGGCGCTCAGGGTGTCGAGGTGGTTGCCGCTGAGGGCGATTTCGAAGCGATTGCCATTGGCGTCGGCTTCGCTGGATTTGATATAGGTCTTGTCGCCGGCCGAGTTAAGGGCCATGTACAGCGTGCCGTTACTGCCATTGCCGAGGCCGAGAAAGCCCAGGCCGGAGACATCGATCTTGTCGACGCCCGCGGTGAAGTCATAGATCGTATCGGTGGCCGTAACGCCACCGGTGCTGTAGTCACGGTAGCTGTCGAGCACGTCGGTGTAGCGGAAGGTGTCGGCACCGTCGCCGCCATACAACGAGTCGCGTCCTGCGCCACCATCGAGGATGTCCATGCCGGCACCGGCCTTGATGGTGTCGTTACCGTCCAGACCGAGGATCAGGTCCGCGTCCGCCGTACCGCTTAGGGTTTCGCCGTTGTCGGTCCCGGTGATGGTGTTGGCGGGCGCATCGGCGACCGCCAGGGCGAAGCTGTCGCTGACCGAGGCACCTGATGGATCGGTGGCCTTGAGCAACAGGTTGTAATTGCCTGAAGCGGTGCTGGGCGGCGTGCCGGTGAAGGTCAGGTTGGCGGCATTGAAACTCAGCCACGCGGGCAGGGCGCTGCCGTCGGCCAGGGTCGCTGTGTAGGTCAGTACATCCTGATTGGCGTCGCTGAAACTGTCGGAGGCAACGGTGTAGGTGAATGGCGAGTTTTCAGTAGCGTTCTGGTCGAGGAGGGGGATGACCACCACCGGTGCCACGTTGCTGGCGGTGTTCTGATCGTCGAATACGAAATGGCTGGCCGTCAGGCTGTTGGCCAGGTTACCCGCCAGCGATACTTCGAAGCGATTGCCGTTGGCGTCGAAATTGTAGTCCTTGAGATAGGTGCGGTTGGTCGAGGCGCTGTAGGTCACCAGCAGCGTGCCATCCTGGCCATTACCCAGGCCGGTGTAGCCGAGCGCCGACACATCGATCCTGTCGGCGGCCACGTCGAAGTCGAGGATCAGGTCACTGGAGCTGGTGCTACTGGAGCGGTAACTGTCGAGCGCCGAGGTGTAGCGGAATACGTCGGCACCCGCACCACCGGTAAGTTTGTCCGCACCCGTGCCGCCCACCAGAATGTCATTGCCGGCACCGCCATCAAGGGTGTCGTTGCCGGCACCACCGTACAGCTGCTCGTTGGCCGCGGTGCCGGTCAGCGTATCGCTGTTCGGCGTGCCATTGAGCACAATGGGGGCACCGGGCACATCCTGCACCGCAAGGGTAAAGCTGTCGCTGACGGTCGCGTTGCTGCCGTCGGTCGCGGTGACCTGGATGGCATAAGTGCCCGAGGCCGTGTTGCTGGGTGTACCGCTGAAGGTACGACTGGCGGCATCGAAGAGCAGCCAGTCGGGCAGGGCGCTGCCATTGGCCAGCGTGGCGGTGTAGCTGAGGCTGTCGTTGTCCGGGTCGGTGAAGCTGGTGGCCGGCACCACGTAGTTGAATGGGGTGTTTTCGGTCGCGTTCTGATCCAGCAGCGGCGTGGCCAGCACCGGTGCCTGGTTGGTCGGCGACGAAGCGGTGAAGACAAAATTGGCGCTGGTCAGCGTGTCGAGGTAATTGCCGTCCAGCGCTACTTCGAAGCGGTTGCCATCGGCGTCGGCGTCCAGCGATTTGATGTAGGTCTTGGTGCCGGCACTGTTGAGCGCCACATATACGCTGTCATTCCTGCCGTCGCCGAGGCCAGTGAAGCCCATGGCGGAGAGGTCGATCTTGTCGGCGGTGACATCGAAGTCGGTGATCACATCACCGAGGTCGGCACCGTCTGGGTTGTAGTTGCGGTAACTGTCCAGGCGGTTGGAGAACACGAAAGTATCCGCGCCGGTGCCGCCGGTGAGGGTGTCCACGCCGGCACCGCCGTCGAGCCTGTCATCGCCCGCGCCGCCACTGAGGCTGTCGTTGCCGTCGAGGCCGAGCAGGGTATCGGCCGCTTCACTGCCCAGCAGCGAGTCGCTGCCGCTGGTGCCGGTGATTACCCGGTTGAAGATGAAGTTGCTGGCGGTCAGGGTCTCGGTCAGGTTGCCCGAGAGAATCAGCTCGAAACGATTGCCGCTGGCGTCAGCGTCGTAGTCCTTGATGTAGGTGCGATCGCTGCTATCGCTGTAGCTGATCTGCAGCGTGCCGCCACGGCCGTTGCCCAGGCCGGTGAAGCCCAGTCCGGCGAGGTCGATCTTGTCCTGGGTAACATCGAAATCGGTGATGGTGTCATTGAAGCTGGTGGTGGCGTTGCGGTAACTGTCTGACTGGCTGGCGAAGCGAAAGGTATCGGCCCCGTTGCCGCCGGTGAGCCCGTCGAGGCCCGCGCCGCCCACCAGGATGTCGTCACCCGCGCCGCCATCGATGCTGTCGTTGCCGGCACCGCCGTAGAAAATCTCGTTGGCGCTGCTGCCTAGCAGGGTGTCATCGCCAGCCGTGCCTTGTACGGTGGTGGTCGGCACCGTGGCGCTGACATAGCTACCGTCGCCATAAACCAGCGTGTCACCCTTGCTGGTGTGACCGATGGTGTTGCCGATGATCGCGTTGCGATCGGTGCCGTCTTCGTTGCGCTCGGCGACGCCGTAGGTCGATAGATCACTGCCGCTGATGATGTTGCCCTGGATAAGGTTGTCGCTGCCGTTGAAGTATCGGCCGGACACACCCAGGGTGTCGTCGTAGGACTGGATGATGATTTCCGCTACCGGGTTGCCCAGGGAGTTGTTGTTGAGCGTGTTGTCGGTCACTTCGACGTGGGTGCTGCCGTAGATGCGAATCCCGGCGCTGCCGTTGTCGTGAATATCGACGCCGCTGACGGTCACGTAGCTGGACAGCTTGATCAGTATGCCTTCGCCGCCGTTGCCATACACCTCGCCACCGGTAATGGTGATGTTGCTGGGGGAGGGGATATCCTCGCTGCCGCGCTGCACCACAATGCCATTGGCACCGTTGTCGTAGGCAAGGTTATTGGTCATGGTGAAATCGTGGGTGCTGGTAACAACGTTGAAGCCGTGACGGTCGTTGTTGTAGGCGATGTTGTTTTCGAAGGTGCTGTTGCTGAGGAAGTCGGCAACGAAGCCATCGAGGCCGTTGCCGTGGGCCACGCTGTTCTTGATGACCATGTTGACGGTCTGCTCGTGGGGGTCGAAACCGTACCCGGAGCAATCCTTGATCTCGACGCTGTCGAGGGTGACGTTGGAGTCGTAGGCTTCCTGGCCGGGAATAAACCCGTTGAACCAACCGTCGATCTTGCCCGTGGTGGCGTCGCGGTTGCCGTCGATGGTGAGGTGGCTGACACCGAAGTCGTGGGTTTCCTCACCGTAGGCCGAGCGGATGATGCCGGTGATCTTGGTGTCGGAGCCGTCGGCCACTTTGACAGTGGTTTCACCCATGCCGTCGCCGTACAGATAGACGTTACTTTTCAGCATCAAACAGCCGTCGGATGGTTCCGCGCCGGCCGAAACGATATAGATCCCGGTGGGCATATACACCTGTCCGCCGCCTGCCGCGGCCGCCGCATCAATCGCGCTTTGTATGGCCGCCGTGTCGTCGCTGATGCCATCTCCTCTGGCACCAAAATCTTGTACGTTGAAAATCATGCACTTATCTCCATATCGGGCTTAAACCACGGCATATGCCAATGTTCCATCGGCGGCTACGGTGATAAGACCCAACGGAGCGAAAAAGTTGTGACCGCATATCGGAAAGTGTCAAAAATACAGCAAACCGATGCGTGACAAAACAAAATCGACGTTATGTTGACGGACTGTTGGGCGTCTAGCGATGCTCTTGTAGGAGCGAGCCTGCTCTCTCAAGGCGGGGTGGCTGGACGCTTATGACAGCCTGACGCGATGGCTTTGCGCCCAGTTTCGGACCGACGAAGCCGTCCTGCCCAGCCTCCTACGCTTCAAACGATCAGCATCGTGCTTGCCGATACCTACTAGTGAGGGACGCGATTGGTGCTGCCAGTCCGTGGCTGGCTAAGGTTGTTCCCCGCCGCGCCGCTCGAGCAGCGAACTCCGCGGAGATTGAACGATGTTGTCGCCACTCGGGTGGCGTTCACTCTGGGCGAGGGTAATGGATGTCTGTATTCAGTCGTGTGCTCGGTAATCTGTCGGTAGGTGCCAAGTTGTCGCTGGGTTTTGGCCTGGTGTTGCTGTTCACCCTGGGAGTGGCGGTTACCGCCTTTCATTCTCTTGGTGTGCTGCAGGCGCGTAGCGAGCAATCGCGTGTCGAAGCTTCTATTCAAGCGCTGATCCTGCAAGCGCGGATCGCCGAGAAAGAGTTTGCCCTGACCCTGGCTTTGCAGCCGATGCAGCAGGTACGCGGGGCTGTCGATGGGTTAAACCGGCAACTCGACCTCAGCCGCGATGACAGTGCCGGTCAGGCTGCCATGCGCAGCGCGGGCAGCGCCTATCTAGAGCAATTTCTCGGTTATGCCGACGCGCTGCGGCAGGCCCGTGAAGCGCGTTTGCGCATGCAGGCACTGGCGCAGACAGCGGGCGACAGTTTCACCCTGCTGTTCCTCGATCAGCTGGATGCTCTCAACGCGCAATTGGAGCAGGGCATATCTCCGAGCAGTGAGCAGATGGTTGTGCTGGAGCAGATCGCCGCCCTGCGCGACAAGCTGGTCACGCTGCGCGACAGCGAGCTGTATTACTCGCTGGACGGCGAGGAGCGCTATCGCGATGACTGGGAGATGAGCATGAGCGACCTGCTGTCTGCCATGCAGGCGCTGGATCTCGGCGACCAGGACCAGGAGTCGCTGAAAGGCGCGCGCACCGCCCTCGACGATTATCGCAAGGCCTTCGAGCAGTTCGTCGCCAGCCGCGGACAGAGCGCCCGCAGTAGCACGGCGATGAACAGCCAAACCGTGCAGGTCAGCGAGCTGCTGGCCCAGGCCGATCAGCGGCAGACGCAGGCAATTGCGCATGACAACCTGAATGCCCAGCGTCAGCTCGGGCTGATCACGTTGTTGGCGCTGGCCCTGGGTATCGGTGCCAGCCTGCTGATTCGTCAGCTGATCCTGCAGCCGCTGCGTCAGGCCGTGCAATTGGCTCAGCGGGTGGCGGCGGGTGATCTGAGCAATGCGCTGGACAGTGGCGCGCGGCGCGATGAACTTGGTCAGTTGCTCGACACCGTGGGCAGCATGCTCTGCAGCCTGCGTGGGCTGGTCGGGCGTATCGGCAGTGGCGTCGGCCAGCTCAACGGTACGGCCGCCAGCCTGGTCGAGGTGATCGAGCGCAACAGCCGTGGCGTCGAACAGCAACGCCAGGAGACCGAAATGGCCGCCACCGCCATGCAGCAGATGAGCGCCACCGCTCAGGACGTCGCGCGCAACGCCGGCGAGGCCAACGATGCAGTGGCCCAGGCCGATAACCAGGCGCGCGAGGGCGATGAACTGGTGCGTCAGGCCGGTAGCAAGATCGACCATTTGGCCGTGGAAATGGCCGGCTGTGCCGAAGCCATGCAATCGTTGCTGAGCGAAAGCGTAGCAATTGGTGCTGTGCTTGATGTGATCAAAGCGGTGGCCGAGCAGACCAATCTGCTGGCGCTCAACGCGGCCATTGAAGCTGCGCGCGCCGGTGAGCATGGCCGCGGCTTTGCCGTGGTGGCCGATGAAGTGCGTGGCCTGGCGCGGCGCACGCAAAGCTCCACCAAAGAAATCGAAGGGCTGATCGGCCGCCTGCGCGGCGTCGCCCACCAGGCCGCCGAACGCTTGCTGGGCAGCCATGCATTGACCGATGAAACGGTGATTTTGGCCGGTCAGGCATCCCAGGCACTGGCGCGGATCACCCATGCGGTGTCCAGCATCGAGCAGATGAACCAGCAGATTGCCGCGGCTGCCGAGCAGCAGAGCGTGGTGGCCGAGCAGGTCAGCCAGAGCATGACGCGGGTACGCCAAGTGGCCGAGGACAGCGCGCGGGAAAGTCTGCAGCTGCAGGGCTCGACGACCGAGTTGCAGCGGGTCGGCGGTGAGCTGAATGCGGCAGTCGGGCACTTCCGGACCTGAAGTGGTTAATGGGGAGTGCATCGGCGTAATGGCGGATAATTAGAACGCACATCCTGCAAAAACGCGGCGGTGAACAGGCCGTGCGCGCCGAAGGTTTTGCCACCCAGGTCTGGGTGCGTGGTGCGCAGGGCTGGCAGAGCAGCTTGTTCTGTACCCCCCGTTCGTCAAGTTGAAAGCCATGCTCCTGAAGGCAAAAAACGCCGAACAGGTTGGCGTTTCTATCGGGGGGCACATGTTCTCGTCAATCTGGCCAGCGGGGAGTTGCTTGCACAGTATTTTCCACTTCAGGGCCTGGAGGTCGGCGCTGTGGCGCGTGGACCGATGCCCAGCGATCCGAAGAACACAGCGGTGGGCTCATCCGCGAAATCAGGTATGAAGTGAAAGGCCTTGATTCGGCCATCTGAGATGCGAACCACGTCTTGACCGAGAATACGTTCGACTCCGACGCGCTTTGCCAGCGTACTGCGCAGCTCCAGTGTAGCGGTCACAACTTCGCCTGCCACCTGACTGCGTACCACACGGATGTGGCCCTCAGGGGCTACGACCGTGGTCTCGATGTAGTGCAAGAGGCATGACGGGTTATCCATCTCGGGGCTGCAGCCAACGAAGTCCGAGCGCTCGACATCCGGGGCGATGAGATCGCGAATAGCCGTCATGTCGCCGGCGTTGGCGGCGACGACGTAGCGGTCGAAGACCTCGGTCGGGGAAGGGGCTGCCAGTGCTGAGGTGGCAGTGCCGAGAAGGATGGTTCCGTAGAGGCAACTGCGAAGGGAGTACTTGAACATAATATCCTCGATAAAAGGGGGGCGGTTCTGCTACCCAGTTGGCACCGGCTCGGGCTCCAGAATAATTCGTAGCCTTCATTCGGTCTCGATGAGCTGCTGAGTGGCTTTATCAACCACATCGCAGACGGGCTCGTACAAGGGGGCTAGGCGGTGCGGCCACCCAGGATCTCGGCCACCCAGTCGGCGATGTAGTGGCCGGCGTTGATGCTGTTGTCGAAGCTGGAATGCTGCACGCCGCCTTCACGCTCGGTGAATATCTTCAGCTCGCGCTTGGGGCTGTTGACCAGCTGTTCGTAGGTGCGTTCGGCCCATTTCAGCGGGATCTGCGAGTCCTTGGAGCCATGGGTCACCAGGAATGGCACCTTGATCCGGTCCAGCACGCCGTCCAGGTGCACGTTTTCGGCGATGGTCAGGAACTCGTCCATATCCTTGGCACCCCATACCCACTGCACGTGAGCCCAGTAGTGCGGCACCGGGAGGCTGCCTTCCTTATCCAGGCGGCGCTTCTGCACGTCGCGCCAGTCGTGGTTGGCACCCCAGACCACGCCGCAAGCGAAGCGCGGCTCGAAGGCCACGGCGCGCGGGCAGTAGTAGCCGCCCAGGGACACGCCTTCCATGCCAATGCGCTTGGCATCGACATCGCTGCGAGTCTCCAGCCAGTCGACCACTCGGCTGGCCCAGTGCTCGCTGTCGTAACGGGCGGTCAGATTGTGCAGGCGCAGCGCCTCGCCAGTGCCGGGTTGATCGATGATCAGCGAGGATACGCCGCGCTTGGCCAGCCAGGCCGGCAGGCCGACGCGGTACTTCATTTCCTTGGTCGAATCGAGGCCGTTGACTTGCAGCAGGATCGGTGCCGGGCCGTCCACGCCCTCGGCGCGCACCAGCAGGCCGGAAATATGCGCACCCTCGTAGGGGATTTCCACCCGTTCGCAGTTTTCTTTGGCCAGTTCAACCCCGCGGGCGAAGGTCTGCAGCACGCGCTGATACAGCGCCTCGCGGCCTGGCGCGCCATGGGCCTGCAGGCGCTCGCAGGTGAGGTAGTAGGTAGAGGCGCGGTTGTACTTCTCGCCGGCTGAAAACAGGCGGCCGGCGGCTTCGTCTTCTTCGGCCAGGCCGCACAGCTTGTCGGCCATCTTCGCCCAGGTTTCGCGGAAGGCTGCGGTGCCGGCGGCATCGGGCTGCTTGGCGGCTTCGACCAGCGGTTTGCACATCTCTTCGATTTCGCCGATGCGGGCACCCATCTCAATAGCCAGGTTGACGGAAAGGTCCCAGACGTAATTGGTGGGAAAGTAACGGAACATTCTTATTGTCCTTTTCGTAGTGGCAGGTTGGCGCTGTATGCGGGCATGCAAAGCCCACCAGCGGCGTTTGCCGAACACGTTAAGGAGGGGTCAGCTATTTGGCCAATCGTGAGTCGGGATGCGAGGTATCGTGAAACGAGATAGCTAGTCGGCATGGACGAGCCTGTCGGTTGCAGCGCACCACTGTTCTCAGTTTTGCTCTAGGTCATTGATAAACGCACTGATCCGCTCGCGCAGCCAGCCATGCATCGGGTCTCTGTCCATGGTGCGGTGCCACAGCATAAACTCACGCATGACGGGGATCTTCACCGGCGTCTGAAGGATGCGCAGCGGCAGGTGTGCGGCGTACAGACGGGCCAGGCGCTGGTGCATGGTGGCGATGCGTTGGGTGCCGACGATCAGCTGGGGCAGGGTGTTGAAATCGTTGGTGATCACTTCCAGTCGACGATTGAAGCCGTATTGGTTCATAAACCAGTCCTCGATGCTCATGTGCCGGGTGCGGCCGAACCCCACTGAGACATGGCCCATGTCCATGTACTGCTCCAGGGTCAGGTGGTCGCCGACCTGGGGGTTAGCATCCCACACCACGCACACATGCTCTTCCTCGAACAGCAGCTGCGAGGGATGGCCTTCGAGGATGTAACGCTCGGGCACGATCATCAGGTCGACCTCACCGCGTATCAGCAGTTCGCCAGAGTTGTCTCCGGGTGCAAGCAACTCGAAGGTGATGTGCGGGGCTTCCTGGTGGATCCGCTGGATCACCCGGGCCAGCAGGACGCTGATCAGGTAATCCGAGGTCACCATTCGGAAATGGCGTTTGCTGGTGGGCGGGTTGAACACCGGTTTGGCGGTGATCGACGACTGAATGGTCAGCAGCACGTCGCGTACCGGCGTGACCAGTTCCAGGGCGTAGGGGGTGGGCTGCATCTTGCGCCCAACCTGCACCAACAGATCGTCTTCAAAGTAGCTGCGCAGGCGACCGAGTACGCCACTGGTGGCGGATTGGGTCATGTGCAGGCGTTCGGCGGCACGGGTGATGTTCTGCTCTTCAAGCAGCACATCGAGCGCCACCAGGAGGTTGAGATCCAGGTGGTTGAAGCGCATGGCAGTCTCGCATCTTGTATTTATTTTCGAGATACCTTCCTGCTGATCCATTACGGCGTCAACCCCGTGCTGAGCGTTAATCGCCCACTTCTCGCCCCTGCATTTGTTCTCTTCAGGTATCGCGTTTGCCGATAGGTCGCATCCCAACAAGCGATTAGTCAGCGACATACCGACGCGGCAATCTGGCCGCCAGTCGGTTAGCCATGACGCTTATACCGGCTCCACCTCTGGATACCCGTTCCACTCTGCCATGCGCTTTCGCGCTTGCAGGCTCACGCTGCCGGGGCGTCCACAGAATAATTTCAATGGAGTGGTAAGCATGAACATCATTGGCCTTGACGCCCTGATCTTTGGCGTTGATGACATTCAAGCCTGTAGCGATTTCCTGCGTGACTATGGCCTGCAGCCGGTCGATGCGAACGATCAGGGTGGGCGCTTCGAAGCCCTCGATGGCACCGCAGTAATTATCCGTCGCGCCGACGATGCCAGTCTGCCGGCTGCCATCGCCCCGGCACCATCGATTCGTGAAACCGTCTATGGCGTGGCCAGCGCGGCTGACCTCGACGCCATTGCCGACGAACTGGGGCGTGATCGCCCGGTCACGCGTGACGCCAATGGCGTGCTGCATAGTGTCGACGACATGGGGTTTGCCATCGCCTTTCAGGTCAGCGTGCGTCGCGCGTTCAGTGCGCCAGCCGATTTGACCAACGCGCCGGGCCACGCGCCGCAGCGTCCGCTCAACCAGCCGGCCGTCACTGTGGATATGCAGGCTCTGCCGCGTAGCCTGTCGCATGTGGTGTATTTCGTGCCGGACGCGGCCAAGGCCGAGGCCTTCTATCAGCGCCTGGGCTTCGTCACCACCGACAGCTTTATCGGTGCCGGGCCGTTTATGCGTCCGGCTGGCTCCGATGATCATCACTGCCTATTCATGATTCAAACCCCTGCGCATATGAAGGGCTGCGAGCACTTCACCTTCCACATGGGCAGCGGCACCGAAGTACTGCTCGCCGGGCGGCGTTTCGAAGAGAAGGGCTGGGCCAGTTTCTGGGGCCCGGGCCGTCACCTCTTTGGTTCCAACTGGTTCTGGTACTTCAACAGCCCGCTGGGTTGCCACGTCGAATACGACGCCGACATGGACAAGCACGACGACGCCTGGGCCGCGCGCACCGCGCCGCTATCGGCGGATAGCTCGCAACTGTTCCTGTTCACCTCCAAGGAAAAGTGGGCTCCGGGTGGTCCGCCGCCGAAGCAGGCCTGAGTCGGTGAGTCACGCCGCTATCGCGTTGTGCCTGCTGGATGAGCTGGTCGAGGGTCAGGCTCGTGGGTTCGACCCGTTGCATACGGGGAGAGACAGCCTGTTTGCCCTGCGCCACAGCGGCGAAGTACGGGTTTACCGCAATAGCTGCCCGCATCTGGATGTGCGCCTGGAGTACCGCAAGGATCGATTTCTCTCTGCCGATGGCAGTCGCATCGTCTGTTACGCCCATGGCGCGCAGTTTCTGCCGGACAGCGGTCTGTGTGTTTACGGGCCCTGCCTGGGCGAGCGCCTGAGCGCTCTGCGATGGCATCTGGACGACGGTTGGTTGGTGCTGGAGGCGGGCCAGTTAGCAGCGTGTGAGCGGTAGAAGGGGTATCGCGTTTGACGATACATCCCATCCCTACAAGCGATTAGTCAAACCTCTGCTTTGCCGGGAAAGTGAGCATCACGCGGCAGCAGTTGAAGCAACAACGCCCGGCAACGAAACCTGAATCGTTCCGGCAAAACGCTAGCCCGAATCACAAGAACAAGAGTGAGACAGCCATGAATGCAGTGAACAAGGTTCTCGTTGTGGGTGGTGGTATCGGTGGTCTGTGTGCCGCCATCGCCCTGCGTCGCAAGGGCATCGAGGTCGACCTGATCGAGCTCAAGGCCGAGTGGACGGTGTACGGCGTCGGCATCATCCAGCAGAGCAACGTGGTGCGCGAGATGGCCAAGCTGGGTGTGCTCGATGGCTACCTGGACGCCGCCTTCGCCTTTGAAGATGTGAGCATCAACACCACTGACGGCCAGCCGCTGGTGCGTATTCCCGGCCAGCGCCTGGCTGGCCCCGAGTACCCGGCCAACGTCGGTATCTCGCGCCTGGCCCTGCATCAGGTGCTCAGCGAAACGGCTATCGAGCTCGGCGCCTCGGTACGCCTTGGGCTTAGCGTGGAAACTCTGGTGGAAGAGGGCGAGGCTGTCGATGTGCTGTTCACCGATGGCAGCCGTGGCCGCTACGACCTGGTGATCGGTGCCGATGGCCTGTTCTCCAAGGTGCGTAGCCTGCTGTTCGGCGACAAGTACCAGCCGCGCTTCACCGGCCAGTCGGTGTGGCGCTACAACTTCCCGCGTCCGGCCGAGATCGATCACCTGGCCAACTTCCAGGGGCCTGCCGGCAATGCCGGACTGGTGCCGCTGGCCGACAACCTTATGTATATGTTCGTCACCTCCCATGAGCCAGGTAATCCGCGGATGGACAGCGACAGCCTGGCCGCGGAGATGCGCAAGCGGCTGAGCGGTTTCGGCGGCCTGATCGGCGAGCTGCGCGAGCAGATCAGCGACAGCAGCCAGGTGGTCTACAAGCCGCTTGAAGTGGTGTTCGTCAGCGAGCCCTGGTACCGCGGCCGCGTGTTGCTGATCGGCGATGCCGCCCATGCCGCCACTCCGCACCTGGGCCAGGGTGCTGGCATGGCCATCGAAGATGCCGTGGTGCTCGGCGAAGAACTGACCGCCGGCGGCAGCATCGAGCAGCAGCTCGAGCGCTTCATGGCACGCCGCTACGAGCGCTGCAAATACATCGCCGAGAGTTCGATTCTGGCCGGCGACAAGGAAATCGCCCACGACCACAGTTTTGACCGTATCGGTCTGGTCAAGCAGATGCTCCAGGTCACGGCCGAGCCTATTTGAGTAGGTGCGGAATCCCGCGTGCAGCCGGTTCCGCATCCCCATGGATAACCGAAATACCCACTCCCATACCGGCTTTGCCTTACCCGGTACGGGGAGCGGTTATGCAAGAAAGCGTAAGAAGAGCTGACACACAAGAACAATAAGAGGGTTACTTCGATGGCTACTCACAAGATCGCCGCGTCGCGGCGTGCACCCTTCACTCTGAGCCTGGCGGCCAGCCTGGTGCTTGGTGCCAATGCGGCCCAGGCGTTTCAGATTGATACCGGCAATCCGGACCTCAGCCTGCGCTGGGACAACACCCTGAAGTACAGCGCGGCCTGGCGTCTGCAAGACCCTAGCGACAAGCTCAGCGACGGTTCAACTGCTCTCAATCAGGATGATGGTGATCGCAACTTCGACAAGGGACTGATTTCCAACCGCTTGGATATTCTTTCCGAGTTAGATATCGGCTACCGCGACTTCGGTGCACGCATCAGCGGTGCCGGCTGGTACGACACCGTGTACCAGGATGACAACGCCAACAATGATCCGTCGCGCTCCAACCAGCGTTCGGTGGCTTACGACGAGTTCACCGACGATACTCGCCACCTGCATGGCGGCGACGTCGAACTGCTCGATGCGTTCGTCTACTGGAACGGCGAATTGGCCGAGCGCGCACTGTCCTTGCGCCTCGGTCGCCACGGCCTGATCTGGGGGGAAAGCCTGTTCTTCGGTGCCAACGGCATTGCTGGCGGCATGGCCCCGGTGGATGCAGTGAAGGCACTCTCGGTGCCCAATACCCAGTTCAAGGAAATCACCCGCCCGATCAGTCAGCTGTCGACCAGCTATCAGCTGACCGACGAGCTATCG
Organism: Pseudomonas sp. XK-1; assembly: GCF_038069885.1. Lineage (NCBI taxonomy): Bacteria > Pseudomonadati > Pseudomonadota > Gammaproteobacteria > Pseudomonadales > Pseudomonadaceae > Pseudomonas > Pseudomonas sp. XK-1. Next base: position 171,559 of record NZ_JBBPES010000003.1, on the reverse strand, counting down.
ATCGGTGCGTACTATCAGTTCGAATGGGAAGAGACCCGCCTGCCTGGTGCCGGCAGCTATTTCTCTACCAGCGATACCCTCGGTGAGGGTAACGAGCGCCTGATCATTGGTGCTCCCTTCCCCGATTTTCTCGGCGGCAATGCGGACAGTCCGGCAGCCTTCTTCCATGGCAAGGACAAAAAGGCCAAGAGCTCGGGGCAGGGCGGCCTGCAGTTGCGCTATTCGGCAGATAGCGTCGATTACGGACTTTATGCCATCCAGTATCACGATAAGACGCCCAAAATCTACCTCAAGCCGAGCGCCAGCGGGCCTGACTTCGCCACTGGCCAAGTCGGCGAGTACTACTGGGTTTATCCAGAAGAGATCAGGGCGCTGGGCGCAAGCTTCACCAGCACCGTGAACGAGTACAACTTCGCGGGCGAAGCCTCGCTGCGCTGGAATATGCCGCTGGTTTCCAATGGCCAGACGGTGTTGTCGGATATGGAGGCCGACAATGATGATAATCCGCTGTACGCCGTAGGCCGCACCGCTCATGTCAACCTGAACGTGATCGCCTCTCTGGGGCCGTCCTTCATCGCCAGGGAGGCCAGTCTGACTGGTGAGATCGCCTGGAACCGTTTGCTCAGCGTGACCAAGAACCGCAATGCGCTGGATCCCAATGCCACCGATGATGGGGTGGGCCTGAGACTGGTCTACACGCCGACCTATCGTCAGGTGTTCCCGGGCGTGGATCTGAGCGTGCCTATGGGTATCAGCTACTTCCCTATGGGCAAGTCCTCGGTCATCGACGGTTTCGGCCCGCACAAGGGCGGCGATATGAACATCGGGGTCAGCGCCACCTATCTGGATCGGGTGACCTTCGGCCTGACCTACACCCACTTCTATGGCCCTGAGGACACCACCCTCGATTCGGCCAGCCACTTCACATTCAAGCAGTCGCAGAAAGATCGGGATTACCTGGCCTTCTCCGTCAAGACCACCTTCTAAGAGGACTTGTCCATGGCTACTCAGTACAAACTCAAGACCTTTTGCTTGGCGCTGTTTGGCACCCTGACGCTGAGCGCACAGCCCTTGATGGCCGCCGGAATCGAAGAGTTGGGCAAAAGCCTGACGCCTTTCGGTGCCGAAAAAGCCGGTAACGCCGAAGGCACCATTCCGGCCTGGGACGGCGGCTACACCACTGTCGATCCGACCTTTAAAGTAGGTGGCAAGCGCGGTGATCCCTTCACTGCCGACAAGCCGTTGTTCAGCATCACCGCGCAGAATCTGGATCAGTATGCAGACAAGCTGAGCGAAGGCACCAAGGCGGTCTTCAAGCGTTATCCCGATACCTATCGTATCGATGTCTATCCGACCCGCCGCACGGCCGCCGCGCCGCAATGGCTGTATGACAACACCATCAAGAACGCAACCCGCGCCAAGCTGGTCGACAGCAGCGCCGGGCCGATTCCCGAGGGTGCCTACGGCGGTATTCCCTTTCCCATCCCTAAGAATGGTGACGAGGCGATGTGGAATCATCTGCTCAACTGGCGTGGTACCTCGGTATCCATTGATACCCGTCACTATCTGGTGACGGCCGATGGAACGCAGGTTATGACAACCGACGGCAAGGCCGCGCAAGAAATGCCCTACTACTACCAGGATGGCTCGCCAGAGACCTTCAATGGTGACTACTGGTTGATCCGCCTGCTCAACGTCGGTCCGCCGCTGCGCGCAGGCGAGCAGATCATGGGACGCGTCAACCTCAATGGCGACAAGACTCAGGCCCATGTCTATCTGACTGGTCAGCGTAGGGTGCGCAAGTTGCCCAACGCCTGCTGTGATACACCAACACCGGCCACCGCTGGGGTCATGACCTTCGATGAGCTGAGTGTCTACTCGGAGCGCCTCGATCGGTTCAAATGGAAGTTGCTGGGTAAGCAGGAAATGTTTATCCCCTACAACGCCAACAAGGTGCAGACCGCTGCGAAACCTGGGGATGTGCTCGACAAGCACCACTTGAATCCTGACTACGTGCGCTGGGAATTGCATCGCGTGTGGGTGGTTGAAGCGGAACTGGCCCCCGGCAAGCGTCACCAGATGCCGAAATCGCGCTACTACCTGGACGAAGATACCTGGCAGGCCATGCTCGGCGACCGCTGGGACGCCAACGGCCAGCTGGCCAAAACCCTCTGGTCGTTGCCGGCGGTAATGCCTGACATTCCTGCCGTCGCGCCGTTGACCAGTGGCTTCTATGACTTGGTTTCCGGCTCCTGGTTTGTCCAGAGCCTGTATGCCGGCAAGGAGTCGCAATACGGCATCGTAGATCGATACAAAACATCTGAGTTCCTGCCAGCGGCGATGGCAGGAAGAGGCGTGCGCTGACGCCTCGAGAAACGGATGGGGCGTTTGCCCCATTCATTCGTATCGAACTGATATCAGGAGAATGGTATGAGTGAGGTTCTGCCTGCTCACATACAGTGGATCGACGACGCCATGTCCTGTCGAGCCTTCGCATCCGAGCTGCATGGCAAGGAAGGCTGTACGCCAAAAGCGATCGTACAGCCGCATAGCACCGAGGATGTCGTGGCATTGCTGGGTTGGGCGAATGCAACCGGTACCAGTATCGTGCCCGTTTCATCCACGGGCACTCGTCGGCGCGGCGACACGCTGCCGAAACGCGATAACACGGTAATCGCCGACTTGTCCGGGATGAAAAAACTTATCCACGTCGACTCGCGCGACAAGATCGCAATCATCGAGCCAGGCGTCGATTTCGGCACTATCGACAGTTTGCTGGCACCGCATGGTTTGCGTGCTTTTCGCCCCCTTGCACCCCGTGCCGGCAAGTCAGTGATTGCCAGCTACCTAGAGCGTGAGCCGATTCTCGGTGCCAACGACCATTGGGATGTCGGCGACCCATTCGGCGGTACAGGCGTCGTGCTGGGAAATGGCAAGTACGCACCGACAGGTGGGGCTGCCATTGAAGGCACATTGGCCGAGCAACTGGGGCGTGGTCATAGGCACATGGTGCCCGTGGGACCGATCAACCTCGACATACTGCGAGTGATGCAGGGTGCGCAGGGCAGCCTGGGCATCATGACCTGGGCGGCCATCTACTGTGAGCGCATTCCCTCGCTTGAGGAAAGCTGGTTCCTGACTGCCGACTCATTGGAACCGGTCATCGAGGTTGCCGGTGAGCTGCTTATGCGGCGTCTGGGCAATAAGGTCTTTATCGTCGACCGGGTGCAGTTGGCCCTGCTGCTCGCGCCTGACCAGGCGACATTCCTGCGGCTGATGGATGCATTGCCCAAGTGGATTCTATTCGTCAGCCTGAGCGCGCATCAGTATGCCCCGAGAGACAAGATGGCGTGGCAGCTGGAGGAGCTCAAGGCCTGTGGTGCGCATCATGGCCTGCAGCCGCAGCAGGCAGTAGCCGGTCACTGTGCCAACGATCTCGCCGGCATTCTGCGTAGCTCGGAGCAGTCGTTCTTTCGTGACCGTGTGTTCGGCAGCCACTTGGAACTGTTCTTCCTGCAACAACTGGATCGGCTCGACAGCTTCCCGCCTCTGGTGCGCAACTGCCTGAACGATAACGGCTTCTCCAGTGTTCCCGTGGGTACATACATCCAGCCTATGGCGCAGGGCAGCTATTGCCATGTCGAGTTCACCTTGCCGTGCGGGCTCGATGCGTTCACGACGCACGGCAAGCTCGCCGACGCGTGGCGCTCGGCTGCCGAGCGGTGTGCGGACGCGGGTGGGTTCTTCAGTCGGCCCTATGGCGAGTGGACGGATATTGCGTTCAGCCGCGCTGCTGATATCCATCCACTAATGAGCATGACCAAGTCCATTTTCGATCCGGGCAATGTGATGAGCCCGGGACGCCTCCCTTATTGAAAGGTACGAACCATGATTACGTCTCAGCCTCTCGCGGAGCGTCATGATTTCCTGGCGCGTTGTACTCGCTGTTCGCAATGCAAATTTGTGCCCACCATCAAAAGCCAACGCCATGCCTCTGCGTGCCCGAGCATGGACTACGGACAGTTTCACGCGTTCAGTGGTGGCGGCCAGTTGATCATGGGCTACGGACTGCTCAGTGGTGATGTCACCTGCAGTGAGGAACTGGAGCAGGCTGTCAGTAGTTGCACCATGTGTGGCAATTGCGACATTTCCTGCAAGGTCAACTTTGCCGAAACCGTCGAGCCTCTGGACTCGCTCTATGCGCTACGCGCCAAGCTGGTCGCTGACGGTCATTCTCCTGCGGCGCATGCCCGGACGATGGAGAACATTCGTGCCACGGGTAACCCCGAGGGGCATCCGCGTGTCGATCGGGGCAATTGGGCGTTGGGGCTGACGCTCACCGCCTGTGATGGCGCTCCTGAGGTAATGCTGCATATCGGCAGCCAGCTCGCCTATGACCCGGATCGCTCGAGCTCCCTACGAGCCGTGATCGAGGCGCTCGATGCCAGTGGCGTGGCTGTGGCCCACCTCGGCGACAGCGAGGACTCCAGCGGCGGTCTGGCGTTCGATCTGGGCTATGTGGATGACGCCAAGGCATTTGCGCAGCAGATGGTCGAGAAGGTTGCAGCTTCCGGTGCCGCGACGCTGGTGACGTTCTCGGCTGCTGCCCTGGCCGCCTTCCGTGCCATCTATCCGCGTCTGGGGCATACGTTCCAGCAGGTTCGCGTGCTGCACTACACCGAGTACCTGCAGGAACTCGTACAAGACCATCGCCTGCGTATCAGACCGCAACAGCGCGTTTCGGACAGCCGCGTTGCGTACCACGACTCCTGCAAGCTGGGACGCCTGAGCGAGCCCTGGGTACCCCGTGATCTGCAATTGGACAACCAGATGGGAGGGATTTTGACCTCCCGTGCGCCACACAAGCTGCGTTTCGGTCATGGCGGTTGTTATGACGCGCCGCGGGCTTTGCTCGGGCATCTCGGCTTCGAGGTCATCGAGTTGGAGCGCAACCGTGGTTCCAGTTATTGCTGCGGTGCTGCTGCAGGTGTTCCACAAGCCCTGCCTGAAGCGGCTGAGCTCGCTGCGGCCAATCGGCTCGCAGAGTTGCGTGATGCCAATACCTCGACATTGGTCAGTGGTTGCCAGGGCTGTACTTGCCACCTTGGCCGCAATGCCGCTGCCGACGTACAGGTTCGCGACCTGATTGATCTTCTGGCAGATGCCCTCGAGCCAGTCACAACCACGCGTCGCTGAAGGAGAGCATGATGAGCAAACGTATAACCTTGCCCGCCGATGTGCGCCGTGAGTTCGAGCAGATTCTGGGGGCTCGCTTCATCAGCGACAGTCCGGCAATGCTTTCGGCATATGCCTGGAATACCGGTGTTGGCAAAATCCCAGGCGACAAGAAATTCGCCAAGGTCTGGCCGATAGCGGCCGTTCTGCCGTCGACCGTCGAAGAGGTCGCCGCCGTCGTCAAGTGCTGCCTCAAGCACGGCCTGAGCTACAAGGCGCACTCCACCGGCTATGGCTCGATGAGCCATGTGCCGACGCCAACGACGGTGGCCATCGATTTACGGCGCATGAACGGGCTGGAAATCGATGTAAAGAATCGCATGGCGATCATCGGCCCCTATGTCACCGCCGGCATGCTGCAGGCCGAGGCGCTCAAGCATGGCCTGACTTGCCATATCGTCGGGGCAGGCCCGGCACATTCGCCATTGGCCTCGGCCACTTCGCTCATCGGCGTTGGCATCACCTCCCAGGGTACCAGCGCGAACATGCGCAATCTGCTGTCCTGGGAATGGGTAACGCCTGAGGGCGAGATTGTCCGTGGTGGCTCGGCGGGAAGCGGCTGTGGATGGTTTTCTGGCGAGGGCCCGGGGCCGGGTGTACGCGGCATGATCCGTGGCTTCTTTGGCGGCGCTGGCGCACTGGGGGTATTCACCCGTATTGGCTACAAGCTCTATCCGTTACCTGTGCAGAAGCCCCTGCAAGACACCGGTGCCTTGCCGCAAATCGGCATGGCGCTGCCGGAGAACTTCGGTTTCTACCAGGCGGTCTGGCCGGACTGGGAGAGCCAGCGTGCGGCGTCGTTCGAGCTGGTCGATGCCGGCATCTGCTTCGCCATCTTGCGCATGCCGCCCGACCATATCGGTTGGACGGTGACGGGCACCAATGCCGAATACGTGGAGCTGGCTCAACGCGGCGAGCTGCCGGAGGTGGCCCGGCCCGATAGCGACAAGAACTGGACATTGCTGACCGTCTCGCGTTCGAGCGCCGAGCAGCAGTGGCGAGATGCTGTGCTCAGGGACATCGTCCAACGTACGGGCGGGCGTTTCATCGAAGTGTCCCAGGCGCATACCGAGGTGCTGTTGCGCAACCTGCTGACCTCGCAGTACGTGCCACGGGTCATGCGGCCTTCCGGCGGTATCACCACCTCGTTCGGCGTACTCGACTCCTTCCATTTTCTGCCCAGGGCCATGGAGGCGGGCGAGCAGAGTCTGCGTGGCGAGAACCGCCCCAATGGCCGACTCATCGAAGGTGGGCGCGAAGAACAGTGGGTCTGGCCTCATGAAGGGCGCTACTTCTGGGCGGAAAACATCATCAACTTCAACCCGGCGGAAAAGCCCGCGCGGGTCGCGGCCGCCCGTGCATTGCTGGAGCACTTTGCCGTCAGCTGGAAGGAGCCGGTCGGCATTCTCGCCCTGGGCGTCGGCCCGATCATGGATCTGCAGGGTGACAAGATCGGCGCGCCGCAGAACTACATTCGCCAGCTCAAGAAGCATCTCGATCCCACCGATGCGTCGAAGTCCAAGGACTTCGTGATCGTCAACATGCCCAAGCTGCTCGAGGCGGCATTGCCCAAGCTCAAGCCGGTTTTGACCTCTTCCCCCGTTCTGGGGCTGATGGCGCGCGCGATCGCTTCAGAGGGCATGTGATCTACCCATTTCGCTGACAAGAACAAGAAGGAGTTTGCAGCATGTCCGAAGTCCCTTATGCCATGAGCATCAATGGCCAGCGGGTGTTCTCTGGCGAGACCGCTCAGGCTATCAATCCTGCTACCGAGCAGCTGATCTGCGATTTCCCCATGGCTTCACGCGAGCATCTGGAGGCGGCGGTCGCCGCGGCGAAAGCGGCGTTTCCGGCCTGGGCGGCGACTCCGGTCGAAGCCCGGCAACGAAGTCTCGAGGCCCTGGCCGATGTCATCGAGCAGAACCAGGAAGCCTTCATTGAGCTTCTGATCACCGAGCAGGGCAAAGGCCGGGGTGGTGCCGAGTGGGAGATCGGCGGTGCCATCCACTGGTGCCGGGAAATCGCCAAGCAGCGGCTGGAGGAAGAAGTCGTCCTGCGTCAGGGCGACGAGGAAGTGGTGACCCGCCACACTCCCATCGGGGTGGTGGGGGCCATTACGCCCTGGAATTTCCCTTTGCTGCTGGCGGTCTGGAAGATCGCACCGGCACTCATGACCGGCAATACCCTGGTGCTGAAACCCTCGCCCTTCACGCCGCTCTGTACGCTCTGGTTCGGCGAATTGGCACAGGCCGTGCTGCCAGCAGGGGTGTTCAACGTGGTTTCTGGCGGCAACGAACTGGGCCAGTGGCTGACCGAACACCCGGATATCGGCAAGATTTCGTTCACGGGTTCTACCTCCACGGGGCGGCGAGTCATGCAAAGTGCAGCGTCCAACCTGAAACGTCTGACACTCGAGCTGGGTGGTAACGATCCGGCCATCGTCTTGCCCGATGTCGATCCCAAGGCCGTGGCCAAGGATCTGTTCTGGGCCTCCTTTGCCAATAGCGCGCAGTTCTGTGTGGCCAGCAAGCGTCTTTATATCCATGAAGATATCTACGATGAGTTGGCGCGCGAGCTGGTTGCCTATGCGCAGGGTGTGAAGCTGGGCAACGGTATGGAGCCGGATACTGAGCTCGGGCCGCTGCAGAACCGCATGCAATACGAAAAGGTCTGCGACCTGCTCGAAGACAGCCGCAGGGCAGGGCACCGCTTCCTGATCGGCGGAGAGGTGGGCAGCGGGCCGGGTTTCTTTATTCCCGTCACATTGATCGACAACCCGCCGGAAGATTCGCGTTGCGTCGTCGAGGAAGCGTTCGGGCCGGTGCTGCCACTGCTGAAATACCGCGATCTGGATGATGTGATCGCCCGTGCCAATGACACCCCCTATGGTCTGGCGGCGTCGGTCTGGGGGCGTGATGTCCAGGCTGCGGAGCGCGTGGCGCGGCGCATCGAGGCCGGTACGGTGTGGATCAACCAGGCTCATGTGTTTTCCCCAGGCTTCGCGTTCGGCGGGCATAAACAGTCAGGGTTGGGCATCGAGAACTCGCTGCATGGCCTGGCCGAATACACCAACATGCAAACGCTGATGCGCAAGGTGCTGCCATGAGCGGCATGAGCATGCCGACCTCGGTCGGCACCTTCATCCGCGAGGCCGCGATCCGTTTTGCCGACAAGACCGCGCTGGTGTTCGAGGGTCAGACGTGGTCGTTCAAACAGCTCGACGATGCCTCTTCACGGGTGGCGGCCTACCTGCAGAGTCTGGGCGTAGAACGCGGTCAGCGGGTTTCCCTGTATTCGCCGAACTGCAGTGAATGGGTGATCGCCTATTACGGCATTCTGAAGATCGGTGCCGTGGTCAATCCGCTCAACCTGATGCTGACGCCGCAGGAGGCTGCCTACGCCATGAAGGATTGTGGCGCTGTCGCGGTGTTTGCCTGTGCCGAGCGCATTGCGCAATTGTCTGGCGTGCTGGCTGACACTCAGATTCGCCATTGCATCGTGTTGAACGGCGAGCCACCTGCCGACGTCATCGATCTGGCGCGTATTCTCGAGCAGAGCCCGAGCGCGTTTCTGCCACCTGAGATACAGGCGGACGAGATCAGCACCATCGGCTACACATCCGGCACTACGGGTTATCCCAAGGGCGCGGTGTTGACTCATCGGGCCATTCTCATGAACACCGCCATGACCGCGACGATGCATGGCCGCACTGCGCTCGACACGGTGGTCAGCGCACTGCCGTGCTCGCACGTCTACGGCAACATCGTGATGAATGCTGCCATGGCCTATGGCATGACGCTGGTGCTGCACAAGACCTTCGACGCGCAACGGGTGCTGCAGAGCATTGAGCAGCATCGGGCGACGCTGTTCGAGGGCGTGCCCACCATGTACATGTATCTGCTCGGCTGCACCTCGTTGGGCGACTACGACCTCCGCTCACTCACGCGCTGCACCGTCGGTGGGCAGACCATGCCTGAAGCCAAGATGCAGCAGGTGGAAGCCGCCCTGGGCTGTCCGCTTATCGAGCTCTGGGGGATGACCGAACTCGGTGGGCTGGGCACCACGCACAGCCTGTACGGGCCGCGCCGCCATGGCTCGATCGGTGTGCCATTGCCTCACCTGGAAGTCCGTGTAGCGAATAGCACAGGCACCGGCGAGGTCGTTCCCCTAGGTGAAGTGGGCGAGTTGCTGATCCGCGGACCCATGACGATGAACGAGTACCTCGGTCAGCCCGAGGCGACCCGCAGCACCCTCGATGCCGATGGCTGGCTACACAGTGGGGATCTGGTGCGGCAAGACGCGGAGGGCTATCTGTACGTGGTCGATCGCCTGAAGGACATGATCATCACCGGGGGGTTCAACATCTATCCGGCAGAGCTCGAGCGAGTGATTGCCGAATACCCGGGGGTGGCGCTGGTTGCGGTCGGCAGCATCGCCGATGAGGACAAGGGCGAGTTGGCCAAGGCCTATATCGTTGCTCAGAACGGTGTGGCCCTGAGCCTGGAAGGGCTCGATCGACATTGCCGTTCGCGTCTCGCCGCTTACAAGGTGCCCAGGGCCTATCAGCTGGTCGACACACTGCCGATGACCAGCAGCGGGAAGATTCTGCGGCGCATGCTCCGCACCCTGGATGCATGACAGAAGCTGCCGGCCTCTGATGGCCTTGCCCCCGCTCAAGCCAATCCCCTTAATCTCCTCGACGATCAGGACTCATTATGTCGAACGTACTGTGCAAGCCTGTTCCGCAAAGCGTGGCAATTTTCGGTGCCAGTGGTCATATCGGTGGGCCGATGGCGCGTTACCTGCAGTTCCATGCACCCCAGGTGCGGCTGCGTCTGATCGGCTCAAATGCCGACAAAGTTGAAATACTCCGAGAAAACTTCCCGGGTGTGGAAGTCGTGCAGGCCAATTACTTCGATCAGGCCAGCCTGGACGCGGCGATGGTCGGCATGGCCGGGGTGATGGTGCTGACCACCACCGGCTTACGCGAAGAGCCCGCGATGAACAACCTGGTGGCCGCCGTGCGCAAAGCCGGCTGCCTGACCCACATGATCCGTGTCGTCGGCGTACAGCCCGACAGCAACCCGCGGCGTATTCCACAGGCCCTGCGTGATTACGGCCTTGGCCTGGAAATTCAGCACCCGATCGCCCGGCAGATTCTCGATGAGGCCGAGCTGCCCGTGACCTACCTCAATGTCGGTGCCAGCTACATGGATAACTTCCTGCGCATGGTGCCATCGATCCAGAACGACTTGCTGCCCTGGCCGGATCGCCTCGTACCCTACGTGGACCCGCGCGAAGTTGGCGAGGCCGCGGCACGTCTGATGCTGTCGGACGATGCGCGCCACATCGGGCAGTTCTACACCCTGAACAATGGCGATACACCACTGCGTACCTCGGAAGTCGCGCAGCTGATGACCAAGGTGTTTCTACGGCGCATTCACCATGATGGCAGTCGCGAGGCGCTCGACGAGTACTTCAAACCTCTGGTCGAGGCCGGGCTGTTGCCGCCGCAAGTGCCGGAATACCTGTGGAATTTCTTCCAGTATGAAGAGGCCAATGCCCCGGTCTGGGTGCCCAATCAGTTCCTTGAACGGGTGCTGGGACGCAAGCCGACGACTCTGCGCGCCTGGTTGCAGGAGCATCGCCAGCGTTTCGATGTGGACGAGCCCTTGCCAGCGCTCGTCGACGCGCCAAGCGGCGGTCAGGGCATGGATAAGAAGGATAGGGAAGATTCGCTTATCGACGGTGTTTGGCAGTGCGCCGTCAGTACCCCGGTAGGTAAAGAGCCTTATGAACTCCATATCAGCACGGGGCCAGAGGGCACCTTGCGTGGCGAGATGAGACACCTGAAAAACGGTAGCGTCATGCCATTGCTCAATGGCCGGTTCAGCGGCAACCAGCTTGCCTGGTCCCTACAGTTGCTCAAGCCGTTCAAGGCCACACTCAAGGTCGAGGTAAGCGTGGAGGGGCATGCGCTCAGTGGCCATGCCCGTACCGGGTTGTTTGGCAAGGCGGCCATCCGGGGTATGAAGAACCCCTCAATCGCCTGACTTCGGACGGTCCACCGGCTGTTATCTCTCAGCCGGTTGCCCATGCGGGGCATTCTGAATGTGCGGCCAACGATGCCTTTCAGTAGCCCTGCATCAGCGGCACGAACATGCCTGTCCTACACCTGGCGCTTGCGCCCTTTTTGTACGCCGTAGCAAAACCGTCCTCCAAAGTAGAGGGCGCTGCACAGGCGGCAGGCGTGAGCTCCCTAACAGTTTTCACGCAGCAGGTGAGGCACACGACTACTGAATCGTTCATCACGGCCTCGGCAATGTCCTTATGCCTTGCCGGCTGCTTTGGTTGAATGACTCTGCAGTCGATGAAGCCATCTCTTCGTCAATGTTGGACGGCCCTAGCTGGGCGTCATCCTCGGTGTATACGTTAGTTAACCCTCTGCCCAGCCTTCGGCATGTACCGGTTTGAGTTTATTTCAGGTATCGCGTTCGCCGATAGGTCTCATCCCAATAAGCGATTAGTCAGAGATATCCAGGCACGTCAACCTTTGACCGTCGATCAGGTTGAACGCGTCTGGCGATGTCATCCCGGCATAGCGACTTAAAAAGGGTCGCGCTGCCTTGCCTGCCGGTGATGGCCTACTAAAAGTTCGCCGACAAGAATAATAAGAGGGTTTGTGAGATGACCGTCCATAACATCGCCGCACTGCAGTGCGCGCCTTTCATTCCAATTTCCCCCCCCGCGTTGTCGTTGAGGCTAATTCATTGGTTGGGGTGCCTTCTATTGGCCCTGGCCTCTCCCCTGAGTCAGGCCCAGAGCGGGCTGGCTGTCGGTGATGTGCTGAGCACTGCCGCATTGCAGGTCGCACGGGCCGAGCGGGCGGTATTCATCGACCTTGCTCGTGCAGGGGAGCGCCTGGTGGCGGTCGGCGAGCGTGGTTTGATTCTGCTCTCGGACGACCATGGGCAGAGTTGGCGTCAGGCGAGCGTACCGGTTTCGGTTGGTCTCACTGCCGTGCAGTTCGCCGATACCCGCAATGGCTGGGCTGTTGGCCATGCAGGGGTGATCCTGGTGACGCGTGACGGCGGCGAATCCTGGCAGGTACAGCTCAATGGACGCCAGGCCGCGAAGATTGAACTGGATACGGCGCGTCGTGAGCTGGCCGGTACGCTGGATATTGGTGCAGCCGAGGTGCGGGTGCAGACCGCTGAGCGCCTGCTGGAGGAGGGGCCGGACAAGCCATTTCTCGCCCTGGCCTTCACCGACGCTTCCCATGGTTTGGTCGTAGGTGCCTACGGTTTGGCGTTCCGTACCGAAGACGGCGGTGCTACCTGGCACTCCGTGGTCGGTCAGATCGACAACCCAATGGGGTTGCATCTCTACGCCATTACTCGCCTGGGCGACGACTGGTTCCTGGCGGGCGAGCAGGGTTATCTGGCCCGCTCCGAAGACCGTGGTTGGTCTTTCCAGGAACTCGACAGCCCATATTCCGGAACATTCTTCACCCTAGCCAGCGCGCCGAACCATGTGCTGCTGGTCGCAGGATTGAAGGGGCACGCCTTCGTCAGCCACGACCGCGGCGACAGTTTCGAGCAATTGCCGGTTCGGGTACCGGTGTCCTTCAACGATGCCACGCGCATGGATGATGGCCGGGTCGTTCTGGCCAATCAGGGCGGCATGCTGTTTCGCCAAGGGCGGAACGGAAGGCTGCAGCCGTTCGGCAAGCCTCTGGGCGTACCACTTTCCAGCTTGATCCAGGCTGCCGACGGCAGTCTGGTATTCGCAGGCTTCACGGGATTGTCCCGTTTGTCGCTGCATGACATCCCCGACTCGGAGTGAGGCCATGACCATCCGCAATCCATTTCGCACTGGCGACGCCTCGCTGGCCGGCTTCGATGTGAGCTCCGGTAATCTGATTGAGCGTGCGCTGTTCAACAACAGGCCCTGGGTGCTCCTGCTATGCCTGATGGCCACCCTGTTCCTCGGCGTGCAGGCGACTCGTATCGAGCTCAATGCCAGCTTCGAGAAGATGATCCCCACCGTACATCCGTACATCGTCAATTACCTGGACAACCAGAAGGAACTGTCGGGTCTGGGTAACTCGTTGCGCATCGCTGTGGCCAACCGCCAGGGCGATATCTACGACGCCGAGTATCTGGCCACGCTGCAGGCCCTCAGCGACAAGATTTACCTGCTGCCGGGGGTGGAGCGCGCCTTTATGAAGTCACTGTGGACGCCAGCGACGCGCTGGGTTTCAGTTACAGAGGAGGGGCTGGATGGCGGGCCGGTGATTCCGGGCGGATACGACGGAAGTCCGGCGACCCTGGCAGAACTGCAGCGCAACGTGCAGTTGTCCAACGAGATCGGCCAATTGGTGGCCTTCGACCAGCGTTCGAGCACTATCTACGTGCCCCTGCTGGCGCGTACCAGCGACGGCCAGCCGCTCAATTACGCGGCGCTTTCGGCCGAACTGGAGGCCCTGCGCGAGCAGTACCAGAGCGATGCCATCGATATCCACATCACCGGATTCGCCAAGAAGATCGGCGATCTGATCGAGGGCCTGGAGCAGATCCTGATGTTCTTCGCCGCCGCGATCCTGATCACCGCCGGCGTGCTCTATGCCTACACCCGCTGCCTGCGCAGCACGCTGCTGGTGGTGCTCTGCTCGCTGGTGGCGGTGCTCTGGCAGTTGGGGCTGTTGCCGCTGCTGGGCTACCAGCTCGACCCCTATTCGGTGCTGGTGCCGTTTCTGGTATTCGCCATCGGCATGAGCCACGGCGCGCAGAAGATGAACGGCATCATGCAGGACATCGGTCGCGGCATGCATCGCGTGGTGGCTGCGCGCAACACTTTCCGCCGCCTATTTGTCGCGGGGCTGACGGCATTGCTCAGCGACGCGGTCGGTTTCGCCGTGCTGATGTTCATCGACATCCCGGTGATCCAGGATCTGGCCATCTCCGCCAGCATCGGCGTCGCCGTGCTGATCGTCACCAACCTGATCCTGTTGCCGATCCTGCTCTCCTACCTGGGCGTCAGTCCGGCTGCAGCACTGCGCAGTCTGCGCGACGAGCAGGAGGTGGGCGGCCGCATGGCGCGCCATCCTTTGTGGCGCCTGCTCGATCTGTTTACCCAGCGGCGCTGGGCCAGCGTTTGCGTGCTGGTGGCCGCCGGCCTGGCAGCGGGTGGATACCTGGTGGGTACGAACCTGAAGATCGGTGACCTGGATGCAGGTGCCCCCGAGTTGCGCGCTGATTCACGCTACAACCTCGACGATTCCTTCATGAACCGCGCCTTCGGTGCCAGCAGCGATCTGTTCGCCGTGATGGTGCGCACTCCGACTGGCGAATGCGCACGCTACGACATCCTGCGCAAGGTGGACGCGCTGGACTGGCAATTGCGTACCCTGCCGGGCGTGGATTCGACCAACTCCCTGGCACAGCTCAACCGACGCATGCTGGTCGGCCTCTCCGAAGGCAGCCCCAAGTGGTACGAGCTGCAGAACAACCAGGCGATGCTCAACATGATCACCGCCGGTGCACCGCGTGGCCTGTACAACGAGTCCTGCAGTCTGTTGACGCTTTATGTTTACCTCACCGACCACAAGGCCGAGACCCTGGCCGGCCTGGTTGACCATGTTGAGCGCTTCGCTGTGGCCAACAACAGCGACGACGTGCAATTCATGCTCGCCGCGGGCAATGCGGGGATCGAGGCGGCCACCAATATCGTGGTCAAACAGGCCAACCGCGAGATGCTTTTTTGGGTCTACGGCGCGGTGATCCTGCTGTGCCTGATCACCTTTCGCTCCTGGCGTGCAACCCTCTGCGCCATTGTGCCGCTGATGCTGACCTCGATCCTCTGTGAGGCGCTGATGGTCTGGCTGGGTATTGGCGTCAAGGTCGCCACCTTACCGGTCATCGCACTCGGGGTGGGCATCGGCATCGACTATGCGCTCTATGTGATGAGCATGCTGTTGGTCTATCAGCGTCAGGGCGCGAGCCTGTCCGAGGCTTATTACCGAGCGCTGGTTTCCACTGGCAAGGTGGTGATGCTCACTGGCGTGACCCTGGCCGTCGGCGTCATCACTTGGCTTTTTTCTCCCATCAAGTTCCAGGCCGACATGGGCGTGCTGCTGGCCTTTATGTTCGTCTGGAACATGGTCGGCGCACTGCTGCTGTTACCGGCGCTGGCCTACTTCCTATTGCCCGCGCAGCGCCATGCCGACGCTGTCGGGCAGTCGAGCCCAGATATTGCCGCCACCCAGCCAACTAGCAATCAATTCAGCGTATCGCGTGCCGAACGTGCGGATGCCGTCGCCAGTCATTGATCGAAAAACAACAAGAGAGAGACGTCATGAAGCAACTGAGCCTGCTATTGCATGAATTCTGGTCGGACCTACCTGAGGCCATCAGCTGTTGCGGCGAGGCGTTCTACGCGGTGGCGCGCGAGGAGGCTGGCTATGGCCGTTGAACGTCAGGCCGGGCTGCCGCAGTCCATCCTGCTGCTGTTGGGCAGTTGTCTGCCGGTACTCGGCGCGGTGTTGCTGGCACCGATTCTGCCGCGTATGCAAAGCCACTTCGCCGATACCGCGGGCGCTGCCGCGTTGGTGCCCATCGCTCTGACCATTCCGGCACTGATGATCGCATTGCTGGCACCCTTTGCCGGGATGATCGCCGACCGCCTCGGGCGCAAGCCGCTGTTGCTGGGCTCCATGGCGCTCTACGGGGTCTTCGGCTTGTTACCGCTGTGGCTGGAGTCACTGCCGGCCATAGTGTTGAGCCGTGCGGGGTTGGGGGTGGCGGAGGCGGGCATCATGACCTGCTGCACTACGCTGATGGGCGACTATTACAGTGGCCCTCGCCGCGAACGTCTTTTTGCCCTACAGACCGTTGCGTCTTCCTTTTCTGCGGTGGTGTTCATCACCGCCGGTGGAATGTTGGGCCAGGACGATTGGCGTGTGCCCTTTATGTTGTATGCGTCGGGCCTGGTGTTCATGCCGATCATGGCCTGGGCACTCTGGGAGCCGCAGAAGCCCGCGGCAGCCAAGTTCGTCGAGCCCGCTCAACTATTCCCCTGGGCCGCGCTATTGCCGCTCTACGTGCTCAGCCTGCTGGCAGGTATCAGCCTGTTCATCGTGCCGGTACAGGTTGGCTACCTGCTCAATCTTCTCCATGTCGACTCGCCACAGCAGATTGGCATGACCATGGGGGCCAATCAGTTTGGGGTGCTGGCAGGTGCCTTGAGTTTCCGCCTCTTGGGCTCCATACGTTCGGCTCGTTTGCTGCTGCTGGCGTTCGCCATTGCCGGGGTGGGTGGACTCATGATGGCCAGCGCCAATAGTCATGCGTTGATGGTCTGGGCCGTGCTGGTCAATGGCCTGGGCATTGGGCTGATGCTGCCCACCCTGATTACCTCGGTGATGGTCGAGGTGGCCTACCAGCAACGCGGTCGCGCTACCGGGGGGTTCATGGCTGCGCTGTTCGCCGGTGAGTTCGTCAGCCCGCTCGCCGTGCTCTCCCTTAGCGGCGGCGCTGTCGTGGAGCTTCCTAGTGCTCTTGCGGTGGTGGCATGGGGGCAATTGACGATCGCCCTGGCATGCCTGGTGATCCCGCGCCTGTTTCGCCCTTCGATAGCGTCGGCCCCTTCCCTGTGATTCACCAAGGATTCACTTATGAACGAGACTCTAGATAGCGCAACCCTCGATCAGCTATTTCTTACGGCACGCTCCCATAACGCCTGGCTTGACCACGACGTATCGGACGACCAGCTGCAGCAGTTGTATCGATTGTTGCGTCAGGGACCGACCAGCAGCAATTGCTGCCCGGCGCGCTTCGTCTTCGTGCGCAGCACCGTAGCCAAGCAGCAACTGCTGCCGGCGCTCAAGGGCCACAACGGCGAGAAAATGTTGCAGGCCCCGGTGACTGTCATCGTCGCCTTCGACAGCCAGTTTTTCGAGTTCCTCCCCGAACTCTTCCCGATCTACGACGCCGCTGCTCCGTACCGCGACAATCCGCAGGCCGCGCACACCGCCGCCCTGCGTAACGGTAGCTTGCAAGGTGCCTACCTGATGCTTGCGGCCCGCGCCCTGGGCCTGGATTGCGGACCGATGTCCGGCTTCGACAACGCCCAGGTGGATGCGGCGTTCTTCGCCGATGGTCGCTGGAAAAGCAACTTCCTCTGCAGTCTCGGCTATGGCGATGTCAGCCAGTTGCGGCCGGCCGGCCCGCGTCTGTCGTTCGAGGAGGCGTGCCGAATCCTATGAATAGCTCACTGTTTTCTCTTGAAGGGCAGGTTGCCCTGATCACCGGAGCCACCCGCGGCATCGGCCTGGCCATTGCCCGTGCCTACGGGCGCGCCGGTGCAAAGCTGGTGATAAGCAGCGAGAACCAGGCCGATTGCGAGCGTATCGCGGCAGAGCTGGCCGGGGAGGGCATCGAGGCTTGTGCGCTGGCGGCTGACCTCGCCGACCAGGCCGCCGTGCAGGCACTTGCGGACGCCGCGCAGGCCCGTCACGGCCGTATCGATGCCCTGGTCTGCAATGCCGGCGTGGCCCCGCATCTGGGACCGCTGGCCAGTGCCAGTGCGGCGGACTGGGAGCTGACCATGACCGTCAACCTGCGCAGCGCGTTGTGGCTGACCAATGCCCTGCTGCCGGTGATGGCCGAGCAGGGCGGCGGCAGCGTGGTGTTGATGGCCAGCATCGCCGGCGTGCGCGGCAATAAAGGGCTCGGCCTGTATGGGCTGTCCAAGGCTGCGCTGGCACAACTGGCGCGCAACCTGGCGGTGGAGTGGGGGCCGCGTAATGTGCGGGTCAACGCCATCAGCCCCGGGGTGATTGCCACCGAATTCGCCCGCCCGCTGACCGACAACCCGGCCGTGATGGACAAGCGCCTGGCGCTGACGCCACTGCGCCGTGTTGGCGTGCCCGCAGAGGTCGCCGCCCTGGCTCTGCTGCTGGCTGCGCCGGGTGGGGCATTCATTACCGGACAGAACCTGGTCGTCGATGGTGGCACCACCATCGGTGACGGCAATTGATCGAGGAGACGTATATGCAACAACTTCCCGGTTTCAAGCGCGTGGTCACCGGCCACGACGCCCAAGGACAGGCGGTAGTCGCCATAAGCGGGCCCACGCCGAACAACTTCCCGCTCAAGGCGGTGCCTGGCACGGTGTTCTATGAGGTGTGGAACAGCAAAGCCAGCCCGGCCGTGCTGGACAATGGCGACGATCCTACCCATCAGCCCCTGCAACTGAGCCCCATGCCGCTGGGCAGCGTGATCCGCGTAGTGGATATCCCGCCGGACAGCGTGCAGAACCAGGTCAGCGCCGCCGATGCCGCAGCCGCCTTTGCCGAAATCGGCCAGGCCCACGCCGGCACCGGCCAGGCCGACTCCAAGCACAAATTGATGCACCGCACCGAGACCCTCGACTACGGCGTGGTCACCGATGGCGAGGTGTGGCTGGTACTGGATGGCGAAGACGTGCACCTCAAGCGCGGTGACATCGTCGTGCAGCGCGGTACCAATCATGCCTGGAGCAACCGCACCGAACAGATGGCGCGGATGGTCTTTATCCTCCTCGACGGCCAGTACGCCGCCGACATCGCAGCCTTGCACGGAGTACGTTCATGAAGTTGGCAACCCTGAACACCGGCAGCCGCGACGGACGCCTGCTGCTGGTCTCGCGTGACCTCAGCCGCGCGCTGGACGCCGGGCATATCGCCGCCACCCTGCAACTGGCCATCGAGAACTGGTGGAGCGTCGAAGCCGAACTGCAGGCGCTGTACCGCGAGCTTAACGAAGGCCGCGCCGAGGGTGCCTTCGCCTTCGATCCGGCCGCTGTCATGGCACCGCTGCCGCGCGCCTACCAGTGGCTGGATGGCTCGGCCTTTCTCAACCATGGCGAGCTGATGCAGAGGGCCTTTCATCTCGACCCGATCGACGGTGCCGAGACCACGCCGCTGATGTACCAGGGTGCCGGCGACGATTTCCTCGGTGGCCGCGACGACATTGCGCTACCTAGCGAGAGCCAGGGCATCGATTTCGAGGGCGAGTTCGTCGTGCTGGTCGACGAGGTGCCGCTGGGCTGTCCGGCTGAGCAGGCGGGTAGCCATATCAAGCTGATCCTGCAGATCAACGACGTCAGCCTGCGCGCCCTAGCACCGAGGGAGATGAAAACCGGCTTTGGCTTCCTGCAGGCCAAACCGTCGTCCAGTTTCGCCGCCGTGGCGGTGACCCCGGACGAGCTCGGCAATGCCTGGCGTGACGGCCGTGTGCACCTGCCGCTGCAGGTGGAGTGGAACGGCAAATGGTTTGGCAACCCCCATGGCGGGGCGATGAATTTCAGCTTCCCGCAACTGATCGCCCATGCCGCACTGACACGGCGTTTGGGGGCCGGCACCTTGGTCGGCTCCGGCACCGTATCGAATGCCGACCGCGACGTCGGTTCGGCCTGCATTGCCGAGCGCCGTGCCATCGAGATGATCGAGTACGGCGCACCACAGACCGGCTTTATGCGTTTCGGCGACCGTGTGCGCATGGAGGTGCTGGATGGTGACGGACAATCGATATTCGGCGGCATTGATCAACGTGTCGTAGCGGCCGCCGGCTAAGGAGAGCGCCATGCGCGTAATGGTCACAGGGGCCAATGGATTCGTTGGTCGGGCGCTGGTGCAGCGCCTGCTGGAAGCGGGTGAGCTGCGTGGTCAGCCGATCAGTGTGCTGATGCTGCTGGACAAGGATCTGCAGGGTTTTTCCGAGGACAAGCGGCTGCGTCGCCACCATGGCAGCGTCACCGACGCCGCCTTGTTGCGTCGCGCCATGGCCGATGGCATCGATGTGGTGTTCCACCTGGTGAGCATTCCCGGTGGTGCTGCCGAGGAGCAATACAGCCTCGGCTACCAGGTCAACCTGCTGGCCAGCTTGGAGCTGCTCGACCAGTTGCGCGACCAACCCGGCGCGCCGGTACTGGTGTATGCCAGCAGCGTGGCGGTGTATGGCGGCGAGTTACCGGCGCGGATGGATGAAAGTGCCGCGCTGCGTCCCGAGCTGAGCTATGGCGCGCACAAGCTGATGGTGGAAACCGCACTCAACGACCTGGCCCGGCGTGGCGAGGTGGACGGTCGCGCGCTGCGCCTGCCCGGTATCGTCGCCCGCCCGCGCGAACCCAATGGCCTGCGTTCGGCCTTTATGAGCGACCTGCTGCAAGCCTTTGCCGCCGGCGAGCCCTATCGCTGCCCGGTGTCGGCAGAGGCCAGTTGCTGGTGGATGTCGCTGCGCTGCTGCGTGGACAACCTGCTGCACGCAGCCGAGCTGGACGGCAGCAGCCTCGGCCAGCCCAGGGTGTGGCAATTGCCGCTGCTGCAACTGTCAATCGCCCAAGTCATCGATGCCCTGGCCAATGCCTACGGCCAGGAGCGCCGTGGACTGATCAGCTTCGCCCCGGATGCCGGATTGCAGGCCCTGTTCGGCAGCGCTCCGGCGATGAAAACCCCGCAGGCCCGTGGTCTCGGTTTTCGCCACGACGGCTCGGCCGCAGCTATGGTGCGCAATGCCCTTAACCTTTCGTCTTCGGCACGCCGTGCGCGGGCTGGTGGAGTGACTGCTAATGCAACCGTCTAAACGCCGTCTGGTGGACCTTTCCGTCACCCTCGACAACAACCCCCATACCGACCCGCCGCCCTTGTTGCCGAAGATCGACTACATGGACCACCAGCAGGGGTGGCCGGAGATGGCGGCGATGTTTCCCGGTCTGTCCAAGGACCAGTTGCCCGGCGACGAGTCCTGGGCCGCGGAGCGCCTGAATATCACCACCCACAGCGGCACCCATATGGATGCGCCCTGGCACTACGCCTCGACCACCGATGGCGGCAAGCCGGCTTTCGGCATCGACGAACTGCCGCTGGACTGGTGTCTGCAAGCGGGGGTGAAACTGGATTTCCGCCACCTACCGGATGGCCATGTGGTGACCGCCGCCGAGGTGGAAGCCGAGCTGGCGCGCATCGGTCATGCGCTGCAGCCGCTGGACATCGTCCTGGTCAACACCCGCGCCGGTGCGCTGTTCGGCCAGCCCGGCTACCTGGAAGCGGGTATCGGCATGGGCCGCGAGGCCACCCTGTATCTGCTGGAACGTGGCGTGCGCGTGGTCGGCACCGATGCCTGGAGCTGGGACGCACCGTTCAAGTACACCCGCGAGCGCTTCGCCGCCAGTGGCGATGCTTCGATCATCTGGGAGGGGCACAAGGCCGGGCGCGATATCGGCTACGGCCAGATGGAGAAGCTGGCCAATCTGGACAGCCTGCCGGCCCATGGCTTTCAGGTGTCGTGCTTCCCCTACAAGATCAAGCACGCCTCGGCCGGCTTCGTCCGCGCCGTGGCGATTTTTGAGGAATAAGCCGAGGCGTACGTGGGGCGCGTACTTCCTCGCGCTGCGCCTGCCCTGAGCCGGTCGCGGACTCAGGGTCATTTTCCAGTGAACAAGGTGCACACCATGAATCGATTTTGTTTAGGAATAGCGCTGCTGTTGACGCTCGTTGGGGCCGGTCAGGCGCAGGTGATATCTGATGGCGAGCAGGCCAGGCGTCTGCTGCACAATGCTGTCGAGTATTACCGCATGCAGGGTGATGCTGCTCTGGCCGCCTTCAGCCGCCAGGGCGAATTTATCGATGGCGAGCACTATGTGTTTGTCGTTGATACCCAGGGCACCATGCTTGCTAGTGGCGGCAGCTCGGCGGTACTGATTGGGCGCGATGTGTCTGCGGTTCTGGAACCGGAGCTGCGTGCGGCTTTTGCAAAGGCCCTGGCGAGCGCCGAGGACCGTATCGAGAGCGCCGAATACCGCTGGATGAATGTTCGCGACGGCCGGGTCGAGCGCAAGCAGGTGTACTACCAGCGGGTTGGCGAACGCATCATTGCGGTCGGCCATTACTTGCCGCGCGCCACCCCGGAACAGGCCAAGAGCCTGCTGGATCGGGCGGTATCGGCGCTGGAACACGACCTACAGGGCACGCTTGGCTCGATCAATAACCTGTCGGCGGACTTTCGCGAGGACGATCTGTATGTCTTCGTTGTCGACCTGGATAACCGCCGCTACGTGGCCCACGGCTACAACCTGCGCCTGCTTGGGGTGGATTTTGCATCCATCAATGACCCGCAAGGCAAGCCCGTCGGCGCACCGATTCTGGCCCTGATGGGCAAAAACGACAGTGCCGGCTACGGCTATCGCTGGAAGAACCCGGTGACCGGCAAGGTCGAAGACAAGTACGCGCTATTGCGTAAAGTCGGACATTACCTGGTGGCGGTGGGTTACTACCGTGAACCGCAATGAGGAACATCGCATGACGATCAGTGAAGCCTATGTGACCTGTGCCAACCCGGTACGGCTGATGACCCGGCTGTGCCGACACTGGAGCCACAAGTTCAATGTCGAGCTGGGCGAGAGTCATGCTTCGGTGGCTTTTCCTGCAGGCACGTGCAAGTTCGCCGCCGAGGCCAGCTTGCTGCAGGTCAGTCTGCACATGCCGGAGGACAGCCAGGCGCGTATGCAACAGGTGGTTGCCGAGCACCTGCAGCGTATGGCGAGCAGTGAAACGCTGGCGGTGCAGTGGCGGGCGCGGCTTGATTGAGTCACTCAGCGTTTTGGTTTGAGCTCGTGGCTGAACACGCGGTTTTCCAGCTTCAGGGCGATTAGCCGAGGTAGCAGAGCCAGCAGCAGACCCGGCTTAAGGCCTGCAATCGCGCTGCTTAGCCTGCCAGGCCTGAAGGAGAGGGCTCTGAGCTGTCTTTACTCTGCGCTGAGTTTGGCCAGGCCATCAGTGACCTGACCTAGGTAGTAGGCGGCACCGCCTGGCACCCAGCCCAGGTCGTGCTTGAGCAGGCGCGGGCGGATAAAGTCGTACTTGCGCTTGAGCTTGCTCAGCTCCGCGGCCTGCTGTGACCAGTCCTGTTCGAGAGCGGTGAAGCCTTCGAGGATCTGCTGGTCCAGTTGCACGAAGGTGTTGTCGTCCATTTCCAGCACATACACGGCCAGTGAACCGAAGGTGCGGGTCTGGTAGAGCAGCTGCAGGCGCTCGATATCCAGGCTCAGGCGATGCAACGCCTCGCGGTGTGGCTCGCCAGGTGCTAGGGCGGCGTAGCGTTTGCCGGCTTGTCGGTCGAGGCGGGCCTGGACCTCCAGCAGCGGGTTGATCCAGGTGGGGTAGAGCTGGGCGTTGCTGGCCGGCTGGCGCTCCAGCTCGCCGATGCGCTGATGCATGTCGCTGGCGGCCTGGATCAGCAGCGGATCCTGTTCCTGTGTCACCAGTTGCTGCAGCTGGTGCAGGGCTTGCCGGTAGTGTTCGGCGTGGCGTGGGTCGCTATCGTTCTGGTTGGGGTTGTAGTGCACCAGCAGGTTACTGCAGACGCTGAAGGCCTGGCTGCGGATGCTTTGCAGGCGTTCGGCGTCCGGGTTGGCCGAGGCCAGGCCGGGTAACAGCAACATCAGGGCGAAGAGCTGGCGGATAGGCATAGTGGCATTCCTTTCTTATTGTTATGGCTTGTGCGATGGCGTCGTGTCGGGCCCGTGCAATACAGGCCCGATACCGCCCCGGACGAAGCGGGTAGCGACGACGGTGCGGTGGACGCAGAGGTAAGGCGATAGCCCTCTTGTGAAAGGCGTGTCGACAGCCAGAGCTGCAGAACAGGAGTTTAGAGGCAGGCCCGGGCATTCGGCAGACGGCTGGAGCGAAAGGGTTCGATCAGCGCCCACATAGTGCTGCGGGGTTCTGTCTGCGCTAAGCAACTCCCGCGGCAGTCCCGCCGCCGAGAGTCGTATGCCAGCTTTCAAGCCCGATAGTTCAGTGTGGCCTGCCCAGACTCGATGATTCGCGAAACAGCCTGGGCGAAGCGCCGTAGGCGGCTTTGAATGCCTTGCTGAAGTGGGAGCTGCTGTTGAAACCCCAGCTGTAGGCGATATCGGTAATCGAGCGGGGCGCGCTCCCCGAGTTACGCAGGTCCTCTGCGCAGCGAGAGAGTCTGCGTTGCCAGATGTAATCGCTGAGACTGTTGCCGTTTTCATCCTCGAAGACCCGGTGCAAGGTACGCACAGAGCACTCCACCGCCTGGGCGATGCGCTCAATCGTCAGGTCACGTTCGCCGAGGTTGTGCTCAATAAACGACTTGATTCGATTCATCTTGAAGTAATGAACGTCATGCTCGAGCTTCGCTTCTTCGCGCTGATTGTCCAGCGTGTTGTTCAGCAGTGAAATAATGCTCTGGCCGACCAAGTTCGAGGTGGCATCGTTCAGCAGGGGGTATTGGGCATAGGCATCGGTGATCGTGTGATGGAGCATTCGACCCAGGCCATTGCGGTTGTTCAGGTGCAGCTTGTTGGTCTCGTGTGCGGATTGGTTAAGCCCGTGGCAGAGCAGCATGAGGTATTCGCACCCTTTCATGCTGGTGACGTTGAAAGGGCGGCCGCAGTCGAGCAGCAGCAGTTCACCTGGGACCAATGTGCTGCTTTTGCCACCTTGCTCAAAATGACTGACCTCACTCATTTGCAGGATGAGTAGCCAGGGAGAGTCGGATGGCGCGAGGGCTTTGCTCAGGTTTCGCGAGAAGCGGTGCGGGCTGCAGACCATTCGGCAGAAATTCAGCTCACCCAGTGCGCCGTACTCCAGGCGGCCATTGAAGGGCTGTTGATTGAGTGGCTCGAAGTATGAGGTTTCCAACCGACGGACATAGTCGGGGGTCTTGCCCAGATGGTCGCTCATAAATTCGCGCCATTTCATCAGGCGATCCGTATGGAAAATTTGATCGGTGCAGACGCTGGAAAGCACGCTCATCTTGTTCTCTCTTGTTATGTCGTCCGCAGCCGTGGCCGCGGACGAGTGTTGCTCGGCAAACGCTTGATCAGAAGGGGTAGTGATGGCCCCCTGCTTGCCAGGTGACCCAGTGGGCGCGAGTGAACTCGTCCAGAGCGTAGTGACCGTTGAAGCGGCCCAGCCCCGAGTTCTTTTCGCCGCCGAAGGGCGCGTTTGGTTGGTCATCTACAGTGATGTCGTTGATATGGGTCATTCCGGCTACGATCTTGCGGGCGAAGGCCAGGCCGCGGGCCATGTCCTGGGTGAAGACGGCGCTCGACAGGCCATAGTCGCCGGCATTGGCCAGCGCCAGCGCATGTTGCTCGTCCTGGGCAACAACCAGCGGTAACAGCGGGCCGAAGGTTTCCTCCGCCGCCAATTCCTGATCGGCGGGTACGTCGCCGAACACATGGGGCGGTAGTACCAGGCCAGCGGCTTGGCCACCGGCGAGTTGCTTGAGGCCGGCACCCTGGGCGTTGTCGATCTTGCGCAGCAGACCATCGAGTTGAGCCTGGTTGATGACCGGGCCGATGACGGTGTCCGCCAGGTTAGGGTCGCCCACCTTGAGTTTGCTCACACGTTCGGCCACCAGGGCGGCGAATTGCGGGTACACCTTGCGATCAACGATCACCCGGTTGACGCTCATGCAGATCTGCCCCTGATGGAGGAAGCGGCCGACTACAGCCGCATGGGCGGCAACTTCAATGTCGGCGTCATCGAGGACGATCAGCGGGCTATTGCCACCTAGTTCCAGCGCGACGCGTTTGATGTACTGGCCGCCAGTGGCGATGCGCCCCACGTTGCGGCCGACATCCGTCGAGCCGGTGAAGGAGATAAAGCTGGGCACCTGGTGGGCGACGAAGGCATCGCCGATTTCCGACCCTGCGCCCACCACGACGTTGAGCACACCGGCGGGGAAGCCCGCCTCCTCGAACAGATGAGCGATAAGCAGGCCGCCGGTCACCGCGGTATCGCTGGCCGGTTTGAGCACTACGGCATTACCCAGGGCTATGGCGGGAATAACCGAGCGCATGCTCAGGTAGAGGGGGAAGTTCCACGGGCTGACAACGCCGACGACGCCAAGGGGCTCGCGGAAGACGAAGCTCTGCTCGCCGGGCTTGTGACTGGTGAGGATGCGCCCCTCGACCTGGAAGGGCATCGCTGCACATTCACGCACCAGGTTGAGGGTCGCGTTGCATTCAAAACCCGCCTTGATCCGTGTGCTGCCAGACTCCTTGATCAACCAGGTGGTGATTTCTTCCGCGCGTTGTTCGATCACGCGCGCCAGCTTGTTCAGTAGCTCGGTCTTCTGCGCGGGTGCAGTGGCGGCCCAGTCCTGTTGAGCGCGCTGCGCCGCGGCGTAGGCGTCGTTGAGATCGTCGACGGAGGCCAGGGGCATGGCCAGCAACTGCTCGCCGGTGAAGGGGTCGCGGTTATCGAGGGTGCGCTGCGAATGCCCGCTGGTCCAGGCACCGTTAATGTACTGGCGGCCGGAAAGCGAGTAGGGAGCTGTTTGTAGAATTGTCATTGTCGTCTCCAGTGGTGCGGCGGCTGCAGCCGCATTGAATAAATAACGGTCAGCTGCGCATCCAGGCGCGGCCCCAGGAGTTGAGTGTGTGCTCGCTCTGGGGCCACTCGCCGGGCGCTTGCTCGGCCGTGGTCATTTCCAGTTCGGCAGAGAACTCCAAGCGGTTCTTGTCGGCGTCTACCACCATAAAGAACAGGTTGTTACCGGGGCCGTGGCGACCGGGACCAAAGAAAATGTTGATCCGTTCCTTGGCGAAGCGATCTCCCCAGTCGCGAATGTCATTCCACTCATTGGTTTCGTAGCAGTGGTGATCCCACTCGTTTTTCGAGCCGCGGAAGAACGCCAGTGTGTGATGCTCGTCGTCCGAACGCAGAAAGCACACCATTAGCTTGCCTGTTTCCTGATCCACCACGTTGTCGGAAATGGTGAAGCCAAGGGTGTTGACGTAGAACTCCACCATCGCCTCCAGTTCGGTGGTCTGGAATACGACATGCTGGAGTCTTCCCGGCATGCCCGGCAGCTCGCCAAGCTGCAGGTCTTGAGCTACGCCGAAGATCGTCTCGCGGCCTTGCGGGTCGCGAATGCTGAAGCTGCCAGTCTCGAGCAGGGGCGAGGCTATGTCCTCAACCCGGCAGCCCTTTTGTTCCAGGCGCTGGCGCAGTTGCGCCTGATGGCTCTGGTTGTCCAGGGCAAAGGCTGCAGCCAGGAGCCCATGCTTGTCCGCAGGGCTGATAAGCACCGCACGATTCGGCCCCTTCAGCACGGCGCTGCCATCGGCGTAGGACTCGCAGTGCATATCCAGCATGTGCTGGTAGAAGTCGATCTGCCGTTGCGGCTCCTTGCTGCCCATGTGCAGGTAGAGCAGGCGCGCGGGAGTGGATGTTTGCAGCGTGTTCATGGTGGACCTCCTTTGAATGCGTTAGCGGAGTGCCTCGGCGGCCACGGTAAAACCGGCGAAAGGCATAGGCGTGGTGGTGCCGAACAGGCCTTGCAGGGCCTGTACGATGTGCTCCTCGTCATGGCAGTCGAAGATCGCCGCGATATACCGGTCTGGGCGCAGCAGAAGGATGGCCCTCGACTCGAAGCAGGCCGGCGGCAGCATGCTGTGCTGGTCTTTCAGCGCCCGAATACCGCGGCAGGCTGCGGCTGATAAGTCCGCGTCCGCAGGCTGGATCAAAATCCGTTGCGCCTTGAGGGTGTTCCACAGCGGATGGCGCAGTCTGCTCAGATCGTTACTGGCGGGCAGGCCGCACTGGATCAGCGCGAAGCCATCGCCAATCAGCTCGTCGAGCTTTACGCAGCCGCCCGCCGCATCAATCAACATGGGTTGAGGGAACATCTCCCCGGTCTTGTGGGGGCTGGCGGTGCCGCTGGGCACGACCAGGCCTGTGGTAAAACGAGGCTTGGGTTTGAAGCGCATTTGCAGGAAGTAATCGCGCAGCGGCGGCACCATGCCGATGGTTTTGAACAGGCCACTGATCAGTTTCGCTCTGAGTACGCTCGCTGGAGCCATGACCACACCGAGATTGAGCGCCAGCTGGATCAAGGCCCAGGCGTGGTCCTTGCGTTCACTCTCGTAGGTCTCGAGTACGCTGGGGGCCATGTCGCCCTTGAGCACCTGCGCCAATTTCCAGCCGAGGTTATGGGCATCGCGGATGCCACTGTTCATGCCCTGGCCCGCGTAGGGCGGGGTCAGGTGGGCGGCATCGCCGGCAAGAAACACCCGGCCGGCCCGCCAGCGTTCCGCAACGCGCGCGTGAAAGGTGTAGACCGTCTTGCGCACGACGGAGGTGGGCTTGTCGCCACGGAAGGGCCGCAGCAGTTCGCCAATTTTCTCGTCGGCAAGCATCTCCTCGTCGCTCTCGTCGGGGCGCAACATCAGCTCGAAACGCCGCGTTTGGTGCGGGCCGGGCACCTCGACGATGGGCCGCCGTGCATCGCAGTAAACACGGGTTTGCCAGAAGGGATCGTCGTCCTGGTCGGTATCGACCACCAGCCAGCGCGACTGGAAACTGGAGCCGACCATGGCGACGCCCAGCTGTTTGCGCACCGGGCTGCGGCCGCCATCACACGCCACCAGATAACTGGCCGTGATCTCGATTTCCTCGTCAAGCTCGTTCTTGACCCGGGCAACGACGCAGTCGTCATGCTGCTGGAAGCTCAGCAGTTCGTGGTTGAAGCAGGTTGTCAGTGACGGGAAGCGCATCAGGCCCTGGCGCAGGGTGGCTTCAAAGAGGGGTTGGCGAAAGGCGTTGCGCTTGGGAAAACCGTAGAGTGTCGATACCGGTTCCACCTTGCCGAAGCATTGACCGCCAGGCCGGTTGAAGTAGTGAACGCCGTAGCCGGGTACTACATCCTTGAGCACCTCCTGCTCCAGGCCGATTGCCTGCATGGTGCGCAATGACTCGTCATCGATGGACACCGCGCGGGGCTCGGCGACGGTGCCGGTCTTGCGCTCAAGCAGAATGGTGCTGATGCCGGACTGGCCAAGCAGGTTTGCGAGGGTGAGACCGGTCGGTCCGGCACCCACGATAAGGACGCCAGACTGCATTTTAAGGGTTGTCATTGTTGTTCCCTTTTTAAAAGGGGCGGCTCAGTCCAGGTGTTTGGGACGCTGGGATAGAGCTGCCGTTAGCTGTGTCAGGTTGTCAGCCAGGGTCATGATCAGCTGCCCTTGCTGCGCATCCAGAGTGGTGTCCCGTTCCTGGATGGGACGCACGCAAGAGATACTGCCGACGACCTTGCCGTCGCCGTCGAAGATCGGGGCGGCCAGGCCGAACACACCGGCATCCACTTCTTCTGCGGTGATCACGAAGCCCGTGCGGCGAATGCGCTGAAGCGAGCGGCGGAACTCGTCCCAGGACTGACCCAGGTTGCTTTGCCGTATCAGCTCCGGGTTCTCCAGAAACAGCTGGTTGTGCTGACGGGTACCGAGATTGGCAAGGATGGCCTTGGACGTGGCCCCCATAAACAATGGTCGCGGCGTGCCCCGGGCGTAGCTCACCTCATCGGTAAGCCCGCCACTCTGGTGGATGCAGACGACCTGATTCTTGAACAAACGGCAGACCAGCCAGACCTGGTGTGCACTCCACTGTGGTAACTGGGGTTCAAGTTGCTTGGCGGCCCGCACCAGCGGATCGCTCACGCGCAGCTGGCGGTCCCAGGTGATGATCCGTGCACCCAGGGTGTAACGGCCGGCTTCGACCTGGAACAGCAGGTCGGCATCGGCCAGCTCACGCACGTAACGGTAGACCGTGGAGCGGGTGTAGCCGAGCGCCGCGCCCATGTCATCGACGGCCCAGATCGGGGTTTGCTCGGTAAAAATATCGAGCACCCGCAACATGCGCTCCAGGCTGGAGGCCTTGGTGCTGTCGGGCGACGCCTTCTTGAGGCGTGCTTGGCTGGGCTGGGTTTGCTTAGACGGGCCGTCCATTTCTTATTTCTCGTCGACGATGGTGTTGCGCAGGATACCAATGGAAGAGATTTCCACCTCGACGATATCGCCGGGCTGCATCCACACCGGAGGCTCGCGGAACGCGCCCACGCCACCGGTGGTGCCACTAACGATCACATCGCCGGGTGCCAGTTCGGTGAAGGTGCTGCAGTACTCGATGAGCTTGCACACGTCGAAGATCATGTCGGAGGTGCTGGTGTGCTGCATCACTTGGCCGTTCAGGCGGGTGGTCAGCTCCAGGTCCTGAGGGTTCTGGATCTCGTCAGCGGTCACCAGCCAGGGGCCAAAGCCGCCGGTCTGGGGGAAGTTCTTGCCCGGCACGAACTGGATGGTGTGCTTCTGCCAATCACGCACGCTGCCATCGTTGTAGCAGGAGTAACCGGCGACGAAATCCAGCGCTTCGGCTTGTTTGACATGGCGCGCGGTCTTGCCAATCACCACGGCCAGCTCACCTTCGAAATCCAGCTTGTGCGACGCGGTAGGGCGCAGGATGGCCTGCTCATGGGCAGTTTGGCTGTCCGCGAAGCGGGTGAAGATCATTGGGTAGGTCGGCATGTCGCGGCCGGTTTCGCGCACGTGGGTGGCGTAGTTGATGCCGATGCAAAGGATCTTGCCGGGGTTGCCGATGACGGGCAGGAAGGTGATATCGGCAATATCCAGGCGGGGCAGTTCACTCAGATCGCTTTCAGCAAGGTCCACCAGGCGGTTGCGCGCGATGACCTCTTTGAGATCCGCGCCCAGAACGGCTTTCATCGAGCCGAGGTCGATAATCTGATTACCTTGCACAACCCCGTAAGAGTCTTGGCCCTGGTGCGTGAAACTGGCGATTTTCATAAAGCATTCCCTGTGGTTGGTTTGATGGCTGCGGATGGGTGTTGGTCCGTGCCGTCGCGATGGGTTCAATCTAATTGCTTTGATAAATCCTGTAAAGCGGGATTTATGTATAAATCCCGTAATGTGAAAATAATGCGCTATTGGCTTTGTCAGAATGGCCTGGGTAATCCGCTCTGGGATGGGGCTGGTCCTATCAGGCGTATAGCAGGGCGTTACGCGATGAGCGGCTAATATGGTCGGTTGCGGCATTAGTGAGTGGTGAGGGCGACCAGCGCTTGAGCGGCAAGCCTGATTTCGTGGCCTGCTTGTTCGAGCAGCTGCGGTGTTGCAGAAACACCCCTGGGATAAGGGGGCGTCGTCACGGCTACGCAGGTGAGGGCAGCCTGCACCAGGTCACTCGCGTTGCCGTCGATCAAGACCAGCGATCTGAGCAATGGCCGCGCTCGAGCATGGGCTGATGCAAGACTGCTCAGCCTGACGGCCTGCAGGGTTTGCCGAGCGATGCGGCGCGCCAGTGCGAGTCGCCGGTTTTGCGGATGGTACGGCTGCCACAGCAGCAGGCTGCCGGCGGCGGCCATCACGCCCAGCAGGATCGCCAGGGTTTGCAGCAGCAAGCCTTCCAGGCCGCCGTGAAAGACCACCCCCGGCTGCGCCGTGAGCAGGAAGGTCATGTTCAGGTCGATGGCCATTTTCGCGCTCTTGGCGCGGGCCATCAGGAAGGCACCCGTCAGCAGAAAAGGCGCGATAAGCAGGAGCAGGTCCACGTAGCCCTGGGCCTGAGGCAGCAGCCAGATGCGCGCAGTGAGCCCAGCAGCCGCGCCCATAAGAGAGCCTATGAACACGTCTCTTACCGCCGTTCTGGTGTCACTGTGGCTGGAAAACAGCGAGGCGAACAGAACCGAGGTCATCGCCATGATAGGGCCGTTGGTCCAGCCTGTGAGTTGCCAGATCAGCGCGGTAACAGTCAGGGCTGACAGCGGGCGCACCGCAGCCGTGCTGGCGGCGCGCCAATCATGGTGGCGCGCCCGGGTCCACCAGCTCGCGGGGTTTTCCGTGCCCTGGAGTACGCCGTGAAGCACTGTCAGGGCGCTCAGCAGCTGTTGGTATTCAACGCTTTGGGGCGTTTTCTGCTGCACGCATTCGATCAGGGCGTCGAGGTTTTCCAGATCCGAGCGCCGGTTATCGAAGTGACAGAGCCAGGGCACCTGTTCCCCCTGCTGGGTCAGTTTATGTACGACAGCCAGCACCAGCAGAAGGCTGTCGACGACCTGCTGGGCATGGCGAACCTTTCTTTTCCCCGAGCGCGATCCCGCAACCGCCAGATCAAATGAGCCGTCCAGTTCCTTGATCATCCCCAGCAGCTGGGAAAGCTCGGGGGGCTGGCCCGGCGACGGGTGAGCAAGACACGCCATGCTCCAATAAAGGCTGCCTGTCACCAAGCGCTCGAGCTGCTCGTCCAGCAGCGCGGCAGGTGCGCTGCTGGGCGTGAAGAGCCAGGACGTCACGGAAGAGCAGAGGATGCCGATGACCGTGCAAGCGAAGCGGCCGGTCGCAAGTTCAGGGTCCAGTACCGGGTCTGCCAGGCCAAAGAGCGCCACGATTGCCGCGGTGTATCCCGCCAGAACCCAGGCGTAGTTTCTGAAATGGCGAAACAGATTGCCGATGGCGGCGCACAGCATCAGCCAGATCGCGAGCAGCACAAGCAATGCCTGGGGCGAATCGAACAGCAGGTAGAGCAGCAGGCCGCCGGCCAGTGCGCCTACGGCCGTGCCCGCCAAGCGTGCTGCGCAACGTTCGACGAAGAGCCCGCGGGTCGGTTGGGCCACCAGCCATACGGTCATGGCGGCCCACCATGGGTGGTGAATGCCTGCAGCTCCGGCCAGGGCCAGTGCTGCCAATGCCGCTGCCGTGGTGTGCAGGCCGAAGAGCAGTGGTGCGCGTGCAGAAGCCAGGGTGTGGCGCGCGCGTTTCCAGGAGGTCCCGTTCATCTTGAACGAGACCTCTGCCAGGGTGCTTGTCGCATCGCTTACTCGGCGGGTGCCCAGGAACCATGCAGCGACATGCGCATCCGCAAGGGGATTTTCACCCGCGCCACAGGGCCGGCGGCCATGTCGTTGGCGTCGAGCACTACAAGTTCGCTGGCATAGTCCGCGATGTGGTTGAGCAGTGCGATGACGTAGCCATCACCTTCCGCTGCATCTGCAGAGCGGGGCACGAAGATCGGCTCCTGGAAGCACTCGCTGTCACCGGCAAACCAGCTGTCACTTGCCCCGGTTCTCAGGTTGAAGTGAGTCAGCAGGTTGAAGAACTGGAACGGTATGGGGCCATTTTCCGGCCGATACGGTCTGGTCGGGTCGAAGGCGAGGACGAAGCCGTGTTCGTAAGGGCGGCCAATGTAACGATCATCGACGCGGGGGAACTCGCACTGGTAGTCGTTCAAGGCATGAGGCTCGACCTGATCGTTAGGGGAACTGAGGTCGAAGGTCCAGCGGTGCAGGCTGGAGGACAGGGTTTCGGGCGACGGGACAAAGCCGTCTTCCTGCGGGAAGAAGTAGAAGACGTTGCCGCCGGTAATCGGCATATCCACGTGGATCCGTCCATTTTCCTCGAAGGCGTTCAACGTATGCCCCTGAAACGCATTCGCGGGGCCCTTGAACCAGCGAACGTCAGCGGCATTGCCCTTGCGGGGCAGAACGGCAAACAGTTGCGGCAGGTCTGGCTGCCACTGGAAATGCGGTCCGCCACGCTTCATGCGCTCTACGTCCACCGTGAGCGGGATGATGGGAAACACCACATGGTTCTCGGTTACGGCAAAGTCGTGGACCATGCCGGCATAAGGTGCCTGGAACCAGATTTCGTGTAGGAGCTGCCCGTCAGGAGCGATCTCGAAGTACGCCATATCCGGCGAACCATCGCCCTTGGCCTCGTAGCTGAAGGCGAGGAGATTGCCGGTGGCCGGATCGACCTTGGGGTGGGCGGTGAAGGTGGCCGAGCTGATCTGGCCGTTCCAGTCGTAAACACCCAGGGTCTCCAGCGTATCCGGATCCATGGCGTAGGGCAGGGCATCTTCCTTGAGCGCCAGGAGAACACCGTTGTACTTGAGCACGGTGGTGTTCGCTGTGGTGTTGTTGGTGGCTGCCAGCGGGTCATTGGTATGGACGTTACGATAGACCCCATTGAGCGAGCGTCCTTCGCGGCGTTGGGCGAGCAGGCGCGCGGTCTTCACGTAACGGCGACGCAGAGACACCTTGCTGTCCTCGAAGAAGAAGGCGCTGACCATGCCGTCGCCATTGAAGTAGATGTCCTGGCCGAGCATCGGCGGGTATTGCGGGTCGGGAGAGACCTGATAGAAGGCACCACGAATGGCAGCGGGCAGAGTGCCCTCTATCTCCAGGTCCAGAACATCGGCTTCCACGCGACTGGGGTGGTACAGGGCACCCAGGAATTCAGGTGTTTCAGGAAAGAGGGTAGTCATACGGACATCCTTATAAATGTGTATCAGGGTTCAGTTAAGGCCGTGCCGATCGAAGCGCTGGAAAAAAGGTACGCCTTGGTTCAGTTACGGCCGGTGAGCGCGAAAGAGCCCGAGCTCGCAACAGTGCCTGGCACCAGCGCGGGCCCGATTGATTGAGCCGGGCGATCAGGCCGCTTGCGGGGCTAGTGCACTGCGGCTGGCGGCGGCCCCCTGGCGAAAGCGGGCCACGACGATGCAGGTAATCACCAGGGCCAGGATGTTTGTAGCGGCTGCCAGCCAGCCAACGGCCCTGAAGTTACCCTCGCCAACTACCAGCGCTGCGCCTAAGGGGC
The DNA here is from genome assembly GCF_038069885.1 of Pseudomonas sp. XK-1. NCBI lineage: Bacteria > Pseudomonadati > Pseudomonadota > Gammaproteobacteria > Pseudomonadales > Pseudomonadaceae > Pseudomonas > Pseudomonas sp. XK-1. The sequence goes on along the minus strand of NZ_JBBPES010000003.1, from coordinate 136,861 downwards.
CGGCACCCTGGCCGATAAAGATGGCCGCGTTACCCAGGCCGGCAAGACGCCCGGACGGATCCAGCTCGGCGCTCATGGACAGCAGGTACGGAAGGCTGAAGAACCACGCCAGGTGAATCAGCCCGGCGGTGATGGCAAAGGCCAGGGGGCTGTTGCCGTACACCATGACCAAGGTCGCCGCCAGGGCGGTGCCGAAACCTATCAGTTGCGGGGCGAGCAGGCCGATCCGGCGTTTGATAATCCCCGCCAGACCCGCGCCGATCGCCCCGGCGAGAATGCTGGCCCCCAGGATCGCGCCAATCTGTTCCGGCTCCAGGCCAATGCTCTTGCCGATGCGCTCCTGGTAGACCCACAGCGCCGAGTGTCCAAGGAACAACAAGGCGAAGAGAGAGATCAGTAGCAGCTCCGTGAGGCCGAGTGGCGGTGCGCCAGCGTTGGAGTGACCGACCTGTTCCTGGAAATGGGCCGGAATTCTGCGAAGACCGATCAGGGCGATGGCGCTCGCCACAGCCAGTAGCAAAAAAACACCCGTGACACCGGCCGCCTTGAGGATAAAAGGCGTGGACGATACCAGCAGCATGCCCCAGAAGAGGTTGCCGATATTGATCACCGCGAACGTGGAATCCTTCGAGGTGCGCAGCGCAGCGGTGGCATACACAACCGCTATGACCGCTCCAGCACTCAGGCCGCAGAGCAGACGGCTAGCCGTCAGCGAGAGCCAACTGCCGGCCTGGCTGCTCAGCAGATTGCCCAGCACCACTACAAGCAAGGCCACGAGTACGAACTTACGTCTGTCGATGTGGGGTATCAGCATCGCGCTGATGCCACACGCAATGGCCATCGCGGTCAGTTCAGCGGCGAAGATCGTACCGATGGCATTCAACGGAATGCCCAACTGATCGATAAAAGCCCCACCGAGGAGTGGCTGGATCTGGAGTGTGCCCAGTGAGATCACCATCATTACGCAGATGGCGAAGAGTGTTTTCTTACTGTCGACTGCGTCGAGTGCATTCATGATTGGCTCACCTGTCTGGGATCAGAACGTACGCACAATGCGCATTTGGACGGAGAAGTCGTTCTTGGCGCGATTCTCGACATTGGTCTCGTGGTAAAGGTTGAGCCAGAAGCCTTCGCGCTCGCTGGCCCTCCAGAACAGCCCCGGACCGATGCCCAGCACCTTTTCACGCGAGTCCGCCAGCGTGCGGCCGTTGACCTTGTCGTCTTCCAGTTGCTTGAAGTAGTAACCGTTCAGGCCTACCGATAGCTTTGGCATCACTTCGTAAGAAGCCGTGAAGTTGGTCCAGGCTGCGTCGCCAGCCTGTGTGTTCCGAACCGGCTGTCCTTCGAAGAGCAGAGGGGAACTGCTCGCAGGGTCATCGTTCTTGAAGTTATGCAGGTAGTGCAGCCGCCAGCTCATCTCCCAGCGAGGAGCCGGCATCCAGGTTGCCGCCCAGTAGGGGTTGACCGAGTAGAAGTTGGAACTCTGATTGAAATCCTTATGCTTGTCGTACTTGCCGGTGGGCAGGATGAAGTTCATAGCGAAGCGCTGGACAAAAACCGGGCGACCATGGCTATCGACAATCGGATCGAACTGCACCTGGGGGCCGGTGGTGATGTCGCCAAGGCCAGTGGCATTGTCTTTCAGTCTGGCACCGGCATCGCCGAAGCTACCGTCCAGCGAAACAACAGGAACAATAAGGTTCCAGCCGAGATGGGCACCCGCACCGATGGTTTCGGGCGAGTAGTAGCTGAGTTGGTTCAGGAGCGTGACCACGTTCAGCTTGGGATCATCGAACGCCCTGTTTTCATGGCCATTCTTGTCTCTGAACGAGCTGGCGCTGTCGTACTTCAGATAGACCAGATGGCTGAGGCCCGGCGGGCCGGCAAATCCGTCATAGAAGCTGGTACCGCCCAGGTTGATGCCGGAGGGTTGGTTGACAGAAGGGGGAGGAGGGCCATCCGCCGCTTCAGCTGAGGCAATGACGGCGAGGGTGAGCAATCCGAGGGCGCTGGCAAGCAAGGTTTTCATAAGTGCGGGCTCTATTGTTTGATTTGTGAGCTGCAGAGCTATGCGCTCTATGCACCTGAACTCTAGGGGGGCCGACAGCCTCGGTCTTGCGCCTCAGGGTCACTCTTGTCTGGGAGTGTCATCGTTAGATGGTTTGGTCCGCCGAGGTGGCAAGTAGTCGGCGACTCGAGCGAATGCTGGTCTGCATCATCGGCATGCCTGACTCTGTCCCCGGCTGCTGACAGCCCTTGCCAACTTTGGCACTGTGAGAAAATCCACGGCGGTCACTGCAAGCCTAGAGTCGAGGCCCGCCCTGGAGGTGGGCCCCATGATTGCTCCTTATGAAGCTGTCGATCACTGCTGTTGCGGCAACGTAATCCTGTTTGGCGGCATGCTGGAAGGCCACGACCTGTACCTGTTCCTGGGCGATGACATAGCGCCAGAATTCTTGCTGGGCTGTCGGAGGCGTGAGTGCCGCAAGCTCCGCTGCATAGGCTTTTGTGGCTTGGCTCAGCATGTCGACGAATCTGTTCGGCCAGGCCTTGGCGAACAGAATCGATGCGCGCGCCTTGAGCGACAGGAAAAAGCCCCCTGGGCTGAGTTCGTATGCCGTTGCTTGTTCTGCATAGAGCGGCCACTGGTGGGCTTCCAGTTCGCTGTAGGCACGCCAGAAATCGCCCTGAGGTGTTCCTTTATGGGTGTCGGCAAGTGCACTGACGACCTGGCTGGCGAGGGTTCGGTTGTTCAGCTCCTTGAGCAGGGCCTGGCGAAAGGGCGCGTCGAGATCGGTCGCAGTTGTGCTGAAGGCTTGTATAAGGAGTAGCACGGCAGCGATGAGGCGGTTTCTTTGCATATTCCTGTCCTGTTGGCTGAATAAAAAAACGGCTCATTAAGAGCCGTAAAGGGTGGAGTTTCAGCCGATATGCGCGTTAGCCGATGCCGAGGCACATGTACTTCTGCTCGATATAATCGTCGATGCCGTAATGCGAGCCTTCGCGGCCAAGCCCCGACTGCTTGATGCCGCCAAAGGGCGCGACCTCGGTGGAGATCAGGCCTTCGTTGACACCGACCATGCCGTACTCCAGCGCCTCGCTGACGCGCCAGGCTCGGCCCAGGTCGCGGGTGTAGAGGTAGGAGGCCAGGCCGAACTCGGTGTCGTTGGCCATGGCGATGGCCTCCGCTTCAGTATCGAAACGGAAGATCGGTGCCAGCGGGCCGAAGGTTTCGTCGCGGGCTACCAGCATCTCAGAGGTGACATCGCCGAGCACGGTTGGCTCGAAGAAGCTGCCACCTAAGGCATGTGGTTGGCCGCCGGCGAGTACCTTGGCACCTTTGTTGACCGCATCGGCGATATGCTCCTCGACCTTGGCCACGGCCTTGGCGTTGATCAATGGGCCCTGCTGGGCACCGTCTTCACCGGCCGGGGCGACCTTGAGGGCGTTTACCGCGGCGACCAGGCGCTTGCTGAATTCCTCGTACACGCCGTTCTGCACCAGAAAACGGTTGGTGCACACGCAGGTCTGGCCGCTGTTGCGGAACTTCGAGCCCAGCGCGCCCTGCACGGCGGCATCCAGGTCGGCGTCGTCGAAAACGATAAAGGGCGCGTTGCCGCCCAGTTCCAGCGAGACCTTCTTGATGGTCGCGGCGCACTGCGCCATCAGCAGTTTGCCGATGCCGGTGGAGCCGGTGAACGACAGCTTCTGCACGTCCGGGTTGCCGGTCAGCTCGCCGCCGATGGCGCGCGAGTCGGTGCCGGGGACGATGTTCAGCACGCCTGCGGGAATCCCGGCGCGCTCGCCCAGTGCCGCCAGGGCCAGGGCCGACAGCGGGGTTTCCGAAGCGGGCTTGAGCACCACGGTGCAGCCGGCGGCCAGGGCCGGGCCAACCTTGCGGGTGATCATGGCGTTGGGAAAGTTCCACGGGGTGATGGCCGCGACCACGCCGATGGCCTGCTTGATCACCACCAGGCGACGGCCTTGCTTGTCGTGGGGGATCACATCGCCATAGACGCGTTTGGCTTCCTCGGCGAACCACTCGATAAAGCTGGCACCGTAGGCGATTTCGCCGCGGCTCTCGGCCAGGGGTTTGCCCTGTTCCCAGCTGAGCAGGCGGGCCAGGTCTTCCTGGTTGGCCATGATCAGGTTGTACCAGCCGCGCAGGATGGCGCTGCGCTCCTTGGCGGTTTTCTCGCGCCAGGCGGGCAGGGCGGACTTGGCGGCGGCGATGGCACGGGCGGTTTCGGCCTGGCCGAGGGAGGCGACCTCGGCGATCAGTTCGCCATTGGCCGGGTTGGTCACGGCAAAGCGCGCTTTGCTGTCGGCTTCGACCCACTGGCCGTCGATATAGGCTTGTTCGCGCAGCAGATTCAGATCGGTGAGTTTCATGTCGTTCTCTTGAGAATGCTTGAGGATCGGGCTCAGTACACGCCGCCAGCACTGGTTGGAGCCGGGGCATCCTTGAAGGCGGCAGCCAGGGTCTGCAGACCACGCATCAGTACGGTGGTGTCGACACCGACGGCGACGAACTTCGCCCCTAGTTCCAGATAACGTCGCGCCAGGGCCTGATCGGCACTGAGGATGCCGGCGGCCTTGCCGGCCTTCTGGATACGCGCAATGGCGTCCTCGATAGCGGCCTGCACCTCCGGATGAGCGGGGTTGCCGCGATGGCCCATGGCGGCGCTGAGGTCGGCCGGGCCGATAAATACGCCATCGACGCCCTCGATCGCGGCGATGGCGTCGAGGTTGGCTAGGCCGTCGAGGTTTTCGATCTGCACCAGCAGGCACATCTGCGCGTCAGCCTTGTCCAGATAGCCGGGGATGCTGTTCCAGCGCGATGCGCGGGCCAGGGCGCTGCCCACGCCGCGCACGCCGCTCGGCGGATAGTGCATGGCGCGTACCAGTTCGCGAGCCTGTTCGGCGCTTTCGACCATGGGCACCAGCAGGGTCTGCGCGCCGATATCGAGCAGTTGCTTGATCAACGCGGTATCGCCGATTACCGGGCGAATAACCGCTTGGCTCGGGTACGGGGCGACGGCTTGCAACTGGCCGAGCAGGCCGCGCAGGTCGTTGGGCGCGTGTTCGCCGTCGATCAACAGCCAGTCAAAGCCGGCATTGGCCGCCAGCTCCGCGCAGTAGGGATCGGCCAGGCCGAGCCACAGGCCTATCTGCGCTTCGCCGGCTTGCAGGCGCTGCTTGAAGGTGTTGATGGGCATTTCCATTTTGGGGCTCCTTCGGGGGAGGGAACTTGAGCGATGGGTCGGTGCAGGCGATACATTTCTATCGGCTGTAAGACCGTTTCGCGAGCAAGCTCGCTCCTACAGTTTGTGGCTAGACAAAGCGGCAGGCGATGCTGCCGAGTTGGTCGTAGTCGACGTGGAAGGTATCGCCCGGGCTGGCCGCCACCGGGCGGGTAAAGGAGCCGCCGAGAATGATCTGCCCGGCTTGCAGGGTGACGTCATAAGGGGCGAGCTTGTTCGCCAGCCAGGCCACGCCTTTGGCCGGGTGGTTGAGTACCGCAGCGGAAACGCCGGACTCCTCGATCACGCCGTTGCGATAGAGAATCGCCGGCACCCGACGCAGATCGATGTCGTTCGGCCGCACCGGTCGGCCGCCCATGACCACGCCTGCGTTGGCAGCGTTGTCGGAAATGGTGTCGAACACCTTGCGGGTGACCTTGGTGTCCGGGTCAATCTGGTGGATGCGCGCATCGATGATTTCCAGCGCCGGCACTACCCATTCGGTGGCCTCCAGCACATCGAAGATGCTGCAGTTCGGCCCGCGCAGCGGCTTGCCGAGGATAAACGCCAGCTCCACCTCGACTCGCGGCACGATAAAGCGCTCGAAGGGAATGTCGCTGCCTTCCTCGAACAGCATGTCGTCGAGCAGGGCACCGTAGTCCGGCTCGGTGATATTCGAGGAGACCTGCATGGCGCGTGAGGTAAGGCCAATCTTGTGGCCGACCAGCTTGCGCCCGCCCTTGAGTTTCAGATCGACCCAGGCGCGCTGAATGGCGTAGGCGTCTTCGATGGTGATGCCCGGGTAGTCCAGGGAAAACTGGCGCACCTGTTCGCGCGAGCGCTCAGCGGCGTCGAGGCGGGCGGCGGCCTGTTGAATGATGGAGGCGTCGAGCATGGCAGGATTACCTTAAATAGTTTTGTTGAATAGGGGATGCAGGCTGCTGTGCTTGGCATCGAAGACCTGGCCCGGGCTTTCGTCTATTTGCAGGGTGACGCCCACCGGGCGCTGGGCGAGCAGACTGTCGAGGTGCTCGCGCAACACCTGCATCAGGTTGTCGCCCACCTGTTTGTGCACCACCTGGCTGCGTCCCGCTCCCATACGCAGGTTGGCGTAGAGAAAACCGTAGTCGCCCTGGCCATCGGCCACTGCGGCATGGGCTGCCGGGTAGGCCAGCACGCGGGTGCCGCCGATGGGGAACACGGCCTTGCCGGCCTCGTCACGCTGTTCGAGCATGCAGTCGGCCAGGGCGCGACACAGGCTGCCGACGTTGACGTCACGTTCGACGTCGGGGCTGTAGAGCAGAACCAGATGGGGCATGGGAAACTCCTAGAGCCGACTGCTGGAGGTGGTGCCGGCCGGATTGGAAGCCTGCGCTGCCGGGATGCTGGAGCCATCCTGCGGCGTGACCGGGAGCACCGCGTTGATCTGCCCGGTACCGGAGGCGGCGAAGTAAGGGGTCAGTACTTCGGCCTTGCCGTCGTATTGGGACCAACCCAGGGCACCGAGCAGCATGGCGGTGTCGTGCATGAAGCCTTCGCCGTGACCCTTGGCCGCGTACTCCGGCAGCATGGCGCAGAAGGTTTCCCACTCGCCGTTTTCCCACATCTGCACGACCCGCTTGTCGAGGGTCTCCAGGAAGGGGCTCCAGATCCTGGTGGCGAACTCGGGGGCCTGGCCGTTCTGAGCGAAACGGTGTGACAGCGAGCCACTGGCGAGGAAGGCCACGGTGCCGTCGTAGTGCTCCTCCACCGCCTTGCGCATGGCCCAGCCGAGGCGGGCGCTGTCGTTGAGGTAGTGCGAGGTGCACAGCGCCGAAACCGAGACCACCTTGAAGTGCTGATCGGTATTCATATAGCGCATCGGCACCAGGGTGCCGTATTCCGGTGCCAGGGTGGTGGCCTGGTGGGCCATGGTTTCCACACCGAGGCGGTTGCACTCGTCGGCCAGCAAACGGCCCAGTTCCGGATTACCCGGGAACTCATACTCCATGTTGCTGATGAAGTGTGGCAACTCGTTGCTGGTGTACAGCCCCTTGAAGTGTGGCCCGCAGTTGATGTGGTAATTGGCGTTGACCAGCCAGTGGGTGTCGAACACCACGATGGTGTCCACACCCAGCTCACGGCAGCGCTTGCTGATTTCGATATGACCGTCGATGGCCGGCTTGCGGAATCCCTGGTTCGGACCCGGCAGCTCCGACACGTACATGGAGGGGACGTGGGTGATCTTGGCAGCTAGAGCGACTTTGCCCATGGCGGTTCTCCTGTTGGCCTCTCGTGAGGCTTTGTTGTTAGGACGATATGCACGACCGGCACAGGGGAAGGGGATACGTGCCCCCTTCCTTTATAAATAGCGCATCGGTTGGTGCGCCGCCCTTATCACAGGCCCCAGCGCGGGATGTGGTGGCTGCCCATGGAAATGCACACGTTCTTGATCTCGGCGAACACCTCGAAACTGTACTCGCCGCCCTCGCGGCCGGTGCCAGAGCCCTTCACCCCGCCGAACGGCTGGCGCAGGTCGCGCACGTTCTGGCTGTTGATGAACACCATGCCGGCTTCGATGCCACGGGCAAGCCGGTGGGCCTTGCCGATGTCCTGGGTCCAGATATAGGAGGCCAGGCCGTACTCGGTGTCGTTGGCCAGGCGCAGGGCTTCGGCCTCGTCCTTGAACTTGATCAGGCAGACCACCGGGCCGAAGATTTCTTCCTGGGCGATGCGCATGCGGTTGTCCACATCGGCGAACACCGTGGGCTGGATAAACTGCCCCTTGGCCAGGTGCGCTGGAAGATTGGCCGGGCGCTCCAGACCGCCGGCGAGCAGGTTGGCCCCTTCCTCGATGCCGATCTTGATATAGCCGGTGACCTTGTCGTAGTGCGCCTGAGTGATCATCGAGCCGACCTGGGTCTTCGGGTCCTGCGGGTCGCCAACGATCAGGCGTTTGGCGCGGGCGGCGAATTCGGCGACGAACTGGTCGTACACCGTCTCCTGGATAAAGATCCGCGAGCCTGCGGTGCAGCGCTCGCCGTTCAGCGAGAAGATGGTGAACAGCGCCGCATCCAGGGCGCGGTCGAGGTCGGCGTCGTCGAAGATCAGCACCGGGCTCTTGCCACCCAGTTCCATGGAGTACTTCTTCAGGCCGGCGGTCTGCATGATCTTCTTGCCGGTGGCGGTGCCGCCGGTGAAGGAGATTGCGCGTACATCAGGGTGGCGCACCAGGGCATCGCCGGCGGTGGCACCGTAGCCTTGCACCACGTTAAGCACGCCCGCAGGAATGCCGGCTTCCATGGCCAGGCGGCCCAGTTCGTTGGCGGTCAGTGGCGACAGCTCGCTCATCTTCAGCACCGCGGTGTTGCCTAGGGCCAGGCAGGGCGCGGTCTTCCAGGTGGCGGTCATAAAGGGCACGTTCCATGGCGATACCAGGCCACACACGCCCACCGGCTGATAGAGGGTGTAGTTGAGCATCTGGTCATCGACCGGGTAGCTGTGACCGTCCATGCGCGTGCAGACTTCGGCGAAGAAGTCGAAGTTGTGCGAGGCCCGCGGAATCAGCACGTTCTTGGTCTGGTGGATCGGCAGGCCGGTGTCCAGAGTCTCCAGCTCGGCCAGGTGCGGCACGTTCTGTTCGATCAGCTCGCCGAGCTTGCGCATCAGCTTGGCGCGTTCCTTGGCCGGGGTATTGGCCCACTTGGGGAAGGCTTCCTTGGCTGCGGCAACGGCCAGGTTGATTTCCTCCGCGCCGCCGCTGGCGACCTCGCCAATGGCCTCGCCGGTGGCCGGGTTGTAGTTGGTGAAGCTGTCTTTGCTCTCGACTTGCTGGCCGTTGATCCAGTGCTTGATCATGCTGTTTGCCTCTTTGTTGTTTTGCTTAGCCGCGCGCGGCAAAGAATTCGCTTTCGCTGACGATGCGGTTGACCAGGCGGCCAACGCCTTCCACTTCCACCACCACTTCATCGCCGGGCACCACGTCGGCCAGGCCTTCCGGCGTGCCGGTGGCGATCATGTCGCCGGGTTGCAGGGTCATGAAGCTGGAGAAGTATTCGATCAGGTAGGGGATGTCGAAGATCATGTCGGCGGTGGTGCCTTCCTGTTTCAACTCGCCATTGATCCAGGTGCGCAGCTTCAAGTTGGTCGCATCGGGCACATCGGCAACATCGACGATCCAGGGGCCGACCGGAGTGGTGGCGTCGCGGTTCTTCACCCGCAGGTTGGGCCGGTAGTAGTTCTCCAGGTAGTCACGGATGGCGTAGTCGTTGCACACCGTGTAGCCGGCCAGGTATTGCAGGGCGTCCTCGCGCTTGACGTTGCGCGCCGGCTTGCCGATCACCGCCACCAGCTCGCACTCGTAGTGCATGTAGGCGACGTTGTCCGGCCGCCAGGTGACCTGGTTGTGGCCGGTGTAGGTGCCCGGCGACTTGATGAATGCAAGTGGCTCGGTGGGCGGGCTGAAGGCCAGTTCGGCTGCGTGGTCTGCGTAGTTAAGGCCCAGAGCGAACATGCTGCCGTTGGCCGGTGGCAGCCACTCGACCTGGTCTTCGGCCAGCAGGCGGCCGTCGGCCAGGCGCACGGCATTGTTGTCTTCGACGGTGACGGCGTGGATGTCACCCTGGAAACGGATACGGGCGTGTTTCATCAGAGCGCTCCTTCAGCGACCACGGTATTGACGAGACGGCCAAGGCCATCGATTTCCACTGCGACAGTGTCGCCGGGCTGCACATCGACGCGTCCTTCCGGTGTACCGGTGATCAGCACGTCGCCTGCATGCAGGGTCATAAACTCGCTTAGTTCAGCGATCAGTTGGGGAATGTTGCGCACCCAGTTGGCCGTGTTGTTCTGCTGGCGCAGTTCGCCGTTGACCAACAGGCGGATGCCCAAGGCGTTCGGGTTGGCGATCTGGCTGGCGGGCACCAATTCCGGGCCGATGGGGCAGAAGCCGTCGCGGCACTTGGCTTTGACCGATGGGCGGTAGTAGCTGTCTTCGGGCAGGCTGAATTCGTTGACGATCAGGTAACCGGCCACGTGATTCATGGCCTCGGTCTCGCTCACGCGGCTGGCATCCTTGCCAATTACCACGCCCAAGGCCGGGCCCGGTTGCAGACGCTCGACGCCGGCAGGGAACACCACCGGCTGGTCGTGGCCGTTGCGGGTGTTGGAGGTCTTGATAAACAGCACGGGTTTGACCGGCGGCTTCTGGTAGGGCGGCTGCTGGAATTCTTCCAAACGACTGCGCAGCAGCCCCTGGTAGTTCAGCGCGATGCCGAACAGGGTGCCGGCGGCTGCCTTATCGAGAGCACTGCTCATCGGTTGTTCTCCCATTGCAATAAAGTCGGTGCTGCGCGTAGTCATGCGCGGCATATGATTAACATGTTAACCATATATTTAACATGTTAACTATTGATCTGTACAGCTTCTACTTTGGTGAGCCGCCACTGCTTTAATAGGCAGTCGAGCGGCGGGATATTCGGCAGCCATCTGGTCACCATAATGACGGCTGCCGCTCAGGCTTGAATGGCTTTTACAGCCATTGAATTGCACTTTTCATGGCGCATTTCATGGCGAGCGCGACATCTGATCGAGGCGCGCTCGCCGGCCCTCAGTAGGTGATGCACACCGACTTCAGCTCGGTGAAACCTTCGATGGCGCTGCGGCCGAATTCGCGGCCCATGCCCGACTGTTTGAAACCGCCGAACGGCAGGTTGGGGTCGACCGGCACATGGTTGTTAACCCACACGGTGCCGGCTTCGATACGTGGCAGCAGGTCCATGACCTTACCCAGGTCGTTGCTCCAGACGCTGGCGGCCAGGCCGTAGCGGCTGTCGTTGACCAGGGCCAGACCCTGCTCCAGATCGTTGTAGGGCAGCACGCTGAGCACCGGGCCGAAAATCTCCTCCTGCACCGCATTGCTGCGCTGATCCAGACCGCTGAGCACAGTGGGGTTGACGTAGTAACCGGGACTGTCCGGGGCGTCGCCACCGGTGGCGATGCATGCACCTTCGCGGCGGGCGACAGCGAGCATGGCGAGGACGTGGTTCTGGTGCTTGCGCGTTGCCAGCGGGTTGACCTGGGCAGTGGGGTCCATGCCGGGACCGACGCTCATGGCACGTGCCTGGGCGCTCAGGGCTTCGACGAACTGGGCATGGCGGCTGACCGGCACGTAAAGGCGCGAGGCCGCGGCACAGACCTGGCCCTGGTTGAGCAGACCGCCAGCGATGGCACCGGCCACGGCCTTGTCGATATCGGCATCCTCGAGCACCAGCATCGGGTTTTTGCCGCCGAGTTCGAGGGTGAAGCGGGTCATGTTGTGCAGGGCGGCGATGCCGATCTGCTTGCCCACGGCGGTGGAACCGGTGAAGGACACCTTGTTGACCAACGGATGGGCCACCAGCGCGGCACCAGCCTGGGCTCCGCGGCCGATCAGTACGTTGAACACGCCGGCGGGGATGCCGGCCTCGATGGCCAGTTCGGCCAGGCGCAGGGCGGTCAGCGGGGTTTCGTCGGCTGGCTTGATGATCACGGTACAGCCGCAAGCCAGCGCCGGGATGACCTTCCACAGGGCGATCATCATCGGGAAGTTCCACGGCACTATGCCTGCCACCACACCCGTCGGTTCGCGCCGGGTGTAGGCGTTGAAGCGCGCCTGCGCCGGCATCGGGATGGACACATCGAGGGTCTGACCCTCGATCTTGGTGGCCCAGCCGGCCATATAGCGCATGTAGTTGACCGAGGCACCCACCTCGATGGCGCGCGAGAGGTGGATCGACTTGCCCTGGTTAAGGGTTTCCAGCTGGGCCAGTTCCTCGCCGTGGGCTTCCACCAGATCGGCGAAGCGCAGCAGGGTGCGTTCGCGCTCGGCCGGAGCCAGGCGGCTCCAGATGCCGGACCTGAAGGCGCGGTGGGCGGACTCGACGATGCGGTCGACCTGGCCGGCATCGGCCAGTTGCACACTGGCCAGCACCTGGTCGTCGGCCGGGTTGCGCAAGGCCAGGGTCTCGCTGGCGCTGTTGAGCTGGCAGGTGCCGTCGATAAACGAGCCGTGCTGGCGTTGGAGGAAGTCTTCGACGGACGTGAGGGTTTCGATCAATGCGGCGGCCATAAACCAAGGCTCCTGTGGGGTAGGCATGGACAGGAATCTAGCTTAGGCCGGGTAGTGTGGGTGGGCTTGACTCTGCCTGCACGACGGTATGTTCCAGACTGCCAGAACGATCCATCTGATTGACCGCAGGTGAGCGCTTGTGCAGGCTGGAAGTGATACCGTTAAACTATTCACAACTGCCTTGAAGCCGAAATTCACCATGCCCGTTACCCGACCGTCCCTGACCCTGACCCTGCTCCAGGCCCGCGAGGCCGCGATGAGCTTCTTCCGTCCGCTGCTCAACCAGCATGGCCTGACCGAGCAGCAGTGGCGGGTGATCCGCATCCTGCGCCAGCATGGCGAAATGGAGAGCTACCGCCTGGCCGAGCTGGCTTGCATCCTCAAACCGAGCATGACCGGCGTGCTCAGCCGGCTGGAGCGCGATGGACTGGTCAGCCGCAGCAAGCCGCCGCACGACCAGCGTCGGGTGTATATCGATCTGACCGCGCTGGGCCATGAGTGCTTTCTGTCGATGAGTGCTGACATGGAGAGTAACTACCAGCGGATCCAGGAGCAGTTCGGCGAGGAGAAGCTCCAGCAATTGCTGGGGCTGCTCAACGAGCTCAAGCAGATCAAACCCTGAGCCTGGCGGGCGCGGCCACTGCGCCGCGCCGCCATGATCTCGCGACGAGGGTAAGGCGCATGCGCGACCCGCAACCCATCCCCAACATCAATATTGGCCAGGTTTACGACCAGCGTTACGCCGATGCCGACGTGCACTACGAGGCCCTTGGCAAGCTGGCGGACTTCTTCGGCCGCAACATGCCGGTGCATCGCCACGACCGCTTTTTTCAGGTGCATTACGTCAAGAGCGGCATGGTCCGCGTCTACCTGGACGACCGGCGCTACCAGCAGCAGGGGCCGATGTTCTTCCTCACCCCGCCGACCTTTCCCCATGCCTTCGTCACCGATGCCGACAGCGATGGTCATGTGCTCACGGTACGCCAGGAGCTGATCTGGCCGCTATTGGAAGGGCAGCAGGGCCTGGCCCTGGGACCGCAGATCGCCCCGCTGTGCGTGGCGGTCGGTGAGTTGGATACGCAGTACGACGCCGAAGTGGCGCGTCTCAACCTGCTGTTCGACGAGCTGCGTAGCGAGTTCGCCGACGATAGACCGGGGCGAGCGCTGAGCCTGGCGGCGCTGACCCGGCTGATCTTTATCAGCCTGCTGCGCCTGTCGACACGCTCGATCCAGTCGCAGCCGGCGCGCCGCGAAGATCTGCAGATATTCCAGCGTTTCAATGCCCTGATCGAGGCCAACTATCAGGCGCACTGGGCACTGGAGCGCTATGCCGAGCAGCTGGGGGTGACCGAGGCGCGGCTCAACGACATCTGTCGGCGCATCGCCGATCTGCCGTCCAAGCGTCTGGTGTTCGACCGCCTGATGCAGGAGGCCAAGCGCCTGCTGCTGTTCACCGGCAGTTCGGTCAACGAGATCTGCTACCAGCTGGGCTTTACTGATCCGGCCTATTTCAGCCGCTTCTTCACCCGTAATGCCGGGATCACCCCAGGCGAGTACCGCCTGCGCAAGGGCGAGGCCGAGTCGGCCCGCCCTTGACGCTTCGGCCGCGCCGCCGCGAGCGTGCTTACCAGAGGGGCAGGGTGTAGCCAACGATCAGACGGTTTTCATTGATGTCGGTTTTCAGGCCATCCCCCGAACGAAAGGTCACGTTGCGCATGCGGATATTCAGGCCTTTCAGCGAGCCGTCCTGGAATGTGTAAACCAGATCGCTGTCGCGCTCCCACTCGCGGCCGTCACGCACGGCACCCTGCTCGATGTGCTTGCCGCTGGTGTAGCGGGTCATGAAGCCCAGGCCCGGAATACCCAGTGCAGCGAAGTCGAAGTCGTAGCGCAATTGCCAGGCATCGGTCTCGGCCTTGGTGAAGGTGTTGAAGGTAACCAGGTTGACCGAGTACGGGTCGCCCCCGCGCAGGAAGGGGAAGTTGCCATCCCCGGACAGGCGCTGCAGCGCACCGCTGAATTTGTGCGGACCACTGCTCAGGGTAAGCATGCCGTTGAAGAAGTCGTTGTCGATCTTTCCGGCCAGTCGGTTGCCGTTGTCGGTGCTCTTGAAATAGCGCAGGTCGGTGCGCAGGCTCATGCTGTTCGACAGCGGCAGGACGTGCACCAGGCCGAGGAAGTGCTGCCTGTAGATATCTGCGAGATCACCGTAGTAGTAGCTGGCGGTCAGTTGCGGGGTGATGGCGTAGGCACCTCCAGCGAAGTCGAAGTGGTCGCTGTCGGCACCGGCGTAACCGATATCGTCCTGGTTGCTCGAGTCACGGTAGTTGGCCTTGGTGAGGCGTCCGGCGTTGAAGTCGAGGTTCTGGATTTCCTTCGAGTTGAGCATGCCACCGGTATAGGTACTGGAGAGCAGGCGGGTGTCGTTGTACAGCGCCACCGGCAGTGTCGGCTGCAAGGTGCCCAGGTGCAGAGTGCTGTTGGATAGGCGCGCTTTGGCGGTAAGGCCCAGTTCGCTGTAATCGTCAGCAGGAGTGCCGTCCCGGTCGACGGCCAATACACCGGTGCCGCTACGGCCTTTGCCCGAGTCCAGCTTGACGCCCAGTTGGGCCATCGCATCCACGCCGAAACCCACCGAGCCCTCGGTGAAGCCGGATTTATAGCGCAGAGTAAAGCCCTGGCCCCAGTCCTTCTGGGTTTCGCCACCGCCTGTCTGGCGAAAATCGCGGTTCATATACATGTTGCGCAGCTCCAGGGAAGCCGTGCCGTCGTCGATGAAATCGGCCAGGGTGGTGGCACTGGTGCTACAGGCCAGGGTGGCGATCAAGCAGGAAAGCAGGTGCTTTGGGTCGGGGTGCCGAGTCATTGTTGTTATTCCTTGATTGGCTTTTGGGGGCGGCCGCTGTGGGGCGAGCACGGCGTCGTTATAGTCAATCATTAATACTTTAACAATATTTTTTGACAGCCTTTATCGATCATTTCTACGGCCGTGAAGGGCCTATCAATATATTTAAAACTCTTTAAGTTATTGAAATATATTGGGTTGATTTAGGTGAAGGGGCCTTGTACGGCGTCCTGGTGCGGCGCTATGGGGATAATCAAGGTTGACAGCTTCAGACAAAAGGTTAACTTGTTAACCATGCGAGCTGCTCTTCGCCTACCCAGGCATCCCACGGCATCTGGCAATAAAAACAATACGGGAGCTAAAGCGATGAAAACCCTCAAGATTGCAGCGTTGTGCGTGGCCCTTGGTTGCACGGTCAGCGCCCAAGCAGAAACTGTCACCCTGAAGATTGCCCACTTCCTGCCGGCCAACTCCAATGCCCATGCCAACGTCATAGAGCCGTGGTGTGCGCAGTTGGGTGAAGAATCACAAGGGCGTATCAAATGCCAGCTCTATCCCTCGATGCAGTTGGGTGGGACTCCAGCCGCCCTGGCCGATATGGCGCGCAATGGGGTCGCCGACATCGTCTGGACTGCTCCGGGCTACTCCGCCGGCAAGTTCCCTCGGGTTGAGGCGCTGGAATTGCCGTTCATGCTGCCTTACGGCGGCCTGGCGGGGAACGAGATCATCTGGAACTACTACGAGCAATACGCCCAGGATGATTTCAAAGCCTACAAGGTCCTGGCGCTATTCGGCGATGGCGGTATGGACGTGCATACGCGCAATACTCCAGTCAGAACCCTCAATGATTTCACGGGGCTGAAACTGCGAGCCTCCAGTCGCACCATCGCCAAGACCATCGAGAGCCTGGGGGCAACCCCAGTGAGCATGCCGCCTGCGCAGATGACCGAAGCGATCTCCAAAGGTGTGGTCGATGGTGCAATGGCCACGTGGGAGGTGGTGCCGCCGACCAAGCTCGACGAAGTGACTCGCTTTCACAGCGCCAGCGAGGAGGGGCAGCCGGCCTTCGGTTATACCGTGCTGAGCATGCTGATGAATAAGCGCAAGTACGATGCCATGCCCGACGACCTCAAGGAAATCCTCGACCGCAACAGCGGCAAGGCGCTTTCCATACGCTTCGGCAAGGCCTGGGACGAGGAGATGGCGAAGGCGCGTGAAGCTTCTGCACCAGACAGCATCGTGGCAATCGCCGCGCCCGACTATCAGGCCATGCAGCAGGCCACGGCGACCGTACCCGAGCAGTGGGCCGAAGAGGTCTCTGCCAAGGGCCTCGACGGCAAGGCGCTGCTAGAGGGTGTCCGCAGTCTCTCCAGCGTCAAGCTGTAAGCCTGATGAAAGAGTCTATTTCTTTCGAGAGCGCCGACTTGGCGGATCACGGCCTGCTTCGCCGTGGCCTGGAAAGGATCGCTGAGCTGTTTGCCATGACGGGAGGCCTGATCCTGCTCGCCTTGGTGAACATGTCTCTTGTCTCGATCATCGGCCGCAAGCTGTTCGCGACGCCCATACGCGGCGACATGGAGCTGATGGAAGTCGGTGCCGCCATCGCCATTGCCGCGTTCCTGCCGCTGTGCGAATTGCGCGGCAGTCACCTGAAAGCCGATGCCTTCACGTTGGCCGCGCCAGAAGCGGTGCGGCGCGTGCTGGATGGCTTGGCGCATGGGTTCTGCTGCTTCGCGGCGCTGATACTCGCCTGGCGCACCACCCTGCAATTGCTGGATAACCACGAATACGGCGATGTCACGACCTTGCTGTCCATTCCACTATGGATTCCCTTGATGCTGATCGTACCCAGCCTGGTGTTGCTTGCCATGTGCTCGCTTGCCCGTGTTACCGACATCATTCGCAAACCTGGAGTTGAGGCATGAGCGGCCTGAGCCTTGGCCTCATCGCGTTGGCCGTGACCATGAGCATGCTGGTGTTGCGCATTCATATCGGCGTCACCATGCTGGCCGGCGGGGCACTCTGTTACTGGGCGGTGAACGATGGCGATTTCAATGGGCTGTTGTTCACGCTGAACAATCTTGCCTACTCGCGCCTGTCCAATTACGACCTGGCGGTGATTCCGCTGTTCGTACTGATGGGCCAGTTTGCCACCCATGGCGGCCTGTCACGGGCGATCTTTCGCTGTGCCGCGGCCTTTGTTGGTCACCTGCGCGGCGGGCTCGGCATCTCGGCGATAGGTGCATGCGCCGGCTTCGGTGCGATCTGCGGATCGTCCCTGGCCACCTCGGCGACCATGAGCCATGTCGCCTTGCCCGAGCTAAGGCGACATAACTACTCGGGGCGGTTGGCCACCGCGACCGTTGCCGCGGGGGGCACCCTGGGTATCCTGATTCCGCCGTCGGTACCGCTGATCATCTATGCGGTATTGACCCAGGAGTCCATCGCCAAGCTCTTCGTCGCAGCGATCATTCCGGGAATTCTGGCGGTGCTCGGCTACATGATCGTGCTGCGCATCATGGTGGCGCGGGAACAAACGGCCTGCGATGCGCTGGAAAAAGTCAGCAGCGCCGAGCGCGTCAAAGCGCTGGTCAAGATCATCCCGGTGATCGGGGTGTTCCTGGTGGTGATAGTCGGGATCTACGGCGGTTGGGCCAACCCGACCGAGGCCGCCTCGATAGGGGCGGCGGCCTGCGGGATTCTCGCCGTGCTGCAGGGTGGCATGCGTTGGCCGGGGATGCGCAAGAGCCTGCTGGGCACCGCCGAAACCACGGCGATGATCTTTCTGGTGCTGCTGGGTGCCGACCTGCTCAACTCTGGCCTGGCGCTGACCCAGATGCCGATCGAGCTGATGGAATGGGTCAAGAGTGCCGGTCTGGAGCCGATGCTGGTGCTGGTCGCGATCCTCCTGCTGTACCTGGTGCTGGGTTGCGTGATGGACTCTCTGGCAATGATCCTGCTGACCATTCCGATCTTCTATCCGATGATCATCGGGCTGGATTTCTACGGCCTGGATGCGTCGGAAAAATCCATCTGGTTTGGCATTCTCGCCTTGATGGTGGTGGAAATCGGGCTGATCACGCCCCCCTTGGGCATGAACCTGTTCATCGTCCAGCGTGCGGCCGGCGATGTGCCGTTTATGGAAACCGCCCGCGGCGTACTGCCGTTCCTTGCCTCCGACCTGGTCAGGATTGTGCTGCTTGCGCTGTTCCCGGCCATCAGCCTGTGGTTGCTGAGTCTATAACGCCACCAATCGGGCCGCCTGCGGGCGGCCCGGTTGGTGCGTACCTGGAGTTTCCGCGATGCCCGTTGTCACCCAACCTCGTCGCCTGATCGTCCTGCTGGCGGTGTTGGTGGCATTCGCGCCGCTGTCGATCGACATGTATCTGCCCAGCCTGCCGCTGATCGCTCGCGATCTGCAGGCGACTCAGGCGCAGGTGCAGTTGACCATCAGCGTGTTTCTCGCCGGTTTGAGCCTGGGTATGTTGTTCTACGGGCCGCTTTCCGATCGTTTTGGCCGACGCCGCCTGCTGCTGGGCGGCATTTGTCTCTACCTGGTCGCCACTCTCGGCTGCATCCTGGCGAGTGCGGTCGAGCAGTTGATCGTCTGGCGTCTGTTGCAGGCGTTGGGCGGTGCCGCAGCTTCGGTGTTGGCCCGTGCCATTGTGCGCGACCTGTTCGCCCTGGGCGATGCGGCCCGGGTATTGTCGCTCATGCACCTGGTGACCATGTTCGCCACCCTGGCCGCGCCCTTGATTGGCAGCTACCTGATGCAGGTCGGCGGCTGGCGCTCGCTGTTCATCGTGCTGCTGGCCTTCGCCGGACTATGCCTGCTGGCCGTTGCCCTGAAGATTCCAGAAACCCATCCAGCGGCTGCCCGCAGCCAGTCGCTGGCAGCGGTATTCCGGGCCTACGGCTATATGGCGCTGCAGCCGCGGGCGATCGGTTACAGCCTCTGCATGGGCCTGTCGTTTGCCGGCATGTTTGCCTTCATCACCGCCTCGCCCTTCGTCTACATCGAGTATTTCGGGGTTTCCCCGCAGGGTTACGCCTGGCTTTTCGGTTTGAATATCGCCGGTATCATCGTCGCCACCACGCTCAATGCGCGCTTGGTCACCCGCCTCACGCCGGCCCGCATGCTCACTTGGGGCACGGCCATCGCAGCGCTTTCCGGGCTCGCCCTGGCCCTGTTCGGTGTCAGCGGATGGGGCGGGCTGCCGGCGATAGTATTCTGCGTCGTGCTCTATATCAGCGTCACCGGCATGCTCGGTGCCAACTGCCTGGCGTGCTTGCTGGCCGGCTTCCCGCAGCAGGCGGGCGCGGCCGCGGGCCTGGCGGTGGCGCTGCAGTTCGGTCTGGGCACCGCCTGCAGCGCACTGGTCGGCGCTTTGCATGACGGCACGCCGCTGCCCATGAGCCTGGTCATGGGCGCTACCGGCGTCGGCAGCCTGCTGGCGTACCGTTTCGCCCATATGGACAGGTCTGCCACGCCGAACTCAATCGTCAGCTGAAGCCGCTGGCGACTTGTCAGGCTCCGCGGTTGCCCGGGGGCGCTGCCCCAGCCAGATGCAGTATCCCAACAGGATTACCCCCGCAGCCGCCAGCACCGGCGGCGCGCCCAGGCGCGCGGCGAGCAGCCCAGCCAGCAAGCCACCGATGGCATCGAAGCCGAAACGAATCGAGGTGTACAGGGCGACGATCCGTCCGCGCAGGGCCTCGGGGGCGTTGCTCTGCAGGACGATATTGGTGCCCACGTTGCTGACGGTGATGCCGAAGCCGATCACCGCCATGGCCGCCAGCGACAGCGCTAGCAGGTCGCTCCAGGCGAATACCAGCAGGGCCAGGGCGGTGGCGCAGCTGGCGGCGAGGATCAGCCTGGGCAGGCTGTCCACCGCCAGGCGCGAGGCGAGGAACACTGTCGACAGCAGCGAGCCCAGACCGGCCGCGCCCCACAGCCAACCCAGGGTGGTCGCGCCGCCAGCGAAGATGTCCCTGGCGAACACCGGCAGCAGCACCACGTAGCTGGAGGCGCTGACGTTGATCGCCAGCACGCTGAGCATCATGGAGCGCACCTGGCGGTTACCCAGGGCATAGCGCAGCCCCTCACCCAGCACATTGCGATAGGAGCCGCCCGCCCGGGCGGTGGGCGTTATGCGAATCAGCAGCAAGCCGACTACCAGGGCCAGGTAGGAGGCACCGTTAAGGGCAAAACACAGCGCCTCGTTGAACACCCCGAGCAGCAGCCCGGCCAGGGGCGGGCCGATAAAACGCGAGCTGGTGAACAGCATGGCGTTCAGGGCCAGGGCGTTGGGCAGGTCGGCGCGGTCGTCGACGAACTGGCTCAGCAATGACTGGCGCAACGGCGTGTCGAGGGCGTTGAGCACGCCCATCAGCGTGGCCATCGCCACCAACAGCGTCGGCGTTACCCAGTCACCGGCGGTGAGTAGCGCAAGAACCAGGGCCTGCAATCCGAGCAGGCTTTCCACCAGGATCAGCAGGCGGCGCTTGTCGTGGCGGTCGATCCAGGCACCGGCGAACGGGCCGACCAGCAACTGCGGCAGCAACGCCATGCAGGTGGTCAGGCCGAGCAGCGCCACCGAACCGGTCAGCCGGTAGACCAGCCAGGCCAGAGCCACCTGCTGAATCCAGGTGCCCAGGGTGGAGATGGCGTGGCCGATAAAGTAGCAGCGGAAGTTACGGTGGCGCAGTGCGCGCAAGGCGCTGGGCAGGTTGTTCATGGCGAATGGGGAGGGCGATTGGGGGCGCTATGGTAAGGCAAATTGGTATTTCATTAATAGGTTAACGTCCATTCGGGTGATCCTGGTCGTTAAGCCATGAAAAGTGCAATTTAGTGTCTGGAAGGTGCATTTTTAGCCAGCCTGCCCCTCAGCATAATGAACCTGCATACAGGGATATACAGCGCTATGGGTGCTGAATTCCGAGGCCGCAGTGCCTGGTCAGGCGCATAGCCGGTACGACTGACGACGCGGCCACTTTCTAACAATAAGCAGGGCTCCTACCAGATGAAAAAGCTAAATCCGCTTCTCGAAGACCTGAAAGCCATATTGCCGGCGATTGCCGCCAATGCCGCCCAGGCCGAAAAAGATCGCAAGGCTCCGGACGAGAATATCGCCCTGCTCAAGGGTATCGGTATGCACCGTGCGTTCCAGCCCAAGCACTATGGCGGAATGGAAATTTCACTGCCGCAGTTTGCTGATTGCGTGGTTGCCCTGGCGGGTGCCTGTGCCAGCACCGCGTGGGCCTTCAGCTTGCTGTGCACCCATAGCCATCAGCTGGCGATGTTCTCCAAGCAGCTGCAGGACGAGATCTGGGGCGATAACCCGGACGCCACCGCCAGCAGCAGCATCGCGCCGTTCGGCAAGGTCGAGGAAACCGAGGGCGGCGTCATCTTCAACGGTGAGATGGGCTGGAGCAGCGGCAGCGACCACGCCGAGTGGGCCATCGTTGGCTGTCGTCGGCTGGATGCCGAGGGCAACCAGAACTACTGCTTCGCCGTGCTGCCACGCAGCGACTACGAAATCCGCGACGACTGGTTCGCAGCCGGGATGAAGGGCAGTGGCACCAAGACCCTGATCATCAAGGATGTCTTCGTGCCCAACCACCGCATCCAGCAGGCCAAGGACATGATGGAAGGCCGCTCCGCCGGCTTCGGTTTGTACCCGGACAGCAAGATTTTCTACACGCCTTACCGGCCTTACTTCGCCAGTGGTTTTGCGGCCATCGGCCTGGGTATCGCCGAGCGCATGCTCGAAGCCTATCGGGAGAAGACCAAGAACCGCGTGCGCGCCTACACCGGGGTCAACGTCGGCACCGCCACGCCGGCGCTGATGCGTCTGGCTGAGTCGACCCATCAGGTCGCTGCCGCCCGCGCCTTCCTGGAAAAGACCTGGCAGGAGCATGCCGAGCATGGCGAGCGCCACCAGTACCCGAGCCGCGAGACCCTGGCGTTCTGGCGTACCAATCAGGCCTATGCGGTGAAGATGTGCATCCAGGCTGTCGACCGCCTGTTCGAGGCTGCCGGCGGCACCAGCTGGTTCGAAAGCAGCGAGATGCAGCGGCTGTTCCGTGACTCGCACATGACCGGTGCCCATGCCTACACCGACTACGACGTCTGTGCGCAGATCCTTGGCCGTGAGCTGATGGGCCTGGAGCCGGACCCGAGCATGGTCTGAACCCGCCAGCCTTGCATGGGGGCCGTTCGCGGCCCCGACCGCCAAATAACAGCGCTGCCGCGAACCTCGACGGCAGCCAGGGAGAATCCCATGACAAGCACCACTGCTGCTCTTGACCCGCGTGCCTTTCGCCGCGCCCTGGGCAATTTTGCCACTGGCGTGACCATCGTCACCGCGGCAACTGCCGACGGGCAAAAGGTCGGCGTTACCGCCAACAGTTTCAACTCTGTGTCGCTGGATCCGCCGCTGGTGCTCTGGAGCATCGACAAGCGCTCCGGCAGCTATGAGGTGTTCGAGCGTGCCGAGCATTTTGCGGTGAACATCCTCTCCGCCGATCAGATCGACCTGTCCAACCAGTTTGCCCGGCCGAGTGACGACAAGTTCGCCGGCGTAACCCATGAGCTGGGCGAGGGCGGAGCGCCTTTGTTTCCCGATTGCGCGGCGCGTTTCCAGTGTGAGAAACACCAACAGATCGACGGTGGCGATCACTGGATCCTGATCGGCAAGGTGCTGGCCTTCGACGACTTCGGCCGTTCGCCGTTGCTCTATCACCAGGGTGCCTACTCCATGGTGTTGCCGCACACCCGTATGACCGAAAAGACCGAGGGGCAGCAGCCCAGTAGCGCCTTTCAAGGGCGACTGAGCCACAACCTCTACTACCTGATGACCCAGGCGGTGCGTAGCTATCAGAGCAATTACCAGCCTCGGCAACTGTCCACCGGCTTGCGCACCAGCGAGGCGCGCATGCTGATGGTGCTGGAGAACGATGCCGGCCTGAGTCTGTGTGACCTGCTGCGTGAAGTGGCGATGCCGGTGCGCGAGATTGAACAGGCGGTGGATATTCTCAAGCGCAAGGGCCTGGTGGCCGATGCAGACGATCGGTATGTACTCACCCCGGCCGGGGTCGACCAGGCCGAAGCTCTCTGGCGTATTGCCGGCGAGCAGCAGGACAAGGTGTTCGGTGCCTTCAGCGAAGAGCAGATTGATACCTTCAAGGCCATACTCAAGGCTGTGATTGCCATCGGCTGACGGCATTCCTTACGCGCTAAAGCAACGGGCTCCCGGCTTCAGGCCAGGAGCCCGTTGCTGCTCGTGCACACCTGTGGGAGGGGCTTTAGCCGCGAACTAGCGCTCAAACGGCGCAGCTGCCTACCAGGGCAGCACCTGGCCCTGATAATCGAGAAAACGGCAGCCCGGCTGGCCGGCCTCGGCCTCTATCACCGCGATCATCCCGCTGACACTGTCCTCGACGCTCAGCGGTGCATCGGCCCCCCCGAGCTCGGTACGCACCCAGCCGGGGTGCAGTGCCAGCAGTGTCACCTGGGACATGTCCGGCACCTCGCTCCAGCTGCGCAGCAGGCTGTTCAGCGCCGCCTTGCTGGCACCGTACAGTGGCATGTCCTGGGCCCGGGCCAATTCGACACTGGCCATCTGTGAACTGATAAAGGCCAGTATTCCGTCCTCGCCGATACTCGGCAGCAGGGTCTGCGCCAGGCGTACGGGGGCGATGGTGTTGCTCAGAAATAGCTGGGCAATTTCCTCGCGGCTGACCTGGCACGGATCCTGATGGGCAGGCCCGTAGATGCCGGCATTGAATAGTGCCCGATCCAGGCGGGTGCCTTGCAGGGCTTCGCCGATGTGGGCGGTGGCCTGATCGTCGTCAAGGTCGCAGAGAATCAGGCGCAATCTGGCGGCGTGGCCTTGGCTCAAGGCAAGCAGCTCGTCGCTGGGCTCACGGCGTATCACGGCATAAACCCTGGCACCGCGCGCCAGGTAGGCCCGGGTCAGACCCAGGCCCAGACCGCGGGAGGCACCGGTGATCAGGATGTTGTGCATGGCTGCTATACCCTTAGTGAAGAAGCAATTGAAGTCGATCCTATCGTCTTATTGGCCTGCCAGCAGCGCCGCTGACACGCCGGAACAAGAATGCGGCAGCCTGGTACAAGAATTCCCATGGGCGCAGTAGCACAGTGATACACGACACGGCGCGAAACCGCCGTCGCATCCATGGGCACCTTTGGGTCGGCAATGGCCCGAGCGGGAGAATAAAGAAAATGACTGATACCAACGCCCCAGGTCTTACCTCAATAACAAAATCGGCGGGGAGGGTTACCTCTATGCAGCACAAGAAGCTGGGCTTCGTGACCATGATGGCCATCTGCGTCGGCCTGGTCATCGTCCAGGGTTCGATGATCACTGCGACTCAAGGTATAGGCATCGGTGGCATGGGCTTTATCGCCGCGCTGTTCGTCGCCTTTATTCTGGCTCAGTTCAATGCCATGAGCTTTGCCGAGCTGTCGCTGATGTTTCCTCAGGAAGGCACCCTGGCGACCTATACCCAGAAGGCCATCGGCCATTTCCCAGCCATTGTCTCGGTGTTCGCCGGTTATGTAGTGGTGGCCATGCTGGCGCTGCCGGTGGAGATGTTCCTGGTCGATATCATCATCGGCGAGCTGCTGCCCGGGCTGTTCCCGCCGCTGGTGCTACCACTGCTGATCCTCGGCTTCTTCGTCGTGACCAATATTCTCGGTGCCGATGTGTTCGCCAAGGTGCAGAACCTGTTGGCCTTCATTCTGGTTTCGGCGTTGATCATCATTGGTCTGTGTGCGGTTACCGGCGCGGTCGAGCCCCATGCCGAACTGGCCGGTACGGCGGTGAGCTGGAGCTTCGAACCGGTGCTAAACGGCAGCTTCATCGGGCTGGTGGCCATGGCGCTGTGGTTGATGGTCGGCGTGGAATTCATCTGTCCGATGATCAACGAGGTGGACAATCCGCAGCGCAATATCCCGCGGGCGATGATGCTGTCGTTGTGCGCCATGCTCGGGATCTTCCTGCTGTTCGTCTACGGCGCGACCCATTACCTGAACATCGAGACCCTCACCACCTCGCCGCTGCCTTATCTGGATTACGCCAATGCGGTGTTCGGCAAGGCCGGGTTGATCATCGCCGCAATCATGGCGGTGACCGCCACCTGTAGCACGGTCAATACCGTGCTGGCCGCCGTGCCGCGCATGCTGCACGGCATGGCGACAAACGGCCAGGCCTTCCCGCAGATGAAAATCACCAGCACGCGTTTTGGCACCCCCTGGGTCGGCATCCTGTTTATGGCTGCGATCATTGCCATTCCGCTGCTGCTGATGGACATCGATTCGCTGATCCCGCTGGTGATCGCCGCTTCCACCAGCTGGTTGCTGGCCTACATAGTGGCGCATGTCGATGTGCTGGTGCTGCGTCGTCGCCTGCCGCACCTGGCGCGCCCGTTCAAGACGCCGTTCTACCCGCTGCCACAGCTCCTCGGCATCGCCGCCATGCTTTATGTGGCGCTGAACAACTCGCCATCGCCGGAGATGACCGTTCTGGTCTACAAGATCACCGGCGGCATCCTGTTGCTAGTCAGTGTGATCGCGGCGCTCTGGGTCAAACTCTACATGAAGCGCAAATTGTTTGAGCCAGACCTGGGTTGAGCTGCGCAATCCGTTTAGAAAAACGCCTCTTGTGAGGCGTTTTTTCATTGTGAGTGCATGGCAGCGGCGAGCAAGTATCCGGCAGGGTCAGGCAAGACGTTATGGCGTTATGGCGCTATTTATAACGCCATAACAACGCCAAGGGATCCGGACGATGAGAGCTCTGCTATTCGCCGTGCTTATGTTTTCCACTGCTACAGGCTATGGCCAGACGCTGCGCATCTACAACTGGAAGGATTACATCGATCCGGCGGTTCTCGCCGGCTTTCAGCGCGATACCGGTATCAGGGTCGATTACCAGACCTTCACCACCGCCCAGGAATTGGACGAGGCGCTGGACGCTGGAGCGGGTTTCGACCTGGTGACCCCTTCGCACTTTCAGCTGCAGCGCCTGATCGGTGAGGGCCGCTTGCAGGCACTGGATATCGGCAAGCTGCGCCACTACGGCAATCTGGATTCCAAATTATTGGCGTCGCTCGCAGGTTTTTCCGGCGCGGGGCGCTATGTGGTGCCTTACCTGTGGAGCACGGTCGGGCTGGTGGTCGAGCGCGAGGCCGCACAGCGGGCCCTGGGTGAGACCGCGCCATCGAGCTGGAGCTTGCTGTTCGATCCGCGCTACGCCCAGCGTCTGCAGGCGTGTGGCTTGGGCTGGCTAGACGCCCCTGAAGAGACCTTCTCGCTGTGGATGAATCTGCAGGGCAAGCGTTTGTTCGAGGCCTCGCCAACGCGTTTGGCCGTTAGCGGCGCGCAACTGGCGAGCCAGGCAGCCGCTGTGCATTCACTGAATAACGAGGCCTATATCGAGGACCTGGTCAGCGGCCGTCTGTGCGTCGCCATGGCCTGGAGTGGCCATGCCCTGCTGGCGGCGTCGCAGCGCAGCAGCCTGGAGTTTCTGGTACCGGAGGAGGGGGCCCTGCTGACGATCGACAGCTGGGCCATTCCCCGTGATGCTCAGCAAGCCGAACTGGCCTATCGCTTTATCGACTACATGCTGCAGCCGGACAACGCCCGCCTGAACACCCTGGCGACTCGCTTTTATGCGCCGCTGCGCAGTGACTTGCCGGAGATGCTGGAGCTGGCGCAGCGCGCTCCCGCTCTCGTTCCCCAGGCGAGCGAGCGCCGCCGGTTGTATTTCCTCGAACCGCTCAAGGCGGAGCAGAAACGGGTGATTGATCAGCAGTGGCTGGCGGTAAAACAGCAACAGCGTTTACGTCAGCCTTTATCAACCGAACTGGAGTAACCGCTTATGTTCTTCCGTGACAATGGGCGTGATCTTGCCGGGGAACTGTGCCAACAGATCGCCAATCTGGGTGCCGGGCTCGGGGTTATGCTTTCTGGCACGGCCTCGCTGACACGCTATCCAGAACTCGCCAAGGGCCTTGAGCAGTTGGCCGGGCTTATGCACCAGGCCTGGGATGAGACGACAGGGCTGCGTGAGCAGGTGCAGCGGCTGACCGAGGAACGTGATCAAGCATTGGCCCGGGAGCTGCAGCTGCGCGGCGAGTTGCAACATCAGCAGATGACCCTGGATAGCGTTCAGGCCCAGCTCTACGAGCAGCAGGAAGCGTTGAGCAAGTGCGAGCTGGAGTCGCGGATATGGGAAATTGCTCAGTCCACGTTGACCGAAGGCTACTGGGATTTCACCGTGGTCAACGGCAATATCGACGACCCGCGCAGCATGATGCGGATCTCCAACCAGTTTCGCGTGCTGATGGGTTACAACCGTGATGAGTTGCCCGATGGCTTGGAGAGCCAAGCCGGCATTATCCATCCTGATCACTTGGGGGGCGTCGCCAAGCTCTTCGAGCGAGAGATTGTCGATCCAGCCGGCAGTGGTGAATACGTGATCGAGTACCTCATGCGCCACAAGGCTCGCGGCTATATCTGGTGCCGGGAGCGTGGCCGCGCGGTGCGTGATGAAAAGGGGCTGCTCTATCGGGTGATCGGGGCGGTGCGCGACATCTCCGATGAGCGTAATGCCCAGGCGGCCCATGAACAGATGTTGCAACACAACCAGGACACCTATGGGCAGATCGCCCAGGTGGTCAGCGTGATCAAGGGCATTGCAGAACAGACCAACCTGCTTGCGTTGAACGCGGCCATTGAGGCGGCCCGGGCGGGCGAGGTGGGGCGCGGGTTTTCGGTGGTTGCCGATGAGGTGAAGAAGCTGGCGCAGAGCACGCGCCAGGCGACCCAGGAGATCCAATCCATGCTCGGCGGTGCCCAGGCCCGTACGCAGTAGGTCAATGTGCTGAGTTGACGCCTGGGTGTTGCGCCAGCAGCGTGCTGCGGCTGGCCAGCAAGGCATGGGCCAGTGTCTGCAGCGTCACCGTCAGCCAGCGGTCGCGGCTGTCCTCTGCCAGGTGCAGAAGAAACTCAGCGGTCGCCTGCGGCTGACGCTCGAAGTCCGCCAGCCTGGCGATGGCTTCCTGATAGATGGCCCGGTGGCCGGGCTGCTGGCCCAGGTGGTGCAGATCGATGATCGACTGCCCCAGGTTGAGCAACGACAGCAGGCCGGCTGGCGGCGTAGTACTGGAGTGCGTGTCGGTCCCCATATGCGCCAGCAGACGCAGAATCCGGCGGCCGGCCAGGGCCAGCCAGCGTTCCCGGCTCAGGGCGTTGGTGTCGCGCATTAGGGTTCGAATATCCCCGAGGATGGCCGCCGTGGTCAGGCGCAGCGCGCGTTGCACGGTGCGCGGAAAGAGTAGAAAACCGCAGCCGACCAGGCCCGCCCCGAGCAGCAGCGCCAATGAGCTGCTGATGATTGCGCCGCTGCTGGCCACCGGCATACCGGCCTGGCTGGCCAGCATAAAGCACATATTGGCGTCGATTGCCGGCACGGCGAAGCGGCGGCTGGCGCGCAGAATGCCGCCGACCAGCAGGAACGGCAGCAGGGTCACTACTAGCTCCAGCATGCCGTCCACGTGGGGTTGCACGGTGAAGCGGTAGAGTGTGGCCCCTGTCACGCCGGCCAGCACGCCCAGCAACATGTGCGGGGCATGCTTCTGCGGTTGGGCCATGGAGCCCAGCAACATCGAAAAGATGCACACGCCGAGTATCGCCAGCTCCGTTGCCTGGCTTGGGTAGGCCTGGGCCAGAAAGGCACAGGCCAGTGCCGCGCCGCCAGTGGTCGCAGCGGTGCGCAAGGCCAGCCGCCAGTCGCGATCAGGCACCAGTGCCGGTGCCGCGTGCGCCTCAGCAGACGCTGGTGATGCCGCCGGAGCCAGCTGGGCGGCGGCTTGGCACAGTTGCTCCAGGGCCTGCTCCAGACGGGCGAGGCGTCTGGGCGGCAGGTTCTCGGGTGGGGCGGGCAGAATGCTGCCGGCCGGCTCATCGCTGCGCAGCCGCTCGGCAACCTGTTGCAGACGCCTGGCCAGCGCCGCCGCGGCTTGGGCTTCGGGGCGTAGGTGGCTGCCCATGGCCTGGCCGGCCGCCATGATATTGAGCGAGGCCAGGAGCAGTTGGTCGATATGGCGCAGGTTGCGGTAACCACGCAACGACCCGGCAGAGATGGGCCGCGCTGCGCTGTCTATGTCGCTAAGCGCCTTGAGGATGCGCAGTTCGGTGGCCGGATCGGTGTTGCCGGTCAGACTCTGTGCGGCAAAGTCGACGGCATCCGCCGCCAGGGCTCGGGCCCGGCGATAGAAATCCCCGCGGCGGGTCTTGGGGGTGAACAGCCACAGCACCAGAGTCACCGCCAGCACCCCGATCAGCGTGCATTCAACCCGCGCCAAGGCCAGTGCCCAGCTGTCCTGCGGACTCAGGGCCGAGGGGATGACCACCACCGCTGCGGTCATCCCGGCCATCAGCCAGGCATAGGCCGAGGTGCCACGCAGCAGGTGGGTCATGCCCGCGCACATGGCGATCACAGCGGCGAGCAGTATCAGCTGCAGCAGGGATGAGTCCTGCGTGAGTACCATGAAGCCGGCCAGTGCGCCGAGCAAGGTACCGAGCAGCCGATAGAGCGCGCGTTCCAGCAGTAATCCCCGTGAGGGTTGCGCCACCACCCAGATGGGCATGGCGGCCCAATAGGCATTCTGCACATGGAGCAGGGCGGCGATGCTGAATGCCAACCAGGCCGCCAGCGCCAGGCGGGCAGCTTGGGCTGCGCCGGCCTCATCGAAGCCGAGCCAGCGGGTAAAGGCGGCTAGCAGGCTGCTCTGGGATCGCACTGGATGCTCGATGATCAGTCCTCCAGCTGGATGCGGTAGTGGCGCTTCTTGCCCAGGCTGAGCAGCCAGCTGTCGCGGCCTGCGGGCAAGGCCAGGTCGGCATCGACGACTGTCTCACCGTCCAGGCGCAGGCCACCGCCAGCGGCCAGACGGCGAGTGGCTCCGCGGGAGGGCTGCAGTTCATGCTGCTCCAGCAGTTCGGTCAGCGAGTAGCCGGCGGCGAGCTTGGATCTGCACACACTGAGGGTGGTCAATCCCTGCAACTCATCGCCCTGGGCGAACAGCCCCTGGGCGGTGGCCTCGGCCAGCTGCGCGGCTTCTTCGCCATGCACCAGGGCCGTTACGGCGGAGGCCAGGCGCACCTTGGCGGCATTCAGTTGCACGCCTTCGGCTTGGGCTAGCTGGGTGATTTCAGCCAGCGGCAACTCGGTGAACAGCGCCAGGAAGCGGCCGACGTCACGGTCGTCGCAGTTGCGCCAGAACTGCCAGAAATCGAAGGGGGAGAGGCGCTGCGGGTTGAGCCAGATAGCGCCCTGGGCAGATTTGCCCATCTTGCGCCCGTCGCTGGTGGTGAGCAGCGGCATGGTCAGGCCGAACAGCTGCCGGCCATCCTGACGCCTGGCCAGTTCGACACCGTTGATGATGTTGGCCCACTGGTCTGCGCCACCGAGCTGCACGCTGCAGCCATGCCGTTTGGCCAGTTCGGTGAAGTCATGGGCCTGTAGCAGGGTGTAGCCGAACTCCTGAAACGACAGCGAATGCTCGCGATCCAGGCGCTGGCGCACGGCGTCGAAGGTCAGCAGGCGGTTGATGGAAAAGTGCCGACCCACCTGGTTGAGAAACTGCAGGTAGCCAATGCCGTCCAGCCAGTCGGCGTTGTCCACCACCAGACCGTCATTGCCGGTCGGGCCCATATGCACGAAGCGGGCGAAGGTCTCGCAGATGCCGGCGATATTGTGCTGGATCTGCGCCTCACTGAGCATCGGCCGGCTCTCGTCGCGAAAGCTCGGGTCGCCGATGCGCGTGGTCGCGCCGCCGATCAGCAGGATCGGGCGATGGCCAAAGCGTTGCAGCCAGCGCATCACCATCAGCCCCTGCAGATGGCCGACATGCAGGCTGTCGGCGGTGGCATCGAAGCCCAGGTAAATGGTCGCGCAGCCCTGCTGCAGGTGCTCGCGCAAGCCGTCGAGATCGGTGCTCTGGTGGATAAAACCGCGTTCCTGGAGGAACTGGATGGGGTCTTGTGGGGTGTTCATGGAAGTCTCCTGGTTGGTGGTGCCCGAGGAGACAGAAATCCCATGGATCCGATCCGCCTCAGGCGGATCGGTATGCACACGGCTACCGCCCGCTGGGTGAGAGCCGGTAGCTGTAATATGAGAGATTATTCGTTAATGTATTCATGATTTGGATTCTATCCATTACATCTTGGGAGTCAAGCCATGTCCCGGTGGTTACACACGCAGACCAGCATTTCTCTTGCGCTGGCTATGCAGGCACTGCAGGCCGCGCTGAACGAGGCCGAGTCGCTGGAGGTGAAGGTCAGTATTGCGATCCTCGACGCTGCGGGGAATCTGCTGCATATGGCCCATATGGATGGCGCACCAGGCCTGAGTAGGGAGATTGCCCGACGCAAGGCCGCCACTGCAGTCGCTTTTGGTGTGCCCACCGCGGCCTGGGAGGAGCGCTTGCAACAGTGTTCGCCAGCGGTACGTCAGGGATTGCCGTTGCAGGAAGGGCTTGCACTTTTCGGCGGAGGAGAGCCGTTCCTGGTTTTCGGCTGCGTAGCCGGGGGCATCGGTGTATCGGGCGCTTCAGAGCAATTGGACACTCAATGCGCGCAGGCCGCCGTGCGCTGTGTGGAAGGACTGCTGGCAAGCAATTGAAATTATCGTGGCACTAGCAGTCAAGGGATGGGCAGTCTTGGACAAGACCCGGGCTTATACCTAAGTTCTTAATAGGGGCAAGCAGAGTGTTGCGCTGGATGCCACCGCTACCCCAGCGAGCATCGCTCCATTGAAATATAAGGTCGCCGCATATGATCAATATCGAAACGCCCACCTACTACACAGCCACCAAGAAATACGACCTCAGCTTCCCCATGCTGGAGGCGGACATCGAGGCCGACGTTGTGGTGATAGGGGGGGGCTTCTCCGGTATCAATACCGCGCTGGAGCTGGCGGAGAAGGGCATTACCAACATCGTCGTGCTGGAAGGGCGCTACCTCGGCTTCGGCGGCACCGGTCGCAACGGCGGGCAGATCATGGCGGGTATCGGCCATGACCTGGAAAAGATTCGCAAGGATGTCGGCGAAGAGGGCCTGCGCGCGATCTTCGAGATCAGCGATCAGGGTGCCGAGATCATCAAGAGTCGGATCGAGAAGTACGACATAGACGCCGACTTCTGCCACGGTTACGGCTACATGGGCTTCAACGCCCGCCAGGAGAAGACTCTGGCGGCCTGGGAGAAGGAATTCAAGGCGCTCAGCCCGCAGCATGAAATCCGTCTGCTGGTGGGGTCCGAGGTCAAACAGATCATCGGCTCCGACGCCTACAGCAGCGCGCTACTGCATATGGGGGCGGGCCATGTGCACTCGCTCAACCTGCTGCTGGGCGAAGCCAAGGCGCTGGCCAGCCATGGGGTGAAGATCTTCGAGTACAGCCCCGCTCTGGAAGTGACCTATGGCGAGCGCGTCACCGTGCGCACGGCCAAGGGCTCGGTCAAGGCCAGCAAGCTGCTGTGGGCCTGCGACAGCTTCCTCAACAAGCTGGAGCCGGAGCTGCACAAGACCACCATCAACACCTTCGCCTTCCAGATGATGACCGAGCCGCTGTCGGATGAGCTGGTCGAGCGCATCAGCCCGATCCGCGGGGCTTACAGCGATATCCGTCCGGTCATCGATTATTACCGGGTGACCAGAGAGAACCGCCTGCTGTTTGGCTCGGCGACGCCTCTGGTTGAGCATATCCCCGGCGATCTCAAGGCCTGGAACCGCAACTTGATGCTGAAGATTTTCCCCTACCTCAAGGACGTGAAGATCGACCTGGCCTGGGGCGGCCCGATGGCCTGCAGCCCCAACCTGTTTCCCCAACTCGGCTCGCTGCCGCAGCACCCGAATGTGTTCTTCGT
This sequence comes from Pseudomonas sp. XK-1, assembly GCF_038069885.1. Lineage (NCBI taxonomy): Bacteria > Pseudomonadati > Pseudomonadota > Gammaproteobacteria > Pseudomonadales > Pseudomonadaceae > Pseudomonas > Pseudomonas sp. XK-1. The sequence goes on along the minus strand of NZ_JBBPES010000003.1, from coordinate 103,731 downwards.
ACAGGGCTATTCCGGCTTTGGCGTCACCCCCAGCCACATCATCTGCAAGGTACTGGCCGAGGGCATGAGCGAGGGGTCGGCGCGTTACGACCTGATCAGCTCGGTACGGCGCAGCCAGGTGTTCGGTAAAGACCAGATCCGTCCGCTGCTGCTCACCGCCGGCAAGTCCTGGCATCAGCTGTCCGGCTACTGGACCGGCCGGCGCTGATTTATCCACTCACTGCATTTTCAGAGGAAAGGCATATGACACCTATCAAGCAAGGCACCACCCTCACCGAACTGGACGCATGGGGCACCGTGGCCGACCTGGGTTCGGAAATCCTTGAAGGCGAGGGCAAGGCCTTCGGCAAGATGACCTTCGGCGGCCCGACCGATGCGGTAAGCGCCGGCTATTTTGCTGTGACCAAAAGCAAATTCCGTATGGTCTACCCGTTCAATGAGCAGGCCACCGTGGTGTTCGGCGAAGTCATCCTGACCGACGAAGGCACCGGCCAGAGCACCCGCTACAAGGCCGGCGACAGCTGGTTCGTAACCAAGGGCACCTCGGTGCTCTGGGAAGTACTCAGCGACAGCTTCACCAAGCACTATATGGCGGCTGTGTAATTTCTCCGCCCGGCCCCTGTCAGCTTCCGTGGCTGTCAGGGGCAAACCGAGTGTTCTTCCTATGCAAAGTACGGAACTGGGGCAGCGTTGCCTGAACACCTTCACTCAGCTGATACCGGCTTCCGGTTGCGTGTTTTACCGCATCGCCGCGCAGCTTGAACCGCACGACTTCCTGCTGCAGAAGATGCACTCGGACATGCATGAGCGCTATCTGTCGCAGTACCGGCGAGTTGACCCTTTGCAACCACGCAACTGTCAATTGACCGGCCACAGTGTGGTGCCGCTGCGCCTGGGCATGAGTGCGCAGGATGACCTCTCCAATCGCCGCTATGACGGTTTCCTCCAGAGCTATGGAGTCGTCGATGTCGTCGAGGTACTGGCCTTCGAGCAGGGGCGTCCAGTAGCCGGAATCTCGCTGTTGAGAGGGTGTGATCTAGGCGTGTTCGGGCCGCATGAGCTGGAGCAATTACAAGCTCTGCAAGGCATGTTCGAGCTCGCCGTGGCCCCGCGACTATCTTCTACCCCAACCTTGCAGCTGACTTCGCGGGAATGGCAGGTGGCGGAGCTGCTGCGGGCCGGTCGCAGCAACAAGGAGATCGCACGCCAGCTCGGCGTCGGCCTGCCTACCATCAAGACTCATCTGATCAACCTGTTTCGCAAGGTAGCCGTCAGCAACCGCACCGAGCTGGTGGCGACACTTTTTCTCTGAGTCTCTCACTGCGTAATGCCGTCGCTGCCCTGTCAGCTAGGTGCAACGCCGCGGTATCGGCCTATCGACGTCCTCCACCCGGCTGATTACATGCAGATCAGCGGATTTCCGTGCAGCGAAACGGCAGAGGGTTAGGCAGGTCATCAATCGCGAACTATAACGTCTTCTCAACCATCTGGTTGATAGTCCAGCGACGTCCTAGAGCGCACCATCCAAGCTCCACTCACCACTCGAGATACCCCCATGAGCACAAAATCCGATTGGATCACCGTAGGTGCCTTGGCCGATGGTTTTGCCCCGGCCGCGTTCATTCTGCCGAACCTGGCTGATCTTGCAGGCAAGAGTTTCACCCTGAACTTCGCCAACGGCTGGCAGATCACCCACCAGTTCGAGGCCGAGCGCCTGAGCTGGGTTGCCGCCGATGGCCACTCGCAAGGCAGTGCCCCCTATCGCGCTACTTCGGTACGCCCCGGCATCTACCTGGTGGACTTCCTGAAAAACGAAAATGGCCAGGACTGGTCCATCAGCCTGGTGCTGGATATCGACAGCGCCTCTTTTACCGCGGTGATCGGACGTCTGCCCGTCGAGCAGACCACCCACGAAGGGCTTTACCACCGTGCATTGGCCGGCAAGCAACTGACCGGCGTGGAAGCCGAGTTTTTTCACGGCAGTCTGGATAAGCCGTGGCAAGAGGGTGCCTGCCCCCATGCGCTGACACACGAACTGGTCGGCCTGCGTAACCTGTATCGCTACAGCCCGACGGAGGTGTACGAGCACATCTACCTCAACGAGAACTTCTACAGCTGGCAGTGCATCAAGGGCGTAGAAGCCGGCCTGTGCGACACCGACCGCTGCCACTACTACAAGATCGCAGATGAGCTGTACCTATTCGTCTGGCGCGAGAAGATCGTACCGACCCTCGGCCTGGTGATGATCGACATGGCCAACCACCGCAGCGATGGCAAGATCTTCGGTTATGCCGGTGGCGGTTTCGACGAGCTGTCCAACTTCCCGGTTGCGTCCTATTGCAGCGTGCTGAACCGCACCGAGTACCCCGATGAGTGAACCGAAGACCATCGTCATCACCGGTGCCGGCACGGGCATCGGCGAGGCCTGCGCGCGGCGCTTGGCTCGCGAAGGTCACAACCTGGTACTGATCGGTCGCCGCCGCCAGCCGCTGGAACGGGTCGCCGGGCAAACCGGCGGCCTGGTGCTGGTCGGCGATGCGGCCAGCGGTGCGGCCTGGAGCGGCTTCATCGACGAGATTCGTGCCCGCTTCGGCGGTATCGATGCACTGCTGGCCTGTGCCGGCGGCCATGGCCTGGGTACGGCCACCGAGACCTCGGACGAGGTCTGGCAGGGGGCGATGCGCAGCAATCTCGACAGCGCCTTCCACAGCGCACGTGCCTGCCTGCCGCTGCTGATCGAGCGGCGTGGCAGCATTGTCCTGCTTGGTTCCATCGCCTCGCTGGCCGCTGGCCCGCAGGTGTGCGGCTATACCACCGCCAAGCACGCGCTGATCGGCCTCAACCGCTCCCTGGCGCGGGACTATGGCCCCCTGGGGGTGAGGGTCAACTGCCTGTGCCCCGGCTGGGTGCGCACGCCGATGGCCGATGAGGAAATGCAGCCGTTGATGCAGCATTTCGGCGATGACCTCGACGCCGCCTACGCCCGGGTGACCGCCGAGGTGCCGCTGCGTCGCCCGGCCAGCGCCGAGGAGATCGCCAGCGTCTGCCGTTTCCTGATCAGCGACGAGGCTTCGATCATTACCGGTGCCAGCATCGTCGCCGATGGCGGCTCCAGCATCGTCGACGTACCGACCCTGGTTTACGACCGATTGGGAGGTGCCTGATGGCCACAAGGTTCGATTTCGCCGGCCAGACCGTGCTGGTCACCGGCGGTGCCCAGGGCATCGGCCGAGGCATTGTCGAGGGCTTCGCCGCCAGCGGGGCCAGGGTACTGATTGCCGACCTGCAGCTGGAGCCCGCGCAAGCGCTGGCAAGCGAGCTGCAGGGCAGAGGCTGCGAGGCGCAGGCGCTGGGAATCGATCTGGCCGACGAGGCGGCCATCGCCACTTTGCTGGCCGGGCTAGAGCGTCTCGATATCCTGGTGCACAACGCCGGTTACTTTCCGTTGACGCCATTCACCGAGATTACCCCGGCGATTCTGCAGCGCACCCTGGCGGTGAATCTCAGTGCGCTGTTCTGGCTGACCCAGGGCGCGCTGCCGTTGTTCGAACGCCAGGGCAGGGGGTGCGTGCTGGTCACCTCTTCGGTCACCGGGCCGCGGGTGGCCTACCCGGGGCTGAGTCACTACGCGGCATCCAAGGCTGGGGTCAATGGCTTTATCCGCAGCGCCGCGCTGGAATTGGCCAAGCGCAAGGTACGAGTCAATGGGGTCGAGCCGGGCATGATCCGCACCCCGGCCATGGGCAATCTGGGCGATGGCGCGCACAGCGCCGACATCGCCCGTGGCGTGCCGCTGGGCCGTCTTGGCGAGCCCGAGGATATCGCCGCCGCCATGCTGTTTCTCGCGTCGGACGCGGCCAGCTATATCACCGGCCAGACCATCATCGTCGACGGCGGCGCGACGCTGCCGGAAACTCAGGCGGCACTGGGCTGAATCACCCGCTGGCGGTAATCGAAAGCCCTGGATGACCTGAGCATCCGGGGCTTTCGAATTGCTCAATGCGCTGAACCGGGCCAATCGATAAAGGCTCCGGCCCGGTAATCCTTGGGCGATTGCTCGAACTGTTTCTTGAACGCGCGGCTGAAGTGCGCCGAATCCGTGAAGCCCCACTTATAGGCGATGGCAGTGATCGACTCGCGCTTGAGGTGGGGGTTGCTCAGGTCGCTGGCGCTGCGCTGCAGGCGAGTGCGCTGGATATAGCGGCAGACGCTGTCACCCTGTTCTTCGAACAGCCGGTAGAGCTGGCGTACGGAAATGTGCAGGCGGTTGGCTAGAGTCACGGGGTTCAGGTTGGGCTGGGTCAACGATTCTTCGATCAACTGCTGGGCCTGGCGGCGCAGGCTGTTGCCCGCTATCGAATCGGCGATCTCCGCCTGGCGTTCACGCTGCTCCAGCGCCGGGCCGAGCAGGCTGGTGAAGGCCGACAACATGGCTTCGGTCTCATTGTTGTCGGTTTGTGTACCTTCCTCGTTCATGTACAGCTGATCGACCAGCAAGCGCAACATGCGACCGCTGGTGCAATGGGCAGAAGCCTTGCCGAATAGCGGGCGAGGGCACCTGAAGGACTTCAGCACCTCCTGGCGTGGCAGATGCAGTGAGACGTGCTCGATCAGGCCGAGGGGGGTGATCTCGCAGGTGCCCACCGAGTCCATCAGCACTAGGTCGCCGGGGCTGAGGTGCAGGGTCACGCCATTCTGGGCAATCCGCGAACAGCCACTGCGTTGGCTGACCAGAAAGCAGTAGCGGTCATCGTCGCGGCCCGTTTTGGCATTACGCGATATCAACCCGGCGTTGGTCTTCAGGTGCGCCAGGGTCAGGCCGGCGTGTTCCTTGGCGCAGACATCGCCGATGAACAGCGTGCTGTTGAAGGTCAGCTTGGTTTCATAGTTGCCGCAAACCGATTGCATCGAACGTTGCCAGTTCTCGAGGGTGCTGTGCGTGACGTGCTGTGCGTGCATGGCAATCTCCGGATATCGTTAACATGTTACCAAACGAAGCAGGATGGCTTTCGTTAATATGTTAAGCACATTCCGTGCCGCTGCTTCCCATGCTTTTCAGCGTCGAGGTTTGAGGGCATCTACATCGGGCTTTTCAGGCAGGTTTGCTGCGCTCGGAAGGGAACACCAAGCGCATCCATTCGGTGCGTAATCTGTTACCAATGCCTCCATTGCGCGCACCTTAAGTTGCTTGCGCGTTGGCGCAGTCGGTCAAGCATATTGGCAAGTGTGGACAAGCATTGCTTGTCCCGGGTCGTCCCTAATTAGCTTGTCATCGTTAGCCGTAGTCGAGGACCCCGGGGAGGGTGCTAGAGCCGGCGGCGGCGATGGTGGTGTCCCGCCTAGCGGGGCAGATACCTCGATGGCCGTCATGTCCTGCGGTCTGGTCAGAACAACAAGGGGAGCATCCCATGCACCAAGAACGTCGTTGTCTATCCATTTCCAAAGCCGTGTGCCTAGCCGTCGCAGCCCTTGCTGCCGGTCAGTCCCAGGCCTATGAGTTCTATAACCAGGGCGAGACGAAGCTGAACGCAGACTTCCTCGCGGTATATGGTTGGTTCAACAGCCGCAAGAGCTATGACGGCAGCAGCGGCGGTGCCAGCTGGCGCGAGGGCTTTGCCAAGTACGGGGTCAGCGCCGAGCAGGGCCTGGCGGGTAATGGCAAGGCCTACGGCGCGCTCAACTGGGTCAGTTCCGGTACCTGGGGCGAAGGCGACGCTGCCGGCCTAAGCGACGGCTCCGAACGCACTACCAAGATCGAGGATGCCTACCTGGGTTGGCGCTCCGGTAATTTGCTGCCGGCCTTGGGCGAGGACGGCCTGGATATCTCCTTCGGCCGCCAGGTGGTGACCATTGGCGATGGTTTTATCATCAACGACGATGGCCTGAATTTTGGCAAGGGCGTGGCGGACGGCGAGTTGAATCGCGGTGGTGGCTACTACCTGGCGGCGCGGCGTGCCTTCGACCAGACCGCGGTGGTGCGCATCGGCGGCCAGGAAGGGCTGCATGGCGACATGATGTGGTTGAAATCGGATAATCGCGCCCAGGCCAAAACCGAATTAGCCGCGGCTACGCTGGCGTACACGGCCGAACCGGGAACCCTGGCCATGACCTATATCCATGGCCTGGATGTGGATGATGCCTATGCCAGCGAATTCCAGCAGCAGCGCGATGGCATGGATATCTACAGCCTGCGCGGAGCGGGCAATGCCGGTATCGAAAATGCCAACTTCGCCTTCGAATACGCCTGGCAGGACAAGGACGCGGGGGCGGAGAAAGCCTGGTACGCCGAAGCGGGTTACACCTTTGCCGACATCGCCTGGTCGCCCAACCTGACCTACCGCTACAGCCGCTACTCGGAAGGCTGGGACTCGATGTTTAACGGTTTTAATCGCGGTTACGGCACCTGGTTCCAGGGTGAGGTGGCAGCCAACTATGCAGGCCCCTTCAACAGCAACACCGCTATCCATCATGTCGGCTTCAAGGTCAACCCACTGGAAACGCTGACCTTGGGAGCGCTGTACTTCGATTTCGATACGCTGGACACCCGCGACAACCTGAATATGGGCGGGCGCGAGCTGGATCTGTACGCCGAGTGGGTCGTCAGCGACAATCTGATCATCAATCCGCTGATCGGGCTTTATCAGCCGGACAAGAGCCTGGATAACGGTGGCCTGCAAGGAGGGGGCAACGGCACCAACGTTTATAGCCAGTTGGTTGTAGTCGTACCTTTCTGAAGCCGAGTCTTCCTGCTTGGATTCCCCCAGCCCGCGGCAAGCGCGGGTTGGCGGGAGTCGAACCCTTCTGCCATGCTACAAGCCTGTACTTGCAATGGGCGGACACCTAGGGTGGATGTAACTAGAGCCGTCTGGTGGCCATCAGGTGTAGGCCGTACATGGCATACACACCAGCCAAGACGCCGCCAACGGGGTAGAAACGTCCCGACACGACTCATAAGCCTGGCGAATAGTCCTTCCAGCTCTTCATCTTGATTGCTCCTCAGTTCCGGCCGGCGGTCACGCCACCGTCTACTGGCAATAAGGCACCGGTTATCCAGGATGCTTCTTTCGACGCTAGGAACAATATGGCAGAAGCCACATCGGCAGGTTGTCCGTTGCGCCCCAACGGATGGAAGGCGTTGAAGGTCGGCAGCACTTCCTTGACTTGCTCTGCATTCATGAAGGTGCCGTATACCGGCGTTTCAACCACGGCTGGGGCGACGGTATTGATACGGATGTTCGAGCTGGCCAGTTCGATGGCCAGGTTGCGTGTCAGCGCATGCACGCCGGCATTGGCAGCGGAGTAGGCCGCCGAAGGGGTGGCACCGATAGCCTGGATAGCCCACAGCGAACCGGTTTGTACGATGGTGCCGCCACCGCGCTGTTGCATGGCTTTGGCCGCCGCCTGGGCCATGAAGAACTTGCCCTTGAGGATGGTATCGAGGAACCAGTCGTACTCGGTTGGACTTACCTCTAGGAATGGCTTCGGATTGAAGACACCTGCGTTGTTAATCAGGATGTCCAGGCCACCAAATTCATTTATGGCCAAGTCGACCAATGCCTGAGCAGTGGAGAGCTGAGCGATATCCGCTGCGAGAGTGCGGACATGGCTGCCACTGGCATCAATGTCCTGTGCAGCTTGCGCCAGCTTAGCCGCGTCGCGACCGCCGATCACTACCGACGCGCCAGCCGTCACCAGTTGCTTTGCAACTTCCTTACCGATACCCGAACCACCACCGGTAATAATGGCAACCTTGTTAGAAAAACTTTTCATATTCTGATCTCCTCAGTCGTACTGAACTAAATGAATGGATAATGCGCAAGGCCTTGAGGAAGCTCACTCATCTACTATCTTCAGGGTTTATGGCTCCCGACCTGATGTGCATTGTTGATTCGCCAGATACTGCCAACAACGCATAAATTTTTACCTGTTAAGATAGAATTTCTTTCAATGACAACACCTGCCTACCTCAATGCTCTGCGTGCCTTCGAGGCCGCCGCTCGCCACCAAAGCTTTTCTGCAGCAGCCGCCGAGTTGAACGTCACCCCAGCAGCTGTGGGGCAGCAGGTACGCAATCTTGAATCGTGGCTGGGTATCCCGCTGTTCACTCGTGTTAGCAGCGGCTCGGCACGATTGTTACTGACTGATGCGGCGCGAGTAGCCCTGCCCGACATTCGAGAAGGATTCGAGCGATTAAGCTTGGGGTTGGTGCGATTGAAAGACGCCGGGGTAAATGCGGAGCTGACAGTGACTGTGAGTCCTGCGTTTGCATCGAAGTGGCTACTGCCGCGCATCGAGCGTTTCCAACAGGCCTATCCGGATCTGGATGTCCTGCTAGATACCAATTCGCGATCGGTGGACTTTCAGGCTGAGCGAGTCGATGTCGGAGTGCGTTACGGTGCCGGCAATTGGACCGGCCTTCGAGCCGTTCACCTGATGGATGAGGTCATTTTTCCGGTTTGTGCTCCGGGTTATCCGCAGCTGGAGGGGGATCGTCTACAACCTGAGGTAATACCTCGCTGTACGCTCATCCATGATCTGTCGATGGCCAACTACGCCGACTATCCCACTTGGAGAATGTGGCTGGATGCAGCTGGATATAACCATGTGAAAACTGAGCACGGATTACGCATCAACAACTCAGCTGCCGTGCTGCAAGCAGCGATAGATGGGCAAGGGTTGGCGCTGGCACGCAGCGTAATGGTTAAAGACGACCTAGAGGCAGGTAGGCTGATTCGCCCCTTCGTTGACCAGGGCATGAATTGCTCGCTGAGACAGGCCTATTACGTAGTTTATCGCCCAGAGAGTGGTGAGCTACCGAAAGTGCAGGCCTTCCGCGACTGGCTACTCAGCGAAGTAGATAAGGCGTCAGAAACCTAAAGTTGGTGCTGCATCTTTCAACCACAGACTGGCATCGTCTTTGCCAGACTCGGCTTTAAATGGAATGCCCGATGGCAGCCGTATCCAGCTCAGTGGATGCAATAGGAAATCCTCGCGCACCAGAGTGCTATCAAGTTCTAGCAAGGCCAGCCCGCGAGGATTGAAAATCTTGGTGCGCGAGTAGTCTTGCACAGACTGTATCCAGACTTTCTCATGGTTTTTTTGAAAAGTGGCTGATCACCTTGTACGCCCACTTCGGTGACGACTTGTGCGAGATCAGGGGATTTTAGAATTGTCTGTTCTCAGGGGGGGATGGTGCGGATGCGAAGCAGCCGCTAATAAGCGGCTGTATGCCTCGCAAAGTGAAATAGCGCCGCCGCTAGTTCTTGGGAGATGTCTTCAGATTGTTTTTCAGTTCTTCCGGTAAGCGGTTGTAACGCAGCGTGCTCACGCCTCCATCATCCCGTTTGACTTGATAAGCCACACCGGTTTGGCCTGTGACCTGTTGTACGCCACCCCCGGTGAAGTAACCGATTGCGGCTCCAGCCAGGGCACCGATAGGACCGCCGGCTGCACCGCCCAGAAGCACACCGACACCGCTGCCAAATACTTCGCCTACCCGATTGTCCGGGCCGGTGCCTATGATTTCGGCTGCGTGAGCCATTGGCGCTAGCAGTACGAGGCTAAGCAGTAGTTTTTTCATGAGCCTGTTCTCCACATCGATTGATAAAGGCCTGTTGGCCGTCGGAGGCAGTCTCTCGCTATTGATTCACCGCAAGAATCATCAGTTTGCGGATTACTTAATTTCAGTTAGGGAAATTATTGGTCTGAGCGAATACCTGAATCGGGGCGGAATCAGGTATATGCCGAGTTTTTTCTATGCGGTCAAAGCCCCAGTTCGCTAAGGCCAGGGTGATCATCCGGGCGGCGGCCTTGAGGCCAATGGAATAGGCGTTCGCTGGCCTGGATCGGCAAGTCGTTGATGCTCGCATGTCGGGTTTGCATTAAGCCTTGCGCGTCAAATTCCCAGTTTTCATTACCGTAGGAACGAAACCACTGCCCACTGTCGTCATGCCATTCGTAAGCGAAGCGCACCGCAATGCGATGATCCTGGAAGGCCCAGAGCTCCTTGATCAGGCGGTACTCGTGCTCGCGGGCCCATTTACGCGTCAGAAACGCTCGGATCTGTTCACGCCCCTGGGGGAATTCGCTTTTGTTACGCCAGCGACTGTCGGCGGTATAGGCCAGCGCGACGCGGTCGGGATCGCGCGTATTCCAGCCGTCTTCGGCCAGGCGTACTTTCTGTGTCGCGCTGGCAAGATCAAACGGTGGGTAGGGCGGGCGTGTATTCTCTGTCATGGATAGCCTCTCGCTAGTGGGTTAAAGCATCGAAACTTTACAGGTCGAGTATCAGTGGTTGGGTACCCGCTGCAGTGGCAGCCGGCACGGCACAGCAGAGCAGGGCATGACCATCGGCAGGCTGTTCGGGTGGTTGATGCAGATAAGTCACAGCGCCGCTCAGCACTGCGGTCTTGCAAGTCCCGCAGTTGCCGCTTCGGCAGCTGAATTCAGGGCTCAGGCCACGTGATTCGGCTAGCTCAAGCAAGCTGCCGCTGCCTGGTGTCCAGCGGGCTTCCTTGCCCGAGCGCTGAAATAGCACGGGCACGGCAACCGTTGCAGGCGACAATCTCGGGGCGGTATTCAGTGCGTCCCCTGCGCGGTGCAGGCTGGCGGGGCCGAAACTTTCGGCATGAATCCGCTGATCGCTGATATTCAGCTTGCGCAGGCCATCATAGAGGCTCTGGGTGAAGGTCCCTGGCCCGCACAGATAGAAGTCGTAATCATCCCAAGGCAGCCAGGCTTTGAGCAGCGCGACATCCACATGCCCTGCCAGGTCATAGTCCTGCTCCAGGCGGGCTGTTGCTTCGGGCTGGCTGAGTACGCGGAGCATGTGCAGCGGTGTGTCGCCCGGCTGCAGCAAGTCGGCCAGTTCTTCACGAAAGATCAGCTCACTTGCACTACGAGCCGCTTGAATCAGCCATATGGTGCGATGCCGGCGTAGACGGCGGTTCTGATAGAGCGTTTCGCGCAGCATCGACAGCAGGGGAGTAATGCCTATCCCCGCAGCGAGCAGCACCAGGGGGCGGCGTTGTTCGGTATCCAGGCGCAAATGTCCTTGGGCCGCTCGCCCTTCAAGAAGACTGCCGACCTGCAGATGCTGATGCAGATAGGTCGATGCCAGCCCCTCGCGCTTGACGCTGATGCGCATGAATCGATCGGAGGGTGCGCTTGAGAGGCTGTAGGTACGGATCAGCGGCCTAGGTTGACCGGTGAGATTGAGCCGCAGCGCCATATGCTGGCCTGCAATGAAACTGGGCATTCCAGCCCCGTCGCTCGGCTCAAGATAAAAAGAGCGTACGCTGGGGCTTTCTTCGACAATCCGCACCACTCGCCAGGGACGCCATTGCTGCTGCAAGTCCATGGCCGCCAGGCGAGCCCGGGCTTCTGCCCATGAGCCGGTCATCAGACTATTGGGTGAGTAGTCCGCGAAGTGCCAGCGCAGACTCAGCGCCGCCGGACGGCGCACGACATGCTCGACCTGCACATGCCATAGCCGCTCGGCACCCTGAAATGCCTGCACCTCTTGCCCTTCCAAGAGCAGTTCGGTGGTTCCGCTGAGTTGGAGCAGGTCACCGGTGCTGAAATCGATAAAGAGCAGGCCAGCGCGCGGGTTGAGCAGCAGATTGCCGAGGGTGTTGAAGTGCAGATTACCGGCAAAGTCTGGAATGCTTAGACGGTTGCCCTCAACTCGAACAAATCCGGCCTGACCACCACGGTGTGATACGTCCACGGACAATTGACCATTGGCCTGCTCGATATAGCTGGCGACGAAGAAGGTATCGGCACGACTAATCATCGCCTGGTCAGCAGGGCTGAGCTGGTTCGCGCGCTCGACCGGCAGGGTTTCGCGGGGCTCGGCCTTGGCTGCTTGCAGCTGGCGTAGCTGGATATATTGCGGGCAGTTACCAAAGCTCTGCTCGACCGCAATCTCCAGATGATCATGCTCGCGCCTGACAAGCCGGCCATTGAGTCGGTTGCGGCGGCGGCTGTGTAGTTCAATACCCAGCAGGCCAATGGCCTTGCCCGCAGCCAGACCGCTGTTGCACGGGTCGTTCGCATCCAGCTGGGTTTCCAGACGCAGTGTCTGCGCTGTGGGGGAGTGGGCGAACCCGGGCTCGCCAGCCAGTATGCCGGCCCAAGGAAGCCCCTCGGGAGAGACTGTGCCCATGAGAATAAAGGGCAATTGCTGGTAGAAGGCTCGGTGTTGCTCCGGCAAGTGGTCGCGAATCACCTTCCGGCCGAACACCTCCATCTGTTCGGCCACGCCGACCCGGGCCTGCAACTGCTTTTCCCCAATATGCCAGGGAGATGGGGTATTGGCGTCTGACATGGCCGTAGCTCCAGGCGTTAAGGCTGGCCCCATGGCACGGGGCCAGTGAGGTATCAGGCGCTTTGCAAGCCTACAGCTGTGCGTTGCATGGGCACGAATCTCGGCAGCGCCTCGATACGCTGCAGCCAGCTGCGTAGGCGAGGGTAATCACTCAGGTCCACGTTTCCTTCAGGGGCATGGGCAATGTAGGAGTAGCAGGCCACGTCAGCGATGCTCGGATGGTCGCCGACCAGAAATGGGCTAGCAGCCAGTTCCTGCTCAATCACCTTGAGCAATGCATGGGCGCGCGCAATGGTTGATTCAGCGTCATAGGGCGCGCCGAACACGGTAATCAAGCGTGCAGTTGCAGGGCCTGAGGCCAGTGGGCCGGCTGCCACCGACAACCAGCGTTGTACCTGGGCAGCGGTAAGGGGGTCTTCCGGCAGCCAACGGCCACTGTCGTCATACTTCTTGGCCAGATAGACGAGGATGGCATTGGAATCGCTGAGCACCGTGCCGTTATGGTCGATTACCGGCACCTGGCCAAAAGGGTTCATGGCGAGAAATTCGGGTTGTTTGTGCGCCCCCTTGGCTAGGTCAACGAAAACCAGTTCTGCCGGTACATCGAGCAGTGAAAGCATCAGCTCGACACGATGAGCGTGGCCCGAGAGAGGGTGACGGAACAGTTTGATGGTGTCTGACATGATGAGCTCCAGATAGTCCTAGGGAATGACTCAGGCGGTGGCATAGGCCAACGGATATCGCGCTGATGGACGCATCATGCTGTCAGTTGAAGAATTGAAGAATCGTCAAAAATGGCAATCCTTTATTTCGCTGAGTGAAATAAAGTCGCTTCGTTAAGGGCGGGGTGCTGACGCAGCCGTGCGACTACGAAGTCGATAAAGCTGCGGACTCGCTCGGTTGCCCGTCGCCCTTCGCGGTAGACTAGGTGGATATCCAGATCGGCAGGGGCATATGGGGCAAGTACGCTGCGCAGTTGCTTCGTGCCGAGCTGTTCATGCACCTGATAGGCCATGCAGCGTGCCAGCCCAGCACCCTGACACGCAGCGATAATGGCCGCCTGACTGGTTGTACAGCGCAGTCTCGGCGCGACACGCACGCTTAACGGTTGGTCGCCCTGGCGAAAGGTCCACTCCGATGTCTGCGCATCGCTACTGGTGTGGATGATCGAGTGAGTCCGCAGCTCAGAAGGGTGTTGCGGTTCACCATGAGCGAGCAGATAGGCTGGACTGGTACAAATAACGGGGCGAGTGCTGCCGACCTTGATCGCGAACAGGGATGAGTCGGGCAGGGGGCCGATAGCCACCGCCACATCCACGCCTTCTTCATGCAGGTTGGGGCAATGTTCCTGGTACTGCACGCAAATCTGCACCTGAGGGTACTGCGTCAGGTATTCAAGCAGGACGGGAGTGAACAGAAATTGGCCAAACAGCAGTGGCATGCTCAGATTGATGCGTCCACACACGTTGTGGTGCAGCCCTCTGGCAGACGCTTCTGTGGCCCAGACCTCGCCAAGGATGCGCTGGCTGTCATGCCGAAATTGTTCGCCGGCCGCTGTCAGGGTCACGCCTTGGGTGCTGCGCTGGAGCAATGGGATACCCAGGCGGTTTTCCAGGGCGTCCACGGCCCGGGTCACGGTGGCCGATGACAGGTGCAGATGCTTGGCCGCAGCAGCCAGGCTGAGGGTCTCGGCCACAGCCAGAAACACCGTCATCTGCCGATAACGGCTCATTTCAGGCGTCCTTCACCGGATTGAGTGCCGGGTTCTGTTGCAGGGTGCTGGTGCAGAAATCGACAAAAGTGCGAAGCTTGGCCGATAGCTTGCGCCCGCCTTGGTAGACCACATGGATAGGCAGCAATGGCAGCTCATAGTCGGCCAGCACGATTTCCAACTCGCCAGCCTCGACTTGCCGGGCAATCTGGTATGACAGCACGCGAGTCAGCCCCCAACCAGCGCATGCAGCACGGATCGCTGCCTGATTGGCCGAGACCACCAGCCGGGGTTGGGGCCTGACCGTGATCGCACCTTCAGGCCCCATAAATTGCCAGTCGCTGACAAGCGTGCTGCTCGCGGCCAGAACCACTGAGGCGTCACGCAGATCATTGGGATGTTGCGGGCGGCCGTATTCGGCCAGAAAGTCAGGGGAGGCGCAGATGACCCGACGCACTGTACCGACCTTAACTCGGTGCAGATTGTTCTCGGGCAGATCTCCGATGCGTATGGCCACATCGATATCTTCTTCCGCCATATTGACTACACGATCGACCAGCAGCGCCTTGGCCTGGACCTGCGGATATTGATCGAGGTAATCCACCAGCAGCGGTGTCACGAACAGTTCACCGAACAGTACGGGAGCGGTCAGGTTCAATTGGCCACGGGCAACCGCATGACTGCCGGCCGCTGACTCTTCGGCCTCTTCCAGCTCGGCCAGAATCCGCCGGCAGTCTGCCAGATAGCGCTGACCGGCCTCGGTGATATGCAGGCTGCGGGTTGTTCTGGCAAGCAGTCGAGTTCCGATGCGCTCCTCAAGAGCCGCCACGGCACGGGTCACACTGGGGGCGGACATGTTCAGCCGCCGCGCGGCCAAGGCAAAGCTCTGCTCATCGGCTACCGCGACAAAGACCTGCATTTCCTGAAAGCGATCCACGTTCGGCTCCTGTAATTCCCCGCAGAGCCTTTAGCTTATTGCAAAGACTGAAATAAACGCAGGGTCAGGAAGTGGATCGGTATGTTTTATGAAATTTTCAGGGACAAGAAACGGGTCAAGGCGTGCGCTGCTTGCCTAGCTATGGCTGCAACTGCGCCAGGCTTAATTGCGCCCCTGCCATCCGCTGCAGCAGGGTGCGCCATGCGGGCAGCAGATCGGCATCGGCGATTGCCCGCAGCGTTTCACCTTCCGGCTTGTAGAGGTGCCGGGCATCGAATGCAAACTGGGTACGCAGATCCTGGCGTTGCAGCACAGGGGTCAGGTCAGCGTCCAGATTATCCAGAACCAGCGCTTCGTGCTGCGGGGTAGGCCAATAGGCCAGCACCATGTGCGCCTGGCCATTGCCGGCAAGGGTGGTGTACAGCAGGCGCAGATGCTCGGGTGCGACACCCAGCTGACGTAGAGTGAAGTACTTGGCCAGGGCAAAGTCCTCACAGTCTCCTGCGCCTCGCTCAATGGTTTCTTCAGGTGAGGCCCAGTAATCGCTGACGCCCCACAGATCGATATCTTCTGCGTAGCGGATATGGGTATTGAAGAAGTGATTGACCTGCTGCAGTTGCTGCGATTCGGAGGCTCCCGCCAAATCGTGCATCAGCTTGTGCCAAGCCTGCAGGCGTTCGGCGGAGCGGTGTTCGTTCTTCGCCATGTCGCCGCTGTCTGCATGGGCAAGCGGCCAACTCTGCATGTGCAGAAGCAGTAACAGGGCAAGCACGCGTGGCAGTTGCAGGAAATGGGGCGAGAGCTTTGGCAAGAAAGGCTCCTTGGGACAGGGCGACATTGAGCCGGCGTGCCGCTGCACCTTACTGCTCGTGTTGCTGTGGGATCAAGCGACGTTCGTCGGTCAGCGTGGCGAGAAAACTGCTGGCTGTAACAAAGGCACGGGCCAGTCATCTGAGTGATGTAAGACAACTTAAGAGGATTACATCATGAAAACCTTAATCACCATGACCGCTCTGGCAACTTTGCTGGTGGGTTTTGGCACTGCGACTCAAGCCTCGGAGAATCTATCACCCTGGTCCGTTCAGGCCCCGCAACTGCAGCTCGCTGAGGGCGGTGGCGAGCGGGTTATGCGCAATCAACAACGCCTGCAGGCATTAGCTGCGCAACGTGGTCGGAGCGAAGAGGGCCAGCGTTTTGTCCAGCTGATCGAAGAGCAACCAACGGCTGCCGGCAGCCTGGACGACACGCTGGATGCGCAGCAGAGCCAACCTGAACCAAGCTACAAATCGCCCATCCTGCGTGAACGTGCCATCTATGGTAGCCAGCATTGATGGGGGGCTGTCTGTTGGAGGAGGGGCCGACCACGCTGGCTTCTTTATCCCTGGGCACAAGGAGGTGCCAACCCATTGTTGCGTCTTGGCCGGAGTCGGCATTCCTTTGACCGGGAGGGCAGTCTATGGCCGAGTCGTATCGAGGCACCTGCCATTGTGGGCTGGTGCGTTTTGAAGTCAGTTGCATGCCCACCGAGGTGTTGAGGTGCCATTGCGCTTACTGCCGACGTAAAGGTGTGCTGTGGCATGCCATCACCGAAGCTCAGCTGTGCATACGTTCGGGTAAGGAGCATTTGCGTGAGTATCGTTTCGGCACGCTGAAGGCCAGGCATTACTTTTGCCAGGGGTGTGGTGTGAGTACCTTCAGCCGCCCGGCAGTGTTGCCCGAGTCCTGGGTGGTGAACTTGATGTGTGTGGATGATCTGCAGTTACAACGAATCGAGAACACGAACTCAACAGTGCTCCACTAGGCTGCAATGGGCTGTGGTTTGCTGGTTGGCTAGAGATAGGCGTTTTAGGGCCTGCTCCCTACGCTTTAAGGGATGGGATCGGTCTGTTCTGAGAGGGATTATTGATGCTGTCTTTTCTAAGTGGCTGGCGAAAGCATGCGCTGCCCAGGCCTGATGAGCAGGAAGCGGCTGGTGCCTTGTTCAGTTCCTTGCTGCTGATGGCCTGGTTTGTCGAAGCCCGAGACCCCTATACCGGCGGCCATCTGTGGCGGGTGTCGCGATACTCGCGTCTGCTGGCCGAGGCCGCGGGGCTGGCAGCGGTCGATGTGGCGCGGGTCAGCCTGGGCGGCTTTCTGCATGACCTGGGTAAGATCGGTATCACGGATGCCGTGTTGCGCAAAACCAGCGCGCTGGATGAGCAGGAGCACGCATTGATTCGCACCCATCCGGAAATGGGGGCGCGAATGCTCGCGGGTCATCCTCTGGCCGGCCTGGTGCTGGAGGCTGTCTACAACCATCATGAGCGCCCCGATGGCAAAGGCTATCCACGTGGCCTGCGCGGCCCTGAAATATCTCTGGATGCACGTATCGTGGGCTTGTGCGATGCCTTCGATGCCATGACCAGCAGCCGTCCGTACCGGGCCGGTATGAGTCGGGGCCAAGCGCTGGCAATCATTCAGAGTCAGAGTGGCAGCCAGTTCGATCCAGCCTTGTGCGAGCACTTTCTGATGCTCGGCCGCCAAGGCGTGCTTGATCATGTTATTGCTCATTCCGATGAGGGCATTCCCTTGCAGCATTGCCCCATGTGCGGCCCCACGTTGGTTGTCCGGCGTGAGCAGCAAGTCGGTGAGGCCATTTTCTGCCGTAACTGTGGTGGCGGTTTTATCCTGGAGCAGGGTAAGGCCGGGCTTCTGGCCAAGCCGACCGGGGAGGTGGGCGATCCACGGGCGCGTCAACCCGAGGCCGATCATGGCCTGATTCGCCGTGTAATCGCCGAGGCGATTGCCAGTATGCCGTTGCAGCAAATGCTCAACCCAACCGTCCCCTTGCCCGCGGGTACAGCGCCATGAAGGTATTCAGATCACTCGCTCAGCCTGGTGTATGGAGGCGTGCTGCGGTCACGGCTCTGCTGGTGGGGAGTGTATTGAACTTGATCAATCAGGGAGGGGCGTTATGGGGAGCAGAAAAACTGTCTGTCTTTCACCTTCTGCTCAACTATCTGGTGCCTTTTGCCGTGGCGAGTTTTAGCGCTATTCAGGCCCGCCGCGACAGTAGGCGGGCCGAGACCAGCAGCTAGAATAGCTGGCGCTCGCCTTGCATCCAGCGCCAGGCATCGATCAGGTCAAAGACCAGACTGATGCCGTTTACCACCAGGACCAGGCTGACATACAGCACCTCACCTGTTGCCAGCGGTTCGCCTGACTGCGCCAGGTACATCAGCAACATGACTTGTAGAGGGCCCCAGATCAGCAGGTGGGGAACCGCGAGCAGTCGACTGAATCCGCCATATAAGTACATAAGCAGCATATTGCTGCCGACCACAATGAGTGCACTCAGCGCAATCCATTCGGAGCTGGGATAGTGCAACAGCAGCAAGCTGGCAAGGTTCGCCGGCAGCAGTATTGCCGCCATCCATAGCTGTACCCACAGGGGGAGTCGGCGGAAAGACTGCCAGAGGTTCAGGTGTAGGTTAATCAGTGCGTTCATCGGCGCTCTCTTCGGTGGGCATGTCGGGGTGGGAGTGGGCCAGCAACGCCTCGGGAATCGCTGTCTGCTGCAAACCGCCCAGCTCAAGCCAGATCTGGGTTTGCTGCCTGGCTCGTGCAATCAGGCTGGCAGTCTGGCTGAAGTCAAAGACGGAGACGCCCAGAGGACAGAGCGGGGCGGCCACATGGATGCGGGCCAGGGATTGATGCAGGGCGATGTCACGAACCAGCTGGCGCATGCTCATCAGGTTAAGGGTATGCAGGCCACGGGCAACCAGGCTTCGCGGCGGTGCCGTGCAGGCGCAGCCAAAACCTGTGGGTAGCACCAGGATGCGCGTGGCACCGAGTGCGACGGCGCTGGCGATGGGGGTGTTACTGGCTACCCCACCGTCAATCAGTAGTCGCCCATTGATCTCAACCGGCGGATAGACCAGGGGAATGGCGGCACTGGCCAATAGCGCTTTGAGCAGATTGCCTCGTGAGAGCAACACTTCCGCGCCATTTAGCATATCGGTGGTCATGATATGCAAAGGCAGCTGACTGTCCTCGATACGCGCCTCCGGCAGAAAACGCCCGATCATGTGCTGCAGGCCCTGGCTGGTGAGCAGGTGGCCTTGCCCACGTAGCAGGGCGACTCCGGCACCCAGCACACTGAATGGAAAGATGTCGCGTCGACTCAGGCCGCACCAGATACTGGCCAGCTCACTGACCCCGTGGCTATCCGGGCGGCTGGCAAAGTAGGTGCCGTTGATCGCCCCCACTGACGCACCAATAACCAAATCGATGCTGATGCGGGCCTGCACCAGTGCCTGCAACATGCCCACCTGTACGGCACCCAGGCTGCCGCCACCGGCCAATACCAATGCGGTGACCTCAGTCATGGGCCGTGCTCCTTTCAGCGCGCTTCATTCAGGCTCCAGTCATAGTCAAGGTAGTCAATGCGTACGCGGCCCAGGGGAGGCAATGTGCTGGCAGATGGGTTCAGCAAGGCCAGGTGCTGATGGAAATAGGCCTCCAGCGACCCCCACTGCTGGATGAAGTCCTCGCCATACCAGTCGAATATTTTCGACACCTGAAAGCGCTGGCTTGTGGGGTCAAAGCGATTGCGGCTGTGATCGGATAGAAAGCGCTTCTGGCTGTCCTGCAGTTGTTCCTCCAGGCGTTCGGCGACAAAGGCCTCGTCGCGTAATGCGGGGCAGCCCACTGACGCACAGTTGACGGCAAAGTGAATGCGCGGCTCGTCGAATACGCCAGGCTCGCGGATCATGCCGTGCTCGATCTGATCCAGGCTCAAGCGCTGCCCCATAAGCGGGATAAAGGCTTGTTTCCAGGGGCTGCTGAACAGACCACCAATGGACTTGATCGAGTCCACCGGGTAGTGCTCGACAATCAGCTTGAGTGTGAAGGCGTTATACGCATTGATCAGAAACGCCAGGCGCTGTTCAGGCTGCCAGCGTTGGTAGTCGGCTGGGGTTACGGCGGACAGCACGCTCAGGTAGCGATCCAGTTCGGTGCGGTTCTTTTGCAGGGCCGCATAGTCGACGACGCTGGCATGCCCCTGATCCAGCCAGCTCACATGCTGTTGCAGCAGGCGAGTCCAGGTCTGATGTTGATGGTCGAAGGTATTGGCCTGCAAAAGGCTGCTGAAGCACAAGGCCAGCAACAAAAACAGTGGGCGCATGGGTGGTTTCCTAAGGTTTCAGTGAGTGGGGGCGTGGCCACGCTGGTACAGGCGCGCGAGGGTGAACGCGGAAACACCGCAGGCATGGGCCAGCGCCAGCAGGCGATTGCTCAGGGAACGGCACCACCAGCCGTCTCGCTGCCAGCGCCTGGGGTCAACCAGCAAGCCATGTTCGATACGCTGGAAATCGCCGAGGCCACGTAGGTTGTTAACCAGATCGACCTCTTCAAAAAGTGGCCAGGGACTGTGCTGGCCACAGGCGAGATAGGCACTGCGCTCGACAAACAGGCCCTGGTCGCCATAGGGGGTGCCGAAGCGGTTACGCCAGCCAATCAGTTGCTCAAGTACTCGGCTTTGCCAGCAGCTTGGCCCGGCAAAGCGGAAGGCAAAGAAGCCGCCGACAGCGCCATTGCTCATCACTGCCTGCACGTCCAGCAGCGGGTTGCCCAGCAGCTGGGCATCTGCATGCAGAAACCACAGAATTGAATGTTGCGCCTGTGCTGCGCCTTGACGCAGTTGCTGACCCCGGCAGGGGGCTGAGGCAAACCACTGAGCGCCCAGCTGGTTACAGATGCCTTGGCACTCGGGGCTGTTGGCCGCGTCCACGACCAGCAACTGCAGCTGTTGCCGTGCCCGTTGCGCCAAGCCGTTGAGGCGGATGAGCAGGGCTGCCAGCGCGGCATGGTCGTGCCAGCAGGGAATGATCACGCTGATGGCTCTATTGGCTTGCATGCTGTTCCAGCCCGAGACCTTGCAAGGTGGTCAGTAATGCCCGGCGAGCAGGGCGGCCATCCTGTTCCAGCGCACGGACAAGCCCTGGCAGATCTTCGCGCTGGTCAACATCCGCCAAAATGTCTGCTTCGATCACCGAGTGGCCGGCCTGTCGACAACGTTGTACCAGGGCCTGCCTCAGGGTCGCCGTGCTCCAGGGCAGATCGTCCAGCTTGGGCCAAGGGCGTTTGCTGGCCATCAGCACAACGCCGCCATCACGGGCGGCGATCAGTACCGTGTCGTGCTTGTCCAGCAACTGGCAGGCGCGGCGAAAGTGCTGTTGGTTCAGGGCCGGACAATCGCTGCCTATATAGAGCAGGTGGCAATGCCCCCTTGCCCGCAAATGCTGATCCAATGCCTGAAGTCTCTGGCCCAGGTTGCCGGCTGACTGCCCGATGACCAAGGCGCGTGGGTTACAGTCGCCGGCCCAGTCGAAATGATCGGGATGATCCGGCGCGATAACGGGCAGGTACGGCGAATGCTGAAGATCTTCCAGCGCACACAGCAGCAGCTTTTCTGCGACTTGCAGGGTGGGTTCCAGGCCTATCTGCGCAGCCAGCCGTTGTTTGGAGTGCCCCAGGGCCGGACGTTTGCACAACAGAACCAAGGCGGGTTGAGGTTCATCTTTGCTGAGATCGAGGCTCAAACTTATGCTCCATGTGCACCTGAGAGGCAGCGCGAAGCGCTGTGCCATTAGGAGCGGACATAAGCCGTTTTGTTACAAGGCCCGGGTCAATCTTCGGGCAACTTGAGCTGTTTGAGGATGGCCGCGCTGTCCACCGGTTGCTTGTCCAATGGCAGCTTCTGCAGCACTTCAGAGGTCAACTTGAGTTGCTCCAGATACAGCTTGCAGCGCGGGCACATGCGTAGGTGCATAAAGACGGCCCAGCGGTTTTTCAGGCTCAGGTGACTTTCCATGATATCGGAGCTCAGCTCCGACATTTCGCGGCAGCTCAGCATGTTCCCACCTCCTCGAAGTGATTGAGCATGGCGTGCATGCGCTGTCGGCCACGGTGCAAGAGAACCCGGATATTGCCTTCGGCCAGATTAAGGGCGCGGGCGATTTCGGTGTAATCCAGGCCACCCAGCTCACGCATCATCACCACGCTCTGTTGGTCGTCGGGCAGCTTATGCAAGTGCTTGTGGATGCACTCGTGCAATTCGGCTTCGGTCAGCAATTCTTCCGGGGTGTCGTGGTGCCACTGGGTGGGTGGCGCGTCCCAGGCACCTTGTTCATTGAATCGCGTGCTGATGGGGGAGCCCTGATCACGTCCCCAGCCGTCCAATGACACCTCACGGCCGGTCTTGCGGCGTATGGCATGGGCCTCGTTGATGGCGATGCGTGCCAACCAGGTGCGCAGTTTCGAGCGCCCTTCAAATCTCTTGATAGCGGAAAAAGCCTTGATCCAGGTTTCCTGGGCGACATCGTCAGCCAGTTCATGGCCGACCAATGGAGTGGCCATCGCGATCAGGAAGGCGTGATGCAGCTTGATAACGCTTTCCAGCGCTTCCTTGTCGCCCTGTCGCAGTCGCTTGAGCAGTGCCTGTTCATCATCCATGTGTGGATTACCTCAGATGGTTCATGGGTGTGAGTGTGAGCATTGGTCTTGGAGCAAACAACGCGGCTTTTGTTACAGCTCGGGATTGAGAAGGACGTGGTCTGTAACAAAAACAAAGATGCTTCATCAGAGTAGTAGCGAATCATCCAAAGCCCACAGCGTGCCCAGGGAGAGAACGCGATCAAGCGCTGACAATGCATGCAGACCTGCCAGCGCAGGTGTCTTCAGTGGTGGCACCAATGACAATACGTGTAGCCCTATGAGGAAAGACCCCATGCACTCGACTTGTCCCGATCATCCGCAGTTTTCTTGTCAGCGTCCCATTGCCGCGATGGTGTCTGCCAGTGTGCTGGCCCTGGCCCTGGCCGGCCCCGCTTTTGCCGCCAGCCCTTGCGGCCCTTGCGCGGCCAAATGCGCGCCAGCCACGCTGAATCCCTGTGCGGCAAAGAACCCTTGCGCCGCAAAAAATCCCTGTGCAGCGAAGAATCCTTGTGCCGCCAGATGTGCGCCCAATCCCTGTGCGGTTAAAAATCCCTGCGCGGCCAAGAACCCCTGCGCCGCCAAGCTCAATCCTTGCGCAGTCAAGTCGGTCAAGCGCCCAGCGAACTACAAGCCATATCAGGGCCCTCAGGCTGAGCTGGTGGCCTATGGCGAGAAGCTGTACAAGGACCCAAAGCTGAGCAGCAACGGCCTGTCCTGCGAGACCTGCCACCAGGGTGGCAACCTGTTTCAGGCCAGCTTTGCGAAGGCGTTCCCCCATCAGGTGGCCATGGCCAAGGACCAGTTCGGCATGAGCCAGGTCTTTCTCGATGAGATGGTGCAGATCTGCATGGTCGCGCCTATGGCGGCCAAGGCATTGGGCTGGGAATCGAAGGAACTGGCTGCGCTGACAGCCTACACCGCGACATTGCAGACCAGCTTCAAGCCCAATCCCTGCGCAGCCAATCCCTGTGCGGCCAACCCTTGCGCCGCGAAGAACCCATGCGCGGTCAAGAATCCTTGTGCTGCGAAAAACCCTTGTGCCGCCAAGAACCCTTGCGCGGTTAAAAATCCCTGCGCCGTCAAATCTTGAACCAGGGCGAGCCGGGGCCGGTTTGATCGGCTCCGGCGCGTTTGGAGGGTTGCATGAATTTACCGCTTTCCAATCTACCCAATGCCGCCCCGGGCATGCTGTTGGCCGTGCCTGATGCAACCGCGCTTTCGCCGCACGAGCGGAGCGTTCTGCTGGAGGCCGCTGCCGAGGTTGAGCGTTGCCAGCGTGCGCTGGCCAAGGCCGGGCTGAATGTGGTCGGCGAACTGCTCAAGGGCCATGAGGGGTTCTATGAAATGAACCACTACCCCGATGGCGATGTATTCGACCGCGACAGCCACAGCCAGTACTACTACCACGCTCACCGTGAAGGGGGCTTGGAGCATGGACACTTCCATACCTTTATCCGCGGTGCAGGCATTGCTGCACGCCTGCAGCCACGTTCCGACCTATGCAAAGGCGAGCCCTGGCCTACGGGCGATGAAGCCATTGCCCATCTGGTGGCCATTTCCATGGATGCCTGGGGCCAGCCGATTGGCCTGTTTGCCTGCAATCGTTGGGTCACCGCGGAAACCTGGTACCCGGCGACAGCGGTGAAAGAGATGCTTCCGGGCTTTCTGATCGACCACGCCCATCCCTCCTGGCCGACCAATCTGTGGCTAAGCGCCATGCTCAAGTTGTTCCGCCCGCATATCGAGGCATTGCTTGATCATCGTGATCAGGTTGTCGAGCACTGGCGTGCGCTGCATCCCGACCAGGATGTGCTGGAAGACCGTTCACTGGAGATCACCGGGCATCTCGACATTTCAATCAACGCCTGGGTCGAGCAGCTGCGTCAGGCCCAGGGATAAGCCGATAAGCTTCAACCAAGGTAAGTACCAGCATGAATATCCTGTTTCTTTGTACCGCCAACAGCTGTCGCAGCATCCTGGCTGAAGCCGTGTTCAATCACCTGGCCCCTGTCAACATGCGTGCAGTGAGTGCGGGTAGCAAACCCTGTGGCTGGGTGCATCCACAAAGCCTGAAGGCCCTGGCACGGGCTGGCATCGAGCAGATGGGGCTGTACAGCAAGTCCCAGGAGGTGCACGCACAATTGCAACCTGATGTGGTGATTACCCTCTGCGACAATGCAGCTAACGAGCCTTGCCCGGCTTATTTCGATCAGGCGTTTAAGGCGCACTGGGGGCTTGTCGACCCGGCGGCGCAGCAGGGCACCGAGGAGGAGATAAACGCGGTATTCGATCAGACCGTGCAAATCATTCGCGCCCGTGTCGAGCGTTTTCTGCAGTTGCCATTTAATAAACTTGATAGCTCTCAATGTGTAGATGAATTAAATCTGATTGGGGGAATCACTCTGGCCAGGTAGTGTCTCACGCAGCCCTATTAACGAAGTCGTTTAAATAACGGCTTATTGTTAATGGTGGTTTAATTTCTTCTATTTATGTTTTGATTCTCATAATGGCTGGGTTGAACGATTTTTATTGCGAGTGACGGGTGCATGATTGATATTTTGAATTCAATGCCTCGCTCCAAGTTGAGCGGTGCGCTGTCGGTGTCGCTAACTTGCGTGATAATGTATGTATTGTTGGTTTTTTACCCTTTCGGCATGAGTGATGAGTCAGGGCGCGCAGTCTATATTGCTATAGTTTTCATATTGCTTTCTTTGCGGCTTATTTTAAGTGGCGGCTTGAGATTGAAACGCGTGGCTGAGGAGCAACATGTTACTAGCTGTAAAATTGATGAGCGGAAGATTTCTGAAATTGAAGAGTTGCACTCATGCATTGAGAGGATTACCAGCAATGCAATGAATGTTAACTCTGCCTCAGCTAAGAAACTCGATTTTGTAGAAGGGGTTCTTAAGGATGCTCTGCAAGCGGCTAACTCTAGCGTGGAACTCAGTAAAGACATCGAGGCTTGCGATGGGCTTTTAAATGATATTGATAAGGCTTTTGAGGCGATTTGCGAGAATGTGCGTACCTTGGGTGGACATGTGACAAAGTCTATTGACTTGGTTGATAAGCTCTCAATGGCTGAAAAGATTCTTCTTGTAGAGTTCAAAAGTATAGCGAACCTTTCAAAAGGCATAACAGTAATTGCCAGTCAAACTAATTTATTGGCGCTGAATGCGGCAATCGAAGCCGCAAGAGCTGGAGAGCAAGGGAGAGGATTTGCAGTTGTTGCAGATCAAGTAAAAAATTTAGCAGCAATGTCCAAAGATAACTCTGAGAGTATAGGTGTACGCCTAAAATCTCTTGAAAAATGTCAAGAGGATTTGATGGGGCTTATCAGCGAAATGCGATTATTGATGGGCCAGGCAAAGCAGAAAACAGTCGATGGCCAAAGTGAAATGGTGATTGCAACATCTGAGGTAGAAAGAGCTTCAGCAGATCTACGTAAAAAGTTAGATCGTGTTCAGTTGCTATTCTCAACTGAAAGTGTGCGCTTGAATAACTTGACTGGGCAGGTTGAAATTCTGAGCGAGGACACAAAGAAAGCGATATCAGGATCTGGATGCAATATTTTGTTAGGCAAGCAGGCGCTGGAGATTGTTGCGAGAGATTATAACTTGTCGACTTGAATTCTCTGTTGGTTTATCCAGATTGCCTGCGTCCAATATTCAGGCTTTATGCTGAAGGGTGCAGTGAACTTCTAGGGTTCAGCTAAGCTTTTTAATTGTCAGGCTTCAATAATAAGCCAGTGCGGATCTTTGGCCTATGCGCTTGCACTCCATGCGTGTGAGAGGATGTAAAGCGTAATAACGCATGTAATAAATAATGCCATCAAAAGACCAGTCAGGATGAGTCGTCCAGTGGATGGTATATGCCTGTTGAGAAACAGAAAAAGTATCAGGTGAAAAATGCTAAAGGTTAGCCACGGAATGATCAGAACAATCGCCTTGTCTGAGCTCATGCTGTTGATGCCTAGCAGCACTAATGGCGTAAGAACGAGCGGAACGAGGGCCAGAAAGCGTCTAGATATGTTCATAAAATTTACTCGATAATTGGGCGCGAAGTCAGGTAAGTATCATTGAAACCGGTGTTCTCCGTTAAATGCCTAGTGAAAAATGGGTTGTCTAAAGGATTTTGTACTTCACACTGCGGCAGTATCATTTTTTATGTGCGGCCATATTGCTCGACAATCTTACTGCTGGCGCACCGTTGTACCTTTGCCAACAGCGGCTAATCAGCAACAGAGTCAGCGCCAGCGGTACCAGCCGGGCAAACAGGCAGACAAATGCCCACAGCTCGGGGATGCCTAACAGGAACAACAGGCTGGGGGCGCAGCACGCATCACCGGCCAGCAGAGAGGGCCTGGAGATAGCCGTGCAATGGGCGCTCTGACGCAAAGCCAGGGCACCATGCAGGTTCAGGCCCAGCAGGGCTGAAAGTGTCGTGGCAACCAACAGATTGACTGGGCTAAGCAGTATCACCAGCACACCCATCTCCAGCATGGCCAGCGCCTCAAATTGCCAGAGCAGGCTGTGCCAACTCCAGCCAACAGAGCCTATGTCGATATCCCCGAGCATATACAGGTACAGCAGCCCATAAGCCCCGAAGGCTAGGCCGATCAACCAGCGTTTAAAGGCCGACGGGGGCATCAAGCAGCACAAATGGCATCTATCATGTTTATCTTGGCCAGCCCCTGCAGCTCTGGGGCTTGTGGACCATCCTGGGTGAAGCTCAGAGTGGCTGGGTCGAGGGTGATGCGCTTGTCAGACTCATAAACCCAGGCTGTATTGAGGCGGCTGTCCTGAATGATCAGGTAGTGCCGGTCGGCATGCTGGTAATGCACGGCACTCATTTGCTCCAGATATTCCCGATTGATGGCGACAGCCAGCTGTGCGGTGCGAAAACCGCGGATCATCTGCTTTGCATGCAGCTCAGGGCGGCTATGGGTAACCGGAAACATCACCTGCGGCTCGACATAGTAGCCATCTAGTGGGCTGTAACTGCCATAGGGGGCGCGGTTGTAGTTGCGCATATAGCCGGTTCGCTCAATCAGTACCTGGGTTTGTGGGTAGCGCTCCTTCCAGCGAGCCCAGGTGGTCCAGGTGACCTGGATTTCATCCAGGCTCTGGCCCTTGAGTGGCCCCTCAAAGGCCACAGCGGCGATCTGCGACCAGTAACTGTCGCTGGCCCGGTCGTACATCACTACATTGCTGTTCAGCAGCTTGCCGGAGACACTAAGGGTGGTATTGCCGCGTTGAAGCCGATGGCTGTGGCCGTCAGCGGGCAGTAGGTGATGCTGACAGGTTCGCCACCGAGGCTGTCGTTGATGATCTCATGCCAGGCCATGAGCCTTGGCCTCGCCCTGGTGATAGACGTCAAATACGATGTCCTGGGCTTTGAGATAGTCGTCTGCATCCCGGGCATCGCTGAATTTGGGCGAATCGATGGCTGGCATACCGTTCTTGCCGGGGCCGCCGGAGAGCAGCAGCTCGGTAAACATGGCATGGCTGGGTGAGAGCACGCGCTCAGGCCCGGCTGGTGGCTGGGCCTGAACGGGCAGTGTGGTGCCCAGGTAGACCAGGCCCAATAAGGTCAGAAAGTATCGGCAGTGCATGGCACCTCCCATCAGCAGACGGCTACTGGTTATCGAGCAGCGTCCTGAGTTCGCCACTGCGGTCGAGCTTGGCCAGGTCGTCATAACCGCCGATATGGCGTTCGCCGATAAAGATCTGCGGTACGGTGCGCCGGCCAGTCAGCTCAATCATCTGTTGCAGCTGGGCGGGGTCCAGATCCACCCGGATTTTCGCCAGGGGGCCGGCATTGCGCAGGCTCAACAGATGTTCGGCTTGTTTGCAGAAAGGGCAATGCTGGCTGGTGTAAAGGATGACGCGGTTCATGATTAAACCTCAGTTGGCAGAGCGAGACAGTCGCCCTGTGCTACTGAGATGAGCCGCTATGGCGTTTGTTACAGCTTCACAAACCAAGAGGCGTGCGTAGATTCAGCAAGGTCATCAGTATCAGGAGCAGCACTCCGATACTGAAAACCTTGCGCCGCCAGAGCACTACATTGGCGCCCAGATGGATGCCGGCATGCACCAGGCGTGTGGCGATATATGCCCAGGCCACTATCAGCACCAACCAGTCGACCCTGTCCAGCGCCCAGGCCATTAGACTCAGTACATAGAACAGGACCGGGGTTTGGAACTGGTTCTCGATGTTGTTGGTCACCTTGAGCACGTAATCCGGCCAGGCATCCTTGTGAAGGGCGCGCCGGCTTTCGTCGACTTGGTTCAAGCTGCTGGCGCGGGCCTTGACCTGGCCCAGGCGGATAAACAGCAGCAAGGTCAGCATGACCTGAGCCGCGATGGGAAGGAAAATCAGATCACGTTCCATGGGGCTTTACCTTGCTGGCGAGTAGGCGAGTGCCTGCGAGGCCTGAACGGCTGCTGACAAAGGTTGTCGGTAACGGCCATCAATGAGTTGGGCAGGGGCGGTGAAGAGGCCTGCCACCGCCAGATAAGCCGCTATATCCAGTGATATGCCGTGTTTGAAGTCTCCTGAAGTGAGGGCCTTGCTCTGCGGGGCGGCCTCAGCAATCAGAACCCCATTCTGTTGCCAGATCCGAATACTGATGGCGCTGGCCTGGCTACTGGTCTGCCAGGCCTGGTCTCTGGATGAGGGGAGGGGACCAAAGCGTTCGCGATCATAGAGCGTCTGATACTGGGTCAGGCGTTGGCCTTGTGCCGTTTGGTAAATCAGTTGGGTGGCCAGCACACCCTGCAAGGTGCAGTAGCGGGTGCCCTGAAGGGTTACGGGGACTTCTTCGGGCGCAGTCTCCTGCAATGCAAAATCGAGACGATTGAGCTTTGCATTGAGCTGGGTAAAGGAGTCGGTCTGGATGTCCAACAGATAAATACGCGTGTGGTTGGTGAGCACCTCTTCGCTGATTCGTTCGCCGATCTGGCTAAGCGGCGCAGATTGATAGTGCTGAACGAAAAAGGGGTCACGGCCAGAAGGCCAATGCAGGCCGCCGCGGCGAGTTTCGCACGCCAACTAGGGCATTCAGCGCGAGGCTTGTCCAGTTTGCGCTGCAGGCGGGCGAACTGTTGCTCATCCAGTTGCTGGCGGTTGAGCGTTTGGATTGATTGTATGGCGCGTGAATTTTTTAGGTCCCTTAATGATCTGCGGCAGGTTTTGTTCGTAGGAAAACCAGTCCCAGCAGTACAAACACAATGCCAAAGGCGAACAGGCCAAGGTTGATGCCCAGTACGAGCTTTTCCGAACCGTCGGACAACACCATCGAGCCGCTGTAGAAGTGACGCGCAAAGTAGGCAAAGAGAAAGCCACCGGTGACCAACATGCTCAGCAGGCTGGCCAGGCGGATCTGTTGGCATCTCCAGGTCAGCCAGAGTGCCAGCAGAGCCAGGGCTGAGTTGGTCGCCAGTTGCCAGACTTCGTGCAGCCGAGCGTGGGCTTCCCACTGTGGGTTGAAGACATGGGTCTGGTTGATTTCCAGCAGGGGGACGCCAAGGCCGTAGAGCAGGGTGCCGATGGTGATAATGAGTTTTGCCAGCATGATGGAAGATCCTGCACATAGGGCGTTAGGAATAGGGCCGCTAGTCTGCTTTGGCTACGCGGGCGTTATGCGCTGACAAATTCAGTCAGCGCAGCCTTGACCTCTGGAGCATTGATAATTCGGGTGTGACCGTAGCCCTGGGTTTTGAGCAGCTGTGCAGTGGGCATAAGCCTGCTCAGCTTGTCGCCTTCCTGGTGACTGACGATGCGATCATCCTGGTCGTAGATCAGCAGGGTCTTCTCGCTGAGTCCGCGGTAAAACGCACCGGCCTGCATATCGTCCCAGGATGCGCCCAACTGCTCGGCTATCAGTGCCTGGTAATGTTGGATGACTGCCGGTCGAGGAGCCAACTTGCGGCGGATCACCTCGATGGGCGGAAAAGGGTGAGAGGGCGCACAGATACAGGCATAGCGGCTGGCTTCTACTTCGCCGGCATGGCGGGCAGCCATCATGGCCAGGGCACCAGCTGAGTGGCCGATCAGGGTATGGATGTCTTGCTCCAGTGCCCTGAGCAACTGCAGCAGGTCGCTGCGGAAGAATTGCCATTGCGTGCGTGCGCCGGGGGAGTCGCCGTGACCTGTGATGTCGAGGGCCACGGCGCGATAACCTTGCTCGGCTATATGCCTGGCCAGGGGCGCCATTTGCGCCGCTCGCCCATTCCAGCCATGTACCAGCAATACCAGCGGCCCTTCCCCCCAGGACCAGGCCGTGTGGCTGGCCTGTGTGCCATAGCGCAGGGACTGCGCCTGATGGATGGCGTCGCGCTGTACCTGATCCAGAGGCGGGCGCTGTGTCCGCGATGCCAGGGCATCGACCAGGCGCAACGCCAGTGAGTCGGGAGTCAGGTTAAGTGTAAGTTTGGCCAAGTCGAGTAGCATGATGCTGTCCACTCCGTCCGCTGTGATGGTGTTGGCAGCCCCCCGAGGTTGCTCGGAGGCTGCATCGCTGATGGGCTTATTTCTGCGTCCAGGCACGTGCGCTGAACACTTCATCCAGCGGTGTGTGGAACAGGTGGTTGGCGTAGTTGCTGAGGGTTTTTACTGCCAGGGCCAGCACAATCTCCAGTATCTGGCGCTCGCTATAGCCGGCCGCGAGGAAGGTTTCGACCGCCGCCTTGGATGGCAGCCCACGGCTATGAAACAGGGTGCGGGTGAACTCGGCGAGGGCGGCGAGCTTGGCGTCGGCGATAGGATTACAGTCACGGATAGCGTTGGTCACATCAGCAGCAAGGCCTGATTTCATGTCGGCCAGAAAGCTGTGGGCCGAGACGCAATACTCGCAGCCGTTCTCGCGACTGATGACCAGAAAGATCACTTCCTGCTCGGCAGGAGTAAAGCCGGACTCCGCGCGAAAGGCCGCGTAGCCATCCAGATAGGTCTCCAGCAATCCCGGAGAATGGACCATGTTGGCGTACATATTGGGGATAAAGCCGACCTGCGCCTTGGCCTTTTGCAGCACCTCGGCACCGCGTGGTGTGCTGGTGTCGAGGTTGAGGGCGGCCAGGGTAAGGGGGTATTCGCTGAGCATGACATTGTTCCTCTTTATCTGGACTGTTCGGTCTTTAAATCTGTGCTGCCTTTCCTGTCACCTTCAGCAGGCGGCAGAACAAGGCAAAACAGGGGCTGATTGATTCTGGACTGATTGGTTCGGATGTCAATCTGCATTGCCTCCTCGTCGAGCCAATCAGCATCTGTAGTGGCTGAAGCTTGAGTTCGGATGCAACAGGGGAGGTTTTGTTACAGCTTGAAGGGTGTGAGTGTTGAATTAAATAATGATCGGTCCATAATGCGAACTATGAATCGTGGACGCCCAAGAACATTCGACCCTGACCAGGTACTGGAAAATGCCATGCAGCTTTTCTGGACCCAGGGCTATGAGGCCACCAGCTTGCAGGACCTGCTCTTGGCTACCGGGCTGTCCAAGAGCAGTCTGTATGAAAGCTTCGGCAACAAACAGAGCCTGTTTGTTGCCGCCTTCACCCGCTATTTCGACAGCCGTTCCCAGCAGATGCGTGAGCGGCTGCAACGGGCCGAATCGCCTCTGGGCTTTATCCGCGGTTGCCTGCTCGCGGTGCTCGAAGACGCTCAGCAGCAGCCCCCGCGTGGCTGCATGCTGGTTAACGTGGCTAACGAGTTTTCCACCGGCGACCCGGCCGTACAGCCGTTGATCGAGCTGGCGACAGGACGCTTTCGCCAGGTGTTCGAGCAGGCCTTCACCCAAGCCCAGGCCTGTGGCGAGTTATCGACTAGCCAGTCCCCTGTGGCGCTGGCGTTGTTTATGCACTGCGCCATGAGCGGTTTGCGCACCCAGGCCAAGTCCGGTATCGCCCGCAATGAACTGCTTAGCGTTATCGATCTGGTCATGACGAACCTGCGCTAAATTTTTTTACCTAATTCTGGACTTTTCAGTCCATAAACTAATGCCATCGCTTGGCATAACCCGGAGCCTGCCATGAACAGCGCTGTTGCCTTCGACATCTACGGAACCCTGATCGATACCCAGGC
The DNA here is from genome assembly GCF_038069885.1 of Pseudomonas sp. XK-1. Taxonomy (NCBI): domain Bacteria; kingdom Pseudomonadati; phylum Pseudomonadota; class Gammaproteobacteria; order Pseudomonadales; family Pseudomonadaceae; genus Pseudomonas; species Pseudomonas sp. XK-1. The sequence goes on along the minus strand of NZ_JBBPES010000003.1, from coordinate 71,199 downwards.
CGTGCTGACGCGACTGACCGAGTTGGTGGGTGACAAGGCTCCGGCAATTTCCAAGGCCTGGCGACAAAAGCAGCTTGAGTACAGTTTTCGCCGCGGCTTGATGGGCGATTACTGTGATTTTTCCGTCTGTACACGCCAGGCCTTGGTCTTTAGCTGCCGCGAGCAGGGAGTAGAGGCCACGGACGAACTGGTTGCCAGCGCCATGCAGGCCTATGCCGACCTTGATGCCTTTGCCGATGTACCCGCCGGGTTGGCGGCACTGCACGGACAGGGTTTGCAGTTGCATGCCTTCTCCAATGGCAGTCGCACGGCCGTGCAGCGCCTGTTGGAGCGAGCGGGTATTGCGCATTACTTCAGCTCAGTGGTGAGCGTCGAAGATGTGCGCTCATTCAAGCCAGACCCTGCGGTTTATCAGCACCTTCTGCGCAGTTGTGGCGTATCCGCTGCCCAGCTGTGCCTGGTATCGAGTAATCCGTTCGATGTGCTCGGTGCCGCCCATGCCGGTTTGCGCAGCGCCTGGCTCAGGCGCGATCCGGCCAGTCTGTTCGATCCCTGGGAAAGGCAGCCGGACATCATTCTTGAGGGCTTTGCCGAGATGACGAAGCGGTTGCCAGCACTCTTTCAGCAAGCCTCAGCACGACCCTTGGCGTAACGAATGAGTCGCTCGCGTCTCAAAAGAGCAGTGTCCCAGGAGCTTGAATCGCCATGCATGCCACCTTACCCCTGCTCAACGCGCTGAGTTTTCCGGCCATTACCCGCGCTCCGTTGCAGGCGCTGCAGGTCAACCTGACCTACCGTTGCAACCAGCGCTGCCTTCACTGTCATGTCAATGCCGGGCCAACCCGTACCGAAGCCATGACCGATGAGAATCTGGCGTTGCTGCATCAGGTGATCGATGCCCATGCGGTACAGACCCTGGATTTGACCGGCGGCGCACCCGAGATGCATCCGCGCTTTCGCGAAATTGTCCGTCACGCCCGCCGCGAAGGGTTGCGGGTGATCGACCGCTGCAACCTGACCATTCTCAGTGAGCCGGGCTATGAAGATCTGGCCGAGTTTCTTGCCGAACAGGGCGTGGAAGTCAGCGCTTCCTTGCCCTGTTACTCGCGTGACAACGTCGACAAGCAGCGCGGCGATGGTGTATTCGACGCCAGTATCGAGGGCCTGCTGCAACTTAACCGCTTGGGCTATGGTCGCGAGGACAGCGGCCTGCTGCTCAATCTGGTGTACAACCCGCAGGGCGCGAGCCTGCCGCCCGCGCAGGCGCAGCTCGAAGCCGACTACAAGGCCTACCTGGCAGTGGATTTCGGCATCCAGTTCAATCACCTGTTGTGCATCACCAACCAGCCTATTGCCCGCTTCGGCAGCACCCTGGTGAGCAAGGGCACCTTCAACAGCTATATGCAGTTGCTGCGCGAAAGCTACCGCCCGGAAAACCTCGATGCGGTGATGTGCAAGCACCTGGTCAGTGTCGACTGGCAGGGCTACCTGTATGACTGCGACTTCAATCAGATGCTTGAGCTACCTCTGGCCATGCCTGAGGTGATCGGACGCGACCGCCCTCATCTACGCGATCTGCTCGGCTCATCGAGCCTGGCAGGCAACCCCATCGTCACCCGCGACCATTGCTATGCCTGTACGGCCGGGCAGGGCTCCAGTTGCGCTGGCGCACTGGATAACCACTAAGGAGAGGTTTGTCATGGACAAGCGTAAAGCGGCCCTGTTGGCCATTGTTCTGCTCGCGATAGCGGGTTTCTTTCTGTTCGACCTGGGCCAGTACCTGAATCTGGCGAACCTCAAGGCGCAGCAAGCGGCATTGAGTGCCCAGGTCTCGGCCAATCCGCTGCTGGTGGGTGGAGTGTTTTTCTTCTTGTACGTGGCGGTAACGGCCTTGTCGTTACCAGGGGCCGCCCTGATGACTCTGGTGGCCGGGGCCTTGTTTGGTCTGCTGGGCGGCACTGTGCTGGTGTCTTTCGCCTCTACCCTGGGCGCGACCCTGGCCATGCTGATCAGCCGCTTCCTGTTGCGCGATTGGGTGCAAGCCAAATTCAGCCAACGTCTGGCCGCTATCGACCAGGGTATCGAGCGGGAGGGGGCCTCCTACCTGTTTGCCCTGCGCCTGGTGCCGGTCTTTCCGTTCTTTCTGATCAACCTGGCCATGGGCCTGACCAAGCTGCCGGCACGCACCTACTGGTGGGTCAGCCAGCTGGGCATGTTGCCTGGCACCCTGGTGTTCGTGAATGCCGGGCGTGAGCTGGGCCAGCTGGATTCGCTGGGCGGCATCCTTTCTCCGGGCTTGCTGGGGGCTTTTGTCCTGCTCGGGCTGCTGCCGATTGTCTCGCGCAAACTGCTGGAGCTGGTCAAGGCACGCAAGGTGTATGCCGGCTGGGTCAAGCCCAAGGTATTCGACCGCAACCTGGTGGTGATCGGTGCCGGCTCCGGCGGCCTGGTGTCGGCCTATATCGCCGCCGCGGTGAAGGCCAAGGTCACGCTGATCGAGAAACACAAGATGGGCGGCGACTGCCTGAATACCGGTTGTGTGCCGTCCAAGGCCCTGCTGCGCTCGGCCAAGCTGGCCAATGAAATGAAGAAGGCGGAAAAGCTCGGCTTCAAACCGATCAAGGCCGAGGTGGACTTCGCTGCGGTGATGCAGCGCGTGCAGCGAGTGGTGGCCGATGTCGAACCCCATGATTCGGTCGAGCGCTATACCGGCCTGGGTGTGGAAGTGATCGAGGGCGAAGCAAAGATCACCTCACCGTGGACGGTGGAGGTCAATGGCCAGACGCTAACGCCCCGTTCCATCGTGATCGCCACTGGCGCGCGGCCGCTGGTGCCGAAGATTCCTGGCATCGAACAGGTGGAGCCGCTGACCTCGGATAACGTCTGGAATCTGCGTGAGCAACCCAAGCGCCTGCTGGTACTGGGCGGTGGACCGATTGGTTGCGAGCTGGCTCAGGCCTTCCTGCGCTTGGGCAGCGCGGTGACTCAGGTGGAAATGACCGAGCGCCTGCTGGTGCGTGAAGACCCGGAGGCCAGCGAGGCGGTGATGGCCAACCTGCGTCAGGATGGCGTGGATCTGCGCCTGCGGCACAAAGCGGTGCGCTTTGAAGTGGTCGAGGGCCAGCGGCAGCTGGTCTGTCTCAACCTGGCCGACGACAGCGAAGTGCGCATCACCTTCGATCAGGTGCTGCTGGCTCTAGGCCGGGTGGCCAACGTCAAGGGTTTCGGGGCCGAAGAGTTACAGCTGGCCGTACGCCCCAATGGCACCCTGGAAGTTGATGAATACCTGGCCACGCGATTCCCCAATATCTTCGCCGTTGGCGATGTCACCGGCCCTTATCAGTTCACCCACACCTCGGCCCATCAGGCCTGGTTTGCCGCCGTCAATGGTTTGTTCGGTACCTTCAAGCGCTTCAAGGTGGATTACCGGGTGATCCCCTGGGCTACCTTTACCGACCCGGAAGTGGCCCGCGTCGGGCTCAACGAGCAGGATGCAAAAGAGCAGGGCATCGGTTATGAGGTCAGCCGCTTCGGCATCGACGATCTGGACCGCGCCATCGCTGACGAAGCCGCCCATGGCTATATCAAGGTACTGACCGAACCGGGCAAGGACCGCATTCTGGGTGTGACCATTGTCGGCGAACATGCCGGTGAGCTGATTGCCGAGTACGTGGCGGCGATGAAGCAGGGCTACGGCCTGAACAAGGTCCTCGGCACCATTCATATCTACCCGACTATGGCCGAAGCCAACAAGTGTGTGGCTGGCGAATGGAAACGTGCCCATGCCCCCCAGGGCGTATTGAACTGGGTGGCACGCTTCCATCACTGGCACCTTGGCGCGAGCAAAGCCGACGTTCAAGCTGAACTCAAGGTGAGCGAGAAAGCGCTTTGAACGGTCAATTCGACCTGTTGCTTGCGGGGGCAGGCCATGCCCATCTAGGCGTGCTGCGCTTGTGGATGAGTGGCCAACGACCCAAAGGGCGCATCGGCCTGATCAGTCCGGGGCCATATGCCTGGTACTCGGGCATGTTGCCAGGGCTGCTGGCCGGCCGTTACCGCGCCGAGCAGTGCCGTATCCCATTGCAGGCTCTCTGCGCCACAGCTGGTGTCGAGTTGCTACAGGAACAGGTCGAAAGGTTGGATTCGTCCGCCAGGTGCGTCGAACTGGCTGATGGCAAGCAGTATTCGGCTACCTGGCTGTCACTCAATCTCGGCTCCATACCCAAGGCACCGCAAGTGGGGGAGAGCCTGCTGGATATCCTGCCGGTCAAGCCATTCGACAGCTTTCTGCAGGGCTGGCAACGCTGGCAACAGGCTCCCCAGGCATTGGCCATTCTGGGCGGCGGCGCTGCGGGCGTAGAGCTGGCGTTGGCTGTGGCGTCCCAGGTGCCACAGCTGACCTTGTTGAGTAGCGCCAGGGTATTGGCCGGCCATCCCCGTGCATTGCGTCAGCGTGCCTTGCGCCATTTGGCGGATGCCGGAGTCAGGGTCGAGGAGGGCGTGGCCGTCGACTCAATTCATGGCGATGCCTTGGTTTCCGGTGATCGGCTTGTCTGGTGCGGTACCCGGGTGATTCTGGCCACTGGCGCCAGCGCTTTACCCTGGCTTGCCCTGTCTGGCCTGGACTGCGACGAGCGCGGGTTCGTGCGCGTTGGTCAGACATTGCAGAGTCTTTCACACCCCCATGTATTTGCCGCCGGTGACTGTGCCAGTCTGACAGCAACTCCCCGTAGCGGTGTCTATGCCGTACGCCAGGGCCCTGTATTGGCGGCCAACCTGGGCGCTGCACTGTCCGGCCAGCCACTGACGCGCTTTCAACCACAACGTCGCGCCCTGGCGCTATTGGCCGATGGCCAAGGTGGTGCCCTGCTCAGTTGGTCTGGCATGACGGCAGAGGGTGCCTTGCTGGGGCGCTGGAAAGACCGTCTCGATCGTCGCTTTATCGCCCGCCACCACGGCGCGCCGTAATCCCCATCACTGCTCAACCCTGTGGGTTGGCCTAACCCTATGCCGGCTTGAAGGTCGGCCCTTAAAGGAGACATTGCATGAAAAACTGGACCCTGCTGTTGCTGCGCATTTCGCTTGGTTGGCTACTGGTGATCTGGGGCGCGGACAAGGTGTTCAATGTCGAGCACGGTATGGCGGTGGCCAACAAGTTCTACTTCGGCTTTCTCGCGGCCGAGGGCGTGATGCGTATAGCGGGTGTGCTGCAGATGCTGGTCGGCCTGGCGGTGGTTGTAGGCTTTGCCCGGCGCTGGGCATATCCGCTGGAGGTTCTGCTCAACGGTGCGTCGCTGCTGGCGGTGATGCAGTCGGTTATCGACCCCTGGAGCTGGGTATTCGAGGGCAGCAACGCGCTGTTCTATCCCTCGTTGATCATCTTCGCTGCCAGCCTGTTACTGATTGCCTATCGCGATGAAGACAAATGGGTGCTGGGCAAAAAATACTGAGTTGTAACAAAGCACTGGATACCGACTCGAAGTAGGTCAGCAAGATGTGGCTGGCATTGGCACAACAACAAGCGCTACCCACAGGTGGCGCATCGCCTACGCAAGAGGGGTATCCAATGCACCGCTTTACACTCAGTTTGTGCGGCCTGGCTGTGGCAGCAGCCTTCAGCCATACGGCCCTGGCCAGCCAGCAATCGGAGGCGCAGGGTTTTATCCAGGACAGCAGTTTCAACCTGCTCAATCGCGCCTTTTATTTCAACCGTGATTTCCGCAACGGCGGCTTCAATGGTGCCGGCACCAATGCGAACAAATCCGGCCAGGAGAGCGGTTACCGCGAGGAGGCTGCCTACGGGATCATGGGATTCTTTGAGTCCGGTTTTACCCAGGGTACGGTTGGCTTCGGTGTGGATGCCTATGGCTTTCTCGGTATCCGTCTCGATGGCGGCGGTGGCCGCACCGGGACCTTGCTAGCCCCCATCGGCAGCGATGGCGAGCCCGAGCGGGAGTGGAGCGAGGCGGGCGGGGTGGTCAAGCTGCGAGTGTCGAACACCGTGCTCAAATACGGTGAGCAGCAATTCGCCAACCCTGTTGTCGGGACGGGCGATGCTCGTCTGTTGCCGGAAACCGCCACGGGCTTTTTCTTAAGCAGCGAGGAAATCGAGGGCGTGAGCCTGGACGCTGGCCACATTACGGCAATGAATGCGTTCAACAGCAGCAATTCGGATGATGAGTTGCTTATTCAGTATGCCGGCGACGTGGGTGATTCGATCAGTTGGGCGGGCCTGACCTATGCACCAGCGGAAAGTCTTTCCCTCAGCCTGTACGGTTCCCAGGTCGAAGACACCTGGCGGCGCTATTACGCAGGGCTGGCCTATACCCTTGACCTGGGTAGCGAGCGCTCGCTGGGCTTTGATCTGAATGTCTATCGCACCAACGACCGTGGCCGCGCGCTGGCAGGTGAGATCGGCAACACCGACTGGTCGCTGGCCAGCAAGTACGCCTGGGGTGCTCATGCAGTGACCCTGGCCTATCAGCAGATCGACGATGACGCCGGCTTCGATTACATCGGTTTCGATGGCATTTACCTGGCCAACTCGGTGCAGTATTCCGACTTCAACGCTCCGGGCGAGCGTTCCTGGCAACTGCGTTATGACCTGGACATGGCCAGCTATGGCGTGCCGGGCCTGACCCTGATGGCGCGCTATGTGCGCGGCAGCGATATCGACAGCACCGATGCGGACGACCGTGGTGGCTTCTTCGATGCCGATGCCCGTAACGAGAAACATTGGGAACGTAACCTGGAAGCCAAGTACATCGTGCAGAGCGGCCCGGCCAAAGATTTGTCCCTGCGCGTTCGCCATGCCGTGCACCGCGGCTCTTCCAACCAGATCGACGGGGACGCCGACGATGTTCGTTTGATCGTCGAGTACCCGCTTAGCCTGCTTTAAGCTTTCACTCGTCGTGGAGTGAAAAATAGGGGTTGCTCCTTTCCTCCCCGTCTTGGGGGCTGTGTCGGCCATGGCCCCCTTTTTTTATCTTTTTCTTGGCTCTTTGTTAGCGCTTATAGCGCTGTAACAAAGAGCCTTTGTTTTTATCTAGTAGTTAACAGTATTCGATCCTGTTTGTTGGCGCGCATTGTTCGCCAATCGACATCCCGAAAAGAGGTTTTCCATGCACGAGTCGGTACAAAACTATTACGGCAAGGTCCTGCAGAACAGTGGCGACCTGAAAACCAGTGCCTGCTGTGATCCCAGCAGCATGCCGAACTGGCTCAAGCCGTTGTTGGCCAAGGTTCATCACGAAGTCAGCGCCCGTTATTACGGCTGCGGCCTGGTCGCCCCGGCCCTGCTGGAGGGATGCCGGGTGCTTGATCTGGGCAGTGGCTCGGGCCGCGATTGTTATGTCCTAGCGCAACTGGTCGGAGCCGAGGGCTCCGTGCTCGGCGTGGACATGACCGCCGAGCAGCTGGCGGTGGCCAATGCCCATCTGGATTACCATGCCGCGCAGTTCGGCTACGCCAATGTGGAATTTCGCCACGGCTATATCGAGGACCTGATGGCACTGGACCTAGCCGACGCCAGCTTCGATGTGATCGTGTCCAACTGCGTGATCAATCTGTCACCCGACAAGGACAGCGTGTTGCGCGAGGCTTATCGCCTGCTCAAGCCGGGCGGCGAGTTGTACTTCTCCGATGTCTATGCGGATCGCCGTCTGGCTGACGAGTTGCGCCAGGATGAGGTGTTGTACGGGGAGTGCCTGGGCGGTGCCCTGTATTGGAATGACTTCGAGAACCTGGCCCGCCGGCATGGCTTTGCCGACCCACGCCTGGTGGAGGATCAGCCCATCAGCATCAGTGATCCGGTGCTGGCGGAAAAACTAGGCGATGCCCGTTTCTTCTCCGCCACCTACCGGCTGTTCAAGCTCGATGGTCTGGAGCCGGCTTGCGAGGACTACGGCCAGGCCGTGATCTATCGCGGCAGCATTGCCGGTGCGCCCACGGCATTTGTGCTGGATAAACACCACCGTATCGAAACGGGCCGGGTGTTCCCTGTGTGCGGCAATACCTGGCGCATGCTCAAGGACAGCCGCTTTGCTGCGCATTTCGAGTTTATCGGCGACTTCAGCCGGCACTTCGGTTTGTTCGAGGGCTGTGGTGGTGGTCTGCCATTCGATCAGGGCGCTGCGCCTGGGACTGCGGCCAGCTGCTGCTGAGGAGAACGGGATGCTGACTCAGAAGTTGTGTGCCGTTGCCTGCTCTGTCCTGCTGCTCAGTGCCTGTTCACCAGAGCAGAAGCAGATCATCAGTGTCTCGGGCTCAAGCACCATCGCCCCATTGATGGCGGACATCGGTAAGCGTTTTGAGGCGTTGAACCCTGATATCCACGTGGACGTGCAATCGGGCGGAACCTCACGTGGCATTCAGGATGTGCGTAGTGGCCTGGCCTCCATCGGTATGGCCTCCCGTGCTCTGACAGATACGGAAAAAGACCTGCAGGCCTATCCCCTCGCCGACGATGGTATTGCCCTGATCGTGCACGCCAGCAACCCCCTGACCCAGATCACGGGCGAGCAGGTGGTCGCTATCTACACCGGCAAGGCCAGTGATTGGAGTGCTCTGGGTGGCCCGGCAGGTTCAGTGATCAAGGTGCACAAGGCAGAAGGGCGTTCGACCCTGGAGCTGTTTCTGCAGCACTTCCACCTCGACAACGGCGATGTGCGGCCGGACTTGGTGATAGGTGACAACCAGCAAGGCATCAAGTCTGTGGCGGGCAATCCGTTGGCCATTGGTTATGTGTCGATCGGCAGCGCCGAGTACGAAGCGCAGCAGGGTGTACCCATTAAGCTGCTGGCCCTGGACGGACAAGCAGCATTGAGTCAGGCCGTGCGTGATGGGCAGTACCCATTGAGCCGCACCCTTAACTTGGTGGTGCGCGGCGCGCCGGATGCCAGCACCCAGGCACTGTTGAACTTTGCCCAATCCAGCGAGGTGGCCGATCTTGTTCAACAGCATGCATTTGTTCCGGCGCGATAGCGCCGACCGTCTGCTGCGCTCGCTCAGCCTGCTGTGTGCCCTGGCTTCGGCCATGATCCTGTTGCTGATTCTGGTGTTTCTGACTCAGGCCAGTTGGCCGCTGTTACAGGAGCCCGGCAATCTGCTTGGCAATAGCTGGCAGCCGAGCAAAGGGTTATTCGGCTTGCAGGCCATGCTCGCAGCCAGCCTGCTGAGCAGCATGCTGGCCCTGCTGTTGGCAGTGCCGGCTGGCCTGTTGGTCAGCATCTGGCTGATCTTCTACGCACCAAGGCCACTGGCCAGCGCCTACTCGGCGCTGCTCGGTCTTATGGCCAGTATCCCATCCGTGGTCTATGGACTCTGGGGCTTGGTGGTACTGGTGCCACTGCTTAACAACTGGTTTCCACCGGGCGCCAGCCTGCTCACGGCAGGTCTCGTTCTTGGTTTGATGATTCTGCCGCTGCTGATGGTGCAGGCCGATGTGATCCTGCGTGAAAGCGCACGCCGTCATCTGCCGGCGGCTCTGTGTCTGGGTGTGTCGCACTGGGCAGCGATTCGCCGGGTACTGCTGCCCGCGGCCTGGCCACGGCTGTGGCCATCCATCCTGCTGCAACTGGGGCGCGCCCTGGGTGAAACCATGGCGGTGCTGATGGTGGCCGGCAATGTGGTGCGGTGGCCAGGTTCGATCTTCGACCCGGTGCGTACCCTGACAGCCAACATCGCCCTGGAGATGAGTTATGCCACAGGTCTTCACCTGCAGGCGTTGTACGTCAGTGGCTGGGTGCTGTTGGTCCTGGCCCTGCTGCTGATGGGCCTGGCACGCCTATATGGAAGTCGCTCATGAACCTGCAGGAACGTTGGCGCGGTTATGCCCTGGCGAGTCTGGCCCTGCTGCTGGCTATGGCACCGCTGAGCCTGCTGCTGACCTTGTTCGCCGAGGGCTTCAGTCATCTGGATTGGAGCTTTTTCAGCACTGCGCCCGAGCAGGCCGGACGGAGCGGGGGGATTGGCCCGATCATTCTATCCACGCTCTGGGTCCTGCTGATCTGTTTAGCCATTGCCGTGCCTTTGGGCCTGGGTACCGCACTGTTTCTGGTGGAGCAGCTGCGCCCTGACAGCCGTGCCAATCTGGCGCTGCAGTGGGCCCTCGATGGCCTGGGCACCGTACCTTCGGTTGTGTTCGGCTTGTTCGGGCACTGTGTGTTCGTGGTCGAACTAGGCTGGGGCTACTCCCTCCTAGCTGGTGGTTGCACTCTGGCCTGTATGGTTTTGCCACTGTTTATTCGGGGCTGCGAGCAGGCCCTGCGCGACTGTCCGCACAGCTATCGCCAAGCTGCTGTCGGCTTGGCGATTTCCCGCGCTGGTTACCTAAGGCGCATCCTGTTGCCCTTTGCCGCACCGGGTATTGCGGCTGCTCTGGTGCTGAGTGCGGGGCGTGCCCTGGCGGAAACGGCCGTGCTGCTGTTTACCGCCGGTTATGTGATGCGCTGGCCTGAGAGTGTATTCGACTCGGGGCGCACCCTGGCCGTGCATATCTACGACCTGGCCATGAATGTATCGGGCGGCAGCCCGGCTTCGGCGGCTACGGCTATGGTGCTGCTGGGCCTGGCCCTGATTATTCAATTGCTGGCATGGCGCCTGGGGCGTCGGCCGGCAGCCTTTGCGAGATAAGTCATGCAAGTGCCACCCTCCATTCAGATTGAAAACCTCAGCGTGCATTACGCCGGTCAGGTCGCGCTGCAAGGCGCTTCATTGGCAGTCGCCCCTGGGGAGCTGATGGCCCTGGTCGGCCCCAGTGGCTGCGGCAAGAGCAGCCTGCTTTCAGCGGTCAATCGCATGAGTGATCTGGTGCCAGGTGCACGGGTCAGCGGACGTGTGCTGATCGACGGCCGGGATGTCTTGAGCGGAGCCGAAGATGTACAGGCTTTGCGCCGCCAGATCGGCATGGTGTTCCAGCAACCCAACCCCTTTCCCTTGAGCATTGCCGAAAACATTCGCTTTGCCTTGCGCGAGCATGGGGTGCGCAACAAGGCCGAACTGGAAGAGCGTCTGGAGCAAGCCCTGCAGGCCACGGGGTTATGGATTGAAGTGCGCGATAGGCTGGATAAACCGGCGCTGGGGCTGTCTGGTGGTCAGCAGCAACGCCTGTGCTTCGCCCGCGCCCTGGCCTTGCAGCCGAGTGCGCTGTTGCTGGACGAGCCCTGCAGCGCCCTGGATCCGATTGCCAGTGCCACGGTTGAAGCACTGATCGACAGCCTCAAGGGGCGTTACACGTTGTTGATGGTGACCCACAACCTGGCCCAGGCAAGGCGCCTAGCCGACCATGTGGCGGTGTGCTGGGTGCGGGATGGCTGCGGCTGCGTATTGGAAAGCGGCCCTGCACATGCCCTGTTTGAACGCAGCCGCGATCCTTTGGCTCATCGCTACCTCAACGGCTTGCTGTGTTAGCGCAGCCATATGCGCACGAAAGAACCGCTATCTGAGACCAGCGGCTTCGCAGGCAAAGCTTCAACTGTCATGTTGGCAGGATGTACTCGGGAAAATGCGGGGGAGGGGGTATGTGGTTCGACAGAGCGCTCTTGCGTGCCAGCAGGAATGCACGCAACGATGCCGGGTAATCCGGACCGGCAGCGCCCTGAACCGAGGCCCTTGCGGCCAGCGCCGCACGCCAGGCGCGAACTCGGGGCGTGCAAGCGAAGAACCCAAAGTCCTCAAACTGCTCGAACACGTCGAAATAGCGGAATACCGGCCCGAATACCGCATCCACCATCGTGAAGCTCTTTCCGGCAAAGTACGGCCCAGTGCACAGCTCGACCTCGATCTGCTCGAACTTGGCCCGGATATCAGAGGCCTTGGCCGAGAGCGTTTCCTCGTCAGGCGCGTTGTAAAACCCACCGATGGCATTCAGCACTGCTGAGCCGAACTCCATCCAGCCACGATGCCGGGCGCGCTCCAGGGGATTTTGCGGATGCATTTTCGGCGATACGGTTTCGTCAAGGTACTCGCAGATCACCGCCGACTCGAAGATCGGCTGGTGTTTGACGAGAAGCACAGGCGTCTTACCCATTGGTGAGACCTTTAGAAACCAGTCAGGCTTATGGGCCAGATCAATGTCAACGCGCTCGAAGGCAATGCCTTTTTCTGAGAGGACTATCGCAACGCGCTGAACGTAGGGGCACAGCTTGTGGCTGACCAGGATGAATGTGTCAGGCACGGGTATCTCCTCAAAGGGTGGGAACGAAGCGGTTGCTGCGCCGGGCCCGCCATCGCTCCGTCACCGATCAGCCAGAGGGCGATGGATACGGCGGTCAGGAACACCGGGTACTCCCAACCACCGTCTGGGCTGGTGTGCAGCCAGCCGTTGGGCAGATGCACCCATGCGGCCGCCGCCATGACAGGAACCAGCGCCAGCGATACCTGACGTGCGTAGATGCCAAACACCAACGCCAGACCGCCTAGCAGTTCGGCGGCGACCACTGGATAGGCCAGGAAGCCCGGGAAGCCAACGCTGGCGAAGAACTGTGCGGTACCCGGCAGGGTGAAGACGAACAGCTTCAACAGTGCATGGGCAATCCACATCACGCCGAGGCTGATGCGAAGCAGCGTAACGCCGTAAGGCAAGGTGCCGGGGTTAACGGTCAGGTTCATTGCATGTTTCCATTGAGTGGGCGACGGTGGGAATGTATGGTTTCGAATAAGAAATCGAAATAGGCATATCTACAAGTCATGGTTGCATCAACGCAATACAAGCTGAGTGCGGCCGATCTGGAGACAGTGCTGGCTCTGGTTCGCTTTGGCACGCTGGCCGATGCAGGCGAGCGGCTGGCTGTGGACGCTTCCACGGTGTTCCGCACGTTGCAGCGTATCGAGCGTGGTCTCGGGCATGTACTGTTCGAGCGGTCGCGTACGGGGTATCAAGCTTCAGAACTGGCGCAGTCATTGGCTGAACATGCTGAGCAGTTGGAAGCTGCGCTCGAATCAGCGCGGTCAGCAGCTCAGCTGCGACCCGAAGACGTTTCTGGCACTGTGCGAATCACCACGACCGATACGATCTTGCATGGTCTTGTGGCACCGGCGCTCAAGGAGCTCAGGGCACTGCATCCTCTGCTGGGCTTTGAGCTGCACACCGGCAATGAGCTGGCCAGCCTGACACGCCGCGATGCAGATATTGCGGTGCGCGCCACCAAGCGGCCACCGCAACACTTGGTGGGCAAGCATGTAGGTCCCATTCGGGTGGCGTTGTTCGCTGCGAAGAATGGGGGCATTGAGCGCTACGCCGATGTCGAGGCAGGCAAGGTGCCTTGGGTGGCCCCGGACGACGCGTTGCCCGAACACCCATCGGTACTGTGGCGCAAACGACATTTCCCCAAGGTCGCGCCGACTTATCGGGTCAACAGCATCCTGACCGTGATTGAGTTGATCAGCCTGGGTCTTGGCGTGGGTATCGTGCCACTTTTCCTAGCGAAGTCCGCCCCGAACCTTGTGCAGCTGACGGATGTGCTTGACGAGTGCCAGACGGAGCTGTGGCTGTTAACACATCCGGAGTCCAGGCATCTGCGCCGGCTGTCGACGGTGTATGGACACCTCTCTAGTACACTCTCGCTAAACTGATTGTTGGCACCGATGGAGGGGATATCCATGGGAAGATAAATGCCAGATTAAGACCGGCGCTTATCCGCAGGCACAACCATACCTTTCCTCAGATCAGAACTGCGCCGCAGCTCATGGCGAACGATCTGCACGGTCTGAGTAGGTTTGCCGATCGAACACAGACTGATCAGGCTTATTAGTCACGACCGTAAATGCCATCGATCAGAGACAGCAAAATTGCTTTGTTTCGTGGAAGGTTGCTAACGCTATCGTTGGCAGCCACGAGGTTGCCGTCGAGCCGCATGCTGATATACCCATGAATCATCGACCATATCGCAATGGCATCTGTCTCTGCATCAACGCGGCGGTCTATCTGGTTGCGCTGCAGTATTGAAAGCAGCGTTGAATAGACGCGATTCATCTCGCCTTCCAACCCGGGATCTTCATGGCACACCAATTGGCGCTGCCATAGCAGCTGGTATCGGTTGGGGTGGTCGAAAGCAAATTGGAACCAGGTATCGGCGAAGGCCTGTAAAGCTTGTTCCGGTTGATCATCCATACCGGCGACTGCCGCAACGCTCATGTCTGCCAGTTCAGCAAAAATCATCGCGGCGATAGCAGTCAACATCGCACTTCGTGACGGGAAATGATTAGCTGGTGCTGAATGCGCAACCCCGGCGTTGCGGGCTACCGCACGGATAGTGACGCTTGCGATGCCCTCGTTATCAAGCAATGCCAAGCCCTCACTCAGCAATGCCGTCCGCAAGTCACCGTGCTTTTGTCCTGCAGTACGTTTGTCTGGGTTTTTCAAATTGACGGCGTCCATTTGCGCTCCTATATTGACAGCGTCCATTTTAGCTCGCTTAGTCATATTAGCCAACCGGAATCACCTATTTACCTATGAGAGGGTGCTGCAGCCATGACCGCACGCATAATGATCACGCTGTGTATTTTTCTTTACGCCGTCGGAGTCCCTTACCTGGAGGTCAATGAAACCCATATATGGAATACGCAGTGGCCCGCCCACGCACGGTTGCACAATGTTTGGCAGCTCATTACCAACACGCTGATTGGCGCGGGATGTCTCTGGCTCATCTGGATAAGAAAGGAGATTTTGCTACCAGCCGTGGCTAGCGCGCTGGTGACGGGTGGGTTCCTCCTAGCATTTGTACTGAGAGGATTCTATGGAGGCTCGATGGTACACACTGACGGTAGCGAAGTTACTATCCTGGGGGGCATCAATATAGGCGTTGCCGGATTCGGATTGGGACTGCTTTTGCTGGTGCCTCCTGTTCTTCTTGAGGTCAGACGTCGTCGAGAAGAACAGCGCAAAGCAGGCATTGATTCGCCAATAACAGGCTCGCAGAGGAGGGCGGCTCAATGAACTCCAACCACATTTTATGGCCCGTCTTGGCGCAGATTCTGCTGACCCTGATCATGTACATCGTGCTTGGGGTCAGAAAGGCCAGCGCTGTCAGGTCAGGCAAGGTAAACCGTCAGCAAGCTGCTTTGGATAATCGGGTCTGGCCAGAGGATGTCGTCAAGGTATCCAACAACATAGCCAACCAGTTTGAAGCGCCAATTCTGTTTTACGTACTCTGCCTGCTTCTCTTCAATATCAATGCGGCTGGTGCGATTGCCATTGTGCTGGCCTGGCTGTTCGTTCTGAGTCGGTACGCACACGCATATGTGCATGTAGGCTCGAACTACGTGCCTATGCGCCTGCGGCTATTTCTGCTCGGCTGCCTGATATTGCTGGCCATGCTCTTATTAGCGGTCTGGACGCTTGCAGCGGGTAGTTAGCCTATCAGCATGACCTATTCATTCGAGGCACAGTGGAGCGACTAATGACCGATAGGACCCATTGGGAAGAATTCAGAGACTTGCAAAAGGAGATCGAGCTTCCGGCATATACGGCTGCTCACATACCGGTCACGGTTCGTTATGTCGATTCCGGTCTTGCCCATAAAGGCACGGTTCTGTTGATGCACGGCATTCCGACATGGGGATACCTGTATCACGCTGTTATTCCCCTTTTGGTAGACGCGGGCTAGGCAAACGCATCTCGTATTGGTCACCACACAGTCTATTTAACATAATATACATTATACGAAGTATCGGGTCAGGCTACGGGCCGTGGATCCTGCTGCGTGTAAATGGCTGTTATGTTCAATTCAGCCCTTGCTTGAGCCTACCGAACAAAATTGTCAGGCTGAAAGCCCCAGTGCTAGCCTGCTAATTGAACCCTCTGAATATCGACCTGGCCCATGCGTAAACATACCAGCAAGAAACTTCACCGCTCCGCAGCAACGGATCGGGTCGGTGTCGAGAAAACCCGGGCGGCTGCACCGGACTGGATACTGTTGCTGCTGGCCTTGTCCGGCATGCTGCTCAGCGGATACCTCTCGTTCGCTGCCCTGAGCGATGCGGCACCGGCCTTTTGTGATCAGGGCTCGTCTTGTCAGCTGATTCAGCAAAGCCGCTGGTCAAGGGTGCTGGGCGTGCCACTGGCGCTCTGGGGCTTTGCCCTCTATGCGGTGCTGGCGGTGCATGCCTGGCGACAGCCGAACCGTTTGCAGCGCTGGCGGCGGCTATGGCTGATTGCCCTGGTCGGTCTGGTCATCAGCCTCTACCTGACGCTGGTCGGCTGGATAGAGCTGGCGGCCTTCTGCGCCTGGTGTCTGCTGTCGCTGGCGCTGCTGACGGCGTTTTTCCTGCGGGCCAGCCAGATCTGGCCGAAGTCGGCGACCGTGACCGACTGGCGAAACTGGTTGCTGCGCAGTGGCGTGACGGCCTTGCTGGCTGTGGTTGTGTTGCATCTCTACTACAGCGATCTGTTTTCCCCGCGTGCCGATCCGCAACTGCTGGCCCTGGCCAACCACCTGCAGCGCAGCGAGGCAAAATTCTACGGTGCATTCTGGTGCCCGGCCTGCCAGGAACAGAAAAGCCTGTTTGGCCCTGCGGCCGAGCAATTGCCCTATGTCGAGTGCTCGCCGAACGGTCGCAAAGGCGTGCTGGCCCGGGCCTGTATCGAAGAGAAGATCACCGGTTATCCCACCTGGATCATCCGCGGGCGACGCTATCAGCAGCTGCTCAGCACCGAAGAGCTGATGCGTCACTCGCGCTTCAAACCACTGGCTCAGGGCGCTGCCGAAGTGCCCTAGTCTGAGCCGAGACTGGCCTGCGGGTTGACGGGTATCAATGCAGGCTCGGCCGCATTGCGCTAGAAAGGCAGTCGACGAGATCTTCTCGAGGACCAGCAGCATGGATAAGCAGCATCAATGGAACCTCTGGTTCTTCCTTGTGGCCTTCAGCCTGCTGCTGGTATTTCAGAACTGGTGGAGTGCCCGCAGCGCGGTTGAGCCGATTGCCTACAGCGAATTTATGCGCCTGCTCAAGGAAGAGAAACTGAGCGACTTGCGCATCGAACAGCAGCAGATCAGCGGCAAGCTCAAGGAACCGATCAACAACCGTCAGCTGTTCAGCACCATTCGCGTCGAGCCCGATCTGGCTGAAGCCCTGGCGCAGTCTGAGGTGAGTTTTAGCGGTACCCGCGCAGACGGCGTGCTCAGTAATCTGCTCAGCTGGCTGCTGCCCTTTATCCTGATTTTCGCCTTCTGGTCCTTTCTGTTTCGTGGCCTGGCCGCCAAGCAGGGTTTTGGCGGCATGGTCAATGTCGGCAAATCCAAGGCCAAGGTGTTTGTCCAGCGCGATACCGGGGTGACTTTCGACGACGTGGCGGGCATCGACGAGGCCAAGGCCGAGCTGCTCGAAGTGGTGTCCTTTCTCAAGGATCAGCCCAAGTACAGCCGTCTGGGCGCGCGGATTCCCAAGGGCATCCTGTTGGTTGGCCCGCCCGGCACCGGCAAGACCCTGGTGGCCAAGGCAGTGGCCGGTGAGGCTGGGGTGCCTTTCTTCTCGATTTCCGGTTCCGAATTCGTCGAGATGTTTGTCGGCGTCGGTGCCGCGCGGGTTCGCGATCTGTTCGAGCAGGCGCGCAAGGCCGCGCCGTGCATCATCTTTATCGACGAGCTGGACGCCCTGGGCAAGATGCGCGGGGCCGGCTCCTTTGGCGGCAACGACGAGAAGGAGCAAACCCTCAACCAGTTGCTGGCCGAACTGGACGGCTTCGATACCCGCGAAGGCGTGGTGCTTCTGGCGGCCACCAACCGCCCGGAGGTGCTCGACCCCGCCCTGCTCCGCGCTGGCCGCTTCGACCGGCAGATCGTTATCGACCGCCCGGACAGGCGCGGCCGCGTCGCCATTCTCAAGGTGCATCTGAAGCGCATCCAGGCCGGCGCGGACCTCGACATCGAAGGCATCGCCGGGATGACCACCGGTTTTTCCGGGGCGGACCTGGCCAACCTGGTCAATGAAGCCACCATAGTCGCCACCCGGCGCGGCGCACAGGCGGTGGACATGGCCGATTTCACTGCAGCGGTTGAACGCATCGTGATCGGCAGCGAACGCCGCGGCCGCCTGCTGCAGCCCCATGAGCGTGAGGTGGTGGCCTATCACGAAATGGGGCACGCCCTGGCGGCGGCCAGCCTGGTGGGCATGGACCCGGTGCACAAGGTGTCGATCATTCCGCGTTCAGTCGGTGCGCTCGGTTATACCCTGCAGCGCCCCACCGAAGACCGCTTCCTGATCACCCTGCGCGAGCTCAAGGACCGCATGCTGGTGTTGCTGGCCGGGCGTGCGGCCGAACATCTGGTGTTCGATGAAGTGTCCACCGGTGCGGCCGACGACCTGGCCAAGGTCACCGATATCGCCCGGCAGATCGTCACCCGTTTCGGCATGAGCAGCGAACTCGGCCAGGCCGTGCTGGAGCGTCAGAGCGCCAGTTATCTGGGGGAACAGGCGATCAGCCTGCGCGAAAAGGATTATTCCGAGCAGACCGCTCGCGAGGTCGATCTGTGCGTCAAGGCCCTGATTGAAGAGGCCTACGCGCGGGCCAAGAGCCTACTGCAGAGCCGCCGCGACGAGCTGGAACAAGGTGCCCGGCTGTTGCTGGAAAAGGAAACCCTGACCCCAGAAGAGTTCCCCGCCCTACTCCCCGTCACCCGCCAAGAAATTGCCCAAGGGAACTAAGTCCATGCCCAGTTCAAGCCCCAGCAAGGTGCAGCGCTTGTGTCTGTACGACAGCACAGAACTCGAACAGGTTATCCGCGATATGGCACGTCAGGCCCTGGCTCTGCTGCCGCCTGGGCCCTGCGCCCTGGTCGGCATACTGCGCCGCGGCGAGCCCCTGGCGCGCATGCTGCAGCAACAGCTGGCGCTGCTGAGCGGGCAGCCCGAACTGCCGTTGTTTGCCCTCAAGGTCAAGCGTTACGCCGACGATCTCAGCGTGCTGCATGCCCATACGGCGCTGACCGAAAGCGCCGAACTGGCAGCCCTGGACCTGGCCAATACCCAGCTGCTGGTGATTGATGATGTGCTCTACCAGGGTCATTCGCTGCTGCGCACCTGCGCCTATCTGTCCAGCCTGGGTGCCCAGCAGGTGCGCACGGCGGTGCTGGTCGATCGCTGCGTCAGCCAGCAGCCGATCCGCGCCGATATAGTCGGCGTGCACCTGCAGGTGGCACCGGGCGATATCATCGAATGCAATGTGCCGCCCTATGAGCCGCAGTTTCGTATCGAGGTGGTGCGGCAGAGTCATTGATGCCCTGCCCCGGCACGAAATACATGCACGGATGCTGATCTGGCCAATTATCTTGCCGGCAAAGATCAATCTTGATGAAAATCATTATTGTTTAAATCGCGTATCCCTAAGCTAGGCCCCATCCAAGCCAATGCTCAGAGGAAATCGTCGATGCGCGCACAACTGCCTTTCTCGCTCGCCCTAGTGCTGGTCGCTGCATGTGCCCAGGCCAAGGAATACCCGATTGGTGAGCCCCAGCAATGCGGTGGTCTGGAGGTCGGGGCGCTGTATCTGCAACCGATCGAGATGGACCCACCGGGCATGATGCGCCCCGCCGCCGACTCCGATGTGCACCTGGAAGCCGATATCAGCGCACTGAAAAGCAACCCCAACGGCTTTCCGGAAGGCAGCTTTGTGCCCTATCTGCACGTCGCTTTCGTGTTGCGCAAGGAAGGCAGCGAGCAGGCACTCAAGGGCGATTTCCACGCCATGGTGGCCAACGATGGCCCGCACTATGGCGACAACCTCAAGCTGTTCGGCCCGGGCAAGTACCACCTGACCTACAGCCTCCTGCCGCCCACTGGCGGCCACGCCATGTTCGGTCGCCACATCGACAAGGAAACCGGCGTCGCCCCCTGGTTCGAGCGCTGCGAACTCAGCTACGAATTCACCTACGCCGGCATCGGCAAGAAAGGCGGTTACTGATCCCTCAGGCCGCGGCGCAGCGGAGTTCGCCATGTCAGCTTGCTTGGGTTCCATCCTGAGCGGTTACCGGGTCTGCGAGTGGCGCAGTTCGCCCGCCGTGTCGCCATGCGCCAGTTGAATGCCCTGCTCGGCGACCTGGGCGATGCCCTGCGTCGTCACGGGCGGCTGATTCGTGGCGTGCAGTGGGCGGTGGTGGCCTTCTATGGTCTGTTGCTGGTGCTGCCGGCGCTGCTACCGTTGCCGTCCAGCCAGGCGCGGATACTCGACAACCTGACGCTGCTCGCCCAGTTTATTTTCTGGGGCGTCTGGTGGCCGTTCGTGCTGCTGTCCATCGTGCTGTTCGGCCGACTCTGGTGCGGGGTGCTGTGCCCCGAAGGCGCGCTGAGCGAATGGATCAGCTGGCGCGGGCTGGGCCGCGGCACCCCGCGCTGGATTCGCTGGGGCGGCTGGCCGACCCTGGCGTTTATCCTCACCACTGTTTATGGCCAGTTGATCAGCGTCTACGACTACGCCCAGGCGGCCTTGCTGATTCTCGGCGGCTCGACCCTGGCGGCGATGCTGGTGGGCTTTCTCTATGGTCGCGGCAAGCGCGTCTGGTGCCGTTATCTGTGCCCGGTCAGCGGCGTGTTCGCCCTCCTCGCCCGCCTGGCACCCCTGTATTACCGGGTCGATGAGCAGCGCTGGCTGGACAATCCGCCGCCGCGCCAGCCGCCGCCCAACTGCGCGCCGCTGCTGGATATCCGCCGCATGCGGGGCGCAGCCGACTGTCACGCCTGCGGGCGTTGCAGCGGACAGCGCGGCGCGGTGAGGCTGAGCGCGCGCTCGCCGAACGCTGAAGTGCTGATCGTCGGACCGCAGCACGCCAGCCATTGGGACAGCAGCCTGTTGCTGTTCGGCGTAATCGGCCTGGCCATGGGGGCCTTTCGATGGACGGTCAGCCCCTGGTTCGTCAGCCTGAAGCAGATGGCGGCGACCTGGCTGGTCGAGCACGATAGCTACTGGCTGCTGCAGGCCGATGCGCCCTGGTGGCTGCTGACCCACTACCCGCAGGCCAACGACCTGTTCAGCTGGCTCGATGGCCTGCTGATCCTGTTTTACCTGGCGGCCAGCGCGCTGCTGCTCGGTGGCGGTTTGTGGCTGCTGCTACGGGCCGCGGCCTCGCTGGTGTCGCGCACTGGCAATGTGTTCGAGCACCTGGCCTTGAGCCTGATTCCGCTCGGTGCCAGTGGCCTGTTTCTCGGTCTAAGCGCCACCACCGTCAAGCTGCTGCGCTACGAAGGCCTGGCCCTGGCCTGGGTGCAGCCGGCCCGCGCGGGCCTGCTCGCCGGTGCGATTACCTGGAGTCTGTGGCTGGGTTGGCAGGTGCTGGGCCGCCATGGCGCGCGTGGGCTCAGTCGCCTCGCCGCGTTCGGTTGTCTGGCGCTGGGTTCGGCCGGGGTCGGCTATGGCTGGTGGTTGCAGTTCTGGGGCTGGAGTTGAGCCGCGCCGACAGAGGGCGGATGTGCCCTTCTAGCTGGCCATACGGGCCGTCGCGCCCGGACTTGTTTGAAATCAAGGAAGTGACGCCCTTAGGCCTCCTAGCATGCAGTCCCGAGCAATCCCGAGCGGCATCCTGGGAGACACCATGCTGACCGAACCGTCACTTGTCGCACAGTTGCGCCGTCACCACCTGTTCAGCCGGCTACCGGAGGCGGCGTTGCAGGAGGTGTGCGCCTCGGCCAACCTCAAGCGCCTGGCGACGGGCGCTTCGCTGTTCCACCAGGGCGACAAGGCCGAGCGCTTCTTTTTCGTCTTCAGCGGCCAGGTGAAGCTGCATCGTGTGGTCTGCGACGGCCAGGAAAAACTGGTGGAGATCATCCGCGCCGGCGAATCCTTTGCCGAAGCGCTGCTGTTCACCGGTGTGGCGCAGTACCCGGTCAGCGCCACTGCCCTGAAAACCTCTCAGGTGGCCAGCCTGCACGGCACGCAATACCGCCGCCTGCTGGAAGAACACCCGAGCATCTGCCTGGACATTCTCGCCACCCTGAGCATTCGCCTGCACCAG
This sequence comes from Pseudomonas sp. XK-1, assembly GCF_038069885.1. Classification (NCBI taxonomy): domain Bacteria; kingdom Pseudomonadati; phylum Pseudomonadota; class Gammaproteobacteria; order Pseudomonadales; family Pseudomonadaceae; genus Pseudomonas; species Pseudomonas sp. XK-1. Next base: position 49,258 of record NZ_JBBPES010000003.1, on the reverse strand, counting down.
CGCCTGAACGAGATCGACACCCTGACCCTGGCCAACGCCTGTCACCGGGTCAGGCGTTTTCTCGCCCAGGCCCACGAGGAAGGCAACGGGGTGATCATGCTCGATGTGCCGAAACGCCTGATCGCTTCAAGGCTGGGCATCCAGCCGGAGACGTTCTCGCGCATTCTTCACCGCCTGATCGACTCGGGGGTGATTGCCGTACAGCGCCGCAACATCGAAATCATCGACCTGCAAGAGCTGATTAACTACGACTAGGAGCCTGCATGGGCAGAATTGACTTTGGTCAACGTCAGCTGCCGCACCCTGGTCAAACTGGGCAGACTCTTGACGCCGGAGGACACGCGTAATGTCCAAGACAACTCTCCCCCTGGTCTACTCCTGCTCTGGCTGCTCCAACGTGGCGCAACTGGCCAATACCCTGGCCGTGCGTCTGGATCGTGCCGGCCTGGCGGAAATGTCCTGCATTGCCGGCGTCGGCGGCAATGTCCAGGCGCTGGTCAGCAAGGCCTGCTCCAGCCGCCCGATCCTGGCCATCGACGGCTGCCCCCTGCACTGCGTCAGCGCCTGTCTGGCTCAGCATGGCATCAGTGCCGGAGTGCATATCACCCTCAGCAGCTATGGCCTGCGCAAACGCTACCGGGAAGACTGCAGCGCGGAGGAAGCCGATGCGCTGTTCGCGGACATGAGCCGCATTATCGCCAGCGATTTTTCCCAGCCGCGCAACACCCAAGCCCAGCCTATGGCCCGCGAACCGCTGCCCTCCCAAGCGGCGGAGTGAGCAGTGCGCCAGCTGCTTTGTGGTCATAACGACCATAAAGGTATTTATAACCCTGATTGGCCATGGTCATAATTACCATAGCAACCCATTAAAACCTTTAAATTCAATGAGTTGCATGTGGCATGCGGCTTGCTCTGGGTAAGCAGGGATAGCTATCCATAACCCCATACCAGCCCATGAGCGCCATGCCGGGAGTCTCCATGAAAAACGTTCTGCAACTGATCGCCTGCTACCTGGTCCTCGCCTCGGGACTGGCTTTGGCCAGTGGTGTTGCCCTGAGTCTGGCGTCCACCACGCTGCCGGCCGCCAGCGGCGATTATCCGCACGCTGCCAGCGCGCCCCTGGCGCTGCCCGTACAGCATTGGATTGCAACCGCCGGCTAGTACTGCGTTGCCCACAACAGACCCCCGCCTTCAGTCTGTCGCGCACAGGCCGGGTTCCAGGCCGTTCTAGGCTTCAAGCCAAACAATCAGGATGTGTTTTATGGTGCTTCACCGCGTTCATCACCAGATTCTCCGCAATCACCACTTGTTCGAGCCGTTGAACGAAGAGCAGATGGATGAGCTGATGAGCACCAGCCAGCTGCTCAGCATCGACAAGGGTGAGCCCTTGTTCCGTCAGGGCGAGCCGGCCCATTCGTTCTATTTCGTTATCGCCGGGGCGGTGAAGATCTACCGCCTGACCCCGGACGGGCAGGAGAAGGTATTCGAGGTCATCGGCAATCGGCAGACCTTCGCCGAAGCCATGATGCTGATGGATACACCCAATTACGTCGCCTCGGCCGAGGCGGTGTGTCCTACCCAGCTCTACCGCATCGCCAACAGCACCTATATGCGCCTGCTGCAGAGCAATAGGTCACTGACCTTCGCCCTCCTCGGCAAGCTCTGCGTGCGCTTGCACCAGCGGGTCAACGAGATTGAAACCCTGTCGCTGAAAAACGCCACCCACCGCGTGGTGCGCTACCTGATCACCCAGCTCGCGCGCCAGCCGGATGCGGGCAACAACTTCGAACTGCCGATGGCCAAGCAGCTGATCGCGGGGCATCTGTCGATCCAGCCGGAGACCTTTTCGCGGATCATGCGCCGCCTGATCGATGAGGAAATCATCACTCAGGAAGGCCGCCAGATCGTTATTGTCGATCGCCTGCGCCTGGAGCAGTTCGAGTGATACGCCGGTCTTCGCCCGTGAGCGCTTGCCATGCCTAAATGCCTGTATTGCCAGCAAGACAATCCCCCCGGGGAAGCCGAGTGCGATAACTGCGGCATGCCTCTACCAGCCCTGAGCGACGGCGCGGGCGAGCGCCGGCAACGGCGCTTTATGTGGTTCTGCATCGGCCTGACGGTGTTTTGTGCGGTGATGATTGTGTGGTTGCCGCGCAGTATTGCCTGAGCAGCCCCCCAAGTGCCTCTGCTGACAATCGGTGCGCACGGCGCACCCTACCCATCCTCCACGTGCGCACCAAGGCCCTCCCCGCCGTAGGGTGCGCGGGGCCGCCTAGGCCGCGCGCACCCGCTCTCAGTCGCGATGGCTGGCTACACCTGGGTCAACTGCCGATATAACTGCGGCAGGCGCAGGGGTAATTGCTGGGGCTGGCGGATCTGGGTGTAGCCATTGGCACCGAACATATAGGGCAGGTAATCCCCCGCCTGGCTGTCGATGGTGATGCAGAACGGCAACAGCCCATGACGCCGCGCCTGCAGCACCGCTTCGCGGGTGTCCTCGACGCCATAGCGGCCTTCGTAGAGGTCCAGGTCGTTGGGTTTGCCATCGGTCACCAACAGCAGCAGCTTGCGCCGCTGTTTGCAGGCCCCGAGCAGCGCGGTGGCCTGGCGAATGGCCGCGCCCATACGGGTGTAGTAGCCGGGCTTGAGCGCCTGAATGCGCCCACGGGTGTTGTCGTCGTAACGCTGCTTGAAGGATTTCAGTTCGAGCATGCGCACCTGCTGGCGACGCAGGGAGGAAAAGCCGTAGAGGGCGAACTCGTCCCCCAGGGCCGACAGGGTTTCACCGAACAGCAGCAGGCTGTCGTTGATCACCTCGATGACCCGGTGCTGGTCGTCCAGGTGGGCGTCGGTGGACATCGACACATCCGCCAGCAGCAGGCAGGCCAGGTCGCGGCGGGTTTGCCGCTGCTCCATAAACAGGCCACGTTCGGCGCACTGGCCATGCTGACGCTCGACATGAAAATCCAGCCAGGCCTGCATATCCAGTTCCGAGCCCTGGGGCTGCTGACGCAGCCACTGGCGATCGTTGCGCAGGTGCTCGAACTGCCGGCGCAGGCGTTTGGCCAATGGAGCCAGACGCAAGGGCAGCGGCTGCGCCTCGCTGCCGCGCGGCAGCATCATCTGCAGGTTGACGAAATCCTCGCGCAGGCTCTGCTTGCGATAATCCCACTCTGGCAGCTTGATGCCTTCGCCCAGCGGAATATCGTCGACATCCGCCGGCGGCAGGTCGAGGTGCAACTTGAGCCCGCCGCCCTTGCGCAGGCGTTGCTTGGACAGGGCCAGTTCGTCGAGGTCCTCGGCGACCCGCGCGGCGTCCAGGTCTTCGCTGTCGTCCGTGCAGCGATCCAGTTCGACATGCTCGGACCAGCTGAACAGGTTCTCCAGGCGGAAGATCAGCAGGCCGCCCTTGCTGGTGCTTTCCTCGACCCGCTTGGCGCGCTTGGGCCCACCCTTGCTTTCGCCCGGCGGGGTCAGCAGGTTACCTTCGCTCTCCTCGCCCAACTCACAGGCCTGGGGCTGGCCGAGGTTTTGCGCCGGGTACAGCCACAGCGGCAGCGGCCAGGGTGCCCGTTCGCTGCGGGGGAAATGCTCGACGCTGCCTGGTTCGCGCAGGGCCTGACAGAGCGCGATCTCCAGTTCGGCCTCGCCCTTGGCCAGCGAGCCGGGGTCCGGGCGCACCTGCAGATGAGCCTCGACCAGGCGCTGGTAGCGCGGGCGCAGGGCCGGATAGGTTTGCAGCAGTTGCTGGGTCCAGCGCTGGTTATCCCGCGCCCAGTGGCGCATCGGCCCCGCTTGTGCGGCGAGCAGCGCCAGCCAGCGGTAGAGGTCCTGATTCAGCGCGACCTCGGGGTACACCGCCAGGCTCGGCGGCAGGCGCAGGTTGCTGGCATCGCACCAGGCCACCGGCATCTGTTTGCAGGTGCCGGCCACCTGTTGCAGCAGGTTGCGCCGCAACAGCAGATCGCGCGCGCTGGCGGCCTCCACGCCGACCCCGCTGGCACCACCCATGGCGCGGAACAACAACGCCAGGGGCCGCTGCATGCTGGCCAGTTCGACCCGCGCCTCGGGAAAGTCCGGGCTGGCGCGGCGGGTGATAAAGCGGTGCCAGACGCTGCCCACCCATTCTTCCACTTCGACGGTAAAAGCCATCTGCTTCACCTCTTTTATGCGTATATCCCAATGGGTTGTTGAAGCCTGCTTCGTAGAGCGCGCCGTGCGCACCAGCGCTGGTTGCATCATCCTGGGTGCGCACGGCGCACCCTAGGTATTGCGACCACTCATCCCCACCAATGCAAAAACGGCCCGCTCTACCAGCCGGGCCGAAAGTTAACGGATGTCCCCGCTTAGGCCGCAATGGCCAGGGCGGCTTCGTCGCGGGCCGTGGCCCGGCCACGCTGCTTGAAGCTGTACAGGTAGCAGATCAGGCCGATCAGGAAGACCACCCCGGCAGCCAGGCGCAACCAGAAGAACACGGCCATCTGGTCGACGGTGTTCATAAACGACAGCGCGGTGCCATCCGTGGGCCAGCGTTGCAGCTGTACCTGCACCACACCGGCGGCGGTGAGGAACAGGGTGATCGCCACCATCGACAGGGTCATCAGCCAGAAGCCCCAGATCTCGACGGTCTGCGCGCGCTCATCCGGTGCTTCACCAAGGCCGCGCAAGCGTGGCATGGCATAGCTGATCATGGTCATCACGATCATCGCGTAGGCCCCGTAGAACGCCAGGTGGCCATGGGCCGCGGTGAGCTGCGAACCGTGGGTGTAGAAATTCACCGGGGCCAGGGTATGCAGGAAGCCCCACACGCCAGCGCCAAAGAACGCGGTCACGGTCGTGCCCTTGGCCCACAGGGTGGCGGCGCGGTTGGGGTGCTGCCGACGCCGATTGCCGACCATGGTGAAGGCGAACAGCACCATGGCGAAGAAGGGTATCGGTTCCATCGCCGAGAAGATCGAGCCGACCCACAACCAGACCTCGGGTGCACCTATCCAGAAGAAGTGGTGACCTGTACCGAGGATGCCGGTGATCAGGGCCATGGCGATGATCACATACAGCCACTTCTCGACCACTTCACGGTCCACCCCGGTGACCTTGATCAGGACGAAGGCGAGCATCGCGCCCATGATCAGTTCCCACACGCCTTCCACCCACAGGTGCACCACAAACCACCAGTAGTACTTGTCGCGCGCCAGGTTTTCCGGGTTGTAGAAGGAGAACAGGAAGAACACCGCCAGCCCGATCAAACCGGTCATCATGACCATGCTGATGGTGGTCTTGCGCCCTTTAAGCAGGGTCATGCCGATGTTGTAGAGAAAGCCCAGGGCGACCACTACTATGCCCATCTTGGTGATGGTCGGCTGTTCGAGGAACTCCCGGCCCATGGTCGGCAGCAGATCATTGCCGGTCATCTTGGCCAGGCCCGCATAGGGCACGAACAGGTAGCCGAGAATGGTCAGCACGCCGGCGGCGGCGAACACCCAGAACAGGATCATCGCCAGCAACGGGCTGTGCAGCTCGCGGTCGGCTTCCTCGGGTATCAGGTAGTAGGCCGCGCCCATAAAGCCGAACAGCAGCCAGACGATCAGCAGGTTGGTGTGCACCATGCGCGCCACGTTGAAGGGGATCAGCGGGAACAGGAAGTCGCCGACCACGTACTGCAGGCCCATGATCAAGCCGAACAGGATCTGCCCGAGGAACAGCATCAGGGCAAACACGAAGTACGGCTTGGCCACGGCTTGCGAGGCGAATTTCAGATGGGGGTTGGCAATGTTCATCTATCAGCCCTCCTTGTTTGGTGGCCAGTCGTTGGTATCGATCTTCGAAGTCCACTTGAGGAACTCCGCCATATCGTCCACTTCCCGCTCGGTCAGATTGAATTGCGGCATCGCCCGACGCCCTGGAATACCCAGGGGTTGCGCCTTCATCCAGGCGTGCAGGAAGGGCTTGAAGGCCGCGTCCTCGCCACGCCGGGTGAACACATTGCCCAGTTCAGGCGCGAAGTAGGCCCCCTCACCCAGCAGGCTGTGGCAGCCGATGCAGTTGTTGTTTTCCCAGACGGCTTTACCGCGCACCACCGACTCGGTCATCTCCGAGGCGTTGCTGCGTTCTGGAAAGGTCTGCTCTGTGTGATAGGTCAGGGCCAGGAACACCAGGAAGAAAAACACGCTCCCCCCAAAGTAGATATTCCTGGCCATGCTCTTGGTGAAGGTCTCTGACATGGTCGCTTCCTCTTTGCTTGGCGTGACCATTCTAGAAAGCCTGCTAACGAAACCTGCTTGATAAGAATCAAGAAAGCCCGATGGTTACGCTCGGGTATAGCGATGAAGGGCGGGGAACGGGGGAAGAGAAAGCTGGAAAGCGCCGGTTGCCGGCTTCGGTGGACAAGGCTGGCGGGCGAATCCCAGGCCCTATGTTCATGTGCAAGGCGTGCGGCATCGTAGGGTGGATGACGCTTTGTCCATCCACCAAATCGCGACGGTGGATGAAAAAGGCCTCAGCTACGCGCCCCGATCCACCCTACACAGGTTTCATAGCCCGGATGCAATCCGGGCTATGAGGAAAACTGCAACGCCAGCAGCACCCCCGCCGCCATCGCCAGCGGCCAGGCAAGCAGCAGCCCGCGCCATAAACGCGGGGCGTGGCGCATTTCCATAAAGCCGTCGGTAATCAGCCAGGCCTTGCCCAGGACCGCGAGCAATACCGCGCTGGCCATTAGCAGGGTCGCCCCGGCATTGCCCAGCTGCACGCTGGCAACCGACAGCAGGGCCAGGCCCAGCCAGCAGAGAATCAGGGTGCGCGAAGCGGACATAGTGAATTCCTCGATCAGTTCAGCACGTACACCAGCGGAAACAGCAGCACCCAGACCAGATCGACCATATGCCAATAGAGCACGCCGGATTCCAGGACGCTGCAATTGCCCGGGCCATAGACACGCTGTCGGCAACGCTCGGCCAGCCAGGCGAGGATCAACATACCCAGCAGTACATGGACGAAATGAAAACCGGTGAGGATCCAGTACAGGGTAAAGAAGGTGTTGTGCTCCATGCCCAGCCCGCCAGCAACCAGATGGCTGTACTCGCCGAGCTTCAACCCCACATAGACGCTGGCCGACAGCAGCGCCGCCAGCAACAGCCAGGCAGCGCGTCGCGCTTGCGCCTGGCGCACCTGCTCCTGGGCCAGTGCAGCAAGCAGGCCGGACGTGAGCAGGCTCAGGGTCAAGGCCAGGCCGGTGGAGCTGTCGAGCAACTGACGGCCGTCGTGAAAAAGCTGTGGCTGCAGGGCCTGGGCCACCGCGAAGGTGAGGATCAGCAGGGCAAAAACCGTCAGTTCGGCGAGGATAAACAACCACATTGCCAGGTCGCCCGGCAGATGGCGTGCCGGACTGGCATCGGGCAGTTCAAGCGAAGTGGACATCAACCACGTCCATCAGTGCAGCGACGGTCTGCGGATCGTCCGACAGCGGCTCGGCCAGGCAGGCCAGGCAGGCATCGCGCGGGCTCATGCCGGAGCCGATCATCCGTGCGGTAAAGATCAGCAGGCGGGTCGAGGCCACCTCCTCCAGATCATGCTGCTCCAGCCGGCGCAGAGCCTGCCCGAGCTTGACCACCTGGGCGGCCAGCTCGGCCCCGACCCGCGCCTCGTTGGCGACGATACGCTCTTCCTCGGCCACCGGCGGATAGCCGAAACGCAGGGCGACGAAACGCTGGCGAGTGCTCGGCTTCATGCCTTTGAGCAGGTTCTGGTAACCAGGGTTATAGGACACCACCAGCATAAAACCCGGTGGCGCGCGCAGCACTTCGCCGGTGCGTTCCAGATACAGTTCACGGCGATCATCGGCCAGCGGGTGCAGCACCACAGCGGTGTCCTGGCGCGCCTCGACCACCTCATCCAGATAGCAGATGCCGCCCTCACGCACCGCGCGGGTCAAGGGACCGTCCTGCCACCAGGTGCCCTGAGCACCGATCAGGTGACGTCCGACCAGGTCGGCGGCGCTCAGGTCGTCATGGCAAGCCACGGTGTACAGCGGTAGGTTCAGGCGGTGCGCCATGTATTGAACGAAGCGGGTTTTGCCGCAACCGGTCGGCCCCTTGATCAGCACCGGCATGCCGTGCTGCCAGGCCTGTTCGAACAACACCTGCTCATTGCCCAGGGGTTGGTAGAACGGCGCATCCAACACAGCAGCCGTTTCGACGAGTTTCACAGGCGCATTCACAGTCAGTACCTCACCGCGGTGATTAATCATGCCTGCACGCTACCTGCGACCTACTCCGACCCTCAAGCCGCGTGCCGGCAACTCTTGATTCTGGTCAAGCCCATCGGCAATCGGCCTGAGTATGCTGCCCCTAGCGTTGACTGAAATGGTCGGATATAGCCGGCTCACCTCTCAGCCATGCAATGACTACTGTCAGCCCTCGTATCCGAACCCTTTACGCGCAGCACGGGTCCATACCTATAACCGTAGAAATCCGTACTCACGCAGAGAGGCTCAGGCAGCGCCCAGAAGAAGACGCTCAACAGTAACTGCAGCGAAATTGGCAGGGCTTATACCCTGCTCTCAATAGCCTTGAGGAAATAATCACCATGAAGAAAATTCTGCTCCCCTTGCTCGTTTTGGGGGCTGCGCTGAGTGTGCAGCCTGCCTTCGCCACTGACGCCGAAGCGCTGTTCAAGAGCAAGCCCTGTGCCGCCTGCCACAACGTCGACATGAAAATGGTTGGCCCGGCGCTGAAAGAAGTCGCCGCCAAATACGCAGGCACCGAAGGTGCCGTCGAATTGCTGGCCGGTCGCATCAAGAACGGCACCCAGGGCAACTGGGGCCCGATGCCGATGCCAGCTAACCCGGTCACCGATGAAGAAGCCAAGATCCTTGCCGAATGGGTACTGAGCCTCAAATAACCGGCTGAAGGACGCCAGACTCCTGGCGTCCACCCCACCCTTCCTTCTCAATAGGAGCCCTCGGGCTCCTAGCTCAAGCCATAGCCGTTATCGACCACCCAGTCCTGGCCATAGACACCGCGCGCGCCTGCCGACAGCTGGAACAGGATGACGCTGGCGACAGCCGCGGCATCGAGAAAGTGGCCCGGCAGCAGACGTTTGCTGACGCTGTCGGCGACCTCATCCAATTGCTCGTCGCTCAACCCCAGGGTGCCCCAGATAGCGGTTGCCGTGGGGCCGGGTGAAACCAGATTGATACGCACACCGCGTGGCGCGAACTCAACCGCGAGGGTGCGCGCCTGGGCGCTAAGGGCCGCCTTGCTGGCGATATAGGCGGCCAGGCCGGGAAAGGTCGAGCGGGTAAGAAAACTGCTGATAAACACCACCGAACTGGGGGCCGCCAGCGCGTCGCGTAGCGCCGCCAGGGTGTTCAATGCGCCGGCACCATTGACCGCCCACTGCCGGTCGAAGGCTGATAGATCGAGGCTTTCGGCCAGCTCGGCAATACCGGCGTTGGGCACCAGGTAGTCCACCTGGCCCAGTTGTGCTGCGCGCAGGCCGAGGCTGGCCAGATCCTCGCTCGAGGTCACATCGCCGGCATGCCAGACCAGGCGCTGCGGGTAGATGTCCTGCAGGCCCTGCAAACCGCCCAGCGTGCGCGACATGGCCAACACTCTGGCACCGCGCTGCAGCAAAGCCGCGCATAACGCCAGGCCAATACCTGAACTGGCTCCGGTAACGACGGCCAGACGATCCTGAAATTCGGTTTTCATCAGCTTCTCCGGTGCTCGGCAATAGCGAGCGGTAAGGCCACCCATGCACAAAGCACAGGCAAGCGGACATCAATGGACAGGCAGCGTGGCGCTGCATCAGCAAGGGTTTTGCGCATTTTGAGATTCGGCTCGTGGCCGGGGCAGTCAGCCCGGGTGACCATCCACCCGTGGCGCGACCAGCATCGGCGCATAGCGCCAGGCATAGATGGCCAGCGCCAGTGACCAGCCGGTTGCCGACAGCCACAGACCTTCCAGCGGCCAGAGCGGATACACGAAGACCCGCGCCACGCAGCCCAGGTTGAACAACACCAGGGCCGCCGCCATCCCGCCCGGCAGTTCCAGTGGCCGCCCGGTATGCCCCAGGGTCACGCGGGCGATCATGGCCAGAATCAGCCCACTCATGGCCCCCATGGTCAAACCGTGCAGGGCCGGGCTCGGCGTAGTCAGCAAGCCGAGATGCCACAGCGCCAGGCCGATACAGGCCAGCACCAGCCAGAGCATTGCCAGGTGCAGCGACCACAACAGCGGCACCGCCCAGATGCCCTTGTCGTACCAGCGCGCCAGGCGCAGCAGATGCCCCGCCGCCACCGCCAGAAACAACCCGGCCAGCGGGGCGTGAGCCTGCAGGGCCAGACCACTGGCATAGAGTGCGGCGATCAGAGCGGTGCCGAGCAGCAGAGCAATATCCAGCCAGAGCCAGGGCTTGACCGCGTCAATGCGACCCAGCCCGCGCTGGGTAAAGAAGGGAATCACTCGCCCGCCAATCAGACCCATCAAGGCCGCGACCAGCCACAACCCGGCCAATACGCCGCGCCGCTGCAGTTCATCGTTGCCCTGGGCCAGGCCGGACAGGAGCAAGGCATTGGCCGCGGCCAGCAAGCACAGCACCGCAACGATCGGGTAGTTGCGCTTCTGCCGCACCACCCAGAGCATGCGCGCCATCAGACCGGCCACCGCGAGCAGAAAGCCCAGGTCGAGCGGAATCAGCAGCACCAGCGGCAAACCGAACAACCAGCCCAGCCGCGCTGCCAGCCAGAGACCTGCGAGCAGCATCAGACGCGTGCCGCTCAGGCCGGGCTGGCCGGTCCAGGTCTGCACCGCGGTCAGCAGAAAGCCGGCCACGATGGCGGCGGCGAATCCGAACAGCATTTCGTGACGGTGCCAGGCGAGCCAGCCGCCGACGGGTTGCCAGTCCGGCCCATTGCCGCTCCAGGCCAGCACCCAGAGGACAATGGCAAACAACGCGAACAGGCTGCCAGCGAGGAAAAACGGGCGAAAGGCCAGCCGCCAGATGGGCGGGATACTCAGGGCGGTACGCCGGTCGATAATGTTCACTGCAAGCCTCCTGAAAAGATCGTCAAGCGCCCGGCAGCAACAACCGGGGCATTGCAGCTACGAGGGTATTGGCAGCCGTTAGGCTCTTTTTACAGGATGCCAAGGCCTGGACGACTTGACCGCGATCAGCTTTGCGCCCCAGGCCAGCGCAAAGCGTCAGGTCTGGGGGCGTAGCGAGTTACGGCTGCTTCGACTCCGCCTGCTGCGGTGCGTCGTCGCGGGCCATCGATTTACGAAAACCGCCGATGGCACCGCCAATATCGGAGCCCAGGCCGCGCAGACGCTTGCTGCCAAACAGCATGACCACGATCAGCAGCACGATCAAAAGTTGCCAGATACTGATACCCATGGGGATTCCCTCTTTTTATGAGTGGTGAAAAATGCTCAGTGCTGTGATGCCGCAGCCTGTTGCAGCACGGCCTGGTCGATCTCCTCGAAGCGTAACACCCGGGCACCGTGGATAGCGGCCAGCTTACGGGCAGCCTGCTCATCGGCAAACGAGGCCAGCACCGCGCCCATGGCCCCCTGCAAACCGGTCTCGCCGAGGCCGACCACGTAGAAGGCGCTGCTGGCATCAATCAGGTGGCTGTCGTCAGGCTTGAGCCATTCGCTACGGCCCATGTCGTGCACATAGAGTTTGGCAGTGCCAATCCGGTTCTCCGGTTGCAACCACCAGCCGAGCATTTCGGCGGCGGAGCAGAATTTCTTCACCGCGGATTTATCCACCGCCTGGCCCTTGGGTCCAGGAAAGTCGGTGATGATCATGCCGCACACATGGCATTCATCGCTGCCGTGAAAGGCCACCGGATCCAGGCTTTTCTGCTCGACCTCAGGCTCGTTGCAGGCCACCAGCAGCAGGCCGAGCAGCAGCACCAGCAGGGTTCGCGACGCGCGTATGGACGCGGTTTTCATGCTTGCTTCTCCATATCTGAAACACAACGTGTAGGGTGCGCTGCGCGCACCGGGGCAAATAGCGGTGCGCGCGGCAAACAGGGCGCAGGCAACCATCAGGTCGGCCGACGCAGGAATACCCAATGGGCCAGCAACAACGGCAGCCCTACCCACAGCAACAGGCATAGCCACAGCAGCAGACCGTCGACCGGCAGGTCGCCGCCCAGGGCCATTACACCCACGGCATTGCCGCTGCCTTCGAAGCCGGACAGGTTGATCAGCCGGTAGACATCCGCCGGGTTGAGCAGCAGCAGCCAGGGCAGCAGATCGGGGTTGAACTTGCCCTCGCTCAGTACCAACAGCGCCAGCAGCGCCAGATCGAACACCAGAACGAAGAGAAACCACAGCCCCAGGGCCAGCCCGGCGGCGCTGGATTTCTCGCTGACCTTGCTGCTCAGCACATAGGCCATGGCCAGAAACACCCAGCCAAACAAGGTCGAGGACAACATGAAGCGGCCGAAGGCCCAGGCCAGCAGGCCCAGTTCGACATCCTCGACCAGCACGGCGATGGCCAGGGCCGCGCAGCCAAAACCGATCAGGGTCGCCAGGGCCAGGATCAGGCCGTGGCCGACGAACTTGCCCAGCAGCAACTGACCGCGGCCCAGGGGGTAGGTCAGCAACAGCATCAGGGTGCCGCCCTCGTCCTCGCCGACAATGGCGTCGTAGGCCAGCAGCAACGCGATCAGCGGCACCAGGAAGGTCGCCAGGCTGGCCAGGCTGGCGATGGTCGCCGGGATCGAGGTAAAGCCCAGTTGCCCGGACGCCGCCGCGCCGAGCCAGGCGATGCCCACCGCCAACACCGCGAACAGCAGGCTGATGGCGAGCAGCCAACGGTTGCGCAGGCCGTCGCTGAGTTCCTTGCGGGCGATATTCCATACCTGGCTCATACCGCGCCCTCCTCGGCCTGCGTGCTCTGGGCCTGATCCATATAGTGGCGGTACAGGTCTTCCAGCGACGGCTGGTGAATATCGATGTCCTGGGCTCCGCCTTCGCCGAGCAGTTCGCGCAGCAGGCCGAGCTTGTGGCCGTTGATCGCCACCACTTCGACGCCATCGACGCCGAGCGAGCGGGCTTGATGACCGTCGCTGTGCCAGCGCCGCAGCAGTTTTTCGCTGTGCTGCAACCCACTGGCGCGAATCAGCGCCGGCAGGCCGGCATCCGCGCGCAGGCTGGCCAGGCTGCCGATCGCCTGCAAACGACCATGGGCGAGGATCGCCGCGCGGTTGATATGCGCCTCGACCCCCGGCAACACATGGGAGCAGAGAATAATGCTGGTGCCCTGCTGGCGCAGACGGTCAACCAGTTGGTAGAGATCCTGGGTGGCGATGGGGTCGAGGCCCACCGTGGGTTCGTCGAGTAGCAGTAGGCGCGGCGCGCCGAGCAATGCCTGAGCCAGGCCGAGACGCTGGCGCATGCCTTTGGAATAGGTCTTGACCCGGCGCTCCATGGCTGTGGCCAGGCCGACCTGCTCCAGCAGCTCGTCCACCTGACTGAGCGGCGCGCCCTTGAGCCGGGCGAAATGGCGCAGGGTTTCGCGGCCGCTGAGTTGCGCATAAAAGGTCACGTTCTCCGGCAGATAGCCGAGCTGACGCCGCACCAGCGCATCGTTCGGGCTGCGCCCAAGCACCTGCACCGTGCCGCTGCTGGCCTGCAGCAGACCGAGAATCAGCTTCATGGTGGTGGTTTTGCCCGCACCGTTATGGCCGAACAGGCCCAGCACTTCGCCTTCACCCAGGCTCAGATTCAAGTCGTGCAGCACGGTCATGCTGCCGTACTGCTGGCTGACGCCTTCGATTTCGACGGCATTCATGGCGTTGGCTCCTGGCGGTTTTGCAGCAGATCGGCGGTGGGCAATTGCATCAGCGGATGGCTGTCCTGCACGCCAGGCGATTTCATCACCGGAAAAGCGCGTTGTACCCAGCGCAGCAGTTCGATGCTCGGGCTGTTCATCAGCAGACGCACCTGCGGGTAAAGCCACAGCAGGCGGTCGACGTTGTCGTTGGGCTCGTAGGCGACATCGCCCAGACCGTCGTCGTTGCGGTCCCAGCCCAGATAATCGCTCCAGTAGTTGCGGGACCACTCCTGGGTGCGCACCGCGACGTATTTGACCTGTTGCTGATTGGCGACGAAGGCGTTGCCGGCGATGCGGTTGTCCTCTGAGCCGGCGGTCAGGTGAATACCCAGGGCGCTGCGTTCGAAGTGATTGTGCTCGATGCTGTTGAACAGTGAGTTGTAGATAAACAGTGCCTTACCTTCGGCACCGGCAATCATGCTGTCGCCGGTCGAGCCGCTGCGCACATCACTGACGACGTTGTCGCGGATGGTCGAATAGGTGATGTAGTTCATCAGGATGCCGTAGTTCTCGTCCTGCTCGGAGCGATTGCCGATCACCGTCAGCTTGCGGCTCTGCATCAGCGCGTAGCCGGTACGGGTGCGGCGAGTGGTGTTGCCAAGCACCTGGTTGTCGTTGGAGAACATGTAATGCACGCCGTAGCGCAGGTCCTCCAGGGTGTTGCCTTCGAGCAGGTTGCCGTTGGAGGTGTCGATATAGATACCGTCGCGGGTATCGCGCACCTGGTTGCCGACGACCTTGGCACCATGCACCCCGTACAGGTGAATGCCGTTGCCGCGATCCTGCGAGCGAATGCTGGCATCGCCCTGGATGCTGTTGCCGATCAGGCTGACATCCGCAGTGCCATCGACCCAGATGCCGAAGCCCGGCCCTTGCATGCGATTGTTTTTGATCACTGCGCCGCGGGCCTTGGGCTGGATAAATATGGCGGCGTTCATGGCAGTCATATCGCGGCCCCAGTCGAGCAGCGTGCAGCCTTCGACTGTTACGTCCGGTGCGCTGATAAGCAGACCGTTGCCCTGCCCCTCGCCCTGCAACACGGCACCGGCTTCGCAAAGGATATGCATCGGCTGATCAATACTGAACGAGCCCTGATACTCGCCGACGGGTAGCCGCCAGCGATTGTCGCCCTGCGCCTGTAGCGGCAGCGCGGTGATGGATTGCGGCGTCGCCTGGGCAGCGCCGCAGAAGATAAGCAGCGACAGCGCAGCGGCGTAAAGCGAAACGATTGCCTGAGGTCTGAGCACTGCGCTTACCTTGATTCGCGAGCCGCACAGGGCTGGCGAAATAAATGGGGGCCGTAGCCCGGATTGCACCAAGGCTGATCCGGGCTACGGAGCTTTAGCCTTACGCCGGCTTAACCATCATGCGGCCGACCATTTCCATATGCAGGGCGTGGCAGAACCAGCTGCAGTAGTACCAATGCAGGCCGGGCTTGTCGGCGATAAAGGTGATGGAGGCGGTCTGCTGCGGACTGATCTCCATGCTCGCACCGTGGTTGACCATTACGAAACCGTGGGACACGTCCTCGATCTGGTCGATGTTGGTGATGGTCACGGTGACTTCATCACCCTGGTTGACGTTGAACTCGGTCAGGCCGTAGGACGGTGCCATCGAGGTCATGTACACGCGGACTTTGTTGCCTTCACGGATAACCTTGTTGTCGGCCTCCAGGTTGATGCCGTCCTTCTTCGCCCGCTCGACGGTGGGGGCGAAGAACGGGTCGTTGCGGTCCCAGATCTTGCGGGTCTTGATCTGATCGCGACGCGCCATGGTGCAGTCGTGCGGTTCGGCGAAAGTCGGGCCGTCATGCACCAGCTTCATTTCGTCGCCGGAGATGTCGATCAACTGATCGTTTTCCGGGTGCAACGGGCCGGTCGGCAGGAAGCGATCCTTGGAAAACTTGCTCAGCGCCACCAGCCACTTGCCGTCCGCTTCGCTGGTTTCGCACAGCGAGGCGTGGATGTGCCCCGGGTTGTAGTGCACGTCGAGCTTTTGCTTGATGTAGTTGACCTTCTCGCCCTTGTAGGCGCGCACCGCCTCGGCCATGTTCCACTTGACCACCTGACTGTCGATGAACAGCGTGGTGTAGGCATTGCCGCGACCGTCGAAGGTGGTGTGCAGCGGGCCCAGGCCCAGTTCGGGTTCGGCGGCGATGGCGTCGCGCGGGTCCTTGAGTTTGTCGTCGAACAGGTCGTCGAGCTTGGCGATTTCGATCATCGACACGGTCGGCGACAGCTTGCCGTTGGCGATGAAATATTTGCCGTCGGACGAGGTGTTGCAGCCGTGCGGGTTCTTCGGCACCGGGATGTAGCGGGTCAGCTGCGAGCCTTCGCGGCCATCGACCACCGGCGTCTTGGAGTCGCCGAGGGTGGTGAATTTGCCGGCCTTGATCGCCGCTTCGATGCGCTCGATGTTGAACACCACCACCCAATCGCGCTCGTTGCGCATCATGCCACCGAGGTCGTATGCCTTCTCCGAGTTGTAGCAGGTGGACGCGGCGTACTTGCCGGTGTAGTCGGCGTCGGTGTTGTCCAGGTTACCGTCGACTATGACCTGGAAGGCCATTTCCATGGTCTCGGCATCGATGGCGTTGAACATGGTGTAGCTGTTCTTGTCCTGCAGATCGTAGGTGCTGCCATCGTTGGGGTGCGGGATGACGAACTCGGCGTTGGCGAACACGTACTTGGTGTAGGGCACCTTCTGCAGACGCAGACCATGGATGGCCTGCACGTTGGGCACGGTGATCATCTTGTCGCACTTCATGATATCCAGACGGATACGTGCGACCCGGCTGTTGGCCTTGTCGTTGATGAACAGGTACTTGCCGTCGTATTTGCCGTCGGTCATGGAGATGTGCGGGTGGTGGCAGTCGCCGTTCTGGAACTTGGCGCTGTCACCCATGATGTGCTTGCTTTCGTTGGTCAGGCCCCAGCCGGTGGCGGAGTCGACGTTGAATACCGGGATACGCATCAACTCGCGCATCGAAGGCACCCCCACCACCCGCACTTCGCCCTGGTGGCCACCGCTCCAGAAACCGTAGTAATCGTCCAGTTCGCCCGGGCCGACGTGAATCTTTGCCTTCGACTCGCTGACCGCCGCCGCCCAGGATTCGCGCGTCATCACCGTACCGCCCAGGGCGGTCGCAGCCACTGCCGCGCCAGTGATGGCCGAAGCACCGAGGAAACCGCGGCGGCTAAGGCCGAGTTTTTCCTGCTGTTCGGCTGCGTTTTTCGGGTTGCTGTTCTTCGATTCTTTATCGCTCATCGGTTCTGCTCCTTGGCTGAATAAAAGCGCGGTATCGACCGGACTACGCAAGCCTCACAGGGCTGGTTCAGGGCTCAACCACGTGCACTACGGGTATCAAAGTCGGGTGGGTCAGATCTGTCTGCACGGGGGCCTGCTTGCCGCGCTTCTTTTTCTTCAGAATCAGCGGCGGGCACTTGTCGTCGTTGTGGTAGGTCATCTGGCAATCGAGGCAGTAGTGGCACTCGTTGTGATTGATATGGCCGTCGGGGTGGATCGCCTGGATCTCGCATTCCTTGGCGCACAGCTGGCAGGGGTTGCCGCATTCCTTACGGCGCTTGAGCCAGTCGAACAGGCGGAACTTGCTCGGAATGGCCAGCGCTGCGCCCAGCGGGCAGACATAGCGGCAGTAGACCTTGCGGGTGAAGATGTTGATCACCAGGAGCATCACCGCGTAGAGCACGAACCACCACTGGCGGTCGAACTTGAGGGTGATGGCGGTCTTGAACGGTTCCACTTCGGCGAAGCGCTCGGCGCTGGATAGCGACTCCAGGGACAGGCCGAACAGCAGCAGAAGGATGATGTACTTGATCGCCCACAGCCGCTCATGCAGGGCGAAGGGCAGCTCGTACTGAGGGATTTTCAGTTTGCGCGCGGCCTCGTTGATCAGCTCCTGCAGCGCGCCGAAGGGGCACAGCCAACCGCAGAACACACCACGGCCCCAGAGCAGAATGCTGGCGGCGGTGAAGGTCCAGATAATGAAGATGATCGGATCGGTGAGAAACAGCTCCCACCTGAAATCCTGCACCAGGGCATGGACGAAAGTCAGCACGTTGACCACCGACAACTGGCCCAGGGCGTACCAGCCGATAAACACCACGGTAAAGATCAGGTAACCGCGACGCAGCCAATGCAGAAAGTGCGGGCGCTGGGTGAACTTGTCCTGGAGGAACAGAATCACCGTAAGCAGCAGCAATGCGACCAGTATCACGCCGATCTGAAAGCTCTTCTGGTACCAGATGTTCAGCCATAACGGCCGGTTGGCTTCCTCGCTGGCGGCCAGCTCGGCGGCGCTCGGTTGCGGCCGCTCGAGGTACTCCTCGGGCATCTGATAGGCCAGTTCGAAACTGCTGAAAATGCCGCTGATCGGGCCGGTCTGGCGCTTTACCAGCAACTCAAGGGTCCAGGGCGAGCCAGGATCGAAGCCATAGGGCTCGCGCACGATAAAGATCGCCATCTCGCTGAAGTCCGGCATGCCCTCGGCATAGACGTCGCTCAGACGCTCGAAATCGCGGTCGTGAAAACTGATGGTGGTGCCAAACTGGCGCAGCTGCACCCGGTCGAAGATGCCGCCACGCACGTAACCCGAGCCCTTGAACGAATAGCTGCCGCTGCCCAGAACGGCAATCGCCTGCTCGCCGGGCTTGAGCGACTCCATCAGAAAACGGTACTGGTTGTCGCCGAGCAGATTGCGGCCGATGGTCGGCGCATTCAGGTGCGTGGTGTAAAGGTCGATAAAGGTGTCATCGACCTGCTCAGGCGCAGCTACCTCGACCCCTTCGGCTTCGCTGCCCTTGAACGCCTCGTCGACCTGACCACGGGTCAGGTGCAGGCGGCGAATGGCTCCGTTCCCCGTCAGTTGGGTCCAGTCGGCAGGTTGATAAATGTCCTCGCGCAGCGTGGCCGGCTTCTGCGTCAGGCCGGCATCATCCGCCACCAGCCCCAGCGAAACCGCCACGGTATGGGCAGCACGCATCACCACTTCATTGACCACCATCACCGTCACGGTGGCACCGGTCACCGCATCGACGGTCACCGCATTCGGGTCACTGGAGCGCCCCACCACCACCCGCTGGTTGACCTTGATACCTTTGTACTTGGCGTTGAAGGCGTGCAGCTTGGCTTCGGGAATGCCAATCAGCAGGATCGGCTCGTGGTGTTCGAGTACATAGGCGTCCTGGATCACACCGGCCGTGTCGAGGATCACCTGCATATTGATCGGCTTGCCGGAGTAGGCCGGGATATCGATCACATCCAGGCTCTGGAACACATAGCCGAGCACCTTGTCGCCGCTGGACAGGGTGCGTACGTTGAATTCGCCTTGTGGCTCGGACGGCGCATCGGCTTGGGGAAATACCGAATCGATGCGTTGTTGTTCTATCTCGCCGTATGGCTTGGCTTGCACTGTCTGGGTGGTTGCCAATATGCACGCGAACAAAACCGCGACAGCCAAGCGCCAGGAACCAGACAGGGAAAGGAAAAGGTTTGCTTGAAGCGCTTTGGCTAACCACCGTAGCAACGGCAGAGAAACGCCAGGGCATTCCATTTGAGGGCTGACAGACTGCATGTGCATTTTCCGCCTCAGGCGGTTAGAACGTGCAGCCATGGTAGGGATGCCTGGCTTCTCTCCCCTTGACCAAAATCAAGTTGCGACATCCAGCCGCGGGTGCCCAGGCTGCTCAGCCGTCGGGTGCGCCGTGCGCACCCAGTTGCGCTGCCACACCCATAGCCCCCCCGCAAAAGATCTGACGGAGCCCCTCAGCCTCGTAGGGCAGGTGCAACCCGCCAAGCCCTATACGGCTGGCTCCCTCGCGGGTTTCACCCGCCCTACGGTGTGGCCGCTTAGCTACTGTGCGGGGTCAGATACGCAGCGGTCGCTCCACGGCTTGCTTCGCTGGCTTTGAGCTCCATGCGGGCGATGCTGCGCAGGTGTACCTGATCCGGGCCGTCGGCGAAGCGCAGGGCGCGGCCGGTGGTCCACATATCGGCCAAGGGCGTGTCCGGGGTGAGGCCCATTGCGCCATACACCTGCATGGCGCGGTCGACCACGCGGGTGTGCATGCCCGGCACCAGGGCCTTGATCATGGCGATTTCCTTGCGCGCGGCCTTGGTGCCGACTTCGTCGATCATCCAGGCGGTCTTGAGCACCAACAAACGCGCCTGTTCGATCTCGATACGCGACTCGGCGATCCAGTCGCCGATATTGGCGTACTGGTGCAGGTACTTGCCGAAGGCCTTGCGCTCCTGGGCGCGCTCGACCATCAGCTCCAGGGCCAGCTCGGCCATGCCGATGGAGCGCATGCAATGGTGGACGCGTCCGGGGCCAAGGCGCGCCTGGGCCATCATGAAACCCGCACCCTCCTCGCCCAGCAGATTGCTGGCCGGCACCCGCACATCGCGTAGCAGCAGCTCGCTGTGGCCTTCCGGGGCGATATGGTTCATCACTGGAATATTGCGCAGCAGCTGCACGCCGGGCGTGTCGAACGGCACCAGGATCATGCTCTGCTGGCGATGGGCGTCGGCATTCGGGTCGGTCTTGCCCATGACGATCAGCAGTTTGCAATCGGGGTGCGAGGCGTTGGTAATAAACCACTTGCGGCCGTTGATCACGTAGTCGTCGCCGTCGCGGCGGATCAGGGTCTGGATATTGCTGGCATCCGATGAGGGCACGTCCGGCTCGGTCATGGCGAAAGCCGAACGGATCTCACCTTCAAGTAGCGGCAGCAGCCAGCGCGTACGCTGCTCGGGTGTGGCGAACATATGCAGCAATTCCATATTGCCGGTGTCCGGCGCGTTGCAATTGAACACCTCCGAGGCCCAGTGCACGCGGCCCATGATCTCCGCCAGGGGCGCGTATTCCAGATTGCTCAGGGCCGTGCCCGGTTCGTCCGCATGCAGCGACGGCAGGAACAGGTTCCACAACCCTTCGGCCCGCGCCAGGGCCTTGAGGTCGGCCATAAAGGGCACCGGAAACTGCCCGGCCGCCACTGCCGCATGCCAGGCACCGATGCGCGGCACTATATGGGCGTCGATAAAATTGCGCAGCTGCAAACGCAGCGCTTCGGTGCGGGGGCTATAGGCAAAGTGCATGGCGGGCCTCGTATCAATCATGGAATTGAGGCATTACCTTAGGCCGCCATCCAGGCAAAACCCAGGATCTTCGACTGCCTGAATCGGTACCAATCACCACCGCTCAGCAGCCCAGGAAGCTTGATCGAGATCATGATCCCGGGTGGTAAAGCTGTTAAGGCTTTTGTAGCCCGGAGGCAATCCGGGAGCGGTGTTGCAAGCACCAAAGCGCCCCGGATTTCATCCGGGCTACGGGATCGTGGCCTTGGCCGCGAGGTTACCACTGGATATAGAACATGCCCTTGGCCAGCAGCACGATGCCGAGCATCTGCGCCAGCACGGTCCAGTGCAGCTTGCGGTAGAGGTTCGGGGTCATGCGCCCGGAGCGCAGCAGCATGGCGACCAGACCGAAGCTGAGAAATACGCTGACGGCCAGCACTATCTTCAGGCTCAGCAGCGTGGCGAAGCTGCTGGCAAATGGGTCGTTCAGGGCCTGGCGGTGATACCAGGCCAGACCCAAGCCTGCGCCGTAGACCAGCAGCACCACCCAGTGCAGCACGGTGCGCGAACGTTTGCCGAGGGCCTGCTCCAGCTCGAGCACCGCACCCGGAGCCAGCTGCGGTTTGACCTTGGCGAGGATGATCACCTCGAAGAACAGCGTGCCGATAAAGGCGATAGCACCGAGCAGGTGCAATACATGCAACAGCGAGTAACTCATAAGCGCCTCACACCGTGCGCGAGAAGTTGCCCTTCTGCGCCTTGCCAAGATAGGCATCAAAGGCCATGGCCACGCTGCGCATCAGCAAATGGCCCTGGGGCAACAGCAGCAGCTGGTCGTCATGGATTTCCACCAGACGATCCGCCACGTGCTCGTCGAGCGCGCCCAGGGCATCGGCGAAGTAGTCCTTGAAGTCGATGCCATGACGCGCCTCGATCCTGCCGAAGTCGATACGGCCGTGGCACATCAGGTCGCTGATCACCTCGCGGCGCAGCAGGTCGTCGGCGTTCAGGCGGTAGCCGCGATGTACCGGCAGCAGGCCCTGGTCGAGGCGCGCGTAGTACTGCGAGAGCTCCTTGACGCTCTGGCTGTAGCTATCGCCGACGTTGCCAATCGAGGACACACCGAGGCCGATCAGGTCGCAATCGGCATGGGTGGAATAACCCTGGAAGTTGCGCTGCAAGGTGCCGTTGACGCGGGCCAGGGCCAGCTCATCGTCCGGCAGAGCGAAGTGATCCATGCCGATATACACATAGCCGGCGGCGGTCAGGCGCTTGATGGTCAGCTCCAGCAATTCCAGCTTGCGCTCTGGCGGCGGCATGTCCTCGCGCCGGATCAACCGTTGCGCGCGCACCAGTTCCGGCAGATGGGCGTAGCTGTAGGCGGCGATGCGGTCCGGGCGCAGGGCGATGATCTTGCTCAGGGTCACGTCGAAGCTGGCCACGGTCTGCAGTGGCAGGCCGTAGATCAGATCGACGCTGACCGACTTGAAATGCGCTTCGCGCGCCGCTGCCACCAGTGCGTAGATCTGCTCCTCGCTCTGCACCCGGTTGACCGCCGCCTGCACCTGCGGGTCGAAATCCTGCACGCCGAAGCTCAGGCGGTTGAAGCCCAGCCCGCGCAGGTGCTGGATCTGTTCGGCGCTGATGGTGCGCGGGTCGACCTCGATGGAAAACTCGTGCTCGTCGCTGTCGTCCATGTCGAACGCCTGGTGCAGGCAGTCCATCAGGTCGGCCAACTGCTCGCGGGTCAGGTAGGTCGGCGTACCGCCGCCGAAGTGCAACTGGGTCAGCCTGCGCGTGCTGTCGAACAGCGCCGCCTGCATGGCGATCTCGCGCTTGAGGTAATCCAGGTACTCGACCGCGCGGTGGGTCTTCTGGGTGATGATCTTGTTGCAGGCGCAGTAGTAACAGAGGCTCTTGCAGAACGGGATATGGATATACAGCGACAGCGGCTTGGGTGCCACGGCGTGGTTGCTGGCCGCCACGGCGCTCTGGTAGTCGTCCATAGCGAAGGCCTGATGGAACTGCGGCGCGGTCGGATAGGAGGTATAACGCGGCCCCGGGCGGTCGTATTTCTCGACCAGGGCACGATCAAAACTCAGTGATTGGGCCATGTTCGACCACCTCGCAACATAAACAGGATGAGCGCAATTGCGGCTAGCGGAACGCCCGCTCTGCCAGCCGCTATAGCTGGCACTAATGCTGCGATTGTACGGGCCCGCGCCGGTGTCACACCTGACGAGAGTCAATTCTCGCGCACAGGCCGGCCCCGTTCGGCGGCGGAGCGAGAAGAGATACCGGCGTTGTGATCAGTGGCCACGCAACTCGAAATGCGTAAACAGCTGTTCCAGGCGCAACCAGAGCTCGTCCGCCTCGTTCGGTGTTGCGCTGATGGGCAGCTCCGCGTCGAGCATGCGCGCGCTGCGCACCAGCTGTACGGCAAAGTGTTTGACGCCGAAGGCATGCAAGCGCTGGCCGATGCGCCAGAGCTTGTCCACATCCAGCAGGTGCCAGTGCACGGTGGTGCGGCATTCGTAGTCCACGCCGCTGGCCAGCAGATGTTCCAGGCTGCGCCAGTTGGCCTTGCCGCTGCCGCTGACGCCGGTGATCAGCTCGGCATCCTCGGCCAGGGCCTTGATATCGAAACCGACCCAGTCCACCGCCTGCAGCGCCCAGGCAAAGGCCCAGGGTTTGATCCCGGCGCTGTGCAGGCCGATGCGATACCCCAGCGCACGCGCCTCATTCATCGCCGGCACCAGACCACCTTGCAGGGTCGCCTCGCCGCCGCTGAACACCACGGCCTGCAACAAGCCCTGACGTCGGCGGAGAAATTCCAGCACCTGTGGCCAGGGAATTTCCTGTTCGCCACGGGCTGGGATCAGGTCCGGGTTGTGGCAGTAACGACAACGCCAGGCGCACCCCTGGCAAAACAGCACACAGGCCAGCAGCCCGGGGTAGTCGAGGGTGGTCAGGGGCACCATGCCCCCGACCCGTAGCGCTCTACTCACGCAGCGCGGACTCGCGCCGCCGCTTCGGTGAAGTGCTGACGCTCGAAGTGCTCGGACTGCTTGCCCGGGTTGAAGGCCGCAACCGGGCGGTGATAGCCCATCACCCGGGTCCAGACTTCGCAGCGTTGGCGTTGTGCTTCTGGGAGTTGCTGAGTGTTTTGCATGGTGTAGCTCCTTGCTGTGGGTAAAGGGGGGCTCCTACACATTCAAGAGGAGCAGTTTGTGGTGCCGCAGCCTTGCTGCTTACGCAGCAGCGCTTCATCGCATTTCGGGCAGAACTCGTGCTCGCCATCCAGGTAGCCATGTACCGGGCAGATCGAGAAGGTCGGGGTGATCGTCAGGTACGGCAGGCGGAAACGCCCCAGGGCGTTGCGCACCAGTTGCTTGCAGGCCTGGATCGAGGAAATCCGCTCGGCCATATACAGGTGCAGCACGGTGCCGCCGGTGTACTTGCACTGCAGTTCGTCCTGCAGTTCCAGCGCCTCGAAGGGGTCGTCGGTGAAACCCACCGGCAATTGCGAGGAGTTGGTGTAGTACGGAGCCTCGGCACTGCCGGCCTGGAGAATGTCCGGGTAGCGCTTGCGGTCTTCCTTGGCGAAGCGGTAGGTGGTGCCCTCGGCCGGGGTGGCTTCGAGGTTGTACATCTGCCCGGTTTCTTCCTGGAAACGCACCAGGGTGGCCCGCACATGGTCGAGCAGAAGCAGGGCGAACTGGCGGCCCTTCGGCGTATGCATGCCCTCCTCGTCGCCGCTGAAATTGCGCAGCATCTCGTGCATGCCATTCAGGCCAATGGTGGAAAAATGATTGCGCAGGGTGCCCAGGTAACGCTTGGTATAGGGGTAGAGACCAGCATCCATATGGTGCTGGATCACCTTGCGCTTGACCTCCAGGCTCTCCATCGCCAGCTCCATCAACTGGTCGAGACGCTTGAGCAGGCCCTGGGTGTCACCCTTGTACAGGTAACCCAGGCGCGCGCAGTTGATCGTCACCACGCCCAGGGAACCGGTCTGCTCGGCCGAGCCGAACAGGCCGCCACCGCGTTTGAGCAGTTCGCGCACATCCAGTTGCAGGCGGCAACACATCGAGCGCACCTGATTGGGCTGCATGTCCGAGTTGAGGAAGTTCTGGAAGTACGGCAGGCCGTAACGCGCGGTCATCTCGAACAGACGGTCGGCATTCTCGCTGTCCCAGGGGAAGTCATGGGTGATGTTGTAGGTCGGGATCGGGAAAGTGAACACCCGGCCCATGGCGTCGCCGGCCTGCATCACCTCGATATAGGCGCGATTGATCAGCTCCATCTCGGCCTGCAGGTCGCCATAGGCGAAGGGCATTTCGATCCCGCCGATATAGGGGATTTGCTCGCGCAGGTCTTCCGGGCACACCCAGTCGAACGTCAGGTTGGTGAATGGCGTCTGGGTGCCCCAGCGCGACGGCACATTGAGGTTGTAGATAAATTCCTGAATCGCCTGGCGCACCTCGGCAAAGCCCAGGTTGTCCTTGCGCACATAGGGGGCCAGGTAGGTGTCGAAGGAACTGAAGGCCTGGGCACCGGCCCACTCGTTCTGCAGCGTGCCGAGGAAATTGACCATCTGCCCCAGGGCACTGGACAGGTGCTTGGGCGGCCCCGCCTCGACCCGCCCGGGAATGCCGTTGAAACCTTCGTTGAGCAGGCTGCGCAGCGACCAGCCGGCGCAGTAGCCGGCGAGCATATCCAGATCGTGAACATGCAGATCGGCCTCGCGGTGCGCCTGGCCGATGGCCTCGCTGTAAACCTCGTCCAGCCAGTAGTTGGCGGTGACCTTGCCCGAGACATTGAGAATCAGACCACCGAGGGAATAGCCCTGGTTGGCGTTGGCGCGCACCCGCCAGTCCTCGCGCGACAGGTATTCGTTCATCGACGCCGCCACATCCACCAGCGCCTTGCGATCACGACGCAAACGGCCATGGCGCTCGCGGTAGACGATATAGGCGCGTGCGGTCTGGTAGAAACCGGCTTCCATCAGCACCCGTTCAACGCGATCCTGCACCTGCTCGACATCGATACTGGGCAAGTCCAGCAGGCGCGCCAGTACCGCTTGGGCCAACTCCCCCGCCAGTGCCTGGTCGAACTCGCCACTGGCCGCGCCCGCCGCGCTGATCGCCTGACGGATCTTGCCGAGATCGAACGCGGCGATACTGCCATCGCGCTTGCACAACTGCTGGGGATGAAAGGCTTTAACCGAGCTGAGCATGTCGCCTCCTGGCACTACATATAGATGTTTGTTTATCTGAAAACACAATATGCAGTAAAAGTTACCCGAGAAACCTCCAGCCGAGCTTGATCTCGATCAAGATCCACGGAAGGCTTGAAACCTGCCAATGGCAGCACCGACAGCACCCCCCGTAGCTCAGCCGGACACCTAACCTCTAGGGTGCGCCGCGCGCACCAAGATCGCTGTGCACGGCACAGCCTATGAAGCCATGCCGTCGAGCCAGGAATTTTGTGGGGGGGTCGTAAGGCACTGATCGACGCTTTACTGAACCTGTCGGCCCGCCCTACCCTGCACCACAACCCAAGGACAGCCTCCATGCCAACACTAGAAAACAGGATTCCACCGCCACTGGTCGCGACGCTTTTCGCCCTTTGTATGTGGGCACTTGCCGCTGTGCTGCCGAAGGTTGCAGTGAGCGACACGCTGCGCCTGATCGCCACGGCGGCCCTGGTGGCGCTGGGTGCGTTCTTCTGCCTGGCTGGCGTACTGTCGTTCCGCCGGGCCAGAACCACGGTCAATCCGCTGAAACCGCAGACGGCATCGGCGCTGGTGAGCTCGGGGATCTATAGGCTGTCGCGCAACCCGATGTACCTCGGTTTTGCCCTGTTTCTCGCTGCCTGGGCGGTGTTTCTGGCATCACCCTGGGCGCTGCTCGGGGTGTTGGGGTTCATCCTCTATATGAACCGCCTGCAGATCGCCGCGGAGGAACGTGCGCTTGAGGCGCTGTTTGGTGCTGAATTTTCCCGCTATAAATCCGCAGTTCGCCGCTGGTTGTGAACCATAATGCCGGGCTGCAGCCAAAGCATGCCGTGCCGGCGTGATTGGCTGGTGCGCACGGCGCACCTTACGCGGATCATGCCCGGTGCCTGAGCGGTACCAGCCTCTGGCGCGGTTACGCATCAATCGCACAGCCCAACCCCAAGCATTGCATCACTCAGGACTACCATCAGATGAACAGGCTGTACTTGCTTGGCTTTATAGCCTGCTTTACCGGTCACTCGGCGCTGGCCGGGGTCTCTCCCGCTCTGCTGGATAACAAGCAGGCCTTTATCACCGATTTGATGACGCAGATGACCCTGGAGGAAAAAGTCGGCCAGTTGCGTCTGATCAGCATCGGCGGGGACATGCCGCGCCCGCGCATCCTCGAGGAGATCGCCGCCGGCAATATCGGTGGCACCTTCAATACCGTAACGCGCCGCGACAATCGCCCCATGCAGGACGCCGCGATGCAGCGCAGCCGGCTGAAGATTCCACTGTTCTTCGCCTACGACGTGATCCATGGCCATCGCACCATTTTTCCCATCAGCCTGGCGCTGGCGTCGAGCTGGGATTTGCCGGCGATTGCCCTGAGCGGCCGCATCGCCGCCGTCGAGGCCAGCGCCGATGGCCTCGATATGGTCTTCGCGCCCATGGTCGATATCACCCGCGATCCGCGCTGGGGGCGCACCTCGGAAGGCTTTGGCGAAGACCCCTATCTGGTCTCGCAGATTGCCCGAACCATGGTCAAGGCCTTGCAAGGGGCAACGCCCAGCGCCGCCGACAGTGTGATGGCCAGCGTCAAGCACTTCGCCCTGTATGGCGCGGTCGAGGGCGGCCGCGATTACAACGTGGTGGATATGAGCCCGATGCGCATGCATCAGGACTATCTGCCGCCCTACCGCGCTGCCGTCGATGCCGGTGCGGGTGGCTTGATGGTCGCCCTGAATACCATCAACGGCGTGCCGGCCAGCGCCAACACCTGGCTCATGCAGGATCTGCTGCGCCGCGACTGGGGTTTTCGCGGGGTTACGATCAGCGACCACGGCGCAATCAGCGAACTGATCAGCCACGGGATCGCCCGCGATGGTCGCGAGGCCGCCAAACTGGCGATCAAGGCCGGAATCGACATGAGCATGGCCGACTCGCTGTATCGCCAGGAGCTGCCCGCACTGGTGCGCTCGGGCGAGGTCAAGGTGGCGGAAGTCGACAATGCCGTGCGTGAAGTGCTCGGGGCCAAATACGACATGGGCTTGTTCCATGACCCATACCGGCGCATTGGCATTGCCGCCGAAGACCCGGCCGACGTCCAGGCCGAAAGCCGCCTGCACCGCGCCCAGGCCAGGGCCGTAGCGCGCCAGTCGATGGTCTTGCTGAAAAACCGTCAGCAGACCCTGCCGCTGAAAAAAACCGCCCGCATTGCCCTGGTGGGGCCCCTGGCGGATTCGCCCATCGACATGCTGGGTAGCTGGTCGGCCGCCGGTAACGCCGCGCAGTCGGTCACCCTGCGCCAGGGCCTGCGCGCGGCGCTGGGCGAGCAGGCGCAAGTGACCTACGCCCTGGGGGCGAACGTGACCGATGACCGGCGCATCATCGACTACCTGAACTTCCTCAAGGAGAACAAACCTGTGGTGGTGCAGGACCCGCGCCCGCCCGCCGAGCTGATCGCCGAAGCGCTGCGAGCCGCCGAACAGGCCGATGTGATAGTCGCAGCGGTTGGCGAGGCGCGCGGCATGTCACACGAATCCTCGAGCCGCACGCGCCTGGACATCCCCCCCAGCCAGCAGGCGTTGCTGCGTGCGCTGAAGAAGACCGGCAAACCACTGGTGCTGGTGTTGATGAATGGCCGGCCGCTGGCGCTCAACTGGGAGCAGGCCAACGCCGACGCGATACTGGAAACCTGGTTCAGCGGCACCGAGGGCGGTCATGCGATTGCGGACGTCCTGTTCGGCGACTACAACCCGTCCGGCAAGCTGCCCATCACCTTCCCGCGCACGGTCGGGCAGATTCCGACCTACTACAACCACCTGCGTCTCGGTCGTCCCTTTGTCGAAGGTCACCCGGGCAACTACACCTCGCAGTACTTCGAGGAGCCCAACGGGCCGCTGTATCCGTTCGGCTATGGCTTGAGCTACACCGATTTCAGCCTTTCCGCGATGCAGCTGTCCAGCCGCCACCTGGCGCGCGATGGCAGCCTCGACGTCAGCCTGACCCTGAAAAACACCGGCGCGCGTGACGGCGCGACAGTCGTGCAGCTGTATATCCGCGACATTGCGGCTTCCGTGGTGCGTCCGGTCAAGGAGTTGAAGCGCTTTCGCAAGGTCACGCTCAAGGCCGGCGAACAGACCCAGGTGCGTTTCAGCATCAATAAAGAGGACCTGAAGTTTTTCAACGCCCAGTTGCAACACCTGGCCGAGCCGGGTGAATTCGAGGTGCAGATCGGCCTGGACTCGCAAGCCGTGCAGAGCCAGCGCTTCGAGCTGCTGTAGTGGGGAAGCCGCCCCATCGCTGAGTCGTGTGTAACAGTTCAAACCACAGGGTGCTGGTGCGCACAGCGCACCCTACGGTTTCGGCGGCATAAGCAAAAAAAGGCCGCTCAGTGGCGGCCAAAAGGGAGGGTAAAGCGTTAGCCGCCGCTGGCGTTCATAAAGCGCAGTATCTTCACCTCGCCATCGGCGCTGAATTCGTGGCGCAGCGGTTTGCGTTGCAGGGCCTGCTGCACCGCGTCGATGATCGGCTGATCATCCAGCGGGTAGCGGCGCACCAGGGCCCGCAGGTCGATGGAGTTCTCATGGCCCAGGCACAACAGCAGGCGGCCTTCGACGGTCAGGCGCACGCGGTTGCAGGTGCTGCAGAAGTTGTGCGAATTCGGCGAGATAAAACCGATGCGCGTGCCGGCATGTTCTTTCAGGCGGATATAACGGGCTGGGCCGCCGCTGTGTTCGGCGCTGTCGAGTACGGCATGGCGGCTGGCGATCAGATTGCGCACCTCTTCGCTGGAGCAGTAGGACTCGCCGCGCGAACGGCCGACATCGCCCAGGGGCATTTCTTCGATAAAGCTGATATCCAGCTGCCGGGCGATGGCGTAGTCGACCAGGCGCAGCACTTCGTCGAAGTTGCGTCCTTTCATGATCACAGCGTTGAGTTTGATCCGCTCGAAGCCGGCATCGCGCGCCGCTTCGATGCCGTCCAGTACCTGACGCAGGCTGCCGGTACGGGTAATGCCGCGAAATTTTCCCGGGTCGAGGCTATCGAGGCTGATATTCAGGCGCTTGACCCCGGCGTCGGCCAGCGGCTTGGCCAGTTTCACCAGTTGCGAGCCGTTGCTGGTCATCACCAGTTCGCGCAGGCCGGGCAAGGCGGCGATGCGCTGGCACAGCTCGACGATGCCGCTGCGTACCAGGGGTTCGCCGCCGGTCAGGCGGATCTTCTTTGTGCCCAGGCCGACGAACAACGCGGCCAGGCGATAGAGCTCTTCCAGGCCCAGCACCTGCTGGCGCGGCAGGAAGGTCATGTCTTCGGCCATGCAATAGACACAGCGGAAATCACAGCGGTCGGTGACCGACATGCGCAGGTAATCGATAGTGCGGCCGAAGCCATCCTGCAGTGGTGTGTCCATCCTTCCTCCGATAGCAGGGCTACCTATTGCTGTTAGCATCCAGCGTAAGGCCTGCGATCTCGTAGGGTGGATGACGCTTTATCCATCCACCAATTGCGGTGGTGGATGAAAAAAGCGTCATCCACCCTACCCACTTCCCGTAGCCCGGATGTAATCCGGGAAATTGTGCGCCGACCAGATCGCCCCGGATTGCATCCATGCTACGGAACTGCGATCCACCCCTGGCGATGGTGGATGAAAAAGGCCTCATCCACCCTACCCATTCGCGACTGTTGCTATTGCAGCAACGGCGAATCGGCCCCCTGCAGGCGAATGCCGACGATATCCGCCGCGCCGATCAGGGTTTGCAGGTACTGGGACACGGCCTTTTGCCAAACGCCCTGCTGCAACAGCCCGCGGATGGAATCGGCGACTATTTCGTAGGGCAACAATTTGCCTTCCAGGCGCTGGTCGACGCTGACCACATGCCAGCCATAGCGGCTTTCGATGGGTTGGCTGGCCAGCCCGGCCGGCAACTTGAACAGCTGACGTTCGAATTCGGGCACGGTCTGGCCTTTGCTGATCTGCCCCAGGGAGCCGGCCTGGGCCTTGGATGGGCAGGCCGAATGGGCGTGCGCCAGTTCGGCAAAACGCCCGCCATCTTCCTGCAGCAAGGCCAGCAGGCCTTCGGCCTTTTCTTTCGCCAGGCTGCGTGCCTCGGCGTCCTCGGGGGCACATTCAAGGAGGATATGCCGCGCGGCCAGCAAGGGTGCGGTGGCATAGCGCTCGCTGTTGCTCTGGTAATAACGCTGGCAGCTTGCCTCGTCGCACTCGGGCAGCAGCACTTCGCGCTCGATCAGCAACGCCGTGGCGGCTTCCTCTTCGCTCTGCCCGGGTTGTGGCACCACGAGCAAGCCCAGTTCGCCGATGCGTTGCTGCAACAGCTCACGGATCACCAGCGCCTGGCTGGCGAGAAACAGCGCCTCCTCGCGGCTTGCTGCCGGGTGGTATTGCAGCTCCTGGGCCATGGCCTCGGGGGCGATGGTCACGCCGTTGACCCGGATGCGCGGCCATTCCTGTTCGCTGCTGGCGATCAGCAGCGGTTCGGCGTCCACCGCCTGCTGTTCGACCACAGTGCTGACGGCCGGGGCTGCCAGTTCATGGGCCAGTTCAGTTTCGGGCATGGCGGTGGGCGGCGTTTTGACATCGCCACGACCGCCCTGTCCCGCATTGCTACCACCACATCCACATGCCATGACCTGTTCCTCGATTCGTGGAGGGCTGCCGTGTTGCGGCAGCCGCTCGTATGCATCTGTTTGCGACTATTTCGCTTGCTCGGTTTCTACACTGTCCAGCTCGGCTTCCTGCTCGTCGGCCGAGGTGCGCGATTGGGGTGCCTGTTGCTGCACCACGGGGGTATTCACCGGCTGTTCGACGGGCTGCT
Source organism: Pseudomonas sp. XK-1 (assembly GCF_038069885.1). Taxonomy (NCBI): domain Bacteria; kingdom Pseudomonadati; phylum Pseudomonadota; class Gammaproteobacteria; order Pseudomonadales; family Pseudomonadaceae; genus Pseudomonas; species Pseudomonas sp. XK-1. The sequence continues at coordinate 17,257 of NZ_JBBPES010000003.1, read as the reverse complement.
TTTGCCCACCACAACCGCCCTGCCCCGCATTACCACCACCGCATCCACATCCCATGATCCTTACCTCATCAATTGGTTGATCAAATACCCGACGTGCCCTGACCGGCGCGTCTGCGCCAGCCGGGGCAACGACTCAGGCATCCTTGGCCTTCAAGGCGTACGCGGGTGCCGCTTGCCCGGGAGCCTGGCGAGCCGGCTCTTCGAACTGGCGTGGCTGCGCAGGCCGCTGTGCAACCGGGCGCGTGCCCTTCTGCCGAACGATCTGGTAACGCCGGCCCAGGTACCACACCGGCGCGCTGACGATGTGCACCAGACGGGTAAAGGGAAACAGCACGAACAGGGTCAGGCCGAGGAACACGTGCAGCTTGTAGACCAGCGCCACCGGTGCGATGGAGGCGGCGGCAGCCACCGGTTGCAGGGTTACTGTGTATTGCGCCCAGTTGCCCAGCATCACCATCACCGAACCGTCCATATGGTCGGACGAGGCGACGATGGTCAGCAGGCCCAGGACCAGCTGTGCCAGCAGCACCACCAGCACCAACATGTCCGAGGTGCTGGAACTGGCCCGTACCCGTGGGTCGCTAAGGCGACGCTTGAGCAGCATCAGCAGGCCGATCAGGCACAGCACACCGAAGAAGCCGCCGGAAACCATGGCCACCAGTTGCTTGTTGGCGGTGCTGATCACCGAGTGGTACACCGCCTCGGGGGTCAGCAGGCCGACGAAGTGGCCGGCGAGGATAAACAGCACACCGACGTGGAACAGGTTGCTGGCGATGCGCATATAGCGCTGCTCGGCCGCCGAGCGGGCGAAGATCTGGCTCGAACCGGCCTTCCAGCTGTACTGCGACAGGTCGAAACGCGCCCAGCTGCCGATGATGCAGATGGCCAGGGCGATATAGGGATAGACCCCGAACGCCAGCAGATTGATGTTAGACATTACCCACCTCCTGAACCGGCTCGGCGGCCGGCCCTGCTTGCTTGAAATCCACCCAGTGCAGCGGCACCGGCACTTCTTCGCGGGCCTTGCCCGGTAGGGTTGTCTGGCTCGGGCAGCGGTCCTGCTGCTCGGCCTGGAGGAAGTCCACGGCCTCCTCTTCCCAGATCTTGTCCAGGGCTTCGAGGGAGTCGTCACGCACCTCGGCGGCGACCTGTTCGCGGATCTCGGCCATGGCCTGCTGCGGTTCCACCCCGGCAATCTGCAACAGCGCGCGGAAGCAGCTGGCATAGGCGCTTTCGCGCTCGTCCAGACGGGTTGCCAACAACGCCAGCAGATGACCGACATCGGCCAGGCCCTCGCGGGCTTCCAGGTCCTCACGGGTGGAGAGGAACTCCAGGTACAGCGGGATATAGTCCGGCAGTTCCTTGATGTCGATGGCGAAACCGGCTGCCTCGTACTGCGCCATCATGTCGACCATGGCCTGGCCACGGTCGCGGGACTCGCCATGCACATGTTCGAACAGCAGCAGCGACAGCGAGCGACCGCGGCCGAACAGCGCGCCGTAGTGCTCCTGGCCGTCCATCAGGTCGTTGTCGCAGATCAGTGCCAGCAACTCCTGCAGCGCGCTGCGTTGCTGCGGGCTGATCTCGCGCGCGGCGTCGATGGCCCGGGCCAGTTCGGCCCGGGCTTCCAGCAGTTGCTCGGTCGGGTAATCCAGCAACAGGGAAATCACCTTGAGAATTTGCATGCTCACTCCTCCCACAACTGCACGGTTTTAAGGATGTCGCGCTGGTTGGCCTTCTTCGCCCCGAACATGTTGGTGTCCGAGCTGCCGCTGCAACCGCTGCCAAAGCTGAAGCCACAGCCGGAACGCTCGGCGAAGGCATCGGTCATGGCGTCTTCACGGTGCGCCGACGGAATCACGAAACGGTCTTCGTAGTTGGCGATGGCCAGGTAGCGGTACATGTCTTCGACCTGGGCCACGCTCAGGCCGACATCGGCCAGCACTTGCAGGTCCTGCACGCCGTCGACCTGCTCGGAGCGCTTGTAGGCACGCATCGCCAGCAGACGCTTGAGCGCCAGCTTGACCGGGCGCACATCGCCGGCGGTAAGCAGGTTGGCCAGGTAACGCAGCGGGATACGCAGGCTGTCGACATCCGGGATCACCCCGTTCATGCCCACGGTGCCAGCAGTGGCGGCGTTCTGGATCGGCGACAGCGGCGGCACGTACCAGACCATCGGCAGCGTGCGGTACTCCGGGTGCAGCGGCAGGGCCAGCTTCCAGTCCACCGCCAGCTTGTACACCGGGGATTTCTGCGCGGCGTCGATCACCGACATCGGCACGCCGTCGGCCAGGGCCTGGGCGATAACGCGCGGATCATTCGGGTCGAGGAAGATCTCCAGTTGCTTGTGGTAGAGGTCCTGCTCGTTCGGCGTGCTGGCCACTTCGTGGATGCGGTCGGCGTCGTACAGCAGTACGCCGAGGTAGCGGATGCGCCCCACGCAGGTCTCCGAGCACACGGTCGGCATGCCGGCCTCGATGCGCGGGTAGCAGAAGATGCACTTCTCGGATTTGCCGCTCTTCCAGTTGAAGTAGATCTTCTTGTACGGGCAGCCGCTGATGCACATGCGCCAGCCGCGGCACTTTTCCTGGTCGATGAGGACGATGCCGTCCTCTTCGCGCTTGTAGATCGCCCCGCTCGGGCAGGAGGCCGCGCAGGTCGGGTTGAGGCAGTGCTCGCACAGACGCGGCAGGTACATCATGAAGGTATTTTCATACTCGCCATAAATGTCGGCCTGGATCTGGTCGAAGTTCTGGTCCTTGCGCCGCTTGGCGAACTCGGTGCCGAGAATCTCTTCCCAGTTCGGGCCCCACTCGATCTTCTGCATGCGCTTGCCGGTGAGTACCGAGCGCGGCCGTGCGGTCGGCTGGTGCTCGCCGAGCGGCGCGGTGTGCAGGTGCTGATAGTCGAAATCGAACGGCTCGTAGTAGTCGTCGATGCTCGGCAGGTCCGGGTTGGCGAAGATGTTCGCCAACACGCGGAACTTGCCGCCGATCTTCGGGTTGATGGAGCCGTCCTTGTTGCGAATCCAGCCGCCCTTCCACTTGTCCTGGTTTTCCCATTCCTTGGGGTAGCCGATCCCCGGCTTGGTTTCGACGTTGTTGAACCAGGCGTATTCCATGCCTTCGCGGCTGGTCCAGACGTTCTTGCAGGTGATCGAACAGGTGTGGCAACCGATGCACTTGTCCAGGTTGAGGACCATGCCGACTTGTGAACGAATTTTCATGGCATCAATCCTCAAATGTCTTGTGGCAGGGGTTGTGGCAGGGCTTCATCGTCTGTGCCGTCAAGCCAGTCGACCCTGTCCATCTTGCGCACCACAACGAACTCGTCGCGGTTGCAACCGACCGTGCCGTAATAGTTGAAACCGTAAGCCTGCTGGGCGTAGCCACCGATCATGTGGGTGGGCTTTAGCACCACGCGGGTCACCGAGTTGTGGTGGCCGCCGCGGGTCTTGGTGGTCTCGCTGCCGGGCACGTTCACGATGCGTTCCTGGGCGTGGTACATCATCACCATGCCGTCCTTGACCCGCTGGCTGACCACCGCACGGGCCGTCAGGGCACCGTTGGCGTTGAAGCACTCGACCCAGTCGTTGTCCTCGATGCCGGCGCGCTTGGCGTCGGTTTCCGAGAGCCAGATGATCGGCCCGCCACGGCTCAGGGTGAGCATGATCAGGTTGTCCGAGTAGGTGCTGTGGATGCCCCACTTCTGGTGCGGAGTGATCCAGTTGAGGACGATCTCGGTGTTGCCGTTGGGCCGCTTGCCTTTGACATAGTCAATGGTGCGGGTGTTGATCGGCGGCCGGTAGCTCATCATCTGTTCGCCGAAGGCCTGCATCCACGGGTGGTCCTGATAGAACTGCTGGCGGCCGGTGATGGTGCGCCATGGGATGAACTCGTGAACGTTGGTGTAGCCGGCGTTGTAGCTGACCTTCTCGTCTTCGAGACCCGACCAGGTCGGACTGGAGATGATCTTGCGCGGCTGCGCCTGGATATCGCGGAAGCGAATCGCCTCGTGCGCCTTGCTGATCGCCAGGTGGCTGTGATCCAGCCCGGTGAACTCGGACAGCGCCGCCCAGGCCTTGAGCGCCACATGGCCGTTGGTTTCCGGGGCCAGGGTGAGAATCACCTCGCAGGCATCGATGGCCGATTCGATCTGTGGCCGGCCCTGGCTGACGCCTTCGGCCTTGACCTTGTGGTTCAGCTCGCCGAGGAACTCGACCTCATGCTCGGTGTTCCAGTTGATGCCCTTGCCGCCGTTGCCCAGCTTGTCGAGCAAGGGGCCGAGGGAGCTGAACTTCTTGTAGACGTTGGGGTAATCGCGCTCGACCACGGTCATGTTCGGGCAGTTCTTGCCCGGCACTGGCGCTTCGCCGGCGGTCTTCCAGTCGATGCCGCCGAATGGCTGGGCCAGTTCGCCGGGGCTGTCGTGCATCATCGGCACGGTGACCAGGTCCTGCTCGACCCCCAGTTGGCCGACCGACATCTCGGAGAAGGCCTTGGCGATGCCCTTGTAGATCTCCCAGTCGGAACGCGATTCCCAGGCCGGGTCGATGGCCGCGGACAGCGGGTGGATAAAGGGGTGCATGTCCGAGGTGTTCATGTCGTCCTTCTCGTACCAGGTCGCCGTCGGCAGAACGATGTCCGAGTAGACGCAGGTAGAGGACATGCGGAAGTCCAGGGTGGTGACCAGATCGAGCTTGCCGATCGCGCCTTCGTCCTGCCACTCGACGTCGTTGGGCTTGAAGCCGCCGCGCTTGCCGAGGTCTTCGTTCATCACGCCGTTCTTGGTGCCGAGCAGGTACTTGAGCATGTACTCGTGACCCTTGCCCGAGCTGCCCAGCAGGTTGGAACGCCAGATGAACATGTTGCGCGGGAAGTTGGCCGGGTTGTCCGGCTGCTCGCAGGCGAAACGCAGGGAATCGTCCTGCAGCGACTTGAGCACGTAATCCACTGGTGACATGCCGGCGGCCTTGGCGTCACGGGTGATCTGCAGCGGGTTGCGGTTCATCTGCGGGGCGCTCGGCAACCAGCCGGCGCGTTCGGCGCGGATGTTGTAGTCCAGCGCATGCTCGGGGAACTGCGACTTGTCGGCCAGCGGCGAGAGCACTTCGTGCATGCTCATCTTTTCATGACGCCACTGGGATGAGTGGGCGTAGAAGAAGCTGGTGCCGTTCATCTGCCGTGGCGGACGGCTCCAGTCCAGGCCGAAGGCCAGGGGCAGCCAGCCGCACTGCGGGCGCAGTTTTTCCTGGCCGACGTAGTGGGCCCAACCGCCACCGGTTTGGCCGACGCAACCGCACATCATCAACATGTTGATGAGGCCACGGTAGTTCATGTCCATGTGGTACCAGTGGTTCATCGCCGCACCGACGATGATCATGGAACGCCCCTTGGTCTTGTCGGCGTTGTCGGCGAACTCGCGGGCGATCTGGATCGCCTTCTCACGGCTCACACCAGTGATCAGCTCCTGCCAGGCCGGAGTGCCCGGCACGCTGGCGTCGTCATAGTCCTTGGCGACGTTGCCGCCACCCAGGCCGCGGTCGATCGCCAGATTGGCGGCCGACAGGTCGAACACGGTGGCGACCTTGGCCTGCGTGCCGTCGGCCAGGGTGATGCTGCGTACCGGTACGCGGCGCAGTTGCACGGCTTCGCCGGCCACGTGCTGGAAGTGCTCGTGGGTCTGGCCGCCGAAATACGGGAAGGCCACTTCGGCCACTTCCTCGCCGATCAGGCTCAGTTGCAGCTTGACCTCGCGACCGTCACCGCCCTCGCGGGCTTCGATGTTCCACTTGCCCTTCTCGCCCCAGCGGTAGCCGATCGAGCCCTGCGGCGAGACCAGCTGATTTGTTTCGCTGTCCAGGGCGATGGTTTTCCACTCGGGGTTGTTGTCCTGGCCGAGGTTGTCGGCCAGATCCGCAGCGCGCAGGAATCGGTCCGGCTGGTAGCCATTGAGTTCCGGGGTGGCACCGACGTGATCCTTGAGCAACACCAACACCGGGAAGTCGGTGTAGCGGCGCACGTAGTCGGTGAAGTAGGCGCTCGGCTTGTCGAGGTGGAATTCCTTGAAAATGACGTGGTTGAACGCCTGGGCCAGCGCCGCATCGGTGCCCTGCTTGGGGTTCAGCCAGAGGTCGGTAAGCTTGGCCACCTCGGAGTAATCGGGGGTGATGGAGACGGTCTTGGTGCCCTTGTAGCGGACTTCGGTGAAGAAGTGCGCGTCCGGCGTGCGCGTCTGCGGCACGTTGGAGCCCCAGGCGATGATGTAGTTGGAGTTGTACCAGTCGGCCGATTCCGGCACGTCGGTCTGCTCGCCCCACACCTGCGGCGAGGACGGCGGCAGGTCGCAGTACCAGTCGTAGAAGCTCAGGCACACGCCGCCGATCAGCGACAGGTAACGGCTACCTGCGGCGTAGCTGACCATCGACATCGCCGGGATCGGCGAGAAGCCGACCACGCGGTCCGGGCCGTGCTCCTTGACGGTGTAGACGTTGGCGGCGGCAATGATCTCGTTGACCTCGTTCCAGCTGGAACGGATAAAGCCGCCCATGCCGCGCTTGCTTTTATAGCTGGTGGCCTTGACCGGGTCTTCGACGATGCTCGCCCAGGCCTGCACCGGAGCCATGGTGGCCCGCGCTTCGCGCCAGAGTTTCAGCAGCGGCTTGCGTACCTTCGGATACTTCAGGCGGTTGGCGCTGTAGATGTACCAGCTGTAGCTGGCACCACGGGGGCAGCCGCGCGGCTCGTGGTTGGGCAGGTCGTTGCGGGTACGCGGGTAGTCGGTCTGCTGGGTTTCCCAGGTGATCAGGCCGTTCTTCACGTAGATCTTCCACGAGCAGGAGCCAGTGCAGTTCACCCCGTGGGTGGAGCGCACGATCTTGTCGTACTGCCAGCGCGAACGGTAGACGTTCTCCCAATCGCGGGACTCGATGCGGGTTTCGCCATGACCATCGGCGAACTCACCTTGCTTGCGATTGAAGAAGCGCAATTGGTCGAGTAGATGACTCATTTCTTTTTTCCTCTCAGGCTTGCTGCGGGATCTGCGCCCCACACAGGCAATAATTCGATACCGACTAATGAGCCGCGTAGCGGCGACTTCCTTATTCCCTTCTCCCACTGGGAGAAGGTGGCGCGAAGCGCCGGATGAGGGCTGCTAGCACCGCCACGCACTCCGTTAGCAAGGCGTTTCCGCACCCTTGCGCGAGTACCACCACCAGGTCACCCCGATGCAGCTGACGTAGAAGCCGATGAACACATACAGGGCCATTTGCGGGCCGCCGGTCAGCGCCATCGAGGTGCCGAACGACTTGGGAATAAAGAAGGCACCGTAGGCCGCCACCGCCGAACTGAAGCCGAGCACCGCGGCCGCTTCCTTGCCGGCGTTCTTGCTCGCCTGCTCCTTGATCGCCGCCGGCTGGCCGGCGCTGCTGCGCTCGCTCAGGGTGCGGAAGATCACCGGAATCATGCGGAAGGTTGAGCCGTTGCCGATGCCGGTGGTGACGAACAGCAACATGAACATGGCCAGGAAGCCGTAGAAGTTGCCTTCGGTACCGGCCACCGGAATAAAGGCCAGCACGCCGAACACCGCCGCGATCATCAGCACGAAGTTCCACAGGGTGACCCGCGCACCGCCCAGCTTGTCCGCCAGCCAGCCGCCGAGCGGGCGCACCAGGGCACCAACCAGAGGGCCGAGGAAGGCGAACTTGAGCGGATCGACGCCGGGGAACTGGGTCTTGATCAGCATCGGGAAGCCGGCGGCGAAGCCGATAAAGGAGCCGAACGTGGCCAGGTACAGCCAGCACATCAACCAGTTGTGCTTGCGCTTGAAGATCACCGCCTGCTCGCTGAAGGACGCCTTGGCGCTGCTCAGGTCGTTCATGCCGAACCAGGCCGCGATAGCCACCGCAACGATAAAGGGCACCCAGATAAAGCCGGCGTTCTGCAGCCACAGCTGGCTATCTTCGCCGAGTTCCTGGGCTTGCCCGCCGACCGCGCCAAACAGGCCGACGCCAATCACCAGCGGCACGCCGAACTGCATCACCGAGACGCCGAGGTTGCCCAGGCCGGCATTCAGGCCCAGGGCCGTACCCTGCTGCGACTTGGGATAGAAGAAGCTGATATTGGCCATGCTGGAGGCGAAGTTGCCGCCGCCGAAGCCGCACAGCAGCGCGATGATCACGAACACGCTGTAGGTGGTGTTGGTGTCCTGCACGGCGAAGCCCATCCAGATTGCCGGCAGCAGCAGCGAGGCGGTGCTCAGGGCGGTCCATCTGCGACCGCCGAAGATCGGCACCATAAAGGAGTAGAAGATCCGCAGCGTTGCGCCGGACAAGCCCGGCAGGGCCGCCAACCAGAACAACTGATCGTTGCTGAAGGTGAAGCCGATGCTGTTCAGGCGCACGGTCACCGCGCTCCAGACCATCCATACGGCAAAGGCCAGGAGCAGCGCGGGGATCGAGATCCACAGGTTGCGGGTGGCGATCTGCTTGCCGACGCTGCCCCAGAAGTGCGGATCTTCCGGCCGCCAGTCGTGAATAACCGGCCCCTGACTGGGCAGCCCGGTTACCGGGGGATTCTTGGTTGCGGACATGCTCATTCTCCTTCAAGCGGCAGGAAAGCAGGAGCCGTGGCCTTTTCGGAGACCAGGCCCATAACGGGAGTTTTGCGAACTTCGCTGAAGTACATCCAGATCAGGGAGACCCAGACCACGCCGTACATCAGCATAAAACTGGAGGAGCGCACGCCGGTGAGGTCGACCAGGGCACCGAACATGATTGGCAGAATGAAACCGCCGAGGCCGCCGGCCAGGCCGACGATGCCGGAGATGGCCCCCATGTTGTGCGGGTAGTCGTCGGAGATGTACTTGAACACCGAGGCCTTGCCGAAGGCGAAGGCAATGCCGACGATAAACAGCAGCACGGTGAAGACCCAGGCGTTGAGTCCGACGCTGTAGGCCTGCGGGCCATTGACGGTCTGTACGACCAACTCGGTCTGCGGGTAAGAGAGCAGGAACAGGCACACCCAGCTCACCCACATCACCCACCAGGTCACGCTCTGCGCGCCCCACTTGTCCGACATCCAGCCGCCCATGGCGCGCAGGATGCCGCCCGGCAGGGAGAAGCAGGCCGCCAGCAAGGCGGCGCTCTGCAGGTTGAAGCCGTATTCCTCGACGTAGTACTTGGTCATCCACAGGGCCAGGGCCACATAACCGCCGAAGACGATCGAGTAGTACTGGCAGTAGCGCATCACCTTGGGGTCTTTCAGGGTGCGCAGCTGATCGGCCAGGGACACGTTGCTGTGCACCCGATGGCCCTTGTTCTCGTAGGTGCAGAACCAGAACAGCAGCGCGGTGATAAACATGATCAAGGAGTAGACCTTGGGCACCATCTGCCAGCTGGCCGCGGCGATGATCGCCGGCGCGACGAACTTGGTCAGCGCCGCCCCGGCGTTACCGGCACCGAAGGTGCCCATGGCAAAACCCTGGTTCTGCTTTTCGAACCACTTGGCGACGTAGGCGATGCCCACCGAGAAGGAGCCGCCCGCCAGGCCGACGAACAGCCCCAGGACCAGGAAGTGCCAGTACTCGGTGGCCAGGCTGATCATGTAGATCGGCAGCACGCAGACCAGCATCAGTAAAAAGAACACGATGCGCCCGCCGAACCTGTCGGTGAGCATGCCCAGCGGCAGGCGCACCAAGGACCCGGTGAGCACCGGCGTGGCGGCCAGCAAACCGAACTGAGTGTCGTTGAGCTGCAGTAACTCCTTGATCGGAACGCCGAGTACGGCGAACATCATCCAGACCATAAAACAGATGGTGAACGCCAGGGTACTCATGCCCAGAACCAGACCCTGTTGTGTTCTCAGACTTGCCATCGCGACCCCCTAATTCCCGAACCATGGGCGGCACACTAGATAGGCAAAGGGTCGATTCACTTGATCTGAGTCAATTAACTCCGAGCGGTTTTGGCCAGCCCCAACCCCGTCTACCTCTTAAGTGGTAGCCCGGCAAATAGACTAAAAATCCTTTAAAAACAGATAGTTATAAATTATATAAATCCGTGCCCGCAGCCCCGCAGGCCGCTCGAGTTCTTTAGAGGTAGTCAGTGCCATGTTGAGATGGATGCGCAGTTCACTGCCGGTCAGAGCCGGTTTGGCAGTGACCCTGATCGCCATACTGGCCCTGGGCAGCTCGCTCAGCGCCGGGCTGATCGCCTGGTTCAGCGAGGACGATGCGGCGGCGATCAATACCGCCGGTTCCCTGCGCATGGCCACCTACCGCCTGAACTGGAAACTGGAGGCCGGTGCGCCCGCGGAGAGCATCGCCGCGCTGCGTGACGACCTGCAGCAGCGCCTGGACGGCAGCCTGCTGCAGCACATCAGCGGCAACCCGAACGCCCCAATACCCAGCGCCTACCGCGATATTCACCAGCTATGGCAGGAGCAGCTGCGCCCGGCCCTGGATCGCGGCGACAAGCTGGCCTTCCAGCAGCACAGCGAAAGCTTCGTCGCCCAGCTGGAGCATTTCGTCATGCTCCTGCAGAAACAGAGCGAACGCCGTCAGGGCTGGCAACAGAGTATCCAGGGCGCGGCCCTGCTGATTACCGTGATCATCCTGCTGGTGGGCATGTACGAACTGCAGCTCAATGTGATCAGCCCGCTGCAGGAACTGGTGCGGGCCGCCGAACGCTTCCGCAACGGCGATCATGGCGCGCGGGTCGAATTCCGCTCGGATGACGAACTGGGGCAGATGGCCGAGAGTTTCAACGCCATGGCCGAGGCCATCGAGGAGTCGCACCGCACCCTGGAAAGCCGGGTGGCGCAGAAGACCCAGACCCTGGCACAAACCAATGCCGCCCTGGAACTGCTCTACCAGAGCAGCCGCAGCCTGGCCACCCGCCAGGCCAACGCCGAGCGCCTTGACGAGCTGATCAACCGCTTCCAGCAGCGCCTGCCCGGCCTGCGCCTGACCCTGTGCCTGCAAGACAACGTGCAGGCTCCCAGCGAACAGCTGCTAGCCCTGCATGGCAGCAAAACCCGCGAAGTCTGCGCACGCAGCGATTGCGACACCTGCGAACGCAAAAACAACCCCGACCAGGCCACCTTCGTCATCAGCAACCAGGGCATTAACCTGGGCGAACTGAAAGCCTACTTCCGCGACGGCCACAAGCCGCAACCCTGGGAAACCGCGCTGATCCAGGCCCTGGCCAATGTGATCGGCACGGCGCTGTCGCTCAAACGCCAGCGCGAACAGGAAAACCGCCTGCTGCTGCTCGACGAGCGCACCATCATCGCCCGCGAGCTGCATGACTCCCTGGCCCAGGCCCTGTCCTATATGAAGCTGCAGGTCAGCCGCCTGCAGACCCTGATCCGTCGCGGCGAAAACGCCGAAACCCTGGGTGGCGTCAGCGATGAGCTGCGCGACGGCCTGAACAGCGCCTACCGGCAATTGCGCGAACTGCTGACCACCTTCCGCCTGCAGATCCAGGATGGCGGCCTCGACCAGGAGCTCAAGGACACCCTGGAAGAGTTCGCCAAACGCGGCGACTTCAGCGCCGAATTGCAGATCGACCGCCTGGCCTTCCAGCTCTCGGCCAGCGAGCAGATCCACCTGTTGCAGATCGCCCGCGAGGCGCTGTCCAATTGCGCCCGCCATGCCCAGGCCAAACACGCCTGGCTGCACCTGCGCCAGGTCGGCGAACAGATAGAACTGTCGGTCGAAGACGATGGGTGCGGCCTGGTCCCCGGCTTCGACCCGCGTCAGCACCACGGCCTGACCATCATGCAGGAGCGTGCGCGCAGCCTGCACGGCCAGCTCGATATCGAACCCCGGATGCCCACGGGCACCCGTATCCATTTGCAATTCCGCCCCGAATTTCTCGGGCGGCAAGAAGAAGGTAGCGTTGCATGAACTCGCCGATTCGCCACAGCATCCTGCTTGTCGATGACCACCCGATGATGCGCCGCGGCATACGCCAGCTGCTCGAACTCGAAGATGACCTGGAGGTTATCGGCGAAGCCGGACATGGCCAGGAGGCCCTGGATCTGATCGACCAGCTCCAGCCCGAACTGATCCTGCTGGACAACAACATGCCGACCATGAACGGCCTGCAAACGTTGAAGCGCCTGCGCGAGCTGAATTTTGCCGGCAAGATCCTGATCTTTACCGTGTCCGACTCCGAAGACGACATCCGCGACGCCATGCGCCTGGATGCCGATGGCTACCTGCTCAAGGACATGGAGCCGGAACTGCTGATCCAGTCGATTCGCGACGCCCTGCAAGGCAACCTGGTGGTCAGCCCTACCCTCACCCGCATCCTCGCCCAGGCGCTACGCTCACCCCACACCAGCTCACAGGTCGACCTCACCGACCGCGAACGCCAGGTCCTGAAAACCATCGCCGCCGGCCACAGCAACAAGGTTATCGGCCATAAACTCGGCATCACCGAAGGCACGGTCAAGGTCCATGTAAAAAACCTGCTGCACAAACTCGGCCTGCGCTCGCGGGTGGAAGCGGCGGTTTGGGCGATGGAGCATTTGCGCTAGGGGTTGCGACGTCGCCGTCCCCTCTCGTTACCACGAGAAGGTCTGCCCCTCCTGAGCAATCACGTACCAGCAGCCAGTTGCTGCAATAGGTAAGCGGCACATAGCCGATCCCGGAGCCCGCCAACAAACTTGCTGACTCGACCGGTGGAAAACCGCAAAGCGTTTTCCACCACGGCGAGCCGAGCCTCAAAAAATGCCATCCTTTTGCCATCCTGGCTGGTGACGGTAGCGGTAAAAACCGATATAACGGGCGTCAATGCAGCCACGATTCAAGTGAGTCTGGCCGAGCAAGTTAGGCTTTTATCGTTCATGGTGTATAACACCCCATTGTGACGCCCCATCCGCTGTACAGCCCATTCTAGAGCGGACGCCAGATAGGACACGGAATGTTATCCACCACGCCCGTAAAAGCGTTATCACACCATTTGGTGTCTATTTAACGTTATGCATATGAAGAAAAACGGTTTCACCCTTATAGAACTACTGATCATCATTTTAATAGCTGCAATGATTTACATGCAGTATCTGAGAGTAACAAAACCGCAGTGGATCATAGATCTAGATACGAATCAGCCTTATCTTGGAGCCATCATGTTCGCCGCATTATATGGGTGGATTACAATTGACAAAATAAAAAGGAAACAGCACGGATATGCTGCGTTTATTTTTATATTTATGACTACCGGCCTCCTAATATGGAAATTTAACATCACCTAACCAAATAACCATGATTGATGAGCAATGAAAATACCTACCAGCATAACAAATGGTTCAAATCGCTCGCTTCGCTCACTGGGACGGGCTAAAGCCCGCCCCTTAACCAAACGTTATGAGTACCCCCCCCGTAAGCAAGGAGTAAATATGAGCATCGCCGCATGGATTTACAACGCAAACGTAGTAATAAAAAACAACAATTTGCAAGGTGCGTACTCGGCCTTAAAGTCAAACTATGAAAATGGCAAAACAAGTCAGAGCATAAATTCTGCCACTTTAGAGAAAGTAAAGAACCATGACAATTTAGTCAGCTTTCTTGAATCGGAATTTTACAATGTAAATAAGCTCGACGACTCAATTGTCATTGTCGATGGAGACATAGATACAATTACCGGCGACCTATTCAATCTCTTTGAGGCAATTGCTCCATTCGTTGAACCTGGTAGTCTTCTTGAGATCAGAGACGAAGAGGAGCAACAATTGAACTTAACATTTGATGGCGAGAATGTGACCTATGAAAGTGATGCCTTTTAACCACTCATAACAAATGGTTCAAATCGCTCGCTTCGCTCACTGGGACGGGCTAAAGCCCGCCCCTTAACCATACGTTAGATATATAACGGAAGCCCTTGTGTCGCAACCGAGAACCACTGAACAGAGGCACGTTTTCTACGTACTGCTTTGGCAAAATTTCAATTGTCATCGCTTGGAGCAGAAGGTATTGAAAATTATAAATTTAAGGCATTTATTATTTGTAACTTTAGTTCTTACTGCTGGTGTTCTAGTTGAATACTACGATACAGAAATCGGTATCTGTGCCCTTCTATTAGCCGTCATGACTGAGGTATTATTCTCCTCAATTTATGGTGAGACGTTCTCTGTTGGAATGCGGTTTGAAAGAAAAACCTCTCCATATGCTTATTACTTTCTTCAAACATTATATGTTTTTGTACTGGCCGCGGGCGTTACTGCTTTGTTACTAGGGCTTGTCTAAATCACGGAAAAATAGCAAGTTATCTAACAACTGGTTCAAACCGTTCGCTGCGCTCACTGGGACGGGCTAAAGCCCGCCCCTTAACCAAACGTTATGCGCCTACGGCAATTTGGAATTCAGCTATACATGGAGGGTAAATGAAGAAGAAAACCAAAAGACCACTTGGCCTCAGAGTTTTTAATGCCCTTGGCGTAACGCTACTTCTGTCATCCGCGGTTTACATTCTAGTGGCGGGCTTCCATTCTGTTGCTATGGCTGCTGTAGCGCTTTCTATCGCAGGTGTAGCAACACCTGTTGTTCTCAGCGATGACGGCCCAATAGAAATACTAATAGGTACTCTCGAAGCGTTAGTCGACGGCACCCTAGCTATAGTCGAAGGCATAACCAGTGCAATCTCTGGCCTGTTCGGTTAAACGCATAACAATTGGTTCAAACCGTTCGCTGCGCTCACTGGGACGGGCTAAAGCCCGCCCCTTAACCAAACGTTAGAGCCCAAGGCAATGACCTCGCAAACTGAACTAGCTTTTGCTTACCTTGCGCACTACCGAACCCAGGATGACTCGCTCTCTTGGGCGTGGGAGGCCGTTGATGATGCTATGCATGAATTGGAGCTTGGTCTTCCAATTTGTTTAGAGCTCATTGAGGCTACCGAAAGCGATGCTGAGTTAGCATATGTCGCGGCTGGGCCTTTGGAGGACTTACTAAAGCGAGTTGGGGTTCCAGCTGCGAATGCCCTAGAAATTCCAGTTCGCTGCTCTATCAAAGCTCGGCTAGCATTATCCTACGTATGGTTAAGTCCAGAAGCGGCGGCCTATCAAAAGTGGCATTCCTTGGTTCAGCAATACTCCAATCAGGGTCCTCGTGTTGGCCTCTAACTAGTGGTTCAAACCGTTCGCTTCGCTCACTGGGACGGGCTAAAGACCGCCCCTTAACCAAACGTTATATCCATGAGGCAAAAATGACGCAGCTGCTCCTAGGAAATAGCATTGGTATCATTACAAGCTGCATGCTGTTCTTTTTCAGCACCATGCATCATAAGTCGTTAGAGCTTTACGGTTATGCAATTTCCATCTTGTTGCTTATAGCTATCACATTCGAATACAAAGCAATAAAAAGCTTTAGCAGCGAAGAAATAACAATCAAAGTCTTAATTAAAAAATCAAATTCAGACAGTGCCTTCTACTTTGCCCAGCTAAGCGCATTTTTCATAGGTGCGTTTAGCGCTACTAGCGCAATATTTATTGCATTGAGATCATTTAATATAAATTCATAATCGACCATAAGCATGGCGAGCATGCATATAACAATTGGTTCAAACCGCTCGCTGCGCTCACTGGGACGGGCTAAAGCCCGCCCCTTAACCAAACGTTAGAGGCTTATCTGGTTCATGCGTATTCACATAGATTTTTCCATATTCACTTCCACTCCATCTGCCGAGGGCGTGATATCAGGAAAAATCGAGCTCAGCATACTGCCTCGAACCGGAGAAATCGTTTCGTTTCTTGCCTCACCGAATGAACATAAGTTTCCGGCAGCTTCAGGCTTTAATCCGCTGTTGAAAGTCGAAAATGTAATTCATCACGTAAATAGCCAAGAGGCCACACTGGAGCTACAAGACGTAGTCCTTCCAAATAAAACAAGCGTTACTGAGGTCACAGCATTCCTAGAGCAAGGCTTCGGCCTATTCTTTGATCCGGCTACGGAGTAGGCCTCTAACAAATGGTTCAAATCGTTCGCTTCGCTCACTGGGACGGGCTAAAGCCCGCCCCTTAACCAAACGTTATACCTAAATAAACCATCAAGCACACAAACCTAGAAAAGGAGTTCCTCATGCTTAAACAACACCTAAAAGCAAAATACAAAGCATTGCCACCATCAGAGAAATTCAAAAGAAACCTCATAGGTATCGCAATTTGGGTCGCAGCCTCGCTAGTTGGCTTGCTTATCTTCAAATCCGGTTCAGGCCTTCTCGGCCTGTCAGTGATTTTTATCGGCGCCATCGGTGTAATTGACTCTGCAATACGAGCCCTAGTAAATCTTATAAGAGCAAAAAAGCAAAATAGCGTTCTGGTAGAGTGAGTTAAGTATAACAATTGGTTCAAATCACTCGCTTCGCTCGCTGGGACCGGCTAAAGCCGGCCCCTTAACCAAACGTTAGGCAACAGAGCAATATAAGAGGTGCACATGGAAGAATTTTGGATCAGTTTTTGGCCAAACCTAGCATCAACTGTAATTGGCATTATTATTGGCTTCCCTGTCGCTGTTTGGCTTAACAAGCTTGCGCTATCCCATACAGTAAAAAAGCAGCAGGAGTCCGACAAAGCTGATCTTCATAGAACGCTTAATGCAGTCGGTGGGTCAATCGACCACAACACTGAAAAATTAACAACTTTGCTTCAAGCCGTGGGCAGTGGGCACTTCCTAATCGATACAGGTTTTGACACCGCATCATGGCAAGCGTACAACGCTCAGCTCGCCCGACTGAACAGCAACATAGAACTGAATAAACAACTCATTTCTTACCATGAACGAATTTCCAACCTCACAGTTATCAACTCGAAATTGTGCAACAATTACTTGGGGCTTGAGTCTTCATTGAGCGGTGCAGACAAAGTGAGAGAATTTCTCCGCGGGCACATCATGACCGAAGCGTCAAAACTATCTGTAGAAAGCGCGAATATTAGAGCATCTATAAATACAGTCTGCGGCATTGTTGCCTAACAAGTGGTATATGGACTCTCCCCACAAGTAGTGAGCAAAGCCTTGCTTTTGCATCTGTCGTCAGCGCGGTTGCATTCGTATATCCGGCCTGTAGTGGGCGCTACCGCCCTGGCCATTCTGTAGTTCGCGCAGCGGGGGCCAAGCGTTCAATCGATCACACAGATCATCATTGTTATCGGCCTTATTCCGCTGCAGGACTCGCCTGTTTCGACAGTGCTGCTGCTCACCACAACCACAAGAAAACCATCACGCCTTCCTGATTACCCCCGCCGTCAGGCGGGCTTTG
>NZ_JBBPES010000002.1:0-581723 GCF_038069885.1 Pseudomonas sp. XK-1 | reverse complement strand
GTCAACGATGCGCCTGTGGTCAGCGTTCCCGCCAGCATTGGTGTGACCGAAGACACGGCCAGTGCTTTGACCGGTATTTCCTTCAGCGATGTGGATGCCGGTGGTAGCAGCGTTACCGCTACTCTGTCGGTCGCTTCGGGCACGTTGGCGGCCGCCAGCGGCAGTGGGGTAGTAGTTGGGGGCAGTAGCAGCGCCCTGACCCTGACCGGCAGCGTCGCCAGCATCAACGCTTTCATCGCGGGCGGTAACCTGACCTTTACAACTGCCGCCAATACCACCAGCGACGTCACTCTCACGGTGGCTATCAATGATGGCGGCAATACCGGTAGCGGTGGCGCGCAGAGTGACAGCGATAGCACGACCCTGCAGGTGAGCGCGGTCAATGACGCACCCGTGGTCACACTACCTGCTTCGATCAGTGTCAATGAGGATGTCAGCACTGCCTTGACCGGCATTAGCTTCGCCGACCTCGACGCCGGTAGCAGTTCGGTTACCGCGACCTTCTCGGTGGTCTCGGGTAGCCTGAGTGCTACCAGCGCCGCCGGGGTCATCGTGGCCGGCTCGGGTACGGATAGCCTGACCCTGTCGGGCAGTATCACCAGTATTAACGCCTTTATCGCCGGCAACGGGCTCAGCTTCCAGACTGCGTTGAACTCGACCAGCAACGTCGTGCTCAGCGTCAGTATTGATGATGGCGGCAACAGTGGCACCGATCCAGGCAACAGCGGTACCGGTTCATCCGAAGCGGACTCCACCACTCTTACCCTGAGCGTCACGGCCGTCAACGATGCGCCTGTGGTCAGCGTTCCCGCCAGCATTGGTGTGACCGAAGACACGGCCAGTGCTTTGACCGGTATTTCCTTCAGCGATGTGGATGCCGGTGGTAGCAGCGTTACCGCTACTCTGTCGGTCGCTTCGGGCACGTTGGCGGCCGCCAGCGGCAGTGGGGTAGTAGTTGGGGGCAGTAGCAGCGCCCTGACCCTGACCGGCAGCGTCGCCAGCATCAACGCTTTCATCGCGGGCGGTAACCTGACCTTTACAACTGCCGCCAATACCACCAGCGACGTCACTCTCACGGTGGCTATCAATGATGGCGGCAATACCGGTAGCGGTGGCGCGCAGAGTGACAGCGATAGCACGACCCTGCAGGTGAGCGCGGTCAATGACGCACCCGTGGTCACACTACCTGCTTCGATCAGTGTCAATGAGGATGTCAGCACTGCCTTGACCGGCATTAGCTTCGCCGACCTCGACGCCGGTAGCAGTTCGGTTACCGCGACCTTCTCGGTGGTCTCGGGTAGCCTGAGTGCTACCAGCGCCGCCGGGGTCATCGTGGCCGGCTCGGGTACGGATAGCCTGACCCTGTCGGGCAGTATCACCAGTATTAACGCCTTTATCGCCGGCAACGGGCTCAGCTTCCAGACTGCGTTGAACTCGACCAGTAACGTCGTGCTTAGCGTCAGTATCGATGATGGTGGCAACAGTGGCAGTGGCGGCAGCCTCGACGATACCGACACTCTCGTATTGAGCGTCACGGCAGTCAACGATGCTCCAGTCAATGCTGTGCCCGGTACCCAGGCGGTCGATCAGGACGCCACACTGATCTTCAGCGGCGGCAACGGCAATCTGATTTCCGTCGGTGATGTCGACGCGGGCGGCGGCACACTGCGTGTGACCCTGAGCGGCAGCAATGGCCTGATCACGCTGCCCGGCACCACCGGTTTGAGCTTTATCGTTGGAAGCGGCACCAATGACGGCAGCATGACCTTCGAAGGCGGCATTGCCGATATCAACTTGGCGTTGAATGGGCTGATCTTCTCTCCCACTCCAGGCTACAACGGCGCGGCCAGTCTGCAGGTCGTTACTAGCGACCTTGGGCTGAGCGGTAGTGGCGGTACCCAGGCCGATAGCGACACCATCGCCATCACGGTCAACAGCATCAATCCGGTAATCACCTCGGTCAACGTGACCAATCCGGACGGCAGCTACAAGATCGGCGACAGCATTACGGTTACGGTCACCCTCGACCAGACGGTAACTGTGGATACCGTCGGCGGCTCGCCCACGTTACTGCTGGAAACCGGCAGCATTGACCGACTGGCCACCTACGTGTCCGGCTCCGGCAGCGATACCCTGACCTTCAGCTATACGGTGCAGGCAGGTGACCTCAGCGCCGATCTCGATTACCAATCCACTGATGCCCTGGCTTTGAACGGCGCGACCATTCGCAGCGTCGGCAGCGACGATGCCATCCTCACCCTGCCGGCCTTCGGTGGCGTCGACTCCATCGCTGGCCAGCACGACCTGGTTATCGACGGTGTGGCTCCGAGCGTGAGCTCAGTCACGCTGCCGGCGAACGCCACCTACATCGCCGGGCAGGTACTGGAGTTCAGTGTCGCCTTCGACGATGCGGTTATCGTCGATACCAGCAGTGGCACACCACGCATCGCAATTGCCTTGGATGTCGGCGGTACGGCATACGCCGACTACGTCGCAGGATCGGGCAGCAGCACCCTGACATTCCGCTATACCGTGCAGTCCGGTCAGGTCGACTTGACCGGCATCGCTGTCGGTGCATCACTGCAGGCCAATGGTGCGACCCTGCGCGACAACCTTGGCAATGATGCCAATCTGGGGTTGACCGGACTGCCGAGCACGGCCGGGGTGCAGATCAGGGCTCCACTCGATGCTGGCGATCCAGAATTCCGCGTCACGCCGACGCCACCGCCAGTCATTGCGCCGCCGCCTCCACCGCCGTTGATCTCATCGCCGCCACCATTGGCACTTTTGCCGGCGCTGGTACCGCCGTCATTGTTCGAAGTACCGGGCTTGGGCGGTGGGCTACCGCCGCTTGGCAATATCTTCCTGCAAAACCAGGTGTTGGCACCGAGCTTCCTAGCCCAGGTATTCAGCAGTTCATCCGGTGATGGCTCCGGCGTGGGCTTCCTCGGTTTCGGCGGCGGCGATGCCGGTGTATTTGGCAGCAGCACGCTGTCATCGATATTCAGCGATCTAGCCCCGCAGGACGGTGCTGGGGATATCTTCGGCGGGGATATCGGCGACATATGGGGGAGTGAGGAGGAAGGGCAAGGTTTCCTCGGTGCGCCGACGTTGGGGCAGCAACTGGACAGCCTGCACAACAGCGAATTGAAGCAGATAGATCAACTAGCCAAGGCTTTTGGCGAATGGGCCGAGAAGGCACCAGCGGCCTGAACGAACCGACAATAAAAGAATAAACCGCGATTAGGGGGCGGCCCAAGGATGAATAAACATTACAAGGTACTGGCTGTCAGCATTCTTGCGACGGCAATTGGGGGCTGTGCGGTGACTAGCCAGCCGATCGAGCGCGCGGCCAGCGAGCAGCGGGCTCAAGCGGATCTAGCCAGTATGTTCAGCGGGCAGGAGCCGTTGAGCGCACCCTTGACCTTACATCAGGCCATGGCCCGAGCGGTCAAGTACAACCTGGAAGCCCGTTTGAAGGTCATGGAGGAGGCGTTGGCCGAGCGCCAGGTGGATTTATCCCGCCTCGACATGTTGCCGCGCATGGCGTTGGACGCAGGCTATACCGGGCGTAATAACGTCAGCGCTTCCAGCAGCCGCAGTATCAGCACAGGAACCCAGTCCCTGGAACCTTCCACCTCGCAGGACCGCGACCGCGAGGTCGGCGACCTGACCATGGTCTGGAACGTGCTCGACTTCGGCGTCAGCTATGTCAGCGCCCAGCAGCAGGGCGACCAGCGCCTGATCGTGCAGGAGCGTCGGCGCAAGGTGCTGCATACCATCATCCAGGATGTGCGTTCGGCTTATTGGCGCGCCTTGGCCGCCGAGCGCCTGCTGGTGCAGATCGACCAGCAGATGGTGCGGGTCGATCAGGCCAGGCAGAACAGCCTGCGGATGAGTGAGCAACGCATCGGTGATCCGGTGCAATCGCTCGGCTACCAGCGCGCCTTGATCGAGGCGACCCGTCAGTTGGAGCAACAGCGGCGCGCCTTGTCCCTGGCCAAGACCGAACTGGCGGCGCTGATCAATCTGCCGATGAATACGCGCTTCGAACTGGCTCCGGCTTCCGACAGTTATCCGGTACCTACTCTCGCGACGGACCTGGCGGTGCTCGAGCAAGAGGCGCTGATCAATCGCCCCGAGTTGCGTGAACAGGATTACCAGGCCCGTATTGGTGCGGCGGAAACCCGCAAGGCGATGTTGCGTATGCTGCCTGGCTTGGAGTTCTCCCTGGGCGGGCATTACGACAGCAACTCATTTTTGACCAACCAGAGCTGGGCCGACTACGGCGTGAAGGTCACCTGGAACCTGTTCAACCTGCTCTCGGCACCTGCTGCCATTGATGCAGCCAAGGCCAGTGAAGATGTAGTGACACTGCGCCGCCAGGCCATGTCCATGGCGATTCTTGCGCAGCTGTATGTGGCCAATGCCAACTTCCAGGAGGCCGCCCGTCAATTCTCCACCAGCGAACAATTGGCCAGTCTCGATCAGCAGATTGCCGAGCAGTTGCGCAATCGGCACAAGGCCCAGGGCATCGGTGAGCTGGAGTTGATCCAGGGTGAGTTGAACCTGTTGCAGGCCAACCTGCGGCGTGACCTGGCCTATGCCGATTTGCGCAACGCCTATGGTCAGGTGTTTGCCAGTGTCGGGTTTGATCCTTTACCGGAAGAACTGGGCTCTGACCAGCTCGACGATATTGCTCAGGCCTTGGCCAGTCGCGAAGCGGAGTGGCAGGCGGGCAAGCTCTAAGCGGCCGCGGGAAGTAGCGCGGTCTTACCTGTAGCCCGAATAAGCCGCAGAACGCGGCGCAATCCGGGACAACGATCCCGGATTGCGCCAGGGCTTATCCGGGCTACGGAGGCTATGTAGGTTGGCGCTGAGCTCGCGAAGTTCAACGATGCAGCAACGCCACCGTTCAGGTGCGCGACGCATTGAAGTTGTTGCCGGCCAGAAATACAAAAGCCCCGCAGAGCGGGGCTTATGTTTGCAGCAAGTACCGCTTAGACGTTAAAGCGGAAATGCATGACGTCGCCATCCTTGACGATGTACTCCTTGCCTTCCAAGCGCCATTTTCCAGCCTCTTTGGTGCCGGCTTCGCCCTTGTACTGAATAAAGTCGTTGTAGGCGATGACTTCGGCGCGGATAAAGCCTTTTTCGAAGTCGGTGTGGATCACGGCAGCCGCCTGCGGGGCGGTGGCACCGATCTTGACGGTCCAGGCGCGCACTTCCTTGACCCCGGCGGTGAAGTAGGTCTGCAGGTTGAGCAACTCGTAGCCGGCGCGGATGACGCGGTTGAGGCCGGGCTCTTCCAGGCCCAGGGCTTCGAGGAACATGTCCTTTTCTTCGCCGTCATCCAGCTCGGCGATTTCCGCTTCGATCTTGTTGCACACCGGCACCACGGGCGCGCCTTCGGCGTCGGCGATGGCCTGTACCACGTCGAGCAGCGGGTTGTTCTCGAAGCCGTCCTCGGCGACGTTGGCGATATACATCACCGGCTTGCTGGTTAGCAGATGGAAGCCGCGTACCAGTGCCTTCTCGTCGTCACCCAGGGTCTTCATCAGGGTACGCGCCGGCTTGCCTTCGCTGAAGTGCGGAATCAGCTTCTCCAGCAGGGCTTTCTGCGCCACGGCTTCCTTGTCGCCGCCTTTGGCGTTGCGGGTGACTCTCTGCAGTTGCTTTTCGCAGCTGTCGAGGTCAGCGAAGATCAGTTCCAGGTCGATGATCTCGATGTCGCGCTTGGGGTCGACGCTGTTGGCGACGTGGATCACGTTGTCGTCCTGAAAGCAGCGCACCACGTGGGCGATGGCGTCGGTCTCGCGGATGTTGGCGAGGAACTTGTTGCCCAGGCCTTCACCCTTGGAGGCACCTTCGACCAGACCGGCGATATCGACGAACTCCATGGTGGTCGGCAGCACGCGCTCCGGCTTGACGATCTCGGCCAGGGCCTGCAGGCGCGGGTCGGGCATCGGCACGATGCCGCTGTTCGGCTCGATGGTGCAGAAGGGGAAGTTCTCCGCCGCAATCCCGGATTTGGTGAGGGCGTTGAACAGGGTGGACTTGCCGACGTTGGGCAGGCCGACGATGCCGCAGTTGAATCCCATGGTGTGTCCCTCGCGCGATTGGCGGTGAAGAGTTAAGAAGAGGCTTTCTGGCTGTGCAGCTTGTGCATGGCCTTGCTCCAGTCGCCTGCGAGTATTTCCGGCAGGACGCCTAGGGCGAAGTCGATGCTGGTGTCCAGCAGTTCCTGTTCGCTGCGCGGGGCGCGGCCGAGGACGAAGTTGGAGACCATGCTGCTATGCCCGGGATGGCCAATGCCAAGCCGCAGGCGGTAAAAACTGTTCTGATTGCCGAGCTGGGCGATGATATCGCGCAGCCCGTTATGCCCGCCGTGCCCGCCACCCTGTTTGAGTTTGGCGACGCCGGGGGGCATATCGAGTTCGTCGTGGGCCACCAGAATGGCTTCCGGCGGTATGCGGAAGAAATTCGCCAATGCCGCTACGGCCTGGCCGCTGCGGTTCATAAAGGTGGTGGGGATCAGCAGACGAACATCGCGGCCCTGATGGCTGAATTTGCCAGTCAGGCCAAAATACTTCTTGTCGAGGCTCAGGTTGATGCGCTGGCTGTCGGCAAGGCGCTCAACGAAAAGGGCCCCTGCATTATGCCGGGTCTGGTCGTATTCGGGGCCGGGGTTACCCAGGCCAACGATCAGTTGTACGGCAGTCATGTCAGGAGCCCTTTTGTGGAAATAGCCCGGCAGAATCGCATGCCGGGCTGGTTTCCGACGCTGCGAGGTTTACTCGGCAGCGCCTTCGCCTTCTTCTGCGTCTTTGGCAACGCGCGAGGCGTGGATGTTGGCCACTGCCAGGTCGTTACCGTGGGCCAGTGCAACCAGCTCGACGCCTTTCGGCAGTTTCAGGTCGGCCAGGTGAACGATCTGACCGATCTCAACGGCAGCCATGTCGACTTCGATGAATTCCGGCAGGTCTTTCGGCAGGCAGGAAACTTCTACTTCAGCCAGGACGTGGGAGACTTCGCCGCCTTGCTGCTTAACGCCAACCGAAGTTTCCTGGTTGATGAAGTGCAGGGGAACGATAGCGTTCAGTTTCTGGCCAGCAACGACGCGAATAAAGTCGGCGTGCATCACGTAGCCTTTGGCCGGGTGACGCTGCAGGGCTTTGATCAGTACGCTTTCGTTGCTACCGGCAACGTTCAGGCTCAGCACGTGGCTGTAAGCCGCTTCGTTTTCCAGCAGCTTGGCCAGTTCTTTGGCCAGCAGGCTGATCGATTGCGGGGCTTTCTCGCCACCGTAGATTACGGCAGGCACCATGGCAACGTTACGACGCAGGCGGCGGCTCGCACCTTTCCCCAGGTCGGAACGCACTTCGGCATTCAGGGCAAATTCAGCAGTCATTTCACTTCTCCAAAATAACCAAACCGTCCGTTACGCTTGCGACCAGCGACGGGACGGTTGGTTGAAAGGCCTTGCCATCAGGGCAGGGCGTTTGCGCTCAGGACGATGTCCGGATTAACGGAACATCGCGCTGATCGATTCTTCATTGCTGATGCGGCGTACCGCTTCAGCCACTACCGGGGCGATGTCCAGCTGGCGAATACGCGAACAGGATTGCGCTGCGGCGGACAGCGGGATGGTGTTGGTCACCACCAGCTCGTCGAGTACGGAATTTTCGATGTTTTCGATCGCACGGCCAGACAGTACCGCGTGTGTGGCGTAGGCGAAGACTTTCGAGGCCCCGTGTTCTTTCAGGGCTTTGGCCGCGTGGCACAGGGTACCGGCGGTATCCACCATGTCGTCGACCAGGATGCAGGTACGGCCTTCCACGTCACCGATGATATGCATCACTTCGGAGTGGTTGGCTTTTTCGCGGCGCTTGTCGATGATCGCCAGGTCCACACCCAGGGATTTGGCCACGGCACGAGCACGCACCACGCCACCGATATCCGGGGAGACAATCATCAGGTTTTCAAAGCGCTGGTCTTCGATATCGTCCACCAGTACTGGGGAACCGTAGATGTTATCTACCGGGATATCGAAGAAGCCCTGGATCTGATCCGCGTGCAGGTCGACGGTCAGAACCCGGTCGATACCTACAACGGTGAGCATGTCAGCCACAACTTTGGCGCTGATGGCCACGCGGGCGGAGCGCGGACGGCGATCCTGGCGGGCATAGCCGAAGTAGGGGATGACTGCAGTAATTCGGGTCGCTGAGGAGCGGCGGAAGGCGTCGGCCATCACTACCAGTTCCATCAGGTTGTCGTTGGTTGGCGCGCACGTCGGTTGAATCAGGAAGACGTCTTTACCGCGGACGTTTTCGTTGATTTCAATCATGATCTCGCCGTCGGAGAATTTACCGACCGAGGCATCACCGAGGGGAATGTGCAGCTGACGTACGATACGTCGCGCCAGATCGGGGTTGGCGTTCCCCGTAAAGACCATCATCTTGGACACGCGCAGTACCTGCCGGCTGAGGGTATACCTGGATGAGTATAGAAAATGGCAGGGGCGGCTGGATTCGAACCAACGCATGGCAGGATCAAAACCTGCTGCCTTACCGCTTGGCGACGCCCCTGTATCCGGTGTTACTGAATGCTCTGAGTTGTGTATCCGCTCCAGGACGGAAATGGCAGGGGCGGCTGGATTCGAACCAACGCATGGCAGGATCAAAACCTGCTGCCTTACCGCTTGGCGACGCCCCTACAACCGTACAACTCGGTAGAACACATTCACTTCCTGACCAATCTTTCCAGCTTGCGGTGCAACATCGAGATGTTACGACCCTGGGCCACAAAACTTGGCAAAGTGCCTGGAAGTTGGCGGGCGACTTTATCAGCATCGTCCCGGTTTGGGAAGCTCCCAAACACACAAGCTCCAGTGCCGGTTAATCTTGCGGGAACAAATTTGTTCAACAAGATCAAAGCGTTATGGACTTCTTTATAACGCTTCTGGACCACCGGCAGGCAGTCGTTACGACCACCCCCCTCAAGAAGGCTGCGAACTTTAATGGGCGGCGTATCCCGTGTCAACTCAGGGTCAGAGAAAACTTCTGCTGTGCTGACAAAGACTTGCGGTATGGCGACGAGAAACCAGGGCTCGTCCAGCTC
Organism: Pseudomonas sp. XK-1; assembly: GCF_038069885.1. Taxonomy (NCBI): domain Bacteria; kingdom Pseudomonadati; phylum Pseudomonadota; class Gammaproteobacteria; order Pseudomonadales; family Pseudomonadaceae; genus Pseudomonas; species Pseudomonas sp. XK-1. The sequence goes on along the minus strand of NZ_JBBPES010000002.1, from coordinate 572,603 downwards.
CACGGCGGTGAGGCGCTCGCCCACACCCTCGGCAAAGGCCGCGTGGCCGCGCACAAATACCGGAACGTCGGCCCCCAGGCTCAGGCCCAGGGCTGCGAGACGATCCTGGTCCCAGTTCAGCTGCCATAGATGGTTGAGGCCGAGCAGGGTGGTGGCCGCATCCGAGCTGCCGCCGCCGATGCCGCCGCCCATGGGCAGGCGCTTGTCCAGCCAGATATCGGCTCCCAGATGGGTGCCGCTGGCGTGCTGCAGGCTGCGGGCGGCGCGCACGATCAGGTTGCTGTCGTGAGGCACGCCATCAATGGCGGTGTGCAGGCGTATTTCGCCATCCTGGCGCAGGGCAAAGCCCAGCTCGTCGGCGAAATCGAGAAACTGGAACAGGGTCTGCAGTTCGTGATAGCCGTCGGCGCGGCGGCCGAGGATATGCAGCATCAGGTTGAGCTTGGCCGGTGCCGGCAGAATCAGTTCGGCGGCAGCGGGAATTGCCGGGGCGTTCATTGGCCGAGCTGGCGCGGCTGCCAGTCCTTGATCACCAGGGTGACTTGCAGGTCGAAGCCGCTGAGCTTGATCCGCTCCGGCAGCCAGAAGCCATTCTGCTCGGTATAGCGCAGATACTCGACCTGCCAGCCATCCTGGCTCAGTTGCGCCAGGCGGCTATCGGCATCCAGGTTCAGGCGGCTCTTGCTTTCCGGCGAGGGCAGGCCGCGAATCCACCAGAGCAGGTGCGACACCGGCAGGTTCAGGCCGAGCTGCTCCTGCATCAGCTGTTCCGGGGTGGCGGCCTGGTAGCGGCCCTGGTTGGCCACTTCCAGCAGGATGGCACCGGGACGGCCGGTCAGGCGTGCGGCACCACGGCCGAGGGGGCCGGACAGGCGGATATCGTAGTAATCCTGGCGTTGTAGCCAGAACAGGGTGCCGCTGCCTGAGTCTTTCGGCGCGCGAATGCCGACCTTGCCGCTGATCTGCCAGGCGTCGAGGCTGCTGATCTGCTGTTTGTGGCTCTGCCAGCGCTGCGGATCGCCCTGGCCTTCCAGGGCTTCGCGGGAGGTCAGGCCGGCGCAGCCGGCGAGCAGGGTGATCAGGCTGAAAACAATCAGGTGGCGCACAAGCATCAAAGCGTCTCTGCTCCGGTCAGGCGCAGCAGGGTGCTGCGTAGAATTGGACTGTCGGGTTGCTGTTTGAGGGCTTCGCGCCAGATTTTCCGGGCTTCCTTCTGTTTGCCCTGGGCCCAGAGCACTTCACCCAGATGGGCGGCGACTTCTTGGTCGGGGAACTCTTGCAGGGCCTTGCGCAGCAGGCGTTCGGCTTCGTCCAGGTTGCCCTGGCGGTAGTTGACCCAGCCCAGGCTGTCGAGAATCGCCGGGTCGTCGGGGTTGAGCTGGTAGGCCTGCTCGATCAGTTCGCGGGCTTCGGCGTAGCGCGTGGTGCGGTCGGCCAGGGTGTAGCCGAGGGCGTTGAGGGCCATGGCGTTGTCCGGCTCGCGCTCGAGGATAAAGCGTAGGTCCTGCTCCAGCAGCGGCAGGTTGTCGCGCTTTTCGGCGAGCATGGCGCGGGTGTAGAGCAGGTTGAGGTCTTCGGGGAATTGCTCCAACGCCTGTTCGATCACCTGCCAGGCGCGCTGGTTGTCCTGCTGCTTGCTCCAGGCTTCGGCTTCGATCAGGTACAGCTGGATGGCGTAATCGGGCTGGGTTTCCCGGGCCTGGCGCAGGCGCTTAGCCGCTTCCTCGCCGCGCTGCTGCTTGAACAGCAGCTCGCTCTGGCGCGACTGGGCGGGCAGGTAATCGTTGCCGGGGCCGACCAGGGCGTATTCAATCAGGGCGCTTTCAGGCTCATCGAGGGCTTCGTAGGCGCGGGCCAGGTTGTAGTGGGCGGCGTCGACGTGATTGTCACGCTCGACCAGTTCTTCCAGGTAGACGATTGCCTCTTGCCAGGCTTCGGCTTCCAGGCAGACCAGGGCCAGGGAAAAACGCAGGTCGTCGTCATTAGGGAACTGCTGCAGCAGCGAGGCGAATTCGCCCTTGGCCTCGTCGAGGCGATCTTCGGCCACCAGTAGGCGGGCGTAGGTCAGGCGCAGGCGCTTGTCGTCCGGGTGCTGCTTGATGCCTTTTTCCAGCAGGGACAGGGCGTCAGCATTGCGTTCGAGGCTCTGCAGCAGGCGTGCCTGCAGCAGGATGGCGGCGATGGGACGGTCTTTGGCGGGTTGCTCCTGCAGGCGCTCCAGGGCTTCCTGAGCGCGGCCGTCCTGTTGCAGCAAGAGGGCCTGGCCAAACAGCAACTGATGGTTGTCGGGGTATTTCTTCTGCAGGCGAGCAAAGCTTTGCAGCAGGCCGGCGCGGGTATCCGGGTCGCTTTCCGCCGCGGACAGGGCGAGGAAGTCGAAATGCGTATCGCCCTGGCGTTGCAGCACACGTTCCATAAAGCTCATGGACTCGTCGTAGCGCCCGGCGCGGGCCAGCTGCACGGCGGCGGCACGCTGCGCGTCGATGCTGTCGGGGGCATTCTTGGTCCACAGCAGGCTGGTTTCCAGGGCGGCCTGCTCGGCCCCCAGGTACTCGGCAATACGAAAGCCGCGCTCGGCAACGCCAGCATCCTGGGTCGCATTGGCCTGCTGCACATAGTTGCCCAGGGCAATGTCGAAGCGATTGCGTTGCCCGGCCAATTCGGCCGTCAGCAGCGCCAGCAGGGTGTCCTGGCTGAAGGAGCCATACACCTGAGGCTCCGCGGCTGGCGTCACAGCTGCAGGGTCTTCCACCGGTGGCGTGCCATCCGGGGCTGAGGGGGCAAACATCTGGCAGCCACTGAGCAAGGCAGCGGCAGTCAGCAAGGCAAGGGATCTATTCATAGAGAAATATGTGGCCAACCTGCGGTTTGGGCATCATGACACAAGCGCCAGGGCAAGCCCATGGGCTGGGATGATCCGGATTAAGAGATAAACCTGGCTAATGGGACAATAGCTAGCGGTGGTTGTTCTCGCCTGGCTGAAGTAGGACAATTGCCGGCTTCCACTCCCTGTCAGCGACCTTGCATGGCCTTTATTGCCCTTGGTATCAACCATAAGACCGCTTCGGTGGATGTCCGCGAACGCGTGGCTTTTACCCCTGAGCAATTGGTTGAGGCGCTACAACAGCTGTGCCAGCGCACCAGCAGCCGGGAGGCGGCGATTCTTTCGACCTGCAATCGCAGCGAACTCTACCTCGAACAGGACAGCCTGAGCGCCGATGAAGTGCTGGCCTGGCTGGCCGCTTATCACCAACTGAGCCTCGAAGAGCTGCGCGCCTGCGCCTATATCCATGCCGATGACGAAGCCGTGCGCCATATGATGCGCGTGGCCTCGGGGCTGGATTCCATGGTGCTGGGCGAGCCGCAGATTCTCGGCCAGATGAAGTCGGCCTTTGCCGTGGCTCGCGAGGCCGGCACTCTCGGCCCGTTGCTCGGACGCTTGTTTCAGGCCACCTTCAGCACCGCCAAGACCGTGCGCACCGATACCGCGATTGGCGAAAACCCGGTGTCCGTGGCCTTTGCCGCCGTCAGCCTGGCCAAGCAGATCTTCGCCGACTTGCACCGCAGCCAGGCGCTGCTGATCGGTGCGGGGGAGACCATCAGCCTGGTGGCGCGTCATCTGCACGATCAGGGCATCAAGCGCATCGTGGTGGCCAACCGCACATTGGAGCGCGCCAGCAATCTGGCCGAACAATTCGGCGCGCATGCCGTGCTGCTCTCGGAAATCCCCGATGAGCTGGTCAACAGCGATATCGTTATCAGCTCCACGGCCAGTCAATTGCCCATCCTGGGGAAAGGCGCGGTCGAGCGGGCGCTGAAGCAGCGCAAGCACAAACCGATCTTTATGGTCGATATCGCCGTACCGCGCGATATCGAGCCGGAAGTCGGCGAGCTGGACGACGTCTACCTGTATACCGTCGACGACCTGCACGAGGTGATCGCGGAAAACCTCAAGAGCCGCCAGGGCGCGGCCCAGGCCGCCGAAGAGCTAGTGGCCATTGGCGCGCAGGACTTTATGCAGCGTCTGCGCGAGCTGGCCGCGGTGGATGTGCTCAAGGCCTACCGCCAGCAGGCCGAACGCCTGCGTGACGAGGAGCTGGGCAAGGCCCTGCGTCTGCTCAATAACGGCAGTTCGGCCGAGGACGTGCTGGCGCTGCTGGCCCGCGGTCTGACCAACAAGCTGCTGCATGCGCCCAGCGTGCAGCTGAAAAAATTCTCCGCCGATGGCCGCGTCGATGCGTTGGGCGTGGCTCAGGAACTCTTTGCTCTGGACGAAGGCGTGTCGCCCGCTTCGACCCATAGCGGCTCGGTCAATAAATAAAGGTCTGCAATGAAAGCGTCACTGATCAATAAACTCGACCTGTTGCAGGATCGTTTCGAAGAGCTGACCGCGCTGCTCGGCGATGCCGAAGTGATCAGCAACCAGCCGCAATTTCGCGCCTATTCCAAGGAATACGCCGAGATTGAGCCGGTATATCAGGCGTTCAGTGCATTCCGCAAAGTTCAGGCCGACCTCGAAGGCGCGCAGGCTCTGCTCAAGGACAGCGACCCGGACATGCGCGAGATGGCCGAGGAAGAAGTCGCCGAGGCCAAGGAACAGCTGATCGAACTGGAAGCCCGCCTGCAGCGCATGCTGCTGCCCAAGGACCCCAACGACGGCCGTAACGTGTTCCTCGAAGTACGCGCCGGCACCGGTGGCGACGAGGCGGCGATCTTCTCCGGCGACCTGTTCCGCATGTATTCGCGCTATGCCGAGAAGCAGGGCTGGCGCGTCGAGGTGCTGTCGGCCAGCGAAGGCGAGCACGGCGGTTATAAGGAAGTGATCGCCCGGGTCGAGGGCGACAACGTTTACGGCAAGCTCAAGTTCGAGTCCGGTGCCCACCGCGTGCAGCGTGTGCCCGAGACCGAGTCCCAGGGGCGCATCCACACCTCGGCCTGCACCGTGGCGGTGCTGCCCGAACCGGATGAACAGATGGCCATCGACATCAACCCGGCCGATCTGCGTGTGGACACCTACCGCTCCTCGGGTGCCGGTGGTCAGCACGTCAACACCACCGATTCGGCGATCCGCATCACCCACATTCCCACCGGCACCGTGGTGGAATGTCAGGAAGAGCGTTCGCAGCACAAGAACCGCGCCAAGGCCATGGCCTGGCTGGCGGCGAAACTGAAAGACCAGCAGGAAGCCGCCGCGCACAAGGAAATTTCCGATTCGCGCAAACTGCTGGTGGGTTCCGGTGACCGTTCCGAACGCATCCGCACCTACAACTTCCCGCAAGGGCGGGTGACCGATCACCGCATCAACCTGACCCTGTATTCGCTCAACGAAGTGATTGCCGGCGGCGTCGAGGCGATTATCGAACCGCTGCTGGTCGAATATCAGGCCGATCAGCTGGCTGCGTTGGGCGATTGATGCGCACTCGGCCTACGGGGTCATTCCCCTGTAGGAGCGAGCTTGCTCGCGATGTTTTTCGCTCGTTGATCGCCGGAGTGCCGGACCACAGCAAACTGGCTCCTACAAAAGCGATGCCCTATGGCCACCATCGAATCCCTACTTAACACCGCCGAACTACCCGACTCGCCCACCCCGCGCCTGGACGCCGAGTTGTTGCTGGCACACGCCCTGGACAAGTCGCGCAGCTATCTGCACACCTGGCCGGAGCGCGAACTCGACGCCGAGCAACTGGCGCGCTATCAGGCTGATCTGGCGCGGCGTCAGTCCGGCGAGCCGGTGGCCTATATTCTCGGTCAGCAGGGCTTCTGGAGCCTGGAGCTGGAGGTGGCGTCGCATACCCTGATTCCGCGCCCCGATACCGAATTGCTGGTGGAAACCGTGCTCGCGCTGCTGCCGGCCACGCCGGCCGCGCTGCTCGATCTCGGCACCGGTACCGGCGCGATTGCCCTGGCCCTGGCCAGCGAGCGCCCGGCCTGGCAGGTTACGGGCGTGGATCGCGTGCAGGAGGCGGTGGCCCTGGCCGAACGCAACTGCATACGGCTCAAACTGGCCAATGCCAGCTTTGTTGCAAGCCACTGGTTTAGCGCTTTAGATGGACAGCGTTATCAGTTGATCGTCAGCAATCCGCCCTATATCGCTGCTGGTGATCGCCATCTGGCCGAAGGCGATGTGCGTTTCGAACCGAGCAGCGCTCTGGTGGCGGGCGCGGATGGGTTGGACGATATCCGCCTGATCATCCAGCAGGCTCCGGACTATCTTGAAGCGGGCGGCTGGCTGCTGCTGGAGCATGGTTTCGATCAGGCCGCGGCGGTGCGTGAGCTGCTTAGCGCGCGTGGTTTTAGCGCGGTGGAAAGCCGGCGTGACCTGGGCGGCCACGAGCGCATCAGTCTGGGACGCTTCGACAATGAGTGACGCCATGAGTGCGCAGGACATGCTGAGTGACGAGGAACTGCTGCGTTATAGCCGGCAGATCCTTCTGCAACAGATCGATATCGCCGGCCAGCTACGGCTGAAACACAGCCGCGCGCTGATCATCGGCCTCGGCGGCCTGGGTTCGCCGGTGGCGCTGTATCTGGCGGCTGCCGGGGTTGGTGAACTGCATCTGGCGGATTTCGATACGGTTGATCTGACCAATCTGCAGCGGCAGATCGCCCACGACACTGCCAGCATCGGCCTGAGCAAGGTCGACTCGGCCAGCAAGCGCCTGCTGGCGATCAATCCGCAGCTACGTCTGCAGGCTCATCGCCAGGGCCTGGACAGCGATTCCCTGGCTGCAGCGGTTGCCGCGGTGGACCTGGTGCTGGATTGCTCGGACAACTTCGGCACCCGCGAGGCGGTCAACGCCGCTTGTGTGGCGGCCAAGGTGCCGCTGGTCAGCGGCGCGGCGATTCGCCTGGAAGGCCAGCTCTCGGTCTTCGATCCACGCCGCGCTGACAGCCCCTGCTACCACTGCATCTACGGTCATGGCAGCGAAGCCGAGCTGACCTGCAGCGAAGCCGGGGTGGTCGGCCCGCTGGTGGGCCTGGTCGGTAGCCTGCAGGCGCTGGAAGCCCTGAAGCTGCTGGCGCAGTTCGGCGAGCCGCTGGTCGGTCGCCTGTTGCTGATCGATGCTCTGGGCAGTCGTTTCCGTGAGCTACGGGTCAAGCGCGACCCGGGCTGCAGCGTCTGTGGCGGCCATGCCGAGTAACGTATCAAGAGGCGCGCCGATTGGCGTGTTCGACTCCGGCGTTGGCGGCCTGTCGGTGCTGGGCGAGATTCGCACGCTGCTGCCCAATGAGTCGTTGCTTTATGTGGCCGACAGCGGCCATGTGCCCTATGGCGAGAAGAGCCCGGAATTTATCCGCGAGCGCTGCCGGCTGCTGGCCGAGTTTCTCCTGGCCCGGGGGGCCAAGGCCCTGGTGCTGGCCTGTAATACCGCCACGGTGGCGGGGGTGGCCGAGTTGCGTGAGTTGTACCCGCAGCTGCCGATTATCGGCATGGAACCGGCGGTCAAGCCGGCGGCAGCGGCGACCCAAACGGGCGTGGTCGGCGTGCTGGCCACCACCGGCACGCTGAAAAGCGCCAAGTTCGCCGCACTGCTCGACCGTTTCGCCAGCGATGTACGGGTGATTACCCAGCCCTGCCCGGGATTGGTCGAGCGTATCGAGGCCGGTGAGCTGGACAGCGCCGCCACCCGCGAATTGCTCCAGGGCTTTGTCGCACCGCTGTTGGCCGAAGGCTGCGACACGCTGATCCTCGGTTGCACCCACTACCCCTTTATCAAGCCGCTGCTGCGCAGCCTGGTGCCCGAATCGATCAGTCTGATCGACACCGGCGCGGCAGTGGCCCGGCAACTGCAGCGGCTGCTCAGCGAGCGCGAGTTGCTGGCTACCGGGCCGGCCGAGGCTGCGCGCTTCTGGTCCAGCGGCGAACCCCGGCTGATGCAGGCGGTATTGCCGCGGCTTTGGGGCCAGGCGGCCGAGGTTCAGGCGCTGTAACGACTGCTGCATGCGATGCATGAGTCGCCTTTTATTTAGATCAAAGATTTCTATACTTCAGGCAACGCAACACGGACTTCTTCTGATTTCGCTAAAAACAAAAGGACGATGCCATGAGCAAGTTGTTTTATTTGGCCGCAGTGGCGGCCCTATCCATGGGGAGCGTGGCTGCCGTACAGGCCGCCGATGTGACGTTCGCGGTCGGCCAGTCCGGTGAGTCGACCATGGTCTATCGCCTGGGCACCCAGTTTGATTTCGGGACCTTGCGTCAGTACGACAGCGGTCGCCTCACTGGCTATTGGGACGCCGGCTACACCTACTGGCAGGGTGACGAGACGGCCAGCAACCATAGCCTGTCCTTCAGCCCGGTATTGGTCTACGAATTCGCCGGTGAGACGTTCAAACCCTATGTCGAGGCTGGTATCGGCGTGGCTCTGTTCGCCAGCACCGAGCTGGAGGACAACGACCTGGGCTCGTCCTTCCAGTTCGAGGATCGCCTCGGTTTCGGGGTGCGTTTCGCCGATCAGGAAATCGGCCTGCGGGCCGTGCACTATTCCAATGCCGGGCTTAAGCAGCCCAACGACGGCAGCGAGGCCTATACCCTGCATTACCGCCTGAGTTTCTAAGCCACGGCGAATCCAGAAAACCGGGCGTTGGCCCGGTTTTTTTATCCTCTGCAGCGGCACGCTCAGCGATAGATGCTGCTCATGCCGCGCCGCTCGTCCAGGCATTCGGCCGAGGCGGTTTCGAATTCGCGGCAGATCAGCGGACGCACCTCATAGATGGTGCAGCGCATGCTGTCGCGATCCAGTGCGGCGCACCAGCCGTCGTCCAGGCGCAGCATCACTTCGCCGCCCCAGTCATCGGTGTCGATATAGCGTGGTGGCACACCGGTGTCGGTGATCAGCATGACTTCCAGCTGGCAGCAGCAGGCCGCGCAGTTGCTGCAGCTGACCGCCGGTTCGTCCGCGAGTTGGGTGTGGGGGATGTTCTGACTCATGCCGCGCAGTGTACGCCATAGAGGTTATTGCGGCGTCTGCTGCCGACGTAGGGTGGATGGAGCTTTACCCATCCACCATGGTTAGGCGGGCGGCGCTGGTGGAAAACGCTTCGCGGTTTTTCCACGGGGTGGCCATCCACCCTACGCAGCTTGGCGTGTGCGCAGGCTTTGCTCGTACTGCGCACGATAGAGCCTGGCGAAGCCGTGCAGCACGGGCATCACCAGGGCCCAGGTCGCGCCGATCAGCAGCAAACTTTGCCAGGCTCCATGGGGTAGGCCGACGCCAGCGATCTGTGCGCCTGCGTAATAGGACAGCGGCGCGGCCACGGCCCCCAGCAGGCTGCCGCGCCACCAGGGTTGTGCGGTCCAGGCCAGGCAGTGGTTGAGGGTGGTGGCCAGCAGCAGCCACAGGCAGGCCAGCCACAGGGGAATCAGCGTGCGCGGCGCGCCAAAGTCGAACACCCCGAGGTTGAGCAGGAAGCTGTCCAGCGCGCTGCCGGCGAGAAACACCGTGATCAGCAGTTTGCCTTCCGCCGCCCAGCTGCTGGTCCACAGTAGATGCACCGCCAGCACCGCTGCGACAATCAGCAGCCACAGGCTGTCGCCGCCGAACACGCAGGCGAACCAGCCGAGCTGAAACAGCAGGGTGTTGACGATCAGTTTGGCCATCCAGGGATCCTCGGGTAACGGGTGCTCAGGGCAAGCGGCCTAGCAGCGGTTGGGGTTGGGCCGCCGATTTGGCCAGCAGCAGTTGCGCGGTGCCGATGGTGCGCTCGATAAAGCCGCCCTCGCAATAGCACAGGTAGAACTCCCACAGCCGATAGAAGTAGTCGTCGTAGCCGAGCTGTTCGAGTTTGTGCCGCGCCTGGCGCAGGTTGTCGTGCCACAGGCGCAGGGTGCGGGCGTAGTGCAGGCCGAAATCCTCCATATGGTGCAGGTTCATATCGGTTTTGTCGGTGACTATTTCCAGCATCTTCTGCACCGAGGGCAGCGCGCCGCCGGGGAAGATATAGCGCTGGATAAAGTCGACGCTGTTTTTCGCCTGTTCGTAGCGCTGGTCGCGGATGGTGATGGCTTGCAGCAGCATCAGGCCATCGGGCTTGAGCAACTGGGCGCACTGTTCGAAATAGTTGCTCAGGAAACGATGGCCGACGGCCTCGATCATCTCGATCGATACCAGCTTGTCGTACTGGCCGGTGAGGTCGCGGTAGTCTTCCAGCAGCAGGGTGATCTGACCTTGCAGGCCCAGCTCGGCAATGCGCTTTTCGGTGTAGGCGAACTGCTCGCGCGACAGGGTGGTGGTGGTGACCTTGCAGCCATGGTGTCGGGCGGCATAGATCGCCATGCTGCCCCAGCCGGTGCCGATTTCCAGCAGATGGTCGCCGGGTTTGAGGGCGAGCTTCTGGCAGATACGTTCGAGCTTGTTCAGCTGCGCCTGCTCCAGACTGTCGTCCGGGCCCTGGAACATGGCCGCCGAATACATCATGGTCGGATCGAGAAATTGCTCGAACAGCTCGTTACCCAGGTCGTAGTGGGCCGAGATGTTCTTGCGCGAACCCTTGCGGGTATTGCGGTTGAGCCAGTGCAGGGCCTGCACCAGAGGGCGGCCAAGGCGAGCCAGGCCACCTTCCATGGCATCCAGCACTTCCAGATTGCTGACGAATACACGGATCACCGCGGTCAGGTCCGGGGTGCTCCAGTAGCCGTGGATATAGGCCTCGCCGGCACCGATCGAACCGTTGCCGGCCACCAGGCCCCAGACCGCTGAGTCGAGCACCTGAATCTCGGCGCTGAGGCTGGAATGGGCGTCGCCGAACTCCAGGCGCTCATCACCTTCGACTATCACCAGGTGGCCATGACGCAGCTGTTTCAGCTGACGCAACACCGCGCGACGCAACAGGCTGGCACCGATGCCGCTGCCGGCGCGCACGCTATCTTTGGCGGAGACAAGGCTAGAGCTTTTCATGGTGGACTTCCTTCGATACGGGGCGAGCGACGCGCAAATCGCCTTCAGCGGCCCGGTGGCTGAACAGGGGGATGCGTTTGAGCAGCAGGCGCAGGGCCTGCCAGTAGATGGCAACGAGGGTCTTGCCGGTCATCCAGGGAAACTGCAGCAGGTAGCGGTGCAGGCTGGCGCGGTTCAGTTCGGTGCGCTGCAGGCTGAGGCTGGCGTCGAAGACTTTCTCCTCGCCGCTCCAGTCGGCCATATGCAGGCCCAGGCGCTCGCCAACCGGGCTGAAGCTCATGCGATATTCCAGCTCACGCGGCAGAAAGGGCGAAACGTGAAACGCCTTGGCCACGGCGACGTGTTGATGGCCCGTGCCCTCGGCCGGCACCACATAGTGGTAACGCTCGCGCCAGGGCGTGTTGCTCACCTCGCAGAGAATCGCCGCCAGCTGGCCATCGGCTTCATGGCAGTAGAAGAAACTTGCCGGATTGAAGGCCAGGCCCCAGCTGCGTGGCTGGGTTAGCAGGCAGATATGTCCCAGTGGTGTATGCCCCAGTGCCTCGCCCACCCGTTGGCGCACCGCATCGATCAGCTTGATGCCCGCGCCGGTGAACTGCGGCAGGTAGTCGCTTTCGCGGAACGAGAACGGGGCGAAACGCCCGCGCCCGGCCAGCGGCGACAGCGCCAGCACCGCGTCCTGCTCGCTCAGGTCGAGATAAAGCAGGCCCATGCGATAGCGGAAATTGTGCAGGCGTGGGGCAAAGCGTCGGTGCTGCACCCAGCCGCTGTACAGGGCGCTGTTCATCACAGTGCCTCACCGAATTCGCGGGCCACGCGCAGCGCGCTGACCACGCCGTCTTCATGGAAGCCATTGGCCCAGTACGCGCCGCAGAAGTAGCTGTGGTTGGCACCCAGCAGCTCTTCCCAGCGCGCCTGCGCCGCCATGCCGGACAGGCTGTATTGCGGGTGAGCGTAGGTGTAGCGCGCGAGAATCTTGCTCGGGTCGATGGCGGCGGTCTGGTTCAGGCTGACGCAGAAGGTGGTGGCGCTCTGAATGCCCTGCAGGATATTCATGTCATAGGTCACGGCAGCCGGCTGATCCACGGGGCCGCCCAGACGATAGTTCCAGCTGGCCCAGGCCAGTGGCCGTTTTGGTAGCAGTCGGGTATCGGTGTGCAGCACCACGTCGTTATCGGCATAGGGCAGCGCACCGAGGATGTCCTGCTCGCTGCGCGTGGGCTCGGCCAGCAGGGCCAGGGCCTGGTCGCTGTGGCAGGCGAAAATCACCTTGTCGAAGCGTTCGGTTCCGGCGGCGCTGTGCAGGGTCACACCGTCGGCATCACGCTCGACGCGGGTTACCGGGCAGTTGAGGCGGATATGCTGTTTGAATGATTCGGTCAGCGGCGCGACATAGCTGCTGGAGCCGCCCTCGACCACGCACCACTGCGGCCGGTCACTGACCGACAGCAGGCCGTGGTTCTTGAAGAAGCGCACGAAGAACTGCAGCGGAAAACCGAGCATATCGTGCAGCGACATCGACCAGATCGCCGCACCCATGGGCACGATGTAATGCTCGATAAAGCGCTCGCTGTAGCCATTGGCCTTGAGGTAGTCGCCCAGGGTCATATCGCTGGCGATGCGCTGCTGGTTGAGATCGTTCAGCGCCTCGCGGTTGAAGCGCAGGATGTCGCGCACCATGCCGATAAATTTCGGCGAGATGAGGTTACGGCGCTGGGCAAACAGGGTATTGAGGCTATGCCCGTTGTACTCCACCCCGCTTAGCGGGTCGCTGACCGAGAAGCTCATCTCGGTGGCCTTGAAGCCGACACCCAGCTTGCCCAGCAGGCGAATGAAGTTGGGGTAGGTCCAGTCATTGAACACGATAAAACCGGTGTCCACGGCATAACGCTGGCCATCGACCTGCACATCCACGGTGTGGGTGTGCCCGCCAATCCAGTCGCCAGCCTCGAATACGCGGATATCGTGGCTGCGGTTGAGCAGATAGGCGCTGGTCAAACCGGCGATACCGCTGCCAATAATGGCGATCTTCATGAGTTGTCCTTGGTCTTGGCTTCGGTGCGGGCCATACGGGCACCCATGGCCACCTGCAGGCGCTTGGGCAGATGGCCGAGCAGCTTGAGCATGGCAATAAAGGGGCCGGGGAAGTTGATCTCGAACGGCTGCCGGTGCACGCGTTCGGCGATATGCCGGGCGGCTTTATCCACCGGCCAGCGCATGGGCATGGGGAAGTCGTTCTGTTGCGTCAGCGGGGTGTCGACAAAGCCCGGGCTGACCAGGGTCACGGCGATGCCCTCGGCGGCCAGGTCGATGCGCAGGGCTTCGATCAGGTAGCGTAGCCCGGCCTTGGACGCGCCATAAGCTTCGGCGCGGGGCAGCGGCAGGTAGGTCACCGAGCTGCCGACGGCCACCAGATGCGGCTTGTGGCCCAGGCGCAGGAGGGGCAGGGCTGCCTCGATGCAATAACTGGCGGAAAACAGGTTGGCGCGGATCACCCGCTCGACCATCGCCGCCTCGAAGCGTTGCACCTCGACGTATTCGCAGGTGCCGGCATTGAGAATCACGCTGTCCAGCGCGCCCCAGACCTGACCTATATGTTCGCCGATGCTGCGTACCTGGGCGGCATCGCTGAGGTCACCGGTGACCACCAGCACTTGCCCCGGGTAACGCTTGGCCAGGGCCTGCAGGGGCTCGATGGTGCGGGCGCTGAGGGCCAGGCGATGGCCTTGTTCGAGCAGCTGTTCGGCCAGGGCCGCGCCGATGCCGCTGCTGGCACCTGTGAGCCAGATGCGTCGTGGGTTTGTGCTCATGCCAACCTCCGTTTCAGCCAGCGAATCGCCGCGCCGAGCAAGGGCAGGTGCTCATAGAGCAGGCTGCCGGCGTCGAAGTAGTCGCGGTGACGATAGACCTTGCTGTGCCACAGCAGGTGCGAGCAGCCCTCTACACGGATCAGCTGGCCGCCGGCCAGGCGTGGGTGGCGGTAGCTCATGGTCCAGCGCAGGTAGCCTTCGCCTTCGCGCACCTGGTCGAAGCCGTAGAAGTCGAAGCGCAGTTCACTGACGTTAGCGTACAGCTCGGCAAAGTAGCGCTGCATATTGCTCAGGCCGCGCACCTCGTGCAGCGGGTCGCAGAACAGGGCGTCGTCACTGTAGAGCTGGCCCAGGCTGTCGAGGTTGTCCTTGTTCAACCCGGCAAAGCGCTGGGCGAACTGGCGCAGAAAGTCGCTCATAGCGCTGCCTCGCCCGCCAGGTGTGGCAGGCGCTTGAAGGCGGCCAGGGCGCGCCCGCGGCTGGCGCTCAGGTCGACCATGGGGCGCGGGTAGTCCGCGCCGCCAAACAGCCCGCCGCCACTGAGCAGCGCGCCGCTCGGCTGGTGGATATGTTTCTTGCTCAAGCCCTCGAGCTCGGGCAGCCAGTGACGGATAAAGCGTCCGTCCGGGTCGAAGCGCTCGGACTGGCTGAGGGGGTTGAAGATGCGGAAATACGGCACCGAATCGGTGCCGGTGGAGGAGCTCCACTGCCAGCCGCCATTGTTCGCCGCCAGATCGCCGTCGATCAGGTGGCGCATAAAGAAGCGCTCGCCTTCGCGCCAGTCGATCAGCAGATTCTTGGTCAGAAACATCGCCACCACCATGCGTAGGCGGTTGTGCATCCAGCCGGTGGCCAGTAGCTGGCGCATGGCGGCATCGATGATCGGGAAGCCGGTGCGGCCTTGCTGCCAGGCTTTCAACTCCTGCGGAGCGTTGCGCCAGGCCAGCGCCTCGGTTTCCGGGCGAAAGGCGCGGTGCATGGAAACCCGCGGATAGCCGACCAGAATATGCTTGTAGAACTCGCGCCAGAGCAGCTCGTTGATCCAGGTGATGACCCCGGGATTGCCGCTGTCGAATTCGCCCTGGTTGACCTGCAACGCCGCATGCAGGCACTGACGCGGCGAGATCACCCCTGCGGCCAGGTAGGCCGAAAGCTGGCTGGTGCCGGGCTGCGCTGGGAAGTCGCGGGCACTCTGGTAGAAGTCGATCTGCTGCGTGGCGAAATCATCCAGACGCCGCTGCGCTTCGCTTTCACCAGCGGGCCACAGCTCACGCAGTTCGGCAGCGGGCAGGGCGAAGCCTGCAACTTGTTCAGGAATGGCATCGCTTTGGATCGCGAGCGGGGGCTGCGCCTTAGGTGTGGCGATCAGCGCCGGCAGGGCGGTATGCAGGCGCTGATAGCAGACCTTGCGGAACTGGCTGTAGACCTGAAAGTAGCCGCCGGATTTGGTCAGCACGCTGCCGGGTTTGAACAACAGCTGATCCAGATGACTGCGAAAATTTACCCCCAGACCATCCAGCGCCTTGGCTACGGCCTGATCGCGGCGGGTTTCATGCACGCCATACTCTTCGTTGACCTGCACGCTATCGATCTGCAGCTGCTGGCACAGTTCGCCGATCGCCCGCGGTGCGGCACTCCAGTTATCGACTTCGCGCACCAGCAGCGGCACATTGAGTTTGCCCAGCTCAGTGGCCAGTTCCTTGAGGTTGCGCAACCAGAAGTCGACCTTGCTCGGCGCGTCATCGTGGCTCAGCCACTGGCCGGGGCTGAGCAGGTACAGCGCCACGGTCGGACCGCTGCTCATGGCGGCGGCCAGGGCGCTGTTGTCCTGCACCCGCAGGTCGGTACGAAACCAGATCAATTGCAGCATGGTATGTCCCATCAGCTGTTCAGCAGGTTCAAGTCGGTAAGGATTTGCAGCGCGGCCAGCGGATCGGCGGCCAGGCTCAGATCGGGATTCTGGTCGGCCATGCCGCTTAGCTCCTGCTGATGAATCTGCACCGCCTGACCGGTGATGAGGCAGGGGCAGTCGTAGCCGGCCAGCAAGCGTTGCAGGTGATTGGTATTGAGCGCCTGGCTGGAATACAGCAGCACCGCGCGGGGCTGGATATGTTCCACCGCCAGGGCCAGTTCGGCCGGCGACAGCGGCCAGTCGAAGACATCCACCGGGCAGTTGGCGCTGCTCGCCAGCCAGGCGGTCAGCCACATGCCAGGGGCCATGGGCAGGTCGGAGACATTGATCAGCAGCAACGGCGCGCCGCTGTACTGACGGTTGTTGTGGTACAGGCGTGCGCCCAGCTTGCTGCGCAGCCAGGAGTAGAAGAACACCCGCTCGGCCTGGGCCCCGAACTGGTTGCGCCAGCGCAGTTCCAGTTCTTCCAGCAGCGGCATCAGCAGTTGCTGGCACAGGGTGTGCGGCGGATAGAGCGCCAGTTCGCTGTTGAAGCAGTCGTCCAGGCGGCGCTCGCTGAGGTTGCAGATGCTCTCCTGCAGGCGCTGGCGTTTTTCCTCCCACTGCGAGCTGGCCTCAGCGAACGCCGGCTGGCCGCTGCGCAGCAGCCCCTTGACCTGGCTGACCGAGACTCCGCGGCCGAGCCAGGTGAGGATCGCCTGGATCCGGGCCACATGCTCGGCGGAATACAGGCGATGGCCCTTGGGCGTGCGGTGCGGCACGATCAGGCCATAGCGGCGTTCCCAGGCGCGCAGGGTGACGGCGTTGACCCCGGTGATGCGCGCCACATCGCGGATCGGCATAAAGCCTTGGGCGATGGCGGTCTGGTAATCGTCGCCGGCGGGGGCGTGGCTGTGGGTGAGTTCGTCCATGATCAGAGGGCGTTGCGCAGGCTGAGGTTTTCCGGGTGCGGCTGCAGGTAGACCTGCTGCGCGATATAGCGGTCGGGGTGACGGCGAAAGTGATGCTTGAGCAGGGTCATGGGTACCACCAGCGGCACCACGCCCTGGCGGTATTGGCCGATCAGTTGCTGCATTTCCTGCTTCTCTGCGCTGCTCAGCGCTTGCTTGAGGTAGCCGCTGATGTGTTGCAGCACATTGCTGTGGGTGCTGCGGGTGGCGCAGCTTTTCAGCGCGCTCATCAGTTCGCTGAAATAGCGCGGAGCCAGCTCAGTGATGTCGTGCTGAGCGAGGTTGCCGAGCATGCGCCCCAGGCTCTTGTACTGCTGCGGATGAGTGGCCATCAGCAGGTACTTGTAGCGCGAGTGGAAGTCGATCAGGCGCTTGCGCGTCAGGCCCTCGCGCAGCAGTTGTTGCCACTCGGAGTAGGCAAACACGCGGGTGATGAAGTTCTCGCGCAGGATCGGATCGTTGAGGCGACCGTCTTCCTCGACCGGCAGGTCGGGATGGCGGGCGCAGAAGGCCTGGGCAAAGATGCCGCGGCCCTGAGGTTCACTGGGGCGACCGTTGTCCTGGTAGACCTTGACCCGGTGCAGGCCGCAGGACGGCGACTGCTGCATAAAGATATAGCCACAGATATCGCCCAGCTCGCCGGCCATGCGCTCGCCGTAGGCGGCCAGGGGGGCGGTCACGTCCACCTCGCGGTTGACCGTGCCCACTGCCCGGGGGGCCTGTGGATCGCCGACCAGACGGATAGGCTCGCGAGGAGTGCCCAGGCCAATCGCCACTTCGGGGCACAACGGGGCGAACTCGAAGTATTCGGCGAGGGTGCGGCTGCACAAACGCGATTCCTTATGGCCGCCGTTGTAGCGTACTTCGGCCCCTAGCAGGCAGGCGCTGATGGCGAGTCTGGGTTTGGTGGCGGTGATCTGGGGCGTGTTCATGGCGCGACCTCTGATGGCGTCTTGTACATGCTGTGATGCGTGTACAACTTGTGTTCATCATAGGTTTGTTGTTGTACAAGTCAAATGTTTTGTACAGCTTATGTACTGGAATCGGCCGGATGGCGCAGCGAAACACCCCCTACGCTTGGGCCTTGGCGTTCGAGGTGAGGGCAGACGGGAGGGGCTTTATGCGGCAGGGACCGGCCGCTGGGCGGTGGGGCTTACTTCCAGCCCATCAGCCAGTGCTGGGTATTTTCCAGGGCTTGCCAATCCAGGCGCTGGTTGCGCTGGCTGAGTACCGCCTGTAATTCGACCTGCAGCACAGTGCCTTCTTCATCACAGAAGAGTTCGGTGACCAGGAAATGTTTCTCACGATTCAGTGGCTGTGCTGCCGTCCATTTCGACAGCAGCAGCTTGCGCGGATTTAGTCGGCGCTTGGCTGGCGCAGTGCGCGCCTGAGTGCTCATTGCAGGTGCTCGAGCAGGCGCCGGGCGGCCTCCTGGCCGCTGAGCCAGGCGCCTTCGACGCGGCCCGACAGGCACCAGTCGCCGCAGGCATACAGGCCCAGACCGGCATCGGACAGGGCCCCCCATTGGTGCGCCGTGGCCGGGCGGGCATACAGCCAGCGATGGGCCAGGCTGAAAACCGGTGCCGGCACGGCGCAGCCAATCAGTTCGGCAAAGGCCCCATGCAGTTGCTCGATCACCTCTTCCTTGGGCATATCCAGATGCTGCTTGGTCCACTGGCTGCTGGCATGCAGCACCCAGGTGTCCTTGGCGGTGTCGCGCCCGGGTTTGCTGCGGTTGCGGGCCAGCCAGTCGAGCGGGTTGTCGCGTACAAAGCAGCCTTCGACCCTGGTTTCCAGCGGGCTGTCAAAAGCCAGGGCCACGGCCCAGGTCGGGTCCATGGCGACGCTGGCCGCCGCGCCGGCCAGCTTCGGTGCACTGGACAGCAGGGCGGTGGCCTGGGGAGCGGGGGCGGCCACTACCACATGGCTGAACGGACCGTGGTTGTTGCCTTCGGCATCCTGCAGGTGCCAGTGCTGTTCGCCGCGAAACACTTCGGTGATGCGGCAGGAGAAATGCACCGGCAAGGCCCCGAGCATGGCCCGGGTGATGGCGCTCATGCGCGGGCTGCCGACCCAGCGTGTCTGCTCGTCTGGCGAGGCACTGAGCTGGCCGTTGTCGAAGTGGTAGAGGCTGGGCGTCCACTCGCTGACCCAGCCGCGGGCCTGCCACTGTTGCACCACCTCGACGAAGCGGCGGTCACGGGCGGTGAAGTACTGTGCGCCCAGATCCAGTGCGCCAGCGTCGCTGCGCTTGCTGGCCATGCGGCCGCCGCTGCCACGGCTCTTGTCGAACAGTTGCACCGCATGTCCGGCGGCATGCAGAGCCTGGGCTGCGGACAGCCCGGCGATGCCGGTACCGATGATGGCGATGGGGTTGATGGCTGTCATGGCTTACCTCGTGCTCCAGACCATTTAGGCTACGCTTTAGACAGAAGCTATACAATATCGATTTTATGTATAGGATGTGTGGCTGCAATCGCGCCTACCTATAGTTAAGACAACTGGCTGCCGTAATAAAGGCACGCCGGTCATAAAACTTGATATTGCGCATATTCACTGCCAGGCCATGCGAGGACGATGCCATGCACATACTTCTAACCGGCGGTACCGGTCTGATCGGGCGCGCGCTGTGTCGGCACTGGGCACAGCAGGGCCATCAGCTGACGGTATGGAGCCGCACGCCGCAGCAGGTCGAGGCCCTGTGCGGGAGAGGAGTGCGCGGCATCGCGCGCCTTGAGGAACTGGCCGAGGAACCGCTGGATGCCGTGGTCAACCTGGCCGGTGCGCCGATTGCCGACCGGCCCTGGACGCGCAAGCGCAAGGCGTTGCTGTGGGCCAGCCGCATTACCCTGACCGAACAGTTGCTGGCCTGGTTGGCGAGCCGCGAGCAGAAACCCCGGGTGCTGTTGTCCGGCTCGGCGGTGGGCTGGTATGGCGACGGCGGCGAGCGTGAGCTGCATGAAGACTCGATTCAGGTCACCGACGATTTTGCCGCGCAACTGTGCGGTGCCTGGGAAGAAACCGCACTGCGCGCCGAAGAGCTGGGCATCCGTGTGGTGCTGCTGCGCACCGGGCTGGTGCTGGCCCGCGACGGTGGCTTTCTCAAGCGTCTGTTGCTGCCGTTCAAGCTGGGCCTGGGCGGCCCTCTGGGCAGTGGCCGGCAGTGGATGCCGTGGATCCATATCAGCGACCAAATCGCCCTGATTGATTTTCTCCTGCAGCAGGAGCAGGCCCGCGGTCCTTATAATGCCTGCGCGCCGCAGCCTGTACGCAACCGCGAGTTCAGCCAGGCCCTGGGCCGCGAGCTGCACCGTCCGGCGTTTATGCCGGCACCGGCATTTGCCTTGCGTCTGGCCCTGGGCGAGTTGTCCGAGCTGCTGCTCGGCGGCCAGCGCGCCTTGCCGACGCGCCTGCAGGCCGAAGGTTTCAGTTTTCGTTTCACTCATTTGGATGTGGCCCTGGCGGATCTGCTGGGCCAACCTGACTAGGATTGCGCATGACCGATAACGCATTGCTGCTGGTAAACCTGGGGTCGCCGGCCTCCACCGAAGTCGCCGATGTGCGCAGCTACCTCAACCAGTTTCTGATGGACCCTTATGTCGTCGATCTGCCCTGGCCGCTGCGGCGCTTGCTGGTGTCGCTGATCCTGATCAAGCGCCCGGCCGCTTCGGCCCACGCCTATGCCTCGATCTGGTGGGAGGAGGGCTCGCCCCTGGTGGTGTTGAGCAAGCGTCTGCAGGAAGCCATGAAGGCACAGTGGGGCCAGGGCCCGGTGGAGCTGGCCATGCGTTATGGCGAGCCGTCGATCGAGACGGTGCTCCAGCGTCTGGCCGCCCAGGGCATCAAGCAGGTGACCCTGGCACCGCTCTATCCGCAGTTTGCCGACAGCACCACCACCACGGTGATCGAGGAGGCGCGGCGGGTGGTGCGCGAGCACAAGCTGCCGATCCACTTTTCGATTCTGCCGCCTTTTTATGAGCAGCCCGAATACCTCGAGGCCCTGGCCGATAGCGCCCGACCTTACCTGGAGCAGGACTTCGATCACCTGCTGCTGAGCTTCCACGGCCTGCCGGAACGCCACCTGCGCAAGCTCGACCCGAGCAAGCACTGCCTCAAGGGCCCGGACTGCTGCATGAGCGCACCCCCCGAGGTGCTGGCCAGCTGTTATCGCGCCCAGTGCATGCGCAGTGCCCACGCCTTTGCCCAGCGTATGGGGCTGCGCCCGGAGCAGTGGTCGGTGTCCTTCCAGTCGCGCCTGGGCCGGGACAAATGGATCGAGCCCTATACCGAAAGCCGCCTGGAGGAGTTGGCCGGGCAGGGGGTGAAGAAGCTGCTGGTGATGTGCCCGGCCTTTGTCGCCGACTGCATCGAAACCCTGGAGGAGATCGGCGACCGTGGCCGCGAGCAGTTTATCGAGGCCGGTGGCGAAAGCCTGCAGCTGGTGCCCTGCCTGAACGACCACCCAAGCTGGGTGGCGGCGCTAAAAGTACTGAGCGAGCGGGCACCCTTGATGCTTTGAAGCGGGCAGGCATTAGCTCGAAAGGATGCCTTGCATTCGCCTGACTGATAACACCTACGGGCGATACTCATCGCCCTGTATATCGACCTAAGCTGGCAGTTCTTTCAACCGTCGTGCAGCGCACCTGTGCTGCCGAGGAGACTGCCAGTGCCTCACAACAACAATAACGGCTATCCCTCCAGTACCCGCGCCTGGGCCACTGTCGCCATTCTGATGGTGGCCTATGTGCTGTCCTTTATCGACCGGCAGATTCTCAACCTGCTGGTGGGGCCGATCCGCCGCGACCTGATGATCAGCGATACGCAGATGAGTCTGTTGATGGGCCTGTCCTTCGCGCTGTTCTACACCGTCTGCGGGATTCCCCTGGGGCGGCTGGCCGATACCAGGAGCCGTCGTGGCCTGATCACCCTCGGCGTGCTGTTCTGGAGCGCGGCCACCGCCGCCTGCGGCCTGGCCAAGCTGTACTGGCAGTTTCTGATCTGCCGCATCGGCGTTGGCGTGGGCGAGGCGGCGCTATCGCCGGCGGCCTACTCGCTGATCGCCGACAGCTTTCCCGCCGAGCGCCGCGCCACGGCGATCAGCGTCTATTCCATGGGGGTTTATCTGGGCTCGGGTCTGGCCTTTCTGCTCGGCGGTCTGGTGATCCAGTTCGCCTCGGCCCAGGGCGATGTACTGCTGCCAATCGTTGGCGAGGTGCGGCCCTGGCAGTTGATCTTCCTGATCCTCGGCGCGGCCGGGGTGCTGTTTACCCTGCTGATGCTGGCGGTCAAGGAGCCGACCCGGCGTGGCGTCGGTGCTGGCGTCGCGGTGCCGCTGGCCGATGTCGGCCGCTATATCCGCGCCAACAAGCGCACCGTGCTCTGCCATAACTTCGGCTTCGCCGGCCTGGCCTTTGCCGGCTATGGCAGTGCGGCCTGGATTCCGACCTTCTTTATCCGCACCTACGGCTGGGACGCCGGCCAGGTGGGCATCGTCTACGGCAGTATTGTTGCGGTGTTCGGCTGCCTGGGCATCGTCTTCGGCGGTCGCCTGGCCGACTGGATGGCCAAGCGGGGTAGCAGCGACGCCAATATGCGTGTCGGCCTGTACGCGGCCATCGGCGCTGTGCCTTGTGTGCTGGCTTTCCCGCTGATGGAAACGGCACTCTGGGCTGCGATCCTGACCGCGCCGGCAGTGTTTTTCCTGAGCATGCCGTTCGGCGTGGCTCCGGCGGCAATCCAGGAAATCATGCCCAACTCGATGCGCGGCCAGGCCTCGGCGATCTACCTGTTCGTGATCACCCTGATCGGCCTGGGCATAGGCCCGACCGCAGTGGCGCTGGTGACCGACTATGTGTTCGGCGACGACATGGCGCTGCGCTACTCGCTGCTGATCGTTACCAGCATCGCCGTGTTCAGCTCCATCGTGCTGCTGAGCATGAGCCTCAAACCCTATCGGGAGAGTGTGGTGCGCCTGCAGCAGTGGGCGGCCGCGCCGGCTTGAGGAGCGGCCATGGCCTCTGGTGCGCGGTGTGCACCAGAGGCCATGCAGGTATCAGACCTGCTCTTCGCTCAGGGCCTTGCTGCGCCAGCCCTTGCCGCCCGGCAGCAGCAGGTTGAGCGCGATGGCGATGATGCCGCACAGGGAGATGCCTTTCAGGCTAACGTCGCCCGCACCTATGACCATGCCGCCGATGCCGAACACCAGGGTGACCGCAACGATGACCAGGTTGCGCGCCTCGGACAGGTCAACCTGGTGGCGGATCAGGGTATTCAGGCCGACCACGGCGATGGAGCCGAACAGCAGGCAGAGAATGCCGCCCATCACCGGCACCGGGATGCTCTGCAGCACCGCGCCGAACTTGCCGATAAAGGCCAGGGTCATGGCGATCACCGCCGCCCAGAGCATCACCTTGGGGTTGAAGTTCTTGGTCAGCATCACCGCCCCGGTGACTTCCGAGTAGGTGGTATTGGGCGGTCCGCCGAGCAGGCCAGCGGCCGAGGTGGCCAGGCCGTCGCCGAGCAGGGTGCGGTGCAGACCCGGCTGTTTCAGGTAGTTCTTTCCGGTGACGGTGCCGATCGCCAGCACGTCGCCGATATGCTCGATGGCCGGGGCAATGGCCACCGGCAGGATAAACAGGATGGCCCCCCAGTGCAGTTCCGGGGCGATGAAATTCGGCACGGCCAGCCAGGGCGCGGCGGCCACCGGGCTGAAGTCGACCACACCGAGCAGCCAGGCCAGCCCATAGCCGACGAAGATCCCGCAGAGAATCGGGATCAGGCGGAAGATGCCGCGGCCGACCACCGCAACGATCAGGGTGGTGAGCAGCGCCGGCAGGGAAATCATCAGGGCGATGTCATAGGGCACCAGCTGCGCGCTGGCGTCGCCGGCCTTGCCCATGGCCATATTGGCCGCCACCGGGGCCAGGCCCAGGCCGATGGCCATGATCACCGGGCCGATCACCACTGGCGGCAACAGGCGGTCGATAAAGCCGGTGCCCTTGAGCTTCACCGCGCCGGCCAGGAGCATATAGGCAACACCGGCGGCTACCAGGCCGCCGAGGGTGGCGGGCAGGCCGAAGTCGGCCTTGGCGGCGAGGATAGGGGCAATAAAGGCGAAGCTGGAGGCGAGAAACACCGGCACCTGGTTCTTGGTCACCAGCTGGAAGATCAGGGTGCCGAGCCCCGCGGTAAACAGCGCCACGTTGGGATCCATGCCGGTGATCAGCGGCATCAGCACCAGCGCGCCGAAGGCTACGAAGAGCATCTGCGAGCCGGCCAGGGCCTGACGCCAGGTGGCGTCCTGCATATGATCCTGCATGTTCAGGCGTCCTTCTGCTTGGTGCCGAAGATCTTGTCACCGGCATCGCCGAGGCCGGGAATGATATAGCCGTGTGCATTCAGGCACTGGTCGATGGAGGCGGTGAAGATGGTCACGTCCGGATGTGCGTCGTTGACCACCTTGATGCCTTCCGGGGCGGCCACCAGGACCATGGCGCGGATTTCCTTGCAGCCGGCTTTTTTCAGCAGGTCGATGGTGGCGACCATGGAGCCGCCGGTGGCCAGCATGGGGTCGATGATCATCGCCAGGCGCTCGTCGATTTCCGGCACCAGTTTTTCCAGGTAGGTGTGCGCCTGCAGTGTTTCCTCGTTGCGCGCCACGCCCACGGCGCTGACCTTGGCCCCGGGAATCAGGCTGAGCACGCCTTCGAGCATGCCGATGCCGGCACGCAGGATCGGCACCACGGTGATCTTCTTGCCGGAGATCTTTTCCACCTGCACGGTGCCGCACCAGCCTTCTATCTCGCAGTTTTCCAGGGGCAGATCCTTGGTCGCCTCGTAGGTCAGCAGCGCACCGACTTCCTGGGCCAGTTCGCGAAAATTCTTCGTGCTGATATCGGCGCGGCGCATCAGGCCGAGCTTGTGGCGGATCAGCGGGTGGCGGATCTCGAGGATGGGCATGGCGGGGTCTCCGGCAGGACGGGTAGAAAACTGGCCTAGATTAAAGCATTGGCGATTCCAATTGCTGCCTCGGGGCCGGGTGAAATCGGCAATTAGCGTCTAAATTTCGTCTGTTGCCGACAATTTGCCCTGTTTGTCTATAAGCCCTTGCTCTGCCTGCCGCAGATGGGTACCTTTGCCGGCTTTTATTTTGACGCATCGATCAGCTTTTCTGCTGCGTGTCGTCCCGCTTCCAAGAGGAAACAGCATGTCCGTCGATCTCGCGCACATCCGCCAAGTCATGGCCGAAGCCGATTGCCTGTACAGCAATGCCGAGGTCGAGGTGGCTATCGACACCATGGCGGCGGCCATCAACAGCGAGATGGCTGAGAGCAATCCCGTGGTGTTCTGCGTGATGAATGGCGGGCTGATCTTCTCCGGCAAGCTGCTGCCCAAGCTCAGCTTTCCGCTGGAGTTGTCCTACCTGCACGCCACCCGGTATCGCAACGAGACCAGCGGCGGCGAGCTGTTCTGGAAGGCCAAGCCGGAAATCTCCTTTATCGACCGCGACGTGCTGATCATCGATGACATCCTCGATGAGGGGCACACCCTCGGTGCAATCATCGATTTTTGCCGGCATGCCGGTGCCAGGAACGTGCGCATCGCCGTGCTGGTAGACAAGACCCACGACCGCAAGGCGCGCCCCGACCTCAAGGCTGATTACGTCGGCATGTCCTGCGTCGATCGCTATGTGTTTGGCTACGGCATGGATTACAAAGGCTACTGGCGCAACGCGCCGGGGATCTACGCGGTAAAGGGCCTGTAAAAGCTGCTCGGTAGGGGGCTGCCTCTGTAGGGGGCGCTGTGCGCACCGAGTCTGCATACAGGCCTCGAATCTGCATTGTTCTATCGTCGCCCGGATGCAATACCGGGAGCGTTTTATGCCGCGCTAAATCTCCCTGGATTGCATCCGGGCTACACGACCTCTGATCCCTCATCGGCCTTGGGCGTCAGCCAGCGCAGGGCCTTTTCCCGGGCCTGGGCAAGGTCGTGCACATAGGCCAGATGGCCTTCGACGCGCTGGATGCCGGCACGCCTTAGTTGCAGGCGCACATGGGGCACCGGGCCACTCAGGATCAGGCCGACGCCCTGGGCGCGGTAGTCGCGCAGCACGTTGTCCAGCGCCGCCAGGGCGGTCATATCCAGCAGCGGTACAGCGCTGATATCGACGATCACCACCCTGACCCCCGGGGTAAAGCGGCGCAGCACGCTCAGGGCCTTTTCCGCCGCGCCGAAAAACAGCGGGCCGCGAATGGCGTACACCAGCACATGCTCAGGCAGATCACTCAGGGCCTGGTGAAAGTCCCGGGGCAGGCTCTCGGTGTCGGTGAGGTCGCTCATGCGCTTGATAAACAGCCCCGCCGCCAGCAGCAGACCGACCCCCACCGCCAGCACCATATCGAACAGTACGGTCAGGATCAGGCAGGTCAGCAGTACCAGCACGTCGCTGCGCGGGGCGATGCGCAGGGTGTGCTGCACATGCCGCACCTCGCTCATGTTCCACGCCACCATCAGCAGCAGGGCGGCCAGGGCGGCCATCGGCAGGTAGCTGAACAGCGGCGCGAGAAACAGGATGGCGACCAGTACCACGGCCGAATGGATAATCGCCGCCAGGGGCGAAAAGGCACCGGCGCGCACATTGGCGGCGCTGCGGGCAATCGCAGCGGTGGCGGTGATGCCGCCAAACAAGGGCGCGAGCAGATTGCCCAGGCCCTGGCCGATCAGTTCGCCGTTGGGGTCATGCTTGCTGCCGGTCATACCGTCGGCGACCACCGCGCACAGCAGCGACTCGATGGCACCGAGCATGGCGATGGCAAAGGCCGGGGCGAGCAGCTGGCGGAACAGTTCGAAGCTGATTGCCAGCGGTTGTCCGTCGGGGCCGGGCAGCAGCCAGGGCCAGGCGAAGCTGGGCAAAAAAGGCGGGATGCCCGGATACTCGACACCCTCCAGGCTGTAGCTGAAACGCTCGCCGATGGTCGCCACTGGAATCTGCAGGCTTTCCAGCAGCAGGCCGAGCAGGGCACCCAGCGCCAGCGCCGCCAGATGCCCCGGCACCCTGGGCACCCAGCGCGGCCAGATCAGCAGCACCGCCAGGCACACCAGGGCCACCAGGCTATCGCCCAGTTGCAGGCTGGGCAGGGCCTGCCACAGCCCCTGCAGCTGCTCGATATAGTTGCTCGGCTGACCGGCCAGGCTCAGGCCGAGCAGGTCCTTGAACTGCAGGGTGGCGATCACGATGCCGATCCCGGCGGTAAAGCCCAGGGTCACCGGGTAGGGGATAAATTCGATCAGGCGGCCAGCGCGCATCAGGCCCAGGGCAATCAGAATCAGCCCGGCCATCAGGGTGCACAGCAGCAGGCCGCCGAGGCCAAATTGCTGGGTGATCGGCAGCAGTATCACCACAAAGGCCGCGGTCGGGCCGCTGACATTGAAGCGCGAACCGCCAAACAGGGCGATCAGGCTGCCGGCCACCAGCACCGTATACAGCCCGTGTTGCGGCGGCACGCCCACGGCAATCGCCAGGGCCATGGCCAGGGGAATGGCAATGATGCCGACGGTGAGGCCGGCACCGAGGTCGCCGCGCAGAGCGCGCCAGGAGTAGCCGGCACGCAGGGTTTGACGCCAGGCAGCGAACAGCGGCGGTAAGGGCAGCGACATGATGACTCCGTGGTGGATAGGGGAAGTATAGGAGCTGCTGCGGCGGCTCAGAGGTGACCTAAGTCGGCTATTCCGAGCCCCGTGGCCATGCTAAAAAGTTTGGCTGGCTGGCGATGCGTTGAGCCCTGGCCCGCGCCGGGGGTAAACTGCCGGCCCCCGAGGCCCGGTATGTTGGAGTTGATGATGCGCAAAGACAAGAAACAGGTGATTGGCGAAGAAATCGGTGACGAGCCGATCAAGCTGTTCCTCAGCGTGGAGCCGGCCGATGCCACGCCGCCCTCGCTGCACAAGCTGGTCAAGGCCTACCGCGGCCTGCGCATCGACGACTTCGCACGCTTTGTCGACTTCTTCGTCGCCGCCGGTTACGACCTGAACGCCAAGGATGCCCAGGGCAACGACTTTATCGCCCTGATCCAGGACCAGCGTTTTGCCGAGCCCTATATTGAAGTGATCAAGGCCGCCCGCGGCTGATCCCCCTCCGCCAGGCCGCCCATTTGGCCAGGCTTCGCGTTTTGCTCCATATAGAGCGCTGCGCTCCATTCTGTTGTCGCTTCTCAGCTATCGCGGGCCTAGTTCCATGCCCGCGAAATCGTATGGTCGCCAAATTACCCGCCCAACTTCTTGCTACTAATCACGCAAATCAATAGTGCTGGGCGGGGGAGACGACCGGTCATATTCTGCCCGGCATGAACTCAAGCATCCGACTCGACAAGCGTGACCTGATCCTCGCCAAAGGTGCCGAGGTGATGACCCGTCGTGGTTATCACGGTGCTGGCGTGCAGGAGATCGTTCAGGCGGCGGGGGTGCCGAAAGGCTCCTTCTATCACTACTTCGCCAGCAAGGAAGACTTTGCCCTGCAGGCCCTGCAGCAGGTCTATCAGCCGCGTCTGGCGCGATATGCCGAAGCCCTGGCTAATCCGGTCTTGAGTCCGCGCGAGCGCATCCTCGGTTATTACGCCGAACTGGTGGAGCACTTCGCTCGCCAGGAACGTCTGGAATACCACTGCTTTATTGGCAGCCTGAGTTTCGAGATGGCCGAGCTGTCGCCGATCCTGGGCGCACAGGTCGATGCAATCCTGCAGCGCTCGGCGGACATCCTTCAGGGTTGCCTGGAACAGGCCCAGGCGGCCGGCGAACTACCGGCCGACGAGGATTGCCGCAACCTGGCGAGCTTTATTGCCAATGCCTGGCAGGGCGCGCTGACCCGGCTCAAGGTGTCGAGCAACACCCGGGTGCTGGAAGACTTTATCCAACGTCTGCAACTGCTGTTGCAGGCCTGACATTCAACCTTCGACTAACCATGACCGGCCGCCAGGCCGGCTAGAGGAACGATGATGACCGATCCCGTTAAAGCGCTGTTCCAACCCTTTACCCTGGGCAACCTGGAGCTGCCGACCCGTGTGGTCATGGCGCCGATGACCCGTTCCTTCTCCCCGGGTGGCGTACCCAACAGCAAGGTCATCGAGTACTACCGTCGCCGCGCTGCTGCTGGCGTTGGCCTGATCGTCACCGAAGGCACCACGGTTGGCCACAAGGCTGCCAACGGTTACCCGAACGTGCCGCGTTTCTACGGTGAAGACGCCCTGGCTGGCTGGAAGAAGGTGGTCGAGGCGGTGCACGCCGAGGGCGGCAAGATCGTTCCGCAGCTGTGGCACGTGGGCAATGTGCGCAAGCTGGGCACCGAGCCGGACGCCAGCGTCCCAGGCTATGGCCCGAGCGAGAAGATTAAAGAGGGCAACGTGGTTGTGCACGGCATGACCCAGGACGATATCAAGGAAGTGATCGCCGCCTTCGCCCAGGCCGCCAAGGATGCCAAAGCCATCGGCATGGACGGCGTGGAAATCCACGGTGCCCACGGCTACCTGGTCGACCAGTTCTTCTGGGCCGGCAGCAACCAGCGCACTGACGAATACGGTGGTGACCTGGCGCAGCGCTCGCGTTTTGCCATCGAGCTGATCCAGGCCGTGCGCGCCGCGGTGGGCCCGGACTTCCCGATCATCTTCCGCTTCTCGCAGTGGAAGCAGCAGGACTACAGCGCCCGTCTGGTGGAAACCCCGGAAGCGCTGGAAGCTTTCCTCAAGCCGCTGGCTGACGCCGGCGTGGATATCTTCCACTGTTCGACCCGGCGTTTCTGGGAGCCGGAATTTGACGGCTCCGAGCTGAACCTGGCGGGCTGGACGCGCAAGCTGACTGGCAAGCCAACCATCACCGTCGGCAGTGTCGGCCTGGATGGCGAGTTCCTCCAGTTTATGGTCAACACCGACAAGGTGGCCCAGCCGGCCAGCCTGGAAAACCTGCTGGAGCGCCTGAACAAGCAGGAGTTCGACCTGGTGGCCGTAGGCCGCGCGCTGCTGGTCGACCCGGATTGGGCAGTAAAAGTACGCGATGGCCGCGAGCAGGACATTCTGCCGTTTAGTCGTGAGGCGCTGACCAGCCTGGTCTGATTTCCCGCTTTATCGTACGCGCCGCAAAACGGCGCGTTACCTCTCAAGCCCCGGCACATCGGGGCTTTTTTTCGTCTGCACAATTGCCGCGGCTGGGTGGCGTAACGGCCGGGGGAGTTTTCCGCGGGCCACCGGCTGCGGCTGCTTATATGCAAACGAAGTAAAAAGTTCCCGTGTCATCAAATATTTATATATCGGCAACGGCGCTGAAATATCCCGCCGCCAAGATTCCCTCCAGCACGAACGAGCCCTCAGCGCTCGGGTGTTTTCAACACTAAAAGTTTATTAGAGGAATCTTCGATGATCCGTAAGCACAGCTTTCGTGGAGTAATGGCCGGCTTCGCAACCAGCGCTCTGGCTCTGGCCGTTTCCGCCCAGGCTTTCGCCGGCACCGTTACCACCGACGGTACCGATCTCGTGATCAAGACCAAGGGCGGCCTGGAAGTGGCCACCACCGACAAAGAATTCAGCTTCAAGCTGGGCGGCAAGCTGCAGTGGGATGCCACCAACTTCGATGGCCTGATGGCTGCTCGCCAGAACGAACCGTTCGACGACACCTTCAACACTTACATCCGTCGCGGTGAAATCGGTCTGGAAGGTGTGGCCTACAAGGACTGGGGCTGGGGCGTGCGTTTGTCCTATGACGGCTTCGCAGATGGTACCGATGTCGATCGTGCCTATGTCACCTACACTGGCCTGGAAGTGGTCGATGTGACCATTGGCCGCTTCGGTGTTGATTACGGCCTGGAGGGCACCACCAGCTCGTCGTGGATCACCGCCATCGAACGCCCATTTATGTACGACTTTCTCCACGGTGATGAAGACGCCCAGTTTGGTGTGAACGTCAAACACTCCGGCGACAACTACGGCCTCATGGCCCAGGTTGCGACCTACGATGAAAGCGACAACAACAACAACTACGAAACCGATGGCAACGACGAGCTGTTCGGTTACACCTTGCGCGCTCACTGGGCTCCGTATCTGAACGGTACTGACGTTGTCCACCTGGCTGCCAACTACCACGACAGCAGCTCGGACGACGACCGTGCCCGCGCTCGTACCCGTATGGGCATTCGCAGCGATGACGATATGCGTCTGACTTTCGCTGATGTGGATGTGGCAGACAAAGACAGCGAATGGCTGCTGGAGTCGGGTGTTCAGTTCGGTGGCCTTCGTGCTCAGGCTGAATACTTCCAGCGCAGCATCTCTGGTGAAACAGATCTCGGTGCTGATTCCGATGCGGATCTGAGCGGCTACACCGCGCAGGTTTCCTACATGTTCGGCGCAGCTCGTGGTTACAAAGGCAGCGATGGCAAGTGGGACAAGCCGACCGATATGAAAGGCACCTGGGAAGTCTTCGCTCGTTATGAGAACACCGAGGTTGACTCCGATGCGAACGCCATTCCAAGCAACCTGGGCCTGACTGGCATCGTGGCTGCAGATACCAGCGATGAGTTCGAAGCCAGCGCCATGGTCGTCGGTGTCAACTACTTCGCTACTCCTGCTGTACGCATGAGCCTGAACTACGTTGACTACGAAGTAGACAACGTCAATACCTCTGCCAGCCTGACCAAGAATGGCAAGACTTACAAAGTGGAAGACGACGGCCAGGCCATCGTAGGCCGCCTGCAGTACGTATTCTAAGCAACACCGCTTAATCGCTGCTCCTTACTTTGAGCCCCGCCTTGTGCGGGGCTTTTTTCGTCGCGATTTATCTCCCGCCTGGCCTGCGGCTCGATCTGCGCGCGTTCGCCCATAGCGTCATGCGGGCTCTCTGACGCTATAGTGCAGCCTTGCCCGACTCGCCGAGCTGACGATGTTGCCGACCCGCCTGAACTCCATCCATGAGATTGCCGCCAGCCAGTGGGATGGCCTGCTGACCGAGGTGCAACCTTTTTTGCGCCACGCTTTTCTCTCTGCGCTGGAGGACAGTGGCAGTGTTGGCGGACGCAGTGGCTGGCAGCCGGCTCATGCGGTGCTGCCGGGTGAGCAGGGCCAGCTGCTGGCCGCCATGCCGGCCTATGTGAAAAGCCATTCCTACGGCGAGTACGTGTTCGACCATGGCTGGGCCGATGCTTGCCACCGGGCCGGTATCGACTATTACCCCAAGCTGCTCGGGGCCATTCCCTTCTCCCCTGTGACCGGGCAGCGCCTGCTTGGCGAGCCGCTGGCCGCCGGGCAGTTGCTCGATAGGCTAAGTGAAAGTCTGGCAGCGCAGGGGCTGTCGAGCCTGCATATCAACTTCACCAGCCCGGCCGACGATGCCCTGCTGCAGGGCCGCGACGGCTGGTTACAGCGCCTCGGTTGCCAATATCACTGGCACAACCGCAGCTACCGGGATTTCCAGGACTTTCTCGACGCCCTCAGTTCGCGCAAGCGCAAGCAGATGCGCAAAGAGCGCGAGCAAGTGGCGGGGCAGGGCATCGAGTTTGACTGGCGTGAGGGCCATCAGCTCAGCGAGTTGGAATGGGATTTCGTCTACCTGTGCTACGCCAATACCTACCGCGTGCGCGGCCAGTCACCCTACCTGACGCGCGCCTTTTTCAGCCTGCTGGCCGAGCGCATGCCCGAGATGATTCGCGTAGTGCTGGCCCATCAG
The DNA here is from genome assembly GCF_038069885.1 of Pseudomonas sp. XK-1. Classification (NCBI taxonomy): domain Bacteria; kingdom Pseudomonadati; phylum Pseudomonadota; class Gammaproteobacteria; order Pseudomonadales; family Pseudomonadaceae; genus Pseudomonas; species Pseudomonas sp. XK-1. The sequence goes on along the minus strand of NZ_JBBPES010000002.1, from coordinate 540,334 downwards.
GCCGGCCGCCCGGTGGCCATGGCCTTTAGTCTGGTCGGTGGCGACAGCCTGTACGGGCGCTACTGGGGTTGCCTGGCCGAGTTCGATCGGCTGCACTTCGAAACCTGTTTCTACCAGGGCATGGACTATGCGATTGCCCAGGGACTGCAGCGTTTCGATGCCGGTGCCCAAGGCGAGCACAAGCTGATCCGCGGCTTTGAACCGGTGATCACCCACTCCTGGCATTACCTCTGCCATCCAGGCCTGCGCGATGCCGTGGCGAACTTCCTCGTCGAGGAACAGCACGGCATCCGCGCTTATGTCGAACAGGCCCGCGAGCTACTGCCGTACCGCCAGAACTGAGATTTTTCGCGGCCATGGGCCGCTCCTACAAAAACAGCGTGTTGTCAGTCTATCCTCGACGTAGGAGCGGGCCATGCCCGCGAATTTCTCAAGGAGAACGCTTATGGACGAGCGTTACAGCTACCGGAAACCAGGGCACGCAGCATTACGCAATGGCCGTGCATCTATCTGCAATACGGCTTATCTGATCACCACAACAACTCAAAATCGCGAACCGCTGTTCAGCCACTTTCCTGCGGCGTGCTCGGCCGCTCGTTGTTTCGAAGACGCCGCCTTGCTCAGAGGAAGCCGCATGCTGGCCTGGGTGTTGATGCCGGACCATGCGCACTGGTTGCTTCAGCTTGGCGAGGTCGACAACCTCGGCGATGTGATTGGCCGGCTCAAATCCGCCAGTTCCCGCCACACCAATCGCACCCTGAATCGAATGGGGTCGCTGTGGTCGCAAGCCTTTCACGATCATGCCCTGCGCGAAGAGGACGATCTGCAAGCCGTCGCCCGTTATATCGTGGCCAATCCGCTGCGAGCGGGGTTGGTCAAGCGGATCGGGGATTATCCGTTCTGGAATGCCATCTGGCTTTGATCCGGATCGGTGACGGTTGGTGTATTCAATATCGCTTCGCGGCCATGGAACTGGGCGTCCCCCCCGCTCCTACTGGGGGAGTGGCGTCTCGGCGACCAGGCGATCACTCCACCCCGACAAACCCCCCGGTCTGGTGCTGCCAGAGCCGCGCATAGAGGCCGCCTCGTTCGATCAGCTCAGTGTGGCTGCCGGTTTCGACGATGCGGCCCTGGTCGATCACCACCAGGCGGTCCATGCGGGCGATGGTCGATAAGCGGTGGGCGATGGCGATCACGGTCTTGCCTTGCATCAGGGTATCCAAGCTTTCCTGGATCGCCGCTTCGATTTCCGAGTCCAGCGCCGAGGTGGCTTCGTCGAGCACCAGGATCGGTGCGTCCTTGAGCAGCACGCGGGCGATGGCGATGCGTTGGCGCTGGCCGCCGGAGAGCTTGACCCCGCGTTCGCCGACCTGGGCGTCGAAGCCGCGGCCGCCCTGGCCGTCGTCGAGGCACGGGATAAAGCTGTCGGCGCGGGCCTTGCGCACGGCTTCAAGCAATTCATCCTCGCTCGCATCGGGCTTGCCATAGAGCAGGTTGTCGCGGATCGAGCGGTGCAGCAGCGAAGTGTCCTGGGTGACCATGCCAATCTGCGCGCGCAGGCTTTCCTGAGCCACCTCGGCGATGTTCTGGTCGTCGATCAGGATGCGCCCGCTCTCCAGGTCGTAGAGGCGCAGCAGCAGGTTGACCAGGGTCGATTTGCCCGCGCCGGAAGGGCCGACCAGGCCGATCTTCTCCCCGGGTGCCACCCTCAGGCTGAGGCCGCCGATCACTCCGTGGCTGTTGCCGTAGTGAAAGTGGATATCGTCGAACTGCACCTCGCCGCGGCTGACTTGCAGCGGCTTGGCCTGTTCCTGGTCGAGCACCTGGCGCGGCTGGACGATGGTTTTCATGCCGTCCTGCACGGTGCCGACGTTCTCGAAGATGCCGTTGACCACCCACATGATCCATTCGGCCATGCCGTTGATACGGATTACCAGGCCCAGCGCCAGGGCGATGGCACCAGTGCTGATCAGCGCCTGGCTCCATAGCCACAGGGCCAGCGCGCCGGTGCCGACGATCAGCATACCGTTGAGGCAGGTCACCAGAAAATCCAGGGTGGTGATGATGCGCGATTGCAGGAGCACCTTGCCGAGCAGCTCCTGGATGGCGTCGCGGGTGTAGTGCTCCTCGACCTGGGTGTGGGCGAACAGCTTGAGGGTGGCGATATTGCTGTAGCCGTCGACCACCCGACCCATGACTTTCGAGCGCGCCGCCGAGGCTTGCGCGGAGCGCTCCTTGATCCGCGGCACGAAGTACCAGAGCGCCGCGCAGTAGCCGATGATCCATAGCAGCAGGGGGGCAATCAGGCGCAGGTCGGCGGCGGCAAACAGGTAGAGCGCGCTGGCGGCATACACCGTCACGTGCCAGAGGGCGTCGACCACCTGCATGGCCGAGTCGCGCAGCGAAGGGCCGGTTTGCATGATGCGTTGGGCGATGCGCCCGGCGAAGTCGTTCTGGAAGAAGCCCAGGCTCTGCTTGAGCACATAGCGATGGTTCTGCCAGCGGATCAGGTTGGTCAGGCCGGGGTTGATGGTCTGGTGGGTCAGCAGGTTGTGCAGGCCGAACACCAGCGGGCGGATGACCAGCGCCACCAGCAGCATCCACAACAGGGTGCCCTGGTGTTGCTGGAAGAACTCGCCACTGGGGGTGGTCTGGGTCATGTCGATCAGCTGGCCGAGAAAGCTGAACAGCGCCACTTCGATCAGGGCGGCGACGAAACCGACCACCAGCACGGCGATCATCAGCGGCCAGACCTGGCGCAGGTAGTGGGCGTAGAAGGCCAGCATGCCGGCCGGCGGCTCAACGTCGGGGCTGGGTTTGAATACGTCGATCAGGCTTTCGAAGCGGCGAAACAGCATGTCAGGCATCCTGCCCAGGTCGAGGGGAAGAGCCTGATTCTAGCGAGTTTGCCGGGGCGGGTGTGGCGCGGATGAGGAGGGTGGGCATCTGCAACATGCCCACCCTGCGGGGTGGCTCAGAGGCGCTTGGCTTCGAGGATCAGTACCGGTTCGCGGGGCACATTCTGGTGGCCACCACGGTTGGCGGTAGGCACCTGGGCGATCTTGTCGACCACGTCCATGCCCTTCACCACCTTGCCGAATACCGCGTAACCGAAGTCGCGCGAACCGTGGTCGAGGAAGGCATTGTCCTGATGGTTGATAAAGAACTGGCTGGTGGCCGAGTCGCGCACCTGGGTGCGGGCCATGGCCAGGGTGCCGCGTACGTTGTGCAGGCCGTTGTCGGCTTCGTTCTTGATCGAGGGCTGGGTGTCCTTCTGCTGCATCTGCGCATCGAAACCGCCACCCTGCACCATAAAGCCCGGGATCACCCGGTGGAACTGGGTGCCGGCGTAATAGCCGCTGTCCACGTAGCCGAGGAAGTTGGCGGTGCTGATCGGAGCCTTGGTGGCTTCCAGTTCGATTTCGATTTCGCCCAGGCTGGTGGTCAGCAGCACTTTCGGGTTATCCGCGGCCAGCAGGCTGGTGGCGAACAACAGGGAGCAGGCGGCGAGGGTGAGGGTTTTCAACATGCGTGTGGGTCCTTATTGGGCAGTGGGGGCAGCCTGCTCGACTTCGCTGAGGAAGGCCAGCAGATTGCTGTTGAAGCGTTCGGGTTGGTCCAGCGGGGTGGCGTGGCGCGAGTCGTCGATCACCAGCAGACGGGCATTGGGCAGTTCATCGACATAGGCCTGCTTCTGCGCCACCGGGGTGTAATCGCGGTCGGCAGCAATCACCAGGGTAGGACAGGTGATGGCTGCCAGTCGTTCGCGTACGCCCCAGCCGATAATGGCGTCGAGGCTGGCGAGGTAGGCGCGCTTGTCGTTCTGCGGCCAACGCTCCTCGATCTTGCGCCGCAGATCGCCCTGCTCGGGCTTGGGAAACAGCAGGCGGCCCAGGCCCTTGGCGATGGTGTCGAGGCTGAGCAGGCGCGACAGGGTCCAGCGCTTGGCGATTTCCAGGTAGTCGCGCGGGCTTTTCGCTTTCACTTCCGGGCCGCTGTTGACGATGCACAGGCTTTTCAGCAGGTCGGGGCGTTCGACGCCGACCTGGAAGCCGATCATCCCGCCCATGGAAATACCCACCAGGTGCACCGGGCCGTAGTTCAGGTGTTCGATCAGGGCGATGGTGTCTTCGGCAAAACCGGCGATGCTGTAAGGCTCGCGCGGTTTGTCGGAACGGCCGTGGCCGCGTACATCGAGGGCGATCACCCGGTAGTGGGCCGCCAGGTCGGGGATCTGATACTCCCAGTCGCGGGTGCTTGAGCCCAGGCCGTGAACCAGCAGCACGGGCGCGCCGTGGCCGTACTCTTCGTAGTGCAGCTGGCAGCCATCGTGATTGAAATAGGACATCTGGCGAACTCCTTATCAGGCCGAGGGCAGGGGGGCGGCAAAGGCTGCATTCAACGGCGCGGCATCGAAGCGGCGGATCAAATCGACCAGGATCTGGGTCGCTGGGCCCAGGGGTTTGTCTTTGTTCGAATAAAGATAGAAGAGCGGGTTGCGGCTGCCACCCTGATCCAATGGCAGGGGTTTGAGCAACCCGTCCTGGAGTTCCCGTTCGATCAGGTGGCGCGGCAGCCAGGCGAAGCCCAGTCCGTTGCCGACGAAGGTCGCCGCGGTGGCCAGGCTGCCGACCGTCCAGCGCTGTTCCGCGCCGAGCCAGCCGACATCCCGTGGCTGCAGGCGGCCGGAGTCGCGGATCACCACCTGCATATGGGTTTCCAGGTCCTGAAAGGTCAGTTCGCGTTGCAGGCGATGCAGGGCGTGGTCGGGGTGGGCGACGGCGATAAACTCGACCGAACTCATCTCGGTGCCGAGAAAGCCCGGAAGGCTCAGGGCGCTGATGGCCAGGTCGGCGGTGCCTTCCCTGAGCACCTCCTCGACCCCGGACAGCACCTCCTCGCGCAGGCGCACCCGGCAGCCGCGGCTTTGCGGCATAAAAGCGGTCAGTGCGCGCACCAGGCGGGCGTTGGGGTAGGCGGCATCGACCACCAGGCGCACCTCCGCCTCCCAGCCCTGTTCCATATGGTGGGCCAGGTCTTCCAGCTGGCTGGCCTGCTTGACCAGTTGCCGCGAACGGCGCAGCAGCACGTCGCCGGCCTCGGTGAGCACCGCCTTGCGTCCGTCGATACGCAGCAACGGCACGCCGAGCTGCTCCTGCATGCGCGCCACCGTATAGCTGACCGAGGATTGCGAGCGGTGCAGCACTTCGGCCGCCTGGGCGAAACCGCCCTGGTCCACCACCGCCTGCAGGGTGCGCCATTGGTCGAGGGTCACGCGTGGGGCTTTCATCGATTTATCCTGTCCTCTAAGGTGCAAATGCCGGCTCAATCAACCTAAACTGGCCGTCTTTCGCTGGAGACTGCCCGCATGAAAAAATTCTGTTGCGCCTTGCTCGCCTGTTTGCCGCTGAGCGTTTTTGCCTACCCGATCGAACTGGAAAAACAGTTCAACGGTGCCGAAGTCTCGGCTTCCACCCAGGAAATCGACCACAACATGGGAGCCCTGATGCTGCACAACTATGGCAGCAGCGCCGCCCAGTGCACGGCGCTGTTTCGCAATGGCCCGGAAGCCCCGCGCACCCGCAAGGTCAGCCTGGCGGCAGGGGAAAGCAGCAATGTCACGGTCAAGTTCACCCGCAGCATTATTCGCCTGCGCATCCAGCTGACCTGCGGCCTGCAATAACCTGCCGGGGTTTTCCCGAGCCTAATCCCGGGGGTGGTATAAATCAACTTTATCGATAGCTTGGCGCAGGTATTTGCGCTTTTTTATCGGCTTGTGCCTCTCTACTCTGTGCCCATCGACGTTCATCACCCCCTACGCGATGGAGCACCCAACATGTCAAAGCTTCTGGTAATCGAAAGCAGCGCCCGCCAACAGGGTTCGGTATCGCGCCAGCTCACCGCGCAATTTATTGCCAACTGGCAGGCCGCCAACCCGAGTGATCAGATCAAGGTGCGCGACCTGGCCATCGATCAGGTGCCCCACCTGGATGCCAACCTGCTGGGTGGCTGGATGACTCCGGCCGCGCAGCAGAGCACCGCCGAACAAGCGGCGCTGGCCCTGTCCAATAGCCTCACAGACGAGCTGCTGGCCGCCGATGTGCTGGTGCTGGCCGCGCCCATGTACAACTTCACCATTCCCAGCACCCTCAAAGCCTGGCTCGACCATGTGCTGCGCGCCGGGGTGACCTTCAAGTACACGGAAAACGGCCCGCAAGGCTTGCTCAGCGGCAAGCGCGCCTTTGTCCTGACCGCCCGCGGCGGTATCTATGCCGGCAGCGCCATGGACCATCAGGAACCTTATCTGCGTCAGGCGCTGGCCTTTATCGGCATTCACGATGTCAGCTTTATCCATGCCGAAGGCCTCAACCTGGGCGGCGAGTTTATGGAAAAGGGCCTGAGCGAAGCCAAGGGGCAAATCGCCCAGGTCATCTGATCTAAGCGCTTATCGACTCTCCTGGCATCCGCAGCTCCCGGATGCCGTTCCCCGACCCGTTGCGCGAGCAGCGGGTCGGTTTTTTTTATCTGCCGTTGCCACGGTGGGTGGCGATTGTTCGGGGCGTCGCGACAGGCTAAGGTCGCCGCCTTGCAGAGAGGTGGCTATGCGTTATCTGGTGATCGTGACCCTGTTGTGGGCCTTTTCCTTCAGCCTGATCGGCGAATACCTGGCCGGCCAGGTCGACAGCTATTTTGCCGTGCTGACGCGCATCGTCATCGCCGGTCTGGTGTTTTTGCCCTTGACCCGCTGGCGCGGCGTGGCCCCCGGGTTTATGCGCGGCATGCTGGTGATCGGGGCGCTGCAGTTCGGCGTGACCTATGTCTGCCTGTACCTGAGTTTCAGCGTGCTGACGGTGCCCGAGGTGCTGCTCTTCACCATTCTCACGCCGCTGCACGTGACCCTGATCGAGGACGCCTTCAACCGCCGCTTCAATCCCTGGGCTCTGCTCGCCGCCCTGGTGGCGGTGGCGGGTGCGGCGGTGATTCGCTATGACCAGATCAGCGCCGACTTCTATTACGGCTTCTTTCTGCTGCAGATCGCCAATGCCACCTTCGCCGCCGGCCAGGTGTTCTACAAGCACCTGCTGGCGCGGTATCCGGCGAGCATGCCGGAGTACCGGCGCTTCGGTTATTTCTACCTGGGAGCCCTGGCCGTGGCGCTGCCTGCCTTTCTCGTATTCGGCAACGCCGCCCGCTTGCCCGCCAACGCCACTCAGTGGAGCGTATTGCTCTGGCTCGGCCTGGTTGCCTCTGGTCTTGGTCTTTACTGGTGGAACAAGGGCGCGAGCCTGGTTGATGGCGGCACCCTGGCGGTGATGAATAACGCCCTGGTGCCGGCGGGGTTGCTGGTCAACCTGCTGTTGTGGAACCGCGAGGCCGACCTGCTGCGCCTGGGCGTGGGCGGGCTGGTGATTGCGGGTTCCCTGTTGCTGACGCGGGTGGCCATGGCGCGCCGGCCCGCGCTTGAGGTGAGGCGATGAATCTATCGGGGCGGGGCGTGGCACTTTCAGTCGGGGCCTCGGTGCTGTTCGCCATGATCCCCGGCTATGTGCAGCAGCTGGCTCCTCTGGATGGCCTGCAGGTATTCGCCCAGCGGGTGCTCTGGTCGATTCCCGCGGTGCTGCTGCTGGTCGCCCTGTCGCGCCAGTGGGCCGTGCTGGGCCGGGCCTTTGTGCGCTTGCGTCACGAACCCCTGCTGCTGGCTGCGCTGCCGCTGGCCGCCGGGATGATGGCCATCCAGTGGGCGCTGTTTGTCTGGGCACCGTTGGCCGGGCGGATGCTCGAGGTGTCGCTGGGCTACTTTCTTCTGCCGCTGGCCATGGTGCTGACCGGGCGGGTGTTCTATGGCGAGCGGCTGCGGCCCTTGCAGCGCCTGGCGGTGATCTGTGCATTGCTCGGTGTGGCCCACGAACTCTGGCTGACCCAGGCGTTTTCCTGGATCGTGCTGGTCACGGTGCTGGGTTATCCGCCCTATTTTATGCTGCGCCGCTGGATGCGCCTGGATGCACTGTCCGGCTTTGTTCTGGAAATGCTGATGATGGCACCGGTGGCGATCTGGATGATCGTCGCCTGGGGGCCGCCGCAGGTGTTTGTCCAGGCACCACAGCTGTGGTGGCTGTTGCCGGGGCTGGGCCTGCTCAGCGCCCTGGCGTTTGCCGCGATGATGGCTGCCAGTCGCCTGTTGCCGATGGGGCTGTTCGGCATTCTCAGTTATGTCGAGCCGGTATTGCTGTTTCTGGTGGCCCTGGTGTTTCTCGGCGAGCGCTTCAATGTTGCGCAGTGGCTGACCTACCTGCCGATCTGGCTAGCGGTGCTGCTGGTTGCCTGGGACAGTACGCGGGTGCTGCTCAAGCAGCGCCGCGCCTTTGCGGTTGAGTAAGGTAGATAGCTGCGTGCACCGCTAGAGCGGCCTCGGCGCGAAGCGACCGCCCGGCATTTGTGTGTCGCGCCAGCACTGCCTAGGAATTGTCCGAAATGATGAGGTGACCCCTACTGCGTCACCTCATGGCGCGGCCTCTCAGTCCAGTATGTTTCTCAGCACTTCGTAGACGATTCCGCTGGCTATGGCCACCAGCACCACGTCGGTGCCGACCTGCTTCCACTCGTAACCTTCGTAGCGCGGCAGCTGGCTGGCCACGCGGCTGTCGAAGTTCTTCGCGATACCTGGCGGGAGCGGCTTGCCGCGGGCCAGGTTCTTGGCAACTCCTGGCGGCAAGGCGCTGCTCGGACCAATCAGGCTGCGGTTCTCGCCCAGGACGATGCGCACCTGGCCGATATCGATCGACGGGCCCTGGATGCTGACGCCGACATCCTGTCCTCGTTGGTCGTGACTGCCGCCCGACTTGCCCGGATGATCGGCCTTGGGGGCGGCGAGGGCACTCTGGGTGGCCAGTGTGGCGGTGAGCGTGCAGGCGATCAGCAGGGCGTTGGGAAGACGGCGCATAGGGTGCTCCAAGGTGATTGTTCTGTGCGATTTGAACCCTTGAGCAGGGCTTCGTTCAAGGGCGGCCGTCGCTTTGTTTGCCAACAAGTGCAAAGAAACTCGGCCGCAAGGCCGGAAAGCGTTAGGCTATGCGGCTGATTTTTTTGTTTTTCGTCGAGGTTGCCCCGTGTTTGCCCAATTCGCCCTGCATGAACGCCTGCTTAAAGCCGTGGCCGCGCTGAACTTTGTCGAGCCTACCCCGGTGCAGGTGGCGGCTATTCCGCTGGCGCTGCAAGGCAAGGACCTGCGGGTAATCGCACAAACCGGCAGCGGCAAGACTGCCGCCTTCGTGCTGCCGATGCTTAACCGTCTGCTCGGCGATGGTGCATCCTCGCCGCGCATGAGCGTGCGCGCGATGATCATGCTGCCCACCCGCGAGCTGGCCCAGCAGACCCTCAAGGAAGTCGAGCGGTTCGCCCAGTTCACCTTCCTCAAGGCCGGCCTGATCACCGGCGGCGAAGACTTCAAGGTGCAGGCCGCCATGCTGCGCCGCGTCGACATCCTGATCGGCACCCCGGGGCGGCTGATCGAACACGCCAACGCCGGCAACCTGCTGCTCGATGAAGTGGAAGTGCTGGTGCTCGACGAAGCCGACCGCATGCTCGACATGGGCTTTGCCGAAGACGTGCAGCGCCTCGGCGAGCTGTGCAACGCCCAGCGTCAGACCCTGCTGTTCTCCGCCACCAGTGGCGGCGCAGCCCTGCGCGAGGTGGTCGCCAAGGTCCTGAAAGACCCCGAACACCTGCAGCTCAACCGGGTTAGCCAGCTTAACGAGGGCACTCGCCAGCAGATCATCACCGCCGACCACAACCACCATAAAGAGCGCCTGGTCGAGTGGCTGCTGAAGAACGAGACCTACGACAAGGCGATTATCTTCACCAATACCCGGGTTCAGGCTGACCGCCTGTATGGCAAGTTGGTCGCCCACGACTTCAAGACCTTTGTGTTGCACGGCGAGAAGGACCAGAAGGATCGCAAGCTGGCCATCGACCGCCTCAAGCAGGGCGCGGTGAAGATCCTGGTGGCCACCGACGTGGCCGCCCGCGGCCTGGATGTCGACGGCCTGGATCTGGTGATCAACTTCGATATGCCGCGCTCCGGCGACGAGTACGTACACCGTATCGGTCGTACCGGCCGCGCCGGTGCCGAGGGCCTGGCCATCTCGCTGATCTGCCACAACGACTGGGCGCTGATGTCGAGCATCGAGCGTTACCTCAAGCAGCGTTTCGAGCGGCGCAATATCAAGGATCTCAAGGGCATCTATCAGGGCCCGAAAAACCTCAAGGCCTCGGGCAAGGCCGCGGGGCCGAAAAAGAAGAAGGTCGACCCCAAGACCGGCAAGAAACTCGCCAGCAAAAAGCCCGTGGCCAAGCCGAGCAAGCGCAACACCATCAACCGGCCGAAACCCGATGCCCCGGTGCTGGTCAGCCAGGACGGCCTGGCCCCGCTGAAGCGCCGCGCACCCGCGGCCGAGTAAGGCGATGGTCGGGCGGCGTGGTTGCGGGCTGGCGCTGATGTTCTGCGCCGGCCTGGCCCAGGCGCAGGGCGCTATTCACAAATGCCTGCAGCCCGACGGGGTGATGCTTTACAGCGATCAGCCCTGCGCCGTGGCGCACAGCAATCTGGCCTTGAGTGTCAGCGGATACGCCAGTTATCCGCCGATGCTGCAGGGCGTCGCCGCCTTCTGGCACGAACGGGTTCAGCCGCTGCTGGTTGGCTTCGATCTCGATTTCGATCCCCTGGTGTTGCTGGCGCTGGTCTACGGACTGATGAGCCTGATCTGCTTTATCGCCTATTACCGCGACAAACAATTCGCCATTCAGGGCCTGCAGCGCACCCCCGAGGCGCGCCTGCATCTGTATGAATTGCTGGGCGGCTGGCCAGGCGGTTTGCTGGCTCAGCGGCTGATCCGTCACAAGAACCGCAAGCTGAGTCATCAGCTGATGTTCTGGTTGATCGTGCTGCTGCACCTGTCCCTGGCGGGGTTGGTGCTATGGCTGATGAAAACGCCTGCAGGCGGCTGAACGACGGCAGGTTATCCGCCGTCGTTCGCTTGACGCTTACTTCGGTACGATCAGGATCTTGCCATCGCGTTCGCCGCTGGCGGCTGCGGCGACGGCCTGCTTGATCTCGCTGACGTCATAGGTGGCGGCCACACGGGTGTGCAGCTTGCCGCTGGCGACCAGTTGTACCAGTTCGCCGAATACCTTCATCTGCTCGGCCTGGCTGGCGGTCTGGAACCATTTGGCCAGCCAGAAACCGCGCAGGCTGACGTCGCGGAACACGAAGGAGGACGGGGACACCTGGCACGGCTGACGGCTCATCATGCCGTAGTTGACCAGCACACCGCCTTCGCTGAGGCTCGCCGCCAGATGGTCGGTAGATTCGCCGCCCACCGCATCGATGCCCAGGCGCACGGCTGCACCACCTGTAGCGGCGCGCACGCGCTTGGCCAGGTCGGGCCCATCGACCAGCACCACATCGCCGCCCTCGGCTTCAACCCCGGCCACCGCCGACTCACGGCGCACCACGTTGATGGTCTTGAAGCCGCGCAGCTTGGCCAGCTGGATCAGGTAGCTGCCGACCCCCGAGTTGGCGGCGTTCTGGATCACCCAGTCGCCGGGCTGGAGGTCGACGAACTGGCTGAGCATCAGGGAGGCGGTCGGCGGATTTACGGTCAGCATTGCCAGTTGCTGCGGGTCGGCTTCCGGCAGGGGAATAAGTTTGTTGGCCGGTGCATTCAAATGGCTGACCCAGGTGCCGCAACCCACCGGCAGCAGCACCATCTGGCCGACCTTCAGGTTGCCGACCTCGGCACCCAGCGCCTCTACTCGGCCGACCCCCTCATTGCCGCCAATGGCTGGCAGCGGCGGCAACATGCCGTATTCGCCGGTGAGGGTGAGTACATCGGAGGGGTTGATCGGCGCGGCCAGCACCTTGACCCGCGCCTGGCCGGCGGCAGGCTCCGGTAGCTGCAGGGCAACTGCCTCGATTGCTTCCTGGGGAACGGGGCCGCGGGTTTGATACTCGGCTTTAAGCATGGCAATTCTCCGGTTGAGGCTGAACAACGTCGCAGAAGTCTAGACCGGAGTGGCCAAGGTGCGACGAATCCTGCGTCATCGATCCGGGTGATCGGCAGCTGTTAAGCAAACCGAGTGACGGTTAGCTTGGGCTGTCTTCCATCTCATCGCCGGCTTCGTCCAGTTCCTTGAGGCGCTGGTCGTAGCCTTCGCAAGCGTTTTCCAGCTTGTCGGCGGAGGTTTCCGGCGAGGTTTCCTTGAGCTCTGCGCGCAGCTGGGCGGCACGGGCTGGGTCTTTCTGCGTGATTTCTTCGACTTTCGCCGCAAGTTGCCCGGCCTTGGCGATCTCCTCCTCGGAGCTGCAGGAGGCATAGGCCGTGCTCTGGGCAAATAGGGAGAAGGCGGCGCAAAGGCCCAGAGCGGTTTTGCTGCGCAGAGTGGTTTTCATGGCAATGACCTCGGGGTGAACAGGCTGACGTGCTTGGTTGAGTACCTCTAGCCGGGGAAAGTTCAGGCTGTTTACCCGCTGCGCTGAAGCGACCGTTGGCTCTAGCGCACGCGGTCGCGGCTTGTACCGCCAGGTTGAGGAGCCGACCAACAGGGTGAAGGCTTACCGAGGCAGAACAGTTGCTGGCGCTCGTCGAACACCAGGCAAAGCGGCACCACCGTGCATGGTTCTATGCCGGGTCGAACCTAAGTGGCTATGGGCGGGTCGGACATTAAGAGGGCCGTATACAGCTTAAGGCCTTCGCGCTTGCCACTGGGATGGGCGCAACGCGGATGGGAGAGGAAGAGATGGCTTATAACTGGGATCTGATCGAGCGCTTGCTGCATGAAGTGCAAAACTCCGCCGATAAAAATTTCGCGCCCCGTGCATATGCCGCGGAGCTGGCGCAGGAGCTTGAACGCGCAGGTGAGCACACCAACAACCTGGATGCGCTGAAAGCAGAGGCGGCGGATTACGAGTCGCAGCTACTCGGCGCGGGCTTTATCGAGCCGCGGCCGGAAGACGAGGGCGGTAACGGCGAGAATTTTGTACTGACCCCGCGCGGCCTGCAACTGCTCAGCATGATCGATAGCAGCATTCCCGGGGGCGAGCACTCCCGTGAATTGCTTGACGAGCAGGGCACGGCGGCATTGGCACCTGAGGTGTTTGACGCGACGGCGGCCCGAGCCAATCTGGTTTAACGCCCCAGGGTAACTCTTGCTCACCGGCCCGGTCGTGGCCGGTTTGTCAGCGTACCGAGGGCTCAGCAATAGACATCGACTGACTGGGGGGAGTCTGGTTGTGGCCCGGACCACTTATTCGCAATAAGCGCTCTCAGTAATAGGGCAATGCAGAGCCATGCCATAGCCGGCTATGCTGGGTACTGGTTCAACTCGGGTGTCCCTATGAAGTGGTTGTGGGTCTGTTGTTTGCTTTCATGCAGCCTGACGGTGTCGGCGCAAGCCCTGCGCGTAGGCTTTGGCACGCACAAACCGCCCTATATCTTCGAGAATGAAGCCCGCGGCCTGGAGCACGATATCGTGATGACCGCCGCGCGGCGCGGCGGGCTGGAGCCGGTGGCGTACTACGCGCCGATGGAACGTTTGAATCTGATGCTGAGCAAGGACCAGATCGACGTTATTGCCACCACCAATGAGCGCAGTGGCGGCCCTATTTTTTATTCGGATGCCTATATCCGCTACCAGAATGTTGCCGTGGCCTTGCGCTCGCGCAACCTGGATATCCAGCGCATCAGTGATCTGGTTGGCTACTCGGTGAATGCCTTTCAGCGCGCGCGCTTTCTGCTGGGCAGTGAGTACCAGGCCATGGCTGAAAACAACCCGCGCTACCGTGAGGAGGCGTTCCAGATTGCCCGCAATCGCATGCTCTACAGCGGTCGGGTGGAGGTGGTAGTAACGGATATGCGGATCCTGCGCTACTTCAACCGTGAGGTGTACGCCCAGGTTGATGTGTCTCAGCCGCTGGCCCTGTTTCCGATTTTTGCGGCCACCGACTACAAGCTGGGTTGTCGTCAGCAGGCCCATTGCGAGCGCTTCAATCAGGGTTTGGCGATGATTCGGGAAAATGGCGAGTACAGCGCCATCGAGCGCCGCTACGCCATGCACTGACGGCCCGGCCGTAATCTAAGGAAATGTTCGCAAGGCTGCAGGCGTGGCGGCGGCGATGCATGATTGGAACCCGGATCGCACGAGGACATCGCCATGCCGCGCCTATCGTTGTTCGCCTGTTTGTCACTGCTTATCGCCTGGCCATTGCCGTTGCTCGCCCAGGCCGCGGAGTCTCCGGGCGAGCAGGGTGTGCTCAGCGTGACGGTAGTGCTCAAGGGTCTGCAGCACCCCTGGAGCATGGCCTTTCTGCCCGCCCAGCAGGGCCTGCTGATTACCGAACGGCCCGGGCGGCTGCGTCTGCTGGATGCCCAGGGCATGCTGTCCGCGCCGCTGAGCGGTGTGCCGTCGGTTTATGGTCAGGGCCAGGGCGGTTTGTTCGACGTGGTGCTGTCGCCTGATTTCGCCCAGGATCGCTGGGTGTACCTGGCCTATGCCGAGGCCGGCGAAGATGGCCAGGCCGGTACGGCCGTCGGGCGTGGTCGACTGGCCGCGGATAACAGCGGCCTGGAGGATTTCGCGGTGATCTTTCGCCAGCAGCCCAAGCTCTCCAGTGGCGCGCATTTCGGTGGGCGGCTGGTATTCGATGGCGATGGCTACCTGTTTATCACCCTGGGGGATAACAACCAGCGCCCGACCGCCCAGGACCTCGACAAGCTGCAGGGCAAGGTGGTGCGTCTGCATGCCGATGGTCGCGTGCCGGCGGATAACCCCTTTGTCGGCCAGGCCGGCGCGCGCCAGGAAATCTGGTCCTACGGCCATCGCAACCCCCAGGGCGCGGCGCTCAACCCCAGAACCGGGCAACTGTGGACCCATGAACACGGCCCCCGCGGCGGCGATGAGATCAATATCCCCCTGGCCGGCAAGAACTATGGCTGGCCCCTGGCGACCCATGGGGTGAACTACTCCCTGCTGGCGATTCCCGAGGCCAAGGGCAAGACGGTCGAAGGCACCGAGCCGCCCCATCATGTCTGGGCCAAGTCGCCGGCGATCAGCGGCATGGCCTTCTATGACGCCGAACGCTTTGCCCCGTGGCAGAACAGTCTGTTTATCGGCGCGTTGGCCGGCCAGGCTTTGCTGCGTCTGCAGCTCGACGGCGACCGGGTGGTGCAGGAGGAACGCCTGCTGCAAGAGCGCAACGCGCGGATCCGCGATGTGCGCCAAGGCCCGGACGGGTATCTCTACGTGCTGACGGACGCGGCCAATGGTCAGCTGCTGCGGCTGGGTTTGCAGGCACAGTAAGACCTGGCGCGGGGCCGTGAATCAGTGATGGGGGAATGCTAGGCGGGGTGATGCGGGAGGGGAACTAGCCAGCGCTTTGTCGCAGTTGAGCAAAGCGCTGCTTGGCCAGCTACAGCTATCAGCAGCTATTTCTTGCCGATGGTGATCTGCTTGGTAGTGCCGTAAACCTGGCCGCTGACACCCTTGGCGATTTGCTGAATTTCGCCACCGGCTTTGATAAAGGCGGCGATTTGCGCGTCGATCGAAGCGCTGGTTTCAACGGCCGGGGCCGCCTTGGGTTTGCTGTTGGATGCTTTTACGCGCATGACGGCCATTAACCTATTTAAAAATTAATTTGGCCGCACATTGTACCAGAGATACTTGACAATTGCTTGATAAATAAATGCCGAATGACAATAAACGTACTCGGGCATATATCCGCGAGCCTCGGATAATTCTCTGAATAATTAACCAAGCCGTTGTTTTATTAGCAGTAAAGGTGTCGGCACCTGGTGTTTAGATGCTCGTTCTGAGTCGCTCAGGGCGCGCGTTTGTGCCGGCAGCCGGCTGCCGATGGACTGCGCGTGGGCTGAGAATCCGGCGCGCAACTCGGGTAGAATGCCCGGCTGAAATCGAGGGTAGGGCATCATGGCTGTAATTGGACGAATGAATAGTTTGCAGGTCGTGAAGCACACCGACTTCGGCCTGTACCTGGACGGTGGCGCGGATGGCGAAATATTGCTGCCCAAACGCTATATCCCGAGCGATACGCCGAGCGAAGTGGAAGACTGGCTGAATGTTTTTATTTATCTGGACAGCGACGACAAACTGATCGCCACCACGGAAAAACCGAAAGTGCAGGTGGGTGAATTCGCCAGCCTGAAAGTGGTGGATATCAACCGGGTCGGTCTATTTCTCAACTGGGGCTTGCCGAAAGACCTGCTGTTGCCCCATTCCGAAGAAAAGCGCCCGCTGCAGGTGGGCGATTACTGCGTGGTGCATGTCTTCCTCGACAAGCGCAGCAAGCGCATCACCGCCACGGCCCGGCTGGATCGCTACCTGGACGTGCTGCCAGCCAACTACAAGGTGGGCCAGGAAGTCGATCTGCTGGTGGTCGAAGCCACCGATATGGGCTTCAAGGCGATCATCAATGGCAAGCATTGGGGCCTGATCCACAAGAACGAACTGTTCAAGTTCGTCCGCGGCGGCATGCAGGAAAAGGGCTTTATCAAGGAAGTGCGCAGCGACGGCAAGATCAGCCTGAGCCTGCAACCGGTAGGCCAGGAAGCCGCCAGCAGCCTGGCCGAGCAGATCCTGAGCAAGTTGCGCGAAGAGGGTGGCGTGCTCCACCTCAACGACAAGAGCTCGCCCGAGGCCATTACGGCGCTGTTCCGCGCCAGCAAGGGCAACTTCAAGAAGGCCATCGGCGGCCTGTACAAGCAGGGACGCATCCTGATTCACGAAGACCGCATCGAGCTGGTCGACAAGTAGCGCCAGTGCCGTCGACCCTGCCCAGGTCGACGGCTGCCTGCGGCCGGCGTCGCCAGCAAAACCTGCTTGAACGTGCGCCGACTCCATTGAATACTGCTCAAGCCACGCGCCGTTGTAGCTCAGTCGGTAGAGCACGTCATTCGTAATGATGGGGTCGGGGGTTCGATTCCTCTCAACGGCACCAACTTTCCCGTCGGTCGAGGCCGCCATGTCTGGATGCAGAGTTGCGCTAAGCCTGGGCACGCTGTTGCTGGCAACTTCGCTTCAGGCCGAGCCCGAAAACCCGCCGAGTATCCGGGTCATCCCCAAGAGCTATATAAGCCCCGGTGCCAGTGGCAGCATCGGCACCTCCCAGCAGTCTGAACGTTATGACCTGTATGGCGGGCAGCGCCTGCCGGGCGCTGGTTTGCGGCAGCAGCACAACTACCAGGGCAGCCAGTCGGTGGAGAGCCGCGGGGTTATCCGGCAAAGCATTGAATACCCGGGCGGCCTCAGGGTTGAACAACTCCCGGGGCAGAGCACTGAGTCCTACGAGCGCAGCCGTTAGGCCGCCACGGCGAACCCCCAGCGCAGTGCCAGAAATGCCAGCAGGCCCAGGGGGCCGAACATCAGGGTCAGCACATAGCAGGGCAGCAAGGCCCAGTGGCTGATGCCGGCGATGGCCCCTTCACTGCGGATATACAGGCCCACCATCAGATCGAACGCCAGGATATGCACCCAGGCGGCTAGCGCGGCGGTGGGTTGGCGCAGCAGGGAGAGCACTCCGGCGAGGCTGAAGAAACCGGGTCTGCCGCTGCCGGGTTCAGGGCGCTGGCGCATGGCGGAAAACAGTAGCCAGCTATAGATTATGGCCAGCAGGGTCACGCCAAGGCCCAGTACCAGTTCGTCGGTATAGGACCAGAACGGCAGGCAGACCAGCATCAGCCAAGCGCCGAGTGCGATCAGCGTAGTCAGTTTGAACAAGGGCTTCAGCGGGGCCATGGGCTGCTCTCGATATAACAGGGGCAGCCCAGGGTAGTCCTCGCAGGCGGGGCTTAAACAACAAATCAGTCGCTGAATAGGGTGCCATTAGCCGTCATTGCTGCTTGCCCCATAACTGTTCCAGGCGTTTGTCGCGGCCGCAGCCGTTGCGGTAGTAGGCGTAGCGCAGCGGATTACGCTGGTAGTAATCCTGGTGATAGTCCTCGGCCGGGTAGAAACGGGTGGCGGGCAGCACTTCGGTGACCACCGGGCCCGGCAGCTTGCCGGAGGCTTGCAGGGCGTCCCTGGAGGCTTCGGCCTGAGCCTTTTCCTCTGCATTGGCATAGAAGATGGCGCTGCGGTATTGCGTGCCGCGGTCGCAGAACTGGGCGTTGGGCGTGATCGGGTCGATGGTGGGCCAGAAGGCTTCGAGCAGTTTGGCATAGCTGGTCTTGCTGGGGTCGAAGCGCACCTGCACCGCCTCGATATGGCCGCTGGTACCCGCCGAGACCTGCTCGTAGCTGGGGTTGTCGAGATGTCCGCCGATATAGCCGGAGGTGGTTTCGAGCACCCCCGGCAGCTTGTCGAAGTCGGCCTCGGTGCACCAGAAGCAGCCGCCGGCAAAGATCGCCACGCCGCTGTCGCTCGCAGTGCCGGCATTGTCACTGGGCTTGGCGGGTTGCGGGGCCTGGGCCGCGCTGGGTTCGCAGGCCGCCAGCAGGCCGGCCATGAGCAGGGTGATGCTGCGCAGAAGGGGTTGATGCCAGGTGGATGTGCTGCTCATGTTCAGCTCCGCAGTTCGGGCAGGCTTTCGCCTTGGGGAATAAAGCGCAGGGCCACGCCGTTGTTGCACCAGCGTTCGCCACGGGGTTTGGGGCCGTCGTCGAACACATGGCCCTGATGCCCGCCGCAGCGCGCGCAGTGGTATTCGGTGCGGGGAAAGATCAGCTTGAAGTCGCGCTTCTGGCCAACATGGCCGGCTATCGGCTGAGTAAAGCTCGGCCAGCCGGTGCCGCTCTCATACTTGTCCTGGCTGTTGAACAGCGGCAGGTAGCAGGCCGCGCAGATATAGGTGCCCTCGCGCTTCTCCTGATTCAGCGGGCTGCTGCCCGGGCGTTCGGTGTCTTCCTCGAACAGCACCGCATAGGCTTGCTCCGAGAGCAGTTCGCGCCAGGCGCTGTGGGGTTTGTCCAGGGGCTGCACGGTGGCGGCCGCGGTAATGGCCTCGGCCAGACTGAGTGGGGCCTGGCCGAGTAGGGGCAGGGCGGGCAGCAGGGCCAGGCCCTTGAGTAAGGCGCGTCTTTTCATGGCTGTGTCTCGCGTGATGTCTGGCTCAATAGACAGAGCAGCCTAGGCGTTGTTACAGCCATAGAGGGATTTTGTCCGCTGCTACTTGTAAGCAAGTATTAGCGACTGCGTGGCTCAGCTGATCGGCAGCTCTTGCCGATTGTGCGGCACATCGTCGTCGTCGACGATAACGCGGTTGCGCCCGGCGTTCTTGGCGCGATAGAGGCGCTGGTCGGCGCGCTTGAGCATGCCTTCCCAGTGTTCGGCGTTGCGCAGGGTGGCTCCGCCGACCGACATGGTCACCTTACCGCCCGGGCTCATGAGGTGTTCCGCCAGCTGTTGCTGCAGGTGCTGCGCGGCGGCCTGCAGCCCGGCCCTCTCGGTATTGGGCAGAAGCAGGAGAAACTCCTCGCCGCCGAAGCGGAACAGCCGGTCTTCTTCGCGCGAGGAGCGCTTGATCAGTTCGACAAAGTCCACCAGCACCTGATCGCCGGCCTGATGGCCGAAGCTGTCGTTGATGCGCTTGAAGTGGTCCAGGTCCATCACCAGCACGCCGTAGCTGTTGCCATGACGCCGGCGTATGGAGGCGGCGATGCGCAGCTCCTCGTTCATCGCCCGGCGGTTGCGCGCTCCGGTCAGGGGGTCCTGGATGGCCAGTTGCTGCAGCTGGTCGCGCTGGCTGCGGGTGCGGTAGGCGAAGATATAGGTCAGGGTGCTGGCCATCATGCTGGTGACCAGAAAAGAGACCATCTGGTAGTTGCTCTCGAAGACGCGCCCAAGATGCAGTTGCCCGTAACCGACC
The DNA here is from genome assembly GCF_038069885.1 of Pseudomonas sp. XK-1. Classification (NCBI taxonomy): domain Bacteria; kingdom Pseudomonadati; phylum Pseudomonadota; class Gammaproteobacteria; order Pseudomonadales; family Pseudomonadaceae; genus Pseudomonas; species Pseudomonas sp. XK-1. The sequence continues at coordinate 520,461 of NZ_JBBPES010000002.1, read as the reverse complement.
ATGGTCGCCAGTACCAGGGTGGTGGCGATCAGGGCCTTGCCCGGCGACACCATAAAGAAGTTGAAGAGGATCAGCGGGTAGATCCAGAACAGCCCGTTCACCCCCAGATTGATGGCGATCAGGGTGGCTCCGATCGAGAAGATGGCGGCCAGGTAGATGCCCGGCTTGACCGTGTCACCTGTTCGCCAGGCATAGAGCACGGCCAGTACGGTCGAGAGGACGATGGTGGTGTCGGCAGCGGCCACCAGATAATTCCCTGTGGCCAGGCGATAGACGGCATAGGGTGAAATACCGATCACGCCAAACAGCCCCATCAAGGTGATGATGGACAGCTGGAAGTCGTTACGCAGACGCCTGAGCAACCGCGGTATACGCATGTTTTTAGCCATTCTTGTCGTTTTTATGGGCCAAGCATGCAGAGCTTAGCTCGAATAAGGCAACTGTAAAAACAGCGTGGATGTGCCAGGTTCGCCGGCTATCTGCCACGTGGGTCTTTAATCGGCGGGTTTTCCGGGTTTGCACCACCATCACGGACCATCGCCAGCAGGCTTTTACTGCGGCTATAGCGGGCCAGACGTTCGGCCAACGGCGCAGGCAGGCGCGTGCATTCGGCAAAACCCAGGCGCTGGTAGAAACCCTGCAGCTGTGGCTGACAGAACAGCCAGACCGGCTCATCGCAGCCATCGAGCGCCTGTGCGATCAGTTGCCGCGCCAGGCCCTGGCGGCGTCGTGTCGGAGCCACCAGCAGGCTGGTCAGCCATTGGCCAGAAGCCACCGGACGCAGGCACAGCGCCGCGATGACCTCGCCCTGCTGGGCTACCCACAACTGATCGGCCTGGCTGGCCCGCATGGGGCTGCGATGGGCGCGGTAGAACTTGTCCGCGAGGGGCTTGAGCGGAGGGGGCAGGGCGCGAAAATGCAGGTCAGTCATGGCTGTTGATGGCCGCATGGGTGGCTGGCGGGTTTGCAGTTTAGCGCCCACGGCCGGTCAGGCCGGCAGACGCCGCCGCTCGGCGCTGATTTCCGGTAGATCCTGGCGGCGCATGTACACCCGCAAGGGTTCGCCGATATTCAGGCGGTCGTCAATATTCTGCTCGAACAGCAGCTGCAGGCGGCTCCGGTCGAGGTGCATCAGATTGCCTTCATAGGCCCGCCAGACAAATTCGCAGGCGGGGGTGATGCTCTGTTCCTGCACATCGAGGCCGAAGGAGTCTTCGGAAAAACGCACGATATGCCGGCCGGTCTTGCCGTTAAAGCCGACAAAACCCTGCAACTGGTCGGCGGCGGCGCAGATGCTGGCGGAGGTGATGCTCATGGAAACCTCGTCGATAACGGTTGATGGGGCGTACCCCGGGAAACAACCGTCATAGGCTAAGGCGTAGCCGGCAACGCACCTTGCTCAGGATCAATAAGCGGGCAGACATTCGCGCGGCGGTACCGCGGCAGAGTGCGGCCACCGCCAAGGGCGCGTGGGCTCAGTTCTGCCGTGGCGAGGAGAAGGCGCTGATTTTGCCGAAGGGCGCGCTGTGCATGTCGACCTTGACCGCCATCAGCGGCGAGTTGTTGACCCAGATATCGTCGATCACGATGGTTTCGCCCAGGTCGTCGTTGTCCGCGGCCACCAACAGGTAGTAGGTGCCGTCTTCCGGGGCTTCGCCCTCCCAGCTCAGGCTGATCTGGCCGACCACGGCCGAGGCCCGTGAAGGGTTGGCGGCGATCACCGTGCCATAGGCATCCAGCAGCAGGGCGCGCGGCTTGAGAGCCAGCTTGTTGAAGCTGATGCAGGGCTTCTGGCACAGCGAATTGACATTGAGGCTGTAGGGCTCGCCCTTTTTCAGCTCCAGGGAAAATACCCGGTAGTTGGAAATCGAACTGCCGAAGTCCAGGCGCGGCTCGTTGGCGCTGATCGGCCATTGCCGGGCCAGCAGGCCGGTGTCGAACGGCAGGGGAATGGCCTGGGTGTTGTGGATGGCTTCCAGGGTGGTCTTGGCCACCGGGCCGCTGCCGCTCTGGACCGCGTCCTGGTATACCGCCTGCTGATTGCTGGCGCAGGCTGTCAGCAGTACGCAGGCAGCCAGGGTGAGAAACTTGTGCACGGTAAAACTCCTGTGTGACAACGTCCTTGTGTACACGCCGGGCACTCTAGGCGCGGCGGCCGGCGATTCTACTCGCTTTGGCTGTTGCTGACTGTGATTGATGTCCCTGGCTCACAGCCCCCGGCAAGCGCGGCACCGCCCTGGAGGCAGTGACTGCACGCTTGCCGGTGTCTGGCGCTTAGCCGGAAAGCCCGACGTAGACATTCTGCACGTCATCGTGGGCGTCGATCGCTTCGAGGAAGGCTTCGACTTCTTCGAGCTGCTCGGCGCTCAGGCCGGTCACCGGATTCTTCGGGCGATAGCCCAGTTGCGCCGAATGCACGGTGAAACCCTGCTCGGGCAGGGAGCGGCACACGGCGTCCAGGTCGGTGAGTTCGGTGATAAACAGGGTATTGCCTTCGTCGGCGGGCTCGAAGTCCTGGGCCCCGGCTTCAATCGCCGCCAGCTCAGGGTCTGCGCCTTCATCCGAGGACGCCTCGATCAGGCCGACATGGTCGAAGTCCCAGGTCACCGAGCCGGATGCGCCCATCTGACCCTTGCGGAACAGTACGCGGATCTCGGCCACGGTGCGGTTGACGTTGTCGGTCAGGCACTCGACGATCAGCGGCACCTGATGCGGCGCAAAGCCCTCATAGGTGGTGCGTTCGAAGTTGACGGTTTCGCCGCTCAGACCGGCCCCTTTCTTGATCGCCCGCTCCAGGGTGTCCTTGGGCATCGAGGCTTTTTTCGCCTGATGCACGGCCAGGCGCAGCTTGGGGTTCATGTCCGGATCGGCACCGTTGCGTGCGGCGATCATGATTTCCTTGACCAGGCGGCCGAAGATCTTGCCTCTGGCGTTGGCGGCGGCTTCTTTAGGTTTGGCTTTCCACTGGGCGCCCATGCTGTTCTCTTGGTCTGTGCGGATGGAGGAGGTCGTCTGCCTGGCCGGGCGAGCGCCAGCCCTCTGGCTGAGCGGCGGCACAGTGGCCGGCGACGCATGCAGGGAGCGATTTTAGTCCCTCCAGCGGCCGCTGGCACCCTGCAATTTTGCCTGGCGGGTCGGCCGGGGCGACTTCGTGCCGGCGACTGCTTGCAACCAGGCGCTTGGAGCGCTGGTCTATGCTTAGACCAGACTTGGAAAAGGAGACTGACAATGCGCAAGGTATTGATTGCATATGACGGTTCGGCTCCGGCCAAACGCGCCCTGGAATACGTGATCAATTTCGCCCGCGATCATGCCGCGACGCTGCATGTGTGCCTGCTCAATGTGCAGCAGGAGCCCATGCTCTATGGCGAGTACGTGACCGGCGAGATCATCAGCCAGTTGCAGCAGTCGATGACCGCCGCGGCGGTTCAGGAGCTGGAATGGCCGGCGGACCAGTTGAAGGCCGCAGGCCTGGCCTATACCACCTACACCGCGCTGGGCAATGTCGCCGAGCAGGTCGCTGCGCTGGTTCAGCAGCAGGGTTGCGACACGGTGGTGATGGGCACCCGTGGCCTGGGCAGCTTTACCGGGATGTTGCTGGGCTCGGTGGCCACGCGGGTGATCCATGAGGTCTCGGTGCCGGTGCTGCTGGTGAAATAGTCCGGCGGCAGGCGAGGATTAACGGACAGACGTTACCGCGCCTGCCCGCTGGGCAGCAGCAGGTCCAGTGCCGGCACTGTGCGGCCGGTTTGTTCCCCGACTGTATAGGCCCGTGCCCGGCAGCGCCTGCTCTAATGGCGGCTTGCCTATGCTGAGGGGGCCGCTATGTCGCCCAAGGATTTATTGCTGGCCCTGGTGGTGATAGTCGTCTGGGGCATGAATTTCGTGGTGATCAAGGTCGGTCTGGACGATATGCCGCCGATGCTGCTGGGAGCGCTGCGTTTTCTGTTGGCGGCCTTTCCGGCGATCCTTTTTATCAAGCGGCCGCAGATCCCGCTGCGCTGGTTGCTGGCCTACGGGCTGACGATCTCGTTCGGCCAGTTCGCCTTTCTGTTTTCCGCCATGTCGCTGGGCATGCCGGCTGGCCTGGCTTCGCTGGTGCTGCAGTCGCAGGCGTTCTTCACCCTGCTGTTCGCCGTCTTGCTGCTCGGCGAGCGCCTGCGCCGGACCAACCTGTTCGGTTTGCTGGTGGCCGCGGCGGGTTTGCTGCTGATCGGCCTGCAGGGCGACCGCATCATGACCCTGGCCGGTTTCGCGCTGACCATCGGCGCGGCGGCCATGTGGGCGCTGGGCAATATCATCACGCGCAAACTCGGCAAGGTGAATCTGGTTGGCCTGGTGGTCTGGGGCAGCCTGATTCCACCCTTGCCGTTTCTGGCGCTGTCCTGGCTGCTGGAAGGGCCGCAGGCGATGGAAAGTGCGCTGCGCGGGCTCGGCCTGAGCTCGATCCTGGTGCTGATCTACCTGGCTTTCGGTGCGACCATCCTGGGCTATGGCCTGTGGAGTCGGCTGCTGTCGCGTTATCCGGCCAGCCAGGTGGCCCCCTTTTCGCTGCTGGTGCCGGTGGTCGGGCTGAGCTCGGCGGCGCTGCTGCTCGATGAGCACCTGAGCGGCCTGCAACTGCTGGGGGCGTTGCTGGTGATGTGCGGGCTGTTGCTGAACGTCTGCGGCGGCTGGTTATACGACCGCCTGCGCCTGGCTCGGGTGCCAGGCTGATTCAGTCGCTCAGGCCGGGGGCGGCGCGAGCCAATCACCCCGCTAGCAGGAGCCTTGGCCTTGCCTGGCTACGCGGGATAGAGCTCGCGGGCAAGGACTAGGCACCCCCGCCGTTCCTACAGAAGCGCCTGCCTCGGTCAGCAGGTGGTTGGCTTAGCGTTTGCCCATGGAGCGGCGGGTACCGCTGGGGGCTGGGCCGATCTTCTTCTCATGGGCGGACTTGTTGCCCTTCTGGTGCCAGGGCTGGTCGTCCTGTTTGGCGGAGGCGGCCTTGGCTGCGCCGAACAGCGAGGCAAACCCGGCCTTTTTCGCAACCACCGGCTCGCTGCCGGTTGGTGGGGTGTTGCTGGGCTGTGGGTCAGGCAATTGAGTGCTGGTCATGGAAGGTCCGCGGCTGCCGAGGTCATAAAGTGGGGCGCGAGTATACCCCTCTATTGGCGCGGGGCACCTGCTCAACCGCCGTGTGGTTTGCACGGTCCGGCGGTCCGGCGGCCCGGCGCTCCGGCTGACGGACACAAAAAAGGCGCAGTGGTGGGAGCCACTGCGCCTTTTTCTGGCAGTACCCCTTGGGCACCAACCGTGGGGCGTAAATCAGTCCTGGCGGCTGGTGACTTCCAGCAGGTGGTAGCCGAACTGGGTCTTGACCGGGCCCTGCACCACATTGATCGGCGCGCTGAATACCACGGTGTCGAACTCCTTGACCATCTGGCCAGGGCCAAAGGAACCGAGGTCGCCACCGCTGCGGCTGGAAGGGCAGGTGGAGTTGTCTTTGGCCACCTGGGCAAAGTCGGCACCGCCTTCGATAGCGGCTTTCAGTTCGTTGCACTTGTCTTCGGTGGCAACCAGGATGTGACGGGCAGTGGCGCGGGCCATGGGAGATACTCCTTTGAAATAAGCGCTAAAGCCTACCGGAATCGGCCGGCTATTCAAGCGTCGGCGATGCACCTGCGACGCTTGAATAGCCTCGCAGCAGGTGCTCGATTGTTTCAGTCTGCGACAAATGTCTTAGGGCTTGCCTAAACCAGGGGGAAATGGCGTAGGCTGGTGCTGTCGCCTCGGGAGGCGACGCTATTCGCGAACGGTTGAAGAAGGAAAGCTTTATGCAAATCCAAGTTCACAGCGATAACCACATTGAAGGTAGTGCCCGCCTGGTTGAATGGGTGAGTGCCAGTGTTGCCAGCAAGCTGGAACGCTTCGACGATGAGTTGACCCGCGTCGTCGTTCACCTGCACGACGACAATGGCCAGAAGGCCGGCGCACATGACAAGCGCTGTCAGATCGAGGCCCGGCCCAAAGGGCTGCAGCCGCTATCCGTTACCCACAAGGCCGAATCCCTTGAGCAGGCCATAGAGGGGGCCGTGGAAAAACTGCATCACGCCCTCGACCACCAGTTCGGCAAACTGCGCAGCAAGCGCGCCACCCCACTGCAGAACGACGAGGCCGTGGATATCCCCGGTCAGGACGCGCTTCTGCATGAAGACTTCCTCGCCGAGCAACAGCTGCGCGCGTTGTAAGTCCACGCCCAGGGCAGCAGGCCATGGCCCGCTGCCAACCCCTCCATTCTGTGCGCCCCGCAGGCCTGCCTGCGGGGCGCTTGCGTATGCGCGGCGCTTACAGGTTGCTGTAGATCAGCTGCCCACCCGCCAGCAGCATGCCGAGCCGGGCAATCCGATAGAACCACAGGTGGTTGACCCGCGACTGCAGCCACAAGCCGCTCCAGACCCCTAGCGGCACTATGGGGGCCAGGGCCAGGCTGAGCAGCAGGTTGTCCTGGCTGAACTGGCCAAGGGCGGTGTAGGGGATCAGCTTCAGGGCATTGGTCAGCAGAAAGAACACATTGATGGTGGCCACATAACGCACCTTGTCCAGTTGCTGCGGCAACAGGTGCATCATCACCGGCGGGCCGCCGGCGTGGGCGACGAAACTGGTGAAGCCGGCCAGGCTCGAGAGCAGGGTGCCGCGGCCTTTGTGCAGTGGGCGCGGGGCCTGGTTGCCGTGTATCAGGCCGAGCAGCACGAAGGACACGGCGATCAACCCGATCAGCAGGCCCACCAGGTTGTCGTCCAGCAGCTCGAAGGTCAGCGAGCCGATGATGATGCCGATCAGTGCACCGGGCAGCATGACCTTGAGGTTGGCCGTGTCCCATTTGCCGAAGTAGGCCTTGAGCCCCACCAAATCGGCCAGGCAGAGAATCGGCAGCATCACCGCCGCCGCCTGTTTTGGCGACAGACTCAGCGCCAGCAAGGGCACGGCGATGCCGCCCAGGGCACCGCCAAAGCCACCTTTGGACAGTCCGGTGAGAAACACCGCGGGCAGGGCGAACAGCAGAAAATCGGGCAGAGTCATGGCCAGCGCCACCGGCAAAGCGCGCAGGGTAGCAAGCGCCGTGGACGCTCGTCCCGCAGATTTTCGCCGGCGTGGTGCCGCGCCGCGGAACCGCTTGCAGCGGGCAATGGAGATCGACGCGTGGCTTGTTGCCTAAAATCAGACTGTCGGGCGTAAAGCGCCCGAGGGGCCGCGTTCTAGGAGGCTTCGCCATTAACTCCCTGGAGTTGAACACGCCGCCCGAGTGCGGGCCGCTGTCCGACTGCCGGTTGCGCGGCTACCTGAGCGAAGACTATCAGTGCGGCCAGTTCCACCTGGTCAGCCATTGGGCCAGCGATGGCAGCCTGATCGACACCAATGCAGTGATGGTCGTGACCACCCACGGCCCGGGCCTGGGGTGGATTGTGGCGCTACTCCTGCAGCCAGGCTTCTGCTTGCGCTTCCTCCATCGAGTCGAAAGCCTTGAGCGTCAGGCCTGGAATCAGCGAGCCCTCGATTGTGCTGATGCGCCTTACCCATTCCTGATCGGCCACCACCGCCACACGCTCGAAGCGGCGGATAAAGCGCAATAGTTGCGGGATACGCGACAGCTCGACGCCTATGGCCCCCAGGGTGGGCAATTCGAAGGTGCCGATGCGGTACATCATGCGGCCCTGTTCGATGCCTTCGGCGTGCTGGGTCAACTGATTGAGCGCGATACGCATGTCGATGCTGTCGAGTTTGCCGGTAAAGTCCACGTCAATGCGGTTTTTGCCGTTGCGGGTTACCTGAAACATAGCGCTTCCTCCATGGGGCTGTCTGTCCACCATACGCCGCCTGGCCGTTGCTGTTAACGCAAGGTGGCCGCGGCGGCCTTGCCTGCGACGGCGGCGAGTCCGCATCATGGCGGCAATTCAGTTTGACGGAGGTGGTTATGGGCATCAGATCGTGCCTTGCAGGTCTTGCACCGTTGCTGTTCAGCCTGGGGGCCGTTGCTGCCGAGCAGGCACAGCTGGTCGAGTCGATCAACCTGTACCGCAGCGAGGTACAGCGCTGTGGCGAGCAGGCCTCCGCCGAGTTGCCGCCGCTGACGGCCGATCCGCGTCTGGTGCAGCCGGTCGGTCGTTCGGGGGATTTGCAGCAGGCGATGAGCGCGGCGGGCTATCCGATGGTCAATGTGCAGGCCATCAGCCTGTCCGGCCCGCGCGATGCCGCGGCGGCGATGAAGGTGCTGCGCGAGAGCTTCTGCCAGGTGCTGCTGGACCCGCAGTTTGTCGATATCGGGGTCAATCAGCAGGACCGCGAGTGGCGCATCCTGCTGGCCAGGCCGCTGCTGACGGCGCGCCTGGGCGACTGGCAGGTGGAAGGGCAGAAGCTGCTCGCACAACTCAACGCCGCGCGTGGCACGCCGCGTCAATGCGGTAACCAGTCATTTGCCGCCGCCGCACCGCTGCTGTGGAATGCCACGCTGGGCAGCACAGCCGAGGCCCACAGCCGGGCCATGGCCAACGGCAACTTCTTCGATCATCAGGACCCTGACGGCCGTACTCCCGGCGACCGCGCGGAACTGGCTGGCTACAGCGGCCAACGGGTTGGCGAAAACATCGCCGCCGGGCTTGATACGGCAACGAGGGTGATCGACGGCTGGCTGGCCAGCCCCGGCCACTGCGCCAACCTGATGAACCCGCAATTCAGCGAACTGGGCGCGGCCTACGCGACCGACCCCAAGAGCGATGCGGGGATCTACTGGACGGCGTTGTTTGGTGCGCCGTAAGCAGGCTGCCGCCTAGGCCTGTCTTGTAGGAGCGGTCTTTGTGTGACCCATTAGGCGAGACAGTCCGATTACCGTTTGGGTGGGGAGCTCCGTGCGGTTGATGCTCCCGCTCTGCGCTGCTCACCGCCACAACTAAAGTGTGCTTAACCCAGCACCAGCGCCAGATGCCGCTCATAGCGCGCGATATCGGCCTCGATGGCGGGGCGTTTCATCACGTCGACGCAGAGGAAGGTCGGCAGGGCGCTCATGCCGAGGAACTGGTTGGCCTTGTGGAAGGGCAGGTAGACGGCGTCCACACCCTGGCCTTCGAAGAAGTCAGTCGGGTCGTCGAAGGCTTGCTGCGGCGCGTTCCAGGTCAGTGACAGCATGTACTGCTTGCCCTGGATTAGGCCGCCGCTGCCGTACTTCTGCGAGGCGTCCGAGCGGGTGCGGCCGTCGCTGGCGTAGAGGCTGCCGTGGCCTTCGGTAAATACCTCGTCGATGTACTTCTTCACCGTCCAGGGCGCGCCCATCCACCAGCCGGGCATCTGATAGATGATCACATCGGCCCAGAGGAATTTTGCCACCTCTTCGGCGACGTCGTAGCCGCTGTCGATATGAGTGTGCTTGAGGTCGAAGCCGGCGCGGTCGAGGAAGGCCAGTGCGGTGTCGTGCAGGGTGGTGTTGTAACGGCCGTCGGAGTGGGCGAACTGTTTACCGCCGTTGAGCAGCAGGATCTTCTTCATGGCATGTGCCTCGGTAAATTGATGGCGGCATGCTAGGGCGCGTGAGCGGCGGGAAACAGCCGCTTACGGGCAAATCATATGTGACTAAAAGGCATGAATGGGCTGGCTTTGGCTGTTGTAGGGTAAATAAACCCACACTGCCAGGAGCCCAGAATGGCCGATCAATACGGATTTATCCTGCATGCCCACACTCGTCCGGAAAAGGCCGCCGAGTTCGAGGCGTTGTTCCGCGCCTATGTCGAGCCCAGCCGCGCCGAGGCGGGCTGCATCACCTACCACATGCTGCGCGATAGACACGACCCGACGCTGTTTATCTTCTATGAGGTCTGGCAGACGAAAGAGCATTTGGCGACTCACAGCGCCTTGCCGCATATGCGCCAGTTTCATAAGCAGCGCATGGACTACCTGCGCCGTGATTTCGAGATCCGCGAGATCGAGATGCTTAGCCCGGCGAGCTGACGCCTCGCGTATGTATGGTTATTGCCGCATGTGACTGTGTCTATGTCACCGCGGTTGTCGGGACCAGAATGGCCGGACGCTATCGCGCAGGGTCCGCCATGCATATCGCCATACTTACCTTCGACGGCTTCAACGAGCTCGATTCGCTGATTGCCCTGGGCGCCCCCCCGCGCCTACAGGTACGTACAAGCCGAAAGACGCAATTGCCTCCAGTTTGCTACGCGACAGCGCGACGTCTGGATGACGGGGCATCTCCTACTTCCCCGGCTTCTCGACAACGATATAGCGCTTGCCGCCACTGCGTTTGGCCACGTACATGGCTTCATCCGCGTGGCGAACCAGATGCAGGTCGCTCTGGCCGTGCTCAGGGTAGACCGCGATACCCAGGCTGGGTGCGCTCATCAGGGCGTTGCCTTCCAGAAGGTAGGGAGCGCTCAGGGCGATGAGGATTTTCTCGGCCACCAGGATGGCGTCTTCCTGCCTGCTGATGTTGTCCAGCAGCACGGCGAATTCGTCACCACCCAGGCGGCTGACCGTATCGGAATCGCGTACGCACTGCCTGAGGCGGTGAGCGACTTCCTGCAGCAGGTGATCGCCCGTGGTGTGGCCGAAGGTGTCGTTGATGTGCTTGAAGTTATCCATGTCGAGATACAGCACCGCCAGCCGCAATGAATCGCGCTGCGCCCGTTGCAGCGAACCGCGCAAGCGATCCAGAAACAGCGCACGGTTGGGCAGTTCGGTCAGCTGGTCGTACTGTGCAAGAAATTCCAGGCGCGACTGCGTGTGTTTGCGTGCTATTGCAGCGGCCACCTGGTTCGCCACAAATTGCAGCAGCTCCTTGTCCTGTTCGGTGTAACGCGCGGCCCCGCAAGAGCTGCGCAGCACCAGCGCGCCGATGGTCTCGGTGCCCGATATCAGCGGCACACCCAGCCAGCCCAGGGCCGGCTGGCCGGCCAGCGTGTCGCTCTTTGCCATCAGTTGTTCGGCCGTTTCGGGGGGCAGCAACAGGGTTTCACCGGAGCGAATGATCGCGGCACTGAAGTCGTCCGAACTCAGCGGCTGGGGCGAGGGCGGCGCAGCAGACTGATCGGGGTAGTAGGGAAAGCTGAGCTGCTCATTCGCGGCGTCGTACAGCGCCACAAAAAAACCTTCGGCGGGCAGCAACTGGCCGATCACCTCGTGCACTCGCCTGTAGAGCGTCTGCAGCTCCTCGGCTGAGTGGGCCACTTCCGATATGGCATACAGGGCTGCCTGCATCGCCTCGGCTCGCTTGCGCTCGGTAATGTCCCGCGCCACGCCAACCCGCACCTGCTCGACCTCCAGCCATTGGGCAGACCACATGATATGAATGACATGACCGTTTTTATGAATGTAACGGTTCTCATGATCCTGGGAGGGTTGGCCCAGATTAATGCGCTCTACGATTGCCCGGCTGGCGGCGCGGTCGTCGGCGTGCATCAATTCAAAGGCGGTGCGGCCAATCATTTCCTCGGGCCGATAACCGAAGACGCGCTCGCTGGCTGCGCTTACCGATAGAAAGCGCCCCTCTTTATCCACTACGCAGACAACGTCCAGTAGCAGATCCAGGAGCTTGTCGTGAGGTAGGTGGGTTTTTGACGTCATGGCAACCAATATACGGCTATGCCGTCTGGCTTCGCTAGCACGATGATTCTCCCTGGCAGTGCCCTGTAACCCAATGTTTCTTTAGCCTGAGGCGATAGTGCCGCGTGGTGTCAGAGCCAGGTCAAACCTATGCTGATGATGACTCCGGTAATTACCAGCAGCATCAGGCAGTAGCCCATGATGTCTTTTGCCTTCAGCCCGGCAATCGCCAGTACGGGCAACGCCCAGAAGGGTTGCAGCAGGTTGGTCCAGGCATCACCCCAGGCCACGGCCATCGCCACACGGGGAATGCTTGCCCCCAGTTCCTGAGCCGCGGGCAACATGACGGGTGCCTGAACAGCCCATTGCCCGCCGCCGGAGGGCACGAAGATATTCACCAGGCCGGCGCTGATAAAACTCCAGAACGGCAAGCTTTCGGCCGTAGCAATGGAGACAAAGCCAGCAGAAATACTGGCGGCCAGCCCCGAAGCGGTCATCACACCCATGATCCCGGCATAAAACGGAAACTGGATAACGATGCCGGCGCTGCCTTTAACTGCCTCGTTCAGGCTGTCCAATAATCGGCGTGGGGTCTGGTGCAAAATGATCGCCAGAAACAGGAACATAAAGTTCACGATGTTCAGGTTCAGCCCGCCGTCGTTGAGAAAGTACTGAAAGATAAAGGCAAGGCCACCGGCACCCACAAGCCAGGCCAGAATCCGGCTATTTTCCAGATGCTCCGCCGGGCGGGTGATAGTGATCTGGGTGTCGGGCAGATCATCCAGTACCTTCGGGTCTACATAGACACTGTCCTCTGCGCTGGGCAGCATCAGGCGATTGACTGTCGGCACCACAATAAACAGCGCGAGTACGATGGCCAGGTTAAAGAACGCGAAAATCGTTTCGCCCGTGCCAATGATCCCAATCACGCTTTGGCTGAAATGCCCCTCGGTGGCAATGACGAGCGGAATTGACCCGGCCAGGCCACCGTGCCAGACGATAAAACCCGAGTATGCGCTGGCAATCAGCAGCGGATAGTGCACGCGGATCTGGCGCGCCAGGGCTTTGGCAAACAACGCCCCAACCACCAGGCCAAAGCCCCAGTTAATCCAGCTGGCGATCAACGCCACAAAGGTGACCAGAACAATCGCCTGCCCCGGTGTTTTCGCGAGGGACGCGAGGCGGTTGAGGATGTCCCGAACCAGTGGGGTGCTGGCCAGCATAAAACCGGTCACCAGCACGAGCAGCATCTGCATCGAGAAGCTCAACAGGTTCCAGAATCCCTCTCCCCACATATTGATCACCGCCATCGGGCCATGGCCTTCAACAATAATCGCGGCAGCAAAGGCCACCAGAGTGAGTATCAGCACGAATATAAAAGGATCCGGCAGGTATCGCTCTACCAGCTTCACTAGGGGTTTGGCTGCACGGTCAAGCATGTTGAATGCCTCCATTATTTTAAAATTGTCATTGGAGTTTTCCGGATGTCTCCTCTCGGAGTAATGCCACTCGAGGCTGAGCCCGATGTATTACCAGACCCCGGATAGTGCATAACTGCTGCAAAATTATTTGCTGCAGTAATACGTGGCAAGAATGCTTCAACGCGCAGGTGTGACACTGCGGCGACGGATCTCCATATCGGTGTAAATATCCACAGGACCAGCGAATGAGTACTCGTATCGAATTGACGATCAACCCAGGCGAGGATGCGCGCGCAGCTATCCTTCGGCCTTTGCGGGCTTATAACGTTGCTCAGGCGGGTGATTCCAAACCAGAAGCCATCGCGCTGCTCGTGCGTGATGAGCATAGCAACGAAATTATTGGCGGCCTGTATGGCGAGATTTTTTATCGTTGGCTATTTATCGAGTTGCTGGCCATACCTGAGCAGGCAAGGGGACAAGGCACGGGGTCACGCCTGATGGCCATGGCCGAAGAGGTTGCGCGTGAGAAAGGCTGTGTCGGGATCTGGCTTGATACCTTTGATTTCCAGGCCCCCGGGTTTTACCAACGGCATGGCTTCACTGAATTCGGTCACCTCGAAGATTTCCCTCCAGAGCATCAGCGCCTGTTTTTCCAGAAACGCCTGACCTAAGCCATTGGCCACAGCAGCGGCAGCACATGCTCGCGAAGCAGCGGTGCCAGTGCCTCCGGCAGTGCGTCGCCGGGGGCGAGCCAGCGCAGTTCTTCCAGCTCGGCGGCGGCGCTGACGCTGTGGGGCAGGTGGGCCTGGAAGACGCTGGCGTCGATCCAGGTGTCGGCCTCATTGGCGGCAGCGGCGCGGAACTGGCCGAGTGGTTGTAGCGCGGCGGCTGGCAGGCTGAGGTTGAGTTCTTCCTGCAGTTCGCGGGTCAGGGCGGTGATGGCGTTTTCACCGGGCTCGGCTTTGCCGCCGGGCAGCATAAAGGCCTGGGTGTTGCGTTTGCGCACCAGCAGCAGGCGGCCGGCGTCGTCAATCAGGCAGGCGGCGGAAATGGTCAGCGTGGTCATGGCTTTTTCGCTTGGGTTGATGTGGCTCTGTGTGCAGTGCTGCATTTGATTCGCTGATTACTGGCTTGCTCTATCCCATTTATCACGGCGGCGAGGGCAAGCAGCAATCGCCGAGGCTCGGCCGACTGTCGCTAAAGCCCAGCGGTGGCACGACGAACACCCCGTGGCAGGGTGCCTGCACAAAAGCGCTATTGGTTTGCCTCAAGATTGCTTAATCGTTTCCAGGTTCTGCGTGAACGGCCCGGCCTCACGGGATAAGTCGAACCTATTGCGTCACGGCGGACTCAGAGGTTAATGCGCCCAACGCAGGAGAGGTAGATGAATTTCGCCGACCGTATTCTGACAACCCTGCAGGCCGAGTTTTCCGATCTCGGCCAGGTGGAGGACCTGACCCGCGCCACCCTGCGCCTTGTCCTGGCCATAGTGCTGGGCGGCTTGCTGGGCTATGAGCGTGAGGTAAAGGGCAAGGCCGCGGGGGTGCGTACGCATATGCTGGTGTGCCTGGGGGCCAGTGTCTTCGTCATGTTGCTGGAGATCGAAGGCGCGGATCACGATGCCATGAGCCGGGTCATTCAGGGCGTCGTCGCCGGTATCGGCTTTCTCTGCGCCGGCACCATCCTCAAGGGCGAGCACATTGCCGATGTGCAGGGCCTGACCACCGCCGCCGGCTTATGGGCCACTGCGGCCGTAGGCGTGGCCGTGGGGCTGGGCCATGAAGCGACCGCGGTGCTCGGCACCCTGATGGCGCTGCTGATCCTGCATGTCGTGCCGCTGTTTCTGGACCCCAAGCCCAACGGCAAGGAGGGCAAGCCGGAATAGGCTGCCCCCACTCAACTGACAGCCGCAGCCGCCTAGCAGGCCGTTGAAAAAAACGTAGGCGAGGCAGGCAAGACAAGGCAAAAACGGCCGAGGAAGCGGAGTTTACTGGCTGTAAATGAGCATTCCGAGGCCGTTTTTAACGCAGTATTGCCAACGCAGGTAGTTTTTCAACGGCCTGCTAAGGCTGCGTCCGCTCATAGGCACCAAGGTCGCACACCGCGACGCCATCGCCAGTGCCGTCGAGGGGGCGTGGCTGGCGGCGCTGGTCGTGGCCGCTGCAGGAGCCGAGTCCGGCATCCAGGGCCATGCTGCCGGGGCGCAAGGCCAGGGTCTGGGTCAGGCCGCCGTTGTCCGCCAGTGGTTCGAGCAAGTGACTGAACACCCGCTCGGCGGTTTCGTGGCGGTCCGCCGTGCAGGTACTGGTTGGCGAACTGGTCAGCAAACCGACCGCGCGATAGCTTGAGACGGGCCCGTAGGTGATGCAGTCGGCGGCCTGATCGCTCTCATACGGGTCGTAGTTGCCGACCATCAGACTGTTGCGGATCAACACCTCGCCTCGGTTCACCAGGGCCGGGCCACTGGAGGCGGCGATGCTGACGTTGATCAGCGTGGCGCTCGGTACCGCCTCGCTGGGGGATTCCACATAGCCGTTGTAGAGGGTGCTCCAGTTATTGCTCAGGGTGCTGTTGCTCAGTTTCAGCAGCCCCGTCCCGGTATTGAAGATGGCCCCGCCGCCGCCCATTTCCGCGTGCTGATTGACGGTGAACAGGCTGCGCGCGATATCGGCCGTGCCCAGGTTGTAGAGTGCGCCGCCATGCCCGCGGTCGGCCTGGTCATCGACGCTGTTACGGTCGAAGTGGCTGTCGCGCACCAGCAGCACGCCGGTATTGAAGATGGCCCCGCCACGGCCGAAGTTGTTGCCGTAATACAGCCCCATCGCCTTGCTGCGCTGGAACGTCGAGGCATAAATCTGCGCGTTGCCGTAGTTGGCCAGAGCCCCGCCCTGGCCCCAGTCGAATGCTTCGGCAAGCGGTGCTGGGCTGGCTATCGAGTGCGGGGTGCTGACCTGGTTGTTGAGCAGCCGCACCTGGCGCAACAGCAGCTCGGCATGATTTTCCAGCGCGCCGCCGTTGCGTGCCGAGCGGCCGTTTTCCAGGCTCAGGCGCAGCAATGACAGGCGCGCGCCGGGGCGCACCTCGAACAGGCGGCTCTCGATCTGGCTGATAATCCGCGTCTGCTCCTCGCCGCTGCCCTGAATGGTCAGCTCGCCCAGCACATCGAAGTCACCATCGAGATTGTCGTCCTCATCGCCAGCGAAGCCGTTGGCATCCGGCAGGCTTGGCTGGCTGAGCACATAGTCGCCGGGTGCCAGGCGGATATGCTGCGCGCCGCCGGCCTGGTTGGCCGCCGTTATCGCATCGCGCAGGGAGCAATGGGCATCGCAGATGCCGTCGTATTCATCGGCGCTGAGGGTGACCTGCAACGGCTCGCCGGCGAACGCGCCGCTAGTCGTCAGCAGGCCGCACAGCAGCGTTATCCGGCCGTTGAGGGCAAGTGTCATGGTGAGTCCTTGTAAGTGACAAACAACGGGCTTGGGTACTTGTGCGGCTCGCTAGCGGCGGCAAAGCGCGGGGCACCTTTGCTCAAGGAGGTGGCGGCTATGTAAGCCGCCTCAGGTGTGGAGTCCGCGGCGGTGTGGGGAGTTCAGTCATCCGGCAGAATTGCGGACGGAAGGAAGCAAAGGGCGGAGCAGGGTGGATGTTCACCTCATGGAAAATTACTCAGCCATGCTGGGGTTACCTCAATGCACGATAAGCCGCTCGCGCACCAGAGCCTGCGCCTGCTGGGTCATCTGGTCGAGTAGGCGATCGCGCTGTTTCTTCGCATCGCTCATGGCCCGTTTGCCGTGCTGTTTTACCAGGTAGGCATGGATCTGCCGGACTTCCTTGGACTCGAAGATCGGTGCCAGGTCTTGCACGGCCAGCATGCCGTCCGCGCTATGGTCCTGGGTGCTCATCAGCACCTGCGGGCCCAGCGCCCTCAGCACCTTAAAGCCCATGGCCTCGAAGGTCGCGACCTTGCTCGCCACGCAGGCCAGCTCGGCGTGCGGGCGGCGGCTGATCATCTGTTGCAGCATGGCGCGGGCAATGCCGTGGCGACGCTGGCTGGCCTGCACCGCCATATACGCCAGGGTACAGGCCGCGGGATCGTCCTTGACCGGCAGGTAAAGGGCGAAGCCCAGCACCTGCGAAGGGTCCTGATCATCCAGGGCCAGGATCACCCGCGCGCGGGTCTCCAGGGCACTGTCCATGGCCTGCAGGTACAGGTGCACCTCGTAGCCGATCACGTACTGGTACAGCTGGTAGAGCGGATTGCTGGGCGTCAGCGACACCGGGCTGATGTCGCTGAAGTAGTCCACCACCATCTGCAGGACCTGGCTTTTCAGCGCCTCCGGTGGTGGGGTGTCCAGGTGAACTAGGGTGAACATCGGTAATCTGGCTCCGTGGCGGCCGCATTGGCGAGGCAGCTTTGGCGGCATTGTAACGCCCGTCTGCTCGACGCGTGCCCACAGGCTTCGTGGCACCGCTTGGCCGGCGGCACCGGTGTGCCCCGTGCGGGGCAGCTTCTTGGCCGACGCCCCACCGAACGGGGCAGGGGCTTCTATACTGGTGCGGTACACGCGGGTCTTCTGCGCAAGGCAGGGGGCGTGCTTTCAAGGCTGTGGCCGGGAGGCTGAGGTGGACAAGCAGCAACAGGCAGGCGCGGGCCTTTCTCGGCGTCATTTTCTTTATGGTGGTTTCATTCTCGGCGGCGGCCTGCTGGCCGGCCCGGTGCTGGCGGGGCAGGGCTGCCGAACGAGCGTCGGCGACATTCTCGGTCCCTACTACCGCTTCGGTGCGCCCTTTCTGAGCAAACTGGCGGGGCCGGATGAGCCGGGCGAGCGCCTGGTGGTGAGCGGCAGCGTGTTCAGCGCCGACTGTCGCACGCCCATCCCCAATGCCCTGGTCGAGGTCTGGCAGGCCAACGGCGCGGGCCTGTACGACACCCAGACCCCCGGCAACTTTACCGACAAGGGCAACTTCCACCTGCGCGGCATGCTCTACACCGACGCCCAGGGGCGTTACCGCATCGAGACGGTCATGCCCGGGCGCTACCCGGTGCCGCCTAACCTGCCGGGGCTTGAGCAGTACGCCGGGATTACCCGGCCGGCGCATATCCACTTCCGGGTGATGGAGTCGCTGCACGTGCCGGTGACCCTGCAGCTGTATTTCGAAGGCGACCCCTACATCGCCAAGGACCCCTGGGCCAGCGCGCACCCGGACAACGTCATCGCCCTGGAAGCGGATGGCGAGGGGCGGCGCGGTGCCTTCGATATCGTCCTGGGCCGAGGGTCTAGCTAGAGACGCTGAGCGATAGCGGGCGGTGCGGGCAATCTGTGGGGTCGGGCGCTACCCCGTGGCCAGCCAAGCCGTGAAAAACCGGGGCACTCGCTGCATCCATGCTTCCCGTGTCCGGGTTGGGCTATGATGCGCGCCCTCCAGCGCTCCGGTTAACCCCGCAGGTCATCATGCCCGGCAATGCCCTCTACACCGACCTGTCCGGTTATTACGACCTGATGTGCGCCGATATCGACTATCAGGCGCAAAGCCACTGCATCCACCGGTTGCAGCAGCTGTTCGGCAACGCCGGCATCCGCCACCTCGATCTGGCCTGTGGCACCGGGCCCCATGTGCGCCATTTCATCGATGCCGGCTATACCAGCAGCGGCCTGGATATCAACCAGCCCATGCTGGACAAGGCCGCCATGCGCTGCCCGCAGGCGCACTTCTCCGTGCAGGACATGTGCAGCTTCACGGTGCATGAGCCGCAGGACCTGATCACCTGCTTTCTCTATTCCATCCACTACAGCGGCGCAATCGAGCGGCTGCAAGCCTGCATCGCCAGCGTGCATGCGGCACTCGATGCCAATGGCCTGTTCTGCTTTAACGTGGTCGACAAGGGCAAAATCGACAACCGCCTGTTTGCATCCCATACCGCCACGCATGCCGAAAGCCTGTTCACCTTCAGCTCCGGCTGGCACTACAGCGGCGAGGGCGAGCAGCAATCGCTGAAACTCAGTATCGAAAAGACGACCGCCGCTGAAACCCAGCTATGGCACGACGAACATCCCATGGTTGCCGTGGGCTTTGTTGAGCTACAGGCGCTGTTGCAGCCGTACTTTGACGTGCATGTGCTTGAGCATGATTACCAGAAGATCCTCCCCTGGGATGGCGCTTCCGGGAATGCGCTGTTTGCCTGCGTAAAGATCTAGCGGGTTGATCAACAGCGCGGGGGCCGCTCGTGTTGACCCTGCGATGCGCATACCCAGGCTGCCCTGCTGGTTGTGGGAGGGGCCGCGCCGCGCAGGTCGCGCCGGTGGACCGTGGCGATATCCATGCGGAGGCTAAGGCCACATGTCAGGTTGGCGGTTTGACGCCGCTGATGCACTTGAGGGGTTTCCGGGGCTATGACTGCGCTGCGCTTTGCCCTTGCGGCGAAACCAGTAGAAGCGGGCAGCGGAGAAAAATATGCCCCGGTGACGCCCGCTAAGTGTGCTAGCGCACAGACGCCCACTCGCCGCGAACAGACAGTGGAGTGTCGTCCTCTGTGGAATCGGGCAAAACGCCAGAGCATTCCATAAGGCGTCGCATTGGAGTCAATCTTATGAGTATTCCCAAACTGCTGTATACCGGCATCCTGCTCTCCACCCTGGGGCTGAGCGGCTGCTCGAATATGTCCCATCAGGACAAGACAACCGCTGGCGGCGCAGTAATCGGCGGTGCCGCCGGTCACCTGTTATGCGGCGGCGTGCTGTGCACTGGCGTCGGTGCCGCCGTGGGCGGGGTGATTGGTCACGAAGTTGGCAAGGACGACAAGAAAAACTAATAGGCCGAGCCGCGTGAGGACTGCGAAGCTTTCCGGGTGAATTCGTCGCCTGTTTTTGTTCTTGGTTGCGATTTACCCGTTGCGCTCTGCCTTTCGTAGCGCTTGTGGCCATCAAGGTGGACAGACTTCGCATTGTCCACCCTTGCCGCCGCCCTGGCGCAGGCGTTTGGTTTCAGGCCGGTTCTGCGTTCGGTTTACCTGCAGCGCCCGCTGCAGCTTCACCACCAGGACATCGACCTGGCTCAGGGCCTGAGCCACCGACTCGGTCAGCAGCTCACCGCCCACTTCCTGGCCCTCGATGGCAATCTGGTGCACCCGGCTAATGCCGATAAAGCCGAGGGCGTGATCAGGCTTGGCTCCAGATGGTTTATCTCTTACACAACGATTCCGCTTGGCCTCCTGATGGGGCCTTTGGCGTCGTCTGCGAGATTGTTGACGCAAACCAGCGCTGCGTAGGATGGGTTGAGCAGCGCGATACCCATGCGGTCGATTACAGGCTTGATGAGTATCGCAGCGCTCCACCTACGCGGCCCGCCCCATCCTATGAATGTCCGCAACCCCTGTAGGAGCGGGCTTGCCCGCGATGCTTCTGCCGTTGCTCTGCCTTCCACAAATCAGCCAAACAACGCGGTCCCCGAATCCCGTCAGGAGGCTGAAACGCAGCGAAGCGGAGTAACAGCCGAAGGGCGAGCGTGGCGAGTAAAGAGAAAGTAACTCGCCGTAAGGGCGAAACCCGTAATAGTGGTTAACGGAAATCGTGCCCCCGATTGTTTTTCGGCGCGTGGGGACAGTCAAATCGCGCACGCGAAAAAAAGCCGGCTGATTGGCCGGCTTTCTTTCTGGCAGCAGTTCCGATGTAGTCATGCGGGGTTCTCGATCAGACAGTCGGAGCTACCTTAGGCAACGCGGTTTTCGATCAGGCGGTCAGAACCACCTTCGGCAACGCGGTTTTCGATCAGACGGTCAGAGCCACCTTCGGCAACGCGGTTTTCGATCAGACGGTCAGAACCACCTTCGGCGACGCGGTTTTCGATCAGACGGTCAGAGCCACCTTCGGCGACGCGGTTTTCGATCAGGCGGTCAGAACCACCTTCGGCAACGCGGTTTTCGATCAGGCGGTCAGAGCCACCTTCGGCGACGCGATTCTCGATCAGGCGGTCAGAGCCACCTTCGGCAACGCGATTCTCGATCAGGCGGTCAGAACCACCTTCGGCAACGCGGTTTTCGATCAGTCGGTCAGAACCACCTTCGGCGACGCGGTTGTCGATCAGGCGGTCAGAACCACCTTCGGCGACGCGGTTTTGGATCAGGCGGTCAGAACCACCTTCGGCAACGCGGTTTTCGATCAGACGGTCAGAACCACCTTCGGCGACGCGGCTTTCGATCAGACGGTCAGAGCCACCCTCGGCGACGCGGTTTTCGATCAGGCGGTCAGAGCCACCTTCAGCGACCACTGGTTGAGCAGAGGAAGCAGCAAAAACGTTGGCTGCCAGTACAGAGAAAGCAAAGCTGAGGATGAGTTGGCGTTTCATGATGGTGTGCTCCGGGGTGTTATTGGTTGATGGAGCAGATGGTACGCCCGAGGTTTTTTAAGAGAACTTCATTGAGCTGATGGTAAACATCGATGCCGATAATGGTTTATCTCGGGCGTCTAGCGTCGGCGTGATAGTCCAGCCTCGCCAACGGCCGCCGGCACGCAGCTTTGTGATGGGTATCGCTGCGCTCAACCTACGCGGCCCGCCCCATCCTACGAATCTGCCGCAATCCTGTAGGAGCGGCCTTGGCCGCGATGCTTTTGCTTTTCGCTCTGGCTTCCACAAATCCCTCAAACAACGCGGTCCCCGAATCCCGTCAGGAGGCCGAAACGCAGCGAAGCGGAGTAACAGCCGCAGGCTGGCCCGAAGGGCGAGCGCAGCGAGTAGTGGAGGTGCTGTGGAGAGGGGCGTTTGGCATGGATGCCAAACGAGGAACTATGGGTGGGGCCGCCTAGGCCAGGGATGGCCCTTCGTGACGACCCTCGGAACAGCACCGGAGCGAGGAAACGCAGCGAAGCGGAGTAACAGCCGAAGGCTGGCCCGAAGGGCGAGCGTAGCGAGTAAAGAGAAAGTAACTCGCCGTAAAGCCGAAACCAGTAGAAGAGGGCGACGTAGAAAATAAATCTGTCCCCTTTTTGTTAGTCCCCTTTTTGTTACCCTTTTTGTTAATTAATCTATGTGTGAAATTAACTCGCTCATCCAAGTGAGGTTTTTAGGGTTGTTGTTGATTCGACAGTATTCATCACAAATTATTGACTTCATTTCTGTTGTAAAGAGGTAGTCTTTGAAATCGTCAAGTAACTCGTAGCTTTCTTTGTTCTTTTTGTTAAGGAAGGATAGTTTTCTGCTTATGTCTGGATGAGTCTTTTTTGTATTCTGGTCGTAGTGCTCTAGGAAATGTTTCAGCTTGGCGTCATTGTCGCTGATGTTGTTCAAGGCTTGCCATAGTATTTCTGCGTCTATAACATCTTCTATTACGGTATTTACGCCATTTGGATTGGCCACAGAAATCAAGCTGGAGTTGTCTGTATCTCGGTCAAGGCTCAGTCTGAAAAATAAGAGTTTTTTCTTGGTGTGGCTTGTGCTGTAGTCTTTTATTGTCATCACTGATTTTTCGTCGGTGTCGACAAGGCAGATTATTTTACCGTTTATATTCGAGTTTTCTTTGTCGTCAGAGAATGGGACTTTTAGGAATTCGTAAAGTTTTTTTACGTTTCCGGACCCGTTAAAAGGTAATATTATTATCTTGTCGTTTGATTTTTTTATGTGTGACTGAATATATTTGGCGTCTTCGGTTCCTTCGCATATTATCCATGTATAGTCTGTTTTCTTTAGAAGTGACAGCATGGAGCTCATTAAATCAAAATAACTTTTCATTTCAATTGAGTCAGGGAAAGATCTACGCTGATCGTAGAGGTTGCTCAAGGGGAATACTTTGTGCTCAGGTGCTTTGTTTGGGGTGTCTTCAATGAAGCTCAGTAGGCCTTTTGTTGGCTTTAAAAGTAAGCCGTACCAGTGCGTGGTTATGAGTAGTTGTCTTTTAAAGTCTGTAGATATTCTTATTAGTCGTGTAAATTGTTCGAAGCAATTTGCCGGTTCAAGAGAGTTTTCAGGTTCGTCGATGGCTAGAATGACATTTTTGTTTTTTTTGTTTTCTGTAGAAAGAAGGGTGGTTGCTACGTCAATTAAAGCTAGGCGCTGCTGGCCAGAGCTGAGGCTTTTAATATGTTTCCCATCTTTGGTTAATGGGCGAATGTGGAAGAATTCTTTAAATATGGTCTCTATTATGTCGTTGGACTTTATCGTTTTTTTGTAAGTGCCTCTTGCTAGAAACTCATAGCCATCTCGTAATTTTGAATTTATCCCTTGTATGTATGTGTCTAGTTCTGTGTTGATAATGTCTAAGAGGCTTTTGTATTTTGTTTCTTCGTTAAATAGATAGTCTTTTTTGTCAAGTAAAACCCTGATTTCATCTATTACGCTCTTGTCCATCAGGCTCTGCATCTCTTTTGCCTGTAGGTTTAGTATGTCACTTACTTTGTTTTCGACTGGGATATAGACGTAGCTATAGAGGTCTACTATTTCTTTGAATAAGTCATTTACGAACTGTTTTGATGTTCCGTGTCTTCTTGTTTGATCGAGAATTATTTTGTGGAATGTAGTAGTGAGTAGTATGTTCCCTTCATAGTCTTTTCCAATCGCAATAAGGTAGTGGCTTTCCCTTGTTTGTGTTTTTGCTAATTTCTCACGAAAGTTTAGGAATTTGTTGGTGTAATCATTGTTTCCGGATTTTGAGAAGTCAAAGTTCCAGTAGCATTCTGATAGGGCTTCGATCTTTGCGTTGTTGGGTAATTGCTGTTTTGGTATCAAGAAAACAGGGCAAATACTTGTTCTGTCTTTCTTTTTTCCGGCCGTTGTTTCCCACTCTTTAGGGCTTATTCCATTCATTAGACAGTTTAGGCTTTCGAGGACTGCTGATTTCCCAACTCCATTCGGTCCTATGAATACGTTTAGTTTGTTTTCGGGGTCTTCGATAAAAGGAATAAAATTTATATTGCTATAGCTTTTATAGTTTTGGAGGAAAAGTCCCGCAAGCATTTTCATATCCTAAAGTAAAAGCCCCGCACTAGGCGGGGCTTTCTAAACGATTCCCCAACATCCATGGCAGGTGTAGGGTCAATCTACGCTGATATCAGCTAGCCATCAATCCCAGCTCAACGCCCCACCAGTCTGATACTCAATAACCCGCGTCTCGAAGAAGTTCTTCTCCTTCTTCAGGTCCATGATTTCGCTCATCCATGGGAAGGGGTTGGAGGTACCTGGGTACTCTTCCTTCAAGCCAATCTGAGTCAGGCGACGGTTGGCGATAAATTTGAGGTAGTCCTCCATCATCGCCGCGTTCATACCCAGTACGCCGCGGGGCATGGTGTCGCGGGCGTATTCGATTTCCAGCTGGGTGCCTTCCAGGATCATCTGGGTTGCTTCGTCCTTCATCGCGGCGTCCCACAGGTGCGGGTTTTCGATCTTGATCTGGTTGATCACGTCGATGCCGAAGTTCAGGTGCATGGATTCGTCGCGCAGGATGTACTGGAACTGCTCGGCGACGCCGGTCATCTTGTTGCGGCGGCCCATGGAGAGGATCTGGGTGAAGCCGCAATAGAAGAAGATGCCTTCCAGTACGCAGTAGTAGGCGATCAGGTTGCGCAGCAGTTCTTTGTCGGTCTCGACGGTGCCGGTGGTGAAGGTCGGGTCGGAGATCGAGCGGGTGTATTTGAGGCCCCAGGCGGCTTTCTTCGCGACCGATGGAATCTCGTGGTACATGTTGAAGATCGCGCCTTCATCCATGCCCAGCGATTCGATGCAGTACTGGTAGGCGTGGGTGTGGATCGCTTCTTCGAAGGCCTGGCGCAGGATGTACTGGCGGCACTCGGGGTTGGTGATCAGGCGGTAGACGGCCAGCACCAGGTTGTTGGCGACCAGGCTGTCGGCGGTGGAGAAGAAGCCGAGGTTGCGCATGACGATGCGGCGCTCGTCGTCGGTCAGACCGTCGGTGCCTTTCCACAACGCGATGTCCGCGTTCATGTTCACTTCCTGGGGCATCCAGTGGTTGGCGCAACCATCCAGATACTTCTGCCAGGCCCAGTCGTACTTGAAGGGTACGAGCTGGTTGAGGTCGGCGCGGCAGTTGATCATGCGCTTTTCGTCGACCGCGACGCGGGCGGAGGCACCTTCCAGCTCGGCCAGGCCTTCGGCGATGTCGAGTTGGTCCAGTGCGGCCTTGGCTCGGGCCACGGCGGCGCTGTCATCGGCGGCGATGGCGCGGGCTTCGACCGCGGCGGCACCGCCGACCTGGTCGAGCTTGTCGATGTTCATGTCCGCGACTTGGGCGGTGGTGTTGCTGGCAACGACTGCGTCTGCGCCGTCTTCCTTATCGAATTCATCCCAGCTCAGCATGGCTTGGCTCCTGCTTGCGGGCCGGTGAAATGACCGGCCTGTATGGATATACAGTTACTTCTAATTATGTTCCGTTGCGTACAGCGCGCAAGGGCAAAACGGGTACCGCTGGTCGGGGGTGGCTCTAGTGACTGGCCGTTGCCCCGAAGCCCACGCCGGGTAGGGCGGGGGTTGGTAATTAGTGGGGGAGGGCGGTGTTGCTTAGCCCTTCTCCCGGTACAGCTGTGTTGCTTGTGCTCTTGCTCGACATTCGAGCGTGAAGCTGAGCGAGTAGTCGCAAGGCACCTGCTGGAGTGGAGCCCCTGAGCGTACGCATGTACGTGATGGGGGCCGCTCCGGCAGGTAACGCCGCGAATGCCGCTCAGATCCGCGCGTTGCCGAACACCTTACTGGCAGGCTTCGCAGTCTGGTTCATCGATGGCACAGGCCTTTGGTACTGGAGCCGGGCCTGCGCTCATTTCCACTTCCGGGGCCTTGGCCGGTGCTGCGCTGAGGCCATCGTTGCCACCGCTGGACACGGCATTCAGCTTGCCGGTGTTGATGGTGGACTTCTCGGTGCTGGTCGCGGCCAGGGCACGGAGGTAGTAGGTGGTTTTCAGGCCACGGTACCAGGCCATGCGGTAGGTCACGTCGAGCTTCTTGCCGCTGGCACCTGCGATGTAGAGGTTCAGCGACTGCGCCTGGTCGATCCACTTCTGGCGACGGCTGGCGGCATCGACGATCCACTTGGTGTCGACTTCGAACGCGGTGGCGTAGAGGTCTTTCAGCTCTTGCGGGATGCGCTCGATCTGCTGCACCGAACCGTCGTAGTACTTGAGGTCGTTGATCATGACCGAGTCCCACAGACCGCGGGCCTTGAGGTCACGCACCAGGTAGGGGTTGATCACGGTGAATTCGCCCGAGAGGTTCGATTTCACATAGAGGTTCTGGTAGGTCGGTTCGATCGACTGCGATACGCCGGTGATGTTGGCGATGGTGGCGGTCGGTGCGATGGCCATGATGTTGGAGTTACGGATGCCTTTCTGCACACGGGCACGAACCGGGGCCCAGTCCAGGGACTCGGTGAGGTCGACGTCGATGTACTTCTGGCCGCGCTGCTCGATCAGGATCTGCTGCGAGTCGAGTGGCAGGATGCCCTTGCTCCACAGCGAACCCTGGAAGGTCTCGTAGCTGCCGCGCTCGTCGGCCAGGTCACAGGAGGCCTGGATGGCGTAGTAGCTGACCGCTTCCATCGACTTGTCGGCGAATTCCACTGCGGCATCGGAGCCGTAGGGGATGTGCTGCAGGTACAGCGCGTCCTGGAAGCCCATGATGCCGAGGCCGACCGGGCGGTGCTTGAAGTTGGAGTTCTTCGCTTGCGGCACCGAGTAGTAGTTGATGTCGATAACGTTATCGAGCATGCGCACGGCGACCTTGATGGTCTTCTGCAGCTTGGCGGTGTCCAGCTTGCCGTCGACGATGTGGTTCGGCAGGTTGACGGAACCCAGGTTGCACACGGCGATTTCGTCGGCGTTGGTGTTCAGGGTGATCTCGGTGCACAGGTTCGAGCTGTGGACCACGCCCACGTGCTGCTGCGGGCTGCGCAGGTTGCATGGGTCCTTGAAGGTCAGCCATGGGTGGCCGGTTTCGAACAGCATGCTGAGCATCTTGCGCCACAGGTCTTTGGCCTGAATGGTCTTGAACAGCTTGATCTTGCCGCCGTACTGGGTCAGGGCTTCGTAGTACTCGTAGCGCTCTTCGAAGGCCTTGCCGGTGAGGTCGTGCAGGTCCGGCACTTCGGACGGGCTGAACAGGGTCCACTGGCCGTCGTCGAACACGCGCTTCATGAACAGGTCGGGAATCCAGTTCGCGGTGTTCATGTCGTGGGTGCGGCGACGGTCGTCACCGGTGTTCTTGCGCAGCTCGATGAACTCTTCGATGTCCATGTGCCAGGTTTCCAGGTAGGCGCAGACCGCGCCCTTGCGCTTGCCGCCCTGGTTGACTGCTACCGCGGTGTCGTTGACCACTTTGAGGAAGGGCACAACGCCCTGGCTCTTGCCGTTGGTGCCTTTGATGTAAGCGCCCAGAGCACGTACCGGGGTCCAGTCGTTGCCCAGACCGCCAGCAAACTTGGACAGCATGGCGTTGTCGTGGATGGCGTTGTAGATGCCCGACAGGTCATCCGGCACGGTGGTCAGGTAGCAGCTGGACAGCTGCGGACGCAGGGTGCCGGCGTTGAACAGGGTCGGCGTCGAGGCCATGTAGTCGAAGGACGACAACAGGTTGTAGAACTCGATGGCGCGCTCTTCACGCTGCTTCTCTTCGATGGCCAGGCCCATGGCCACGCGCATAAAGAAGATCTGCGGCAGTTCGAAGCGGGTGCCGTCCTTGTGGATGAAGTAGCGGTCGTAGAGGGTCTGCAGGCCCAGGTAGGTGAACTGCTGATCGCGCTCGTGGTTGATCGCCTGGCCGAGTTTTTCCAGGTCGAAGGTGGCCAGCACCGGGTTCAGCAGTTCGAACTCGATACCCTTGGCGATATAGGCCGGCAGGGCCTTGGCGTACAGCTCGCTCATCTCGTGGTGAGTGGCGCTGGTGGCGACACCGAGGAAGCCCAGGCCTTCGGCGCGGATGTTGTCCATCAGCAGGCGCGCGGTGACGTAGCTGTAGTTCGGCTCACGCTCAACCAGGGTACGGGCGGTCATCACCAGGGCGGTGCTGACGTCGCTCTGCGCTACGCCGTCGTAGAGGTTCTTCAGGGTTTCTTTCTGGATCAGCGCGCCATCGACTTCCGCCAGGCCTTCGCAGGCTTCGGTGACGATGGTGTTGAGGCGGCCCATGTCCAGCGGCGCAACGGTGCCGTCGAGGTGGGTGACGCGAATGCTCGGGTGCGGCTGGGCGATGTCGCTGGTGGCACCGCGCTTGCGCTCCTGGCTGCGCGACTCACGGTAGATCACGTAGTCACGGGCGACTTTCTGCTCGCCGGAACGCATCAGGGCCAGTTCGACCTGGTCCTGGATTTCTTCGATATGGATGGTGCCGCCGGAGGGCATGCGGCGCTTGAAGGTGGCGGTGACCTGCTCGGTCAGGCGCTCGACGGTTTCATGGATACGCGACGAGGCGGCAGCGGTGCCGCCCTCTACAGCGAGAAAGGCCTTGGTGATGGCAACGGTGATCTTGTCGTCGGTGTACGGCACCACGGTGCCGTTACGCTTGATCACACGCAGCTGGCCCGGCGCGGTGGCGCTCAGGCTCTGGTTGTCATCGGCGGCCTGCGGCGCCTGGGCCTGCGGGTTCTCGCGGGAGGTGTCGGTATGCATGAAAATCTCCATGTTCTGTATTTGTTAGTTGGACGCTTTACTGTCGATCACTGCGACGAACTGTCGTTCATTCCATTTCAACAACGCCATGCGCACAGCCAGGGGCCGGGCGTACAGGGACTTGCAAACTGGGCAGGGAAGGGACGACTAAAACGCCTTCCTGGCTAAAAAGACACTTGCTGGGGCGTTTTACCGCCCTGGCTACTACATCTAGTGGTGCCCTCGCATCGGCGGGGGCTCCGGAATCCATATTCGGGCGCGTCTGGCGCGACCCTTGAGCCTGTCTGCCGGGGTAGGGCAGGCGAGCTGTAGCAACGGTTTTAAACCACCGGCGAAGGACTGGGATCAGGCCGTTTGCGTGTCATTCTTCTTGTGTCCGGTGGCCAGGCTAAACCCAACATGTGGTGGGTGTTGCGCGATGGGGATACAAGATAATGCGCTATCTGGGGTATTGCAAGGCGAGCGAACAAGAACAACCTGTGGATAAGTTGTGGGTGAATTGTGGGTGAAAGACGCGCTTTCCTGCGCAGCCCCCGTCACTGCTGGGGTGCGCCGTTCGTCGCCGTTGGCGGGGCCTGTCGGGGTTTTTTACAGAAGTGTTACGCGGTGCTGCTTGATACTACATCTAGTGTTTTTCGTTGAAGTATGGCATGCGCTATGCAGTGCCCCGCGCGTTGATACAATGCCCACCGTTTCCGCGCTATCTGGGAGTTCGTTGTGGAGCAGCAGTCGTGGCACATTCTTATTGTCGAAGACGACCAGCGCCTGGCCGAGTTGACCCGTGAATACCTGCAGAGCAATGGCCTCAACGTGTCCATCGAGATGGACGGCGCGCTGGCCGCCGCGCGGATTCTGCAGGAGCAGCCGGATCTGGTGATTCTCGATCTGATGCTGCCGGGCGAAGACGGCCTGTCGATCTGCCGCAAGGTGCGTGGCCAGTACGAGGGGCCGATCCTGATGCTGACCGCGCGCACCGATGACATGGACCAGGTGCTGGGCCTGGAGATGGGCGCGGATGATTACGTGTGCAAGCCGGTGCGCCCACGGGTGTTGCTGGCGCGTATCCGCGCGCTGTTGCGCCGCCGCGAAGGCAGCGAGGTGGCGGCAGTGGCCGAGCGTAGGCGGCTGCAGTTCGGCCCGCTGGTGATCGACAGCGCCATGCGCGAGGCCTGGCTGGGTGAGCAGGCCATCGAACTGACCAGCGCCGAATTCGACCTGCTCTGGCTGCTGACCGCCAACGCCGGGCGCATCCTCTCCCGCGAGGAAATCTTCAACGCCCTGCGCGGCATCGAGTACGACGGCCAGGACCGCTCCATCGACGTGCGCATCTCGCGCATCCGCCCGAAGATCGGCGATGACCCCATGCATCCACGGCTGATCAAGACTGTGCGCAGCAAAGGCTATCTGTTTGTCGCCGAAGCGGCTGAAGCGCTGCTATGACTTCGCGGCCATGAACTCGATCTTCCTGCGCATCTACGGCGGCATGCTCGCCGTGCTGGTGCTGGTGGCGCTGCTCGGTGTCGGCGCACTGCAGCTGCTCAACGAGGTGCGCGCCGATCAATACCGCGAGCGCCTGGCCCAGGGCACCTTCCGCCTGATGGCAGACAACCTCGCGCCCATGGTGGATGTCGAGCGGCGGCGGGCGGTGGCGGTGTGGGGGCGGCTGCTTGGCATCCCCTTGCAGATTCAGGCCGTGGCCGAGGTGACGCTCGATGGCGGGGCGCGCAACCGCCTCAAGCGTGGCCAGGTTGTGGTGCAGCAGACTGGCCCCCATGCCGCCAGGGTTTACAGCCTGCTGGACGACAAGCAGGGGCTGCTGCTGACCGGTGAAGTGCAGCAGGTCAGTGAACAGCTGGCGCGGGCCACGGCGTTTCTGCTGATCGACGAGCTGGTGCGCTACCCCTGGGACGAGCAGCCACGGCGGCTGGCCGAACTGAAGCAGGCCAAGCAGTTTGGCTTCGACCTGCGCCTGGTGCGCCTCGATCAGGCCGACCTCGACCCCGACCAGCGCCGCCGGGTGGACGAGGGCGATACGGTGATGGCCCTGGGCCGCGGCGGCGACAGCATCCATGTGTTCTCCGGCATCGTCGATACCGACTGGGTGCTGGAAATCGGCCCGCTGTACCAGATGAATCCCTATCCGCCGCAGCTGCTGGTGCTGATCGGGGCCCTGGGCCTGAGCCTGATCGGGCTGATGGTCTACCTGCTGGTGCGGCCCCTGGAACAGCGTTTGAGCGGCCTTGAAGGAGCCGCCACGCGGATCGCCAGCGGCCGCCTGGATGCCCGCGTGCCGACCCGCGGCACGGATTCGGTGGGGCGTCTGGCGGCGGCCTTCAACGCCATGGCCGAGCACCTGCAGCGCTCCCTGAGCATCCAGCGCGAGATGGTTCGCGCCGTGTCCCACGAGCTGCGCACCCCAGTGGCGCGCCTGCGCTTCGGCCTGGAGATGATCGGCGATGCCGAGAATGAAACGGCGCGGCGCAAATATATGGACGGCATGGACAGCGATATCCAGGACCTCGACAAGCTGGTCGACGAGATGCTGACCTACGCACGCCTGGAGCAGGGCGCGCCGGCGCTGAACTTCCAGCAGGTCGACCTGGGCAAGCTGATCGACCAGGTGATCGACGAACTGGCCCCGCTGCGCCCCGGCGTACGGGTCGAGCGCGGCCCTTCACGCGATGCCCCGGATGGCAGCGGAGCCTGCGTCGAGGCCGAGCTGCGCTACCTGCACCGCGCCCTGCAGAACCTGGTGAGCAACGCCATGCGCCATGCCGAGACGCGGGTGCGGGTCAGTTATCAGGTCGGCCAGCAGCGCTGCCGCCTGGATATCGAGGACGACGGCCCCGGGGTGCCGGAAGATGCCTGGGAACATATCTTTACCCCCTTCCTGCGCCTGGACGACAGCCGCACCCGCGCCTCCGGCGGCCATGGCCTGGGCCTGTCGATCGTGCGGCGAATCATCTACTGGCACGCCGGCCGCGCGCAGATCAGCCGCAGCGCCAGCCTCGGCGGTGCCTGCTTCACCCTGATCTGGCCGCGCAAGCAGGAATAGACTGCGGCGCTGCGACCATCACTATCGCGGGCAAGCCCGCTCCTACGCGGTTCGGTGTTGTACCTGTAGGAGCGGCGGGGGTGCCTAGCCTTGTCCGCGAATCTTTTGTGGCCGGCGCGCAATTCGTCCTATGTAAGTAAGACCGCGCAAGCCCGCGTGCGCAGCGGCGTACCGACCATCGCTATCGCGGGCAAGCCCGCTCCTACCCGGCTTGGCGCAGTACCTGTAGGAGTGGCGGGGGCACCTAGCCCATGCCCGCGAAGCTTTTGCGGCCGAGCGCGCAATTCGTCTAACCCGCCCTGCGCAACCCCGGCCCCTCAACTACAAGCGGAAAATGGCGGGTTCCCCGCCGATCAAATGATGGGATGGCCAATAACCCTGAGATTCAAGGGTTGTATTGATAATTATTATCATTAAGATATGCGTCTGATGTGAGCCAAGGAGGCTAGCAATGGGCGCTTTCTGTTTCTGCTCCGCGACTTCGCCGGCCGCTGCCACGGGCTTGCCCGGTGCCTCGCGAGCGACCCTGCAGGTCGAGCTGGAGCAGCTCTACAACCGCCATCGTGGCGCACTCACCGACTTTGCCCAGGGCATGCTCGGTTGCCGTGCCCGCGCCGAAGACGTGGTCCAGGATGCCTTCCTCAAGCTCTGGGAGGATGGCGACCCGCGGGCCATCCGCGACGCCCTGAAATACCTGTTCCGTGTGGTGCGCAACCTGGCCATCGACCGCCTGCGCCGGCTCGGCCTGGAGGGGCGCTACCAGGTGGATGAGGAGCGGCTGCCGGATGTGCCGGCCGCCACCCCGTCGCCGGAGCGGGTGGTGCTCGGCGAGCTGCACTGGCAGCACCTGCAGCATGCCCTGGCCGAACTGCCGGTGCGCACCCGTACCGCCTTCACCATGAGCCAGGTGGAGGGCTACAGCCAGCGCGAGGTGGCCAGCCACCTGCGCGCCTCGCCGACCCTGGTGCATTTAATGGTGCGCGACGCCGTCTACCACTGCCGTGTGCGCCTGGGCGACGCGGCGGCATGACCCTTTTCTTCCGCTCAGTCGGGCCGCGGCCCGCCGAGGATATCGACCGATGAAGCTGTTGCGTTTGCTGTTCCGGGAAAACCGTCTGCCGCTGCTCGGGGTGTTGCTGCTGAGCCTGTGCAGCGCGCTGTTGAGCGTCGGGGTGATCGCCTTCGTCAACCTGCGCCTGATCGCCGGCGGCGAGGCCATGGGCGGCGCGCTCTTGCAGTTCGCCGGTCTGCTGATTCTGCTGCTGGCCTGCGCCTCGGCGGCGCAGATGGCGCTGCACACCCTGGGCCATCGCTTCGTCTATCGG
Organism: Pseudomonas sp. XK-1; assembly: GCF_038069885.1. Taxonomy (NCBI): domain Bacteria; kingdom Pseudomonadati; phylum Pseudomonadota; class Gammaproteobacteria; order Pseudomonadales; family Pseudomonadaceae; genus Pseudomonas; species Pseudomonas sp. XK-1. The sequence goes on along the minus strand of NZ_JBBPES010000002.1, from coordinate 487,484 downwards.
CTGCGCCGCAACCTGGTCAAGCGGGTGCTGGACACCGATATCGAGCGCCTGGAGCAGATCGGCGGGGCGCGCATTCTCGCCAGCCTGTCGAGCGATATCCGCAATATCACCATCGCCTTCGTCTACCTGCCCGAGCTGGTCTACGGGCTGATCCTCAGCCTGGCCGCCTTCGCCTACCTGGCCTGGCTGTCGCCCTCGCTATTCGGCGTCACCCTGGCCTGGCTGGGCTTTACCCTGAGCGTCGGCTGGCTGTTCGTCGGCCGGGTCAACCACCATATCCGCCTGCTGCGCGAGGCCGAGGATCGCCTCTATCAGGACTACCAGGCGGTGATCGACGGGCGCAAGGAGCTGGCGCTGAACCGCGACCGCGCGCGCCTGCTGTTCAGCGAAGAGTTCGACAGCAACGCGCGCAGCTACCGCGACAACGTCACCCGCGCCGACATCTTCAACGGCCTGGCCGGCAACTGGGCCAATTGCATGGTGCTGGGCACCATCGGCCTGGTGTTCTTCTGCGCCAATGGCCTGGGCTGGGCGGCCGCGCCGGTGGCGGCGACCTTCGCCCTGACCGTGCTGTTTCTGCGCGCACCGATGGTCGCCAGCGTGGCGGCGATCCCCAGCCTGCTGGCCGCACGGGTGGCGCTGGGCAAGCTGGAGGCGCTGGAGCTGGCCGAGCAGCGCGAGGGCTTCGACTATGTCGAGCAGCCGGCCGACTGGCAGGCGCTGCACCTCGATGGCGTCAGCTATCGCTACCCTGGCGAGGGCGAGGCGGGCGAACTCGGCTTCGATGTCGGCCCCATCGACCTGACCCTAAAACGCGGCGAGCTGGTGTTTCTGGTGGGCGGCAACGGCAGCGGCAAGTCGACCCTGGCGCGCCTGCTCACCGGCCTGCATCGCCCCGACTCCGGTGCCATTCGCCTGGACGGCCGCGCCCTGAATGAGGACGAATGGCCGGCCTATCGGCAGTTGTTCGCCAGCGTATTCACCGATTTCCATCTGTTCGCGCGGCTGCTCGGCCCGGCGGGCAGCGAAGTCGGCGATGGCCTGGTCAAGGGCTGGCTCGAACGTCTGCATATGGCGCACAAGGCGCGCCTCGGAGCGGGGCGCTTGCTCGATACGCGCTTCTCCCAGGGCCAGCGCAAGCGCCTGGCGCTGCTGCTGGCGATGCTGGAAGGGCGCGACATCCTGGTGCTCGATGAATGGGCGGCGGATCAGGACCCGCTGTTCCGCCGGCTGTTCTACCGCGAACTGCTGCCGCAACTGAAGGCCGCCGGCAAGACGGTGCTGGCGATCACCCACGACGACCACTATTTCGACCAGGCCGACCGCCTGCTGAAGATGGATGGCGGTCAGTTGTTCGAGCTGACCGGCGAGCAGCGCCAGCGCGCCAGTGCCGACGCCCTGCATGAAATCGGCGGGCCGGCGCGGCGCGTGGAGGTGCCGGGCATCTCGTAGGGTGCGCTGCGCGCACCAATACCGCTGCCTGGTGCGCACGGCGCACCCTGCTTCATTTTGTTGGGCTGCGTGCCTCGGCGTCACCATGCCGTGGCGATGAGCAGAAACGCCGTTGGAGCGTGCCTCGGCACGTGCAAAATTCGCGTGTAAATCAAAATTATTCGCAAATGATTTCGTCTGTATCCATATCGCCGGCACAGCCCGGCTCGCACCGAGGACCCGCCATGAGCTTCGACAGCCCCGAGACCCGCTTTCTGGTCGTGATCAACGCCGAGCAGCAATACGCCATCTGGCCGGACTACAAGCCGCTGCCCGCCGGCTGGCAGGAGGTCGGCGTGCACGGCGACCGGCAGACCTGCCTGGCGCATATCGCCGAGGTCTGGACGGATATGCGCCCGCTGAGTCTGCGCCAGGCGACGCCGGCCTGAGGCCGCGGTTCGGCCTGTCCCTGCGCGGATTGCCGAGCCTTCTTTCCGCCTGCGCGCCGAACTGCTCAACCCGATCGAATTTCCGCCTGGCATCTGTTGTGTGCCAAGGCCGCTTACGCGCACCCAGGGTGCCTAGAGGTGTTGTCCATGACCGCCGATTGCCTTTCTCAGCCGCTCACCGACCTGGCCTGGGTGCCGTTGTCCTCGGCGCAGCAGCGCCTGTGGTTCTTCAGTCGCCTGGAATCCGCCAGCAGCGCCTACAACCTGGGTGGCGTGCTGTGGCTCGAGGGTGCGCTGGATCTCGCCGCCCTGCGTTACGGCCTGGATCAGCTGCTGGCCCGACATGCCGCGCTGCGTCTGGTGTTCGCCGAGCAGGATGGCGTGGCTCGTCAGGCGGTGCTGCCGGTGTGCCCGATGCCGCTGGAGCGGGTCGATCTCGGCGAACTGGCCCCGGCGCTGCGCCAGGCTGCGGTCGAAGAGCAGGGGCGAGCCTTCGTCGAGCGGCATTTTGACCTCGGCCACGGGCCGCAGATCCGCGCTGCGCTCTATCGCCTGGAGGACGAGCGTCATGGGTTGGTGCTGAGCATGCACCACATCGTCTCCGACGCCTGGTCGGTGCGGGTGCTGTGCGAGGACCTGGCCGAGTTCTACCGGGCCCACCAGCAGCGCCGCGCGCCCACGCTGAGAGCCCTGCCTCTGCAGTACTGCGACTACGCCGAGGGGCAACACCAGTGGCTGGCCAGCGGTGAAGGCCGGCAGCAACTGGATTACTGGTGCGCGCAGCTGGGTGAGGAACAGCCGGCCCTGCTGCTGCCCGCCGACTTTACCCGCCCGGCCCAGGCCGACCGCCGCGCCGCCTATCGCCAGCTGCAGCTGCAGCCGCAGCTGGTTGGGCGTCTGCGCGGCCTGGCCAAAGCCTGCGGTGCGACCCTGTTCAGCGTGCTGCTGGCAGCCCTGCAGCTGCAGCTGGCGCGGCTGTCGGGCCAGCGCGAAGTGCGCATCGGCGTGCCAGTGGCGGGCCGCGCCCGTGGTCATGAGCGTCTCGTCGGCTTCTTCGTCAACACCCTGGTGCTGGCCGGGCAACCCTCGCCGGGGCTGAGCGTGCGCGACTGGGTCGGCCGCACGCGGCAATGCCTGCGCCAGGGCCTGAATCACCAGCAGATGCCGTTCGAACAGCTGGTGGAAGCGCTGGCACCGGCGCGCAGCCTGGGGCAGCAGCCGTTGTTTCAGGTGGCGTTCAACTACCGCCGACAGATCCCGCTGCTGGCCAACGGGTTGCCGGGCATCGAGGCGCGCCTGGAAGAGTTTCCCGCCAGCCGTATTCCGTTCGACCTGGCTCTGGATGCGCAGCAAGGCGAAGGCGAGCAGGTGCAGATCAACTTCGCCTACGCCGCCGACCTGTTCGATGCAGCCAGCATCGAGCGGCTGATCACCGGCTATACCCAGCTGCTCGGCGAGTTCGTCGCCCAGCCCGATAGCCGCCTGGCGCAGTTGCGTTTGCACAGCGAGGCCGAACAGCAACGCCTGGCCCTGTGGAACCAATGCAAGCAAGCCCATGATCCATCGCGCCTGCTGCCCGAACTGATCGCCGAACAGGCGCGTCTGCGCCCCCATGCCATCGCCCTGGTGCATGGCAGCGAGCGCCTGAGTTATGCCGAACTGGAGGCCCAGGCTAACCGCCTGGCCCATCTGCTGATCGAGCGCGGCGTCGGCCCGGAAGCGCGGGTTGGCTTGTCGCTGGAGCGCGGCAATTCGATGATCGTCGGTCTGCTGGCCATTCTTAAAGCGGGCGGTGCCTTTGTGCCGCTGGACCCCGGTTATCCGCGCGAACGCCTGGCCTTTATGGTCGAGGACTCGGGCTTGCAATGGCTGATTACCAGCGGCGATCTGGCGGGCCGGCTACCGGAAGTGGACACCCTGTGCCTGGATCGGCTCGACCTGTCTGCCTACAGCAGCGAAGTGCCTAAGGTCGCGCTGCATCCGCTAAATCTCGCCTATCTGATCTACACCTCCGGCTCCACCGGCCAGCCCAAGGGCGTGGCGGTCAATCACGCCGGCCTCAGCATGCACGTGCAGTGCATCGGCCAGCGCTACGGCATGACGCCCGAGGATGTGGAGCTGCATTTCGCCTCGATCAGCTTCGACGGCGCGGTGGAGCGCTGGACGGTGCCGCTGGCCTTCGGCAGCCGCCTGGTGATCCGCGATCAGCAACTCTGGAGCGCCGAGCAGACCTGTCAGGTGCTGCAGGACGAAGGGGTGACTATCGCCATCTTCCCGCCCAGCTATGCGGTGCAGCTGCTGGACTGGGTCGAGTCGCAGTCACTTAGTCTTAATGTTCGTTCCTGGACCCTGGGCGGCGAAGCCTTTACCCGCGAAACCTACGAGCGCATGCAGCGGGTGCTGAAGCCCACTCGCATCGTCAACGGCTACGGCCCCACCGAAACCGTGGTCACGCCGCTGATCTGGGAAGCCTTCGCTGGCGATGAGCTGCAAGCGGCCTACGCCCCCATCGGCACCCCGGTCGGCCCGCGCACATGCTACGTGCTGGATAGCGAACTCAATCTGCTGCCCATCGGCGTGGCCGGCGAGCTGTATATCGGTGGTGAAGTGGGTCTGGCCCGCGGTTATCACCAGCGCCCGGACCTGACTGCCGAACGCTTTCTGCCCGATCCCTTTGGCGAACCGGGTGAGCGCATGTACCGCACCGGCGATCTGGTGCGCTGGCGCGAGGACGGCGCTTTGGATTACCTCGGTCGGGTCGACCATCAGGTCAAGATTCGCGGCTTCCGTATCGAGCTGGGCGAGATCGAAAGTCAGCTGTTGGCCCTGCCGCAGATCGCCGAAGCGGCGGTGGTGGCCCGCGATACGCCGAGCGGCAAGCAGCTGGTCGGCTATCTGGTTGGCCGCGGCGAGCTGAACCTGAACGAAATCAAACAACGGCTGGCGGCGCAGCTGCCGGACTATATGCTGCCGGCGCAGCTTATTCAGCTCGACAGCCTGCCGCTGACTCCGGCGCGCAAGCTGGACCGCGCCGCACTGCCGGAACCGCAGTGGCAGGGCGCGGATTATCAGGCAGCGCAAACTGACAACGAACAAATCCTCGCCGCGATCTGGCAGCAGGTACTGGGTGTCGAGCGGGTAGGGCGCACGGATCACTTCTTCGAACTGGGCGGAGACTCCATCGTGGCGCTGCAGGTGGTCAGCCGCGCACGTCAGCAGGGCCTGGGCCTGACGCCCAAGGATGTATTCCAGCAGCAGACCCTGGCCGAGCTGGCCGCGGTGGCCCGCGAGGTGGACGCGCCGCGCGCCGAGCAAACGCCTGTCAGCGGCCCCGCGCCCTTGCTGCCGATCCAGGCACGCTTGCTCGAGCGCGAAGGCCTGGCCGCCTGCAACCAGTACCTGCTGTTCGAGCTGGGCGAGCCCTTCGATCCCGCATTGCTGGAGCAGGCGTTGCAGGCGCTGGTGCGGCATCACGATGCCTTGCGTCTGCGCTACTCGCGCTCTGATAACGGCTGGCAGCAATGGCATGCCACGCCGGCCGAGGCCAATGCGCAACTGCTGTTGCAGGAGTACCAGGCTCGCGACACCGCTGATGCGGAGGCGCGTTGCCGCGCGGCTCAGACCAGCCTCGATCTGCACCAGGGCCCGCTGCTGCGTGCACTCTATCTGCGCCAGGCCGGTCAGCTTGATCGCCTGTTGTTGACTATCCATCACCTGGCCGTGGACGGCGTGTCCTGGCGCGTGCTGCTGGAGGACCTGCCGCGCGCCTATGCACAGTTGCAGGCCGGTCAGGCGGTGCAGCTGGCGGAGAAAACCACTGCCTTCAAGGCCTGGGGCGAGCGCTTGCAGGCTTTCGGCGAGAGCGACGTGGTGCAGGCCCAGCGCGGGTTCTGGCTGGCCCAGGAGCAGGCGGTTTTCCCTTTGCCGACGATGACCGCCGCCCCGGGCCGCGAAGATCAGCGCCAACGCCTGAGCCTCAGGCTGGCGGCCGAGCCGACCCGCGAGCTGTTGCAGGGGGCGCAGCAGGCCTATCGCCTGCGCGCCGACGAGGTGCTGCTGGCCGCCCTGGCGCGGGTGCTCTGCGCCTGGAGCGAACAGCCGGCACTCAGCCTGCACCTGGAAAGCCATGGCCGCGGGCCGCTGTTCGAGGATATCGACCTGAGTCGCACGGTCGGCTGGTTTACCAGCCTCTATCCGCTGAGTCTGCGGCCTGCCGCCGATCTGCCGGGCAGCCTCAAGGCGATCAAGGAACAGTTGCGCGCGGTGGCTGATGGCGGCCTGGCCTATGGTCTGCTGCAACAGCGGGGCGTGTTGGCCGGGCTGACGCCGCAACTGCTGTTCAACTACCTCGGGCAGTTCGAAGGAACCGGCGCTGGCGCGTTGCAGGTGCTCGATGCCGGCCTCTGGCGCGAGGCCGATGCGCCCCTGGATGCGCCCCTGGTGATCAATGCCGAGCAGCGCGACGGCGGCCTGCAGCTTTATCTGGATTTCTGCCCCGGGCACTGGCCGCGCGCCACCCTCGAAGGCCTGTTGCAGCGACTGGAAGCCGAGCTGCAGACGATTCGCGCCCATTGCCTGAGCGCGCCGCGCTGCCTGACGCCCAGCGATGTCGCCCTGGCCGGCCTCGATCAAACCGCTCTCGACGCCTTGCCCGGGATCGAGGATATCTACCCGCTGTCGGCCCTGCAGCAGGGCCTGCTGTTCCACAGCCAGCTGGGTGAGTCCGCCAGCAGCTACGTTAATCAGCTGGTATTGCCGCTCAGCGGCCTGGCCCCCGAGCGTCTGCGCCAGGCCTGGCAGCAGGTGCTGCAACGCCACGCCATGCTGCGCGCACGCATCATTCCGGGCGAGCCGCCGCTGCAGGCGGTGCAGACCCAGGTCGCCTTGCCCTGGCAGCAGCTCGACTGGCGTGAGCCGAACGCACTCGCCGCAGGTGAGTTCCAGACGCGCCTCGACGCCCTGTGCCTGGCCGAGCGCCAGCGCGGTTTCGAGTTGACCGAGGCCCCGCTGCTGCGCCTGCTGCTGGTGCAGCGCGACGAGCAGCAGTTTGTGCTGGTCTGGACGTTGCACCATCTGCTGCTCGACGGCTGGAGCACCGGCTTACTGCTCGGCGAGGTGCTGGCGCTCTACCACGGCGACAGCCTGGCCGCGCCGCGTGGCCAGTTCCGCGCGCATATCGCCTGGCTGGCGCAGCAGGACGGGGCGGCCAGCGAAGCCTTCTGGCGGCCGCAGTTGCAGCGCCTCGACGCGCCGACCCGGGTCGCCGGCAGCCTGCCCTGTCGCAGCCCCGGCAGCGGCCATGTGCGTCATCCCCTGGCGCTCAGCAGTGAGCTGCAGCAGAGCCTGCGCAGCTTCGCCCAGCGTCAGGGCCTGACCCTCAACAGCCTGATCCAGGGGGCCTGGGCGCTGCTGCTCAGTCGCCTGACCGGCAAGCGCGCGCTGTGCTTCGGCACGACGGTGGCGGGGCGGCCGGCGGATCTGCCGGGTGCCGAGCAGATCGTCGGCCTGTTTATCAACACCCTGCCGGTGGTGGTCGAGCTGCCGCCGGAGCAGGCGGTCGGTGCCTGGCTGGCAGCCTTGCAGCAACACAACCTGGCCCTGCGCGAACACGAGCACACGCCGCTGTACGACCTGCAACGCTGGGCCGAATTCGGCGGCGAGGCGCTGTTCGACAACCTGCTGGTGTTCGAGAACTACCCCCTGGGCGATGCGTTGCGGCAAGCCGAACGCGGCGACCTGCGCCTGGGTACGCCGCACAGTCATGAGTTCACCCATTACCCGCTGGCCCTGGCGGTACTGCCGGGCGATGCGCTGAATCTGCTGCTGGCCTACGACAGCGCGCGTTTTGACGCGGCGGCTATTGCTCGGATCGAGGCATTGCTGCGTCAGGCTCTGGAGCAGTTGCTGGGCGAGGTGTCACGGCCGCTGGCGGCATTGGAGTTGCTGGATAACAGCGAGCAGCAGCGCCTGGCCGCGTGGAACCAGTGCCGACAAGCCCATGATCCATCGCGCCTGCTGCCCGAGCTGATCGCCGAACAGGCGCGTCTGCGCCCCCATGCCATCGCCCTGGTGCATGGCGGCGAACGCCTGAGCTATGCCGAACTGGAAGCCCAGGCCAATCGCCTGGCCCATCTATTGCGCGAGCGCGGCGTCGGCCCGGAAGCGCGGGTTGGCCTGTCGCTGCAGCGCGGCAATTCGATGATCGTCGGCCTGCTGGCCATTCTTAAAGCGGGCGGTGCCTTTGTGCCGCTGGACCCAGGCTACCCGCGCGAACGCCTGGCCTTTATGGTCGAGGACTCGGGCCTGCAATGGCTGATTACCAGCAGCGATCTGGCTGGGCGTTTGCCGGCCGTGGACACGCTTTGCCTGGATCGGCTCGACCTGTCTGTCTACAGCAGCGAAGCGCCTGCTGTCGCGCTGCACCCGCTAAATCTCGCCTATCTGATCTACACCTCCGGCTCCACCGGCCAGCCCAAGGGCGTGGCGGTGAACCATGCCGGCCTAAGCATGCACGTACAAACCATCGGCCAGCGCTACGGTATGACGCCCGAGGATGTGGAGCTGCATTTCGCCTCCATCAGCTTCGACGGCGCGGTGGAGCGCTGGACGGTGCCGCTGGCCTTCGGCAGCCGCCTGGTGATCCGCGATCAGCAGCTGTGGAGCGCCGAACAGACCTGCCAGGTATTGCAGGACGAAGGCGTGACCATCGCCATCTTCCCGCCCAGCTATGCGGTGCAGCTGCTGGACTGGATAGAGTCGCAGTCACTTAGTCTTAATGTTCGTTCCTGGACCCTGGGCGGCGAAGCCTTTACCCGGGAAACCTACGAGCGCATGCAGCGGGTGTTGAAACCCACACGCATCGTCAACGGCTACGGCCCCACCGAAACCGTGGTCACGCCGCTGATCTGGGAAGCCTTTGCCGGCGATGAGCTGCAAGCGGCCTACGCCCCCATCGGCACCCCGGTCGGCCCACGCAAATGCTATGTGCTGGATAGCGAACTCAATCTGTTGCCCATCGGCGTGGCCGGCGAGCTGTATATCGGTGGTGAAGTGGGTCTGGCCCGCGGTTATCACCAGCGCCCGGACCTGACCGCCGAGCGCTTCTTGCCCGATCCCTTTGGCGCGCCGGGCGAGCGTATGTACCGCACCGGCGATCTGGTGCGCTGGCGCGAGGACGGTGCCCTGGATTATCTGGGCCGGGTCGACCATCAGGTAAAGATCCGCGGTTTCCGCATCGAGCTGGGCGAAATTGAAAGTCAGCTGTTGGCCCTGCCGCAGATCGCCGAGGCGGCGGTGGTGGCCCGCGATACGCCGAGCGGCAAGCAGCTGGTCGGCTATCTGGTCGGCCGCGGCGAGCTGGACCTGAACGCAATCAAACAGCAGCTGGCGGTGCAGCTGCCGGACTATATGCTGCCGGCGCAGCTTATTCAGCTCGACAGCCTGCCGCTGACCCCAGCGCGCAAGCTCGACCGCGCCGCCTTGCCGGAGCCGCAGTGGCAGGGCGCGGATTACCAGCCCCCCGCCAACGACAACGAGCGCCTGCTCGCCGCGATCTGGCAGCAGGTGCTGGGGGTGGAGCGGGTCGGGCGCGGCGATCACTTCTTCGAGCTGGGCGGTCATTCGTTGCTGGCCACTCAGGTGGTGTCGCGCCTGCGCGCCGAGCACGGCCTGGCGCTGCCGCTCAAGGCGCTGTTCGACGTGCCGCTGCTGGCCGCCTGCGCCGCCCAGCTCGGCCAGCCAAATCCGCAGCTGCCAAGCATCCGCGCGTTGCCGCGCGGCGCGGATCTGCCGCTGTCCTACGCCCAGCGCCGCTTGTGGTTCCTCAATCGTCTGCAGCCGGACAACACCGCCTACCATATGCCGGCCGGGCTGGCGCTCTACGGTCGCCTGAACCGCGGCGCGCTGCAGGCCAGTTTCGATGCGCTGGTGGCCCGCCACGAAGCGCTGCGCACGCGTTTTGTCGAGGTCCAGGGCGAGGCGTTGCAGCGCATCCTGCCGGCGCACAGCCAGGCCATCGCACTGCACGATCTGCGCGAACTGCCGGCCCACCAGCGGGACGCGGCGGCCAAGGCCATCAGCCAGCAACTGCTGGCTCAGCCCTTCGATCTGGCTCGCGATGCGCTGCTGCGCGTGGCCCTGTTGCGCCTCGGTGACCAGGAACACCGGCTGCTGCTGGTGCAGCACCATATCGTCTCCGATGGCTGGTCGATGCAGCGCTTTATCGCCGAGTTCAGCGCGGCCTACGCGGCCTTCGCCGAAGGCGCGCAGCCGACGTTCGCGCCCCTGCCAGTGCAATACGCTGACTACGCCCATTGGCAACGCCAGTGGCTGGCCAGCGGCGAGCGCGAGCGCCAGTTGGGGTATTGGCGCGAGGCCTTGGGCGAGCACCAGCCGCTGCTCGAACTGCCCACCGATCACCCACGCCCGGCGCGCACTGGGCTGCGCGGCGCGCGTCTGCGCTTCAGCCTGCCAGAAGGTCTGACCCGCCAGCTGCGCGCCCTGGCCCAGCGGGAAAATGCCACGCTGTTTGCCCTGTTGCTGGCGGCCTGGCAAAGCCTGCTGCACCGCTACAGCGGCCAGGACGACATTCGTGTCGGCGTGCCGGTGGCCGGGCGCAGCCTGCTGGAAACCGAGGGCGTGCTCGGCTGCTTCGTCAACACCCTGGTGCTGCGCGGCGCGCCGGCCGGCAACAAGCCGTTCCGCCAGTTGCTCGGCGAATTGCAGCAGGCCAGCCGCGACGCCCTGAGCCATCAGGAGCTGCCGTTTGAGCAACTGGTCGAGGCCCTGCAGCCACAGCGCAGCCTCAGCCATCACCCGCTGTTCCAGGTGGCGTTCAACCATCAGCAGCTCGACTTCAGTGCCCTCGGCAACTGGCCGGGGCTGCGCGTCGAACCGTTCGACCCGGGCGCTGCGGGTGCCCAATTCGACCTGGCCCTGGACACCGAGGAGGGCGTCGACGGCAGCCTCGGCGGCTTTATCAGCTACGCCTGCGAATTGTTCGAATCGCGCAGCATCGCGCGCATGGTGCGGCACTTCCAGCGTCTGCTCGAAGGCCTGTGCGCCGCGCCGGATCAGGCCATCGGCCTGCTGCCGCTGCTGGAGCAGGAAGAAGAGGCGCGCATCGCCGCCTGGAACCACAGCGCGCGCGATTACGGCCCCTTCGTCCCGGTCACCGAGCTGATCAGTCAGCAGGCGGCGCGCACCCCGGACGCCACCGCGCTGATCATGGCCGAGCAGCGCCTGAGCTACGCCGAGCTGGAGGCGCGAATCAACCGCCTGGCCAACCGCCTGCGGCGGCGCGGGGTGGCCAAGGGCAGCCTGGTCGGCATCAGTCTGGAGCGCTCGCTGGAGCTGGTGATCGGCCTGCACGCCATCGTTCGTGCCGGGGCCGCCTATGTGCCGCTGGACCCGGAGTACCCGGTCGAGCGCCTGGCTTATCTGCTGGAGGATGCCGGCGTCGAGCTGCTGCTCAGCCACAGCCTGCTGCTGGCCGAGCTGCCGCTGCCGGCGCAGGTGCGCACCCTGTGCCTGGACCGCGAAGATTGCAGCGACGAATCGGCCCAGGTTCCTGCGCTGAAGCTGCACCCCGACGATCTGGCCTATGTGATCTACACCTCCGGCTCCACCGGCAAACCCAAGGGTGCGGGCAACAGCCACGCGGCCCTGGCCAATCGCCTGTTATGGATGCAGGAGGCCTACCGGCTGGATGGCGGCGATACAGTGCTGCAGAAAACCCCGTTCAGCTTCGACGTTTCGGTGTGGGAGTTCTTCTGGCCGCTGATGAGCGGCGCGCGCCTGGCCGTCGCCGCGCCGGGTGATCACCGCGACCCGCAGCGCCTGCTCGAACTGATCCAGACGCACCGGGTGACCACCCTGCATTTTGTCCCCTCGATGCTGCAGGCCTTTGTCGGCCATCCGCAGATCGAGGCCTGCAGCAGCCTGCGGCAGATCGTCTGCAGCGGCGAGGCGCTGCCGGCCGAGTTGCAGGCGCGGGTGTTCCAGCGCCTGCCGCAGGTTCAGCTGTACAACCTATATGGGCCGACCGAGGCGGCCATCGATGTCAGCCACTGGACCTGCGTCGACGAAGGTCGCCACGCGGTGCCCATCGGCCGGCCCATCGCCAACCTGCGTCTGCATGTACTCGACCCGCAACTGAACCGGGTGCCGCTCGGCGTGCCGGGTGAGCTGTACTTGGCCGGTATCGGCCTGGCCCGCGGTTATCACGGCCGCCCCGAGCTGACCGCCGAACGCTTCGTGCCCGATCCCTTCGGCCCGGCGGGCGCGCGCATGTACCGCAGCGGCGACCTGGTGCGCTGGCGCGAGGACGGTGCCATCGACTACCTGGGGCGCATCGACCATCAGGTGAAGATCCGTGGTTTCCGCGTCGAACTGGGTGAAATCGAGGCGCTGCTGCTGGCCCAACCCGGCGTCGCCGAAGCGGTGGTGGTGGCGCGCGATACCCAGCTCGGCAAGCAGCTGGTGGCCTATCTGGTGGCGGCGGATGCGCAGGTTGGTGTCGACGAAGCCACCTGGCTGGCCGAGCTGAAAGCCGCGCTGAAAACCCAGCTGCCCGAGCATATGGTGCCGGCCGCCCTGGTGCGCCTGGCGCATATGCCGCTGTCGCCCAACGGCAAGCTGGAGCGCCGCGCGCTGCCCGAGCCGCAGTGGCAGGTGCGCGAGTACCGGGCACCGCTCGGCGAGCTGCAAGTAGCTCTGGCGGCGATCTGGCAGACCCTGCTGGAAGTGCCGCGGGTCGGTCTCGACGACAACTTCTTCGAGCTCGGTGGGCACTCGTTGCTGGCCACCCAGGCGGTGGCGCAGATCCGTCAGCAGCTCGGCCTGGAAGTGCCGCTGCGGGCCTTCTTCGAGTTGGACAACCTCGCCGCCCTGGCGGAATCGCTGCAGCAACAGGCCCCGCAAAGCGCCGGGCAGGACGACGCCGCGCTGCGCGAAATGGCCGCACTACTGGATGAATTGGAGTCGCTGTGAGCAATCCCCTGATCGACAAGGCCGCCCTGGCGCGGCGCTTTCTGGCCCTGGGCGCGGCCGAGCAACGGCGCTTTCTCGAGTTGCTGCAGGCCAAGGGCATCCGCTTCGAGCTGCTGCCGCTGGTGCCGGCACCGCGGGGCGAGCGCCTGCCGCTGTCCTTCGCCCAGCAGCGCATGTGGCTGATCGGCCAGCTGGAGCCGGATAGCAGCGCTTATCACATGGTTGGCGCATTCAGCCTGGAGGGCGAGCTGGACCGCGCGGCGCTGGTCGCTGCCCTGGAACTGATCCTGGCGCGGCACGAGGCGCTGCGTACGCGCTTTGTCGAAAGCGACGGCCAGCCCTGGCAGGTTATCGACCCGCCCGGTGCACTGGCGCTGGAGGAGCGCGATCTGCGTGGCGAGCCGCAGCAGCTTGAGGTGGTAACCCGCGAGCAGGCCGCGCGCGCCTTCGACCTGGCCCGCGGGCCGCTGCTGCGGGTGCAGTTGCTGCGCCTGGACGACCAGCAATGGCGCTTGCAGGTGGTCACCCACCATATCGTCTCCGATGGCTGGTCGATTGGCGTATTCAGCGCCGAGCTGGCCCAGGCCTATGCGGCGCTGTGCCAGGGCCAGCCGGCGAACCTGGCCGAGCTGCCGGTGCAGTACGCCGATTTCGCCATCTGGCAGCGCGCCTGGCTGGAGGCGGGTGAGGGCGCGCGGCAGTTGCACTACTGGCGCGAGCGCCTGGGCGGTGAACAGCCGGTGCTGGCCTTGCCCTATCGCCAGGCGGCCGGGCAGATGCGTCATGCAGTGCGCCTGGGCCAAGCCTTGCCGGCAGGGCTGTCGGCGCGGCTGCGCGGCCTGGCCCAGAGCGAAGGGGCGACCCTGTTTCAGCTGTTGCTGGCGGCTTTTCAACTCTTATTGGCGCGTTACAGCGGCCAGCGCGATATCCGCGTCGGCGTGCCGGTGGCCAACCGCCAGCGCGGCGAGATCGCGCCGCTGATCGGCTTTTTCGTCAACACCCAGGTGCTGCGCGCCGAACTGAGCCCGCAACAGTCATTTCGCGTCTTGCTCGCTCAGGTGCGCCAGCGCGCCCTGGAAGCCCAGGACCATCAGGATCTGCCATTCGATCAACTGGTCGAGGCCCTGGCCCCCGAACGCAGCCTCGGCCAAACGCCGCTGTTTCAGGTGCTGTTCAACCACCAGCGGCGCGACCTCGGTGCCCTGGCCCGGCTGCCCGGCCTGCGCCTGACGCCCCTGGCCCAGGATCTGCCGCACGCGATCTTCGACCTGGCCCTGGACAGCGAGGAAGACGCCGATGGCGAGCTGCGTCTGGTCTTTACCCATGCCCGCGAACGTCTGGACGCTGCCCTGGTGGCGCGTATGGCCAGCCACTTTATCGGCCTGCTCGAACAGCTATGCCAGACCGCGGATCTGCCCCTGGCGCGCCTGCCGCTGCTCGACGACGAGGACCAGCAACGCCTGACCCTGTGGAACCAGTGCCAGCAAGCCCATAACCCATCGCGCCTGCTGCCCGAACTGATCGCCGAACAGGCGCGTCTGCGCCCCGACGCCATCGCCCTGGTGCATGGCGGCGAACGCCTGAGCTATGCCGAACTGGAAGCCCAGGCCAATCGCCTGGCCCATCTGCTGATCGAGCGCGGCGTCGGCCCGGAAGCGCGGGTCGGCTTGTCGCTGGAACGGGGCAATTCGATGATCGTCGGCCTGTTGGCGATCCTCAAGGCCGGCGGTGCCTTCGTGCCGCTGGACCCCGGTTACCCGCGCGAACGCCTGGCCTTTATGGTCGAGGACTCGGGCTTGCAATGGCTGATTACCAGTAGCGATCTGGCTGGGCGTTTGCCGGCCGTGGACACGCTATGCCTGGATCGGCTCGACCTGTCTGTCTACAGCAGCGAAGCGCCTAAGGTCGCGCTGCATCCGCTAAATCTGGCCTATCTGATCTACACCTCCGGCTCCACCGGCCAGCCCAAGGGCGTGGCGGTCAATCACGCCGGCCTGAGCATGCATGTGCAGTGCATCGGCCAGCGCTACGGCATGACGCCGGACGATGTGGAGCTGCATTTTGCCTCCATCAGCTTCGACGGCGCGGTGGAGCGCTGGACGGTGCCGCTGGCCTTCGGCAGCCGCCTGGTGATCCGCGATCAGCAGCTGTGGAGCACCGAGCAGACCTGCCAGGTGCTGCAGGACGAGGGCGTGACCATCGCCATTTTCCCGCCCAGTTATGCGCTGCAACTGCTGGACTGGGTCGAGTCGCAGTCACTTAGTCTTAATGTTCGTTCCTGGACCCTGGGCGGCGAAGCCTTTACCCGCGAAACCTACGAGCGCATGCAGCGGGTGCTGAAGCCCAAGCGCATCGTCAACGGCTACGGCCCGACCGAAACCGTGGTTACGCCGTTGATCTGGGAAGCCTTTGCCGGCGATGAGCTGCAAGCGGCCTACGCCCCCATCGGCACCCCGGTCGGCCCGCGCACATGCTACGTACTCGACAGCGAACTCAATCTGCTGCCCATCGGCGTGGCCGGCGAGCTGTATATAGGTGGCGAAGTCGGCCTGGCCCGCGGTTATCACCAGCGCCCGGATCTCACCGCCGAGCGCTTTCTGCCCGATCCCTTTGGCGAGCCCGGCGAGCGTATGTACCGCACCGGCGATCTAGTGCGCTGGCGTGAAGACGGCGCTTTGGATTACCTCGGCCGGGTCGATCATCAGGTGAAGATTCGCGGCTTCCGTATTGAGCTGGGCGAGATCGAAAGCCAGCTGCTGGCCCTGCCGCAGATCGCCGAGGCGGCGGTGGTGGCCCGCGATACGCCGAGCGGCAAGCAGCTGGTCGGCTATCTGGTTGGCCGCGGCGAGCTGGACCTGAGCGCGATCAAACAGCAACTGGCCGCCCAACTGCCGGACTATATGCTGCCGGCGCAACTGCTGCAGCTGGACAGCCTGCCGCTGACCCCGGCACGCAAACTGGATCGCGCCGCGCTGCCGGAGCCGCAGTGGCAGAGCGCCGATTACCAGGCACCGACTTGCGACAACGAACGCATCCTCGCCACCATCTGGCAACAGGTGCTGGGTGTCGAGCGGGTCGGGCGCAGCGATCACTTCTTCGAATTGGGCGGCGATTCCATCGTGGCCTTGCAGGTGGTCAGCCGGGCTCGCCAGCAGGGCCTGGCGCTGGCCCCGCGGGATCTGTTCCAGCAACAGACCCTGGCCGAGTTGGCAGCGGTTGCGCGACCTGCGAGCGAGTCGACCCAGGCCCAGGGGCCGGTCAGCGGCGAGTTGCCGCTGACGCCGATTCAGGCGCATTTCTTCGCCCTGAGCCAGGCCGAACCGGCGCACTGGAACCAGTCGCTGTACCTCGAGGTGCAGCGCCCACTCGACCCGGCGCTGCTTGAGCAGACATTGCAGGCGCTGGTGCTGCATCACGACGCCTTGCGCCTGCGCTTCGCCGAGGGCCGCCAGTGGTATGCCGCCCACGATGCCTTGACCACGCCGTTATTGCTCAGCTGTGAGGTTGGCTGCGACGCTGAGGCCGAGATGTTGTGCAACGAAGTGCAGCACAGCCTGAATCTGGCCGACGGCCCACTGCTGCGTGCGCTCTATCTGCGCCAGGCCGGCCAGGCGGATCGGTTGTTGCTGGTGATTCATCACCTGGCCGTGGACGGTGTGTCCTGGCGGGTGCTGCTGGAGGATCTGCCGCGCACTTATCAGCGCCTCGCCGCCGGCCAGCCGCCGGCACTGCCGGCCAAGACCTGCTCCTACAAGGACTGGGCCGAGCATCTGCAGACCTGGGCACGCAGCGAGCAGGCCGCCGCCGAACTGGATGACTGGTGCACGCGGTTGTCCGGCCACGATCAGCCGCTGCCCCAGGATCTGCCAGCGGCCACGGCGACCTTCGGCGAAAAACGCGAAGTGCGCATCGGCCTGGATCGCGCCAGCAGCAAACGTCTGCTGACCCAGGTGCCGAGCGCCCTGGGCGTGCGGATCAACGACCTGTTGCTGAGCGCTCTGACCCGCGCGCTCTGCGCCTGGAGCGGGCAAAGCGCGCTGCGGGTCAATCTGGAAGGGCATGGCCGCGAGCCGCTGGCCGCCGGACTCGACCCGAGCCGCACCCTGGGCTGGTTTACCAGCCTGTACCCGTTGCGCCTGCCCCATGTCGGCGACCTGCGCGAGCAGCTGCACAGCGTGCAGACGCAGTTGCAACAGGTCACCAATGGCGGTGTCGGTTATGGCGCGCTGCGCTGGCTCGGCGAGCCGGCTGCACAAGCCGCGTTGGCCGCCCTGCCGCAGGCGCAGGTGACCTTCAACTACCTCGGCCAATATGCCGGCGGCGAGGCCAACGGCTGGTTCCGTCCGCTGGCGGGCGGCGGTGCGCAACAGGCCGCCGGCAACCCGCTGGGCAGCTTGCTCACGGTCAATGGCCAGGTGTTCGACGGCGAACTCAGCCTGGCCTGGGAATACGCCCCCAGCCAGTTGCACGAAAGCACGGTGCAGGCCCTGGCCGCGGCCTATCGCGCCGAGCTGCTGGCGTTGCTCAATCTGGCCGGGACAACAGCCGGAGCAGGCCCGGTGCCGCTGCTGCAACTGTCGCGACAGACCCCGGCTGCGCTGCCGTTGTTCTGCCCGCATCCGGTGACCGGCCGGGTCACCGGTTACCAGCCGTTGACGGCCAGGCTGGAAGGCCAGCGCGCGGTGTTCGGTTTGCAGTGCCGCAGCTTTGTCGACCCCGAATGGCGCGACGGCAGCCTGGGCGAGATGGTCGACGCCTACCTGGCCGCCTTGCTGCGCCAGCAGCCCGAGGGGCCTTATCACCTGCTGGGCTGGTCCCTGGGTGGCAGCCTGGCGCTGGAACTGGCCGCGCGTCTGGAAGCCCGCGGCCAGACCGTGGCCTTTCTCGGCCTGGTGGATTGCTATGTGCCTGGCACGGAAATTCCCGAGGACGACAGCCGCCATCCCCAGGCCCGCGCGCGCCTCGGCGAGCACCTGCGCTTGCTGGTGCCGGAGCTGTCGGCCGGCGCGCTGGACGATCTGCTCGCGCGGCTCGAAGCGCTGCCCCCGCTGGATTGGCCGCAGGCCTGCAGGCAGTGGTTGCTGGGCCAGGGGCTCGACGCCGTGGCCAGCCAGAGCCTGCAGGAGCTGCTGTTTGCCTGGTCGGTCGAGCAGCAGATGCGCCGCCTCTGCGCTGGCTACCAATTGCCGAGGGTCAAGGTGCGCCCGCATTGCTGGTGGGCGACCCGGCCCGAAGGGCGCGCCGCACTGCTGGGGCAGGGCCTGGAACAGGCCCTCGGCCGCGCCGCCAGCCATAGCCTGATCGACGCCGACCACCTGGGCATCGTGCGCGCGCCAAAGACCCTGGAGCAGGTAAGCCGCTACCTGGCGGCGCTGGGTTGAGGGGCAGGGAAAAATAAATCGACTAATCGCTAAATTTTTTGCGCCGGCATTCGTCTTAGTGGTGGAAGTTCGAGTTAATGAGAATAATTCTGATTAGTATTTTATCTGGGGAGTGTTTGATGCAGCGCTTAGCGAAGTACCGGTTGTCAAAGTGCCCATTCAACAAGGCGCAGCTGCCGCTGGCCATGGGCTATGCCCTGGCATTATTGGCCAGCCCGCTGCAGGCGGCGGATGAGCCCGTCGAACTGGAGAGCATGCGCATCACCGGCGAGCTGGACAGCCCGGTCGGCGAAGACCAGGGCTACGTGGCGAAGAACAGCCGCAGCGCGACCAAGATCAACACCCCGCTCAACGAAACCCCACGCTCGGTTTCGGTGGTCACCCAGGAGCAGATGGACGACCGCAACGTACAGACCGTCAGCGATGCCCTGCGTTATGTGCCGGGCGTTCAGGCGGGCTTCTATGGCGAGGACAACAAGCAGGACTGGTTTATCATTCGCGGCTTCAAGCAGGCCAACAACGGCCTGTTTATGGACGGCTCGCGCATCTACTCCAGCGCCTTCTACAGCTGGCAGATCGACCCCTTTATGCTCGAACGTATCGAGGTGCTCAAGGGCGCGTCCTCGGTGCTCTACGGTCAGACCCCGCCGGGCGGCCTGATCAATCTGCAGAGCAAGCGCCCGAGCGCCGAGCACAAGAATGAAATTGGCGTTCAATACGGCAGCTATGATCGCAAGCAGCTGAGCCTGGATGTGGGCGGCAAACTCGACGAGCAGGGCGATCTGCTGTACCGCGTGGTGGCCCTGAGCCGCGACACCGGCACCCAGGTCGACGACGTGGACGCCGAGCGCCTGCTGCTGGCCCCGTCGCTGACCATGAACTTCGATGCCGACACCTCCCTGACCCTGCTGGCCAGTTTCCAGAAGGACAACTCGGACCCGCAGCTGCAGTTTCTTCCGGCCAGCGGCACCATCGCCTCCAACCCGAACGGCAAGATCGACACCGATACCGCCGTCGGCGACCCCGGTTACGAGAAGTTCAACCGCACCCAGTACACCCTGGGCTATGAATTCAACCATCGACTTAGCGATGCCTGGGATTTCCAGCAGAACCTGCGCTACGGCCATATGGATCTGGAGCTGCGTCAGCTTTACAGCCTCGGCTATGTCAACGACTCCTTCCCCGGCCTCGACCCGAGCCAGAGCCTGATCGCCCGTGGCCTGACTTACCGCGACGGCCAGGCGGACAACGTTTCGGTGGACAACCGCCTGCTCGGCAACTGGATCGGCAATGGCTGGGAGAACAGCCTGCTGCTCGGCGTCGACTACCAGCAGCTGAAGATCGACGACCGCAGCCCGGCCAACGACGCCAGCTTCCCCAGCGTGCCGCTGCTGGATATCTACAACCCCAAGAATTCCGCCACTGTGACCTTGCCCCTCGTCGGCACCATTACCCCGACCTACGGCCAGTCGATCGATCCCGGCGCATTGCAGCGCAAACAGACCCGCGCCGATCAGATCGGCTTCTACTTCCAGGAGCAGCTCAAGCTCGATGACCGTTGGGTTTTCCTGCTGGGTGGGCGCTACGACAAGTCGCGCACCGATTTCGACAATGACAGCACCGGTGTCGGCTTCAATGTCCGCGACGAGGATTTCACCTGGAGCACCGGTGTTGCCTACATCTTCGACAACGGCCTGACGCCCTATGCCAGCTATTCCGAATTCTTCCTGCCGGTTACCGACCTGAATACCAGCACCGGCAAGCCTTTCGAGCCGGAGCAGGGCGAGCAGAAAGAGTTGGGCTTGAAGTATCAGCCTCCAGGGTTCGATGGCTCGTTCAACGTTGCACTGTTCGAGTTGACTCAGGAAAACGTGCGCAAAACCCTGACCGGAGGGATTCAGACCCAGCTGGGTGAAGTGCGCAGCCGCGGCATCGAACTGGAGGCCCAGGCCAACGTCACCGAGAGCCTGAGCCTGGTGGCCAGCTATACCAAGCTCGACCCGGAAACCACCAAAACCACCCGCGCGGCGGAAAAAGGCAAGACCCCGGCCAACGTCGCCGACGAGATGGCGTCGATCTGGGCCCGTTACCGGGTTCGTGGCGGCGTGCTCGATGGCCTGGCCTTCGGCGCAGGGGCTCGGCATACCAGCTCCAGCTACGGGGATAACACGGAAACCCTGGAAGTGCCGTCCTACACCATTCTCGATGGCATGGTCAGTTACGACTGGGACAACTTCCGGGTTCAGCTCAATGCCAACAACCTGACCGACAAGGAATACATCACCGCCTGCGACTACTACTGCTGGTACGGCAATCGTCGCAATCTCATCGCCAGTGCCAGCTATGCCTGGTAAGCCGCCCCGCAGCCTGCCGTTGCCCGATGGGCAGCGGCTGAGCCTCGCCGACGATGGTGATTGCCTGGCCCTGCGCCTGGACGAGCAGCCGCTGCTGCGCGCCCGCCGCCTGCAGCACGGCACAGGGCCGGTGCTGCAACCTGTGGAGCTGTCCCTGCAGGCCCAGGTCGCAGCCCTCGAACTGCTGGCGTACGCCTGCTTCGCAGGCGATGCCGCCTGCCAGACCGTGGCGCTGAGGCTCGACGAAGTCGACCCGGCGCTGCTGGCGCGCGGCTTGTTGGTTAAGGGCGATGCAGAGGGGCTGTGGCTGATCGAGCGCAGCATGTTCTGGCAACTGCCGGGGCGCTTTGTACGCGCCCCGGCCAGCTCCAGTTATCCGCAAAGTCTGGTGATGCACCCAAGCGGGCGGCGTCATCCGCGGCGCGCGCCGAAGCCGGTCGGCGAAGTCTATCGGCGCTTCGATGCCCGCCTCGGTGCATGGATTGCCCTGCGCAGCCTGGATATCGAGGGCGATCTACAGCGCTTCAACCGCTGGCAGAACCACCCGCGGGTGGCGGCCTTCTGGCAGGAAGAAGGTGACCTGGAACAGCACCGCGCTTACCTCGAAAACCTGGCCGTCGATCCGCGGGTGCTGACCCTGGTCGCTGCCTTCGACGAGCAGCCCTTTGCCTATTACGAAGCCTACTGGGCCAAGGAGGACCGCATCGCGCCCTTCTATCCGGCCGAGGATTACGACCGCGGCATCCATATGCTGGTTGGCGAGGATGCCCATCGCGGTCCGCACAAGGTCGCCGCCTGGCTCGCTGCCCTGGTGCACTACCTGTTTCTCGACGAGCCGCGAACTCAGCGCATCGTCTGTGAACCGCGCGCCGACAACGCGCGGATGATCCAGCATTTGCAGGCGCTGGGTTTCGCCAGGCACAAGGAGTTCGACTTTCCGCATAAACGCGCCGCGCTGATGGTGCTGGAGCGGGAGACTTTTTTTGCGCGCTGCCCGCTCTGCTGAGCTGAGGCGTGCGGCAATAACACGAGCCGCGCATAACGCGGCCACTGATGAGGTTAGGCGGGACGCACGGCGTCCCATTACCAGCCACAGACCACAGAATCGGTGCCAGACATGAGTATTGAAACACTGGAATACGACGTAATCGGCCTGGGTTTCGGCCCGGCCAACCTGGCCATTGCCGTAGCCCTGGAAGAGGATCGACGGGGGCGCGAAGGCGGCTTGCGCTGCTGCTTCCTGGAAAAGAAGCCGGCCTTCGAATGGCACGGCGGCATGCTGCTGGAAGACAGTCGCATGCAGATCTCCTTTCTCAAGGACCTGGCAACCCTGCGCAATCCGGCGAGCCGCTTTACCTTTATCAACTACCTGCACCAGAAACGCCGTCTGGAGCCCTTTATCAATATCGGCAGCTTCAACCCCTCGCGCGTCGAGTACAACGACTACCTGGGCTGGGCCGCCGGTCACTTCGCCGAGCGCGTGCATTACGGCGAGGAAGTGATCGCCGTCGAGGCCATCGAGGAGCAGGGCGAAGTGCAGCGCCTGCGGGTGATTTCGCGTTACGCCGACGGCCGCACCCGGGCGCGGGTAACCCGTAACCTGGTGGTCGGCATCGGCGGCCTGCCGTCGATCCCCGAGGCGTTTCGGCCATTGCGCGACGAGCCGCGGGTGCTCCATTCCTCGCAGTATCGCGAGCGCATCGAGGCCCTGGGTGGCGGGGGTGAGCAGCCCCAGCGCCTGGCGGTGATCGGTGCCGGGCAGAGCGCGGCGGAAATCTTCAGCGACCTTACCGGGCGCTTCCCGCAGGCCGAGGTTTCCCTGATCATGCGTAGCCAGGCCCTGCGCCCGGCGGACGACAGCCCCTTCGTCAACGAGATTTTCGACCCCTCGTACACCGACCTGATCTACCAGCAACCCCATGCCGTGCGCCAGGAGCTGATCCGCGCCCACGCCCATACCAACTATTCAGTGGTCAATCTGGACCTGATCGAGCGCATCTACCAGGGCTTGTATCAGCAGTCCATCACCGGGCGCAGAACCCAGCGGCTGCTGGCCAACCGGCAGATCCATGGGGTCGAGGCCGTCGCCGAAGGTATTCGTCTGAGCCTCAGTGATAGCCACAACGGCCACAACGAGGTGCGTGAGTTCGACGGCGTGGTGCTCGCCACCGGTTACCGCCGCGACGGCCACCAGCGCCTGCTTGAAGGCCTCAGCCATTACCTGGCCGCCGGCGAAGTGGAGCGCAGCTACCGTTTGCCGACCCAGGCCGGGTTCCTCCCCAATATCTACCTGCAAGGCTGCTGCGAGGCCAGCCATGGCCTGAGCGATACCCTGTTGTCGGTGCTGTCGGTACGCTCCCAGGAAGTGGTCGACGCGCTGCTGGAGCAGGGCCGCCGACCGCGTACCCCCGCCAGCGCCTGCGCATGACGAGAGACTTAAGTTGATCCCAGCCATTGCTCCGCTGTTTCAGGGCCAGTTCGCCCACTATCGCGACGTGCTGACCCTGCACGACGATCCCCGCCCGGCTTTGCCGGCGCGGGACTTCGTCGAGCCGCAGCGGCTGGAGGAGTGGCTGCTGCGTTTCGGCCCCGAGCACGCCGATGGCGACCGCCGCGCGCTGCTGTCGCTCTGGTCGAAGTACTACTTTCTGCGCCTGATACCGCCGGTGCTGGCGGCGGGGCTGATTCTCAACTGGCGACTGCCGCTGGATTTCGATGGGCTCGAGGTGGTGGTGGGGGCCGATGGCCTGCCCGAGGCCTTCAAGCTACCCGGCGAGGGCGAGCGCTGGAGCAATCCGCCAAACGATGGTTTCGAGCGTTTTTCCGGTCTGCTGGATGACAACCTCGCACCCTTTATCGCCGCCCTTAACCGCTACCGCAAGGTCGCGCCGCGGGTGCTGTGGAGCAACGCCGGCAACTATGTCGAATGGTTTATGAGCACCCTGGGCCGCTTGCCGTTTCCCGCTGCGACCCTGGCCCATGGCCATGCGCTACTGCAAACCCGGCTGCGCCCGGACGGCTCGCGCAACCCGCTGTTCGAGCCGGTGCGCTATATCGAACAGGGCCAAGGCCAGACGCCCTGGCGGCAGCGCCGCACCTGCTGCATCCGCAATCAGCTGGCCATGGCCATGTGCGACAACTGTCCCCACCTCGACTGCCCGCCGGCAGAAGGCGGCGAGCTGGATTGAGCGACGGCGGCTGATAACGCCACAGCCGCTCCGACACAAGGCCTCCACTTCGTAGGGTGCGCCGTGCGCACCGGGGCCAGCGCCAATTTATGGCGCGCACGGCGCACCCCACCGATTGCAGTCTCGTCGTTCGGATAAGCCTTGGCGTAATCCGGGGAGTCCCCCCATTCGGCCTATCAACGCTTACGCAGACACAGCATAAAGTAGGCACCGCCCACCAGCGAGGCGAGCAGGCCGGCGGGGAGCTGGATCGGGAACAGCAGATTGCGTCCCAGCCAGTCGGCCAGCACCATCACCGTCGCCCCAAGCAGCGCCGAGCCCAGCAGTTGCGGCAGGGCGCGGGTCAGACCAAGCAGGCGCGCCAGGTGTGGAGCGAGCAAGCCGATAAAGCTCAGCGGGCCGACGACCAGGGTCGCGCCGGCGGTCAGCAGCGCGGCGAGCAGCAGCAGGTAGAAACGGCTCTTGCCCAGGTGCACGCCCAGGGCCTTGGCGCTGCTGTCGCCCAAGGGCAGCAGCTCCAGCCAGCGTGCGCAGGGCAGGGCCGCCAACAGCAGCAGCGCGGCGCACAGCAGCACGCCGAAGGCCGTCTGTGCGGTGACGAAATAGGTCGAGCCGGACAACCAGCTCAGCAGGTTCTGCCCGCGCGGGTCGCCGCCGGCGAGGATGATCACCTGCAGCGCATCGAAAAACGCGCTGATGGCGATGCCGATCAGCAGCACCCGTTCCGCGGCGAAGCCACTGCGTCGGCTCATGCCCAGCAGCAACAGCAAGGTCAGCAGCGCGCCCAGGCCGCCGAGGGCGAGCTGCGCCGGCAGCCCGGAGTAGGGCAGCAGAAACAGCACGGCGATCAACCCGAGCGCGGCACCGGCGCTGATGCCCAGCACTTCCGGGCTGGCCATGGGGTTGCCGGTCAGGCGCTGGATCAGTGTGCCGGCGATGGCCAGCATCAAGCCGGCCGCCGCGGCAGCCGTCACCCGCGGCAAGCGCCAGTCGAGCAATTGCAGGTCGCTGAGCTGCCATTGCCAGCCTTCGAGCCCCTTGCCGATGGCCAGTGCCAGCAACAGGCTGGCGAGCAGCACAGCGCCCAGCTGCAGCAAGCGCAGCGTCGGGCGCGGGTAACGCAGGGGTGCCGCGGCGCTTTCGCCCTGGGGTTGGCCGCCGCTCAGTTGCAGCCGCGGCAGCAGCCAGAGCAGCAGCGGCGCGCCGAGCAGGGCGGTGGCGGCACCGGTGGGGATCAGCTCGGCCAGGCTGCCGGCCAGGTACTGGATGCTCAGGTCGGTCACGCACAGCAGCAGCGCCCCCAGGGTTGGTGCCCAGATCAGTCGGGCGCGCAGCGTGCGCGCACCGAGCAGTCTCACCAGGGCCGGTGCGGCCAGGCCGATAAAGCCGATCACCCCGACCACGCTGACCACGCAGGCGCTGAGGAATACCGCCAGGGTCAGGCTGGAAAAGCGCAGAAACTGTAGCGGCACGCCGAGGCTTTTCGCGCCATTGTCGTCGAGTTCGAGCAGGCCCAGGGGGCGCAGCAAGGGCAGCAGCAGAAGCAGGCCGAGGCCCAGGCGCGGCAGCAGGAAGTCCACGCCGTTCCAGCTGTTCTGGCTGAGTGAGCCCGAACCCCAGATAAATACCGCGTTCATGTCCTGCTGCTGGATCAGCATCAGGCTGGTGTTCAGTGCGCTCAGGTATAGGCTGACCACCAGGCCGGCGAGGATCAGGGTCAAGGGTGCCAGACCGCGCTTCCAGGCCAGGCTGAACACCAGCAGCGCCGCGGCTCCGCCACCGGCCATGGCCACCCACTCACGGCCGATCAGCAGCAGGCCGGGGGCCCACAGGGTGGCGACCACCAGGGCCAGTTGTGCGCCGCTGGCCACGCCCAGGGTGGTGGGCGAGGCCAGAGGGTTGCGCAGCACCTGCTGCATCACCGTACCGGCCAGGGCCAGGGTCGCGCCACACAATGCGGCCATGCACAGGCGCGGCAACCAGCTGTAATGCACCACCAATTGGCGGATATCGCCTTCGTCTGGCTGCCAGAGTGCCTGTAGCCAGGGGGTGCCGGGCAGGCGCAGGGTCAGGTCGTTGATGACCAGCGCCGCTACGCCGAGCAGGAGCAGGGCGCACAACCAGAAGGGGCTGGCATTGAAGCCCTGGCGTGGGCCGAGCGGCAGGCGGGCCACGGATTCAGTCATGACCATATTCCTCGCTCAGACGTTGTTCGAGCAGGCCGGCGAAGCGTTCGGCGGCCAGCAACCCATTGAAACTCCACACCGGCGGCAGGCCATACACGCGCTGCTCGCGCACCATGGGCAGGCGCTGCCACAGGGCGCTGGCGGCCAGGCCCTGGGCGGTGCCGGGCGGCAGGGGTTCGAGATAGATCAGCGCGGCCTGCGGTTGTTCAGCCAGACGCTCGATCCCCGCCTGGGTAAAGCCCCAGTAGTTGGTCGGACCCTGCCAGGCGTTGCGCAGGCCGACGCGATCCAGCACGCCCTGGTACAGGCTCTGTTTGCCGAACAGGCGCACATGCCGGGCGTCGAGAAAGGTGGCGATATAGAAAGCGGGCAACGGGTACAGGCTCAGGCGCTGGCGTACCTGCAGCAGCCTGGCGTCGATCCGCTCGATCAGCGCTTCGCCTTCGGCCTTGCGCTCAAGCAGGGCGGCCAGCTCGCGGGTGACCTGTTGCGCGCCGACATAGCCTTCCGCTTCGCGGGTATAGATGGCCAGGGACTGTACCGGGGCGATGCGTTCGAGCTGCGCGCGGCTGGCCGCGAACTGCGGCGTGATCAGGATCAGGTCGGGCTTGAGCTGGCTGAGCAATTCCAGATTGGGCTCGATTCGCAGGCCGAGGTCGACGACATCCTCCGGCAACGCGGGCGTGCCGACCCAGCGTCGATAGCCTTCGGTCTGCGCCACGGCGATGGGGGTGACGCCCAGGCCCAGCAGGGTTTCGGCGATGCCCCAGTCGATCACCGCGATGCGTTGCGGCGGCGCAGCCTGGGCAACGCAGCCGATCAGCAGCAGGCAGAGCGCAAGCCAGGCGCGCATCAGTTCACCACGGCGATGGGTTGGCCGGCATGCTGCAGCACATTCATGGGGATGCCGTAGATGGCTTCCAGGGTGCTGTCGGTCATCAGTTCCTGCGGCGTGCCCTGGGTCAGCAGGCGGCCGCTGTGCAGGGCGATCAGGCGGTCGCAATAACGGCTGGCCATATTGATGTCGTGCAGCACCACCACCACGCCCAGATCCAGGCGCTGACTGAGATCGCGCACCAGGGCCAGGACTTCCACCTGGTGGGCGATATCGAGGGCCGAGGTCGGTTCGTCGAGCAGCAGGTAGCGGCTGTCCTGGGCCAGCAGCATGGCCAGCCAGACGCGCTGCCGTTCGCCGCCGGACAGGCTGTCGACCAGGCGCTCGGCGAAGCGCTCGGTATCGGTCAGGCTCAGGGCCTGAGCCACTTTTTCATGATCCTTTTGGCTGAAGCGGCCGAGCAGACCGTGCCAGGGGTAACGACCGAAACCCACCAGCTCGCGCACCGTCAGGCTGGAAGCCGCCGGCAACTGCTGCGGCAGGTAGGCCACTTCCCGGGCAAAGGCGCGTTCCTGCCAGTCGGCGAGGGTTTTGCCGTCCAGGCTCAGGCTGCCATGGCTCGGTGCCTGCTGGCGGGCCAGCAGTTTCAGCAGGGTGGATTTGCCGGAACCGTTATGCCCGATCAGGCCAACCATCTGCCCGTGGGCGATGCTCAGGCTGAGCGGGTGCAACAGGGTTCGATCGGACAAGCTGAAGCTGACGCTTTGCAGGTCGAACATACAAGGCTCCAAAAACGCTCCTGCGGCGGCGGGCAGGAAAGCGCGAACCTTAATTCATAATGCTAATGCTTATCAATTGTTATGCTGTGCGAGCTGAAGGGCGGCTGCATACAGTTCCCTAGCCCGGATGCAATCCGGGAGCGATCTTATGGCAGCTACCGCTGCCCGGATTGCATCTGCTCGGCGCAACCGCTCCTATTCGCCGCGCACCTCGATACGCCGGCCACCACTGCGCTCTGCCTTGGGCAGTTCGATACGCAGCACGCCATTGCGGTAGCTGGCCGAGGCTTTGTCGGCCAGCACTGGCACTGTCAGCGGGATGCTGCGGTGGAAGCTGCCGAAGGCGCACTGGCGCACGCGGTACTGGCCGCTGCTGGACTCCTGCTCGGAGTGCTTCTCGCCGCGAACGATCAGCAGGTCGTTGCGTACTTCTATGTCCAAGTTGTGCTTGTCCAGGCCGGGCACTTCCAGGCGCACGACGAACTTGTCGTTGTCCTCGAATACATCGCCTGCCAGCAGCGCCCAGTCCGCCGAGGGGAAGTCGGCGGTTTGCGCGCGCTCTGCCGGCGTCTTGCCCTTGGACGATGGAGTGAAGCGGGTCAGAGTGCCGCTGGTGCGTTCGCGCAGGTGACGCCAGCCCTCGCTGAGCGAGTGCCAGGTTTCTTCCAGGCCTTGTTTCAGTTCACTGAGTTTTTCCATATCGATGACCTCCAGGTTGCGAGCGGCCGCGGCCGGCAAAATAGACGCGGCCGCTCTGGTGGTTCAGACAACCTTGACTTCGATCTTGCGCGGTTGCGCATGGGCGTGTTTGGGAATGCGCAGGTTGAGCACGCCATCGCGCAGCTGCGCGTCGATCCGCTCACTGTCCAGTTCGCTGCTCAGGCTGAAGGCCCGGCGGTAGCGCGACAGACGCACTTCGGCATAGGCCGCCTCCAGTTGCTCCGGGGCATCCTGGACGATCTCGCCCTCGATCAGCAGGGTGTCGTTGTCGATCCGCAGTTCGAGCTTGTCCTTGGGCACGCCGGGCAGATCGGCGATCAGCAGAATGCCATCCCTGTCTTCGAATACATCCACCAGCGGTAGCAGGGTCCGGGTCTCCTCGGGGCGTTCGCTACGGCTGACTGCCTGTTTGTCGTTCATGGCGATTCCTCCTTTGTCTGCAAGGGCTACTGGATGCTGATGCGTTTGGGTTGCGCCGCCTCGTGCCGCGCCACCTTGATATGCAGCACGCCGTTGCGGTAGCTGGCTTCGACCTTGTCCGGATTGGCGTCCTTGGACAGGTTCACGGTGCGCTTGAAATGGCCGGCGAAGCGCTCGTTGGCATAGACCGAGAGGGTGCCGTTGTCGCCCGGTTTGGCGCTCGCGCGTTCACCGCTAATCGACAGCAGGCCCTGGACGAGCTGGATATCCAGCTTTGCCGGATCCAGGCCGGGGGCGAAGGCATAGACCTCGATGCTGGTCGGCGTACTGCCGACATTGATGGCCGGGAAGGCACCGCTGGCCAGGGCACGGATGCTGCCGGGCCGGCCGAGATTGGCGAAGTCGTCCTGCAGCTCGCGCTGCAGCCGTTCGAACTCGGCGAGCAGGCCGCCAGGGATGTTAAGTAGGGACTCGTACATCGCAGACCTCCTGTGGTGAGTTGACCAGAGACGTGTTTGCGGGGTTCGAGGCTGAGGCTTCGCGCCCCGCTGGAAAAAAATATGTTGGCAGCCGGAAGCGGCTTCAAGGGTGGGTTTAGAACGTTGTCGAATAGCTTATGCCTGCAGGAAATAGGGCGCTGCGCGTAGATTCAATATCCATGTGCAAGCCTCAGCGGGCTTGGGAGCGGGCCATGCCCGCGATGCATTTTGTAGGCGCAGCCAATTGCGACCATGGGCCGCTCCCAGGCAGGCCCTGCCGAGCGCATGGCCGCCAGCGCCGCCCCGGATGGCCGCCAGCGCCGCCCCGGATGGCCGTCGGGCTACAGCGGGTGTGGAGGGTGGATGACGCTTTTTTCATCCACCAATGCAGTGGTGGATGGGTGAAGCGTCATCCACCCTGCGAGGCTAGAAGGGTGCGGGGCACTCGAAGCGCATACGCTCGCCGGTCTGCGGATGGCTCAGGCTGAGCATGCTGGCGTGCAGGCACAGGCGCGGATAGGCGGCCAGGGCCTGTTCGTGGGCATACAGACCGTCACCCAGCAGCGGGTGGCCGATGGACAGCATATGCACGCGCAACTGGTGCGAACGGCCGGTGATCGGCGTCAGTTCGATGCGGCAGTAATCACCACAGCGTTCCAGCACCTTCCAGTAGGTCAGGGCGTGTTTGCCCTGCTCATGGTCGACCACATGGCGCGGCTTGGTCGGCGGGTCGTAGCGCAGCGGCAGGTCGATGCTGCCGCTGTCCAGCTCGGGCTGTCCCCAGCACAGCGCGGTGTAGGCCTTCTCGGTTTCGCGGTCGTGGAACTGCCGCGACAGTTCGCGGTGGCTGTCGGCGTCGCGGGCCAGGACGATGATCCCCGAGGTTTCCCAGTCCAGGCGATGGACGATGCGCGCTTCCGGGTAGCCATTTTCCTGCAGGCGGGTCACCAGGCAGTCGCGGTTGTCCTCGGCGCGGCCGGGCACCGAGAGCAGCAGGGTGGGCTTGTTGATCACCAGCAGGGCGGCGTCCTGGTGGAGAATTTCTACTTGGCTTAGCGGCATGGGCTTCTTGGGTGCGCGTCGGTCTGCTGGTGTAGGAACGGGCTTGCCTGCGATGGCTTTGTCGTTGCTGGTTAAAAGCTTCGCGGACAAGGCTAGGTGCCCCCGCCGCTCCTACAGGTTCGGTGCAGGGCTGAAATAAAATGGCGGCCCTTAAGGCCGCCATCTGGTCTGGTTGCGCCTGCAGATACGGATTAACGATCCGGCAGGGTGATGTTGAGTTCCAGGATCGAGCAGCTGCCCTGGTTTTCCAGTGCAACCTGCACTTGATCCGAGTCGATATTCACGTACTTGCGGATCACTTCGACCAGTTCTTGCTGCAGGGCCGGCAGGTAGTCCGGCTGGCTGCGCTGGCCGCGCTCGTGGGCGACGATGATCTGCAGACGCTCTTTCGCGATGGACGCAGTGGTTTCCTTTTTGCGTTCACGAAAGAAGTCGAAAATATTCATTAGCGCGCTCCAAACAGGCGTTGCATGAGTCCTTTCTTCTGCACGTCGAGGAAGCGGTGGGCTACTTCCTTGCCGAGCAGGCGGTCGACTGCGTCACTATAGGCCTGGCCCGCGTCGCTCTGGTCGTCGAGGATGACCGGCACGCCCTGGTTCGAGGCCTTGAGTACGGCTTGCGACTCCGGAATCACGCCGAGCAGGCGGATGGCGAGGATTTCCTCGACGTCTTCCACACCGAGCATTTCACCCTTGGTGACGCGCTCCGGGTTGTAGCGGGTCAGCAGCAGGTGCTCCTTGATCGGCTCTTCGCCTTTCTCGGCGCGGCGCGATTTGCTGGCCAGCAGGCCGAGCATGCGGTCGGAGTCACGTACCGAGGAGACTTCCGGGTTGGTCACGACAATCGCCTCATCGGCGAAGTACATGGCCAGGTGCGCGCCCTTTTCGATACCGGCCGGCGAGTCGCAGACCACGTATTCGAAGGTTTCGCGCAGTTCGTTGATGATTTTCTCGACGCCGTCCTGGGTCAGGGCGTCCTTGTCACGGGTCTGGCTGGCGGCCAGCACGTAGAGGTTTTCCAGGCGCTTGTCCTTGATCAGTGCTTGCGAGAGGGTCGCTTCGCCGTTGACCACGTTGACGAAGTCGTACACCACACGGCGCTCGCAGCCCATGATCAGGTCGAGGTTGCGCAGGCCGACGTCGAAGTCGACGATAACCGTCTTGTGCCCGCGCAGGGCGAGGCCGGTACCGATGGCGGCGCTGGTGGTGGTTTTACCGACGCCACCCTTGCCGGATGTAACTACGAGGATCTTGGCCAAGGTGATTCACCCCAAAATATAGAGAAAACGCAGGTTCCGTGGCCCGTTTCAGGCTTCCGGTTGCCCTGTTTGAAAAGTGGCCGCAGTATCCGTTAAAGGCGGGTGATGTTCAACACGTCACCCGACAGGCTGACATGTACCGCCTCGCCCCACAGGGGGTCGCGGCGCAGGTCTTCGGCGACCTTGTACTGGCCGGCGATGGACAGCAGTTCCGCGCCCATCTGCTGGCAGAAGATGCGTGCCTTGGCGTTGCCCTTGATACCTGCGAGGGCGCGGCCGCGCATGGGCGCGTAAACATGGATGTTGCCATCGGCGAGAAGTTCCGCGCCGGCGCTGACCGGCGCCAGGACGATCAGGTCGCCGCCCTGGGCATATACCTGCTGGCCGCCGCGTACCGGGCTGGTGATGATCTTGCTCGGTCGCACTTCCGGTTCGGCGGGCTTTTCCGGCTTTGCCGGGGCCAGGTCGATGGGCCGTTCGCGGGCACCGGAAGGTGGCAGAACCGGCATGTCCAGTGCTTCGGCGGCCGCAATATCGGCTTCGCGGTTGGCGCGCACTGCCAGGGTGCGCAGGCCATGTTTGCGACATACGGCCATCAGGGCGGCGAGGTCGAGGTTGCCTTCGCCTTCCGGCAGCTTGTCCAGGGCCAGTACCAGCGGGGTGTTGCTGAAAAAGGCCGGGGCCTGGGCGACTTTTTCGCTCAGCTGTTGGTCGAGGCGCTCGAGGTCGTTGTACGCCAGTTCCATCACGGTGATGGCCAGCATGCTGCCCTTGAGTTGGAATACGGGGTCTTGCGCGAGGAGATCGGCTTGGCTCATGGTCTGCCTGATGCGGCCTTATAGCGGCTTTATAAAAGTAGCCCGGACTTATAGCGAGAACGCCGCTCGCTCGCAAGTTGAGGGGGAGGCAAACCGCCGCTCGGGCCAGCGGTCGGCAAACTCCTGATAGAATGCCGCGCTTTGTTGGGGCATTGGACCTGTTTATGGAACGTCCGGTTTTTCATGCTGCGTTTTTGCATCCGCGTTTCTGGCTGTTATGGCTGGGGCTGGGCCTGCTGTGGTTGATCGCCCAGCTGCCTTATAAGGTGCTGCTGGGGCTGGGGCGTGGCCTGGGGGCGCTGATGTACCGCCTGGCCAGCTCACGGCGCAAGATTGCTGCACGCAACCTGCAGCTGTGTTTTCCGCAGATGCCGGCGGCCGAGCGCAAGGCCCTGCTCAAGGAAAACTTCGCGTCCACCGGCATCACCTTCTTCGAGATGGCCATTGCCTGGTGGTGGCCGGCCGCTCGTCTGGCGCGCCTGGGCACCATCGAAGGGCTGGAGCATCTGCGCCAGGCCGAGGCCGATGGCCAGGGCGTGATCCTGATGGCGCTGCATTTCACCACCCTGGAGATGGGCGGCGGCCTGCTCGGCCTGCAACAGGATATGTATGGCATGTACCGGCCGCACAAGAACCCGCTGTTCGACTATATCCAGCGCCGTGGCCGCGAGCAGCGCCTGCTTGGGGTGATTGGCCGCGAC
The DNA here is from genome assembly GCF_038069885.1 of Pseudomonas sp. XK-1. Taxonomy (NCBI): domain Bacteria; kingdom Pseudomonadati; phylum Pseudomonadota; class Gammaproteobacteria; order Pseudomonadales; family Pseudomonadaceae; genus Pseudomonas; species Pseudomonas sp. XK-1. The sequence goes on along the minus strand of NZ_JBBPES010000002.1, from coordinate 454,434 downwards.
GATGTGCGCGGCATGCTCAAGCTGCTGCGCGCAGGTGGGGTGGTCTGGTATGCCCCGGATCAGGATTACGGCGCGCAGCGCAGCGTGTTTGTGCCGCTGTTCGGCGTGCCGGCGGCCACCGTCACCGCCACCAGCAAGTTCGCCCGCATGGGCCGAGCCCGGGTGATTCCCTTTACCCAGCAGCGCCTGCCCGGCGGCCAGGGCTATCGCCTGACCATTCATCCGCCGCTGGCCGACTTCCCTGGCGAGAGCGAGGAGGCCGACTGCGTGCGGGTCAACCAGTGGATCGAGCAGGCGATCACCGCCTGCCCCGAGCAGTACCTGTGGGCGCACCGCCGCTTCAAGACCCGTCCGCCCGGCGAGAAGAAACTCTACAAGAAGCGGCCGGCCTGAGTTCGTACGCCTGAACCCGGTCCGCCGCGGGCGCGTCGGTCCTGTCCGGTCGCGTTTCTTCCACGCGGAGTCGCTCCTATACTGGCCATAAACCTTCGGAAAAGCCTATGTCGCAGTTCGCCCCTTCCAGCCAGCCGGTGACCGGGCTGATCCTTTCCGGTGGTGGCGCGCGTGCGGCTTATCAGGTGGGGGTGCTGGCGGCCATTGCCGATCTGCTGCCCGATGCGGCGCACAATCCCTTTCCGGTTATCGTCGGCACCTCGGCCGGGGCCATCAATGCGGTGGGCCTGGCCTGCGGGGCGCTGCATTTCACCGAGGCGGTGCGCCGCCTGACGGCTGTCTGGCAGGGTTTTCATACCCATCAGGTGTACCGCAGCGACTGGCCGGGGGTGCTGCACCAGGCCAGTCGTTTTATCGGCCATAGTCTGCTCGGGCTGGGGGGCGATATCCCGGTGGCGCTGCTCGACAGCTCGCCGCTGGCCGAACTGCTGCGCCGCGAACTGGATTTCACCGGAATCGCCGCCGCCGTGCGTCAGCGTCAGCTGCGCGCCGTGGCGGTGACTGCCTTCGGTTATGAAAGTGGTCAGGCGGTGACCTTCTACCAGGGCCGCGCCACCATCGATCCCTGGTTCCGCCACCGCCGGGTCGGCGTGCCAACCCGCCTGGGCCTGGAGCACCTGCTGGCCAGCGCCTCGATCCCGCTGATCTTTCCGCCGGTGAAGATCAACCGCGAATACTTCGGCGATGGGGCGGTACGTCAGCCGGCCCCGATCAGTCCCGCGCTGCACCTGGGGGCGACTCGGGTGCTGGTGGTGGGGGTCAGTGGCAATCCCGCAGAAAATGCCAGCCGCGACGTGCCGCGGCCGCAACATGTGCGCCCACCGAGCCTGGCGCAGATCGGGGGGCATATGCTCAACAGCACCTTTATCGACAGCCTGGAAAGCGATATCGAGCTGCTCGAACGCCTCAACCTGATGAGTCGGCTGATTCCCCCCGAGCTGCATCCCCGCGGCCTGGGCCTCAAGCCTGTAGACGTACTGGTGATTGCGCCGAGCCGGCCGCTGGACGTGATCGCCGCGCGCCATCGCCGCGAGCTGCCCAGGGTTCTGCGCCTGTTCCTGCGCGGGCCGGGGGCGACTCGGGCCAGTGGCGCGGGGGTGCTCAGCTACCTGCTGTTCGAGCCGGGCTACTGCAACGAGCTGATCGAGCTGGGCTATCAGGACGCCATGGCGCAGCAGGGTGAGTTGATCGAATTCCTTAGCCTGAGCAGCCCGCCGGTACCGACCGTGGTGCCGGTACCCGCCTGAAAAATAGCCGGGAGCCAATTTTTAACGTCGCGCAGCGATGGCCCGAAGGGTGGCTCCACGGATGGCAGGCCATAAAAAATGGCTGGGAGTCATTTTTAACGTCGCGCAGCGACGGCCGGAAGGGTGGCTCCACGGATGGCAGGCCATAAAAAATGGCCGGGAGCCAATTTTTAACGTCGCGCAGCGACGGCCCGAAGGGTGGCTCGACGGATGGCAGGCCATAAAAAATGGCCGGGAGTCATTTTTAACGTCGCGCAGCGACGGCCCGAAGGGTGGCCGCCATGGATGGCAGGCCATAAAAATCCTTTTCCGCACCCTGGATAAATCCGCGCCAAGCGGGCCGGCTGCATTTAAACTGCGCCTTCCCGACGCTTTCTGTCGCATATCTGAAAGCGCCGGTTTTCCTCGGGTTGGCGCTATAAGAAGTTGTCGCATGGCGGCAATGCCAAGCCCGGATCAATCCCTACAATCCTTCACATCGCCTGCTAGCCAATGCAGGTGTTCCTTGTCAGGAGAGCCCAGATGTCCGTTCAGCACGACCCGGTGCAACGCGCCGATTTCGACCAGGTGATGGTGCCCAACTATGCCCCCGCCGGCTTTATTCCGGTGCGCGGAGCCGGTTCGCGAGTCTGGGACCAGAGCGGTCGCGAGCTGATCGATTTCGCTGGCGGCATCGCGGTCAACGTCCTGGGTCACTGTCATCCGGCGCTGGTCGGGGCCCTGACCGAGCAGGCCAATCAGCTGTGGCACGTGTCCAACGTGTTTACCAACGAGCCGGCCCTGCGCCTGGCGCACAAGCTGGTCGACGCCACCTTTGCCGAGCGTGCGTTCTTCTGCAACTCGGGAGCGGAAGCCAACGAGGCGGCGTTCAAGCTGGCCCGGCGCGTGGCTTTCGATAAATACGGCGAGGACAAGTACGAGATCATCGCGGCGACCAACAGCTTCCACGGGCGCACCCTGTTTACCGTCAGCGTCGGCGGCCAGCCGAAGTATTCCGATGGTTTCGGGCCGAAGATTCAGGGCATCAGCCACATTCCCTATAACGATATCGAGGCGCTGCGGGCCGCGGTATCGGACAAGACCTGCGCCGTGGTGCTGGAGCCGATTCAGGGCGAAGGCGGCGTGCTGCCGGCGGACCTGGCCTACCTGCAGGCCGCCCGCGAGCTGTGCGACAAGCACAACGCCCTGCTGGTGTTCGACGAGGTGCAGAGCGGCATGGGCCGTAGTGGCTCGCTGTTCGCCTATATGCATTACGGCGTCACCCCGGACATCCTCTCCAGCGCCAAGAGCCTTGGCGGCGGTTTCCCGATTGGCGCGATGCTGACCACCAGTGAGCTGGCCAAGCACCTGGCCGTCGGCACCCACGGCACCACCTACGGCGGCAACCCGCTGGCCTGTGCGGTGGCCGAGGCGGTGATCGACACCATCAACACCCCTGAAGTGCTGGCGGGCGTGAAGGCCAAGCATCAGCGTTTCAAGACCAAGCTGGAGCAGATTGGCCAGCAGTACGGCGTGTTCAGCCAAGTACGCGGCCTCGGCCTGCTGATCGGCGCGGTGCTCAGCGATGCCTGGAAGGGCAAGGCCAAGGCGATTCTCGATGCCGCCGCCCTCGAAGGGTTGATGGTGCTGCAGGCCGGTCCGGACGTGGTGCGTTTCGCCCCGAGCCTGGTGGTGGACGATGCCGATATCGATGAAGGTCTGGCGCGACTCGAACGCGCCGTGGCCAAGCTGACTCAAGCCTGAGTCGCCGGCCTGGGATGACCCGCTGCGGGCCTGCCAGGCCGGACATGCTCGAGCCACGGAGGGCTTGAGTCGAATCCAGGGAAGACTCTCTCTGTGTGTGCTGCGGCCCTGTCCGCAGCGTTTTCCAGGTGGTGCGCAGGTGCCGCCTGGAGCTTTTTTCGAAAGGAGTGACACCATGCTGGTGATGCGCCCCGCGCAAATGGCCGACCTCGCTGAAGTGCAGCGTCTGGCCGCGGATAGCCCGGTTGGTGTGACTTCGCTGCCGGATGATGCCGACCGTCTGCGCGAAAAGATCGCGGCCTCGGAGGCCTCGTTTTCTGCCGAGGTCAGTTTCAATGGCGAAGAGAGCTACTTCTTCGTCCTCGAAGACAGCGAGAGCGGGCGGCTGGTCGGCTGTTCCGGCATCGTCGCCTCGGCCGGCTATTCCGAGCCGTTCTACAGTTTTCGCAACGAAACCTTCGTGCACAACTCCCGCGAGCTGAAGATTCACAACAAGATCCACGTGCTCTCGCTCTGCCACGACCTGACCGGCAACAGCCTGCTGACCAGCTTCTATGTCGACCGGTCGCTGGTGGACACCGCCTGGTCCGAGCTGAATTCGCGCGGTCGTCTGCTGTTTCTGGCCAATCACCCGGAGCGTTTCGCCGATGCCCTGGTGGTGGAAATCGTCGGGCACAGCGATGAGGCCGGCGACTCGCCGTTCTGGGATGCGGTGGGGCGCAACTTCTTCGACATGAACTACACCGAGGCCGAGCGCATCTGTGGTTTGAAGAGCCGCACCTTTCTCGCCGAGCTGATGCCGCATTACCCCATCTATGTGCCGCTGCTGCCGGACGATGCCCAGGAGGCCATGGGTCAGGTGCATCCGCGGGCGCAGATCAGCTTCGACATCCTGATGCGTGAGGGGTTCGAGACCGACCACTACATCGACATCTTCGATGGCGGCCCGACCTTGCATGCGCGCACCTCGGGCATCCGCTCCATCGCCCAGAGCCGTGTGGTGCCGGTGCGCATCGGTGAACCGGTGAAGGGCGGTCGACCCTACCTGGTCAGCAACGGCCAGTTGCAGGATTTTCGCGCCATAGTCGCGGACCTCGACTGGGTGCCGGGCAAGCCGGTGACCCTGAGTTTTGCAGCCGCCGAAGCCTTGGGCGTCGGCGAAGGCGTCAGCGTACGCCTGGTGGCGGTTTAAGGAGTGAGTGCATGATCGTTCGTCCCGTATGTAGCGCCGATCTTCCGGCCTTGCTCGACCTGGCACGCAGCACCGGTGCCGGCCTGACCACCCTGCCGGCCAACGAGGCGCGCCTGGCGCACCGGGTGGCCTGGGCGGAAAAAACCTTTCAGGGCCTAGCCGAACGTGCCGATGCCGACTACCTGTTCGTGCTCGAGAACGATGCCGGCGAAGTGGTCGGCATCTCTGCGGTGGCCGGGGCCGTGGGCCTGCGCGAGCCCTGGTACAACTACCGGGTCGGTCTGACCGTCAGCGCCTCCAAGGAGCTGAATATCCATCGGCAGATTCCCACCCTGTTTATGGCCAACGACCTGACCGGCAACTCCGAGCTGTGTTCGCTGTTCCTGCGTGCCGATCACCGCAGCGGGCTCAACGGCCGTTTGCTGTCCAAGGCGCGCCTGCTGTTTATCGCCGAGTTCCGCGAGCAGTTTGGCGACAAGGTGATCGCCGAGATGCGCGGCATGTCCGACGACAACGGCCGTTCGCCATTCTGGGAAAGTCTCGGCCGGCACTTCTTCAAGATGGAATTCAGCCAGGCCGACTACCTCACCGGCGTCGGCAACAAGGCCTTTATCGCCGAGCTGATGCCCAAGTTTCCGCTCTATACCTGCTTTCTCTCCGAGGATGCACGCAACATCATCGGCCGCGTCCATCCCGACACCGAGCCGGCCCTGGCCATGCTCAAGGGCGAGGGTTTCAGCTACCAGGGCTATGTCGATATCTTCGACGCCGGCCCGGCCATCGAGGCGGAAACCGCGAAGATCCGCGCCGTGCGCGATAGTCAGGCGCTGATCCTGGCCATTGGCACCCCCGGCGATGACGCCACCGCCTACCTGATCCACAACCGCAAGCGCGAAGGCTGCCGCATCACCGCCGCGCCGGCGCGTCTGGCCGCTGGAAGCCTGGTGGTCGATGCGCAGACCGCCAAGCGCCTGCGGCTGTCGGCAGGCGACCAGGTGCGCGCCGTGCCGCTGTCCGCCCGCGGCTGATTCTGAGCCTGGCGCGACCTCGACGCGCGCCTCGCCTGTAGTACCTGCCCGGTGCCTGACCGGGCCCACACCTTGCTGGGAGTGATAAAACAAGATGAGCACTCATTACATCGCCGGTGCCTGGCATGCAGGCCTGGGCGAACCGCTGCAATCGCTGAACCCGGTGAGCCAGGCGGTGATCTGGCACGGCCAGGCTGCCAGCGCCGCGCAGGTCGAGGCCGCCGTGCAGGCCGCCCGCGCCGCCTTCCCGGCCTGGGCCTCGCGTTCGCTGGATGAGCGCATCGCCGTGCTCGAACAGTTTGCCGCCCGCCTGAAAAGCCAGGGCGAGGCACTGGCCCACTGCATCGGCGAGGAAACCGGCAAGCCGCTGTGGGAAACCGCCACCGAAGTCGCCAGCATGGCGGCCAAGATCGCCATCTCCATCCAGAGCTACCGTGAGCGCACCGGCGAGAAGAGCGGCCCCCTGGCCGACGCCACCGCCGTGCTGCGGCACAAGCCCCATGGCGTGGTGGCGGTGTTCGGTCCCTACAACTTCCCCGGGCACCTGCCCAACGGCCATATCGTGCCGGCGCTGCTGGCGGGCAACTGTGTGGTGTTCAAGCCCAGCGAGCTGACCCCGAAAGTCGCCGAGCTGACCGTCAAGTGCTGGATCGACGCCGGTCTGCCGGAGGGTGTGCTCAACCTGGTGCAGGGCGCGCGGGAAACCGGCGTGGCCCTGGCCGCCAATCCAGGTATCGACGGCCTGTTCTTCACCGGCTCGAGCCGCACCGGCAACCTGCTGCATAACCAGTTCGCCGGTCGCCCGGAGAAGATCCTGGCCCTGGAGATGGGCGGCAACAACCCGCTGATCGTCGATCAGGTCGAGGATATCGACGCCGCGGTCTACACCATCGTCCAGTCGGCCTTTATCAGCGCCGGTCAGCGTTGCACCTGCGCCCGTCGCCTGCTGGTGCCTCAGGGCGCGTGGGGCGATGCCCTGCTGGCGCGCCTGGTGCAGGTGGCCGGGCAGATCCGCGTCGGTCGCTTCGATGAACAGCCCGCGCCCTTTATGGGCTCGGTGATTTCCCTGGCCGCGGCCCAGCAGCTGATCCAGGCCCAGGCCCAGCTGCTGGCCCAGGGAGCCAGCGCATTGCTGACGATGACCCAGCCAGAAGCCGATGCGGCCCTGCTTACCCCGGGCATTATCGACGTGAGCGCTATTGCCAATCGCCCCGACGAGGAATTCTTCGGTCCGCTGCTGCAGGTGATTCGCTACGCCGATTTCGCTGAGGCCATCGCCGAGGCCAACAACACCCAGTACGGCCTGGCCGCCGGCCTGCTGTCCGACTCCAGGGCGCGCTATGACGAGTTCTGGCTGCAAAGCCGCGCCGGCATCGTCAACTGGAACAAGCAACTGACCGGTGCCGCCAGCAGCGCGCCGTTCGGTGGCGTGGGGGCCTCCGGCAACCATCGCGCCAGTGCCTATTACGCGGCGGATTACTGCGCCTACCCGGTGGCCTCGCTGGAAGTCGAAAGCCTGAGCCTGCCTGCCACCCTGACTCCCGGAGTAAGCCTGTGAGCCACGCATCCAACGCGACTGCATTTGAAGTGAATTTCGATGGCCTGGTCGGGCCAACGCATAACTACGGCGGGCTGTCCTACGGCAACGTGGCCTCGCAGAGCAACAGCCAGGTGGCGTCCAATCCGAAAGAGGCGGCCAAGCAGGGCCTGGCCAAGATGAAGGCGCTGATGGACATGGGCTTCAAGCAGGGCGTACTGGCCCCGCAGGAGCGCCCCAATGTCGCCGTGCTGCGCAGCCTGGGCTTTACCGGTAGCGACGCCCAGGTGATCCAGAAAGCAGCGAAAGAGGCCATGCCGCTGCTGGTGGCCAGCTGTTCGGCCTCCAGCATGTGGACCGCCAACGCCTGCACCGTCAGCCCCAGCGCCGATACGGCTGATGGCCGCGTGCACTTCACCGCCGCCAACCTCAACTGCAAGTTCCACCGCTCCATCGAACACCCGACCACCAGCCGCGTGCTGAGGGCGATGTTCGCCAGCGAGCAGCACTTCGCCCACCACGCCGCGCTGCCGGCGGTGGCCCAGTTCGGCGACGAGGGGGCAGCCAACCACACGCGCTTCTGCAAGGGCTATGGCGATGCCGGCGTGGAGTTCTTCGTATTCGGTCGTAGCGCCTTCGACAGCCGCTTCCCGCAGCCGGCCCGCTACCCGGCGCGGCAGACCCTGGAGGCTTCGCAGGCGGTGGCCCGTCTGCACGGCCTGAGCGAGGAGGGCGTGGTCTACGCCCAGCAGACGCCGGACGTGATCGACCAGGGCGTATTCCATAACGACGTGATCGCCGTGGGTAACGGCGAGGTGCTGTTCTATCACCAGGACGCCTTCCTCGATACCGACAAGGTGCTGGCCGAACTGAGTGCCAAGCTCGCCCGTCGCGGCGGCAACTTCCAGGCCGTGTGCGTACCGCGCGAAGCGGTCACGGTGGAGGATGCGGTGCGCTCCTACCTGTTCAACAGCCAGCTGCTGAGCCGCGCCGATGGCGGCATGCTGCTGATCGTGCCGGAAGAGTGTCGCAACAACAGCAATGTGTGGAACTACCTGCAGCAACTCACTAGTGGCAGCGGGCCGATCCGCGAGGTCAAGGTCTTCGACCTCAAGCAGAGCATGCAGAACGGCGGCGGCCCGGCCTGCCTGCGCCTGCGCGTGGCGCTCAAGGAGCAGGAGCTGGCGGCGGTCAATCAGGGCGTGATCATGACCCCGACCCTGCACGACAGCCTGAACCTCTGGGTCGACAAGCATTACCGCGATCGCCTGAGCGAAAACGACCTGGCTGATCCACAATTGCTAAACGAATGCCGCACGGCCTTGGACGAACTGACCCAGATCCTTAAACTGGGCGCGGTTTATCCCTTCCAATTAGCTGAGTAGGGTGGATCACGCTTTATCGATCCACCGGTGGATGTGAAAACGCCATCCACCCTACGTCCAAACCTGTGGAGATTTTATGAGCGACGCCCTGCAACTGATCCTCGAAGACACCGACGGCACCCAGCTGGAAACCTCCTGCACGCGCTTTGCCGTGATCTGGCAGGGCCAGGAAATCTGGTTTCAGCAGGTTGGCAACAACCAGCTGATGATCGGTGTGGATGTGGAGGAGGGCGCTAGCGAATACGCCAACCTGCTGCTGCGCCCACTGGCCACCAACCTGGTCAGTCTGGAGCTGGAAATGGAAGCGGCCGAACTCACTGATGACGAGCACGTGCACGGTCCCGACTGCAACCACGACTGAGGTAACTCCTATGCTTGCCCTCGGCAAACTGCTTGAAATGACCCTGGCCGGCCATGAGCCGGCAGCGAAAATTCAGCTGACACCCGAGGGTACGCGCCTGCGCTGGCTGGCCGAGGGCGCATTGGAAGTGACGCCGCCGGTGGCCGGCGACAATGGCCAGGACCTGCTGCTCTCCGCCGGTATCCATGGCAATGAAACCGCCCCCATCGAGTTGCTCGACCGCCTGTTGCGCGCAATTGCCCGCAACGAGTTGAAGCCGCGGGCACGCATTCTCTTTCTGTTCGGCAACCCCGAGGCCATGCGCCGCGGCGAGCGTTATGTCGAACATGACATCAACCGCCTGTTCAACGGCCGCCACGATCAGTACACCGGCCCAGAGGCCCTGCGTGCCTGCGATCTGGAACATCTGGCCGCTACCTTTTTCAGCAAGCCAGAGCGCACCCGCCTGCATTACGACCTGCACACCGCCATTCGCGCGTCGAAGATCGAGCAGTTCGCCCTCTATCCCTATCAGGAAGGCCGGCCGCGCAGCCAGCGTGAATTGGCGCGCCTGAGTGCGGCGGGGATTGAAGCAGTGCTGCTGCACAACAAGAGCTCGATCACCTTCAGTGCCTACACCTATGCGCAGCTGGGGGCCGAGGCCTTCACCCTGGAACTGGGCAAGGCGCGTCCCTTCGGGCAGAACGAACTGGTCAACCTGGATCTACTGGAGCAGCACCTGCAGGCGCTGATCGAAGGGCGCGAGCCCGAGGCCGCCGGCGATTGCCTGGGCGATCTCAAGCTGTTCGCCGTGGCCCGCGAAGTGATCAAGCACAGCGACGCCTTCAAGCTGCACCTGCCGGCTGATATCGAAAATTTCAGCGAATTGCCGGTCGGCTACCTGCTCGCCGAGGACCTGGCCGACACCCGCTGGGTGGTGAATGAGGCCGGTGCACGGATCATCTTCCCCAACCCCAAGGTGAAGAACGGCTTGCGTGCCGGCATTCTGATCGTGCCGGCTGAGAATGTGCCGCTGGCTTGAGCCCGTAGGGTGGATGGCGCTTTATCCATCCACCAATTGATGCACGCCAGGTGGATGATAAAGGCGTCATCCACCCTACGTAGCTGTCCTGCGCTTTATCGCCTGATCTGTACCTTGTTCGCTTATCCGCGGCGCTTTAGCATCGGTCTTTTCGCAATGTGAAGGAAAACCCGCCATGGCCGTTATCGATCTGCGCAGCGACACCGTCACCCAGCCCACTGCGGGCATGCGCGAGGCCATGCTGACCGCCGAACTGGGTGATGACGTGTATGGCGAAGACCCCACGGTCAACCGCCTGGAGCAGCACCTGGCCTTTGAGCTGGGGTTTGCCAGCGCCTTGTTCGTGCCCACCGGCACCATGAGTAACCTGCTCGGGCTGATGGCCCATTGCGCGCGCGGCGACGAATATATTGTCGGCCAGCAGGCCCATACCTATAAATACGAAGGTGGCGGCGCGGCGGTGCTCGGTTCGATCCAGCCGCAACCGATCGAGGGCGAAGCCGATGGCTCGCTGGATTTGAATAAAGTCGAAGCGGCGATCAAACAGGACGACTTCCACTTCGCCCGCACCCGCCTGCTGGCGTTGGAAAACACCATGCAGGGCAAGGTGTTGCCGCTGGACTACCTGGCCGCCGCCCGTGCGCTGACCCTCAAGCATGGCCTGGCCCTGCATCTGGACGGCGCGCGCCTGTACAACGCTGCGGTCAAGCTGAATGTGCCGGCCCGGCAGATTACTCAGCATTTCGATTCGGTCTCGGTGTGCCTGTCCAAGGGCCTTGGCGCGCCGGTGGGCTCGGTGCTGTGCGGCGGCAGCGAGCTGATCGGCAAGGCGCGGCGGCTACGCAAGATGGTCGGCGGCGGTATGCGCCAGGCCGGCGTGCTGGCCGCCGCCGGGCTGTATGCCCTGGAGCATCAGGTGGCGCGCCTGGCCGACGACCACGCCAATGCCGAACGGCTGGCGGCTGGCTTGCACGAGCTGGGTTATCAGGTCGAGCCGGTGCAGACCAATATGGTCTATGTGCAGGTCGGCGAACGCGCCAGTGCCTTGAAAGCCTTCTGCGCCGAACGCGCAATCAAACTGACAGCCGCGCCGCGCATACGCATGGTTACCCATATGGATGTCAGTGCCGAGGATGTCGAGCAGGTGATTCAGGCGTTTGCCGCCTTCCGGCGCTAGGTGAGGCTCCTGCATGTTGTGGGCCAGGCTGCTTGAATAAACCGCGCTACAACGCCCGTGCGCTGCCATAGCTCCCGTCTATCAATAAAGGCACTAGCCCCCGAGCCCAGGCCCGATATAATGCGGCCCTTTGCCGGCTTTGCCGTGGCCGCCTGTTTCCGTGGATGATCCTATGAAAAGCGCAGAAATCCGTGAAGCTTTCCTCAGCTTCTTCGAAGAGAAGGGGCACACCCGTGTCGCTTCCAGCTCCCTGATTCCGGGCAATGACCCGACGCTGCTGTTCACCAACGCCGGGATGAACCAGTTCAAGGACTGCTTCCTCGGCCTGGAAAAGCGCGCCTACACCCGTGCCGCCACCAGCCAGAAATGCGTGCGCGCCGGCGGCAAGCACAACGACCTGGAAAACGTCGGCTACACCGCACGTCACCACACCTTCTTCGAAATGCTGGGTAACTTCAGCTTCGGCGACTATTTCAAGCGCGATGCCATCCACTTCGCCTGGGAGTTTCTTACCGGCGACAACTGGCTGAAGCTGCCCAAGGAAAAGCTCTGGGTTACCGTCTACGCGACGGATGACGAAGCCTACGACATCTGGACCAAGGAAGTCGGTGTGCCGGCCGAGCGGATGATCCGTATTGGCGACAACAAGGGCGCGCCTTACGCCTCCGACAACTTCTGGACCATGGGCGACACAGGCCCGTGCGGCCCCTGCACCGAGATCTTCTTCGATCACGGCGAGCATATCTGGGGTGGTCCGCCCGGCTCGCCAGAAGAAGACGGCGACCGCTATATCGAAATCTGGAACAACGTCTTTATGCAGTTCAATCGGACTGCCGATGGCGTGCTGCACCCGCTGCCGGCACCGAGCGTGGACACAGGTATGGGCCTGGAGCGCATCAGTGCGGTGTTGCAGCACGTCAATTCGAACTATGAGATCGATCTGTTCCAGAGCCTGCTGGACGCCGCGGCCAAGGCCATCGGCTGCGCCAACGAGGCTCAGGCTTCGCTGAAAGTGGTGGCTGACCATATCCGCTCCTGCGGCTTCCTGATCGCCGACGGCGTAACCCCGTCCAATGAAGGCCGTGGCTACGTGCTGCGCCGCATCATCCGCCGCGCCTGCCGTCACGGTAACAAGCTGGGGGCCAAGGGCAGCTTCTTTTATAAGATCGTTGCCGCCCTGGTCGCCGAGATGGGCGAAGCCTTCCCCGAGCTGAAGCAGCAGCAGGCGCATATCGAGCGCGTGCTGAAAACCGAAGAAGAGCAGTTCGCCAAGACCCTCGAGCAGGGTCTGAAGATCCTCGAACAGGATCTGGCCGAGCTTAAAGGCACGGTGATTCCGGGCGACGTGATCTTCAAGTTGTACGACACCTTCGGCTTCCCTATGGACCTCACCGGCGATATCGCCCGTGAGCGCGAGCTGACCCTGGATGAAGAAGGCTTCGAGCGCGAAATGCAGGCCCAGCGCGAGCGCGCCCGTTCCGCCAGTGCCTTCGGCATGGATTACAACGCCCTGGTCAAGGTCGACAGCGACACCGCGTTCCTCGGTTACCAGGGCACCAGCGGCAGCGGCAAGATCATCGCGCTGTTCGCCGCTGGCCAGGCCGTGGACAGCCTGAAAGAAGGCGAGGAGGGCGTTGTGGTTCTCGACCAGACGCCGTTCTACGCCGAATCCGGCGGCCAGGTCGGCGACTGCGGTTTCCTTGAAGGGGCAGGCGTGCGTTTCGATGTGCGCGACACCACCAAGGCTGGCGGTGCCTTCCTGCATCACGGGGTTGTGGCCAAGGGCGGCTTGAGCGTTGGGGCTTCGGTCAAGGCCGAGGTCGACGCCGGTGTGCGTCAGGCCACTGCGCTGAACCATTCGGCCACCCATTTGCTGCACGCCGCGCTGCGCCAGGTAGTGGGTGAGCACGTGACCCAGAAGGGCTCGCTGGTCGACAGCCAGCGTCTGCGCTTCGACTTCAGCCACTTCGAAGCCATCACCCCGGCGCAGCTGAAAGAGCTGGAGACCATCGTCAACCGCGAAGTGCGCGCCAACACTGAAGTTGAAACGCTGGAAACCGATATCGAAACCGCCAAGGCCAAGGGTGCCATGGCGCTGTTCGGTGAGAAGTACGGCGATCAGGTACGCGTACTGAGCATGGGCGGCGACTTCTCCGTCGAGCTGTGCGGCGGCACCCACGTCAAGCGTACCGGCGATATCGGTCTGTTCAAGATCACCAGCGAAGGTGGTGTGGCCGCTGGCGTGCGCCGTATCGAAGCGGTTACCGGTGCTGCGGCTTTCGCCTACCTGAATGGTGCGGAAGAGCAGTTGAAAGAAGCTGCTGCGCTGGTCAAGGGCAGTCGCGACAACCTGCTGGACAAGCTTGCCGGGGTGCTGGAGCGCAACCGTCAGCTGGAAAAGGAGCTGGAGCAGCTCAAGGCCAAGGCCGCCAGCGCGGCAGGCAATGACCTGGCCGGCTCGGCCGTCGAGGTCAAAGGCATCAAGGTGCTCAGTGCGCGTCTCGACGGCCTGGACGGCAAGGCGCTGCTGGCCATGGTCGATCAGTTGAAGAACAAGCTCGGCAGCGCGGTGATCCTGCTCGGCGGTGTGCAGGACGACAAGGTCGTGCTGGTGGCCGGCGTGACTCAGGATCTGACCGCCAAGCTGAAAGCCGGCGAGCTGATGAAGCAGGCGGCTGCGGCGGTCGGCGGCAAGGGCGGCGGTCGTCCGGATATGGCTCAGGGCGGCGGCACCGATGCCGGCGCGCTGGACGGTGCTTTGGCGCTGGCCACGAGCTTCGTCGAACAGGGGCTGTAAGCATCGCGACTGGCCGAGGGGCGCATGGCGAGGTGGCATTACGCCCGGCGGTCCTTGGCAGTCAATCGAGTTGTATGTTTAATGGGCGCCCTTCACGGGCTGAGGCGGCTTTGAAATGGCTTTGATCGTACAGAAATTTGGCGGCACCTCCGTCGGCACTGTTGAACGTATTCAGCAGGTCGCCGCGAAGGTGAAGAAATTCCGCGAAAACGGCGATGACATTGTGGTCGTGGTGTCCGCCATGAGTGGCGAAACCAACCGCCTGATCGAACTGGCCAAGCAGGTCAGCGATGGTCAGCCGGTGCCGCGCGAGCTGGATGTCATGGTGTCCACCGGCGAGCAGGTGACCATTGCCCTGCTGGCCATGGCGCTGATCAAGCTGGATGTGCCAGCGGTGTCCTACACCGGCAATCAGGTGCGCATCCTCACCGACAGTGCGCACAACAAGGCGCGCATCCTGCAGATCGATGACCAGAAGCTGCGTGCCGACCTCAAGGCCGGTCGTGTCGTAGTGGTCGCCGGTTTCCAGGGCGTCGACGAGCACGGCAATATCACCACCCTCGGCCGTGGCGGTTCCGACACCACGGGCGTGGCCCTGGCGGCGGCGCTGAAGGCCGACGAATGCCAGATCTACACCGATGTCGATGGCGTCTACACCACCGACCCGCGTGTGGTGCCCCAGGCTCAGCGTCTGGAAAAGATCACCTTCGAAGAAATGCTGGAAATGGCCAGCCTGGGCTCCAAGGTGCTGCAAATCCGTTCGGTGGAGTTCGCCGGCAAGTACAACGTCCCGCTGCGCGTGTTGCACAGCTTTCAGGAGGGTCCGGGCACCCTCATTACCCTTGATGAAGAGGAATCCATGGAACAGCCGATCATCTCCGGCATCGCCTTCAATCGCGACGAAGCCAAGCTGACTATCCGTGGCGTGCCGGACATCCCGGGCGTGGCGTTCAAGATTCTCGGCCCCGTCAGTGCCGCCAATATCGAAGTGGACATGATCGTGCAGAACGTTTCGCACGATAACACCACCGATTTCACCTTCACCGTGCACCGTAACGACTACAACGCTGCCCTGGCCGTGCTGGAAAATACCGCGCGCGAGCTGGGTGCCCGCGAAGTGATCGGCGACGTGAAAATCGCCAAGGTCTCCATCGTTGGTGTCGGCATGCGCTCCCATGCTGGGGTTGCCAGCCGCATGTTCGAGGCCCTGGCCAAGGAAAACATCAATATCCAGATGATCTCCACCTCGGAGATCAAAGTATCCGTGGTCATCGAAGAGAAATATCTGGAGTTGGCGGTGCGCGCCCTGCACACTGCTTTCGAACTGGATGCCCCGGCCCGTCAGGGCGATTGAGGCATTACCCGAAAGGCGCGGTTCAACCCGCGCCTTTTTGCTTTTTGGTTGGCATGGGTGGAAGCTTTCTTTCTGCCTACACTAGTCAATACTTAGGTTAAGGCTGGGTCTACTGGACGCAGCTGCAACCCTTTTATTTTTTGCAGACTGTTGCTGTCCTGAACTGTTATCCGTAAGGAGAAAGGAATGCTGATTCTGACTCGCCGGGTCGGAGAGACCCTGATGGTGGGTGACGAAGTCACTGTCACCGTGTTGGGCGTTAAAGGTAATCAGGTGCGCATTGGCGTTAACGCGCCGAAGGAGGTTGCCGTGCACCGTGAGGAAATTTACCAGCGCATCCAGAAAGAGAAAGGCGAAGAACCAAGCCACTAATTTTTATCGAAATTTTGGCTTTGCAAACGGGGCAAAGATGAGTATCATGCGCCCCGTGTTGCGGAGAGGTGGCCGAGTGGCCGAAGGCGCTCCCCTGCTAAGGGAGTACATCTCAAAAGGGTGTCGGGGGTTCGAATCCCCCCTTCTCCGCCATTATTTAGTGTTGTAAGGTTTTACCGGTGTGAGAGAGCGGTAGCGGCTGAAAAGCCTATCGCCACGATCACAAACGGTGGTTTAAGGCCTTGCAGTACGCGGGTTACATGCACTCATAGCTCAGCTGGATAGAGTACTCGGCTACGAACCGAGCGGTCGGAGGTTCGAATCCTCCTGAGTGCACCAACTTGGAATGGCTTGCAGCGATGCAAGCCATTTTGTTTCAGCCAGCGGTGATCTGGTTAAAAAGCGCCATCTGCACTCATAGCTCAGCTGGATAGAGTACTCGGCTACGAACCGAGCGGTCGGAGGTTCGAATCCTCCTGAGTGCACCAACTTGGAATGGCTTGCAGCGATGCAGGCCATTTTGTTTCAGCCAGCGGTGATCTGGTTAAAAAGCGCCATCTGCACTCATAGCTCAGCTGGATAGAGTACTCGGCTACGAACCGAGCGGTCGGAGGTTCGAATCCTCCTGAGTGCACCATACAAAAAAGGGCCTGCAGCGATGCAGGCCCTTTTTCTTTGTCTGGCGTTTATCCGTGGTTGCTCAGGTGTCAGGCAGCGCCCTGCTAGCGCTTGCCCTTGACGCAGCCAGCGGCGTCGAAGCTGACCTGGCGGTTATTGCCCTGGTTGTCGCGGTAGAGGTAGCGGGTCTGGCCGTTATGCTGGGTGATCCTGTCGGGCTTGCCCAGGCTGCTTTCCACGTCGCTGCGGCTCATGCCGCTGGTTATCCGCTGGCGGATAATCGCCGTGCGGCGCTCGCTGCTGGTCATTTGGTTGCCGCAGCCATCGTCTCGGCTACCCACCACTGTCACCTCGCGCGTATCCCTTTTTGCTGACTTATGCTTGGTCTTGGCTTTGGCTGGTTTGGCCAGGGGGACGGCCTTGCCCTTGCCTGGCGTCGGGTTGTGGGCTTCCTGGCGGTATTGCACCTGCCCGGCGGTGCAGCCTTGCAGGGTATAGGTGATATGGCCGCTGGCGTCTTCGCAGCGAAATACGCTGGAAGCCAGCAGTGGGGTAGGGCAGAGCAGAATGGCGCAGACAGCTGCGCAGCGCAGTCCATGCATGGGGCGTCCTCCTTGACGTCTACCTGTGCAACCTTAGTCGATGCTTTTGCATCCGCCAGTGGTGCCCTGTCTGCGTGCCGGTGCGTCGCAGTTGCAGAGTTGCAAAAAACATTCAGGTTTGCCTCGCAAGCGTTTGTTCTGGCCCTGCTTTTGTCGCATGCAAGGCGCTGGCGCGGTGTTATCATTTGCCCCGTCAGCCCCGCCGGGGCTTGTGGGACACCACCATGGACTTACCCAGTAGTTACTCTGAATCTCGATTGTGCAATCACGTGTTGACTGATTGACCCCCTTTGGCGTGCGCCGCCGCTGGGGGTGGAGCGCGCCATGACTGAAGTAGAAGCGAAAAAACCGCAGGAAAGCCTGCAGGACCGCCTGGCCCAGGTGGTCGAACTGCTGCATCGGCACAAAGTGGTCGAAGACCTGACCCATCGTCAGGAAGGCCAGCACCAGGATCGGGTGGAGAGCCTGGTGCATCGGCAGAACCTCGCGGAGCTGCAGCGCAGGCTCGACGAGCTGCACTCCGCCGACGTTGCCCATATTCTCGAAGCCTTGCCGCTCAATGATCGTCTGACCGTCTGGCAGCTGGTCAAGGTCGAGCGCGACGGCGATATCCTTCTCGAAGTGTCCGATGCGGTGCGCGAAACCCTGCTCGCCGACATGGACGACCACGAGATTCTCGCCGCCGCCAAGGACATGGATGCCGACGAGCTGGCCGACCTCGCCTCCGAGCTGCCGCGCGATGTCGTGCATGAGCTGATGGAATCCCTCGACGCTCAGCAGCGCGAGCGGGTGCGTTCGGCCTTGTCCTATGAAGAGGACCAGGTCGGCGCGCTGATGGACTTCGAGATGGTCACCATCCGCGAAGATGTCAGCCTGGAAGTGGTGCTGCGCTACCTGCGCCGCCTCAAGGAGCTGCCCGGGCACACCGACAAGCTGTTTGTGGTGGATTACGACGGCGTGCTCAAGGGCGTGCTGCCGGTCAAGCGCCTGCTGGTCAATGACCCGGAGCGCCTGGTCAGCGAGGTCATGGCTACCGATCCGGTGAGTTTTCACCCGGACGAGGACGCCTACGACGCCGCTCAGGCCTTCGAACGTTACGACCTGATCTCCACGCCGGTGGTGGACAAGAACGGCAAGCTGATCGGCCGTTTGACCATTGACGAAATGGTCGACCTGATCCGCGAGGAAAGCGAAAACGAAGTCCTCAATATGGCCGGTCTGCGCGAGGAGGAGGATATCTTCGCCTCGGTGTGGAAATCCCTGCGCAACCGCTGGGCCTGGTTGGCGATCAATTTGGTCACCGCCTTTATGGCCTCGCGGGTGATTGGCCTGTTCGAAGGCTCTATCGAGAAGCTGGTAGCCCTGGCCGCCCTGATGCCAATTGTCGCAGGCATCGGCGGCAATTCGGGCAATCAGACCATCACCATGATCGTGCGCGCCATGGCCCTGGATCAGGTCAGCACCGGCAACACCTCGCGGCTGATTCGCAAGGAGCTGGGGGTGGGTCTGGTCAACGGCGTCGTCTGGGGTGGCGTGATCGGCGTGGTGGCCTATCTGCTCTATGACAGCTGGTCCCTGGGCGTGGTGATGACTGCGGCCATGACCCTCAACCTGCTGCTGGCGGCCATGATGGGCGTGCTGATTCCCATGACGCTGGTGCGTATGGGGCGAGATCCGGCGCTGGGGGCCAGCGTGATGATTACTGCGGTGACCGACAGTGGCGGCTTCTTTATCTTTCTGGGACTGGCCAGTCTGTTTCTGCTCTAGGGGTTCCCAATGGAGTGGATGACGCTTTTTCGTCAGAAAATGTCCCATTAGCCCGTCTTGGATTTGCTTCAAACGCTCGTTTCAAGCTAAGGTTCGCCAGCTTTGTCCGGGGTCCGGCCCCGGGCGCTCCTATCAATAATGAATGCAGCTGAAGTGCTGCTGGCAAAGGGAGCCAAGATGACCCCCAGTGAACTCCTGCTCGAGGGTGTCGAGCTCATGCTTTTCGGCCTGGGCTTCGTATTTCTCTTTCTGGTCCTGCTGGTTCTGGTGATCCGTGTAATGTCACGGTTGATCGAGCTGTTTGCCTCGAAAGCACCCGTACCCGCTGCGCTGCCACCGGTTACCCGGCATGCTGTCGAAGAGCCGAGCGCCGAGCTGTTAGCCGCCATCCAATCCGCTATTAATCAGCACCGCGCTCGTCGCGGTTGAGTCAGGTTCGAAAGGGAGCATCTGTATGACTGCCGTTAAACAAGCACTCGGAATTACCGATGTGGTGCTGCGCGACGCCCACCAGTCGATCCTGGCCACGCGTGTGCGCCTGGAAGACATGTTGCCAATCGCGCCCAAGCTCGATCAGGTCGGCTTCTGGTCGGTCGAGTCCTGGGGTGGCGCGACCTTTGACGCCTGCATTCGCTACCTGGGTGAAGATCCCTGGCATCGTATCCGCGAGCTGAAGAAGGCCATGCCCAACACCCGTCAGCAGATGCTGCTGCGCGGACAGAACCTGCTGGGTTACCGCCACTACGCCGATGACGTGGTGGAAAAATTCGTCGAGCGTGCGGCCTTTAATGGCGTCGATGTGTTCCGCGTATTCGACGCGATGAACGATCCGCGCAACCTGCAGACCGCCCTCAAGGCCGTCAAGCAGCTGGGCAAGCATGCCCAGGGCACCATTTCCTACACCACCAGTCCGGTGCATACCCTGGAAATGTGGGTCGATCTGGCCAAGCAGATCGAAGACATGGGGGCCGACTCGGTGGCCATCAAGGACATGGCTGGCATTCTCAACCCTTACACCGCGTTCGAACTGGTGACGCGCCTGAAGGCGACCCTGTCGATCCCGATCCATATGCAATGCCATGCCACGGCCGGGCTGTCGACTGCGGCCATCGTCAAGGCGGTGGAAGCCGGCATCGACAACGTCGATACCGCGATTTCCTCGCTGTCGATGACCTACGGTCATTCGCCAACCGAGTCCGTGGTGGCCATCTTCCAGGGTTCCGAGCGCGATACCGGTCTGGATCTGCTGCTGCTGGAAGAAATCGCCGCCTACTTCCGTGAAGTACGAAAGAAGTACGCCAAGTTCGAAGGCAACCTCAAGGGTGTCGACTCGCGCATTCTGGTCGCCCAGGTGCCGGGCGGCATGCTGACCAATATGGAAGGCCAGCTGAAAGAGCAGGGTGCCCAGGACAAGTTCGATGAAGTGCTGGCAGAGATCCCGCGGGTACGCGAAGACCTCGGTTTTATCCCGCTGGTGACCCCGACCTCGCAGATCGTTGGCACCCAGGCGGTGATCAACGTGCTGACCGGTGAGCGCTACAAGTCGATCACCAAGGAAACTGCCGGCATCTTGAAGGGTGAATATGGCGCAGCGCCGGCACCGTTCAATAAAGAGCTGCAGGCGCGCGTACTGGATGGCGCTGAAGCCGTTACCTGTCGTCCGGCCGATCTGCTCGAAGCCGAAATGGACAAGCTGACCGCCGAACTCAAGGGCATTGCCAAAGAGAAGGGCATCAAGCTGGCCGCCGATGAAATCGACGACGTGCTGACCTACGCCCTGTTCCCGCAGATCGGTCTGAAGTTCCTGGAAAACCGCGGTAACCCGGAGGCCTTCGAACCGGCTCCGACCGGCAAGGAACAACCTGCCCGCGAAGCCGGCAAGCCTGAGGTCTATACCGTTGAAGTCAACGGCAAGTCCTTTGTCGTGCAGGTCAACGAGGGTGGTGATATCGACGGCATCAAGCCAGTGGGTGGCGCATCCGCGTCGGCCGCAGGCGCTGTTGCGGCCGCGCCAGTGGGCGGCGGCGAGCCTCAGGCTGCGCCGCTGGCCGGCAATATCTTCAAGGTACTGGTGCAGCCGGGCCAGGTCGTCGAGGAAGGTCACCTGCTGATCATCCTCGAGGCGATGAAGATGGAAACCGAGATCCGTGCGTTCAAGGCTGGCACCATCGGTGCGGTCAACGTCAAGGTCGGTGATGCGGTGGCAGTGGGCGACAGCCTGCTGACCATCGGTTAAGGGAGCGCGGTAATGGATAAGCTCCTCAAGCTTTGGCAGAGCACCGGCCTGTACCATGTCGAGCCGGGCCAGCTGTTTATGATGGCGGTGTGCATCCTGCTGATCTATCTGGCGATCAAGAAGGGCTTCGAGCCTCTGCTGCTGTTGCCGATTGGTTTTGGCGGTTTGCTGGCCAACATCCCGGTGGCCAATATGGCCGTGGGTTCGGGCTTTCTGCACATGATCTACGAGGTGGGCCTGCCCACCAGTATCTTCCCGCTGCTGATCTTCCTTGGTGTCGGGGCCATGACCGACTTCGGACCGATGCTGGCCAACCCCAAGACCCTGCTCCTGGGTGCGGCGGCGCAGTTCGGCATCTTCGGCACTTTGCTGGGTGCGCTGGCGTTGACCTCCCTGGGTATCCCGGGTCTGGAGTTCACCCTCAAGGAAGCCGCCTCCATTGCCATTATCGGCGGTGCCGATGGCCCCACCTCGATCTTTGTGACCTCCAAGCTGGCCCCCCATCTGCTCGGTCCGATTGCCGTGGCGGCTTATGCCTATATGGCGCTGGTACCCCTGATTCAGCCGCCGATCATGCGTGCGCTGACCACCAAGGAAGAGCGCGCCATTGTGATGCAGCAACTGCGTCCGGTGGGGCAGACCGAGAAGATCATCTTTCCGATCGTGCTGTGTGTGTTGATCGGTATGCTGCTGCCCGATGCCGCGCCGCTGGTGGGCATGTTCGCCCTTGGCAACCTGCTGCGTGAAAGCGGTGTGGTCGAGCGTCTGGCCGATACCTCGCGCAATGCGCTGATCAACATCGTCACCATCTTCCTCGGCCTGACCGTGGGTTCCAAGCTGTCGGCGGACTCTTTCCTGCAGCTGAAAACCCTGGGTATCCTCACGCTGGGCATGCTGGCGTTCTGCGCCGGTACTGCCGCGGGTGTGCTGATGGCCAAGCTGATGAATATGTTCAGTGATAACAAGGTCAATCCTTTGATCGGCTCGGCCGGCGTCTCTGCGGTGCCGATGGCGGCGCGGGTGTCGAACAAGGTGGGCCTGGAAGCCAATCCGCAGAACTTCCTGTTGATGCACGCCATGGGGCCCAACGTGGCCGGTGTGATCGGCTCGGCGGTGGCGGCCGGGGTGCTGCTCAACTTCGTTGGTTGATAGGGTTGATGTTAAAAAGCCGCCTCACTGAGGCGGTTTTTTTATGTCTCGATTTCAGGAGAGGGGACGGCGCGCGCGGCCAAGCTTGGGGTGTGAATCTATCGGGGTCTATCACCGCTGAATAACAGAGGCTCGCGAAATAGGCATAGGAAAGCCGCCCAGTGGGCGGCTTCGAGCAAATCGCAGATGCACCAAAACCGGCCCCAGCGGCCGGTTTTGGTGCGGCCTGAGATCAGGCTTCTTCGTTGGCCATTTCGACATCGTGAGCAATCAATGCCACCAGGGCATTTTGCTGACGACGCGACAGCTGACGAAAGCGCTGCAGCAGCTCGCGTTCATGCAACGACAGTTCTGGGCTGTCGAGGCGCATATTGAGGTCATCACCGAGAGAGCCTTCCTGAAGCATGCTTTGCTCAAGGCGAGCAATGATCTCCGAGTTCATGCTGCGGTGATGGTTGCGTGCGACATCTGCGATACGCTCGCGCATGCCGTCGGGCAGGCGAACAACGAATTTGTCAGCGGTACGGCTGGAATAGAGTGCTGGTTTCATAGGGCGCGTACATTAAACCGGTTAGTTTAGGAAAGCGATACTGGCGATAAGCTATGGAATAGTCACCGGTTTGACCACTCATAGCACTAACCGTTCCGCCAGAACGCTATTCAACATTATGACCCTATAGTCAGTAGGGCATTAAATTGACGCCAATTGCGTGGCGCAATTGTGGCTGTAGTGCAGGCTTTTTGCCAGCACCGACTATCAGAAATGCGCCTTATTCGGCAAAAAGCAAGGATTTCTGGCTGAGCGCGAGAAAAAATTAAAGCAATGGTCACCTAAGTGTCACGGCCCATTAATCGGCCTGACACAGGATTTGCCTACCTTGGTCTACACCAGCAGGCGGCTTCACGCTGCGGTGTAACCCTTAATAAGGAGGCATTCCATGAGCGCAGTGATCCGGGTCGAGAGCCTGAACAAGACGTTCGGCCGCAAGCAAGCGCTGTTTGATCTGGCGCTGTCCGTTGAACCCGGTGAAATGGTGGCGCTGATCGGAGCCTCGGGTTCCGGCAAGTCGACCTTGCTGCGTCATGTTGCCGGCCTGGCCTGTTGCGATCGCAATGGCGGTGGCAGCATTCAGGTGCTGGGTCGTGAGGTGCAGGCCGCTGGCCGGCTGAATGGCGAAGTCCGTCGCCTGCGCGCCGACATCGGCTACATCTTCCAGCAGTTCAATCTGGTCGGCCGTCTCAGCGTGCTGCAGAACGTGCTGCTCGGCTGCCTGGGGCGCATGCCGCGCTGGCGAGGCAGCTTCGGCCTGTTCAATGCCGAAGAAAAGCAGCGTGCGCTACAGGCATTGGCCCGTGTCGGTCTGGCTGATCTGGCCCAGCAGCGCGCCTCGACGCTTTCCGGTGGCCAGCAGCAGCGTGTGGCGATTGCCCGCGCCCTCTGCCAGCGCGCCAAGGTGATTCTGGCCGACGAGCCGATTGCCTCGCTGGACCCCGAGTCCGCGCGCAAGGTCATGCAGATTCTTGCCGACATCAACCGCGAAGACGGCACCACCGTGGTGGTCACCCTGCATCAAGTTGATTACGCCATGCGCTATTGCCAGCGCGCCGTGGCGTTGAAAGCGGGGCGTATTCATTACGACGGCGCGGCCGCTGAGTTGCATCCCAACTTCCTTAACGATCTCTATGGTGCCGAGCTCCTAATCGAGCCGCAAGCCGAAGAGAAGCCACGCCGTGCGCGCAAGGCAAAAGTCCCGCTGGCTCTGGCCAAGGCCTGAGTTGCTACCTGTTATGCCAATCCCTGTCTGTCCATCTGTACTAGGAGTGCTTTGCATGTTCAAACGTATCAGTCGCGTTCTCGCCGCTTCCACGCTGCTGGCCGGTTCGGTTCTGGGTGTCGC
Organism: Pseudomonas sp. XK-1; assembly: GCF_038069885.1. Classification (NCBI taxonomy): domain Bacteria; kingdom Pseudomonadati; phylum Pseudomonadota; class Gammaproteobacteria; order Pseudomonadales; family Pseudomonadaceae; genus Pseudomonas; species Pseudomonas sp. XK-1. The sequence goes on along the minus strand of NZ_JBBPES010000002.1, from coordinate 430,497 downwards.
CCAGGCCGCTGAGCAGGAAATCAATTTCGGCATCATCTCCACCGAGTCGTCGCAGAATCTCAAGACCGTGTGGGACCCCTTCCTGGCGGACATGGGCAAGCAGACTGGCTTCAAGATCAACGCCTTCTTCGCGCCTGACTATGCCGGGATCATCCAGGGCATGCGCTTCGACAAGGTCGATGTGGCCTGGTACGGCAACAAATCTGCGATGGAAGCAGTAGACCGCGCCGGTGGTGAAGTTTTCGCCCAGACCGTAGCGTTTGATGGCTCCCAGGGTTACTACAGCCTGATGGTCGCGCATAAGGACAGCCCGATCAATTCGATCGAAGACATGCTGAAAAACGCCAAGACCCTGACTTTCGCCAACGGTGACCCGAACTCCACCTCGGGTTATCTGGTGCCGGGCTATTACGTGTTCGCCCAGAACAATGTCGACGCCAACAAGATCTTCAAGCGCGCGCTCAACGGCAGCCATGAAGTCAACGCCCTGTCGGTGGCCAGCAAGCAGGTCGATGTCGGCACCTTCAACAGCGAAACCATGGCACGTTTGCAGATCACCTCACCGGACAAGGCCGCACAGTTGAAAGTGATCTGGACTTCGCCGCTGATCCCATCCGACCCGATGGTGTGGCGCAAGAACCTGGATGCAGCCACCAAGGCCAAGCTGCGCGAATTCTTTATGACCTACGGTGACAAGCCGGCTGAGCTGAAAGTCCTCGAAGCGTTGCAGTGGGCCAAATTCAAGGCCTCCGATGACGACCAACTGCTGCCGATCCGCCAGCTGGAGCTGTTCAAGCAGCGCAGCGAAGTGGCCAACAACGACAAACTCAAGGCAGACGACAAGGCCGCCAAGCTCAAGGCGCTGGATGCCGAGCTGGCCAAGCTGGAAAAACGCATGGCTGAAATCGCCAAGCAAAGTCCTGCCAGCGCAGGTTAAGCGCTGCTCCCTGCCCGGCACACCCGCCGGGCAGGCTTTTTCTGTCGCTTGCTTCGAGATGTTGTTATGACCACTTTGACCACCACTTCCACCTCCGATCTGACCGCCAAGCGTTCCTGGTCGCAGCTGATCGGCTGGGGGCTGTTCTTCGTTGTGTTGGCCTGGTCCTGGCAGGGCGCGGAGATGAATCCGCTGGCGCTGATCCGCGACTCCAGCAACATGGCGACCTTTGCCGCGGACTTCTTTCCGCCGGATTTCAGCAACTGGGAGCTGTACCTCAAGGAGATGATCGTCACCGTACAGATCGGCCTGTGGGGCACGGTGCTGGCGATCGTTCTGGCTATCCCGCTGGGCATTCTCTGCTCTGAAAACATCGTGCCCTGGTGGGTCTACCAGCCGATCCGTCGGGTGATGGACGCCTGCCGTTCGATCAACGAAATGGTCTTCGCCATGCTCTTCGTGGTGGCCGTCGGCCTGGGGCCGTTCGCCGGGGTGCTGGCGCTGTTTATTGGCACCACTGGGGTGCTGGCCAAGCTCTTTGCCGAGGCGGTCGAGGCTATCGATCCAGGCCCGGTGGAAGGGGTGCGCGCCACCGGAGCCAGCGCGCTGCAGGAGATCATCTATGGGGTGATTCCGCAGGTGCTGCCGCTGTGGATTTCCTACTCACTGTACCGCTTCGAATCCAACGTGCGCTCGGCCACCGTGGTCGGCATGGTTGGGGCGGGCGGTATCGGGGTGATTCTCTGGGAAGCGATTCGCGGCTTCCAGTTCGCCCAGACCTGCGCCCTGCTGATCGTGATCATCCTGGTGGTGAGCGTGCTGGACATCATCTCGCAGCGCCTGCGCAAGCAATTTATCTGACGGAGATCGGGCATCTGCGGATGCCCTTTATTAGCCATGCACTTGTCTAGACAACCCGAGCCGCTGTACCGCGAACTGGCCGCCGTGCTGCGCGATGAGCTGCAGCGCATGAGCCCCGGCGACTACCTACCGGCCGAGGTGCAGCTGGCGGCGCGTTTTGCGGTCAACCGCCACACCTTGCGCCGGGCGGTGGATGAGCTGGTGCTGGAAGGCCGCCTGCTGCGTCAGCAGGGCAAGGGCACGCGGGTGCTGGCCAAGCCGTTGATCTACCCGATGCAGGCCGGCAGCGCCTACAGCGACTCGCTTTCGGCGCTCGGCCATAAGGTCGAGGCGCAATTGCTGGAGAGTCGCCTGCGCCCAGCCGGTTGCGAGGAGCGCGAGTACCTCCAGCTGGCCAGTGGTGCGCAGTTGCTGGAGCTCTGCACCCTGCGCCTGATCGAGGGCCAGCCGGTCAGCCTGATCCGCCACGCCTTCAGCAGCGAACATCGCGAGCTGCTCGCCGACTACCAGGGCGGCTCGCTGCGCCAGTACCTCAGTCAGCGCGGTCTGCCGCTGACCCGCACCTTCAGTTTGATCGGCGCGCGCCTGCCCAGCCGTGACGAGGCCGCACGCTTGTTGATGCCCCGCCACGCGCCGCTGCTCAGCGTACAGACCCTTTCCCGCGATCTGGCCGGACGGCCGGTGGAGCTGTCGTTATCGACCAGCCGCGCCGACCGCTTCCAGTACCAGCTCGCCCTTTGATGGAGGCTTGTTGATGAACCGCAACCTGCTGCACAGCAACCCGCACATCGCCCCCCGTCAACGCTGGATGGGCGTGCTTGCCCGCGCCGGCGGTCAGCTGGCGACCTATGAGTCGGCGTTGAGGGAGGCCGAATACCGCCTGATTCGCGCTCCGGAAATCGGCATGGCCCTGGTGCGCGGGCGCATGGGCGGCACCGGCAGTCCGTTCAACCTCGGCGAGATGAGCGTGACCCGCTGCGTGGTGCGCCTAGCCGATGGCCGCACCGGTTACAGCTATGTGGCTGGCCGCGACAAGCAGCATGCCGAACTGGCCGCTCTGGCCGACGCGCATTTGCAGGGTGCCGAGCAGTCGCATTGGCTGAGCCGACTGATCGAACCCCTGGAGGCAGCGCAACAGGCCCAACAGGCGGCCAAGGCCGCCGAAACCGCAACCACCCAGGTGGAATTCTTCACCCTGGTCAGAGGAGAAGACTGATGAACGCGGCGAATAGCTCGCAATGGCTGCAACCGGCCTTCAACGACCCGGTGCTGGACGCCCAGACCAGCTTCCGCAGCGCCCTCAAAGCGTTGGCCGAGCCAGGTCTCGCGCAACCGCTGAACCGCGCCCTGGCCCTGGAAAACCTCCATCCAGCGACCTATGCCCTGTGCCTGGCGTTTCTCGATGGCGACACGCCGCTGTGGCTGGCACCGCGTTTCGACACCCCGGCGATCCGCGCCAACCTGGCGTTCCACTGCGGTTGCCCGATTATCGCCGAACGCGAGCTGGCGCTGTTTGCCCTGCTCGATGACAGCGAGCTGGGCGATCTGTCGGCCTTCGACAATGGCAGCGAACGCTACCCGGACCAGTCCTGCACCCTGCTGATCCAGCTCGATGCCCTCAGCACTGGCGCAGCCCTGCGCTGGCGCGGGCCGGGGATCAAGGATGTGCGTTGTGTCGAACTGCCGCTGCCGGCGGCGTTCTGGCAGCAGCGCCAGGCGCGCAGTGCCTTTCCCCGTGGCCTGGATGCCTTCTTCGCCGCTGGCGATCAGGTGATCGGTCTGCCGCGCAGCACCCGGGTGCTGGTCAATGCCGAGGAGGCTGCCTGATGTATGTAGCCGTCAAAGGTGGCGAGCGGGCCATCGACAATGCCCATTTGCTGCTGGCCAAAAAGCGCCGTGGCGATACCGCTATCCCTGAACTCAGCGTCGATCAGGTGCGTGAGCAGATGCCGCTGGCCGTGGCGCGGGTTATGAGCGAAGGCTCGCTGTACGACCCACAACTGGCGGCCCTGGCGATCAAGCAGGCAGCCGGCGACCTGATGGAAGCGATCTTCCTGCTGCGCGCCTACCGCACCACGCTGCCGCGCTTCGGTGCCAGCGCCGCGCTGGATACCACGCAGATGCAGCTGACTCGGCGTATCTCGGCCACCTTCAAGGACCTGCCCGGCGGCCAGTTGCTCGGCCCGACTTTCGATTACAGCCATCGCCTGCTGGATTTCGCCTTGCTGGCCGAAGGCGAACAACCGGGGCCGCAGATCGACCCCCAGGCTGAACTGTCGCCGTGCCCACGGGTGCTGGACTTTCTCGCCGAGGAAGGGCTGATGACCCGCGAGGTGGATGACGGTGCGGCGGTGCCGGACATCACCCGCGAGCCGCTGGATTTCCCCGCCAGCCGCGCCCAGCGTCTGCAGGCTCTGGCCCGTGGTGATGAAGGCTTCTTGCTGGCTCTAGGTTATTCGACCCAGCGCGGCTACGGGCGTAACCACCCCTTTGCTGGGGAGATACGCATCGGTGAGGTCGAGGTTTGGCTGGAACCGGAAGAGCTCGGCTTTGCCGTGCCGCTGGGCGATATCGAGGTGACCGAGTGCGAGATGGTCAACCAGTTTGTCGGCGATAGCCCTGAGCAGGCGCAATTTACCCGGGGTTACGGCCTGGCCTTCGGCTATGCCGAGCGCAAGGCCATGGGCATGGCCCTGGTCGACCGCTCGCTGCGCGTGGCCGAGTACGCCGAGGAAGTGCAGGGCCCGGCGCAGCAGGAAGAGTTCGTGCTGATGCACTGCGACAACGTCGAGGCCGCCGGCTTCGTCTCGCACCTGAAATTGCCGCACTACGTCGACTTCCAATCCGAGCTGGAGCTGATCCGCAAACTGCGCAAGCAGGCTAGCGAGCAGCCAGTCGCCGAGGAGCAACGCGCATGAATGCCCAAAGCCAGATCACCCGTGCTCCGGAAGCCGGTTATAACTTTGCCTATCTGGACGAACAAACTAAAAGAATGATCCGCCGTGGTCTGCTCAAGGCCGTGGCGATTCCCGGCTATCAGGTGCCCTTCGGTGGTCGCGAAATGCCGCTGCCCTATGGCTGGGGCACCGGTGGCATGCAGCTTACCGCGGCGATTCTCGGTGCCGAGGATGTGCTCAAGGTGATCGACCAGGGCGCGGATGACACCACTAACGCGGTGTCGATTCGCCGCTTCTTCGCCCGCACCGCCGGGGTCAGAACCACCACCCGGACCCCCGAGGCGACGGTGATCCAGACTCGCCACCGGATTCCGGAAACGCCGCTCAATGGCGATCAGATCATGGTCTATCAGGTGCCGATCCCCGAGCCGCTGCGCTTTATCGAACCGTCGGAAACCGAGACCCGCACCATGCACGCGCTGGAGGATTACGGCGTGATGCACGTGAAGCTGTACGAGGACATCGCCACCTTCGGCCATATCGCCACCAGCTATGCCTACCCGGTGACAGTGGACGAGCGCTATGTGATGGATCCCTCGCCGATCCCCAAATTCGACAACCCCAAGCTGCATATGAGCCCGGCGCTGATGCTGTTCGGTGCTGGCCGCGAGAAGCGCCTGTATGCCGTGCCGCCGTTCACCCACGTGGTCAGTCTGGACTTCGAAGATCACCCCTTCGAGATCCAGCGCTGGGACGAATGCTGCGCCTTCTGCGGCAGCCAGGATTCCTACCTGGACGAGCTGATCGTCGACGACGCCGGGACCAAGCGCTTTGTCTGCTCCGACACCGATTACTGCATGCAACGCCAGGACCTTGAAGAGGAGGGCGAGCAATGAGTGCTGCCGAACAGTTGCACCCGCACAACGACACGACGCAGCCGCTGTTTAGCGTGCGCGACCTGACTCGCCTATACGGCCCGGAAAAGGGCTGCCAGGGCGTGTCGTTCGATCTGTATCCGGGCGAGGTGCTGGGCATTGTCGGCGAGTCCGGGTCGGGCAAATCGACCCTGCTCAGTCTGCTCTCCGGGCGCTGCCCGCCGGATCGCGGCACGGTCAGTTATCGCGATACCGCTGGCCGCTGGGTCGATCTGTACAGCGCCAGCGAGGCGCAGCGCCGCACGCTGCTGCGCACCGAGTGGGGTTTTGTCGAGCAGAACCCGCGTGACGGCCTGCGCATGGGTGTGTCGGCCGGGGCCAATATCGGCGAGCGGCTGATGGCCCAGGGCGTGCGCCATTACGGCGAGCTACGCGCGGCCGGCATCGACTGGCTGCAACAGGTGGAAATCGACCCCCTGCGCATCGACGACCTGCCGCGCACCTTCTCCGGCGGCATGCAGCAGCGCTTGCAGATCGCCCGCAACCTGGTTTCCAGCCCACGGCTGATCTTTATGGACGAACCCACAGGCGGCCTCGATGTGTCGGTGCAGGCGCGCTTGCTCGACTTGCTGCGCGGCCTGGTGCGCGAGCTGGACCTGGCGGTGGTGATCGTCACCCACGACCTGGCGGTGGCGCGGCTGCTGGCGGACCGGTTGATGATGATGCGCCGCTCCCACGTGGTCGAGGCCGGTCTCACCGACCAGATTCTCGATGACCCGCAGCATCCCTATTCGCAGTTGCTGGTGTCGTCGGTGCTGCAACCCTGACGCTGGGTAGGGTGGATGACGCTCTTCTCATCCACCAACGTGCCGCCATCGGTGGATGGATAAAGCGCCATCCACCCTACGAAACGACTCTCGCGCCGGATTCCATCCGTACGCATGAAGCTCGAGGTTTATATGAATACGCTTATCGAGGTCAGCGGCCTCAGCAAGACCTTCACCCTGCATCAGCAGCACGGCGTGGTGCTGAATGTGTTGAGCGGGCTGCATTTCAGCGTGCGCGCCGGCGAGTGCCTGGTGCTGCACGGCCAGTCCGGTGCGGGCAAGTCGACCCTGCTGCGCACCCTGTACGGCAACTACCTGGCCGCTGGCGGCAGCATTCGCGTGTTGCACGACGGCGAATGGGTGGAGCTGGTCGGTGCCGAACCGCGTCAGGTGCTGGCGGTACGTCGGCAGACTCTGGGTTATGTCAGCCAGTTTCTGCGGGTGATTCCCCGGGTCGCCACCCTGGATGTGGTGATGGAGCCGGCCCTGGCCCGTGGCTGGAGCAAGGCCGATGCCGAGGCACGGGCGAAAAGCCTGCTCAGTCGCCTGAATATCCCCCAGGCCCTCTGGCAACTCGCTCCGGGCACCTTCTCCGGCGGCGAGCAGCAGCGGGTGAATATCGCTCGCGGCTTTATGGTCGCCTGGCCGCTGATGCTGCTGGATGAACCCACCGCGTCCCTGGACGACGCCAACCGCCAGGTGGTGCTGGAGCTGATCGAAGAAGCCAAGGCCGCAGGTTCAGCGCTGATCGGCATCTTCCACGACCGCGCCGCCCGTGAGGCGGTGGCCGATCGCTACCTTGATATGAGCGCTGCGGCGCAGCAGGAGTACATCTATGCCGGTTGAACAAATTCTCACCAACGCGCGGATCGTTACCGCCGAGCAGGAGTTTGTCGGTACTGTGGTGCTGCGCGGTGGCCTGATTGCCCAGGTGGAAGAGGGCGTTAGCGGCCTGCCCCAGGCGCAGAACCTCGGCGGTGATTACCTGCTGCCCGGCCTGGTCGAGTTGCACACCGACAACCTGGAAAAATACATGAGCCCACGGCCGGGGGTGGATTGGCCCTCGGCCTCGGCGGTGCTGACCCATGATGCGCAGATCGCCTCGGCCGGCATTACCACGGTGTTCGATGCGCTGGCGATTGGCGACGTGAATCCGCGCGGCAAGCGCATGCAGCAACTGCCGGCGATGCTCGAGGCGATTGCCGAAGCGGCAGCGGCCGGACATATGCGCGCCGATCACCGTCTGCACTTGCGCTGCGAGGTCTGCCACCCCGAGACCCTGGCGGTGTTCCGCGATCTGGTTGAGCACCCGCTGGTGCGACTGGTGTCGGTGATGGACCACGCGCCGGGCCAGCGCCAGTTCGCCAAGGAAGACAAATACCGCGAGTACTACATGGGTAAGTACCACCTCAGCGAAGCGGAGATGGATGCCTTTATCGTGGAGCAGGTGGACAACTCGCGGCAGTACAGCGACCGCCAGCGCCGCAGCATTGTTGCTGATTGTCAGGCCCGCGGTATTTCCGTAGCCAGCCACGACGACGCGACCCTGGCCCATGTGCAGGAGTCGGCCGGTTTCGGCATGTCCATCGCCGAATTCCCCACCACCCTCGAAGCGGCCAAAGCCAGCCACGAGCTGGGCCTGAAGGTGCTGATGGGCGCGCCGAATATCGTTCGTGGCGGCTCCCACTCGGGCAATATCGCCGCCGCTGAACTGGCTCAGCAGGGTGTGCTGGATATCCTCTCCAGCGACTACTACCCGGCCAGCCTGCTGCAGGCCGCTTTGCTGCTGGCCGGACAGGATAACGGCTATGATCTGCCGCGGGCGATTGCCTGCGTCAGTCGCGTGCCGGCCCAGGCGGCTGGGCTGGATGATCGCGGTGAAATCCGCGTCGGCCTGCGGGCCGATCTGGTGCAGGCGCAGGTTCACGGGGGCCAGGCGGTGATCCAGCAGGTCTGGCGACAAGCGAAAAGGGTGTTCTGATGAGTGGCCGGTTGATCTATCTGATGGGGCCTTCGGGCTCGGGCAAGGACAGCCTGCTGAATACCGCGCGCGAGCGCCTGGCCGAACGGGGTTGTGTGATCGCCCGCCGGGTCATCACCCGCTCCGCCGAAGCGGTGGGCGAGGAGGCGATTGCCCTGACGGCCGCCGAATTTGAGGTGCAGGAAGCCGCCGGCGCTTTTGCCCTGAGCTGGCGCGCCAACGGCCTGGCCTATGGCATTCCGCGGCAGATCGACGACTGGCTGGCGGCGGGGCAGGACGTCCTGGTCAATGGTTCGCGCGGGCACCTGGCCCAGGCGCGGCAGCGTTATCCCGAGCTGCTGGCAATCCTGTTGCAGGTGGATGAGGCCGCCCTGCGTCAGCGCCTGCAGGCCCGCGGGCGGGAAAGCGCCGAGCAGATCGAGGCGCGCCTGGCGCGTAGTCGCAGCTTTGTTGTGGGAGGCGCTTTAGCGGCGACAGTCGCGGCTGAAGCCCCTCCCACGGCAGCACCAACTGAGAACCCCCTTGTTCTCAACAACTCCGGCCCGCTCGACCAGGCTGTCACCCAGCTGCTGCAACTGCTTAGCGATGCCCGCGCATGCGTCTGACCCTACTCGGCACCGGCGATGCGCGCCAGGTACCGGTTTACAACTGCAGTTGCGCGGCCTGCGCCAGCGCCCGGGTGACTCCTGCGCGCCGGCGTGGGCCCTGTTGCGCCTTGATCGAGTGCGGTACCCAGCGCTGGCTGATCGACTCGGGCCTGACCGATCTGTGCGAGCGCTTCCCGCCCCATAGCCTCAGCGGCATTCTGCAAACCCATTACCACGCCGACCACGCTCAGGGCTTGCTGCACCTGCGCTGGGGCCAGGGGCTGATTATTCCGGTGCATGGCCCAGATGATCCGGAAGGCCTGGCCGATTTGTACAAGCACCCCGGCATTCTCGATTTCAGCCAACCGTTTACCGCTTTCGAGCGGCGGCAGCTGGGTGAGTTGAGCGTCACGGCGCTGCCGCTCAATCACTCCAAGCTGACTTTTGGCTACTTGCTGGAGGGCGGCGGCAGACGTATCGGCTACCTCACCGACACCCTCGGCGTACCGGCCGCCAGCGCCGAGGTGCTGTGCCAGCAGCCGCTGGATCTGCTGGTGCTGGATTGCTCCACCGCCCCGCAGCCCATCGCGCCGCGCAACCACAACGACCTGACCCGCGCGCTGGAAGTGGCCCTGCAGCTGCAGCCCAGTGAAACCGTGTTGACCCATATCGGCCACAGCTTCGACGCCTGGCTGCTGGAACACCCCGATGCCTTGCCTGCGGGGGTTAGCCTGGCCTTTGATGGGCGAGTGTTATGAGCAGGCTGTCAGCGTTCGTAGGGTGGGTTAGCCGCCTACCGAGCTTGCCAGGCGTCACGCGAGTTGGGGCGCGGCGTAACCCACCATTGGCGCAACTCGTTCGATTGCTTGGTGGGTTACGCGCCGCGCTGTTATCGCTGCTGGCTTTTCGAGCGGTGTCCTGCGGCGCTAACCCAGCCTACGAGTTGGTGGTGTTATGAGCGCCCGTCGTGTGACGCTGCTGCTGTGCGGCGCGGAAACCCTGGGCATGGCGGGTTTTGCCCTGTTCGCCGCCTTGCTGCCGGACTTTCAGGCACTGTGGGGGCTGACTAATACCCAGGCGGGCTGGATCGGTGGCGGGTTCTTTCTCGGCTATATGGTTGCGGTGCCGATCCTTACCGGGCTCACCGACAAATACGATGCGCGGTCGATCTACCTGGCCGCGATGCTGCTGACGGCCGTGGCCAATGCCGGCTTTGTCTTCGCCGATGGCTTTTGGTCGGCTCTGGCCTGGCGAGTGCTGGCGGGCGTTGGTTTGGCCGGCACCTACATGCCGGGGCTCAAGGCGCTGTCCGAACGGATTGAGGGGCCGGCGCAGTCGCGTGCGGTGGCGTTTTATACAGCGAGCTTCGGTCTGGGCACGGCGCTGTCGTTTATTCTCGCCGGCGAGCTGGCCAAGTTCGGCGGCTGGCAGTTGCCGACTCTGCTCAGCGGCGTCTGCGCCTTGCTGGCCTGGGCCATGGTCTATTGGGGTTTGCAGCCCAAGGCGGTGGCGGCGCATGTTCCGCGCAAATGGCTGGACCTGGCTCCGTTGAAAAACCGCGCAGTGGCGGCCTACTGCCTGGCTTATGCGGTGCATAACCTTGAGCTGTTTGCGTTGCGCGCCTGGGTGGTGGCCTTTGTGGTGTTTTCCGGGCACTTACAGGGCAGCGATCCCTGGCTGTCCGGCACCTGGGTGGCGATGCTGGTGACCCTGATCGGCATGCCTGCGAGCATCTTCGGTAATGAGCTGGCACTGCGTTTCGGTCGGCAGCGCTGGTTGATCGCGGTGATGCTCAGCTCAACATCTCTGGCGCTGTTTATCGGTCTGAGCGCGGCTTTGCCGTTCTGGCTGATGCTGCTGATGGTGCTGCTTTACAGCATCACGGTCACTGCCGATTCGTCATCCCTGACTGCCGGCCTGATCGCCGTGGCCCCGGCCAGCCCACCGCGGCGCGGCCATGGCGCTGTATTCCTGTACCGGCTTCAGTGGTGCCTTTCTCGGCCCGCTGCTGTTTGGCGTCAGCCTGGATCTATTGGGCGACAAGAGCCTGCTCGGCTGGTGGGCGGCCTTTGCCCTGATGGGCCTGCTACTGCTGCTAGGGCCGCTGGCGTTGTGGTGGGCGGGTATGGCCGAGGGTCTGGTGCGCACGGCGCACCCTACGGAGCGGAGGCTGTCTTAATTCTGCGTAGGGTGCGCTGCGTGCACCGAGGGTGAGGAGACGCTGCTGCGCACGACCTAGGCGGCCCCGCATACCCTGCGGGCCAGTCCGCAGCCCGGATGCAATCCGGGGAGTCGTGCCACCCATGCCCCGGATTAAATCCGGGCTACAAAATCACTTAATCCAGCGGCAACTCGGTGGTGCGTTTGACCTCGCTCATGGCGATATGCGAATGCGCTTCCTGTACATGAGGCCGCTGCAGCAGGTGGTCGCGCAGAAAGCGCTCGTAGCCGGCGATGTCCTTGGCCACCACCTTGAGCAGGTAGTCCGAGCCGCCGGCCATGGTGTAGCACTCCAGCACCTCGGGGTAGCCGACCACTGCCTGTTCGAATTCTTCCAGATTCTTGCGGCCATGGGCCGACAGCTTGATATCGACGAACACGGTCATGCCCAGGCCCAGCAACTGGGGGTTGAGCAGGGCGACCTTGCGCTCGATCAGGCCTTCCTCCTGCATGCGGTTAATCCGCCGCCAGCAGGGTGATTGTGACAATTCCACCTTCTCGGCGATCTCGGCGGCGGAGAGGTCGGCGTCGTGCTGCAGCAGGCGAAGAATCTTGCGGTCGATGGGGCTGAGTTTTTCCTGCATGAATGTTTCCAGTTTTTTGTTCTTGTTGGATTGATCATGCGCAGTATCTGCAAAACGGCCCGCAAATAGAAATAATTTCTCAGTACCGCTCAGTCATATTTTTAGCCAGTCGTTGCGCCCGGTGATCCCGGGCGCAACAGAACCCGGTTGGCACTCACCGTTGCCCGCCTTGCTCTCCATAAAAATAAAAGGAGCGACCGCATGTCTCTGGCCGAGATCCGCCTGGATGACAAGTACCGCCTTGCCACGGGTCACCTGTACCTCACCGGCACCCAGGCGCTGACCCGCCTGCCCATGCTGCAGAAGCAACGCGACGCCGCCCATGGCCTGAATACCGCGTGCTTTATTTCCGGCTACCGGGGCTCGCCCCTGGGCAACCTCGACAAGAGCCTGTGGGACGCCAAGCAGTACCTCAAGGACAACCACATCCATTTCCAGCCGGGGGTCAACGAAGAGTTGGCCGCCACCTCGGTGTGGGGCAGCCAGCAGACCAGCCTGTTCCCTGGCGCACGCTACGACGGTGTGTTCGCCATGTGGTACGGCAAGGGCCCGGGCGTGGACCGCTGCGGCGATGTGTTCAAACACGGCAACTCGGCCGGCGTTTCCGAGCATGGCGGCGTGCTGCTGCTGGCCGGTGACGACCATGGCTGCAAGTCCTCGAGCATCGCCAACCAGAGCGAGCATGCCTTTATCGCCGCCTCGATCCCGGTACTCAACCCGGCCAACGTCCAGGAAATCCTCGACTACGGCATCATCGGTTGGGAGCTGTCGCGCTACAGCGGTTGCTGGGTGGCGCTGAAGACCATTGCCGAGAACGTCGATTCTTCCGCCGTGGTGGATGTTGATCCGCTGCGTATGCAGGTGAAAATTCCCGAGGATTTCCAACTGCCGGAAGATGGCGTGTATATCCGCTGGCCGGACCCACCCCTGGCCCAGGAAGCGCGCCTCAACACCTACAAGATCTACGCCGCTCGCGCCTTCGCTCGGGCCAACAACCTCAACCAGATCAAGCTCGATTCGCCCAACCCGCGCCTGGGCATTATCACCACCGGCAAGTCCTACCTCGACGTGCGTCAGGCCCTGGATGACCTCGGCCTGGATGAGGCGCTGTGCGCCCAGGTGGGCCTGCGCGTGCTCAAGGTCGGCATGAGTTGGCCGCTGGAACCGGTGTCGGTGCATGAATTCGCCGAGGGCCTGGACGAGATTCTGGTGGTCGAGGAAAAGCGCAGCATTATCGAAGACCAGCTCACCGGTCAGCTCTACAACTGGCCCGTGGGCAAGCGCCCGGTGGTGGTTGGCGAGTTCGACGAAGCCGGCCATTCGCTGCTGCCGAACCTGTCCGAACTGACCCCGGCGATGATCGCCCGCGCCATCGCCAAGCGCCTCGCGCCGATCTACAGCAGCGCGCAGATCGAAGAGCGGCTGGCCTTTCTCGCCGCCAAGGAAGCGTCCCTGGCCGCGCCCAAGCACCATACCGTGCGCACCCCGCATTTCTGCTCCGGCTGCCCGCACAACACCTCGACCAAACTGCCGGAAGGCAGCCGCGCCCAGGGCGGTATCGGTTGCCACTACATGACCCAGTGGATGGACCGTAACACCGACACCTTTACCCAGATGGGCGGCGAGGGTGCGACCTGGATCGGCCAGGCCCCCTTTACCGACACCCCGCACATCTTCCAGAACCTCGGCGACGGCACCTACTTCCATTCCGGCCAGCTGGCCCTGCGCGCAGCCGTGGCCGCCGGGGTGAACATCACCTACAAGATCCTCTACAACGACGCCGTGGCCATGACCGGCGGCCAGCCCATCGACGGCGAGTTGCGCGTCGATCAACTGAGCCAGCAGGTGTATGCCGAAGGGGTGAAACGCATCGCCCTGGTCAGCGACGAGCCGGAGAAATACCCGACCCGTGACACCTTCGCGCCCATCGTCACCTTCCACCATCGCAATGATCTGGACGCGGTGCAGCGTGAGCTGCGCGAGTTCCAGGGCTGCTCGGTGATCATCTATGACCAGACCTGCGCCACCGAGAAGCGCCGTCGGCGCAAGCGCGGCAAGTTGGTCGACCCGCAAAAGCGCGCCTTTATCAACCCGGCAGTGTGCGAGGGTTGTGGCGATTGCAGCGTTAAGTCCAACTGCCTGTCAGTGCTGCCGTTGGAAACCGAACTGGGGCGCAAGCGCGAGATCGACCAGAACTCCTGCAACAAGGATTTCAGCTGCGTTGAAGGCTTCTGCCCCAGCTTTGTCACCGTGCACAGCGGCAGCCTGCGCAAGCCGGAAGCCGTGGGTTTGAGCGCGCTGTTTATTGCCTTGCCGGAGCCCAAGCAGCCGACTCTGGAGCGGCCGTGGAATATCCTCTTGCCAGGTGTCGGCGGCAGCGGCGTCACCACTGTCGGCGCACTGCTTGGCATGGCCGCGCATATCGAGGGCAAGGGCTGTAGCGTGCTCGATCAGGCCGGCCTGGCGCAGAAGTTCGGCCCGGTGATCACCCATATCCGCGTTGCCGCCAAACAGGACGACATCTTTGCCGTACGCATCGCCGCCGGCGAAACCGACCTGCTGCTGGGCTGCGATCTGGTGGTCTCGGCCAGTGAAGAGGCCCTGGCCAAGCTGAATGACAAGATCGCCCATGCGGTGGTCAACAGCCATGAGGCGGCCACCGCCGAATTCACCCGCAACCCGGATGCCCAGGTGCCCGGCGCGGCCATGCGCGAGGCGCTGATCGAAGCGGTGGGGGCGAGCAAGACCCACTTTGTCGATGCCAGCCGCCTGGCCACCCGCCTGCTCGGTGACAGCATTGCCACCAACCTGTTTATGCTCGGTTTCGCTTACCAGAAGGGCCTGGTGCCGGTATCCGCCGAGGCCATCAACAAGGCCATCGAGCTTAACGGCGTGGCCGTGCAGCTCAATCAGCAGGCATTCCTCTGGGGCCGTCGCGCCGCCCATGATGCGGTCGCCGTGGAGCGTCTGGCCAAGCCGGAAGTGATCGAAGCCGCCCATTGCCAGACCCTGGATGAAATAGTCGCCGACCGCGTTGTACGCCTGACCGCCTACCAGAACGCCGCCTACGCCGAGCGCTACCGCGAGCAAGTGGCGCGGGTGCAACAGGTCGACAAGAGCGCCGACCAAGCCCTGAGCAAGGCCGTGGCGCGTTACTACTTCAAGCTCCTGGCCTACAAGGACGAGTACGAAGTGGCGCGGCTTTACAGCGACGGCAGCTTTATCCGTCAGCTGGAAGCGCAGTTCAGCGGCGATTACCGTCTGGAATTCCATCTGGCACCCAGCTGGTTGAGCAAGCCGGATGCCAGCACCGGCGAGCCGCGCAAGCGTCAGTTCGGTGCCTGGATGCTCAAGGCCTTCGGCGTGCTGGCCAAGCTCAAGTTCCTGCGCGGCACGCCCCTGGACCTGTTCGGCTACAGCGCCGAGCGCAAGCTGGAGTTGGAGCTGATCGACGACTATGAGCAGGACCTGGACTACCTGCTCAAGGAACTCAACGCCGACAACTACCGCACGGCGTTGGCCCTGGCCGAGCTGCCGGAGCAGATCCGCGGCTATGGCCACGTCAAGGAACGCAGCCTGGCCAAGGTGCGCGAGCAGAGCAGCCAGCTCAAGGCGCGCATGTTGGTCAGCGAAATCCAAGCGGTGCAGCTGTTCGAACCGGCCGCTTAACCCCCCTGACACTTTATAACCTTCACCCTCTCCCTTAACCGGGAGAGGGCGACCTCTTACAACAAAAAAACGAGGCTCCCATGTCCGTGTTTTCCCATATCGATTTCGACCACCATGAGCAGGTGGTCTACGGCCACGACCAGGCCAGCGGCCTGAAGGCGATTATCGCCATTCACAACAGCAATCTCGGCCCGGCCCTCGGCGGTTGCCGCATGTGGCCCTACGCCAATGACGATGAAGCGCTACGCGATGTGCTGCGCCTGTCGCGCGGCATGAGTTACAAGTCGGCCCTCGCCCGGCTGCCGCTGGGTGGCGGCAAGGCGGTGATCATGGGTGACCCGCATACCGGCAAGAGCACCGCGCTGTTCCAAGCCATGGGTGACTTCGTCGACAGCCTGGGCGGCCGCTATATCACCGCGGCGGATTCGGGCACCGGGGTGGCCGAGATGCAGATCATGGCCGAGCGCACCCGCCATGTGGCCGGGGCTGGACAGCGCGAAGGCTTCGAGGGTGGCGTGCGCAATGGCGACCCTTCGCCTTCCACGGCCTACGGGGTATTTATCGGCATCCAGGCGGCGGTCAAACACCGTCTGGGCCGTGACGACCTGCGCGGCCTGAAAGTGGCGATCCAGGGCGTGGGCCAGGTGGGCTTCAGCCTGGCGCGGCACCTCAAGGAGGCCGGGGCCGAGCTGTGGGTCACCGATATAGTCCCGGCCAATGTACGCCGCGCGGTGGAGCAGCTGGGTGCAACCGCCGTGACCCAGCAGGAGATATTCGCCCTGGAGGTGGATGTATTCGCGCCGTGCGCCATGGGCGGCATCATCAACCTGCAAACCCTGGAAGTCCTGCGCGCGCCGATTATCGCCGGGGCCGCCAATAACCAGCTGGCCGATGCCAGCCTGGCGGAAACCCTGCGTCGCAACGAGTGCCTGTACGCGCCGGATTACGCGATCAACGCCGGCGGCATTATCGATGTCTGCTACGAGCGCACCGGTGGCAGCGCTGCGCAGCTCAAGGCGCATATCGAAGGCATAGGCGACACCCTGCAGCAGATCTTCCAGCGCGCCGCGGCCGACGGCTGCAGCACCACCCAGATCGCCGACCGCCTGGCCCTGGAACGCCTCAACGGCGGTGAGTGACGCGCACCAGCCGATGTCAGCCATTACAACAACAAGAGGGCATGATCGATGAGTCAAGACAGTATCGCCGTCGCCAGTAGCGTCGACGGCAACAGCAGTTCAGAGGGGCGCGGCCTATGGTCGTCGCGCTGGGTATTCTTTCTCGCCGCCACCGGCTCGGCGGTGGGGCTGGGCAATATCTGGAAGTTTCCCTATATCACCGGGGAGAACGGTGGCGGTGCCTTCGTGCTGGTCTACCTGGCCTGCATCCTGGTGATCGGCATTCCGTTGCTGATGGCCGAGGTGATGATCGGGCGACGGGGCCGGGCCAACCCGGAAGGGGCTTTTGCGCTATTGGCCAAGGTCGCCGGCGCGAGCCGGCACTGGCGCTGGCTGGGGACCGTGGCGGTGCTGACCGGCTTTCTGATCCTGAGTTTCTATGCGGTGGTGGCCGGTTGGGCCCTGGACTATGCGCCGGCGGCGCTCAGCGGTGGCTTTGCCGGCCTGGATGGCGAGAGCAGCGGCGCGTTGTTCGGCGCGCTGCTGGCGGACCCCTGGAAGCTGGCCGGTTACGGCTCCCTGGTACTGGCCTTGACCCTGGGCATTGTGGGCCTGGGTGTGCGCGAAGGCCTGGAGCGTTCGTTGCGCTTTCTGATGCCTGGACTGTTCGTCCTGTTGCTGATTCTGGTGGGCTATGCCGCCACCACCGGGCATTTTATGCAGGCCGTGCATTTTCTCTTCGACGCCGACTTCAGCAAACTCGGCGGCCAGGGCGTGCTGGTGGCCCTGGGGCATGCCTTCTTCACCCTGAGCCTGGCCAGCGGCGCGATGATGGTCTACGGCTCCTACCTGCCCGCCGGCACCTCGATTGCCCGCACCTCGCTGCTGGTGGCCCTGGCCGATACGCTGGTGGCGTTGCTGGCGGGGTTGGCGATCTTTCCGCTGGTGTTCGCCAACGGCCTGGAGCCAGGGGCCGGGCCAGGGCTGATCTTCGTCACTCTACCGATCGCCTTCGGCCAGATGCCCCTGGGTCAGCTGGTCGGCGGGCTGTTCTTTATCATGCTGGCCATCGCCGCCCTGACTTCGGCGATCTCCCTCAGCGAACCGACCATCGCCTGGCTGTCGGAGAAGTTCGGCATCAGTCGTTTCAAGGCGGTGCTACTGAGCGGCGTGGCGCTGTGGCTGCTGAGCCTGGGCACGGTGTTTTCCTTCAATGCCTGGAGTGAGATCACCCTGTTCGGCAAGACCTTCTTTGACAGCCTGGACTACCTGACCACCAACCTGATGATGCCCCTGGGCGGGCTGGGTACCGTGCTGTTTACCGGCTGGGCGCTAAGCCGCAAGACCGTGCAGGAGGCCCTGGGTATCGAACAGCCGCAGTTGTTCGGCCTCTGGTGGCAGCTGCTGCGCTGGCTGACGCCGCTGGGCATTCTGATTGTGTTCCTGCACACCCTTGGCTTGTTCTAAAGAGGCAACTGTTCGGTGGAAAACCCCGTGCGGTTTTCCACGGGGTGGCCATCCAACCTGCGTCTGGCCAGAGTGCAGGGCCGTAGGCGCGGCTGGTTCTTGTAGGGTGGATAACGCGAAGCTTATCCATCCGCGCATTCACTCCAGTCTCAGTGCCAGGCTGATGCCATGCAGCTGAAAGCCCTGTTGTTCATAGAAACGATGGGCGGCCTCGCGGCTCTGGTTGCTGGACAGCGCCAGCTTGTAGCAACCCCAGCTGCGCGCGCGTTCCACGGCTTTGCCCAGCAGCGCCTGGCCGATGCCCAGGCCGCGGGCGTCGGCATCCACTACCACATCCTCGAGGATCGCCGAACGGGCGAAGTTGTGCGCCAGGTGTTCGATCAGGTTGACCGTGCAGGTGCCCAGCAGTTTGCCATTGCGCTCGGCGACCAGTACCGCGCGGCTGGCCGGCAGCTCGGCCAGGCGCAGGGCCAGCAGCTTGGCGTCGGCACGCGGTTCTTGTGGGGCCAGTTGCTGCAGCAGCGCGCTCAGGGCGGCGGCGTCGTTGACGCTGGCGGCGCGCAGACTGAGGGTAGAGAAAGGCGAGTCTGGCGAGGGCTTGAGCGGTTTCATGGCAATCTCCGTGCATATCCAGCAGAAGTATGGCCAAGGCTTGATGGCAGCGGCATGACAAAAGCGTGCAGGCTCGCTAAGATGCGGCCCGGCCGGTGGCTTGTACAAACGGCCCGGAACAGGTCCCCTTAGTTCAACGGATAGAACAAGCCCCTCCTAAGGGCTAGATGCTGGTTCGATTCCAGCAGGGGACGCCAAATCTGAAAAATTGCCGGGAGCAATTTTTTACGTCGCACAGCGACCATAAGAAGGCTTACGCATTGCGTAAGCCTTTTTTCGTTGCGGTGGCCTGTCAGGCCTGGCGCTGCTCTTCGCTGATGCAGGCTGCGGCGGTAAACAGCACGTCGGTGGAGGAGTTCAGCGCGGTTTCCGTCGAATCCTGAACGATGCCGATGATAAAACCGACCGCCACCACCTGCATGGCCACCTCGCTCGGGATGCCGAACAGGCTGCAGGCCAGCGGAATCAGCAGCAGCGAGCCACCGGCCACGCCCGAGGCCCCGCAGGCGCTGATGGAGGCCAGCAGGCTGAGCAGCAGGGCAGTGGGCAGGTCCACGGCGATACCCAGGGTATGCACCGCGGCCAGGGTCAGCACGCTGATGGTGATGGCGGCCCCGGCCATATTGATCGTGGCCCCCAGGGGGATCGACACCGAATAGGTTTCCTCATGCAGGCCCAGGCGCTGGCACAGCTGCAGGTTGACCGGGATATTGGCCGCCGAGCTGCGGGTGAAGAAGGCGGTCAGGCCGCTTTCGCGCAGGCAGGTGAAGACCAGCGGGTAGGGGTTGCGGCGCAGTTTGAAGAAGACGATGGCCGGGTTGACCACCAGGGCGACGAACAGCATGCAGCCGACCAGTACCAGCAGCAGGTGCAGGTAGTCGAGCAGCGCCGCCATGCCAGATTCGGCCAGGGTTGCCGCCACCAGGCCGAAAATCCCCAGGGGAGCCAGGCGGATCACCAGCTTGACGATGGCGGTGACCCCGGTGGAGAGGTCGGCAAGCATCAGCTTGCTGCTCGGGCTGGCATGGCGGAATGCCAGGCCGAGGCCGATGGCCCAGGCCAGGATGCCGATAAAGTTGCCTTTGAGCAGCGCATTGACCGGGTTGTCTACCACATTGAGCAGCAGCGTCTGCAGCACCTCGCTGATACCGCCGGGGGGTGTCAGGTCGGCGCTGTTGCTGACCAGGGTCAGGCTCGAGGGGAAGACGAAACTGGCGCTGACGGCAATCAGGGCGGCGCTGAAGGTGCCGAACAGGTAGAGCAGTAGAATCGGCCGGATATGGGTTTGCTGGTCACGTTGGTGGTTGGCGATCGAGGCGGTGACCAGGATAAACACCAGCACTGGAGCCACGGCTTTCAGGGCTGAAACGAACACAGTGCCGAGGAAACTGACACGGCTGGCCGCTTCGGGCCAGAACAGGACCAGGGCGATGCCGGCGAGCAGGCCGATAAAAATCTGTAGCACCAGGCTGGTGCGGTTGAATATCTGCAAGAGCGGGCGTTGGGCAGCAGTCATGGCATGCATCTCAATAATGTGCGGGTGAGCCGGCAATCTCTTGTGTGGCGTCGCGGGTACGCCTGGATGCGTTGGCTGCGTGGCAGTGAATCAGGCCTTTGCCGGGGCGAAGGCCGCGCGGCAAAAAATAGCGCGCGACTTTAGCACAGTGTTTTGTCCCCGGACGTTATGCGCCGAACCTGATGGCCCGGTGGTCGATTTCGGCCGTTGCGGCGGGTGGCGATATCAAGCCGTCGCCAGGCAGGCTAGGCTAGCGCCATATCCGTGTGAGTGAGGTGGTCATGTCCAGCGAAAGCGTTAATGAATCAGGCAGTGTGCCCCTGACAGCAGTTGAAGCCAGAACCCTGGGTTGCCTGATCGAA
Source organism: Pseudomonas sp. XK-1 (assembly GCF_038069885.1). NCBI lineage: Bacteria > Pseudomonadati > Pseudomonadota > Gammaproteobacteria > Pseudomonadales > Pseudomonadaceae > Pseudomonas > Pseudomonas sp. XK-1. The sequence continues at coordinate 409,984 of NZ_JBBPES010000002.1, read as the reverse complement.
AAACAGGCCACCACCCCGGAGGCCTATCCCCTGACCCTCAATGCCCTGGTGTTGGCGTGCAACCAGAAAACCAGTCGCGAACCAGTGCTGAACCTGAGCCCCGGTCAGGTCGGCCAGGCCCTGCGCAGCCTCGAAGGCCGCGGCTTGGCGCGGCTGGTGATGGGCAGCCGCGCCGATCGCTGGGAGCATCGCGCCGACAAGGGCCTGGAGTTGATTGCAGCTCAGCAGATATTGATCGGCCTGCTGCTGCTGCGGGGGCCGCAGACGGTCAATGAGTTGCTGACACGCAGCAGTCGCATGCATGACTTCGAGGACGCCGAGCAGGTGCAGCACAATCTCGAGCGCCTGATCAGCCGCGGCCTGGTTTGCCAGTTACCGCGCCAGGCGGGGCAGCGTGAAGAGCGCTATATGCATGTGCTGGGTGATCCGGCGGATCTGCAGGCGGCCATCGAGGCCCGGGCGAGTGAGCCGGCGCGGGCCGGCAGCAGTGCCCTCTACGAGAGCCGTCTGGACGCCCTGGAGGCCCGGCTGGCTGCCCTTGAGGAACGTCTGGCGCAGCTGGAGTAGGCCTCCTGATACGCCAAAGGTGCCCGTTTGGGGCACCTTTGCTGGGGGTGTAGCTGCAGTCAGGGGGTTAGCCAATGCGCTGCCCTGGGGTGCGCTCGGCACCGCCTTCGGCGAGACGATTAGGGCTTACCCGGTCAGCGCCGTCTGCGGCGACGCGCAGGCGCTGTTGCAGACGCTCGGCTCCACCTTCGGCGAGACGGTTGGGACCTACCCGGTCGGCCCCGTCTTCGGCGACGCGCAGGCGCTGTTGCAGGCGCTCGGCACCGCCTTCGGCTAGCGGAGTGCTGCCAAAACCGATAACCGTTTTAACGCTGCTGTCCTGGGCTTCGCCAAGCAGAGGTTGTGGGTTGCCTTGTGGCAGGGCGAATGCACCGGCGGACAGGCTGGTCAGGAACAGTGCGGTGATCATTTGCTTTTTCATGTTCAGGCTCCTCGTGAGGGCGGTAAGTGACTACGGAGCCCATATTACTGATGAAAAATTGATGAAGAAGTCGAGCCTGGGCATGGTAATAATCGATGCGCTTGATAGTGGGCTTTTGCCTCTCTAGAGCGGGTGTTTCGTCCTGGTTGTCCGGCTGTTTTGGGCGGTTGCAGGAGCGTTTGTTATTGGGTCTTTATTATCTATTTATTAGATTGATTGATTGGGGCCTGGAGTGGAGTCCTGGCTTTGCTTGAAATACTGAACGGCCGCTGCGTATTTTGTACGCCTCGCCGTTCGCATACGGCTCTTGCGCATATAAGGACAACAGCAGATGAACGCCCTCAACCGCACCGTCATGGCCGAATTACTGCGGGGTATCGATGAAATCGAATGCGTGACCCCCGATCTCAATGGCGTGCCGCGCGGCAAGGTGATGACGGCCGAGGGTTTTCTCGAGGGGCGGCGTCTGCAGCTGGCGCGCGGCGTGCTGCTGCAATGCATCATGGGTGGTTATCCGGCACCGCGTTTCTATGGCAGCGACGACGGCGATCTGGCCCTGAATGCTGCGCCGGGGCAGGTTTACCGACTGCCCTGGAGTGACACGCCGCGGGCCCTGGCGATCTGCGATGCCGATGAACTGGACGGACGCAGCTCTGGCTTGTCCACCCGGGGGCTGCTCAAGCGCGTACTGGCCCGCTATGCCGAACATGGCTGGCAGGCGGTGGTGGCGACCGAGCTGGAGTTCTTCGTCTGCGCCCCCAACCCTGATCCGCGCCAGCCATTTCAGCCGCCGCTGGGCCTGGATGGCCGCCGCGAAGAGGGCGCAGCGGCTTTTAGCGTCAGTTCCAATAATGGCCTGCGGCCGTTCTTCAATGAGGTTTACGCCTGCATGGCAGCCCTGGGCCTGCCGCGCGATACCTTTATGCACGAGATGGGCGTCAGCCAGTTCGAAATCAACCTGTTGCACGGCGACCCGCTGCTGCTGGCCGATCAGACCTTTCTGTTCAAGCACCTGCTCAAAGAGGTCGGTCTCAAACATGGTCTGAATGTGCTGTGCATGGCCAAGCCCCTGGCGCATACGGCGGGTAGCTCCATGCATCTTCACCAGAGTGTGGTGGAGCAGGGCAGTGGGCAGAATATCTTCAGTGCCGCCGATGGCCAGGCGACGCCGGCCTTCTATCACTTTATCGGTGGCCAGCAGGCAGCCCTGGCGGAATTCACCCTGTTGTTCGCGCCCCACGTGAATTCCTATCAGCGTCTGTGTCAGCCCTTTGCCTCGCCGAACAATGCCTGTTGGTCCGAGGACAATCGCGCCGCCGGCCTGCGGATACCGGCCAGTGCGCCCGTGGCGCGGCGGGTGGAGAACCGCCTGCCGGGGGCCGATGCCAACCCCTATCTGGCCCTGGCCGCCAGCCTGGCGGCAGGCCTGCATGGCATTGAGCGACAGCTGCAGCCCAGTGCGCCGATCCAGGGGGAGTTCGAAGTGCCGGATGAATTGACGCTACCCTGTACCATGCATGCCGCCATCGAGCGTCTGAAGCGCAGTCAGTTGGCGCGGGAGCTGTTCGGCGAGGAGTTTGTCGCCGGCTATCTGGCCAGCAAGACCCTGGAGCTTGCGAGCTTTCAGGATGAGATCACGCCCTGGGAGCGCCGGGTGCTGGCTGCCCAGGTATAGGCCGATGGCACGCCGGCTGAGCTATCGATCGCCTGCCATGTTCTACCGTCGGATATGTTTTCGGCGGCCCTTAACGGAGCCAAATACCGCCCTATGAGTCTGATTTTTAAGTCGTTCAGTTCGTTGTATTTCGCCAGTCTGTTGATGCTGCTCGGCTCGGGCCTGCTCAGTACCTACCTGGGCCTGCGCCTGTCGCAAACCGCCGACGGCTTGTGGGTGGGGGCCTTGATGACGGCGAACTACCTGGGCTTGGTACTGGGCGGCAAGTTTGGGCATCGGTTGATCGCGCGGGTGGGGCATATTCGCGCCTATGTGGCCTGTGCCGGGGTGGTCACGGCAGCGGTGCTTGTTCATGGTCTGAGTGATTGGCTGCCGGCCTGGCTGTTGCTGCGGATGCTGGTCGGCCTGTGCATGATGTGCCAGTACATGGTGATCGAGAGCTGGCTTAACGAGCAGGCTGATATCAACCAGCGCGGCCAGGTGTTCGCCGGTTATATGGCGGCCTCCTACCTGGGCCTGATTCTGGGGCAGTTGGTGCTGGTGGTGCATCCTGCGCTGGGCCTGGAGCTGCTGATGCTGGTGGCCCTGTGTTTTGCCCTGTGTCTGGTGCCCGTGGCCCTGACCCACAAGCTGCACCCGGCCCCCCTGCATCCGGCTCCGCTGGAGTTGCGCTTCTTTATTTCGCGGGTGCCGCTGTCGCTGACCACCATTGCCGTATCCGGCCTGCTGATCGGTGCCTTCTATGGCCTGGCCCCGCTCTATGGCACGCGCATGGGGCTGTCCACCGAACAGGTCGGTCTGTTTATGGGGTGCAGCATCCTCGCCGGGTTGCTGGTGCAGTGGCCGCTGGGCTGGCTGTCGGACCGGCAGGATCGCGTCCAGTTGATCCGCGGCTGTGCGGCCTTGCTGGTGCTGGCTGCCTTGCCGCTGGCGCTGCTGGCGGAGGCGACGCTGGCGCTGCTGTTTGCTGTGGGTTTTCTGGTTTGCGCCTTGCAGTTCAGCCTCTACCCCCTGGCGGTGGCCCTGGCCAATGACCATGTCGAGGGCGAGCGGCGGGTATCGCTGACGGCCATGCTATTGGTGACCTTTGGCGTGGGAGCCAGTATCGGCCCGTTGCTGGCAGGTGTACTGATGCGTTATCTCGGGGCCAATATGCTCTACGCCTTCGTCTGTGTCTGCGCGATGATCCTGGTGATCCGCGTGCGGCCGGAGCGGGTCACCCATCTGCATCAGGTCGAGGATGCGCCGCTGCACCATATTCCGATGCCTGACAGCACGACCAGCTCGCCCCTGACTGCGGCGCTTGATCCGCGGGTCGATGAACAGGTGGTGCACGAACAGATGCACGATAGCGAACCGCCGGCGGAGGATGAGCCTGTGGCCCAGGATGGTGAGTCCGAGACGCGGCCATGAGCCTGCTGCTGAGCGTGATCATTCCGGCCCGTAACGAGGCCCTGGCCTTGCCCCTGCTGCTGGCCGATCTGGCGGCCTTGCGCGAGGCTGGAGCCGAGCTGCTGCTGGTCGATGGCGGCAGCAGCGACGGCAGCCTTGAGCTGGCCGCCGGGCATGTCGACCAGTCGCTCAGTTGTACCGCCGGGCGGGCGCGGCAGATGAATGCCGGGGCAGCCGCGGCGGTCGGTGATTACCTGTGGTTTGTGCATGCCGATACCCGGGTCAGCCCCGAGGCCATTCGGCGCTTGCTCGATGTACTGATCGAGCGCCCGCTATGGGGGCGTTTCGATGTGCGTCTGTCCGCGCGTGGTTCGATGTTCAGGTTGATCGGCAGCATGATCAGCCTGCGTTCGCGCCTGACCGGCATCGCCTCGGGCGACCAGGGAATCTTTGTCGACCGGGCGACCTTCGAGGCGCTCGGCGGCTATGCCGATATTCCCCTGATGGAAGACCTGGAGCTCTGCCGCCGGCTCAAGCGCTTGGCCTGGCCGTGCTGCTTGCGCCCAGCCCTGATCACCTCAAGTCGGCGCTGGGAGCAGCAGGGAATTTGGCGTACCTTGTTGCTTATGTGGCGTTTGCGCCTGGCTTACTACTGCGGGGTCAGCCCGGAGAAGCTGGCGCGCCAGTATCAACGAGGGGCACCACCATGAGTCTGTCGATTTCCCTGCACATGCTGGCGCGCGCGCCCGTACCTGGGCGGGTGAAGACGCGTCTGATCCCGGCGCTGGGCAGGGAAGGGGCGTGCGATCTGCAGCGGCTGCTGCTGGAGCGCGCCCTGCAACTGCCCGGGGAGGGCTTCAGCGAGCGCTTTCTGTGGCTTGACGATGAGGCGGATAAGCACCTGCAGGTCTTGGCTGAGAAGTTGGGCTGGACCCTGGTCGAGCAGCCCGCCGGAGATCTCGGTGAGCGCATGCGGCGCATCGCCACCCTAGGGCTCGCGGGAAGCGACGGGGTGATCCTTATCGGCAATGACTGCCCTGCGCTGGATGGCGATTACCTGGGCAGTGCCTGCGCGGCCCTGCAGAACCAGTCGGTGGTCATCGGTCCGGCAGAGGATGGCGGCTATGTGCTGCTGGGGTTGCGCCGCATCACCTCATCGCTGTTCAGCGAAATGCCCTGGGGCACGGAGCAGGTGCTGTCGATGACTCAGGAGCGCTTGTTGCAATTGGACTGGAGCCATCACCTGCTGCCGACCCTGTGGGACGTCGACCGTCCCGAAGATCTGCCGCGCCTGGCGGCGCTGGGCATCAAGATCTAGCAGGCGTTGCCTCGGGTGGTGGGGGGGGCTTTCCTGCAGTCGGACAGCGTTAAATCCGGCAGACGCCTAGAACAACCCATCGCTTTCGAAGCGCCTTGCCTCGCGTTGCAGCTGGTAGACAAAGCGTTCGACCTGGCGCTGTTCGAGCCCGCTCATGCGATGGAAGCGTGCGCCAATAAAGGTGATATCGAGCTTTTCTTCATACTGGGCGTGGCGTAGCTCCAGGGCCATGGTCATGGCACCAAAGGGAAACTGCAGGGTAAAGCGCTCGTAGACCTGGCCGCTCTGCAGGCTGCTGGTGACATTACCGGGTATGCGCACTTTGCAGCCGGTTGCGGAAATATCCAGCAGTTGTCCGGCCAGGGCAGTGCGCAGCTTGCCGCCGGCCAGTTCGACCTTGATCAGTTCGGTCTGCTTGAGCGGTGCTCTGAAGGCGCTGCGCCGCTGGTGGTAGAGCACCTCGCTAGGCAGCGGGCTGAGATAGCAGCGGGCCCCTTCATGCTCGGTGATACGCACATCCTGTTCGCACTCCCAGGCCACGCGCACGCCTTCGTGGAAGGCTTCGATGCGAAATGCCTCACCGCTGAGCAGAAAGCGTTCGCCATCGCGTGGAATCATTTCATCCAGAATCACAAACTGCTTGTCGCGATCGACCTCGATCACATAGCTCTGGAAGCGTTGGTTGCGTTCGTGAAAGGTGATGATCAGTGGGTCGTGGTTCTGTTGCAGTAGGCGCAGGTTGGCAACTATTTCCACGGGTGCCTTGAGCACCTTGGGTGGTTGCGGGCCCTCTTCCTGATTAAAAGGATTGGACACGGTCCGTGACTCTCCGAGCAAAAGCTTGAGCACCAGCATACTGTCAATTTGGCAGCATGTCCTTGTGCTTTGTTATAGGTATCAGGCCTGGCTTAGAGGGCGCTGTTGGCCAATTCTAGACGCAGCGCCGCGGCTGTCATAGAGGCTGGGGGTTTCGTTGCCGCGCAGGATGCCCAGCATGCTGCTGGTTGACGCCTGGTTGGCGCGGATCAGGCGGCCATTGCGCAGGTTGGCCTGCTGGCAGCGCTCGAGCAGATCGCTTAGCCGGTCGCCGCGCTCGAGGAGCAGCGCGCCCTGGCTGGATTGTGCGGCCAGCGCCTGCAGGCCGACGCGGTCGGCGCTGAGGTGGGCGTCAAGCAGCAGCTGGCTGCGGGTGCGGCCGTGCTCTTCGAGGAGGCTGAGCAGCGGTTGCTTTTCCGTCAGCAGGGTCTGCAGGCGCGGTAGATCGCGCTCGCCGAGGGCCTGGAATTCGTGATCGATCAATTCAAGTAAACGTTCGGCGGTGCCGATATCGTCGGTGAACAGCTCAAGCAGGGTGATGTCGTGCATGGCGGGCTCTTGGGGGTAGCGGATCACACGAGGCACCAGGGCCGTCGATGATCAGGCGGGCGACCATTACCCCCAGCGCAGCCCTGGGGCTAACGCTGGGATTCGAAATTCAGCAGCTTGCTGGCCACACGCTGGCTGTCGACCTGATAACTGCCGTCGGCAATGGCCTGCTTAAGCTGGGCGACGCGCTCATTGTCGACAGTCGGCTGGTCGCGCAGCTTCTCGCTGATCTTCTGCAGCTGCTGTGCTTCGCGGCTGAGCTGCACCGATTCACCGCTTTTGCTGGCCTGAGCCTGCTCGGCGGGTGCGGGTACGTTGGTGTTCTGCTTGGCCGTGATGGCTTCACTCTGTCCACCAGACTGGGCACTGCCGGCACGCCCCGAATTGGCGGGGGTGGTGGCATTATTGGGCCGGTTAAAGTCGATGACCATGGTGCAAAACCTCGAACAGTGTTTGGACGCTTGCCTTGCTTATCGGCGCTCGCCAATAAAACTTTAGGAAAAATCCGCGTCAGGCATGAGTCTAAAACACCTTGTGGAAAATCGTTAGGCCTAGTCTAAACAAGAATCATGCCTACATGGCCACTTCAACCTGTCCGGGCCCTGTGACCCGGGCCTTGACCACTCGTTTTGAGCGCTGGTTGCGCACACTGATCTGTTTACCCAGAGCCCCGTCCGACAGGGCTTCACCGGGCATGCGCACGCTGATACCGCCGCTGTGGGCGCTGATCACTACCTGGTCGCCCTTGCGGATAACCTCGGCCTGCTCAACGTGCACGGGGGCCAACACCTGATCGGGCAGCAAGGCTCGCGTCAATTTTTTGCCAATAGCCTGCTGCAAACTGGTCAGATAGCCCTGGTTGAGCAGGCCGACATCGCGCTCGGCCAGGCCGACGTCCATTTCCGTCACGACATTGTCGCGCTTGAGCGGGCGGTTGGCGGTGACGACTTCGCGGTACAGGCGCACCTGTCCGGGGACGAATACCGTCCAGGGCGAACTGCCATCGCAGCGCACCCGCAGGGTCACGCGACCTATGGGCTGGGCCGGGCTTTCCAGGCTGGTGCTCAGGTCCTGATCGCACAGCGGCAGGCGCAGCCGCGGGTCGAGCCGGTTAATCTGGATCTCGTGGCGGCCGGCTATGTTGCTACGCTGAAGATAATCGCCCACTTCCTGCTCAAGAAAGGTCTCGCTTGCGCCGATAAGGTCATCGGTACGCATGGCCTCCGCCGAAACCAGGGGGCCATAGCCGAGCGCCAGCAAAGCAGGTAAAACTGCCAGCCAGTGGCGGCAGTCTGCCAGTAAGTGTCGGATAGTTGTCGTTTCTGTGTTCATATGCGTTTGGTAGCAAGGCGCGTGCCGCCTGCTACGCTGACAAAAACCTGTTACTCAAATAAGGAGTTTGGGTATGGCCGGTGTGATGGATTCGGTTAACCAGCGAACTCAGTTGGTTGGGCAGAATCGTTTGGAACTGTTGCTGTTTCGTCTTAATGGCAATCAGTTGTACGGGATCAATGTGTTCAAGGTGAAAGAGGTGCTGCAGTGCCCGAAACTCACCATCATGCCCAAATCCAGCCCGGTGGTTCGCGGTGTGGCCAATATCCGTGGCGGCACCATTCCCATCCTCGACCTGTCCATGGCCACTGGTAGCGCTCCGCTGGAGAACATCGGCAGCAGTTTCGTGATCATCACCGAGTACAACACCAAGGTTCAGGGCTTTCTGGTGCAGTCGGTCGAACGCATCGTCAACATGAACTGGGAGGCGATTCATCCGCCACCCAAGGGCACGGGGCGCGATCACTACCTGACGGCGGTGACCCAGCTGGACGACAAGATGGTCGAGATCATTGATGTCGAGAAGGTGCTCGCCGAAGTTGCGCCTACTTCCGAAGTGATCTCCGAGGGCGTGCTCGATGCGCGGACCCAGGCCCGTGCAGTCAACAAGCGGGTGCTGACCTGCGACGATTCCTCGGTGGCGCGCAAGCAGGTGACCCGCTGTCTGGAAACGGTGGGTGTGGAGGTGGTGGCACTCAACGATGGCCGCCAGGCGCTGGATTATCTGAAGGCCATGGTCGAGGAGGGGCGCAAGCCGGAAGAGGAATTCCTGATGCTGATTTCCGACATCGAGATGCCCGAGATGGACGGCTATACCCTGACCGCGGAGATCCGCGCCGATCCACGCATGCAAAAGCTGCACATCATCCTGCATACTTCGCTTTCCGGTGTGTTCAACCAGGCCATGGTTAAGAAGGTTGGCGCAGATGACTTTCTCGCCAAGTTCCGCCCTGACGATCTGGCGGCGCGGGTGGTTGAACGCATCAATCTTACGGCAGGGGACTGAGGGCTTTGTCCTCAGTGAACAACATGATCGTCGAGGCCTCGCGAGTGTCTACAGGTAATTTGGATTTCGAGCAGTTCCGGATTTTTCTGGAAAAAGCCTGTGGCATCCTGCTGGGTACCAACAAGCAGTATCTGGTTTCCAGCCGGCTCAACAAGCTGATGGAACAGAACAGCATCAAGACTCTCGGGGAGCTGGTGCAACGCATGCAAACCCAGCCGCGCAGCGGGCTGCGCGAGCAGGTGGTGGATGCCATGACCACCAACGAAACCCTGTGGTTTCGCGATACCTATCCTTTCGAGGTGCTGAAGAACCGGGTGCTGCCGGAGATGATCAAGGCCAGCCCTGGCCAGCGCATTCGTATCTGGTCCGCCGCCTGCTCCTCGGGGCAGGAGCCCTATTCGCTGTCGATGAGCATCGATGAGTTCGAGAAAACCAATATCGGTCAACTCAAGGCCGGCGTGCAGATTGTCGCCACCGACCTGTCGCCGACCATGCTGGCCAACTGCAAGTCCGGCGAATACGACAGCCTGGCAATGGGCCGTGGCCTGTCCCAGGAACGCCTGCAACGCTACTTCGACCCCAAGGGCCCGGGCCGCTGGGTGATCAAACCGGCGATTCGCAGCCGCATAGAATTCCGCCCGCTCAACCTGCTCGACAGCTATGCCAGTCTCGGCAAGTTCGATGTGGTGTTCTGCCGCAACGTGCTGATCTATTTCTCGGCCGAGGTGAAGAAGGACATCCTTACGCGCATCCATGCGATGTTGAAACCGGGTGGTTATTTGTTTCTCGGGGCTTCCGAAGCCCTGAACGGTTTGCCCAGCCACTACCAGATGGTGCAGTGCAGCCCAGGGATCATCTACAAGGCGAAATAAGCCGCAGGCGATGCAGCTAAACGGGAGGCCATTGGCCTCCCGTTTTTTATGGTTATGTCCTACTTCAGTGTTGCCAATAATGCTGAAGGGGGCTGCGTAGACCCTAGGAGTGGCGGGCACGCCGAGCCCTTGGCAGCGATGTTTTTCTATTGGCTTCGATTCGCGGGCAAGCGCGCACCTACAAGGTTCGGTTGTCTCGACAACAGCTAACGACGACATAGCCTTTTTATTGTCGCCGCCGCTTTTTACTTCCAGCTTGCCTGTACCGCTGGCAGGGGCTCCAGGCAGCGGCTGTTCTGGCCAGGCTCCAGATAGGGCATAAGAATCGGGGCCATGCCCTTGAGGACCTGTACCGGCAGCGCCGAGGTGAAACGGAAGTTTTCCGCCGCGCGCCCGGGGACGAAGGCGGTGAGGGTGCCGTAATGGCGCGGCCCCAGGTAGAAGACAAAGGTTGCCGTGCGGTTCATGGCTCGGGAGCTGAGTACCCGGCCACCGGCCCCGACGGTTTCGATACGGTTGTCGCCGGTGCCGGTTTTGCCGCCGACCTTCAGCATCTGCCCATCGGCCAGTTTGAAGCTGCCCTGCAGGCGACGTGCGGTACCGTTTTCGACCACTTCGGCGAGGGCGTTGCGCAAGGCGGCGGCCACCTCGGAGGCCATGACCCGGGTGCCAGCCACCCGATTGCGCCCGACCAGGGTGTCGTAGGGCGTGTCGGCGGCAAAGTGCAGGCTGTCGATACGCGCGCTGGGCTGGCGAATGCCGTCGTTCTGGATGATCCCCATCAGCTCGGCCAGGGCCGCCGGGCGGTCGCCGGAGCTACCGATGGCGGTGGCGAGGGAAGGCACCAGATGGGCGAAGGGATAGCCCAGGTTTTGCCAGCGCCGATGAATATCGAGGAAGGCTTCGACCTCCAGCATGATGCGGATGCGGCTGTCGCGGGCGCTCTTGTGGCGGCTGCGGAACAGCCAGCCGTAGACTTCCTGGCGTTCGTCCTGGCTGGCCTGCACCGCGTCGCTGAAGGTGGCCTGGGGGTTCTCGATCAGGTAGCCGAGCAGCCACAACTCCAGCGGGTGGACCCGAGCGATATAGCTCTGATCCGGCAGGTCGTAAGCCCCGGGGCCATAGGCCCGGTACAGTTCGCCAATGCGCGCGTCGCTGAGCGCGGCCTGGGGCAGGTAGGTGCGCAGGAATGCGGCAAAGGTGATTTGGTCGGCCTGGGGTGACAGGTAGCGATGCACGGCGGCCAGGCGCGCCGGGGTGTGTCGCAGGCCGTTGAGGAAGGTTTCCAGGCGCAGTTGCTCGGGTTGCCCCTGATACTTGCGCCAGAAGCGCAGCAGGAAGGTCTTGCCTTCACGGTCGGCGAAGTCCCGCAGATAGGCCTGGCGCCGGGGATCCTTGTCATCCTTGAGTAGCTCGGCACTGTTTTCCGGGCCCTGGTAGGTGCTGTAGCGCACCAGGTCGCGCATCAGGCGAATAAACGGCAGGTTGAGGGACTCGCGCAGGGCTTCGCGCATGGTGGCAATGCGGTGGTCGTCCTCGCGGCGGAAGTTGGCAAAGGTATGGATGCCGCCGCCGGTGAAGAAGCGTTCCGCGGGGCTGGCCGAATACGTGCGCTCCAGGGCCGCTTCGAGCATCGCCGGCAGGCTGGCCCCGGGATTGCGCAGCAGGTAGTCGACGGCCCAGCGGGTGAGGTTGTCCTGGCCGTTGACTGTACGCAGTTCGCTGGCGCTGTGTGCGGCATAGCGCTGGTGCAGTTCGGCGGTGATTTCCAGGTAGGTGGCTAGCACCCTGAGTTTGGCGGTGGAGCCCAGCTCCAGTTTGCTGCCTTCATTGATGTCGAAGGGCTGGTCGGTGCTGTCGGTCTGTACCCGCACCTGGCTGCCGGTGGCCGTGCGTTCGAACAGGTTGAAGCTGTAGCGTACTTCGGCGGTTTTTTCCGGCGACAGCAGACGCTCGCCGAACAGGCCGATCTGCCCGGCAAACTCCGGGTCGGCCAGCTGCTGCAGATACTGGCTGGCGGCCTGCTGCAGTTCGTCGTGGAGGGTGCTGGTGACGCTCAGGTCGAGGCGGTCGAGGTCGTACAGCGGCATATTGAGCATGGCTGAGAGGCGTGAGCGCGAGACGCTGATGCCCTTGTTGCCGTCCACGGTCTGCAGGTTGGGTTCCAGCACCCAGTCGCGATAACCGAGGGGCTGGTTCAGGGCTGCATCGCGCAACGGCTGATCGATCAGGCCACCGTTGGCCAGCAGGCGGATATGGCTGTCGGTCAGTTCGGCCAGGTCATGGCGGCCCTGGGCCAGGTAATAGGAAGGTCGGCGCTGGGCAATCATCAGCGCCAGCACCTGACGCAGGGCCAGGCCGCGCTCTGCCACGCTGGCTTCCGGCGAGCGGGTTGGGTCGAGCAGGTGGTTGACCCGGGCGAAGTCCGCGCCGAACCAGATGCGCAGGCCATCGGCCAGGCCATGCACCTCGCCATGCCCCGGTGCCGCCGACAGCGGTACGCTGTTGAGGTAGTCGCGGACGATGTTTTCTCGCGCGGCCAGGGTCTGCGGGCCGCTCTGATAGGCACGTATGCTGGCGGAAACCATCTGCCGGAGTTTTTCCGTGGCCGAGAGGGTCAGGCCATCGGGCGAGTGACGGTATTTCTCCAGTTGGGTGGCCAGGGTACTGCCGCCTGCGGATTGATCCTGCATGTCGAGCATTTTGCCGACCTGGGAGGCTGCCGCCATGATAAAGCGCGGCCAGTCCACGGCCGGGTTGGCCTGGGGCCGCTCGGGGTCGAGCAGATGACGGTTTTCGATAAACAGCAGGCTGCCGGCGACCAGTGGCGGGATGGCGCTGAAGCTCGGGTAGCGCTGCTGGGGGTAGCGGAATTCGTAGAAGGGTGTGCCGCGGCAATCGCTGATGCGCAGGCCGGCCTGGATCTTTTCCGGGTATGGGATAAAGAAGCCGCGCCGGGCATAGTCGAGAAGCGCCGGCGAGAACTGTGCCTGCTGCTGCACGCTGAAACCGCGCTGTTCGAGGCGTTCGAGCATCAGCGGGATATAGGTGTAGCCCAGGCGCTTATCGAAGGGGCCTTCCTTGGGGTAGCTGATCGCCGGGCTGGGGCCGGGCCTGACCCGGTAACTCAGGGATTGCGCATAGCGGCTAAGCTCTTGTGCCTGCAGGCGTGAACTGTGCATTTCATAGGCGAGCAGCAGGGCCGCGATGATCAGCAGCAACAGCAGTGACAGCCCGAAGGCGACTTTCACTTTGCTGCGGCGCTTGCCAGCCTTGGGTGGCGTGCTGGGCAGTTGGGTGATCTGAGGTTGCCAGGATGTACCCATAATCATCTTGCCCTTGTACTCATCCATAGGTGTAGGGTGCCGGATTACGCTGTTGGGCATAAGCGCCGGACTCTCGCTTAACACCACTGTCAGTCAGTCTAGCGGTTGGGCGGGTGCTCTGGCGGGGAGTATTTGTCAGGCTCGGATTTATTTGCAGGGCCTGGGGCCCATACCCGAGGTGGATCCATGCAGCGCGATCATCGTGAGCAACTCAGCCTCAGCTGGCAGGCCAATGCCGATGCCTGGACCGCGGCGGTGCGTGAACGGCGCATCGAAAGCCGCCATCTGGTAACCGATGCGGCGATTGTCCAGGCCATTCTGGCCCTGGCCCCAACCCGGGTGCTCGACCTCGGCTGCGGTGAGGGCTGGCTGTGCCGCGGCCTGGCCGAACATGGTATCGAGGCGGTCGGCGTGGATGCCAGTGCGCCGCTGATCGCCGTCGCCCGCCAGGCCGGCTGCCCGCGTGCGCAGTACCGCGTCTGCGGCTATGCCGAGCTGGAAAGTCAGGCGGCGCAACTGGGCTGCTTCGACCTGCTGGTGTGCAACTTCGCCCTGCTCGAAGACCCCCTGGCTCCGACCCTGAGTGCCCTGCACGGCCTGCTGGCTGCGGGCGGCCATCTGCTGGTCCAGACCCTGCACCCCTGGCGGGCCTGCAACGACGCCAGCTACCGCGACGGCTGGCGGGTGGAGAGTTTTGCCGGTTTCGGCGAGGGCTTTGCCGAACCCATGCCCTGGTTCTTCCGTACCCTGGAGTCCTGGCTGGCCCTGTTTACTGAAACCGGCTGGCGTTTGCAGTGGTTGCAGGAGCCCCTGCACCCGGAAAGCGAGCAGCCGGTGTCGTTGCTGATGCTGCTGAGCTCCGAGCGCAACTGAACCGCCTGTTCGAAAACTCAGTCGACGATAAACAGCCGCGCCCCGTTGACAGTGGATGAGCGGTGCGTTTCGGCCTGATCGGCAACCTGATAGCTCATGCCCGCCGTCATTACAAAGCGCCGGCCATCCTCCAGTTCGGTATGCAGTTCGCCTTCCAGGCACAGCAGGATGTGGCCCTTCTGGCACCAGTGATCGGCCAGGTAGCCGGCGCTGTACTCGACCATCCGCACGCGGATGCTGCCAAATACCTGGGTGCGCCAGTAGGCCATGCCGGTCTCTCCGGCATGTTCGCTGCGCTCAATCTGGCTCCAGTCGGTAACGCCGAATGGGATATCGCTGATGTTCATCGGGTGAATCCTTTAGTCAAACCGCTCAGCTGCGACGCTGACGGTCTTCGGCATAGCGGCGCATGACCCATTGGCCGGCCGGGTGGGCGTGCAGCTCATCGAGGAAGGCCTGGGTCTTGGCATCGTGCCCGGCAATGCCTTCCCATGGTGTTCCCGCGGGGGTGAACAGCGGTGCGAATAGGGCAGCGGCGCTGATGTCGGCCAGGGTCAGTTGCTCACCGACCAGATAGCGTGATGGATCGCCGTGGATGCGCGACTCGATCAGCGCCAGGCCTTCGAGCAATTCGGCCTGGGATTTCGCCACCCGCGGAGGCGTAACGCCATACAGCCGTTGTACCCCGTTGATCAGCACTGGCTTCATCAGGTCGCGCAGGCCCAGCAGTGGGCGGTAGACCTTGAGCATGGCGTGCATGACCGAATCCCACTGCTTGATCTGGCCGTATAGCCAGCGGCGTACATGCACACCCATGTGGTCGAAATGCGCTTCCAGCTCCAGTACCTCGGCCCGTTGCGCGGCATCGGCAGGCAGCAGCGGGCGCTCGGGGTAGCGTTGTTCCAGGTACAGGGCAATTTCGGTGGAATCGCCGATCGTCTTGTCGCCGTCCTTGAGGATCGGCAGGGTGACGATATTGGCCAAACGCTTGCTTTTCAGCCGATGCAGGCCGGGGAAGAGGTTGTCCACCTGAAAATCGAGGCCCTTGTGATCCAGGTGCCAGCGGGTTTTTTCGCAGTAGTGGGAAATCGGGAACTGATAAAGCGTGCGCATGGTGGGCCCTCGACAATGGTGCGCCGAGTGTACGGGCTGTGGTGCCGACTACCCAGTCGCAATTGGTAGTTCACGCTTTCGTTGGGGAGCCGTTGCCCAGGCCATCGTTGACCTGGGCGAACAGCTTATGGCGTGCGTTGCAGTTCGACCTTGCCGGTGGCATTGGCCAGCAGATGCTCCGGCAGGTCAAGCAGGTCGTCGTCGAAGGTTTCCAGCGGCGGCGCGCGACGTTCGAAACGCGAGCCGAGCACCAGCAGGCAGGGGGTCAGCAGCAGGGTCAGCACGGTGGCGAAGCTCAGGCCGCCGGCGATGGCGCTGGACAGCTGGGTCCACCACTGGGTCGACGGCGCGCCAAAACCCAGGCTCGGGGTCAGCAGGTCGACGTTGACACTGAGCACCATGGGCATCAGGCCGAGAATGGTGGTCACCGCGGTGAGCAGCACCGGGCGCAGGCGCAGGCTGCCGGTTTCCAGGGCCGCTGCGTGGGGTTCCAGACCCTGGCGGCGCAGCTGGTTGTAGGTGTCGATCAGGATGATGTTGTTGTTCACCACGATGCCGGCCAGGGCGATCAGGCCCATGCCGACCATGACGATGCCGAACGACTGGCCATTGACCAGCAGGCCCACCAGCACCCCGGCGGTGGACAAAACGATGGCCGATAGCACCAGCAGGGCCTGATAGATGCTGTTGAACTGAGTCACCAGGATGATAAACATCAGGAAGATCGCCACGCCGAAGGCGGTCATCAGGAAGGTGGCCGCCTCGCGCTGGTCGGCGTCCTCGCCGGCGAAAGTCACCCGCACATCGCCGGGTACCTCGCCCATGGCCTCGCGCAGGGCCTGCAGGCGTTCGTCCAGGCGTGCGCCCTCGGCCATGTCGGCCTGCAGGGTGATGGTGCGGGTACCGTCGACCCGGCGCAGGGTGCCGACCTTGGGGGCCTGCTGCAGCGAGACGAAGTTGCTCAGGGGGATCTGCCCGGCTGGAGTGTTCAGGGTCAGGCGGCCGAGCTGGTCGAGGGAGCGCCAGTTGCCCGGCAGGCGCACGCGGATGTCCACCTCGTCGGTGGCGTCTTCCGGCCGGTAGGTGGCCAGCTTCAGGCCGTTGGTGATCATCTGCACCGCGTTGCCCACGCTCAACACGTCCGCACCGAAACGCGCGGCGGCCTCGCGGTCGACCTTGATCCGCCATTCGATGCCGGGTAAGGCGCGGTCGTCCTCGATGTCCTTGAAACCGCCCAGGCGTTGCATATTTGCACGCACCTGCTCGACCCACTGATCGGCCTTGGCCGGGTCCAGGGCGCTGATCTGCAACTTGACCGGTTTGCCGCCGCTGGGGCCCTGTTTCTGTTCGCGGAACTCCAGCACGATGCCGGGAATGTCCGCCGTGCGCTCGCTCATATCGGCGAGAATGCGGCTGGCCGGACGTCGTTCATGCCATTCGACGAACTGGAATTGCAGGGTGCCGATCACATCCGCCCCCAGTTGACCGTCTGGCTGAGCCAGGGAACGGGCATACAGGGCCTTGACCTCGCTCATGCCGAGCAGGCGCTTTTCCACCTGTTGCAGCAGGCTGTCCTTTTCCAGCACCGACAGGTCGCCGCGGGCGCGCAGCCAGATCTGCGCATTTTCCGGTTCGACCTCGGGGAAGAACTCCACGCCATGGTTGAAGCGGCCGTAGGCGGTGTAGATCAGGGCGATCAGCGCCAGCATGGCGAGCAGGGTCAGGCCCGGGTGCTTGAGCAGGCGGCCGAGCAGGCGGCGGTAGGCCAGGGCACTGCGGCTGGCATGCTCGGGCTTGGCTGCAGGCTGGCCGCCGGTTACCGCGCCGAGCACCGGTAGAAACACCAGGGCCATGGCCAGGGAGGCGAGCAGGCAGAGGATTACCGTGGCCGGCAGGTATTTCATGAACTGGCCGACCACGCCGGGCCAGAACAGCAGCGGCAGAAACACCACCAGGGTGGTGGCGGTGGAGGCAATTACCGGCCAGGCCATCCGCGTGGCGGCATTGGCCCAGGCCTGGCGCGGGTTCTGCCCCTGGTGCAGGTAGCGGTCGGCCAGCTCGGAAACCACGATGGCCCCGTCCACCAGCATGCCGGCGACCAGAATCAGGCTGAACAGCACGACGATATTGAGGGTGAAGCCGAGCATCCAGATCAGCAGAATGCCGGTCAGAAAGGCTCCGGGAATGGTCAGGCCGACCAGCAGCGCCGAGCGCATGCCCATGCTCGCCACCACCAGAATCAGCACCAGCACGATGGCGGTCATCACGTTGTTGAGCAGGTCGCCAAGCATGCCCTTGACCTCCTGCGACTGGTCCATGATGTAGCTGACCTGCAGGCCTTCGGGCAGCAACGGCTGGGCCTGCGCCATCAGCGCCTTGACCTGCTCGATGGTGGCGATGATGTTCGCCCCGCTGCGCTTGGCCACTTCCAGGACGATGGCCGGCTGGCCGTTGATCCGCGCGTAGCCGGTGGGGTCCTTGAAGGTGCGGTGGATGGTGGCGACGTCGCCAAAGGTCACCACGCTGTCGCCGACCACCTTGATCGGCATGCTCAGCACGTCTTCGAGGTTTTCGATTACCCCGGGCACTTTCAGGCTCATGCGCCCGGCACCGGTGTCCAGGCTGCCGGCGGCGACCAGGCGGTTGTTGCGGCTGACCAGATTGAACAGCTCGTTGTAGTCGATGCCGTAGCTGTCCAGTACCTGCGGGTCGACGACGATTTCCAGCAGATCCTCGCGGTCGCCGCCGATCTCCACCGAGAGCACCTCGGCGATGCCTTCGATGTTGTCCTTCAGTCGCCGCGCCACATACACCAGTTGCTGTTCGTCGATGGGGCCGGACAGGCCGATCGACAGCACCGGGAACAGCGCCACGTTGACCTCGTTGACCGTGGGTTCTTCGGCTTCCTCGGGCAGTTTGCTGCGGGCGGTGTCGACCTTCTCGCGCACATCGATCAGGGCCAGTTTGGCATCGAAGCCGGCGTCAAACTCCAGGGTCACCGAGGCATGGCCTTCGCTGGCCATGGCGCGCATTTCCTTGACCCCTTCGAGGCTGCGCAACTCCTGCTCCAGCGGGCGCACCAGCAGGCGCTCGGCGTCCTCCGGGCTGATGCCTTCCAGGGCCACCGAAACGTAGATGATCGGGATGGCCACATCCGGGTTGGCTTCCTTGGGGATGACCAGATAGGCCCCCAGGCCGCCGACCACAAGAAACAGCAGCAGAAGCAGGCTGGTGCGGCTGCGATCCAGCGCCGCGGCGATCAGGCCGTGCATTTCAGCTTTCCCCTTTGGCGAGCTGGCTGATCACCTGCTGGCCCGGCTCGACAAAGCCCTGGCCGAGGGTGATCAGCGCCACCTTCGGCGGCAGGCCGCTGACCCAGGCCCCCTGATTGTCGACGCTGATCAGCGTGACCGGGGTGAACTCGACCTGTTGCTGCGCATTGACCCACTTGACCCCGTGGCGGCCGGCCTGATCCAGGCTCAGCAGGGCAGGCGACACACGATGGGCCAGGGTTTCGCCTGTGGCGATATGCAAGGTGGCGCTGGCCCCGGCCAGGCGCAGGGCCTGCGGATTGTCGACCTTGACCTCGATACGGAAGCTGCGCGAGCCGGGGTCTGCGGCGGCGGCGATAAAATGCAGCTCACCGTCCATCTCGCGGCCGTCGAGCAGCTCGATGCGTACCGTCTGGCGCAGCTTGAGCTGGATCACCTCCTGCTGGGCGATCTGCGCGCTGACCTTGAGCTGGCTGATATCCACCAGGGTCAGCAGGCTCTGCCCGGGCTGGACGAAGTCGCCGAGCTCGACCAGGCGCTGGTCGTAGATGCCGGCGAAGGGGGCAGTGATTCGGGTGTTGTCCAGCTGGATACGGGCCATGTCCAGTTCGGCGCGGGCCTTGGCCAGCTCGCTCTGCAGGCGGATCAGTTCGTTGGCCGAGACCAGGTTGCGTTCGCGCAGGCGTGCGGCACCTGTGGCATCAGCCTGGCGCTGCCGCACATCGGCTTCACCCCTGGCCACCTGGGCCGGGCGGTTGTCCGTGGACAGGCTCAGCAGCAATTGACCGGCCTTGACCGGGCTGCCCTTGTCCTGATCCAGGCGCGCCACGCTGGCGCTGATCTGCGAACGCAACTCGACCCGCCGCCAGGCCTCGATCTGCCCCTGCACCACATGCTGGCGCTGCATCGGTTGCGCTTCCAGCCACTGCACTTCGACTTTCGCCAGGCCCTGCTCGACAGCCGGTTGATCGGCGCTGGCGACCTGCTGGGCCTTGAACAGCGAGCCGCTGAGCAACCACAGCAGCAACAGCAGACTGATGGCGACGGCGATCAACCAGGGGCGTTTGGACAACTGACTGAACATGGGCGCTTACTCGTGGCGGCGTGGTGGGGCGAGCAGATCGGCGGCCTGGGTACGCAGGCCGGCAATAATGAAATCGGTGACGCGGGCGAAGTATTCATCCAGAGCGATGGGTTCGGCCCAGTGGGCGAAACCACCGGAGGCGATACGCGCCATCACCCCGTTGACGCAGGCCTCCACGCCCCACAGCAGGTTCTGGCAGTCGGCCTGATCGAGAACGTGGCTGCCCAGGGTTTGATTGAGTATCTCGGCGAAGAAGCGTTGATAGTCGCGCTCCAGCTCGAGGAACTGCTGGCGCGAGGCTGGATCCAGGCGCTCCTGGAACTCCGGGCGGTCGCAGTGCTGGCACAGCTGGGCCTGGATCGGGTTGCTCAGCATCTGCTCGAAGGCGCGCAGGAGCACCTGGCGCATGGCCTGCTGCGGCGCGCTGGCGGTTTGCAGGGCGCGCAGCTCGGCCAGGTCGGCGCGGGAGCGATCCAGCGTCAGGCGTGCATAGAGCGCCTCCTTGCTGGGGAAGTGCTTGTACACCGTGCCCTTGCCGATGGCAGCGGCGATCGCCACCTCGGCGATGGTCACCCGGTCCCAGGGCCGTGCGCCGAACAGCTGGCGCGCGGCAGCGAGAATGGCGTGTTCTCGTTGTTCGAAGAGTTGATCCTGATAGCGCATGGTGGCCCGATTGCAGAGTTGTGACCGGTGGTCATGCTATGACTGATGGTCACGCCGAACAAGCGAGGAGTTGTAACAGGGCATGCGCCGGGCCATATGCCGTGCTGGGTTTGCCGGGCGAGCGGGGTGAATACACAGGCGGCAGCCGCGAGCAGTTGTTGCCCTGAAGCCGTTTCGACACGACCTGGTCCTTGACCCCGGTCAATTGCTCCTGACCCGGCACGGGGCTAGACTGCCGGCATGAACGCCTTCCCTCGCTTGTGTCTGGTCGTGCTCCTGGCCCTGGTTCTGCCCTTGCAGAGTCTGGCGGGCGTGCTGCTGGTCGCCGAGCCCTGCCCGATGAGCCAGGACACGCCGCAGGCGAGCGATTGCTGCGACGATGCGGCGATGCAGGCCAGCGGCCAGCTGTGCGCGGATATGAGCAAATGCCCCAGCGCCGGCCTGCCCCTGGCCGCTGGCTATCGATTGAAACTCAAGCTGCTGTCGGCCGCCGTCAACGCCCCGTTGTACCGCCAGACCGAACCCCTGTCCCACCCCACGCTTGCCCCCTGGCGTCCCCCCCGCGCCTGATTCCCGTCCCGTTTCGAACCCCATCGTGCAGCCCAGGCGGCTCGATGGTCGTTGCGCGCCCATAGCGCGCGATATCGACAGGAATCACCCGTATGTACTCTTGGTTTTCCTTCCCCGGTCGCTTGGCGGTCGGCGTGTTGGCCGCGGCCTTGTTCAGTCTGCCGGTCGCGGCCCTGACCCTCGACGAAGCCTTGCGCCAGGCCGAACGCGAGGCCCCCTCACTGGCCGCGCAAGCCGCGCAAGTCGACTCCCTGCGCAATTCGGCCATCCCCGCCGGCGCGCTGCCCGATCCCAAGCTGTTGCTGGGCTTACAGAATGTGCCGATCGAGGGCGATAACCGTGGTCGTTTCGACCGCGAGCCGATGACCATGCAGATGGTCGGGGTCATGCAGGAGGTGCCCAATCGCGCCAAACGCCGCGCCCGGGTCGAGGCCGCCGAGGCCGGGGTGCTCAGTGCCGCCGCCCAGGAGCGGGTCGAGCGCCTGCGAGTCCGCCGGCAAACCGCGCTGGCCTGGATTGCGGCGCGCGCCGTGGAGGAGAAGCTGAGTCTGTTCAAAGACCTCTACGGCGAAAACGATCTGCTGGCTAAAGCCGTGCGCGCCAGCATCGCCGGTGGCCGTGGTCAGGCCGCTGACAGCGTCGCGCCCAAGCAGGAGGCGGCGCTGCTCGCCGAAGCCGAGGACCAGCTGCTGCAAAGCCGCGCGCAACAGCGTGCGGCCCTGCGTCGCTGGATTGGTCCGCGTGCCGCCGAGCCCCTGTTCGGCCGCTTGCCGCACTGGCCGGTGGATGCCGAGCACTATCGGCACAACCTGCAACGCCATCCGGAACTTACTCTGTTCGATCCCATGACCGAGGCGGCGCAAGCCGAAGTGCGCCAGGCCGTGGCGGACAAGCAATCCGACTGGAGCTGGCAGCTGGCCTACCAGAAGCGCGACCGGGCTTTCGGCGACATGGTCTCGCTGCAATTGAGCTTCGACCTGCCGCTGTTTCCGGGCTCGCGGCAGAACCCCAGAATCGCCGCCAAGCAGGCCTCGCTCAGCCAGCTGCACGCTGAACGCGCAGCGGCCGAGCGCGAACATGCCCAGCAATTGGCCGACGACCTGGCCGAGTACCAGCGTTTCGAGCGCGCGCTCCGCCGCAGCCAGGAACTCTTGCTGCCGCTGGCCGAGGAAAAGGTCGCCTTGACCCTGGCCGGCTACAGATCTGGCACCAATGAACTGGCCAGCGTGATCGCCGCCCGTCGCGAGCTGATCGAGGCGCGCCTGAAACACATCGACTTCGAACAAGCGCGCGCGCTGAGCAGCGCCCGCCTGCATTTCGCTTATGAAGAGGTGAGCCAATGAGTGCTCGACGAGTAAAAAACATGCTGTTGGCCACGCTGGTGCTGGGTATAGGCGCTGCGGGGGGCTACTGGTTCGCCCAGCAGTCGATGAGCCCCGGGCCTGAGGCCGCTCACGCGCAAACGCAGGCCAGTACGGCAGACGAGCGCAAGGTGCTGTATTGGTACGACCCCATGGTGCCGCAGCAGAAGTTCGACCAGCCGGGCAAGTCGCCCTTTATGGACATGCAGCTGGTGCCGCGCTATGCCGACGAGGGTGGCGACAGCGCCGCCGTCAGCATCGATGCGAGCGTTACCCAGAACCTCGGCATGCGCCTGGCCCCGGTGACCCGCGGGGCGCTGGCCAATAGCCTGGAAGCGACCGGCAACCTGACCTTCAACAGCCGCGATATCGCCGTGGTGCAGGCGCGTACGGGCGGTTTCGTCGAGCGCGTATACGCCCGCGCGCCCGAGGACCTGCTCGAAGCCGGCGCGCCCCTGGCCGACCTGCTGGTACCCGCCTGGGTCAGTGCCCAGGAGGACTACCTGGCCCTGCGTGATGCTGGCGATCCCGGCCTGCTGGCCGCGGCACGGCAACGCCTGCGTCTGGCCGGGATGCCGGCGGCGCTGATCGCCCGGTTCGAGCGCAGCGGCAAGGTACAAGCGCTGTGGACGGTGACCAGTCCGATCGCCGGGGTGCTGCAACAACTCAATGTGCGCGAGGGCATGAACCTGATGGCGGGCGAGACCCTGGCCACCATCAACGGCCTACGCAGCGTCTGGCTGGACGTGGCGGTGCCCGAGGCCGAAGCCCTGGGCCTGCGCAAAGGTCAGGTGGTCGAGGCGCGCTTGCCGGCGTTTCCCGGTGAAGTGCTCGACGGCAGCATCGAGGCCATTCTGCCCCAGGCCAACCTGGACAGCCGCACCCTGCGCGTACGGGTCGTGCTGGACAACCCCGATGGTCGACTGCGCCCGGGCCTGACCGCCCAGGTACGCCTGGTTCGTCCGGCCGAACGCGATGCGCTGTTCGTACCCAGCGAGGCGGTGATTCGTAGCGGTCGTCGCGCCCTGGTGATGCTTGCCGCAGGCGAAGGGCGCTACCGCCCGGTGGAAGTCCGCCTGGGCCAGGAGGCGGCGGGCAACACGCAGATTCTCGAAGGGCTGGAGGAGGGCCAGCAGGTGGTCGCCTCCGGGCAGTTCCTGCTCGATTCCGAGGCCAGCCTGCGCGGCATCCTGGCCCAGGAGCTGGGTGCGCCGGCGGCGGAGGTCACACTGCAGCCAGCCCTGCATGAAGCCGAAGGGCAGATCGATGCCATCGAAGACGATGGCGTGATGCTCACCCATGGCCCGTTCAAGACCCTGGGCATGCCGGGCATGAGCATGCTGTTCCCGGTCGCCGATGCGGCGTTGCTGGAAGGCTTCAAACCCGGCGACCGAGTGCGGGTCGGGGTGCGCGCCGACGACGAGGGGATGCAGATCGAACGCATCGAGCATCTGGCACCCACGCCCCAGGAAACTAGGCCCCAGGAAAATAGTGGCGGCCACGATGGCCATCAGGAGGCGCAGCCATGATCGCCGCGCTGATTCGCTGGTCGGTGGCCAACCGTTTCCTGGTGCTGCTGGCGACCCTGTTCGCCACCGCCTGGGGCATCTGGTCGCTGCAGAACACGCCGATCGATGCGCTGCCGGACCTGTCCGATGTGCAGGTGATTATCCGCACCCCCTATCCGGGCCAGGCACCGCAGATCGTCGAGAACCAGGTGACCTATCCGCTGACCACCACCATGCTCTCGGTGCCGGGGGCGAAGACCGTGCGCGGCTACTCGTTCTTCGGCGACAGCTTTGTCTATGTCCTGTTCGAGGACGACACCGACCTCTACTGGGCGCGCTCGCGGGTGCTGGAATACCTCAGCCAGATCCAGAGTCGCCTGCCGGCCAGCGCCAAACCGTCGCTGGGACCCGACGCCACCGGGGTCGGCTGGATCTACCAGTACGCCCTGGTCGACCGCACCGGTAAGCATGACCTGGCGCAGCTGCGCGCGCTGCAGGACTGGTTCCTCAAGTTCGAGCTGAAGACCCTGGCCAACGTCGCCGAGGTGGCGACCATCGGCGGCATGGTCAAGCAATACCAGGTGCAACTCGACCCGATCAAGCTGGCCAGCCTGGGCATCACCCAGGCCGAGGTGACGGCGGCCATCGGCCGGGCCAATCAGGAAACCGGTGGCGCGGTGCTGGAGCTGGCGGAAACCGAGTTCATGGTGCGCGCCTCGGGCTATCTGCAAAGCCTCAACGACTTTCGCGCCATCCCGCTGCGCCTGGATGCCGGCGGCGTGCCGGTAACCCTGGGCGAGGTCGCGCATATTCAGCTGGGGCCGGAGATGCGCCGCGGCATCGCCGAACTCGATGGCGAGGGCGAGGTGGTTGGTGGCGTGGTGATCCTGCGCAGCGGCAAGAACGCGCGCAGCACCATCGATGCGGTCAAGGCCAAGCTCGAGACGCTGCAAGGCAGCCTGCCGGACGGGGTGGAGATCGTCACCACCTACGACCGCAGCCAGTTGATCGACCGCGCGGTGCGCAACCTGGGCGAGAAGCTGGTGGAGGAATTCATCGTGGTCGCGCTGGTCTGCGCGGCCTTCCTCTGGCACCTGCGTTCCTCGCTGGTGGCCATCGTCTCCCTGCCGGTCGGGGTGCTGATCGCCTTTGCCGTGATGCAGCAGCAGGGCATCAACGCCAACATCATGTCTCTCGGCGGCATCGCCATTGCCATCGGTGCGATGGTCGATGCGGCGGTGGTGATGATCGAGAACGCGCACAAGAAAATCGAGGCCTGGCACCAGAAGCATCCCGGCGAAGAACTCAAGGGCGAAACCCATTGGCGGGTGATCACCGACGCGGCGGTGGAAGTCGGCCCGGCGCTGTTCTTCTGCTTGCTGATCATCACCCTGTCGTTTATTCCGGTGTTCACCCTGCAGGCTCAGGAAGGTAGGCTGTTCGGCCCGCTGGCCTTCACCAAAACCTATGCCATGGCCGCTGCCGCGGGGCTGTCGGTGACCCTGGTGCCGGTGCTGATGGGCTACTGGATTCGCGGGCGGATTCCCGATGAGGCGCGCAACCCATTGAACCGCGGGTTGATCCGCGTCTACCAACCGGCGCTGGATGCGGTACTGGCTTGGCCCAAGACCACCTTGGCGGTGGCGGCGCTGGTGTTTTTCAGCACCCTGTGGCCGCTGTCGCAGCTGGGCGGCGAGTTCCTGCCGCCGCTGGACGAGGGCGATCTGCTCTATATGCCTTCGGCTCTGCCGGGCTTGTCGGCGCAGAAGGCCGCGCAGTTGCTGCAGCAGACCGACCGGATGATCAAGAGCGTGCCAGAAGTCGCCCATGTGTTTGGCAAGGCCGGCCGCGCCGAAACCGCCACCGACCCGGCACCGCTGGAGATGTTCGAGACCACCATCCAGTTCAAGCCGCGCGAGCAGTGGCGCGCCGGCATGACCGCGGACAAGCTGGTGGAGGAGCTGGACCGGGTGGTGCAGGTGCCAGGGCTGACCAATATCTGGATTCCGCCGATCCGCAACCGTATCGACATGCTCGCCACCGGGATCAAGAGCCCGATCGGGGTCAAGGTCGCCGGTGCCGACCTGGCACAGATCGATGCGACCACCCAGGCGATCGAGAAGGTTGCCAAAGAGGTGCCCGGGGTGAGTTCGGCGCTGGCCGAGCGGCTGACCGGCGGGCGCTATATCGATGTCGATATCGACCGGGTGGCGGCGGCGCGTTACGGCCTGAATATCGCCGATGTACAGGCGATCGTCTCCAGCGCCATCGGCGGTGAGAACGTCGGCGAGACCATCGAAGGGCTGGCGCGTTTCCCCATCAGCGTGCGTTACCCGCGCGAATGGCGCGACTCGCTGGGCGGGCTCGAACAGTTGCCGATCTACACCCCCCAGGGCAGCCAGATCACCCTGGGCACGGTGGCGACAATCAAGGTCAGCGACGGCCCGCCGATGCTCAAAAGCGAGAATGCGCGGCCCTCCGGTTGGGTCTACGTGGATGTGCGCGGCCGCGACCTGGCCTCGGTGGTGGCCGATCTGCGCAGGTCGATCAATGCCCAGGTGCAGTTGCAGCCCGGCATCAGCCTGAGCTACTCGGGGCAGTTCGAGTTTCTCGAACGGGCCAATGCGCGGCTCAAGCTGGTGGTGCCGGCCACGCTGCTGATCATCTTTGTGCTGCTCTACCTGTGCTTCGGCCGCTTCAGTGAAGCGCTGTTGATCATGGCCACGCTGCCATTCGCCCTGACCGGCGGGGTCTGGTTCCTCTACCTGCTCGGCTATCACCTGTCGGTGGCCACCGGGGTCGGGTTTATCGCCCTGGCCGGGGTGGCGGCGGAGTTCGGCGTGATCATGCTGCTCTACCTGAAGAACGCCTGGGCCGAACGCGAAGACGCTGGCGAGCGCAGCGAACAGGCGCTGGTCGCGGCGATCCGTGAAGGCGCGGTGCAGCGGGTACGGCCCAAGGCCATGACCGTGGCGGTGATCATCGCCGGCCTGCTGCCGATCCTGCTCGGCGGCGGTACCGGCAGCGAGGTGATGAGCCGCATCGCCGCGCCCATGGTCGGCGGTATGCTCAGCGCGCCGTTGCTGTCGCTGTTCGTGTTGCCGGCGGCCTACAGATTGATGCGTCGCCGCAAACTGCAGCCCCGGGGCATGGGTGCCGAGGCTGAATCCGCTCGGTTAGAGGGGGCGGTAACAGCGCCAGGGTCCGAGTAGCCTGCAAGACCCGGTCAAGTGGGCGGACGCCCGTTGGCCTGTCGGGATGAGAAGGCAGACTCCATTGTCCCTGCTGATCCGCGGGGGCAGTGACCCGCCGATCTTTGGCGGCAGCGCCATCCTGTTGCCGAGTCGGCTCTGCCGCGACATTGCGGCCCGGCCGGCGGGCCTGCCGATCATCGCCCTGGCCGTGCTGGCGGTGGCGCAGATGCACCGCTGGCACCATCAGCGCGACGTCGAGGACGCTCAGGTGAGTGTCGGCGAGTTCCTGCTGATCTTGGGCAGTTGCTGCGCCCTGTTCGCCAAGTGCAGCAGACTGTTCCCGCGTCGCCCGATGTCTGATGCCGGCCTGGGCCGCCGATCAGCTGCTGCGTCGACGGCCCATCACCCCCGCAAGCGCGCAGCCCAGGCCCAGCAGTGCCAGGATCAGCAGCACCCAGGTGGGCAGGTAGAAGGTGTTGTAGAGCTTCCAGCCCAGTGCCGCGAGCAGTTGCGAGAGCGCAGTGGGCGCGCCGGCCAGGTGGCCGCCCAGGGTGCCGGTGATGGCGAACAGTCCGCCGCCGAGCAGGGCGAGAAAGACCAGCGTCCAGCCTTGCTTGCCATTGAAGGCGGTCTTGCCCGCGCGCCACAGCAGCACGGTCAGCATGCTCCAGACTGCCAGTGCCCAGAACGCCATGAGGATATGGTTGCGCACCATCGGGCTGTATAGGTTGGCCTGCCAGGGCCAGACCAGAAAACCGCTGACGATGGCTACCAGGGCCCCGAGCAGGCTCAGCAGCAGCAGGGGGAGCAGGCTGACCTGGGCGATTTGCGCGGCTCGGCCGCGGCCCAGAACCGCCAGTACAACCAGCAGGGTGGCCAGGGCCCAGAAGGCAATGGGGAAATGCACGAGCATATGGTGCATGCCGGTCATGGGCGTTCTCCTGGGTTGCGGGTCGAGAAGGCAGGCCACAGCCCGATCAACGTACCTAACAGCAGCCACAGGCCGGCAAGCAGGGTCAGCCGCCACTGGCGGATGATGGCATCATTGAATTCCATTTCCACGCCATAGTGGGCGAGTTGTTCTTCGCTATGGCGGGGGCGCACCGGTTTGCCTTCGGCTATATCGAGGCTGCCGGCATGGGCGCGGCTGTTCAGCAACGGCCAGTTCACCTGGCCGGGGTAGAACAGGGTGGTTTCGAACCAGCTTTGCGACCAGGGCGGTTGCTCGCCGGTGAAGGCCGTGGCCTGGAGATCGGCCGTGCGGCCCAGGCCCAGGCTGTGGGGGAGCGAGACATAATGCCAGCGGCTGCCGCTGGCACTGCGGTGCACGGCAAAGCCGATATCGTAACGACCCTGGTCGAGGAACATCTTGTCTTCCAGCGGCTGGCCGGTATCGCGCTCGCGCACCAGGGTCACGTCCCAGTAACCCTCGATCCAGCGCGCCTGGCCATGTACGCGGATATCGCCGCGCGAGCCACTGCCTTCGCGCAGCAGGTTGCGCGGTATAACGTCGCCGTTCTGCCAGTCATGCTTGGGGTCGAAGGGCACGGCGAAGGATTCGGCCAGGTAGTAGATGCCATCGAAGTCGATCCGCTCGGCCTGCACCTCTTCCCAGCGCAGGGCATGGCTGGGACGGATTTCGCGGGCGAACATCCATAGCGGCTGCTTGGCTTCGCCATCCCAGTTGCTGGTGTAGGGACCGCGGCCGCCATCGGAGAGGCGGTGCTCGGCGACTAGCTGGTCATCAGACAGGCCGAGGGCATTGGAGCGTCCGGCGCGCCAGTGCCAGAGATCGAGGAAGTAACCCGCCTTGCGCTGATCCTGCAGGGCGGCGGCATCCACCACGCTGCGCCAGTCGGCGCTCTCATGGCGGCTGGCCGGCAGGTACTTGCGTACTTCCGATTCACCCAGGGTCTGGCCCAGATGCGGGTTGGCGGCGACCTCGGCCGGTTTGGCCTCATCGCTGAAGAAGCGGGCATTGGCACCGGCCGTGATATAGCCGCCGTAGCGGCCGAATTCGGGCACGCTGCCGTCGTCCACCAGCATGGTCACGCGATCCTCGTAGGTTCCGTCGGGATCGGGGCCCACGCCCGAGGCTCCATGGCGAACCCACTCACCGTCGGCAAAACGCAGCATGTCGTGGTAGACATGAGCCCGTTCGGCCGGCCAGCGGTAGCGGAAGAAGATGTGCTGTGGGTTGTACGCCACCTGAACCTGCAAAGGCATGGTCAGCTGTTCGGGGATATGGAGGTTGCGCGCGGGGTCGTTATGCACCACCCCGGTGCCCTGGGTCAGCCACGCCAGGCCCATGGCCAGGGTCAGGCTCGCGAGAACAGCTCGAATCCGCCAAGAGTGCATCATATTCATTGCCCTTCGGCATGCTTGTTCGCTGAGTGTGGTCGGGTAAAGCGGATTACGCTAATGACCTGGGGCGATGGACGAGGCGGAACATTATGCAACCCTGAGTCGCTCGTTCGCCCAGTACCCTACCGAGGACAGCTGATGTCGGGTATGACCCTGCTCAGAGCCACCCGCCCCAAATTTCTCCTGCTGGCACTGTTGTGCGCGGCCCTGGGTATTGTCTTGACCGGGCGGCAGTTGCCGGACATGCAAGGGGCTCAGTTGACGCTGGTGGTGCTAGGCAGCGTGCTGGCCCATGCGGCGGTCAACCTGCTCAATGAATATCAGGATTTTCGCTCCGGGCTGGATCTGCTCACCCAGCGCACCCCATTCTCCGGCGGCAGCGGCGCGCTGCCGGAAAATCCTGAGGCGGCACCGCGGGTGCTGGTCGCGTTCCTGGTCTCGATAGCGCTGGTGGTGCTGATCGGCCTGTATTTCCTCTGGTTACGCGGCCTGCCGATAGTAGTGCTCGGTGCAGCCGGGCTGCTGCTGGTGATCGGTTATACGCGCTGGATTACCCGCTCGCCCTGGTTGTGCCTGCTCGCACCCGGCCTGGGTTTTGGGCCGATCATGATCCTGGGCACGCAGCTGGCCCTGGGTGGCCGCTCGGATACGGCCACGGTTGTGGTCGCGCTGGTGGTGATGCTTCTGGTCAGTGAGCTGCTTCTGATCAATCAGATTCCGGACATTGATGCCGACCGTAGAGTGGGACGCCGGCATCTGCCAATAGTGCTGGGCGAGCGAAAGGCGGCGTGGATAGTGGCGATTTTACTGCTGGCTGCTTACCTGCTGCTGGGTAGTGCGCTCTGGCTGGGCTTACTGCCCATGGCCAGCGGGCTGGCCTGGCTGACCTTCCCCGCCGCGCTCTGGGTCAGCAGGTGCTTGCCCCAGGTGCTCGACAGGCCAGAGCAGCTGTCCCAGGTATTGGGGATTAATGTGGCCACCCTTTTGGCTACGCTGGCGCTGCTGGGTTTGGGGCTGTGGCTTGGCGAGTGAATGCTGCCCGTAACGCATAGGTTTCGAGCTCGGCGCTATTAAAGGCGATCAGCCTTCGCGCCTAGACAGCGGGGCAGCCCTGGATAAACCCGTGGACACCCCTTTCGCACGCGCCGAGCATATAAGTTATCGGTTGTGCCCCGAGCCTGGTGGCGACTTATGGCAGCTCCATGGTTCACGAGAGGCATTGTCTTTCAGGTTCTGATCGACAAAGCGGTAGTGATCTTCCCTGAAGCGCGTCCACCAGTCATGACTGACCTCGATGGCGTACTTTGTTAGGACCTCCTCAATGCAGTCCAGGCAGATTCGGGTCGCATCATAGGCCAAGTCGAGACGTCCCTTGCTGTCATCGAAGGAGACGCTGGCGAGGCCATAGAGCTTGTCGATCTCGGCGATTGCCGCATCCAGTTTTTCTCGCTCCGTGGGTTCGAGCTTCAGGTGACGGGTTACCAGGTTGGCGCTGGATACGCCCAGCCGGTTTGCTTCTTTCACGGCGATTTTCCTTCTGTCGGCACAACGGGAAAACAATGGGAAGCAGTCGACTAGCAGGTCGTTGAAAACGTAGGCGAGGCAGGCAAGACAAGGCAAAAACAGGCGAGGAAGCGGCTGGGGTCGCACGCGACTTTACGTGCTGTAAATGAGCATTCCGAGCCTGTTTTTAACGCTGTATTGCCAACGCAGGTAGTTTCTCAACTGCCTGCTAGTAGGCCCCTTGGCTGGTCAACAGATCCCGCCAGATTGGGCGGCGACCCGGCCCATCGCTTGGTTACGGGGCCGCCCGGTCAACTCCTCCAATAGCTGGTGGATACCCTCCGCAGATTACGCAGCCCGGCTCACTGGCCGTTCGGCATGGCCTCCATCATCTGTTCCATCATTTGCATCATTTGCATCATGTTCTGATGCATTTCCCCCAAGCACTGCTGTTGCATGGGCGCATCCTTAGCCATTGGGCATTGGCTCTGTTGCATGCGCTGGTTCATCATGCCCATCTGCGAGCGCATGGCCTGACGGTGTTCACTGCGAATTTTCTGACGCTCCTGGGGATTGGTGGTGTTGTGCATCTTGTCCATCATTTCCTGCATCTGGGACATGTCCATCATGCCCATGCCAGGCCCCATCCCTTGACCCATCCCTTGGCCCATGCCCTGACCCATGGGCATGTTTTGCTGGTTTTGCGCCAGCTGTTCTGTGTGGTGAGCATCCTCGGCGAAAGCCGGGGCACTCAGCATTGCGCCGGCGAGGGCG
This sequence comes from Pseudomonas sp. XK-1, assembly GCF_038069885.1. NCBI lineage: Bacteria > Pseudomonadati > Pseudomonadota > Gammaproteobacteria > Pseudomonadales > Pseudomonadaceae > Pseudomonas > Pseudomonas sp. XK-1. Next base: position 378,431 of record NZ_JBBPES010000002.1, on the reverse strand, counting down.
AGGGCGGTCAGGGTTTTGTAGGTGAATGTGCTCATGGTGTTTCTCCTGCTTGGTTTTAATGAGTGTTGCGGATAGCGCTCAAGGGAGCTCTCTTGAGCAATAGGGAATTGGCGATCACCGACAGCGAACTGGCGGTCATGGCAATCACGCCGATCATGGGGTGGAGCAGGCCGACGGCGGCGATGGGAATGGCGGCGACGTTGTAGGCCGAGGCCCAGATCAGGTTCTCGACGATCTTGCGGAAGGTCAGGCGCGACAGCTGGGCGGCCTCCACCAGGCCGCCCAGGCGGCCACCGATCAGGATCACGTCGGCGGCTTCCATGGCCACGTCGGCACCGCTGCCGATGGCGATGCCGACATTGGCCTGTTTCAGCGCCGGTGCGTCGTTGATACCGTCGCCGACCATGGCCACCCACTGGCCGTATTCGGCCTGCAACTGGCGAATCACCTCGACCTTGCCGCTGGGAAGGACACCCGCGTGTACGCTGTCGATGCCCACTTGCGCGGCGATGTGGGCGGCGGCGCGCGGGTTGTCGCCGGTCAGCATCACGGTATGGATGCCCAGGGCCCGCAGTTCGGTAATGGCTGCCTGGGCGTCCTCCTTGAGGCTGTCGGCCACCGCCACCACGCCAATCAGTTGCTCGCCACTGGCGACGTAGAGCGCGGTCTTGCCCTGGTTCTCCAGGGTTTCCAGCTGGCTGGCCAGGGTTGCTGTGTCCACCTGGCATTCCTGCATCCAGCGCGCATTGCCGACGCGGATCAATTGACCGTCCACCTGGCCCTGCACGCCCAGGCCGTTGAGCGCCTGGAATTCGCTAAGGCCCCCCAGTTCCAGCCCGAGTTCCTTGATGCGTTCAACCATGGCCTGGGCAATTGGGTGCTCGGAGCCGTATTCCACGCTGGTGGCCAGGCGCAGCAGCTCCTGCTCGTCGATATCGGCGCTGGGCAGGCAATCGGTGACCACCGGTTTGCCCAGGGTCAGGGTGCCGGTCTTGTCGAGCACCATTACCTTGATGTCCTTGAACATCTGAATGGCGGTGCCCGAGCGGTAGAGAATGCCGTGCTCGGCACCGCGGCCGGCACCCACCATCAGCGCGGTTGGGGTGGCCAGGCCGAGGGCGCAGGGGCAGGCGATCACCAGCACCGCGACTGCCGACAGCAGCCCCACCAGGGGCGACGACAGCTCCGGGTTGACCCAAGGCAACCAGGTTGCGCCCCACACCAGAATGCCGCGCAGCGACTCGCCCCAGAGCAGCCAGACCACCAGGCTGGCCAGGCTGACAAGCAGCACCACGGGGACGAAACGCCCGGTCATGCGGTCGGCGAACTCCTGGATTGGCACCTTGGAGCTTTGCGCGTGCTCGACCAGGTCGATCACCTGGGCGAGGAACGTGTCCTGGCCGACCTTGGTGGCGCGCACGGTCAGCAGGCCTTCCTTGTTCAGGGTCGCGCCGATCACCGCATCGCCCGGGCCTTTCTCCTTCGGCAGCGATTCGCCGGTGGCCAGGGACTCGTCGATATGGCTGTTACCCTCGACCACTTCGCCGTCGCTGGGCACCTTCTCGCCGGGGCGCACCAGCATCAGGTCGCCGACCGTCACGGCCTCGATCGGCACCTGCACCTCGACACCATCACGCAGCAGCACCGCGCTCTTGGCTCCCAGCTCCAGCATCTTGCGGATGGCCTGGGAGGCGCGGCCCTTGGCACGGGCCTCCAAGTAGCGGCCGATCAGGTGGAAGGTGGTGATGGTGGCGGCCATCTCGACGAAGGAGGTCATGGGGTAGACGAACCCCACCAGGCCGATAAAGTAGGGCGGCAGGCTGCCCAGGCTGATCAGTACATCCATATTGGCGGTGCGGTTGCGCAGCGCTTTCCAGGCCGATACATGGGTGCTGGCACCGGCGATAAACACCGGGATGGCGGCGAGCACCACCACTATTGCCAGGTAGCCGGGCACCGCTACACCGGCCATGGGCAAGGCCATCAGCAGCATGATCAGGGTCGTGGGTACGCCGGCTATCCACATGCGCCGCCAGGCGTCGCGCAGGTACTGCTCTTCCTCTTCGGCCCCTGTGGGTTCGCCTGCAGTACTGGCCAGCACCGCCTTGGCAACCTGATAGCCGGCTTGCTCCACGGCCTGCTTGAGCGCGGCAAGGCTGGTCTGCTCGGCATCGAATTCGATGCGCACCTTGTGGCTGGCGATGCTGGTGCTCAGTTCAGTGATACCCGGCAGGCGCTTGAGCGACTGGCTGACCAGGCCGGCGCAATGGTCGCTGCCCATGCCGGGCACTATCAATATCGCAGTCTGGCGACTGCCGATCGATTCGATCGCATTCATGGCCTGGGCTCCTGTTGAGCAGGCTTAGTGGCGGCATGGGCGCGATGCGGGTCATGGGACATGTTGGCGCTCTCCAAAAAACCGAGGGGCGCAGCGCTAGGCGCGGCGTGGGGTCAGCGCTGCGCGGCTGCGCGGCTGCGGGGTTTAGCGGGGGAGAGGGGTACTATTCGTTATAGCGATGCAGCTGCTTGCGAATGGGCGCGGGTAGGCCTGGGCTGAATAAGGGGATGAGCTGCACGCTGCCGATACGCCGCTGCAGATCGCTGAGCAGGCCCAGGCGGCCGGCCAGGGCGAGCAGGGCGGTCAATGCCAGGAGCGTCAGTAGTTGCTGGTTGAGCGGCGCGTTCTGTACGGCGCTGCAGCTATCTGTTGTGTCGTGATCCTGGCTGGCATGCTCGTGGCCGCTGTAGATGGCGACCTCGGCGGTGTCGTGGGTGTCGGCGCTGGCAACCTGAATATGGGCAAAGGAGCAGGCGATAAGCAACACACACCAGAGCGCCAGCAGATTTCTGCTGAATGCTCTATAGCGGCTGTGCATCGCCTGGATCATGGGAGAGGTTTCCGCGTCTACTAGGTATCGTTTCAATTAGAGCTTAGTTGCGCTCAGATGCAATTGATCCAAGTCATGGGTCTATCGAGCGATTTTAGCGCTGGCGCGCCGGTACGGAATGCCTGGCGCAGGGGGCACCTTGCGCACCGGGGTGACCGCGATCTTTGCTCGGGACATAGACCAAATGCGCGGCGGCGGCCATCTAGCGCGCCACGCTGACCCCTTCCAGATTGGCGAAGGAGGTGTCCTTGGCGGTGAGCAGAAAGTCGCGCATAAAGGGCGCATCCAACATATCGGTACGGATGCCAGCGTACAGGGTGGCGAACAGGCCCTTGTCGCCCAGGCGCTTGGCCGTGACGTAGCCGCGCGAGCTGTATTCGTGCAGCGCCCAGTTGGGCAGGCCGCAGACGCCGCGGCCGCTGGCCACCAGCTGCATCATCATTACCGTCAGCTCCGAGGTGCGCACTTGTGCCGGTTCGACATCCGCCGGTTCGAGAAAGCGGGTAAAGATATCCAGGCGGTCGCGTTCCACCGGATAGGTGATCAGTGTCTCGTTCTCCAGGTCCTCGGGTTGGATAAACGACTTGCTGGCTAGCGGGTGCTGGTTGGCCACGGCGAGCATGGCCTCGTAGGTAAACAGCGGCACATAGGTGATACCGGCCAGTTCCAGCGGGTCGCTGGTTACGACCAGGTCCAGATCGCCACGAGCCAGGGCCGGCAGCGGGGCGAAGGAGAAGCCCGAGGCCAGGTCCAGCTCTACCTCCGGCCAGGCGTCGCGGAACTGGTCGATGGTCGGCATCAGCCACTGGAAGCAGCTGTGGCACTCGATGGCCATATGCAGCCTGCCGGCAGTGCCACCGGCCAGGCGCGCCAGATCGCGCTCGGCACCACGCAGCAGCGGCAATACTGCATCGCTCAGTTGCAGCAGGCGCAGGCCTGCGCTGGTAAAGCGCACCGGCTTGGTCTTGCGTACAAACAGCTGCATGCCTAAGCGTTCTTCCAGTTCCTTGAACTGGTGCGACAGCGCTGACTGGGTCAGGTGCAGACGCTCGGCGGCGTCCACCAGGCTTTCGCTTTCGCGCAGGGCGTGCAGGGTTTTCAGGTGGCGTAGTTCGAGCATGGCGGGCCTCGGGGGTAGGGTGGATGACGCTTCACCCATCCACCATTGAGGTGTCTGTTCAAGTGGTGGATGAAAACAACGTCATCCACCCTACATGAGTAAAACTATAGATCAAGGCGAATATGTTGAGTTTGTCTCACGATGCAGGGTTGTTGAGAATGGCCCCATCTTGTTGATCTATGGAGCGTTACGACATGGCCCTGGCCCATTCCCTTGGTTTCCCCCGTATTGGTGGCGACCGCGAATTGAAAAAAGCCCTGGAGGCCCACTGGAAGGGCGAACTGGACGAAGCCGGCCTGCGCGCCGTCGGCCGCGAGTTGCGCGCCACCCACTGGCAGCTGCAGAAGGACGCCGGCATCGAGTTGCTGCCGGTCGGTGACTTTGCCTGGTACGACCAGGTGCTGAGCCACTCGCTGACCCTCGGCGTAATCCCTGAGCGCTTCCGCCCGGCAGACGGCAAACCGACCCTGGATACCCTGTTTGGCATGGCGCGCGGTGCCGTTGGAAACAAGAGCAGCCAGAACGCCTGTTGCGGTGGTGCCCACGCCCAAGAGATGACCAAGTGGTTTGATACCAACTACCACTACCTGGTGCCGGAATTCACCGCCGATCAGCAGTTCCAGCTGAGCTGGGAGCAATTGTTTGACGAGGTAGAGGAAGCCCAGGCCCTGGGCCACAAGGTCAAGCCGGTGCTGATCGGCCCGCTGACCTATCTGTGGCTGGGCAAGGCCAAGGGCAGCGATTTTGACCGGCTTGAACTGCTGGAGCGCCTGCTGCCGGTCTACGGCGAAATCCTCCAGCGCCTGGCCGCTCAGGGCGTGGAATGGGTGCAGATCGACGAGCCGATTCTGGTGCTGGATTTGCCGCAAGACTGGAAAAATGCCTTCGAGCGGGCCTACAACCTGTTGCAGCGCGAGCCGGGCAAGAAGCTGATCGCCACCTATTTTGCTGGCCTTGAGGACAACCTCAGTCTGGCCGCCAGCCTGCCGGTAGATGGTCTGCATATCGACCTGGTGCGTGCCCCCGAGCAGTTCCCGACCATCCTCGACCGCCTGCCGGCCTACAAGGTGCTGTCGTTGGGTGTGGTCAACGGCCGTAACGTCTGGCGCACTGATCTGCAGCAGACCCTGGCCATCCTGCAACATGCCCAGGAACGGCTGGGCGAGCGCCTGTGGGTGGCCCCGAGCTGCTCGCTGCTGCACAGTCCGGTGGATCTGAACCGTGAAGACAAGCTGGATAGCGAGCTGAAAAGCTGGCTGGCCTTCGCCGTGCAGAAGTGCGAGGAAGTCGCGCTGCTGACCACGGCCCTGAATGAGCCGCACAACGTCCAGGTGCAGGCCGCGCTGGCGCAAAGCCACGCCGTGCAGGCCGCTCGCGCGCAGTCGCCACGTATCCACAAACCGCTAGTGCAGGCGCGTCTGGCGGCCATTAGCGCCGTCGACAGCCAGCGCCAGTCGCCGTTTGCCACGCGCATCGAACAGCAACGTTCACGTCTGCAGTTGCCGACATTTCCGACCACCACCATCGGTTCGTTCCCGCAGACCGCCTCGATTCGGCTGGCGCGCCAGTCGTTCAAGGCCGGCAAACTGTCGCTGGGTGACTACACCGAGGCCATGCACAGCGAGATTCGCCATGCCGTCGAGGTGCAGGAAAACCTCGGCCTGGATGTGTTGGTGCATGGCGAAGCCGAGCGCAATGACATGGTCGAGTATTTTGCCGAGCAACTGGACGGCTACGTCTTTACTCGCTTCGGCTGGGTGCAGAGCTATGGCTCGCGCTGCGTCAAACCGGCGCTGATCTATGGCGACCTGAGCCGGCCCAAGGCCATGACGGTGGAGTGGATCAAGTACGCCCAGAGTCTCACCCGCAAGGTGATGAAGGGCATGCTGACGGGCCCGGTGACCATGCTGATGTGGTCTTTCCCGCGCGAAGACATTTCACGCGAGCAGCAGGCGCGCCAGCTGGCCCTGGCCATCCGCGACGAGGTGCAGGATCTGGAAGCGGCCGGAATCAAGATCGTGCAGATCGACGAAGCGGCGTTCCGCGAGGGCTTGCCGCTGCGTCGGGCCGGGTGGCAGGGCTATCTGGACTGGGCCACCGAGGCCTTCCGCCTGTGCGCCTCGGGTGTGCGCGACGAAACCCAGATCCACACCCATATGTGCTACAGCGAGTTCAACGACGTGATCGAGTCCATCGCCGCCATGGACGCCGATGTGATCACCATCGAAACCTCGCGCTCGGACATGGAGCTGCTTGAGGCGTTCGAGGCCTTCGCCTATCCCAACGATATCGGCCCCGGAGTCTACGACATCCACTCGCCGCGGGTGCCGGACAGCAGCGAAATGGTCAAGTTGCTGCGCAAGGCGGCCCAGCGCATTCCCTTTGAGCGCCTGTGGGTCAACCCGGACTGCGGCCTGAAGACCCGCGCCTGGCCCGAGACCGAAGCGGCGCTGGTCAATATGATCGCCGCCGCCCGCCAGCTGCGTAGCGAGCTGGCCTGATCGGCATAAAGCCCCTTTCGCGGTCCTGATCGGCTGTGGGCGGGGCTTTCCCGCAGCGCTTTGAGCGGTTTCCCTTGTGGCGACAAGGGAGACCGCTCGTCCCTATTCATCAAACTGTCACGCTTGTGTGGCAGCGCGCTCGAGCGAATGTCAGCAAACTCGCGTCTCAATGGGGTTCTGCGTTCTGGTGTTTGCATGCGTGTTCTTATTTTCCTGGTTGCACTGCTGTGCGGCCTGCCTTCCTTTGCAGCGAATCGTTGCGATCTTCAGCAGCCAACCCGGCAGGTTGCGCTGGGCGAGGTGAGCCTGGCCTACCAGGCCATCGGTCGCGAGCGCGACCCGGCGCTGCTGCTGGTCATGGGCCTGGGCGGCCAGTTGATCCACTGGCCGGATGAGGTGGTGGCGCGTCTGTGCCAGCAGGGCTTTCGGGTGATCCGCTTCGATAATCGCGATGTCGGCCTGAGCAGCTGGAACCAGGCCGCGCCATCGATCAACCTGACTTATGAGGCGCTGCGTTATCGCCTCGGGTTGTCGGTTGCCGCTCCCTACAGCCTGCGGGATATGGCCGGGGATGCCCTGGGCCTGATGGATGGCCTGGGCATCCGGCGTTTCCATGTGCTGGGCGCGAGCATGGGCGGGATGATTGCCCAGCACCTGGCCGACATGGCCCCGGAGCGGGTGCAGAGCCTGACCCTGATCATGACCAGCTCCGGGGCCCAGGGCCTGCCGGCTCCCAGCGCGTCCCTGCTGGCGCTGCTGGCCAAGCGCGAGGCGTCCAATCGCGCGCTGGCCCTGGAACAGCAGGCAGACTTGCTGGCGGCCCTGGGCAGCCCGGCGGTGAGCGACGACCGCGAACTGTTGCTGGAGCAGGCCCAGATCGCCTACGACCGGGCCTTCAACCCGGAGGGCGTGCAGCGGCAATTGCTGGCGATTCTGGCCGAGGCGAGCCGGGTCGAACTGCTCAATGGCCTGAGCGTACCGACCCTGGTGGTGCACGGCACCGCCGACCCGCTGCTGCCGGTGATGCACGGCGTGCATGTGGCGGCGCATATCAAGGGCAGCGAACTGAAGTTGATCCCGGGCCTTGCCCACCGCTTTCAGGAGGCGTTCAAGGAGCCCCTGCTGGCGGCGGTACTGCCGCACCTGAGGGCTCATCAATTGGACGGCTCTCAACTGGCACATTTGCCCGCTGCTGAACGCTCATACATGCAATAGGTTGGTCACGCCAATGTTGCCAGTGTTCGAGCCAGCCGACAGAGTGCTCAACACCAACAAGTCGTTGCAATTCCAGGCAGCTGGCTGAGCCCAATCGGGCCGCGTACTCGTCTAGCAGACTGGCCGGTACCACTCGGTCTTCGCTTCCGCTCAGGTGGCGTTGGGGTAGTTCCCGTAGGCGATCGGCAAAATCCAGCGGCTCCAGTGAGCCGTACAGAGGATCCAATCCGAGTAGTTCTGCCCAGCGCCGGGGGCTCAGGTTGCCGGCCAGTGTCTGCACCTGGGCGATATCGTTACGCCGGGCGGCCAGTAGTAGGGCTAGGGTGCCACCGCCCGAGTAACCGATAAGTTCGAAGTCGCGGTTTTTATAGCGCTGTCTGAGTTGGTCCAAGGCTTGCTCCAGGCTGTCGAGCACTTCGTTGGAGAAGCGTGCGTCGGTCCAATAGCGCGGCGCGCAGGCAGGTGAATCCAGGTACTGGCAGGGGCGGGCCAGGTAGATGCTGGGTTGCGGATCTGCCATGGCCAGCCGCGCCAGCAATGGCTCGTGCGGCGTTGGGTCCAGGCTGGGTTGGCGTGATGTGATCCAGGCTCGGCCGTCACCCTCCAGATAGACCCGAAGCCGAGTGGATGGCTGCGATTGATTCGGCAGGGCAACCAGCAAATCGAACCGGCTTGTGTGCAGGGTGACCAGTTGATGGTTTTGCTGACGAGCCAGCTCTTCCAGCCGAGCACTGGGAGAGGCGCAGCCAGCCAGGACTGCGGCTGAGCCAAGCAGGAAAAGAAAGGCCCGCATAAGCGGGCCTGGCGGTGGGCAGGTCATATCAGAAATCGTAGCGAACCTTGGCTTGCACTGTATCAGCGGAGTAGTCCGCCTTGGTCAGGTAATCGTAGCTGACGCCCAGGCTGACCGCGCCGAGACGATAGGTCAGGCCTAGGCTGGTTTCGTAACTGTCGCGCGCAGGTTTCGCACCGTGGGTGACGAAGGGCGTACCAGCGACCACGAAGGCGCTGGTACTACTGGACTGATCGGCGATGAAATCGTGGTAGGCCATCAGCTTGGCTTCCGGTTCCAGATTGCCCTGGCCGATGGCAAAGTTGCCAGCCAGGCGCACGCCGGCACCCAGCTCGGCGATTTCGGCGCGTTGTGAGCCAACTGCTAGCGCGGCGGATGAGCCTTTCTCGCGGTAGCTGTCGATCCGCACATTGCTATAACGAGCAGCTACACGTGGCTCGAGCAGCACACCCTGGCCGAGATCGAAGCCATAACCCCCGAGCAAGTTGAGGCCCCACAGCGAACTATCGTAATCACCTTTGGCACGAGTGCCGGCGATATAGCGCTTGCTCTGGTTGTCGTTCAGGCCATAGCTCAGGCTAGCGTCGGCGAACCAGGCATCCTGTTCGTAGCCGCTGTAGAGGGTCAGGGTGTGACCTTCGATATCGGTCTTGTTACCGCTCTGGCTGCGTACGTCACTAGTCAGATAGCTGTATGCCAAGCCCAGGGTGGTTTGTGCGTTCAACTTGCCGTCGGCACCTATGGCAATGCCCTGGCTGTCGGCGTCATAGCCGGGAATACTGTTACGGCTGCCCTGATCGGCATCGCTGTCCAGCACCTGCAGCCAAACACCGGTCTGACTCAACCCGTCGCCGGATGACAGGCCACGGCGTAGGCTGGCGCTGCGGTTTTGCAGGGTGTTGCCGAGCAGATTGTGGTTGCTGGCGACGACTTGGCTGACAGCGCCGTTGACTTCGGGTGCGAGTTGTTGGGCTAGGCGTACCAACTCAGCATCATTGCTACCGATGACGCTCTGAAACAGCGGATCGGTATCGCTCAGGTTGCCCAGGGTTTCGCCATAGAAGCGGGTGAAGGCCGGCAGTACATAAGCTGGAGCGCCATTTTCGCGCAGGTAGTCGCTGACTTGTTTTGCCGACAGGCCTTTAACCACCGCAGTGACCTGGTTGTCGGTGACTTCGAAACTTTCAATTTGTAGCAGATCGGACAGGCTGGTGACTTGCAGGCTCATACCGAAAGGTGTGCCTTGGTCTTCGATGCTGTTGGCTGAGATCAGCACATATTCACGCAGAGGCAAACCACGGAAATCTTCCGAGGCCGGCTTCAGGCGGATATGGCTTTGGCCGAATAAACCAAACGTTGCACTGCCACTGACGTCAAAAATTGCCCTGCTTGGATCTGTCTGGTTATGCAGGGTTAGGTCAAGAGTGCTATTGGCCAGGTTTAAATTGCCGTCAAGACGGGTGTGCGGCTGAGTCAACTCCAGTGCTGATGCCCATAGGTCAGTGCTCTGGATCAGTTGGCCATTGAACAGCGCATTGCCCGAGGCATAAATGCTTCGCAGCCCCAGCAGATTGCCCCGAATCTCGCCCCCAGTGAAGGCCAACAAAACATTGCCATCGCCTTTGATGGCCGCGTCTCCACCTGATATTAATCCTGACCACATATCGACCTGAAGCCAGGAGCTAAAACCGCCGTAATTGGCTGGGGATGGCGCTGTTTCAATGGCAATACCTTCGGCCTGTAGTGTGCCGGTATTAATGACCCAGAGGCCTTCAGATGATGCAGGGGCGTCTGGGTAGTCGCTGTTGAGGGCGATGGCTCGGCTGCCAACGCCTTGCGAGGATATTTGCCCCTCGTTGATCAGTATGGATAGGTTACTTGGATGGTCTATATAGACACCGACGCTTTCACGACCAGTAGTTTGGATAAATCCACGGTTTTGAAGCGATATTGGAGAAAGAGATAGCTTGCCCTGAGCAATTGAAATGGCGCGGTTGTAATCTCCGGAGGCGCTAATCACGCCTGTCTCTGTATTGCTAATTGCCGAGACAACGCTGTCATCCTCAAGCGCGATGGCAACGCTGGATTCGCCGCTGACTTCAATGTTGCCGCTGTTTTGCAGATACTCCTGAATCCAAGATTCAGACAGCCGGATTCCCTTGGCTGCCGTGCCGTTAACTCGAATGCTCCCACTATTATTCAGGCTATCCGTCAAACCGCTGTTTGACTCGAGACTGATTCCGGATGACCCAGCACCATTGGCGCTAATGTTTCCGGTGTTGTTCATACCTCCACCGAAAATAATAGCTAGATTGCTGAGCCTAATACCGGCGGAGTTGGTTCCGTCGCTGGTGATATTTCCCGAGTTATTCAAGTCGCCGAAGAGTATGGCTGCCGCGTTGCCAAGAAAAATCCCGCTAGAACTGTCTCCGTTTGCAGTGATCTGCCCTTCATTAGTCAGATCGCCTGCTATTGCATCCAGCCCCCATAAGTAGCCAAAGGTGACTGAGCCGCTCAGGGATAACGTTTTCGTTTCTTCGCCGAAGGAATTTAGATTGGCTTGGTTGGTGATGCTCGGAAAGAAGTGGAAAAACCATGAGTTCACATCTACCGCGTATCCCGCTCCAGATGCCTGACCGGTAATAGTCAGAGGAGCCAGGTATTCGTTGGAGTAGAGTGTGGCCTGTGACCCAGTCAGATCAAGGGTGTCTGCCAGCAACTGCTGATGGCTGGCAATCGCCAGGGCAAGAAGGGTCTTACGCAAATATGGGCGGGCCACGGTCTACTCCTTCAGTCGGCCTTTAGGGGGCATAAGACGCTTTCAGGCGACCGAGAAGATGGTTGCCAGCTTCCTTGCTGAGCGCATCTTAATGGCTAATAGGCATCATGCAACTGTTAAATCAGCAGGCGAGATGGTGGCGCGGGGTAACAATCGCAGGACTGCTTGTAGAAGGGGGCGAAGCACCCTGTATGCGCAGTCGCACAGGCACCGAGGGGTGGTTAGCCCCCTCAGTTTGTCGGGGTACGTCATTACCGTGGTTGAATCAGGCTTGGCGCAATCCAGGGCTCTCAGCGGGTGCCGAGGAAGTCGCGCTTGCCGATGGCCACGCCGTTATGGCGCAGGATGGCGTAGGCGGTGGTGAGGTGGAAGTAGAAGTTCGGCAGCACGTGGTCGAGCAGGAAGGCCTGGCCCTGGAAGTGGGTTTCCTTGTCGCGGCGCTTGAGGGTGACGGTGCGTGCTTCGCTGCCGTCGATCTGCGCCGCATTCAGGCTGGCGAGGAAGGCCAGGGTCTTGGCGATGCGTGTCTGCAGTTCGGCGAAGCTGGTTTCGTCGTCGGCCTGGCTCGGTGCTTCCACTTCGGCCAGCAGCGCCGCGCCGGCTTTGGCACCGTCACAGGCGATCTGCACCTGGCGGATTAGCGGGAACATATCGGGTGCCAGGCGGGCGTTGAGAAATACGCTCTGCTCGATCTTCTTGTCTTCGGCATGGGCCGCGGCGATGCCGAGGATGGTCGAAAGGTTGTTGAGCTGGCGGGTAAACACCGGGATGGATGCTTGGTACATGGACAGGGACATAAAAATCTCCAGATGCGCCGAAACGGATTGCCCGGGCGCGGTTACTTAGTAGGGGAGTGCACCGCCGCAGCCGGCGACGGTGACTTGGGCTAACAAGCTTAGAAGCTGTTGACGATCTTGCCGCAGGAGCAACGCGCAGCAGATCCGAGGCAAGTTCTTAGCCGATGGTGATGGGTGGCAGCTGAGTCAGTTCGACGGTCTGTGCCTTGCGCGGGGCGAGGATTTCCGCTTCGCCGTCTACCACCAGTTCATCGTTCTGGTTGAACACCCGGGTGGCCACGCGTACGCGGAATTTCGGCAGTTTCTCCAGGATTTCCAGGCGCACGGTCAGGGTATCGCCGAGTTTCACCGGCAGGGTGAAGCGCATGCTCTGGCCGAGGTAGATGGTGCCCGGGCCTGGCAGCTCGCAGGCCACTGCGGCGCTGATCAGGGCACCGCTGAACATGCCGTGGGCGATGCGTTCCTTGAACATGGTGGTGGCGGCGTATTCGGCGTCCAGGTGCACCGGGTTGTGGTCACCGGATACTTCGGCAAACAGCTGGATATCGCGCTCTTCGACCTTCTTGCTGTAGCTGGCGGTCTGGCCGACTTCGAGGGCGTCGTAGGGGGTGTTGCTGCTCTGGCTCATGAATGACTCTCTTGGCTCGGTTGGTGACAAGGGCGCGGCTGGCCGAGGGCCTGCTGCAACCAGTCGATGATGTAGGCGGTGACCTCGTCGCGGTTGCTCTCGTTGAGCACCTCGTGACGGGCATCCGGGTAGAGCTGCAATTGCACATGGGGGTTGCCGGCGGCGCGCAGGGCTTCGGCCAGATCGGCCAGGCGCTTGCCGTCGCTGACCGGGTCACAGGCTCCGCCGATCACCAGCAGGGGCAGGCTGCTGTCGATCTGCGCCAGGTTGTCCCGCGGGGTGATCTGTTGCAGGCCGGCGAACAGGTCGACCCATAATTGATTGACGCAGCGAAAGCCGCAGAGCGGGTCGTTCACGTACTTGTCGACTTCGGCCGGGTCGCGGCTGAGCCAGTCGAAGTCGGTGCGGTTGGGCTTGAAGCGTTTGTTGAACGAGCCGAAGGTGGCGAATTCGAGCAGGCCGCTGCGCCCGCTGGGGCCCTGCCGCCAGCGCTCGAAGCGGGCCAGCAGTTCGGCGATACGGTACAGCGCCATGGGCTGGTAGTTGGAGCCGGAGAGAATCGCGCCTTGCAGGCTGCAACTGTGCTGCATCAGGTAGGCCTGGCCGATATAGCTGCCCATGCTGTGGCCGAGCAGGAAGATCGGCGTGTGCGGATGCTGCTGGCGGATATGGTGATTGAGCCGGGCCAGGTCGCCCACCACCAGGTTCCAGCCGTCCTGTTCGGCGTACTGGCCGAGCAGGCCGTGTTCGGCGGTTTTGCCATGGCCGCGCTGGTCATGGGCATAGACCTCGAAACCCGCCGCCACCAGGGCCTCGGCAAAGCGCCCGTAACGGCCGCTGTGCTCGGCCATGCCATGGGCCACCATCAGCACGGCTCTGGGCGGCTGGGCGGCGGCGTACCAGCGGTTGACATAAATCGGCGCTGCATCTGTGCTGGTCAGCCAGAATGTCTCGTGGAGCATGGCGAATCCCTTAACAGGCCGTTGCTGCCGCCTGTGTTGCCGTTACCGCGTTAAAAATGGCCTGGTATGCGCCGGGCATGCCGGGTATTGCGCCATTTTTGCCTTGTCTCGCCTGCCGCGCCCAGGTCTTTCGACGGTCTGTGTAGCACTGCAAGTGCCGCGCATTGTGCACCGCGCGCGGCCTGCCGCAAAGCCTGGCGCGCGTCAGTTGTTGTGCCGGCGCAGTATGCGTGTGTACTCGCCGCTGGCATGCAGCTCACGCAGGCCCTGCTCGTAGATCCTGATCCAGTCGGGCTCGCCCGGGCGGCTGGGGGTGAAGCCCACCAGCAGTGGAATCCGCTCCAGCAGCGTGCCTTGCCACACCAGCTGCCCCCGCAGTTTCGGGTCCCGGGCTACCAGATGTTCGCCGACCCGACGCTCCAGCAGTATCTGATCAAAGCGTCCGGCCTGCAGTTTGCGCAGGTTGCTGAGGTCGTCCACCGCCTCTTCCAGAATCATCCCGGCTCCGAGTATGCGCTGGGGGTAGCCGTAGCCGCGGACTATGCCCAGGGTTTTCCCGCGCAGTTGCTCCAGGTGGTCGATGTTCAGCGGGTAGTCGCGCCGTACGAACAGGCCCAGTTCGCTGTAGAACAGCGGCCGGGAGGCAATCAGGCGCTCCTCTTGGACTTCCCTGGGCCACAACGCCAGGGCTCCCTGGTAGTGGCCTCGGCGCAGGGCGGCGCGCACCCGGGCCCAGGGCAGGAAATCGATCTGCGCCGCATAACCCTGCACGGCAAAGGCGCGGCGGGTCAGTTCGACTATGCTGCCACCGTTGCGCAGATGTTCGGAGCTGTAGGGTGGGTATTCCAGGGTGGCCAGGCGCAATGGCTGCGCATGGCTCAGGTTGCCGCACAGCAACAGGCACAGGGCTACAAACAGAATAATCGGCATGGCGGCTCGGCTGGGGCCTGTGCTGGAAGGTAATGGGCGAGGGGCCCGGATAGCGCTCAGGGTGAGCGGCTAGATTCAGCTCGTCAATGACGCGCTCTGACTATTTGCCCGCCTGAGCTTAGCTGTTACTTTCCAGGCAACTCCGCTGCGCGGATAGGATCATTTCAGGGCAAGAGGATAAAAATAAATGCAGCCTGATTTCTGGAGCGACAAACGCCCGGCCGGCGTACCCAACGATATTGATCTGGGGGCCTACAAGTCGGTGATCGAGGTGTTCGAGCGCTCGTGCAAGAAGTTCGCCGACCGGCCGGCCTTCAGCAATCTGGGGGTGACCCTGACCTACGCCGAGCTGGACCGCCATTCCGCAGCCTTTGCCGCCTATCTGCAGAAGCACACCGACCTGCAGCCCGGCGAGCGCATCGCCGTGCAGATGCCCAACGTGCTGCAGTATCCGATTGCCGTGTTCGGGGCCCTGCGCGCCGGGCTGATCGTGGTCAACACCAATCCGCTGTACACCGCCCGCGAGATGCGCCACCAGTTCAAGGACGCCGGGGTACGCGCGCTGGTCTACCTGAACATGTTCGGCAAGCTGGTGCAGGATGTGCTGCCGGATACCGAGATCGACTACCTGATCGAAGCCAGGATGGGTGACCTGCTGCCGAGCCTCAAGGGCTGGCTGGTCAATACCGTGGTGAAGAAGGTCAAGAAGATGGTGCCCGAGTACCAGCTGCCACAGGCGGTGGCCTTCAAGGACGTGCTCAAGCAGGGCCATGGCCATGGCCTCAAGCCGGTCAAGGTCGGTCAGGACGATGTCGCTGTGCTGCAGTACACCGGCGGCACCACCGGGGTTGCCAAGGGCGCGATGCTGACCCACGGCAACCTGGTGGCCAATATGCTCCAGGTCGATGCCTGCCTGTCGCAGCTGGGGCCGGACGGCAGCCCGCTGATGAAACAGGGCCAGGAGATCATGATTGCGCCGCTGCCGCTCTACCATATCTATGCCTTCACCGCGAACTGCATGTGCATGATGGTCAACGGTAACCACAACATCCTGATCACCAACCCACGGGATATCCCGGGCTTCGTCAAGGAACTGGGCAAGTGGCAGTTCTCCGCGCTGCTGGGGCTCAACACGCTGTTCGTCGCCCTGATGGACAACCCGGATTTCAAGAACCTGGATTTCTCCAAGCTCAAGGTCACCAACTCTGGCGGCACCGCCCTGGTCAAGGCCACGGCCGAGCGTTGGCAGGCCATGACCGGCTGCACCGTAGTGGAAGGCTATGGCCTGACCGAAACCTCGCCGGTGGCCAGCACCAATCCCTATGGCGATCAGGCTCGCCTGGGTACCGTGGGTATTCCGGTGCCGGGTACGGCGTTCAAGGTGATCGACGACGACGGTAACGAGATGGCGCTGGGCGAGCGCGGCGAGCTGTGCATCAAGGGCCCGCAGGTGATGAAGGGCTACTGGAACCGCGAAGAGGCCACCGCTGAGGTGCTGGACACCGCGGGCTGGTTCAAGACCGGCGATGTGGCGGTGATCGACCCGGACGGTTTCGTGCGTATTGTCGACCGCAAGAAGGACATGATCATCGTCTCTGGCTTCAACGTGTACCCCAACGAGATCGAGGATGTGGTCATGGGCCATCCGCAGGTGGCCAGCTGCGCCGCCATCGGCGTGCCGGACGAGAGATCCGGTGAGGCGGTCAAGTTGTTCGTGGTGGCTCGTGAGGGCGGGGTAACCGCGGAGGAGCTGAAGGCATACTGCAAAGAGAACTTCACCGGTTACAAGGTTCCCAAGCATATCGTTTTCCGCGATGCGCTGCCGATGACCCCAGTGGGCAAGATCCTCCGTCGCGAGCTGCGCGATATCGCCTAGGGCCCGCCGTTTGGCAGTAGGTCGAGAAAATGACCGGATCAATTGATCCGGTTTTTTTGTGACCATGCAGCCTGTCTCTGGTACTGGTCGCTCCCTGGCAAAGCTGCTACCCTCGGGCGGCTTTTTGCCCCATGGAGTGGGTTAGAGCGGGCAAACATACAATAAACAGCCGCCTGTATGCGGCGAAGATCAAGCTGTTGCTGAGGAGTGGGCTTCCATGACCGAGAATTTTTGGAAGGATAAGTATCCTGCGGGGATCGCTTCCGAAATCAATCCTGACCAGTACCCGAATATTCAGGTGGTACTGAAAGAGTCCTGCCAGCGCTTCGCCGACAAGCCAGCCTTCAGCAATATGGGCAAGACCATTACCTATGGTGAGCTGTATGAGTTGTCTGGCACCTTCGCCGCCTACCTGCAGCAACACACCGATCTGCAACCCGGCGACCGTATCGCCGTGCAACTGCCCAACGTTCTGCAGTACCCGGTGGTGGTGTTCGGTGCCCTGCGCGCCGGCCTGATCGTGGTCAACACCAACCCGCTGTACACCGCGCGGGAAATGGAACACCAGTTCAATGATTCCGGGGCCAAGGCCCTGGTCAGCCTGGCCAATATGGCCCATCTGGCCGAACAGGTCCTGCCGAAAACCGGCATCAAGACGGTCATCATCACCGAAGTCGGCGACATGCTTTCGCCGCTCAAGCGCCTGCTGGTCAACAGCGTGGTCAAGCACGTGAAGAAGATGGTGCCGGCCTACAACCTGCCGCAGTCCATCAAGCTTACTGCCGCCCTGGCCAAGGGCCGTGGCCTGGCGGTCAAGGACGCCGCGCCGCGCAGCGGTGATATTGCCGTGCTGCAATACACCGGCGGCACCACCGGGGTGGCCAAGGGCGCGATGCTGACCCACCGCAACCTGATCGCCAACATGCTCCAGGTCAAGGCGCTGATGGGCGCGGAAATGAGCGAGGGCAGCGAAGTGCTGATCGCGCCGCTGCCGCTGTACCATATCTACGCCTTCACCTTTCATTGCATGGCGATGATGCTGATTGGCGGGCACAACGTGCTGATCACCAACCCGCGCGATCTGCCGGCGATGACCAAGGACCTGGCCAAGTACAAGTTCACCGGTTTTGTCGGCCTCAACACCCTGTTCGTTGCCCTGTGCAACAACGAGGACTTCCGCAAGCTGGACTTCTCCACCCTGAAGGCCACCTTCTCCGGCGGCATGGCGCTGCAACTGGCGACCGCCGAGCGTTGGAAGCAGGTGACCGGTTGCTCGATCTGCGAAGGCTTCGGCATGACCGAAACCAGCCCGGTGGCCTCGGTCAACCCGTTCAGCAATATCCAGATCGGCACCATCGGCATTCCGGTGCCGTCGACCCTGTGCAAGGTGATCGACGACGACGGCGTCGAGCAGCCGCTGGGTTCGATTGGCGAGCTGTGCGTCAAGGGCCCGCAGGTGATGAAGGGCTACTGGCAGCGCCAGGAAGCCACCGACGAAATCCTCGACGCCGAAGGCTGGTTGAAAACCGGCGATATCGCGGTGATCCAGGAAGACGGTTACATGCGCATCGTCGACCGCAAGAAGGACATGATTCTGGTGTCCGGCTTCAACGTCTACCCCAACGAACTGGAAGACGTGCTGGCTACCCTGCCGGGCGTGCTGCAGTGCGCGGCCATCGGTGTGCCGGACGAGAAGTCGGGCGAAGCGATCAAGATCTTCGTGGTGGTCAAGCCAGGTGAAACCCTGACCAAAGAGCAGGTCATGGAGCATATGCGCGCCAATGTCACCGGCTACAAGGTGCCCAAGGCCGTCGAGTTCCGCGACGTGCTGCCGACCACCAACGTCGGCAAGATCCTGCGCCGCGAACTGCGTGACGAAGAGCTGAAGAAACTGGGCAAGAAGTAAACACCCGGTTAAACAAAACCCCGCCTAGGCGGGGTTTTGTTGTTTTGAGGGATAGACCGCGGTTTCTGGTGCGCGCGGCGCACCCTACGGGACAGTTGTTAACCCGTACGCCAGGTGATTTCCTCTACCCCATCGGCGCTGATGCGCATCCAGCGGTCGGCCTGTTCGTCGCTTTCTTCTTCCTGCCAGCCGCCGGGTGCGCAGCGTACTTCGACATTCAGCGCGGCGAAGGCGGCCTGGGCGCATTCAAGGTCGTCGGCCCAGGGCGTGGCGTCGCTTTCCAGGTACAGGCTGTGCCATTTGCCCACGGCCTTGGGCAGCCAGGTCACGGGTACTTCACCGGCCAGGCATTTGTAGGTCTGGCCCTTCTGCTGCCAGGGCGTGCAGCTGCCCAGGGCCTGGCTCAGCCATTCGCCGATGGCAGTGTGGTCGGCGTCTTTCAGGTAGATCTCGATATCCGGTTGGCGCATGGTCATAGTCTCTCGATCCAGTCGTAGCGGATGGCAACGGTCACTTCGCAGGGTTCTGCTATCATCGCCGCGCGCTTCTCGGCGCTGGCGCGCCAGCCGTGCGGGGTCATGGCCAGCAGGTCGGCGCGGGCCTGGCTGCTGTCCAGTTGCAGGTTGAAACTCAGGGTTTCGCTATGGGCCAGGCGCATGCCCTCGGGGATCAGTTCCAGGTGCTTCTGATCATCGTAGTCGCGCACCTCGTCATAGAGTTTCTGGCGCAGCTGCATCAGGTGCTCGCGGGTCGGGCCCATGCGCAGCAGGCCGCCACCGGGGGCGAGCAGGCGCTTGGCCTCCTGCCAATCCAGCGGGCTGAATACGCTGGCGAGCAGTTGGCAGCTGGCGTCCGCCAGGGGTATCCGGGCCATGCTTGCCACCAGCCAGCTCAGCTGGGGCGCACGCTTGCAGGCCCGCTTGACCGCTTCGCGGGAAATATCCAGGGCATAGCCGTCCGCCTGGGGCAGGGCATCGGCGAGCTGCGCGGTGTAATAGCCTTCGCCACAGCCGATATCCAGCCAGCGCGCCGGCTGGTAGCCGGCCGCCAGTTTGGCCAGGCGTGCCGCCAGCGGTGCGTAATGGCCGCCATCGAGAAAGCGTCGGCGCGCTTCGACCATGGCGGCGTTGTCGCCGGGGTCGCGGCTGTTCTTGTGCTGCACCGGCAGCAGGTTCAGGTAACCCTGGCGTGCGCGGTCGAAGCGATGGCCGGCCGGGCAGACCACGCTGTTGTCGACGGCGCTTAGCGCTCCCTGGCAGATGGGGCAGGTGAGGCTCATGCGAGGAGTTTGACCAGGGTCTGGTAATAGATTTCGGTCAGCACATCCAGGTCGCTGGCCAGTACCCGCTCGTTGATCTGGTGAATGGTGGCGTTGACCGGACCGAGCTCCACCACCTGGGTGCCGAGGGTGGCGATAAAGCGCCCGTCGGAGGTGCCGCCGCTGGTCGAGGGCTGGGTGTCGCGGCCGGTGACCGTCTTGATGCTGGCGGCCACCGCGTCGAGCAGGGCCCCGGGCTCGGTGAGGAAGGGCAGGCCGGACAGCGCCCATTCCAGGTGATAGTCCAGGCCGTGTTTGTCAAGAATGGCTTCGACGCGCTTCTGCAGGCCTTCGACCGTGGACTCGGTGGAGAAGCGGAAGTTGAATACCGTCTTCAGCTCGCCGGGGATGACGTTGGTCGCCCCGGTGCCGGCGTTGAGGTTGGAAATCTGGAAGCTGGTCGGTGGGAAGAAGGCATTGCCATCATCCCAGTGTTCGGCAGCCAGTTCGGCCAGCGCCGGGGCGGCCAGATGAATGGGGTTCTTGGCCAGGTGCGGGTAGGCCACATGGCCCTGCACGCCGCGCACGCTGAGGGTGCAACCGAGGGAGCCGCGGCGGCCATTCTTCACCACGTCGCCGACCAGGCTGGTGCTCGAGGGTTCGCCGACGATGCACCAGTCCAGACGTTCGCGCCGCGCGCCCAGGCGTTCGATCACGGCCTTGGTGCCGTGATGGGCCGGACCTTCTTCGTCGCTGGTGATCAGGAAGGCGATACGGCCCTTGTGGTTCGGATATTCGGCGACAAAGCGCTCGACGGCGATGATCATCGACGCCAGGCTGCCTTTCATGTCCGCCGCGCCACGGCCGCAGAGCATGCCGTCTTCATCGATCAGGGCGTCGAACGGCTGGTGCTGCCAGGCCTGCAGCGGGCCGGTGGGGACCACGTCGGTGTGCCCGGCGAAGCACAGCACCGGGCCTTCGTCGCTGCCGTGGCTGGCCCAGAAATTGTCCACTTCCTCGATCCGCATCGGTTCGATCGCGAAACCGCAGGCGGCCAGGCGGCGCGTCATCAGCTCCTGACAGCCTTCGTCGAGGGGCGTGACGGAGGGGCGACGAATCAGCTCGCAGGCAAGCTCCAGGGTCGGGGAGAGGGTCGGGGCGATGGCGGTCATTGCGGCTCCAAGGCGGCATCATGCGGAAAGGTCGCCATCTTAAAGCAAAATGGCCGCAATGGGCCGCCGCCAGGCTGTTTCGCCGGGTGCAGGCCCCGCCATTGGTCTGCTGGCCATGGGCCAGGCAAGACAGTGCTTGGGTCGTGGCCTGCGGCTTCCTATAATGCGCCGCCTCGGGTGCGGGGTAGCGAGGAGAGAAGATGCCTGTGGATGAACAACGCTTTGCGGGGATCGCCCGCCTGTATGGCCGCGAAGGTGCCGAGCGGCTGGCGGCTGCGCATGTGGCGGTGGTGGGCATCGGCGGCGTCGGCTCCTGGGCGGCCGAGGCACTGGCACGCTCCGGGGTGGGCGAGATCTCCCTGTTCGACCTGGACGATGTGTGCGTCAGCAACAGCAACCGCCAGCTGCATGCACTGGACAGCACGGTCGGCCAACCCAAGGTCGAGGTGATGGCCGCGCGCATCCGCGGCATCAACCCGGCCTGCGTGGTGCATGCGGTGGCGGATTTCGTCACCCGCGAGACCATGGCCGAGTACATCACTGAGCAACTGGATGCGGTGATCGACTGCATCGACAGCGTCAACGCCAAGGCCGCGCTGATTTCCTGGTGCAAGCGGCGCAAGATTCAGGTGATCACCACCGGCGGTGCGGGCGGGCAGATCGACCCGACGCAGATTCAGGTTGGCGATCTGAACAAGACCTGGAATGACCCGCTGGCATCCAAGGTGCGCTCGACCCTGCGCCGCGACTATGGCTTCTCGCGTACGCCTGGGCGCAATTACAGCGTGCCCTGCGTGTACTCCAGCGAGCAGCTGCGCTACCCCAAGCCTGATGGCACGGTGTGCCAGTACAAGGGTTTTGTCGGTGAAGGGGTCAAGCTCGACTGTGCCGGCGGTTTCGGTGCGGTGATGATGGTGACGGCGACCTTTGGCATGGTCGCGGCCGCGCGTATTGTCGATAAACTGGTGGCCGGTACGCGGCGGCCGGCAGAGCGGCAGCCCGCACATGATAATGTTGGCTAAGATTTAAACAGTGACCGCTTGCGGTCGATGTTCAGCAGGGATGTGCTGGTGATTCTCTTTTGAGGTGTGCTGTGTTTTCCCTGCTGCGTCATGTGTTACGTCATATCCCGCGCTCTGTACTGCTGTTTGCAGTGCTTTCTGCTTGCCTCAGTGCCCATGCCCAACCGGTAGTACGGGTTGGCACCGGTGACTGGGTGCCCTATGTCGACCAGCGCAGCGAAGATGGTGGTGCCCTGTCGCGGCTGGTGCGCGATATCTTCGAGGCGGCGGGTTATCAGGTCGAATTCGTCTACTACCCCTGGGACCGCAACCTGCTGATGCTCGAGCAAGGCAGTCTGGATGCGGTGATGCCATATATCTGCAACAAAGCCCGTCAGCGTGTCAGTACCTGCAGCGATGCGGTGGTGAAGGGCGAAGTGGTGCTGTTCCAGCGCAAGGACCGAACGCTCGATTGGCAGCATGTGGAAGACCTCAAGTCTTTCCGGATCGCCACCACCCTGGGTTATTCCTATGGTCCGCAATTCGATGCGGCGCTACAGGCCGGGCAGTTGCAGGTGCAGCAGAGCGGCAAGGAAGACACCGGCTTTCGCCTGCTGGAGCTGGGGCGTGTGGATTTTCATCCGCAGGATCGGGCCGTGGGCTATGCCATGCTACGGCGACTGTTTACTCCCGAAGCGCGGGCGGCCATCACCCATCATCCGCGGCTTTTGAATACTGAACCGCTGCACCTGCTATTTCGCAAGAACGATGCTCGCGCCGATCAGTTGCGTGAGGTATTCAACGCCGGCCTGCGCCGCCTGGCCGAGAGCGGTGAGCTGGAGCGTCTGCAGCAGGCCCTGTATTCCGGCAACGCCGATCAGTGGTCGATCGCGCCCTGATCGGCGGCATCCAGCAACTGCTGCATGCGCGTCAGCACGGCCTGCAGGCCGTTGCTGCGTGAGGGTGACAGCTGTCGCGCCAGGCCGAGCTGGGCAAACCAGTCCGGCAGATCCAGCTGCGCCAGTTCGGCCTGTGCCAGGCCATTGACCCGCGCCAGCAGCAGCGCGAGCAGGCCACGCAACAGCCGGGCATCACTGCTGGCGCGAAATTGCCAGTGTGCGCCGTCGCGTTCGGCCAGCAGCCACACCTGACTTTCACAACCCTGTACCCGGTTGGCTTCGCAGCGTTCGGCGTCGCTGAGGGGGGCGAGCCGTTCGCCCCATTGCATCAGCAGGCGCGCGCGCTGTTCCCAGCCGGGGCATTGAGCGAAGGCCGCGAGTGCCTGCTCGGCACTGGCTGGCAGGCTCATTGCAGCAGCTCCAGAGCCTGATCCAGGGCGGCGAAGAAGCGCCGCAGGTCCGCCGAGTCGTTATACAGCCCCAGGGATACGCGAATCGCTCCGCTCAGGCCTAGGCCATGCAACAGCGGCATGGCGCAGTGATGACCGGCGCGCACGGCGATGCCCTGTTCGCTCAGCAGGTGGGCGAGGTCGGCGTGGTGTACGCCCTCGACTACAAAGCTGGCCAGGGCGACGTTGGGCGTACCAAGCAGGCGCATGCCCTGGCGCTGCTGCAGGCCGGCCTGCAGCTCGGCATGCAGGGCGGCCTCGTGGGCGCTGACGGCGCTGGCGTCGAGGTTGTTCAGGTAATCCAGGCTGGCCCCGAGGGCAATTACCGAGGCAATCGGCGGCGTGCCGGCCTCGAAGCCCAGTGGTGCGGCGCGAAAGCTGGCGCTGGCATAGTCGGTGTGCAGCAGCATCTCGCCGCCGAACTGCCAATGCGCCAGCTGCTCCAGGGCCTGTGGGCGGCCATAGAGCAGGCCGACGCCGTCCGGGCCATAGAGCTTGTGGCTGGAGCAGATATAGAAGTCGCAGCCCAGAGCCTGCACATCATGGCGGCCATGCACCACGCCCTGAGTGCCGTCGACCACCGTCAGCGCGCCTTGCGCCTTTGCCAGGGCCAGCAGCGGTTGCAGCGGCTGCCAACAGCCGAGCACGTTGGACAGCTGGCTGACCGCCAACAGGCGGGTACGCGAGCTGATCAGCTGCCCGGCGTGGGTGAGGTCGATCAGGCCATGGCTGTCCAGCGGCAGTACCACCAGCTTGAGCTGACGGCGCAGCGCCAGTTGTTGCCAGGGCAACAGGTTGGCGTGGTGCTCCAGGGCACTGATGACGATCTCGTCGCCAGGCTGCAGGCGCTGCTCCAGGCCGTAGGCCAGCAGGTTGAAGGCCTCGGTGGCGCTGCGGGTAAAGACGATCTGCTCTGCGCCAGGCGCATTCAGCCACTGCGCGACCTTCTCGCGTGTTGCTTCGAAGGCACGGGTGGCGCGTTCGCCGGGCAGGTGCTGGGCACGATGCACATTGGCTGCGCCGCCGGTGTAATAGCCGAGCAGGGCATCGAGCATGGCCCGGGGCTTTTGCGCGGTGGCGGCGCTGTCCAGATAGGTCTGGCCTTCTGCCTCAAGGGCCAGAATGCCGGGGAAATCAGCGCGCCAGGGGGAGTGGGTAGGCATGGGCAGGCAATCGAGACCGTAGGATGGGTTAAGCGCAGCGATACCCATAATGAGCGTGATGGGTATCGCGATGCTCAACCCATCCTACAAGAGCACGTAGGCTGCGATATGCGTACCAGAGAGCGTGAAACGCTCGGTGCGCACGGCGCACCCTACGGTCGGGTATCCCTGAGATCAGTTATGCGCGTGCAGGGCTTCGTTCAATTCGATAGCCGACTTGTGGGTCTTGCACTCCACCGCGCCGGTTTGCGAGTTGCGGCGGAACAGCAGGTCGGGCTGGCCCGCCAGTTCGCGGGCCTTGAGCACCTTGACCAGCTGGTTGTCGGCATCCAGCAGCGCCACCTTGGTGCCGGCGGTGATATACAGGCCGGATTCCACGGTGTTGCGGTCGCCCAGGGGGATGCCGATACCGGCGTTGGCCCCGATCAGGCAGCCTTCGCCGACGGAAATAACGATATTGCCGCCGCCGGACAGGGTGCCCATGGTCGAGCAGCCGCCGCCCAGGTCAGAGCCCTTGCCGACGAATACGCCAGCGGAGACACGGCCTTCGATCATGCCTGGGCCTGCGGTGCCGGCGTTGAAGTTGACGAAACCTTCGTGCATCACGGTGGTGCCTTCACCCACATAGGCACCCAGGCGGATGCGCGCGCTGTCGGCGATACGCACACCGCTCGGCACCACGTAGTCGGTCATTTTCGGGAACTTGTCGACCGAGAAGACTTCCAGCAGGTCGCCCTTCAGGCGCGCTTCCAGCTGACGCTCAGCCAGCTCGCCGAGGTCGACCGCGCCCTGGCTGGTCCAGGCCACGTTGGGCAGCAGCGGGAAGATGCCGGTGAGGTTCAGGCCGTGGGGCTTGACCAGGCGGTGCGACAGCAGGTGCAGCTTGAGGTAGGCCTCAGGTGTGCTGGTCAGTGCGGTGTCGTCGGCGAGCAGGGTGACCACCAGCGGCTTCTGGCTTTCGGCCAGGCGGGTGAGCAGGGCGGACTGGGCGGCATCGACATTTTTCAGCGCTTCGGCCAGATCGCCGGCCTGGCTGTTATTGATGGCGATGGCCTGGTTGCCACCCTGGTAGCTGACTTTTTCCAGCACCTTGGCGACCAGCTCGCTGCTCGGGTTGAGCAGGGGCTGGGCGTAGAAGACTTCCAGCCAGTTGTTCTGACGGTTCTGAGTGCCGACGCCGAAGGCCAGGCTGAAGAGGGTCGTGGTCATGTTGCTTTCCTTAACGCGAATTCAATGGGGGTTGTTCAGGCCAGCTCGGCGGCATAGCGCTCGGGCTTGAAACCAACCAGGGTCTTGTTGCCGAGATCCAGCACTGGGCGCTTGATCATCGACGGCTGGGCGAGCATCAGCTCGATCGCCTTGTTCTGGTCGAGGTCGGCTTTTTGCGCCTCATCCAGCTTGCGGAAGGTGGTGCCTGCACGGTTGAGAATGATTTCCCAGCCATGTTCGTTGCACCACCTTTCCAGATTCTCACGGTCGATGCCCACGGTTTTGTAATCATGAAAGACGTAGCTTACCCCGTGCTCGTCGAGCCAGGTGCGGGCTTTTTTCATGGTGTCGCAGGCTTTTATTCCAAACAGGGTTTTGCTCATGCTTAGAGGCCCTTCACAAAGTCGCGGATACGTTCGGCTGCGGCCACGCATTCGGCCAGCGGCGCGACCAGGGCCATGCGCACACGGCCGGCACCGGGGTTCTCGCCATTCACGCTACGCGACAGGTAGGAGCCGGGCACCACGGTGACATGCTCGCGGACAAACAGCTCGCGGGTAAATGTTTCATCGTCTATCGGCGTTCTGGCCCACAGGTAGAAACCGCCATCCGGGCGCTGCACATCCAGCACGCCATCAAGAATCGCCAGCACCGCATCGAATTTCTCGCGATACAGGTCGCGGTTGGCTTTGACGTGGGCTTCGTCGTTCCAGGCGGCGACGCTGGCCAGCTGGGTTTGCACCGGCATGGCGCAGCCGTGGTAGGTACGGTACAGCAGGAAGGATTTCAGAATGGCGGCGTCGCCGGCGACGAAACCCGAGCGCAGGCCCGGCAGGTTGGAACGCTTGGACAGGCTGTGGAACACCACGCAGCGTTTGAAATCATGCCGCTCTAGCTCGGCGCAGGCCGTCAGCAGGCCTGCCGGCGGGTTGGCCTCATCGAAATACAGCTCGCTGTAGCACTCGTCGGCGGCGATCACGAAGTCGAATTTATCGGCCAGGGCGATCAGCTTCTTCAGCGTCGGCAACGGGATCAGCGCGCCAGTCGGATTGCCGGGCGAGCAGAGAAAGAGGATCTGACAGCGCTGCCAGACGTCATCGCTGACCGCGTCAAAATCCGGGTTGAAGCCATGTTGTTCCAGGCAAGGCAGGTAATGCGGCTGTGCGCCGGCGAGCAGGGCTGCACCTTCGTAGATCTGATAGAACGGGTTGGGGCTGACCACCAGGCCGTCGACGTCACGTTGCACCACTGCCTGGGTAAAGGCGAACAGCGCTTCACGGGTGCCATTGACCGGCAGCACGTGGCGCGCCGGGTCGAGCACTCCGGTCGGCAGGCCGAAGCGGCGGGCGCACCAGTTGGCAATCGCCTCGCGCAGCGCCGGGATGCCCAGGGTGGTCGGGTATACCGCAAGCTGGTCGAGGTTGGCGGCCAGGGCTTCGGCGACGAAGGCCGGCGAACGGTGCTTGGGTTCGCCAATCGACAGGGCGATGGGCGACTTGTCCGCCGCCGGCTGCACGCCACCGAGCAGGGCGCGAAGCTTTTCGAAGGGGTAGGGCTGTAACTGCTGCAGGGCGTTATTCATGCTGGGTTCCTGGATACTGCGCGCGGCTGCCGGTGGTGGCCGGCCTGCCGCTTGTCGCGTCAAGCGGCGGTGATCAGAAGGTAATGGGCTGGTTTTCGCTTTTCTTGCCGGGGTCATCCGACAGCTGCAGCACTATGGCTTCCTGCAGGCGGGTACAGAGCTCCGGGTCGGACAACGGCTGGTTGTGGGCATCGGTGACGAAGAACACGTCTTCCACCCGCTCGCCCAGGGTGGCGATCTTGGCGTTCTGCAGCGACAGGTCGAAGTCGAGGAAAATACGACCGATCCGTGCCAGCAGGCCGGGGCGATCCGGGGCGGTCAGTTCGAGGATGGTCACCGGGC
The DNA here is from genome assembly GCF_038069885.1 of Pseudomonas sp. XK-1. Taxonomy (NCBI): domain Bacteria; kingdom Pseudomonadati; phylum Pseudomonadota; class Gammaproteobacteria; order Pseudomonadales; family Pseudomonadaceae; genus Pseudomonas; species Pseudomonas sp. XK-1. Next base: position 350,961 of record NZ_JBBPES010000002.1, on the reverse strand, counting down.
GTTGGGCGTCGTTGTGGATGGTCACCTGAGGCGCGAAGGCAAAATGCTTGAGCTGACGGGCGACCCGACGCTGGATGATAGTTGGGTAGTCGTCGGGGTTCTTCAAAGCGTCGACCAGGCCCTGGCGGATCTGCTTGATTCGCGCCGGGTTGTTGCCGATCGAGCTGCCGTCCGCTTCCAGCACGATATAGGTGTCGAGGGTGAACTGGCTGGTGGAGGTCAGAATCCGCGCGTCGTGAATGTTCAGGTTGAGCTGGGCCATGGCCGCTACTGTCACGGCGAAGAAGTCGTGCTGGTCCGGGGCGTAGATGAATATCTGGGTACCGCCCTCGAACTCGCGCTGGGTGGTTTCCTTGATCAGCACCAGCGGCTCGCCGTCTTCCGGGTGCTGGAGGATGGCGTCGCAGTGCCAGGCCACATCCTCGGCGCTGTGGCGCAGGAAGTAGTCGTCGCCCAGCTGCGACCAGAGCTGCTCGGCATCGTCCGGGTCGATGCCGCTGCGTACCAGGATGTCCAGGGCGCTGTTCTGGGTCAGGCGAATCTGCTCTTCCCGGTCCAGCGGGTTCTCCAGGCCGCGGCGCAGGGCGCGCTTGGTCTCGGTATACAGCTGACGCATCAGGCTGGCACGCCAGGAGTTCCACAGGCTGGGGTTGGTGGCGTTGATATCGGCCACGGTCAGCACGTAGAGGTAATCCAGGCGAGTCTGATCGCCAACCAGGCGGGCGAAATCGAAGATCACCTGGGGGTCGGACAAGTCCTTGCGCTGCGCCGTGGTGGACATCATCAGGTGATGCTGGACCAGCCAGACGATCAGCTTGGAGTCCCAGTTGGGCAACTGATGGCGGGCGCAGAAGGCTTCGGCATCCACCGCGCCGAGTTCCGAGTGGTCGCCGCCACGACCCTTGCCGATATCGTGGTAGAGCCCGGCCAGGTAGATCAGCTCGGGCTTGGGCAGGGTCTCCATCAGTTCGCTGGCCAGGGGGAATTTCTCCGCCAGTTCGGGCCACTTGAACTTGCGCAGGTGCTTGATCAGGTTGAGGGTGTGGGCATCGACCGTATAGATGTGGAACAGGTCGTGCTGCATCTGCCCGACGATATGGCCGAACTCCGGCAGGTAGCGGCCGAGGATGCCATAGCGGTTCATCCGCCGCAGGTTGCGGTGAATGCCCTGGGGGCTCTTGAACAGCTCGATAAACAGGCTGGTATTGCGAATATCGCGGCGAAAGTCGTCGTCGATCAGGTGCCGGTGCTCGCGCAGCAGGCGGATGCTATCGGCGCACACGCCCTTGATCTCCGGGTGCTGGGCCATCAGCACGAAGACTTCCATGATGGCGAACGGGGTGCGCTTGAATACGTTCGGGTGGGTCACTTCGATATAGCCGTCACGCAGCTGGAAGCGGCTGTTGAGCTGGCTGGCCGGGCCGACTTCGCCGGCGCGCAGGATCTGCTCTTCGAAGTGCTGGTTGACCAGGTCGCTGAGTTCGGCGATGGCCATGACCACGCGGTAGTACTTCTGCATAAAGCGTTCGATGGCGCGCTTGGGGTCGCTGTCCTCGAAGCCAAGCAGGGCCGCGACCCGGCTCTGATGGTCGAACAGCAGGCGGTCTTCGGCGCGGCCGGCAAGCATATGCAGGGCGTAGCGCACCTTCCAGAGAAACTCCTGGCTGGCGGCGAGCAGGGCGTATTCGCTTTCCAGAAGAAAGCTCTGGTTGACCATGGCGTGCAGGTTGAGGGTGCCGGAGTGGCGGCGGGCAATCCAGAGAATGGTCTGGATGTCGCGCAGGCCGCCTGGCGAGCCTTTGACGTTGGGCTCCAGGTTGTATTCGGTGTCGTTGTATTTGCCGTGGCGGGCGCGCTGTTCTTCGTGCTTGGCCAGGTAGAAATGCTTGCTCGGCCACATCTGCTCGGTGCTGGTGACCGCCTGCATGCGCTGGCGCAGGCGCTCGGGGCCGGCGATGGTGCGGCTTTCCATCAGGTTGGTGACCACCGTCAGGTCGGCGCGGGCTTCCTCGGCGCATTCGTCCACCGAACGCACGCTTTGCCCCACTTCCAGGCCGATGTCCCAGAGCAGGGTGAGGAAGCGCTCGATCGGCTCGCGGAAGGTTTCGTGGTCGTTGCTGTCCAGCAGGATCAGCAGGTCGATATCCGAGTAAGGGTGCAGTTCGCCGCGGCCGTAACCGCCCACCGCCAGCAGGGCGATATCAGCATCCGCGCTCCAGGACAGGCGATCCCAGGCTTCGCGCAGGATCTGGTCGACGAACCAGGCGCGATCCTCGACCAGGCGGCGCACGTCGCGACCGGCCCTGAAGCGTGCATTGAGGGCATCGTGGGCACGACGAATGGCCTTCTTGAATGCGGCGATGGGGCTGGCTTTGAGCGCCAGCTCCGCCTGGAACTGGCCACGGTCGAACAGTTCGGGATCTACCTGCGGCATGCAACAGCCTTCCTTCTATAAAGCAGACGCGGCGAGGGCTCAGGCCGAGGTGCGGGCGATGGTGTCATCACTGCGCAGGGTAAAGATCTCGTAACCGTCGGCGGTCACCAGAATGGTGTGCTCCCACTGGGCGGAGAGCTTGCGGTCCTTGGTGATGGCGGTCCAGCCGTCACCCAGGGTGCGGGTTTCCGCGCGGCCCTGGTTGATCATCGGCTCGATGGTGAAGGTCATGCCTTCCTTGAGCTCCATGCCGGTGCCGGCGCGGCCGTAGTGCAGCACTTGCGGCTCTTCATGGAACACCGCGCCAATGCCATGGCCGCAGTATTCGCGCACCACGGAGAAGCCATTCTTTTCGGCGTGCTTCTGGATCACCTCGCCGATATCGCCCAGGCGTGTGCCCGGCTTGACCAGCTCGATGCCTTTATACATGCACTCCTGGGTGATCTTGGCCAGGCGCTCAGCCCACTCGGGGACCTTGCCGACCATAAACATCTTGCTGGTATCGCCGTGGTAGCCGTCCTTGATCACGGTGATGTCGATATTGATCACATCGCCTTCTTTCAGCGGCTTGTCATTGGGGATGCCGTGACAGACCACATGGTTGACCGAGGTGCAGATCGACTTGGGGAAGCCTTTATAGTTGAGCGGCGCGGGAATGGCCTGCTGTACGTTGACTATATAGTCGTGGCAGATGCGGTCGAGTTCTTCGGTGGTGACGCCGGGTTTGACGTGCTCGCCGATCATTTCCAGAACCTCGGCAGCCAGGCGACCGGCTACGCGCATTTTCTCGATTTCGGCGGGCGTTTTGATGGTGACGGTCATATGCGGCTCTCGAGCGCGAACAGAAAGGGCGTTATCTTAACAGCTTCAAGGCGCAAGCCATAAGCCGCAAGCAGGGTGGGGCAGCAACTTGACGCTTGAAGCCTGTAGCTTGCTGCGGCCCTTTATGGTATAAAACGCGCCGCTTTACGGGCTACAGGCCCGAAAGCTTAAACCCACACACGTATCGACACGGTTTCCTGGGTGCCTTGCGACGAGTTCGCACGGTTGGAAGCTGGGATACGTGGAGGCCTAACCCGACTTATCAAGGAACTATCATGTCCCAAGTCAACATGCGCGATATGCTGAAGGCCGGTGTGCACTTCGGCCACCAGACCCGTTACTGGAACCCGAAAATGGGCAAGTACATTTTCGGCGCGCGCAACAAGATCCACATCATCAACCTTGAAAAAACCCTGCCGATGTTCAACGAAGCGCTGTCCTTCGTTGAAAAACTGGCTTCGGGCAAAAACAAGATTCTGTTCGTGGGCACCAAGCGTTCCGCTGGCAAGATCGTTGCTGAAGAAGCAGCACGTTGCGGTTCGCCGTACGTCGATCATCGCTGGTTGGGCGGCATGCTGACCAACTACAAAACCATCCGCGCCTCGATCAAGCGTCTGCGTGATCTGGAAGTTCAGTCCCAGGACGGTACTTTCACCAAGCTGACCAAGAAAGAAGCCCTGATGCGCACCCGTGATCTGGAAAAACTGGATCGCAGCCTGGGTGGTATCAAGGACATGGGCGGTCTGCCGGACGCTCTGTTCGTGATCGACGTTGACCACGAGCGCATTGCTATCACCGAAGCCAACAAGCTGGGTATCCCAGTTATCGGCATCGTCGATACCAACAGCAGCCCGGAAGGCGTTGACTACATCATCCCAGGTAACGATGACGCCATCCGCGCCATCCAGCTGTACATGGGTGCAATGGCTGACTCGGTAATCCGTGGTCGCACCAACGCTAACGGCGGCACCGACGAATTCGTCGAGCAAGCCCCGGCTGCAGAAGCTGCTGAAGGCTAAGTAAAACGCGTATAGCGTTTGCTTAGTTCGCAAAAAGGGGGCTTGGCCCCCTTTTTGCCACCTTGAAAACCATCGCCGACGTGCAGTTGCAATTGTTTCTAGTCATTGTCGGCAATGCGTTACGAATTGAGCGCCCGTTTTTGGCGGGTGGAATGGTTAACAACCTATCCAGAGGATTTTGAAATGGCAGAAATTACTGCAGCGTTGGTTAAAGAACTGCGTGAGCGTACTGGCGAAGGCATGATGGATTGCAAGAAGGCCTTGACCAAGGCTGGCGGCGACATCGAAAAAGCCATCGACGACATGCGTGCTTCCGGCGCGATCAAAGCTGCCAAGAAAGCCGGCAACGTGGCTGCCGAAGGTGCCATCGCGGTCAAGGTCGCCGAAGACGGCAAGTCGGCCGTGATCCTCGAAGTCAACTCGCAGACCGACTTCCTGGCTCTGCAGGACGATTTCAAGAACTTCGTGACCAGCAGCATCGAAAAAGCCTTCGCTGAAAAACTGACCGACGCAGCTCCGCTGATCGCCGCTCAGGAAGCTGCCCGTGAAGCCCTGGTTGCCAAAGTCGGCGAGAACGTCAACATCCGTCGTCTGGCGCGTGTTGAAGGTGACGTGGTCAATGCCTACCTGCACGGCAACAAGATCGGTGTTGTGGTTGTCCTGAAAGGTGGCGACGCCGATCTGGCCAAGGACATCGCCATGCACGTTGCTGCCAGCAACCCTGAATTCCTGCTGCCTTCGGAAGTTTCCGCTGACGCCATCGAACGCGAAAAAGCCGTGTTCATGAGCCTCAACGAAGACAAGATCAAGGGTAAGCCGGCCGAAATCGTCGAGAAGATGGTTGGCGGTCGTATCCAGAAGTTCCTGGCTGAAGCCAGCCTGGTTGAGCAAGCCTTCGTCAAGGATCCGGAAATCAAGGTCGGTGCGCTGGCCAAGAAAGCCGGTGCTGAAATCGTTTCCTTCACCCGCTTCCAGGTCGGCGAAGGCATCGAGAAACCGGTCGACAACTTCGCTGAAGAAGTTGCTGCCCAGCTGGCTGCCAGCAAGCAGTAAGACGGCTACCGCTGTCGCCCCGAAGAGGCTGCCCGCTAACGCGCGCGGCCTCTTTGTCAAATTAGGGGGATGGCAGGCTGTAAGGGGTGGATTGGGCTTTTGCACCAACCGCTCAGGGCGCTGTCGAAGCGCTCGATAATGGCGGCCCGCGGGGTCGCACAGATTTCTAACGCCGCAGGAGAGACTGGTAATGGCTCAGCAGGTGAGTGGTCGTCAACCGCGCTATAAGCGCATTCTGCTCAAACTTAGCGGCGAAGCCCTGATGGGGTCGGAAGACTTCGGTATCGACCCCAAGGTGCTCGATCGCATGGCACTGGAAGTCGGCCAGTTGGTCGGTATCGGCGTGCAGGTCGGCCTGGTGATCGGCGGTGGTAACCTGTTCCGTGGTGCGGCCCTGAGTGCTGCTGGCATGGACCGGGTAACTGGCGACCATATGGGCATGCTGGCCACCGTGATGAACGCCCTGGCCATGCGCGACGCGCTGGAACGTTCGAATATTCCGGCCATCGTCATGTCGGCGATTTCCATGGTCGGGGTGACCGACCACTACGACCGGCGCAAGGCGCTGCGTCATCTGAAGACCGGTGAGGTGGTGATTTTCGCCGCTGGCACTGGCAACCCGTTCTTCACCACCGATTCGGCTGCCTGCCTGCGCGCCATCGAGATTGATGCCGACGTAGTGCTCAAGGCAACCAAGGTGGACGGTGTGTACACTGCCGATCCGTTCAAGGATCCGCACGCCGAGAAGTTCGACCGTCTGACCTACGATGAAGTGCTTGACCGCAAGCTGGGCGTCATGGACCTGACGGCAATCTGTCTGTGCCGCGACCATAATATGCCGCTGCGGGTTTTCAATATGAACAAGCCCGGTGCCCTGCTGAATGTTGTAGTGGGTGGTGCCGAAGGCACTCTGATTGAGGAAAACAAAGAATGATCAACGCGATCAAGCAAGACGCCCAAGTGCGTATGCAGAAGAGCCTGGAGTCGCTGCTCCATGCATTCAGTCGTATCCGTACCGGTCAGGCGCACCCGAGCATCCTCGGTGGCGTGATGGTGCCTTACTACGGTTCGGATACCCCGCTGAATCAGGTGGCCAACGTCACCGTCAAGGATTCGCGCACCCTGCAGGTCGTGGCCTTCGAGCGCAATATGCTGGCGGCCGTCGACAAGGCCATCCAGAGCTCCGGTCTGGGCTTCAACCCGACCAACCTGGGCGAGCTGCTGCTGATCTCCATGCCGGCCCTGACCGAGGAAACCCGCAAGGGCTTCACCAAGCAGGCCCGTGATGCCGCCGAAGATGGTCGTGTCGCCGTGCGCAATATTCGTCGCGATGCCTTGAGCCAGTTGAAAGACCTGGTCAAGGAAAAGGAAATCAGCGAAGACGAAGAGCGTCGCGCCGCCGACGAGATCCAGAAGTTGACCGACAAGTTCGTGGCCGAGATCGAAGTGGCTGTTAAGCAGAAAGAAGCGGATCTGATGGCCGTTTAACGGCCAGGGTATCGTCATGGACAAGACCAAAGACGGTAACCAGGTCGCTGTGCCGCGGCATGTGGCGATCATCATGGACGGCAATAATCGCTGGGCCAAGAAGCGTCTGCTGCCCGGTGTTGCCGGCCATAAAGCCGGTGTCGATGCGGTGCGTGCGGTTATCGAGGTGTGTGCCGAGGCCGGGGTCGAGGTATTGACCCTGTTCGCCTTCTCCAGTGAAAACTGGCAGCGCCCGGCCGAGGAAGTCAGTGCGTTGATGGAGCTGTTTCTCGGTGCGCTGCGTCGTGAGGCCAAGCGCCTCAACGACAATGACATCAGTCTGCGCATTATCGGCGACCGCTCGCGTTTTCATCCCGAGTTGCAAGCGGCCATGCGTGAAGCCGAGGCGCAGACCGCCGGCGACAAGCGCTTTGTCCTGCAGGTGGCGGCAAATTACGGCGGCCAATGGGATATCGCCCAGGCCGCCCAGCGGCTGGCGCGGGAAGTGCAGGGCGGCCATCTGCGGCCCGAAGATATCACCCCCGGGCTGCTGCAGAGCTGCCTGGTAACCGGCGATTTGCCCTTGCCGGACCTGTGCATTCGCACCGGTGGCGAGCATCGCATCAGCAACTTCCTGCTCTGGCAGCTGGCTTACACCGAGCTGTATTTCTCCGACCTGTTCTGGCCGGATTTCAAACACGAAGCCATGCGTAAAGCCCTGGCTAATTTTGCTAGCCGTCAGCGTCGCTTTGGTAAGACCAGCGAGCAGCTGGCTGCCGAGGCGCGTAGTTAATGCTCAAGCAACGAATTATCACGGCGCTGGTGCTGTTGCCTTTCGCGTTGGGCGGCTTCTTTCTGCTCGACGGTGGGCTGTTCGCCCTGTTTATCGGTGCGGTAGTCAGCCTGGGGGCCTGGGAATGGGCGCGTCTGGCCGGCTTTACTGCTCAGGTGCAGCGCGTGGCTTACGCCGCGTTGGTGGCGGTGTTGTTATTCGCTCTGTACCTGTTGCCGGCGTTGGCTCCATGGGTGCTGTCGCTTGGGGTTCTCTGGTGGGCGCTGGCGACCTTGCTGGTGCTCGGCTATCCGGCCAGCAGTCGTTACTGGGCGCAGGTTCCGGTCCGGTTGCTGATTGGTTTGCTGATTCTGCTGCCGGCCTGGCAGGGCCTGGTGCTGTTCAAGCAGTGGCCCGAGGCGAACTGGCTGATCCTGGCGGTGATGGTGCTGGTGTGGGGTGCGGATATCGGTGCCTATTTCTCCGGTCGGCGTTTTGGCAAGCGCAAACTGGCCCCGCGAGTCAGTCCCGGCAAGAGCTGGGAAGGGGTGTTTGGCGGCTTGCTGGCTACTCTGCTGATTTGCCTGCTGGTGGGCCTCTACCGCGGCTGGTCGACCCTCGACCTGTTCCTGGCCCTGGCCGGCACTGCCGTGGTGGTGCTGGTCTCGGTGGTCGGTGACCTGACCGAAAGCATGTTCAAGCGTCAGTCCGGGGTGAAGGACAGCAGCAATCTGCTGCCGGGTCACGGCGGCGTACTGGATCGTATCGACAGCCTGACTGCGGCCATCCCGCTATTTGCCGCGCTGCTCTGGCTGGCCGGCTGGGGCGCTCTGTGAGTCCTTTGCAGCAGGTCACCGTGCTCGGGGCAACCGGTTCCATCGGTCTGAGCACCCTGGATGTGATCGCCCGCCATCCCGAGCGCTACCAGATCTTTGCCCTTTCCGGCTTTAGCCGTCTGGCCGAGCTGGAGGCCCTGTGTCTGCTCTACCGCCCACGCTTTGCCGTGGTGCCTGAGGCTGCTGCTGCGCATCAGCTGCAGGTGGATCTGCGCGCCGCAGGTCTGACCACTGAGGTGCTGCATGGCCCCGCGGGGTTGTGCCAGATCGCCGCGCATCCCGAGGTGGATACGGTGATGGCGGCGATTGTCGGTGCGGCTGGCCTGCCGCCGACACTGGCGGCGGTGGAGGCGGGCAAGAAGGTCCTGCTGGCCAATAAAGAAGCCCTGGTGATGTCCGGTGCGTTGTTTATGCAGGCGGTCAAGCGCAGCGGTGCCGTGCTGTTGCCGATCGATAGCGAGCACAACGCGATCTTCCAGTGCCTGCCCGGCGACTATGCCCGCGGCCTGCCGCAGGTTGGGGTGCGGCGTATTCTGCTGACCGCATCCGGCGGGCCTTTCCGCGAGATGCCGCTGGAGCAGCTGCGGGACGTGACACCCGAGCAGGCCTGTGCCCATCCCAACTGGTCGATGGGGCGCAAGATCTCGGTGGACTCGGCGAGCATGATGAACAAGGGCCTGGAACTGATCGAGGCCTGCTGGCTGTTCGATGCCAGGCCTGCGCAGATCGAGGTGGTGGTGCACCCGCAGAGCGTGATCCATTCGCTGGTCGATTATGTCGACGGCTCGGTATTGGCGCAGCTGGGTAACCCGGATATGCGCACCCCCATCAGTCATGCTCTGGCCTGGCCGGAGCGTATCGATTCGGGGGTCGCGCCGCTGGATCTGTTTGCCGTCGCGCGTCTGGACTTCCAGGCCCCCGACGAGCAGCGTTTTCCCTGTCTGCGCCTGGCGCGGCAGGCGGCAGAGGCGGGCGGTACTGCGCCGGCCATGCTCAATGCGGCCAATGAAGTGGCGGTGGCGGCCTTTCTCGAGCGGCGCATCCGCTTCCCGGAAATCGCGCGTATCATCGAAAGCGTACTGAACGCCGAAGCCGTCCGGGCGGTCGAAAGCCTGGATACGGTGTTGGCCGCAGATAAGCGTGCACGCAGTCTGGCGCAGCAATGCCTGGGCGGTAGTAGCCGCGGAGAAGTTTGATGAGTGCGCTTTATATGCTGGTGGGTACCCTGGTTGCGCTGGGGGTACTGGTAACATTCCATGAGTTCGGCCATTTCTGGGTCGCCCGCCGCTGCGGGGTCAAGGTCCTGCGCTTTTCCGTGGGCTTTGGCACGCCCTTGCTGCGTTGGCATGACCGCCAGGGCACCGAGTTTGTAATCGCGGCCATTCCCCTGGGTGGCTACGTGAAGATGCTCGACGAGCGCGAGGGCGACGTACCGCCCGAGCAGCTGGAGCAGTCGTTCAATCGCAAGTCGGTGCGCCAGCGCATCGCCATAGTCGCGGCGGGGCCGGTGGCCAACTTCCTGTTGGCCCTGGTGTTCTTTTGGCTGGTGGCGATGATCGGCAGCCAGCAGGTGCGCCCGGTCATCGGTGCGGTCGAGAGCGGCAGCCTGGCCGAAGTGGCCGGTTTGCAGGCAGGTCAGGAAATAGTCGCGGTCAACGGTCAGCCGACCCTGGGCTGGTCGGCGGTCAATCTGCAGCTGGTGCGCCGTCTCGGCGAGAGCGGCAACCTGAACCTTGCGGTGCGCGAGCCGGGCTCCACTGCCGACAGTCCGCGGCAGATCGCCCTGGACAACTGGCTGCGCGGCGTCGATGAGCCCGATCCGATTGCCGCCCTGGGTATTCGCCCATGGCGTCCGGCGCTTGAGCCGGTGCTGGCACAGCTCGATCCCAAGGGGCCTGCCGCGGCGGCCGGTCTGCAGGTGGGCGACCGTCTGCTGGAGCTGGATGGCCAGGCGCTGCAGGACTGGCAGCAGTTGGTCGATCGAGTGCGGGGCCTGCCGGGCAAAACCGTGGCCGTGCTGGTCGAGCGTGACGGCCAGCGTCTGGAGAAGACCCTGGCGTTGGCAGCGCGGGGGGAGGATGAGGCCCGCACGGGTTATCTGGGGGCTGGGGTGCAGGGTATCGAGTGGCCCCCGGAAATGCTCCGTCAGGTCAGCTATGGCCCTGTGGATGCGGTGTTCGAAGGGGCCAAGCGCACCTGGACCATGAGCGTTCTGACCCTTCATTCATTGAAGAAAATGCTGTTTGGCGAGCTCTCGGTAAAAAACTTGAGCGGGCCGATAACCATTGCTAAAGTGGCGGGCGCTTCTGCTGAGTCGGGTTTTGGGGATTTTCTGACCTTCCTGGCCTACCTGAGCATAAGTCTGGGGGTTCTCAATCTGTTGCCCATCCCTGTTCTGGATGGGGGGCATCTGCTTTTTTATCTGGTCGAGTGGGTGCGTGGCCGCCCGCTGTCTGAACGGATACAGGGTTGGGGGATGCAGATTGGTATCAGTTTGATCATCGGGGTCATGTTGCTGGCCCTGGTAAACGATCTGAGCCGGCTGTAACCGCTACTGAATTACAAATCTGTCGCACCTAGCGGCAGATTTTTTATTGTCAGTTGGAATAAGAAAGGACTTCATGAAACGTCTGCTGCTACCTGCGGTGCTTGCCGCACTGATGATCACCGAAGTTCACGCCGAGTCCTTCACCATTTCCGATATTCGCGTCACCGGCCTGCAGCGGGTTTCCGCAGGCAGCGTATTCGGGGCCTTGCCGCTGAATGTCGGCGGAGAAGCGGATGACCGCTCCCTGGTGGAAGCCACCCGGGAACTGTTCAAGACCGGTTTCTTTCAGGATATCCAACTGGGTCGCGACGGCAATGTGCTGGTGATCAGCGTGGTCGAGCGCCCTTCGATTTCCAGTATCGAAATCGATGGCAACAAGGCAATCAGCAGCGAAGACCTGCTCAAGGGCCTGAACCAGTCCGGTCTGGCCGAAGGCGAGATCTTCCAGCGGGCAACGCTGGAAGGCGTACGTAACGAGCTGCAGCGTCAGTATGTGGCCCAGGGCCGCTACTCCGCCGAGATCGAGGCCGAAGTGATTCCGCAGCCGCGTAACCGCGTGGCGCTGAAGATCAATATCAACGAAGGCTCGGTCGCGGCCATCCAGCACATCAACGTGGTGGGTAACACGGTGTTCTCAGACGAGGACCTGATCGACCTGTTCGAGCTGAAGACCACCAACTGGCTGTCCTTCTTCAAGAATGACGACAAGTACGCCCGGGAGAAGCTCTCCGGTGACCTGGAGCGTCTGCGCTCCTATTACCTGGATCGCGGCTATATCAACATGGATATCAGCTCGACCCAGGTGTCCATTACCCCGGACAAGAAGCACGTCTACGTCACCGTCAACGTCGACGAAGGCGAGAAGTACAGCGTGCGTGACGTCACCCTCAGCGGTGACCTGAAGAATCTCGAAGACGACGTACGCGCCTTGCTGCTGGTCAAGGAAGGGCAGGTGTTCTCGCGCAAGGTCATGACCACCACCTCCGAGCTGATCACCCGTCGCCTGGGTAACGAAGGCTATACCTTCGCCAACGTCAACGGCGTGCCGGTGGCCAACGACGACGGCACCGTATCCATTACCTTTGTCGTCGACCCGGGCAAGCGCGCCTACGTCAACCGCATCAACTTCCGCGGCAACACCAAGTCGGAAGACTCGGTGCTGCGCCGTGAAATGCGCCAGATGGAAGGCGGCTGGGCTTCGACCTACCTGATCGATCAGTCCAAGGTGCGCCTGGAGCGCCTCGGTTACTTCAAGGAAGTCAACGTCGAAACCCCGCAGGTGCCGGGTACCGATGACCAGATCGACGTCAACTACAGCGTTGAAGAGCAGGCTTCCGGTTCCATTACCGCCAGCGTCGGTTTTGCCCAGAATGCCGGTCTGATTCTGGGTGGTTCTATCAGCCAGAGCAACTTTCTGGGTACCGGTAACCGGGTCAGCCTGGGCCTGAACCGCAGCGAATACCAGAGCAGCTACAACTTCGGCTTCGTCAATCCTTACTGGACGCCGGACGGTGTCAGCCTAGGTTACAACGCCTTCTTCCGTGAGACCGATTACGACGAGCTGAACACCGATGTCTCCAGCTATGCGGTGGACAGCTACGGTGCCGGTGTCAGCATCGGTTACCCGATCAGCGATACCTCGCGCCTGACCTATGGCCTGACCGTGCAGAGCGACAGCATCAGCACCGGGGTTTACACAGTCGACGAGATCTTCGACTTTATGGAAGAAGAGGGCGACAACTACCTGAACCTCAAGGCGTCGGTCGGCTGGTCCGAGTCGACCCTCAACCGCGGTGTGCTGGCCAACCGTGGCCACTCGCAGAGCCTGGTGTTCGAAACCACGGTACCGGGCAGCGACCTGTCGTTCTTCAAGGTCGATTACCGCGGCCAGCTCTTCACGCCGTTGAGCGACACCTACACCCTGCGCCTGCACACTGAGCTGGGCTACGGCGAAAGCTATGGTTCCACCAGCGAGCTGCCGTTCTACGAGAACTACTATGCCGGCGGTTTCGGTTCGGTTCGTGGCTTCAAGGACAACAGCCTGGGCCCGCGCAGCACGCCGAGTCGTGGTGAGGCCGTGACAGGCAATGAAGGCACTCTGATTGACCCCGACGATGATCCGCTGCCGTTCGGTGGTAACGTACTGGTCCAGGGTGGCGTCGAGCTGCTGTTCCCCATGCCCTTCGTCAAGGATCAGCGTTCCCTGCGTACCGCCCTGTTCTGGGACGTGGGTAATGTGTTCGACACCAGCTGCGGCAGTACCCAGACCAGCTGCAACGGTATCGATGCGGGCGAGCTGGCCAGTTCCGTGGGCGTTGGCCTGACCTGGATTACCGCCCTGGGTCCCCTGAGCTTCAGCCTGGCCATGCCGATCGTCAAACCAGACGATGCCGATACCCAGGTTTTCCAGTTCTCTCTCGGTCAGACCTTCTAGGTCTGATCACCGAACACCCACAGTATTTGCAGGAGTTGCACCGTGCGTAAGTTGACTCAACTGGTTCTGTTAAGCGTTGCTCTGCTGGCAACTCCGGCCTTTGCCCAGATGAAAGTGGCAGTATTGAATTATCAGATGGCCCTGCTCGAGTCCGACGCGGCCAAGCGTTATGCCGTGGATGCCGAGAAGAAGTTCGGCCCGCAGCTGAACAAGCTGAAAACCCTGGAAAGCGATGCCAAGCGCATTCAGGATCGTCTGGTCAAGGACGGTGACAAGATGCAGACCGCCGAGCGCGAGCGTCTGGAACTCGAATTCAAGCAGAAAGCCCGTGACTTCCAGTTCCAGTCCAAGGAGCTGAACGAAGCCAAGGCCGTTGCCGACCGCGAAATGCTGAAGAAGCTCAAGCCGAACCTGGACAAGGCCGTGGAAGAAGTGATCAAGAAAGGCAGCTTCGACCTAGTGCTCGAGCGCGGCGCGGTGATCGATGTCAAACCTCAGTTCGACATCACCCGCCAGGTTATCGAGCGCATGAATCAGCTGCGCTGATCATGAGTGAGACTTATACCCTCGGCCAGTTGGCCGAGCGGCTGGGTGCCACTGTCAGTGGTGCGGCCGATACCCGGATCGCGGGCCTGGCCACCTTGCAGGAAGCCGGGCCCGGTCAGTTGAGCTTTCTGGCCAATCCGCAGTACCGCAAATTTCTCAGTGATTGTCGCGCCGCGGCGGTGCTGCTGACCGCCGCCGATGCCGCTGGCTATGCCGGTAATGCCTTGGTCGTGGCCAATCCCTATCTGGCCTATGCCCAGCTTTCTCACCTGTTCGATCGCAAACCCCAGGCCTTGCCAGGGGTGCATCCGACGGCCGTGGTCGCGGCTGACGCACGGGTCGATGACAGCGCCAGTATTGGTGCCTTTGCGGTGGTCGAGAGTGGTGCGCAGATCGCAGCCGGCGTGACGATTGGCCCCCATTGCGTGGTCGGTGTGCGCTCCTCGATCGGCGAGGGCGGCTGGTTGGCCCCACGGGTGACCCTGTATCACGACGTGCATATCGGCAAGCGGGTAGTGATCCAGTCGGGCGCGGTCATCGGTGGCGAAGGCTTCGGCTTTGCCAACGAGAAGGGCGTCTGGCAGAAGATTGCCCAGATTGGTGGTGTGAGCATTGGCGACGATGTTGAAATCGGGGCCAATACCACCATCGACCGCGGTGCCTTGGCCGATACCCTGATCGGTAATGGGGTCAAACTGGACAACCAGATCATGATTGCGCACAACGTGCAGGTTGGTGACAACACCGCCATGGCCGGTTGTGTGGGCATTTCCGGCAGCACCAAGATCGGCAGGAACTGCATGATCGCCGGTGGTGTGGGTATGGTCGGGCATATCGAGGTCTGTGATGGCGTGTTCGTCACGGGCATGACCATGGTCACCCGTTCGATCACCGAACCGGGTTCCTATTCTTCCGGTACTGCCATGCAGCCGGCCGCCGAGTGGCGCAAGAGTGCTGCGCGCATCAGGCAGCTGGATGACATGGCGCGTCGCCTGCAACAGATGGAAAAGCAGCTGGCCGCCGTGACCTCCGGCGCAGACTCTTCATCTGATGCCTGAGCCGGCGTTTGCCGGCTTCTTCTTAATTACAGGCTTCTTCTCTTACAGGCTTCTCTGGAAATGATGGACATCAACGAAATTCGCGAATACCTGCCGCATCGTTACCCTTTCCTGCTGGTGGATCGGGTGGCGGAGTTGGATGTAGAGGGCAAGTGCATTCGTGCCTATAAGAATGTCAGCATCAATGAGCCGTTTTTCAACGGGCACTTTCCTGAGCATCCAATCATGCCGGGCGTGCTGATCATCGAGGCCATGGCCCAGGCCGCCGGTATCCTTGGCTTCAAGATGATGGATATGAAGCCTTCCGATGGCACCCTGTATTACTTTGTCGGCTCGGACAAGCTACGCTTTCGCCAGCCGGTAGTGCCGGGCGATCAGCTGATCCTTGAAGCCCGCTACCTGAGCAGCAAGCGCAGCATCTGGAAATTCCAATGCAAGGCCAGTGTCGACGGCAAAGAAGTCTGTTCGGCTGAAATCATCTGTGCGGAACGCAAACTATGAGTTTGATTGACCCTCGCGCCATTATTGATCCCAGTGCCAAGCTGGCCGACGACGTCGTCGTCGGCCCTTGGTCGATTATCGGGCCCGATGTGGAAATTGGTGAGGGTACGGTGCTTGGGCCTAATGTGATCATCAAGGGGCCAACCAGAATTGGTAAGCACAACCGCGTCTATCAGTTTTCCTCGCTGGGCGAGGATACCCCTGACCGCAAATACAAGGGCGAGCCGACGCGTCTGGTGATTGGCGATCACAACATCATCCGCGAAGGTGTGACCATGCACCGGGGCACCATTCAGGATCGTGACGAGACCACTGTGGGCGACCACAACTTGATCATGGCCTATGCCCACATTGGCCATGACAGCGTGGTCGGCAACCATTGCATCCTGGTCAACAATGTCGCGCTGGCCGGTCATGTGCATATCGGCGACTGGGCGATCCTGTCCGGCTACACCCTGGTGCATCAGTTCTGCCATATCGGCGCGCACAGCTTCGCCGCCATGGGCAGCGCTATCGGCAAGGATGTGCCGGCCTATGTCACGGTTTCCGGCAACCCGGCAGGGGCGCGCAGCATGAATTTCGAAGGCCTGCGCCGCCGCGGCTTCAGTGTCGAGGCGATCGCCGCCCTGCGTCGCGCCTACAAGACGGTGTATCGCCAGGGTCTGACCATTGAGGCCGCATTGGCCGAGCTGGCCGAGCCTGCCCTGCAGTTTCCTGAGGTCGCGGTGTTCCGTGACTCGATACTAGCTTCCCAGCGCGGCATTACCCGCTAACCCATGGCGGCTCTAATGCGTGTTGCGCTGGTGGCTGGCGAGGCTTCCGGCGATATTCTCGGTGCTGGCTTGATGCAGTCGCTCAAGGCCCGCTATCCCCAGGTCGAATTTATCGGCGTCGGTGGCCCGCTGATGCAGGCTCAGGGCCTGAATCCCTATTTCCCCATGGAACGCCTGTCGGTGATGGGCCTGGTCGAGGTGCTGGGGCGCTTGCCCGAGTTGCTCGCGCGTCGACGCAAGCTGGTCAAGACCCTGATCGCGGCCAAACCCGATGTGTTTATCGGCATCGACGCGCCGGATTTCAATCTGGGCCTGGAGCTCAAGCTGCGCCGGGCCGGGATCAAGACTGTGCACTACGTCAGCCCCTCGGTTTGGGCCTGGCGGCAGAAGCGCGTGCTGAAAATCCGCGAAGCCTGCGACCTGATGCTCTGCCTGTTTCCGTTCGAGGCGCAGTTCTACGATGCGCATCAGGTGCCGGTGCGCTTTGTCGGCCACCCCCTGGCCGATACGATTCCGGTCATGGCCGACCGCGCCGCTGCCCGCGAGGCGCTCGACCTGCCCCAGGACGGGGCCGTGGTGGCCTTGATGCCGGGCAGTCGCGGCGGCGAAGTGGCGCGCCTGGGTAGCCTGTTTCTGGATGCGGCGGTGCGTTTGCGCACCCTGCGTCCGGGTATTCGTTTCGTTCTGCCCTGCGCCAGCCCTCAGCGGCGGGTGCAGCTGGAACAGATGCTGGTCGGTCGTGATCTGCCGTTGACCCTGCTTGATGGCCGTTCCCACGAGGCCCTGGCGGCCTGTGACGCGGTACTGATCGCCTCGGGCACGGCGACCCTGGAAGCGCTGCTGTACAAGCGGCCGATGGTGGTGGCCTACAAGGTTGCGCCCATGACCTACCGAATTCTCAAGCGCCTGGTCACCAGCGACTATATTTCCCTGCCCAACCTGCTGGCCGAGCGTTTGCTGGTGCCCGAGATGATTCAGGACGCTGCCACCCCGGAAGCCCTGGCCCAGCTCCTGGCACCGCTGCTCAATGGCGGCGAGGTGCAGACCGAGGGCTTCGATGTGATTCACCGGGCCCTGCGCCGCGACGCTTCGGTGCAGGCCGCCGAGGCCGTGCTGCAACTGGTCGGGCGCAACTGATGCAACTGGGCCTGGATTTTACCTTGGTGCAGGAACTGGTGGCCGGGGTCGACGAAGTCGGTCGTGGCCCGCTGTGCGGCGCGGTGGTGACTGCGGCGGTGATTCTCGATCCGTTGCGGCCGATCCTTGGCCTGAACGATTCGAAGAAACTCAGCGAGGCGCGGCGCGAAAAACTCTTCGACGAAATCCGCGAAAAGGCCCTGGCCTGGTGCATCGCTCGCGCCGAAGTAGACGAAATCGATCGCTTGAATATCCTCCACGCCACCATGCTGGCCATGCAGCGCGCGGTGGAGGGCTTGAGCATCACGCCCAGGCTGGCGCTGATCGACGGCAATCGCTGCCCCGTCCTGCAGGTACCCAGCGCCGCGGTGGTCAAGGGCGATAGCCAGGTGCCGGCGATTGCCGCCGCCTCGATCCTGGCCAAGGTCAGCCGCGACCGCGAGATGCAGCAGCTCGATGCGCAGTACCCCGGCTATGGCATTGCCGGGCACAAGGGCTATCCCACCGCCGTGCATCTGGAAGCCCTGCGCCGTTTGGGCCCGACCCCGATTCACCGGCGCTCCTTTGGCCCCGTGCGGGCGTTGCTGGCGGACTGAGACGCCCACCGTCGCTTTCGGCTTGCTGTCTGTAGCGCGCCGCTGCCTTGGCTGTACAATCCCCTCCTTGTCGTTTTTGTGTTTGATATAGGACTGTCATGACTGCTTCGTTCGTCCACCTGCGTCTGCATACCGAGTTTTCCCTGGTCGACGGTCTGGTGCGGGTCAAGCCGCTGGTCAAGGCGGTGGCGGCGGCCGGTATGCCGGCGGTGGCGGTCACCGATATGAGCAATATGTGCTCGCTGGTGAAGTTCTATAAGGCCGCCATGGGCGGCGGCATCAAGCCGATCTGCGGGGCCGATATCTGGCTGGCCAGTGCCGAGGAAGACGGCCCGCTCAGTCGTATGACTCTGCTGGCAATGAGCCCCAAGGGTTATCGCAACCTCACCGAGCTGGTCTCGCGCGGCTGGAGCGAAGGGCAGAGCAACGACCTGGTGATTATCCAGCGCGACTGGGTCAAGGCTGCCGCCGAGGGGCTGATCGCCCTGTCTGGGGCCAAGGAGGGCGAGGTCGGTCATGCCCTGCTCAATGATGAGCCGGCGTTGGCCGAAGCCCTGCTGCGCGAGTGGATGGACGTGTTTCCCGAGCGTTTCTATCTGGAGCTGCAGCGTACCAACCGGGTCAACGACGAAGAACATCTGCACCTGGCCGTGGCGCTGGCCGACAAGCTTGGCGCGCCGCTGGTGGCGACCAACGATGTGCGCTTCCTCAAGCAGGACGATTTCGCCGCCCACGAGACCCGCGTGTGCATCGGTGAGGGCCGCAGCCTGGACGACCCGCGCCGCCCGCGCACCTATTCCGACCAGCAGTACCTGAAGACCCCGGAGGAGATGGCCGAGCTGTTCAGTGACCTGCCGGAGGCCCTGGAAAACACCCTCGAGATCGCCAAGCGCTGCAATATTGAAGTGCAGCTGGGCAAATATTTCCTCCCGGACTTCCCGGTGCCGGCTGGCATGACCATGGACGAGTACTTCCGCAAGGTCTCCTTCGACGGCCTGGACGAGCGCCTGGAAGTGCTGCTGCCCAAGGACACTCCGGATTACGCCGCGAAGAAGCAGGTGTATATCGACCGGCTGAATTTCGAGCTGGATATCATCATCCAGATGGGTTTCCCCGGTTACTTCCTGATCGTAATGGACTTTATCAAGTGGGCAAAGAACAACGGCGTGCCGGTGGGTCCAGGCCGTGGGTCGGGTGCCGGTTCGCTGGTGGCCTACGTGCAGAAGATCACCGACCTCGACCCGCTGGCCTATGACCTGCTGTTCGAACGCTTCCTCAACCCGGAGCGGGTCTCGATGCCCGACTTCGACGTCGACTTCTGCATGGACGGCCGCGACCGGGTGATCGATTACGTGGCCGAGAAATACGGTCGCAATGCGGTCAGCCAGATCATCACCTTCGGCACCATGGCGGCCAAGGCGGTGGTGCGCGACGTGGCGCGGGCGCAGGGTAAGTCCTACGGCCTGGCCGATCGCCTGTCGAAGATGATCCCCTTCGAAGTCGGCATGACCCTGGAAAAAGCCTACGAGATGGAAGAGCCACTGCGCGACTTCCTCAAGGTCGATGAAGACGCCCGGGAAATCTGGGAAATGTCGCTCAAGCTCGAAGGCATCTGCCGCGGTACCGGTAAGCACGCGGGTGGCGTGGTCATTGCGCCGACCAAGCTCACCGACTTCTCGCCGATCGCCTGCGACGACGAGGGTGGTGGCCTGGTCACCCAGTTCGACAAGGACGACGTGGAGCAGGCCGGCCTGGTCAAGTTCGACTTCCTCGGCCTGCGCACCCTGACCATCATCAAATGGGCGATGGAGACGATCAACCGCGAGCAGGCCAAGCAGGGCCTGCCCGACCTGAACATCGACTTTATCCCGCTGGACGACAAGCCGACCTTCCAGATGCTGCAGAAGGCCGAGACCACCGCGGTGTTCCAGCTTGAATCGCGCGGCATGAAGGAGCTGATCAAGAAGCTCAAGCCGGACTGCCTGGAAGACATGATCGCTCTGGTGGCGCTGTTCCGCCCCGGCCCGCTGCAGTCGGGCATGGTGGACGACTTCATCAACCGTAAGCACGGCCGCGAACCGATTTCCTATCCGCACCAGGACTATCAGTATCCGGGCCTGGAACCGGTGCTCAAGCCCACCTACGGCATCATCCTGTACCAGGAACAGGTGATGCAGATCGCCCAGGTGATGGCGGGGTATACGCTGGGTGGTGCAGACATGCTGCGTCGCGCCATGGGTAAGAAAAAGCCCGAGGAGATGGCCAAGCAGCGCGGCGGCTTTATCGAAGGTTGCGCCAATAATGGTATCGACGCGGATCTGGCGGGCAACATCTTCGATCTGGTGGAGAAGTTCGCAGGTTACGGCTTCAACAAATCCCACTCGGCCGCCTATGGCCTGGTCTCCTATCAGACCGCCTGGCTGAAAGCCCATCACCCGGCCGCCTTTATGGCCGCGGTACTGTCGGCGGATATGCACAACACCGACAAGGTGGTCACCCTGATCGAGGAATGTCGCAGCATGAAGCTGCGCCTCGATGCGCCGGATGTGAACATCTCCGAGTTCAAATTCACGGTCAACGACGGCGGCTGGATCGTCTACGGTCTGGGGGCGATCAAGGGTGTCGGCGAGGGGCCGGTGGAGGCCATAGTCGAGGCGCGTCAGGAGGGGCCGTTCAAGGATCTGTTCGATTTCTGTTCGCGGGTCGACCTCAAGCGCATCAACAAGCGCACCCTCGAAGCGCTGATCCGTAGCGGCGCGCTGGATCGTCTGGGCCCGCATTTCCATGAAGAGCTGAAGGCCTACAAGGCCAATATCGACCGTAATCGTGGGGTGCTCCTGGCGGCCATGGAGGAGGCGGTGCAGGCGGCCGAACAGACTGCGCGCAGCCACGACAGCGGCCATATGGACCTGTTTGGCGGAGTCTTCGCCGATGCCGAAGCCGATGTCTACGCCAACCACCTGCGCGCCCGCGAGCTGACGCTTAAAGAGCGCCTCAAGGGCGAGAAAGACACCCTGGGCCTGTACCTTACCGGCCACCCGATCGACGAATACGAGGGCGAGGTGCGCCGCTTTGCCCGTCAGCGGATTATCGATCTCAAACCGGCCCGTGGCGATCAGACGGTCGCCGGCCTGGTGATCAACCTGCGGGTGATGAAGAACAAGAAGGGCGACAAGATGGGCTTTATCACCCTCGATGATCGTTCCGGGCGGATCGAGGCCTCCTTGTTTGCCGAAGCCTTCAACAGTGCCCAGGCCTTGTTGCAGACCGACGCCCTGGTGGTGGTGGAAGGCGAGGTGAGCAACGACGACTTCTCCGGCGGTCTGCGTCTGCGCGCCAAGCGGGTGATGAGCCTGGAAGAGGCGCGTACCGGGCTGGCCGACAGCCTGCGCCTGCGGGTTGCCAGCGATGCGCTGAAGGGCGACCGCCTGCGTTGGCTGGCCGAGCTCTGTGGGCGTCATCGTGGGGCCTGCCCGATCACCGTCGACTACAGTGGTGCGGATGCCAAGGCCCAGTTGCAGTTTGGCGAGAGCTGGCGAATCGAGCCTGCCGACAGCCTGATTCAGACATTGCGTGACCAGTTCGGCCGCGACAACGTCTTTCTGCACTACCGCTGATTTGCGGGGCTCCGGCCTCGCTTGTCAGTGAGGACACCGCTGGGTGCTGTCGATTTCTCTGCAGCCCGGTGTCGACCTGAATGCGCCTGCTGCTATAAGGTAGGGCGCGAAACGGATACAGCTCCCCGGCCACTTGGCCGTCGACGCAAGACGGATGACTATGAACCCGAATTTTCTCGATTTCGAACAGCCGATCGCCGACCTGCAAGCCAAGATCGAAGAGCTTCGCCTGGTCGGTAGCGACAACTCGATCAATATCAGCGACGAGATTGCGCGTCTGCAGGACAAGAGCAACTCTCTGACCGAAAGCATTTTCGGCAATCTGACCAGCTGGCAGATCGCCAAGCTGGCGCGTCATCCGCGCCGTCCCTACACCCTGGATTACCTGCAGCACATCTTCACCGAGTTCGACGAGCTGCACGGCGATCGGCATTTCTCCGATGACGCGGCGATTGTTGGCGGCGTGGCGCGTCTGGATGGCGAACCGGTGATGGTCATCGGCCACCAGAAGGGCCGCGAGGTGCGCGAGAAGGTCCGTCGCAACTTTGGTATGCCGCGCCCCGAGGGTTATCGCAAAGCCTGCCGTCTGATGGAAATGGCCGAACGCTTCCAGATGCCGATCCTGACCTTTATCGACACCCCGGGTGCCTATCCGGGTATCGATGCCGAAGAGCGCGGTCAGAGCGAGGCGATTGCCTGGAACCTGCGGGTGATGGCGCGGCTGAAAACCCCGATCATCGCCACCGTCATTGGTGAGGGTGGTTCCGGCGGTGCACTGGCCATTGGCGTCTGCGATCAGCTGAACATGTTGCAGTACTCCACCTATTCGGTGATCTCGCCTGAAGGCTGCGCCTCGATTCTGTGGAAGACCGCCGACAAGGCACCCGATGCGGCCGAGGCCATGGGTATTACCGCCGAGCGTCTGAAGGGTCTGGGCATTGTCGATCAGGTGATCGGTGAGCCCCTCGGCGGTGCCCACAACGACCCGGCCGCTGCCGCGGAAGCGGTGCGCCAGGCGCTGCGCGCCCAGCTGGATACCCTGAAGACCTTCGACACTACCGAGTTGCTGGCGCGTCGCTACGAGCGCCTGATGAGCTACGGGATTGCCTGATTGCTCTGCAGCTGCGCATACAACGGGCCTTCGGGCCCGTTGTTGTTTTAAGCTTGGCCGATGATTCCTCTGCATAGTCGTCTGCGTGATGCCCTGCAGCCCTGGCGTAGCGCCCCGGGCTGGTGTGTTGCCCTGTCCGGCGGGCTGGATTCCACGGTGCTGCTGCACCTGCTGGCCAGCCTCGCGCAGCGCGAGGCGTTGCCGCCGCTTTCCGCTATCCATATCCATCACGGCCTGCAGGCCGCGGCCGATGCCTGGCCGGCGCATTGCCGCGAGCTATGCGCGGCCTTGTCCGTGCCGTTGCAGGTTGAGCATGTGCAGGTGGCTCCGGGGGCCAGCCTTGAGCAGGCGGCGCGCCAGGCCCGCTACGCAGCTTTTGCCGCCCGTGTCGGTGCCGACGAGGTGCTGCTGACCGCGCAGCATCGTGATGATCAGGCGGAAACCCTGTTGTTTCGCCTGTTGCGCGGTGCCGGGGTGCAGGGTTTGTCGGCCATGCCGGCGAGTCGTCCGCTGGGCACGGGGCAGTTGGTTCGGCCGCTGCTCAACTGCTCGCGCGATGAGCTGTTGGCCTATGCCCGCGAGCATGGCTTGGCCTGGGTCGAGGACCCGTCAAATGCCGATGAGCGCTTCTCGCGCAATTATCTGCGTCGTCAGGTGATGCCTGCGGTGCTCAGGCGCTGGCCGCAGGCCTCGGCGAATATCGCGCGCAGCGCTGCGCACCTGAGCGAGGCGGGGCAGTTGCTCGATGAGCTAGCGCAGCAGGACGTGGCAGCCGCCGAAGTACCGGGCGAGTTTGCCTGGCTGGGCTTGCCAAGCCTGGCGCTGCCTGCGCTGCGCGGATTGAGTGAGCCGCGCCAGCGCAATGCCCTGCGTTACTGGCTGCGGCCGTTGACGGCGATGCCCGATAGCGAGCACTGGGTCGGCTGGCAGGCGCTACGGGATGCGGCCGTGGATGCTGCGCCGATCTGGAAGCTGGCGGCGGGGGAGTTGCGCCGCAGTGATGAGCGTCTGTGGTGGTTGGCCGGTGACTGGCTACGTTCGCCCATGCCGGCCAGTGTCGCGGTTCAAGGTAGCCAGCAGGTGGCATTGCCTGGGAATGGTCTGGTGCGCATTGACGGCATCCTGCCGGTGGGCAATTGGCAGCTGGGCTATCGCCGGGGCGGCGAGCAGATTTTCTTGCCGGGGCGTGGGCATCGCGATCTCAAGCGTCTGTTCAACGAGTTGCGGGTGCCGGCTTTTGTCCGCGATCGCCTGCCGCTGCTGCGTCTGGATAACCAGGTGGTGGCGATCGCCAACCTTGCGGGTGTGCAAGGTGCTGCCGACGGCAGCTGGCAATTGCATTGGCAGCCAGCAGGAGTGATCAAGGTTTGAGCTGCTAAGGCCTTTCCGGTAGACTACGCTCCCGTCTTACTAGAGCTTTTGTTGACTCCCCTTGGGAATCGGCAGGGCTAGCTAATTGCACTGTATTGCAATTGGTCGCTTCGGTATTCCTTCGCTTTCCCCGGCGGCACTGACCGCTTAAACGCAGACTTCTAGGGTTTTTCATGACGCGCTACATATTCGTCACGGGTGGTGTTGTTTCTTCATTGGGGAAAGGCATCGCCTCGGCTTCATTGGCGGCTATCCTGGAGGCGCGGGGCCTGAAGGTCACCATGCTCAAGCTGGATCCCTATATCAACGTCGATCCGGGCACCATGAGCCCGTTCCAGCACGGTGAGGTGTTTGTCACCCACGACGGCGCTGAGACCGACCTCGATCTGGGCCACTATGAGCGGTTTATCCGCACCACCATGACCCAGAACAACAACTTCACCACTGGTCGCGTCTACGAAGACGTGCTGCGCCGCGAGCGCCGTGGTGATTACCTGGGCGCGACCATTCAGGTCATCCCGCATATCACCGACGAGATCAAGCGCCGCATCATCAAGGGTGCCGGCGACGCCGACGTGGCCATGGTCGAGATCGGCGGCACGGTAGGCGACATTGAATCGCAGCCGTTCCTCGAAGCCATTCGCCAGCTGCGTGTGGAAGTAGGTGCCAAGCGCGCCATGCTGATGCACCTGACCCTGGTGCCCTATATCGCCACCGCTGGCGAGACCAAGACCAAGCCGACCCAGCACTCGGTGAAAGAGCTGCGCTCCATCGGCCTGCAGCCGGACGTGCTGATCTGCCGCTCCGATCACCCGATCGATATCTCCTCGCGGCGCAAGATCGCGCTGTTCACCAACGTTGAAGAGCGTGCGGTGATTTCCCTGGAAGACGTCGACACCATCTACAAGATCCCCGGCGTGCTGCATGCCCAGGGCCTGGATGACTTCGTTGTCGAGCGCTTTGGTCTGGAGTGCGGCGGTGCCGATCTGTCCGAGTGGGACCGTGTCGTCGATGCCAAGCTGAATCCGGAGCACGAAGTCACCATCGCCATGGTCGGCAAGTACATGGAGCTGCTGGACGCCTACAAGTCGCTGATCGAAGCGATGAGCCATGCCGGCATCCAGAACCGCACCAAGGTCAATCTGCGCTACATCGACTCCGAAGACATCGAGAACAAAGGCACCGCGCTGCTTGAAGGCGTTGACGCCATTCTGGTACCGGGCGGCTTTGGTCTGCGCGGCGTGGAAGGCAAGATCAAGACCGTGCAGTACGCCCGTGAGAACAAGATTCCCTACCTGGGTATCTGCCTCGGCATGCAGGTCGCGGTTATCGAGTTCGCCCGCAATGTGCTGGGCTGGAGCGATGCCAACTCCACCGAGTTCGACACCACCAGCCAGCATCCAGTGGTCGGTTTGATCACCGAATGGCAGGACGCTACCGGCGTGACCGAGCAGCGTACCGACGCCTCCGACCTGGGCGGCACCATGCGCCTGGGTGCCCAGGACTGCCAGCTGCAGGCCGGTTCGCAAGTGCATCAGTGCTACGGCAAGGATGTGATCGTCGAGCGCCATCGTCATCGCTATGAAGTGAACAACAACCTGCTGCCGCAGCTGATCGAAGCCGGTCTCAAGGTTACCGGCCGCTCCGGCGACGGCGCGCTGGTTGAAGTGGTGGAAGCGCCGGATCATCCGTGGTTCGTCGCCTGTCAGTTCCACCCCGAGTTCACCTCGACGCCGCGCGACGGTCACCCGTTGTTCAGCGGTTTCGTCAGCGCCGCCCTGGCGCAACACGCGAAGAAGGCATAAGGATATGACCCAGAAGATCATCAAGGTCGGCAACATCGAGATCGCCAACGACAAGCCCTTCGTGCTGTTCGGCGGGATCAATGTGATCGAGTCCCGTGACCTGGCCATGCGTGCCTGTGAAGAATATGTGCGGGTCACCGACAAGCTCGGCATCCCCTATGTGTTCAAGGCCAGTTTCGACAAGGCCAACCGTTCCTCGGTGACCTCCTTCCGCGGCCCGGGCCTGGAAGAGGGCATGAAGGTCTTCGAGGAAATCAAGAAGACCTTCGGTGTGCCGGTGATCACCGACGTGCACGAGCCGCATCAGGCGCAGCCTGTGGCCGATGTCTGCGACATCATCCAGCTTCCAGCCTTCCTTTCGCGGCAGACCGACTTGGTAGTGGCCATGGCTAAGACCGGCGCGGTGATCAATATCAAGAAAGCCCAGTTCCTCGCGCCCCAGGAGATGAAACATATCCTGGCCAAGTGTGTCGAAGCCGGTAACGATCAGTTGATCCTCTGCGAGCGCGGCAGCTCCTTCGGCTACAACAACCTGGTGGTGGACATGCTCGGCTTCGGCATCATGAAGCAGACCAACTTCCCGGTGTTCTTCGACGTGACTCACGCCCTGCAGATGCCGGGTGGTCGCGCCGATTCGGCCGGTGGTCGCCGCGCCCAGGTCACCGACCTGGCCAAGGCAGGCATGAGCCAGGGCCTGGCCGGTCTGTTCCTCGAAGCCCATCCGGATCCGGACAATGCCAAGTGCGACGGCCCTTGCGCCCTGCGCCTGGACAAGCTGGAGCCCTTCCTCACTCAGCTCAAGCAGCTGGATGATCTGATCAAGAGTTTTGCGCCGATTGAGACTGCCTGAAACGGCAATTCTGCGGTAAAGTGCCTTTTGTATACAATCTGACTAAATAGTCAGTACATTTTGTGCGCCGGTACAACCCCGGTGCGCAATGAGTGTGCAGCTCGGTACTACCCTTTTCGTCAACTTTTTGGAGTGCTACACGCAATGGCAAAGATCGTCGACATCAAAGGCCGTGAGGTTCTCGATTCCCGTGGTAACCCGACTGTGGAAGCCGATGTAATTCTCGACAGCGGCATCATGGGCAGCGCCTGCGCGCCGTCCGGTGCCTCCACCGGTTCGCGTGAAGCGCTGGAATTGCGTGATGGCGACAAGAGCCGTTATATGGGTAAGGGCGTGCTCAAGGCCGTGGCCAATATCAATGGCCCGATCCGCGACTTGCTGCTGGGTAAGGATGCCACCGACCAAAAAGCCCTCGACCTGGCGATGATCGCCCTCGACGGCACCGAGAACAAAGCCACCCTGGGGGCCAACGCCATCCTCGCCGTGTCCCTGGCCGCTGCCAAGGCTGCCGCTCAGGCCAAGGGCGTGCCGCTGTATGCACATATCGCCGATCTGAACGGCACGCCGGGCGTCTACTCGATGCCGGTGCCGATGATGAACATCATCAACGGCGGCGAGCATGCCGATAACAACGTCGACATCCAGGAATTCATGGTGCAGCCGGTGGGCGCGAAGACCTTCGCCGACGCCCTGCGCATGGGCACCGAGATTTTCCACCACCTCAAAGCCGTACTGAAGGCCCGTGGCCTGAGCACCTCGGTCGGTGATGAAGGCGGTTTCGCGCCGAACCTGGCCTCCAACGAAGATGCTCTGGCTGCCATCGCCGAAGCCGTGGCCAACGCCGGTTACACCCTGGGCGACGACGTCACCCTGGCTCTGGACTGCGCCTCCAGCGAGTTCTTCAAGGACGGTCAGTACGACCTGGCTGGCGAAGGCAAGGTCTTCGACGCCGCTGGTTTCGCCGACTACCTGGCCGGCCTGTCCGAGCGCTACCCGATCATCTCCATCGAAGACGGCATGGACGAGTCCGACTGGGCTGGCTGGAAAGTCCTGACCGACAAGATCGGCGATAAGGTGCAGCTGGTCGGTGACGACCTGTTTGTGACCAACACCAAGATCCTCAAGCGCGGCATCGACGAGTCGATCGGCAACTCGATCCTGATCAAGTTCAACCAGATCGGCACCCTGACCGAGACGCTTGAAGCCATCCAGATGGCCAAGGCCGCTGGTTACACCGCGGTGATCTCGCACCGCTCAGGCGAAACCGAAGACAGCACCATTGCCGACCTCGCCGTAGGCACTGCCGCTGGCCAGATCAAGACCGGCTCGCTGTGCCGTTCCGACCGCGTGTCGAAGTACAACCAGCTGCTGCGTATCGAAGAGCAGCTTGGTGCTAAAGCACCGTACAAAGGCCGCGCCGAGTTCCGTGGTTGAGCTCAATCGTGTTAAAAGAGGGGCGGCGAGAGTCGCCCCTTTTTCGTCCGGACGTTTTTCCTGTCATGCGTAGTCCTTACTGGTTGCTGCTTGTTCTGATTCTGCTGCTGGCTGGCCTGCAGTACCGCTTGTGGGTGGGCGATGGCAGCCTGGCCCAGGCCACCCAGTTGAAGCAGCAGATTGCCGAGCAGCAGGGTGAGAACGAGCAGCTGCAGGAGCGCAATCGCATTCTCGAAGCGGAAGTGCTGGAGCTGAAAAGCGGCATGGAAACCGTCGAGGAGCGCGCCCGCCATGAGCTGGGCATGCTCAAAGAGGGCGAAACCCTCTATCAGCTGGCCGAATGAATACCCCCGAACTCCCTCCTTTCTGGGCCCTGATTCCGGCCGCCGGCGTCGGCAGTCGGATGGCGGCCGACCGGCCCAAGCAATACCTGGAAGTGGCCGGCAAGACCATTATCGAACACAGCCTGGCGTGCTTTCTCGACCACCCGCAGTTGCTCGGGGTGGTGGTCAGCCTGGCGCTCGACGATCCCTACTGGCCGCATCTGGCCTGCGCCGCTGAACCACGTTTGCAGCGCGCCGAGGGTGGCCGCGAGCGCGCCGACTCGGTGCTTAACGGCCTGCTGCGGCTGAGCGAGCTGGGGGCGCGGGACGACGACTGGGTGCTGGTGCACGACGCTGCGCGGCCCAATCTGGCGCGTTCGGACCTGGACCTGCTACTCGCGGAGCTGGCCAGTGACCCGGTCGGCGGTCTGCTCGCGGTGCCGGCGCGCGATACCCTCAAGCGTGCGGGCCCGGATGGCCGGGTACGGGAAACCGTCGACCGGGCGACGATCTGGCAGGCTTATACGCCGCAGATGTTTCGTCTGGGCGAATTGCAGCGGGCCCTGGCGGATGCCTTGCTGGCGGGTGTCGCGATTACCGATGAGGCCTCGGCCATGGAATGGGCGGGGCATGCGCCGCGTCTGATCGAGGGGCGGGGGGACAATCTGAAGGTGACGCGCCCCGAAGATCTGCAGGGGCTGCGCCGCTTGTGGCGCGTTTAGCCGCCCGTGCGGGCGGCTAAACCTCTAGTCGTCAGTGGGGTCTGGTCTTGCTGATATCGCGTTCCAGTACCGTGCTGAGTTTGTGGATGGCTCCCTCGATGGCCTTCTCCAGGTGGTCGGCGTTGTGTGAAACCGAAATCGGATCGCGGCCTTTCTGCCGGGCCTCGATCAGGCAGCGTTTGTCCAGGGTGCCGCCCTTGTGGGCGTTCTCGTCGCTCAGGTGAACCTCCACGCGGGTCAGGTGCTCCTCGAAGCGCTTGATCTTGTCCTCCACGCGCTTGCCGATGGCGGTCATAAAGTCGAGTGAGGCTTCGATATGGTTGTCGCTGTTGACCAGTACTTGCATGACGTTTCCCCTTTTGCGGACGGCGAATGAGAAGGGTGAGCTCCCAGTCCTGGGACGTGTTCAGGCTGATGATGTTCCTTGCGTGGCTGTGACATTCTGTTGCTGGCGATACTCGTTGCGTTGCCCCAGGCCCTGTTTGAGGTAATCGACCAGTTGCCGCACCTTGGGCGACAGGTGGCGTTGCTGCGGGTACAGCGCCCACACTGCGGTATCGGGCGGTTGCTGATTGTCGAGTAGGGACACCAGGTCACCGCTGCGCAGGTGTTCCAATACATAGTAGTCCGGTAGCTGGCACAGCCCAAGGCCGCGCAGGGCCGCATCCAGCACTGCCTGGCCACTGTTGCAGCGCCAGTTGCCCTGCACCCGCTGGCTCGCTTCCTGGCCATTTACCTGAAAGCTCCAGACCTCCGTGCTGCCGACCAGGCAGTTGTGCCGGCCCAGTTCCGACAGCGAATGCGGGCGGCCGTAGCGCTGCAGGTATTCGGGGGCTGCACACAGGTACATCTGCCGCGGTGCCAGGCGCGTGGCCACCAGGCGCGAGTCCTGCAGGCGGCCCAGACGAATGGCCAGGTCGAGTCCTTCGTGCAGCAGGTCGAGGGTGCGGTTGCTCAACTCGATATCCACTCGCAGCTGCGGATGGCGGGTCATGAATTCGGTCACCAGGGGCACGATAAAGCGTTCGCCGTAGGCCACGGCGCAGGTCATGCGCAGCAGGCCCTTGGGTTCGCTGCCGAGGTCGCCGACCGCGCGCAGCGCTTCCTCGCGAGCATCCTGCAGGCGCTGACAGTGTTGCAGAAAAGTCTGTCCGGCCTCGGTCAGCACTACCCGCCGGGTGCTGCGGTAGAACAGACGGGTCTGCAGGCGTTCCTCCAGGCGAGCGATCTGCCGGCTGACATGGGAGGACGACAGACTCAGGCGCTCGGCCGCAGCGCTGAACTGGCCGCACTCGGCTACGGCAACGAATTCATCCAGGCCTTCCCAGCGATTCATCGTTCTGTTCCCTGTAGGAGCCAGCAGCCTGGCGATCGAGGAATTCTAGATCAGCTGGTGGTTAATTATCCCTGTATGACAATAATGTTTTGTCTTTTGCCTGATTATCTATCGCTGGGCACTGATCTACACTCTGCGCCACTGTTGAATCCGCTGGAGAGCGATCATGATCAAGTCCCGTGCTGCCGTAGCCTTTGCCCCCAACCAGCCGCTGCAAATTGTCGAAGTCGACGTTGCACCGCCCAAGGCTGGCGAAGTGCTGGTGCGCATAGTCGCCACTGGCGTGTGCCATACCGATGCCTACACCCTTTCCGGTGAGGACAGCGAAGGCGTGTTCCCCTGCATTCTCGGCCACGAAGGCGGCGGCATAGTCGAGGCCATCGGCGAAGGTGTGACCTCACTGGCTGTCGGCGATCATGTGATCCCGCTCTATACCGCCGAATGCGGCGAGTGCAAATTCTGCAAATCCAACAAGACCAACTTGTGCAGCTCGGTGCGCGCCACCCAGGGCAAGGGCCTGATGCCCGACGGCACCACGCGCTTCAGCTACAACGGCGAGCCGATCTACCACTACATGGGCTGCTCGACCTTCTCCGAGTACACCGTGCTGCCGGAAGTCTCCCTGGCCAAGATTCCCAAGGAAGCGCCGCTGGAGAAGGTCTGCCTGCTCGGCTGCGGCGTGACCACCGGTATCGGGGCCGTGCTCAACACAGCCAAGGTGGAAGAGGGCGCTACCGTGGCCATCTTCGGTCTCGGCGGTATCGGCCTGGCAGCGATCATCGGCGCGAAGATGGCCAAGGCTTCGCGCATCATCGGCATCGATATCAATCCGGCCAAGTTCGAGGTGGCCCGTGAGCTGGGCGCGACCGACTTCGTTAACCCGAAAGATTTCGCCAAGCCAATTCAGGAAGTTATCGTCGAGATGACCGACGGCGGCGTGGACTACAGCTTTGAGTGCATCGGTAATGTGCAACTGATGCGTGCGGCGCTGGAGTGCTGTCACAAGGGCTGGGGCGAGTCGACCATCATCGGTGTGGCACCGGCCGGTGCGGAGATCAGCACCCGTCCATTCCAGCTGGTGACCGGGCGCGTCTGGCGCGGGTCGGCCTTCGGCGGCGTCAAGGGCCGTACCGAGCTGCCGAGCTATGTGGAAAAGGCGCAGAAGGGTGAGATCCCCCTGGACACCTTTATCACCCACAACATGCCGCTGGAAGACATCAACAAGGCGTTCGACCTGATGCATGAAGGCAAGAGCATCCGTACCGTCATTCATTTCTAATACACAGTTGTGGTGCGCACAGCGCACCCTACGGGGACGTCATGACTCTGGAGAATATTTCCTGCCAGAAAAGCTTTGGCGGCTGGCACAAGCGTTACCGGCATCGCTCCCAGGTGCTGGGCTGCGATATGCAGTTTGCCGTGTACCTGCCGCCGCAGGCCGAGCAGGGCGCGAAGCTGCCGGTGCTGTACTGGCTCAGCGGCCTGACCTGCACCGACGAGAACTTTATGCAGAAGGCCGGCGCGCACAAGCTGGCGGCCGAGCTGGGGCTGATCATCGTCGCGCCGGATACCAGCCCGCGTGGCCCAGAGGTACCGGATGATCCGGACAAGGCCTGGGATTTCGGCCTGGGTGCCGGCTTCTACCTCAATGCTACTCAGGAGCCCTGGGCGCGCAACTACCGCATGTACGACTATGTGGTGCAAGAGTTGCCGGCCTTGGTCGAGGCGAATTTTCCGGTGTCCGATAAACGCGGTATCAGCGGTCACTCCATGGGTGGTCATGGTGCGCTGGTCTGCGCCTTGCGCAACCCGGGGCGCTATCAGTCGCTGTCGGCCTTCGCGCCGATCAGCAACCCGATGAACTGCCCTTGGGGTGAGAAAGCCTTTTCCCGCTACCTGGGCGAGGAGCGTTCGCGCTGGCGTGAGTGGGATGCCTGCGTCCTGCTGGCGGAGGCGACGGAGAAGCTGCCGATCCTGGTCGACCAAGGCGACCGCGACGACTTTCTCGAGGCTCAGCTCAAGCCCGAGGCACTGAAGAGCGCCGCCCAGGCGGCGGGGCATCCGCTGACCCTGCGTCTGCAGCCGGGTTACGACCACAGCTACTACTTTATCGCCAGCTTTATCGATGACCACCTGCGTCATCATGCGGCGGCATTGCACCACGCGTAGCCCGGATGAAATCCGGGAAATTGGTCTCCCGGATTTCATCCGGGCTGCCGGTCAAAACGGTTAGAATCACGCCCTGACTTTTTCAGGGCGTTGTTTCTTATGCGTATTGGCCACGGCTACGACGTGCACCGTTTCGGCGAGGGCGAGTTTGTCACCCTCGGCGGCGTGCGGATTCCCCACCGCTTCGGCTTGATCGCCCATTCCGACGGCGACGTGCTGCTGCATGCCTTGAGCGATGCCTTGCTCGGCGCGGCGGCGTTGGGCGATATCGGCAAACACTTCCCCGATACCGACCCGACCTTCAAGGGCGCGGACAGTCGCGTGCTGCTGCGTCATGTGCTGGGGCTGGTTCAGGCCAAGGGCTGGCGGGTGGGCAATGTCGACGCCACCATAGTCGCCCAGGCTCCGAAGATGGCCCCGCATATCGACACCATGCGCGCGCTGATTGCCGAAGACCTGCAGGTAAGCCTGGATCAGGTCAACGTCAAGGCCACCACCACCGAGAAACTCGGTTTTACCGGCCGCGAAGAAGGCATCGCGGTGCACGCCGTGGCGCTGTTGGTGGCGCAATGAACGAACTGCAACTGCTGGGCCCGCGTGCCCATGGCGCGCCTTGCGGCACTGCGGTACTCAAGGCGGTGGCGGAAGACTTTCAGGTCGACGAGGTACTGGATATTCCCCTGGCTGGCGAGGGCGAGCACCTCTGGCTGTGGGTGGAAAAGCGCGAGCTGAACACCGAGGAGGCCGCCAAGCGCATCGCTCGCGCCGCCAGCGTGCCGCTGCGGATGATCAGCTATGCCGGGCTCAAGGATCGCCAGGCCCTGACCCGGCAGTGGTTCAGTCTGCACCTGCCGGGCAAGGTCGATCCTGACCTGAGCGCCGCCGAGGATGCCAGCCTGAGCATCTTCAAGCAGCTACGTCATAGCCGCAAACTGCAGCGCGGTGCCCACGCCGCCAATGGCTTTACCCTGCGCCTGACCCAGCTGAGCGCGGATCACGAGGCGCTGGATGCGCGCCTCAAGCAAGTCGCCGCCCAGGGCATTCCCAACTATTACGGTTTGCAGCGCTTCGGCCATGAGGGCGGCAATGTCGCCCATGCCCGGCACTTTGCGGCGAACAAGAGCCTGCCGGACAAGCGCAATGTGCGTTCGCGGGTGCTCTCGGCGGCGCGCAGTTATCTGTTCAACCAGGTCTTGGCCGCGCGGGTAGCAGCCGGCAACTGGAATCAGGCGCTGCCGGGCGACCTGCTGGCCTTTACCGATAGCCGCAGTTTTTTCCCCGCAGGCGAAGCCGAGTGCAGCGATCCACGTCTGGCCATTCTCGACCTGCATCCCACCGGGCCGCTCTGGGGCGCGGGGGTGTCCACGGCCGCCGGAGTGGCCCAGCAGCTGGAGCAACAGGTCGCCGAGGCTGAGCCTGCCTTGGTCGACTGGTTGGCAGATGCGGGCATGACGCACGAACGGCGCATCCTGCGCCTCCCCATCGGCGGCCTGTCGTGGCATTATCCCGAGCCTGACATTCTGCAACTGGAATTCGTCCTGCCGGCTGGATGCTTCGCCACCGTATTGGTGCGTGAGCTCGTCGATCTGTTGCCGGCAGGGCAGACGGACAACCCATGCGTATTCTGATTTCTAATGATGACGGCGTGGCCGCCCCCGGCCTTGCTGCACTCTATGCTGCGCTCGCCGACTATGCCGAGTGTGCGGTGATTGCCCCGGACCAGGACAAGAGCGGTGCCAGCAGTTCGCTGACCCTCGACCGTCCGTTGCACCCCTGCACTTTGCCCAATGGTTTTATCAGCCTCAACGGCACGCCTACCGACTGCGTGCACCTGGGCCTGAACGGATTGCTGCCCCAGGTGGCCGATCTGGTGGTGGCAGGGATCAATCTTGGGGCCAACCTGGGCGATGACGTGCTCTATTCCGGCACCGTGGCCGCGGCTCTTGAGGGTCGTTTTCTGACGCGTCCGGCGTTCGCCTTCTCGCTGTTGTCGCGTCAGCCGGACAACCTGCCCACTGCCGCCTATTTCGCCCGCAAGCTGGTCGAGGCTCACGAGCAGCTCGACCTGCCGCCGCGCACCGTGCTCAACGTCAATATCCCCAACCTGCCGTTGGAACATATCCGCGGTATTCAGCTGACCCGCCTGGGCCATCGCGCCCGAGCCGCCGCGCCGGTCAAGGTGGTTAACCCGCGTGGCAAGGAAGGTTACTGGATCTCGGTGGCCGGGGATGCGGAAGACGGCGGCCCGGGCACGGACTTCCATGCGGTGATGCAGGGCTACGTGTCGGTCACGCCCCTGCAGCTCGATCGTACTTTTCAGGATGGCCTCAACAGCCTGCAACCTTGGCTGGAGGGTCTGCTGTGATCAGGCGTGAGCAGGACGACTTGCACCGTGGCATCGGCATGACCTCTCAGCGCACCCGCGAGCGCCTGATTCAGCGGCTCTACGAAGAGGGGCTGTCCAACGCCCATGTGTTGGAAGCCATTCGCCGCACGCCGCGCCATCTGTTTGTCGATGAGGCCCTGGCCCATCGCGCCTATGAAGACACTGCGCTGCCGATTGGCAACAACCAGACCATCTCGCAGCCCTATATGGTCGCGCGCATGAGCGAGCTGCTGCTGGCGGCAGGGCCACTGGACAAGGTACTGGAGATCGGTACCGGCTCGGGCTACCAGACCGCGATTCTGGCCCAGCTGGTCGAGCGGGTCTTCAGTGTCGAGCGTATTCAGAGTCTGCAGGACAAGGCCAAGGAGCGTCTGGTCCAACTCAACCTGCGCAATGTGGTATTTCGCTGGGGCGACGGCTGGGAAGGCTGGAACGCCCTGGGCCCGTACAACGGGATTATCGTCACGGCGGCGGCGGCCAATGTGCCCCAGGCCCTGCTGGATCAGTTGGCACCGGGCGGACGCCTGGTGATTCCGGTTGGTGCGGGTGATGTGCAGGAGCTGCTGCTGATCGTGCGCGAGGAGCATGGCTTCTCGCGTCATGTGCTGGACGCGGTGCGTTTTGTGCCCTTGCTCAACGGGCCCCTGGCCTGATTCGATTGTTTACGGATGAACCCATGAAGAAGTATTTCCTGCTTTACGCCAAAGGCATCGCCATGGGCGCGGCCGATGTGGTGCCCGGTGTATCCGGCGGCACCGTCGCCTTTATTACCGGTATTTACGATGAGCTGCTGCGCTCCATCGCCAGTATTCCGGCCGCCGCCATAATGCTGTTGCGCGGGCGTGTGCGCGATGCCTGGCAAGCGGCCAATGCCACCTTTCTGCTGATTCTGCTGCTGGGCATCATGACCAGTGTGCTGAGCCTGGCTCGGCTGATTACCTATCTGCTGGCCGAGCACCCCATACCGGTGTGGTCGTTCTTCTTCGGCCTGATTCTGGTATCTGCGCACCTGGTGGCGCGGGAAATCCAGCGCTGGAACTGGAGCCGGGCACTGAGCTTCGCCCTCGGCGGCGGCTTTGCCTACTGGATTACTGTGGCCTCGCCGGTGCAGTTGGGCAGCGATCCTTTCAGCCTGTTTATTGCCGGGGCCATCGCCATCTGCGCGATGATCCTGCCGGGGATCTCCGGCAGCTTTATTCTGGTGCTGCTGGGTCTCTACTCGGTGGTGCTGGGTGCGGTGAAGAGCTTGGATCTGGTGCTGCTGGCGGTGTTTGCCGCGGGCTGCCTGGTCGGCCTGGTCAGCTTCGCCAGCCTGTTGCGCTGGCTGTTGGTGCGCTGGCGCGACCTCAGCCTGGCCTTTCTCACCGGCCTGATGCTGGGCTCGTTGAACAAGATCTGGCCCTGGAAGGAAACCCTGACCTGGCGTACCGATCGGCACGGCGAGCAGCTGCCATTGCTGCAGAGCAATCTGTTGCCGGAGCGCTTTGCCGAAATCAGCGGCCAGGATCCGCAGCTATTGCTGGCCATTGCCCTGGCCGTCGGTGGCGTGCTGCTGGTGCTGAGCCTGGAGTGGGTGGCCGGGCGTAGTCAGCAAAGCAGTGGTCGCGACGAATAATTGCGGCACAATACGCGCCAGTCATTAAGACGCCAGTAGCCGGTCGGGGAGAAGCGGGTGAGTTTCACAGCCATTCAGTTGCGAATTAGCTACAGCGGCATCCGATGCCTGCTGGCTGGCCTGGTACTTGGCGCGTTACTCAGCGCCTGCGCCAGCCCGCCGCCTGGCGGGGTGCAGGTGCTCGATCGGAACAACCGCGCCGCCCAGGCCGCTCAGCGCCGCCCCGTGACCCAGGGGCAGTATCGGGTGCAGCGCGGCGATACCCTCTACTCCATCGCCTTTCGTTTCGGTTGGGACTGGAAGGCCCTGGCCGCCCGCAATGGTATTGCCGCGCCTTACCTGATTCGGGTCGGCCAGGTGATTCGCTTCGACGGTCAGCCTGGCAGCCGTGCGCCGGTAGTCGCCTCGGCACCGGTTGCCACTCCGGTACCCGTGCGCCCGCCCATTACCTCCACCCAGACCACGCCAGCGCGTCCTCCAGCCACGCCACAAAAGCCGCCCAAGGTCGTGCAGGCGACCACGCCGATGCAGCCGGTACAGCGCTCCGCAGGGGGGTGGGCCTGGCCGACGAACGGTGCGGTCATCGGTCGTTTCTCCTCAAACGGTAGTTTGAATAAAGGAATTGATATCGCCGGAGATTTGGGCCAGCCTGTTTCTGCTGCGTCTGATGGTTCAGTGGTCTACGCCGGGAGTGGTTTACGGGGCTACGGCGAATTAGTGATCATCAAGCATAGCGATACCTACGTGAGCGCCTACGGACACAACCGCAGGCTGTTGGTGCAGGAGGGGCAAAAGGTCAAGGCCGGGCAGACAATTGCCGAGATGGGTTCCACAGGAACCGACCGGGTGAAGCTTCACTTCGAGATTCGCCGCCAGGGTAAGCCTGTAGATCCACTGCAATACCTGCCGCGTCGTTGATCTTCGCCAGCCTGTCCATTGCGTGGGAGGGACGGGCTCGGGTGCAGCCACGGACTTGGTAGCGTCGAGCTTGCTGTCGAACTCAGCAAGGAATAACAAAAATGGCTCTCATAAAAAAAGAAGCGCCGGAGTTTGACGTCGATGATGAAGTGCTCTTGATGGAGCCTGCTATTGTCCTTGACGATGATTCTAATGATGAGACACAAGCGGCACCTGCACGCGGCAAAGCGAAAGCTTCCACGGCCAGCAGCAAGCAGCACAAGTACATCGACTACACTCGGGCGCTAGACGCCACTCAGCTGTATCTCAACGAAATCGGTTTTTCCCCCCTGCTGACGCCTGAAGAGGAGGTGTTCTTCGCGCGCCTGGCGCAGAAGGGCGACCCTGCCGGGCGCAAGCGCATGATTGAAAGTAACCTGCGCCTGGTGGTGAAAATCGCTCGCCGTTACGTTAATCGCGGCTTGTCCCTGCTGGATCTGATCGAAGAAGGTAACCTCGGGCTTATTCGCGCGGTGGAGAAATTCGACCCCGAGCGCGGTTTCCGTTTCTCGACCTACGCCACCTGGTGGATCCGTCAGACCATTGAACGGGCGATCATGAATCAGACCCGTACCATTCGCTTACCCATTCATGTGGTCAAAGAGCTCAACGTCTACCTGCGTGCTGCTCGCGAATTGACCCAGAAGCTCGACCATGAGCCTTCGGCAGAAGAAATTGCCAACCTGCTGGAAAAACCGGTGGGTGAAGTCAAACGCATGCTCGGCCTGAATGAGCGTGTTTCCTCGGTGGATGTCTCACTGGGCCAGGACTCGGATAAAACCCTGCTCGATACCCTGACCGATGACCGGCCTACCGACCCCTGTGAGTTGCTGCAGGATGATGATCTGTCGCAGAGCATCGATCAGTGGTTGTCTGAGTTAACCGACAAGCAGCGTGAGGTGGTGATTCGCCGCTTCGGCCTGCGCGGCCACGAAAGCTGCACCCTGGAGGAGGTCGGCCAGGAAATCGGCCTGACCCGCGAGCGGGTGCGGCAGATCCAGGTCGAAGCGCTCAAGCGTCTGCGCGAGATTCTGGAAAAGAACGGTCTTTCGAGCGACTCGTTGTTCCAGTAAACGCTGGTCCCAACACCCAACCCGGCCTAGGCCGGGTTTTTTATGCGCGCTTATGTAAGCCGTTGCTTACACAGGGTGTAAGTGATTGGTGGAAAGGTAGGCCAGATAACGGCTTTTAGGTTTTGTGTAACTTACACAAATTATTGATTTATAAGTATTTAATTTTTACGCCTAGCGTTTCTATTGTGCTTTTCTGGCGTTTTCCCTGGCTTGTGATGATCGTGGAAGTGGCTAGTATTGCAACTGTGCTTAGGGACAAGCGCAGGCTGTCAGGGAGATAGTCAGGAACCTCGCAAGATGCGATTCATCAGGATGATGAGTTGGGAAATAGATGGAATAGGGACAAAAGGGTGGGCGGCGCAAGCCGCCCCTTTTTTTGTCTGCGTTTTGTGGCCGCCATCCCTGGCGACCACCCGGAGGGCCGTCGCTGCGCGACGTCAAAAATTGCTCCCGGCAATTCTTTGTGTTTGCCATCCCTGGCGTCCGTCCAGCGGGCTGTGGCTAGGCGATGTAAAAAGATGTTCTAGACAATTTTTTGTCTGCATAAAAGTAAAAACCCGCACAAGGCGGGTTTTTAGTCTGCAGTCCGGTGAGCCCGGTACTAGCGCTCCAGATACTGCAGCTTGTCCTTCACGCCATCCCACTCTTCGGCGTCGGGCAGGGACTCTTTCTTCTCGGTGATATTCGGCCAGATTTCCGCCAGGTCGGCATTGAGCTCGATATATTCCTGCTGATCTTCCGGCACTTCGTCTTCGGAGAAGATGGCCTGTGCAGGGCATTCAGGCTCGCAGAGTGCACAGTCGATGCACTCGTCCGGGTGGATCACCAGGAAGTTCGGGCCTTCGTAGAAGCAGTCCACCGGGCAGACTTCCACGCAGTCGGTGTATTTGCATTTCACGCAGTTGTCGGTAACAACGAAGGTCATTTCTGATTCTCTCCTCGGGCGCCAGCCTGCACCGTTCTATGCGGGCTTTAGCAGGCTGGTGGTAGGGGCCACGGCTCAGGCTTTAAGTCGGGCAATGGTAAAAATGCGCGCGATTCTAACAGTTCACGCGGGTAAACGTTAGAAGCGTGTCTTCCATGTATATAACAGTTCCAGCGCTTTGCGCGGAGTCAGATCATCCGGGTTGATCTTGCGTAATTCCTCCTGCAGCGGGTGCGGCAGGCTGGCGAACATGTCGCTCTGCATTGGTGCGGCCGTCTGCCCAGGCAGTGTCGGCGGTAGTTCGTGGGGCAGGCTGGTGGTTTCCAGGCGCGCCAGGTGCTCGCGGGCGCGCAGAATCACTTCATTCGGTACGCCGGCCAGCTGTGCCACGGCCAGACCATAGCTCTGACTGGCCGGGCCGGGCAGCACGTGGTGGAGGAACACGATGCGTTCATTGTGCTCGGTGGCGTTGAGGTGCACGTTGGCCACGAGCGGCTGGCTTTCCGGTAGTACGGTCAGCTCGAAGTAGTGGGTGGCGAACAGGGTGTAGGCGCGCAGCTTGGCCAGCTGTTCGGCGGCGGCCCAGGCCAGCGACAGACCGTCGAAGGTGCTGGTGCCGCGGCCCACTTCGTCCATCAGCACCAGGCTGCGCTCGCTGGCGTTGTGCAGGATATTGGCAGTCTCGCTCATCTCCACCATAAAGGTCGAGCGACCTCCGGCCAGGTCGTCGCTGGAACCGATGCGGGTAAAGATGCGGTCCACCAGCGACAGCTCGCAGCTTTTCGCCGGCACGAAGCTGCCGATATGGGCCAGCAGCACGATGAGCGCGGTCTGGCGCATATAGGTGGACTTACCACCCATGTTCGGCCCGGTGATGATCAGCATGCGGGTGTCATCGTCCAGGCTCAGGTCGTTGGCCACAAAGGGTGTGGTCAGCACCTGTTCGACCACC
Organism: Pseudomonas sp. XK-1; assembly: GCF_038069885.1. NCBI lineage: Bacteria > Pseudomonadati > Pseudomonadota > Gammaproteobacteria > Pseudomonadales > Pseudomonadaceae > Pseudomonas > Pseudomonas sp. XK-1. The sequence goes on along the minus strand of NZ_JBBPES010000002.1, from coordinate 310,319 downwards.
GGGTGACGACCCTGGTCGATGCGCATGCAGGGCTCATCGACAAAGCGCGGGCGATTCAGGTCCAGATTCAGCGCACGTTCGGCCAGGTTGCTCAGCACGTCCAGCTCGGCCAGGGCCGCGGCGCTGTCCTGCAGCGGGCCGAGGTGGCTGATCAGGCGTTCGAGCAGCTCGTCATAGAGCATTTTCTCGCGGGCCAGGGCGCGGCTCTTGGCTGAAAGCGCCTTGTCCTCAAACTCTTTCAGCTCGGGGGTGATAAAGCGCTCGGCACCTTTCAGGGTCTGCCGGCGGATATAGTCGGCTGGAGCCGATTCGGCCTGCTTGCTGGGCAGTTCGATAAAGTAGCCGTGCACGCGGTTGTAGCCGACCTTGAGGTTGGCCAGGCCGGTGCGGGCCTTCTCGCGGGTTTCCAGGTCCATCAGGTACTGGCCGGCGTTTTCGCTGAGCGATTGCAACTCGTCCAGCTCGGCGTCGTAACCGGTCTTGAGCACGCCGCCATCGCGGATTACCGCCGGTGGGTTATCGATAATGGCGCGGGCCAGCAGCTCGGCCAGTTCCGGGTAGGTGCTGACCACGCCCGCCAGCTCGCTCAGGTGCGGCGCTTCCAGATTGGTCATGGCCATCTGCAGCGTGGGCAGGGCGGCCAGGGCATCGCGCAGGCGCGCCAGGTCACGGGGGCGCGCATTGCGCAGGCCGATACGGGCGAGGATGCGCTCCAGATCGCCGATTTCCTTGAGCTGCGGCTGCAGAGTTTCGAAGCGGTAGCGTTCCAGCAGGCAGGCGATCGATTCCTGGCGAGCTTCCAGAATGGCTCGGTCACGCAGCGGGCGATTCAGCCAGCGGCTGAGCAGACGGCTGCCCATGGCGGTCTGGCAGCGGTCGACCACCGATTGCAGGGTATTGTCCCGCCCGCCGGCCAGGTTGATATCCAGCTCCAGATTGCGTCGGCTGGCACCGTCGAGAATCACCGTGTCGTCCAGGCGTTCGTGACGCAGGCTGCGCAGGTGCGGCAGGGCGGTGCGCTGGGTTTCCTTGGCGTAGGCGAGCAGGCAGCCGGCGGCACCGATGGCCAGGGTCAGGTTTTCGCAGCCGAAGCCTTTCAGATCCTGGGTGGCGAACTGTTGGCACAGGCTTTTGTGGGCGGTGTCGCGTTCGAAGTCCCAGGGGGCTCGGCGGCGCGTGCCACGGCGCTTTTCCGCCGGCAAGCCCTGCGGCCAGTCGTCGGGAATCAGCAACTCGACCGGATTCAGGCGCTCCAGCTCGGCCAGCAGGTTTTCCCAGCCGTTGATCTCCAGCACGCTGAAGCGGCCGCTGGTGATATCCAGCACGGCCAGGCCAAACAGGCGCTCGTCACCCAGCACCGCCGCCAGCAGGTTGTCGCGCCGCTCATCAAGCAGCGCTTCATCACTGACGGTGCCGGGGGTGATGATGCGCACCACCTGGCGTTCCACCGGGCCCTTGCTGGTGGCAGGGTCGCCGATCTGCTCGCAGATCACCACCGACTCGCCGAGCTTGACCAGTTTGGCCAGGTAACCCTCCAGCGAGTGGTAGGGAATCCCGCACATGGGAATCGCCTGGCCGGCGGATTGGCCGCGCGCAGTCAGGGTGATATCCAGCAGTTTGGCGGCCTTTTTCGCGTCCTCGTAGAAGATCTCGTAGAAGTCGCCCATGCGGTAAAACATCAGCTGTTCCGGGTGCTGATTTTTCAGCTTCCAGTACTGCTGCATCATCGGCGTGTGAGAACTGAGGTCGCTTTGGCTCATCGTTTTAACTGTCCGGCTGAATCGCAAAAGCGCCTAGTGTACGGTATCGACCTGGCTGGCTTTAACCCCGGAGTGCAGATGACTGCTAATGAATATGCCCTGACCCAGCTGGCTGCCGAACTGGGCGCACAGCTGATTGCCGCCAAGGCCCAGGTGACCACCGCCGAATCCTGCACCGGCGGCGGTATTGCCGAGGCGATTACCCGCATTCCCGGCAGCTCGGCCTGGTTTGAAGCTGGGTACGTCACCTACTCCAACAGGCAGAAGACTAAGCAGCTGGGCGTGCCCGAGGCGCTGTTCGCCACGGTTGGCGCGGTAAGTCAGGAGGTGGTCGAGGCCATGGTTCGTGGTGCCCAGGCCAATAGTGGAGCGCGCTTTGCAGTGGCAGTCAGCGGGGTGGCCGGGCCGGATGGCGGTTCGCCGGAGAAACCGGTGGGCACGGTCTGGCTGGCCTGGGGTGATGGTGCGCAGCTATTCAGTGCACGCCGGCAGTTTGCCGGGGACCGCAGCGAAGTTCGCCGACAAACGGTTGAGGCCGCGCTGGCTGGGCTGTTGCGCCTGCTTGCGCAAGAAAATCCAAACGCGGGGTAGGCGGGCGACTTGCCCTGTGGAATAATACTGTCTACTTATACAGTTGTTGGTGGCCGCTAGCTGGCCCTTCTTGATTACGTGAGGACTTAAATGGACGAGAATAAGAAGCGCGCCTTGGCGGCAGCCCTGGGCCAGATTGAAAAGCAATTCGGCAAAGGTGCGGTCATGCGCATGGGCGATCATGATCGCCAGGCGATTCCGGCCATCTCCACCGGTTCGCTGGGCCTGGACATCGCCCTGGGCATTGGCGGTCTGCCGAAAGGCCGTATCGTCGAGATCTACGGCCCTGAGTCTTCCGGTAAAACCACCCTGACCCTGTCGGTGATTGCCGAGGCCCAGAAGCTCGGTGCCACCTGCGCCTTCGTCGATGCCGAGCATGCGCTCGACCCTGAGTACGCTGGCAAGCTGGGCGTCAACGTTGACGACCTGCTGGTGTCGCAGCCGGATACCGGCGAACAGGCTCTGGAAATCACCGACATGCTGGTGCGCTCCAACGCCATCGACGTGATCGTGATCGACTCCGTGGCGGCCCTGGTGCCGAAGGCGGAAATCGAAGGCGAAATGGGCGACATGCACGTGGGTCTGCAGGCCCGTCTGATGAGCCAGGCGCTGCGCAAGATCACCGGCAACATCAAGAACGCCAACTGCCTGGTTATTTTCATTAACCAGATCCGCATGAAGATCGGCGTTATGTTCGGCAGCCCGGAAACCACCACCGGTGGTAACGCGCTGAAGTTCTACGCTTCGGTACGCCTGGACATCCGCCGTACCGGTGCGGTGAAGGAAGGCGACGAAGTGGTTGGCAGCGAAACCCGCGTCAAAGTCGTGAAGAACAAGGTGGCCCCGCCGTTCCGTCAGGCCGAGTTCCAGATTCTTTACGGCAAGGGCATCTACCGTAACGGCGAGATCATCGACCTGGGTGTGCAGCTCGGTCTGCTGGAGAAATCCGGTGCCTGGTACAGCTACCAGGGCAACAAGATCGGTCAGGGCAAGGCCAACTCGGCCAAGTACCTGGAAGACAACCCGGAAGTGGCGCGTACCGTCGAAGGCCTGATTCGCGAGAAACTGCTGGTGGTCAGCCCGACGGTCAAGGCCAACTCCACGGCCGATGACCTGGCCGACGCCGACGCCTGATCCGCCTGCCTATGTCCGTTGCTCTGGATAACCCCGTCGCGGTGCGGCGGGCGGCCATGGATCTGCTGGCGCGGCGTGAACATGGCCGGGTCGAGTTGACCCGCAAGTTGCGCAGTCGTGGGGCTGCCGATGAGTTGATCGAAGCCGCTCTCGATCGCCTGGCAGAAGAAGGCTTGCTCTCTGAGACGCGCTATCTGGAGGCCTTTGTCAGCTACCGTGCGCGCGCCGGCTATGGGCCGTTGCGTATTCGCGAAGAGCTGACCCAGCGCGGCCTGGCGCGCAGTGATATCGAACAGGCCTTGCGCGATAGCGGCATCGACTGGCGTGAGCAACTGGAAGACACCTGGCGACGCAAGTTCGCCGGTGAGTTGCCCACCGATGCAAGGGAGCGGGCCCGCCAGGGACGCTTTCTCAGCTACCGTGGTTATCCGCTGGATTTGATCGGACGCTTGCTGCGCGGGGCGCTGGACGACTAGTTTTGGCCGTCCGGCTTAAGTGCGCGTCTTGCCCTCCCTAGGCTGTGGGCTCGCTGTGCGCATGGCGCACCCTACAGCAGGTTGCAGCGATCAGTTGGGCTTGTGGCTAGTCCGATCAGTAGGACTCATGCAATACCTGACGGCCCTATCGTCTTTTTATCGGTCTGCTAGCCAGTGCTGTGGTTGGTTGATCAGGTCGAGCAGTTCACGCAAGCGGCCATGATCGCGACCATTGAAATTGAAGGCCAGGCGCGTCAGGTGGCAGAGCTCGGGTTCATCGCGTTCCGAGTCGCAGTAGGCCTGCTGCTGGAAGTCGCCGTCTTTGCACAGGTCGCGGAACTCGTTGTTCAGTTGCAACATGGCCGCCTCGCTCAGCCCATGGTTGAGGCGGATAACGAAGCGTTCCTTGAGCCAGCGGCTGGAGTGGTAGTTGCTATAGAACTGGGCGATCTCTTGCGCGGCTTCTTCGGCGCTATGGACTAGGCGCACTAGGCGCATGTCGCTGGCCAGAATATAGCCGTTGCCCTGCAGTTGTTCGGCGATAAATTCCATGGCACTCCTCCAGAAGGTGCCGCCTGGCTGGTCAAGCAGTACCACGGGGACCAGGGGGCTCTTGCCGGTCTGGATCAGGGTCAGAACCTCCAGTGCTTCATCCAGGGTGCCGAAGCCGCCGGGGCAGAGCACCAGACCATCGGCTTCCTTGACGAAGAACAGCTTGCGCAAGAAAAAGAAGTGGAACGACAGCAGGTTGCCGGTGCCCTGTACGGTGGCGTTGGCACCTTGCTCGAAAGGCAGGGTGATGTTGAATCCCAGGCTGTTTTCCAGCCCCGCGCCTTCGTGGGCTGCGGCCATGATGCCGCCGCCTGCTCCGGTGACCACCATCAGATCATGCTTGGCCAGGGTTGCCCCCAGCTCCCGCGCCAGGAGGTAAACCGGATGCTCGCGAGGGGTGCGCGCCGAGCCGAACACTGTGACCTTGCGCCGGCGTTTGAACTGTTCCAACGTGCTGAAGGCATGCTCCATTTCGCGCAGGGTCTGCAGCATGATCTTGGCGTCCCAGCGGTTGCGGTCGGCCTGGGCCATGCGGGTTATGGTGGTGATCATTTCCTGATACAGGGTCAGGTTGGGGCTGTCGGGTGGTGTCGCCAACTGAGCAAGCTCTGCCACTTTGCTGTTCAGGTCGATGCTGCTTATCTGAAAATGCCGGGACAGATAGTCTTCCGATTCATAAGGCATACAACGTCTCCTTTGTCATTACAGGTCGGGCATGACACTCCCCGCATGACTCGACCTTGCCTGCAAGTATGGCTCGCCGCAGCCGATTTGAGCGGCAAAAGTAGCCTGCGCCTACCTATTGCCGCCCTTTGTGTGACCACGGTCTGCTCGCCCGTCGAGGGTCACAGAGCAATCTGTTCGCCCGGTTCCGGGATATTGGCGATCCAGTTCAGGCGTTCACGCAGGGCCTGTTGCAAGGCCTGCATTTTTTCCAGTTCACCATGTACCAGATACAGCTCCGGGTGGTGTTCGAAGTGGCTGACCCAGTCGATCAGCTGCGACTGTCCGGCATGGGCTGAGAAGCCCCCGAGGGTATGGATCTTGGCTTTTACCGCGATGCGCTGATGCAGCACTTTGACGTTCTCGGCACCGTCGACGATGTTGCGGCCCAGGGTGCCTTTGGCCTGGAAACCGGGAAAGATCAGGTGGCAATCGTCGCGCCAGAGGTTGTGCTTGAAGTGATGGACGATGCGCCCGCCGGTGCACATGCCGCTGCCGGCAATGATGATCGCACCGCTCTTGATCCGGTTGATTGACATCGACTCTTCCGGGGTCGGCGTGCAGCGCAGTATGGGCAGCCAGTCTTCGATGCGCTTGACCCCTTTGGCCGTCAGCAACGCGCGATCCTCGGGGGCGAACTGGTCCTGGAAGCGCGAATAGATGGCATTGGCCCGGATGGCCATGGGGCTGTCGAGAAAGACCGCCTGTTGAGGCAGGCGGCCTTCCTGATAGAAGCGGCCCAGGTAGTAGATCAGGTCCTGGGTGCGGCCCACGGCAAAGGAGGGGATCAGCACATTGCCACCATCGCGATGGGCCTGCTGCAGAATCTCCGCCAGTTCGTCGAGGGTGTCGCTGCTGCAACGGTGGTCGCGGTCGCCATAGGTGGACTCGAGCAGCACCACGTCGGCGCGCTTGAGAATGGCCGGGTCATGCATCAGCGGTGAGCAGGTATTGCCCAGGTCGCCGGAAAATACCAGGTGGCGGGTCAGGTGGTGATCCTGCACCTCGAGTTCGACAATCGCCGAGCCGAGGATATGCCCGGCATCGTGGAAGGTTACCTGCACGCCCTTGGCCACTTCCCGCGTTGCGCCATAGGCCACCGCCTGGCGCTGACGCAGGGTCTGCTCGGCATCGGCGGTGGTGTAGAGCGGGCTGATCGGTGCTCTGCCCATGCGAGCTCGCCATTTGTTCTCCCATTCGGCGTCTTTCTCCTGGAGAAACGCGGCATCCAGCAGCATCAGTTCCATCAGCTCACAGCTGGCGTCGGTGGCGAAGATCGGTCCGCGGTAGCCGGCGGCCACCAGTTTGGGCAGCAGCCCGGTATGGTCGATATGGGCGTGGGAAATCACCACGGCGTCCAGGCTGAGAGGGTCGAAGGCAAAGGCTGCGCGGTTGCCTTCTTCCTCTTCGCGGCGGCCTTGGCGCATGCCGCAGTCCAGCAGCACCTTGGCCCCGTCTCGGCTTTCGATCAGGTAGGAGGAGCCAGTCACCTGCTGAATGGCACCGAGGAAGTTGAGCAGGGCCATAAGATCATTCCTTTTTTAAGTTGAGTTATTCAGTTCCAAGGCTGTCGTATGAGCTGGGTGGGTGTTTTGATACAGGTCAGCATCCGTCCCGATCCCTCGCTCTAGACTTGTTGCAAATCATCGGAGCACAGATATGACCCAGCTATTTCCGAGTGCCCACGAGCTTGCCGAGCATGCGCGCAGCGAGCCCGCCTACGCGGATTGGCAGCGCGGCTATGGTCCTTTGCAGCATAGCCCGCAGACCTGCGCTGCGGTCTACAGAATGGCCCAACAGCTTGTGCAGGCCGGCGTGCAACCCGATCTGGCCTGTGTCTATCGGCATTTGCGTGCGCTCGATCGGCTGACCGCGGCAGGGCTGTGGCTGGTGGTGCATATGACCTACGCCCAGCGTGTACGCCTCGATGGTAAGGCCCTGGCAGCGGCGGATTTCAAGCAGGTGCCCGAGGGGCACACCGGCGGTGCGCTTAATATGGTGCCGGCCTATGCCGGCTATCTGGCGCTGAACAGCCTGACAGGGGAGACCCGCGGTTGGCTGATGGGGCAGGGGCACTGCGTGGCGGCCATCGAGGCGCTCAATCTGCTGGTTGTCAACCAGCACCCGGAGCAGGCTGAACGCTACCCCTGCAGCGAAGCCGGCATGAGCCAGTTGGTGGCGGATTTCTACAGCTATGGGCAAAACGCCGAAGGTCAGGTCGATGTGCCACTGGGTAGCCACGTCAACGCGCACACTGCCGGCGGTATCGCCGAGGGCGGTTACCTGGGCTTTGCCGAATTGCAGTACGCCCATCTGCCGCTACCGGGCGAGAAGCTGGTGGCCTTCCTCTCCGATGGTGCGGCCGAGGAGCAGCGTGGCAGTGACTGGATGCCGCGCTGGTGGCGCGCCGAAGACTGCGGCGTGGCCTTGCCGCTGATGATCGCCAATGGTCGGCGTATCGAGCAGCGCACCGAGCTGGCGACCCCCGCAGGGCTGGAAAACTTCCGCGAGCACCTGCGTCATTGCGGCTTTGATCCTATGAGTTTCGATGGCCGCGATCCGGCCGCCTTTGTCTGCGCACTGTGGGAGATGGAGCAGCGCCTGAGTCATCGAGTGCAGGAGCTGCGCGATGGCGTGCTGAGCTACCCGCTGCCGGTGCCCTACGGCATCGCCGAAACGCTCAAGGGCTTCGGCTTCTACGGCGCGGGCAGCAATGCCGCGCATAACCTGCCATTGCCGGCCAACCCGCATACCGATGCGGCTGCCCGCGAGTTGTTCAATCAGCATGCGGCGCAGCTCTGGGTGGCCGCCGATGAGCTGGCTGATGCCTGTGCGCTCTTTGCGGCCCGAGGTTCTCGTCCGCTGGAACGGGATAATCCGCTGGCGCAGTGTCGGCCGTCGCTGGCGCAACTGCCCACGTTGCAATATCACGATACGGCCTGTTCGCCGATGTCGGCGCTGGATCGCTTCTTCGTCGATCTGGTGCAGGCCAATCCGCAGTTGCGGCCCCGGGTCGGCAACCCCGACGAGCTGGCCAGCAATCGCCTGGGTGGCGTGCTCAAGGCGCTCAAACACCGGGTTACCGCGCCGGAGAGCGAGCTGGAGGCGCTGGATGGCGCAATCATTACCGCCCTGAACGAGGAGGCCGTGGTTTCCGCCTGTCTGGCCAACCAGGGCGGCCTGAATCTGGTGGCCAGCTACGAGGCCTTCTGCGTGAAGATGCTCGGTGCGGTGCGCCAGCGGATCATTTTCGCCCGGCAGCAGAAGGAGGTCGGGCGACCTGCCGGCTGGCTGGGCTGGCCGCTGGTGGCCACTTCGCACACCTGGGAAAACGGCAAGAATCAGCAGTCTCACCAGGACACCACCTTCTGCGAGGCCCTGCTCGGTGAGATGAGCGATATGGTTCGGGTGCTGTTCCCCGCCGATCACAACACGGTACTGGCGCTGCTGCCGGGCATCTACCAGGCCCGCGGCCAGCTGGCCTGCATGGTGATTGCCAAACGCGAACGGCCGGCTGTATTCAGCCGCGAACAGGCCGAGCAACTGGCGCAGGACGGGGCCATTGTGCTGGCCGAACAGCAGGGTGAGCAGCCCTTGCTGCTGATCGCCAGCGGCAGTTACCAGTTGGCTGAGATGCAGCGCGCCGCCGCTCGTCTGAGCGCCGCGGGTTGTGCCTGGCGTCTGATTTACTTGCAGGAACCGGGGCGCTTCCGTGCCCCGCGTGACCGCTGGGAGCAGGCCGCACTGGCACCCCGCGAGGTGAGCGAACGCCTGTTCCCGGCCAGTTGCCCGTACCGGGTGCTGCTGACCCATATGCGTCCGGAGGTGGCGCGGGGGCATCTGTGGCCGATTCTCGGCGACGGGCCGCGCAATGCGGTGCTTGGCTACCGTAACCGCGGCGGCACCCTGGATGAGGCCGGCATGCTGTTCGCCAATAGCGCCAGCTGGGCTCATGTGCTGCAAGCGGTTGGCGGGTTGCTGAACCGCCCCCTTGGTGATTTTCTTGCTGCCGACGAGGCGGCTGCGGTGCAGGGTAGGGGCGACCCGCGCTGCCTGCGCTAGTACGACGGCTGTGCGGTAATCGCCGTACAGCCTGGAAGGGAGGGGCAGGGCAATCGGCTGAGTCTGGAAGAGGAGTGTCTACGGCGTTTGGCCGGCGAGGCGCGCCGGTCGCACTATATGACGGCGCTGCTGGCGGATCTGCGTGCCGATGGTCAGCAGCGGCGGGCGCGCAAGGGCGGCCCCTGATGCTTACTACAGACCGCAGTCGGACTTGGTAAAGCGCTCGACCGTGACCGGTCGGTTGCTCTTGTATTCGCTGAACTCGTAGCGCAGGGCTGCGCCGCGTGCCAGCAACTGGCGATAACCCTGGTTGCGGCAGACGCTGTTGGCCAGTTGCGCCCGTACGACGTCAGGGTTGCCGCGCATCTGCCCGGCATGTTCGGCGCGTACGCTGAGGTGGTTGACCAGTTCCTTGCCGTTGACGCTATAGCCCTGGTCGAGAATGTCTTCGTTGATCGCCCGAGGGGTGCCCACGCTGCTCTCGCGCGCCACTTTCTCGAGCATCTGGCTCAGCTCGTAATCCTTCAGCGAGGCGGCCTGGGCGAAGAGGGGCAGGCTCAGGGCCAGGGTCAGGGCAGTCAAACGCAGCATGGGTTACTCCTAAGTCGGTTCGCTCCTTCGACAGGTGGGTGCCTGCCAAGGTTCAGTGCGCGTTATCTTACTCCTTACGGCGCTCGCGGGCGTACGCTGTTGGCCGCGCCCTTGTTAAACTGCCGCGCTTGCCGACCCAGGACCGAACATGCATCTTTCCCCCTACTGTACGTTGGCTGGCCAATGAGCCATGCCGTTGCCCGTTTGCGTGATGCGCGTATTGCCCGCAGCGTGAAACCCTTCCTCGCCCGCGGCAGTCGCTCGCTGCGCTGTCCGGCCTGCCGACTGGCCGAGAGTCATTGTCTGTGCGCCTGGAAGCCGCGGGTCACCGCGCAGTCGGCCATGTGCCTGCTGATGCACGATGTCGAAGCGCTCAAACCGAGCAATACCGGCTGGCTGATCGCCGACGTGGTGGCGGACACCAGCGCCTTCGGCTGGTCGCGGGTCGATGTCGATGCGGCGCTGCCGGCGCTGCTGAATGATCCGCAATGGCAGCCTTATCTGGTGTTTCCGGGCGAGTACGTCGCGCCCGAACGAGTGGTCAGCGAGGTGCGCCCCGTCGCAGGCAAGCGCCCGCTGTTTGTGCTGCTCGACGCCACCTGGACCGAGGCGCGCAAGATGTTTCGCAAGAGCCCCTACCTCGACAGCCTGCCGGTACTCAGCCTGCAGCCCGAACAGCTGTCGCGCTATCGCCTGCGTCGCTCGACCCGCGACGATCACCTGTGCACTGCCGAAGTGGCGGCGTTGTGCCTGGAGCTGGCCGGCGACCAGCATGCTGCGGACGGGCTGAACGCCTATCTGGATGTATTCAGTCAGCATTACCTGGCGGCCAAGGCACCGCGCGCGGTCGATCTGGGCGACTCCCTGCATCAGCGCCTGCAGGCGTTTTTGTAGCGCGGCAGCAATCGCGCCGGGGCTGAGGCTAGCGTGCCGGCTGGACCAGCTGGCGCGGCCAGAGCTGGGCCAGCAGCATGCCGGCAAGCATCAGTACGCAACCCAGGTAGCCGCGCAGCTCCAGGGTTTCGCCGAGGAACCAGGCTCCGGCTATGGCGGCAAACACCGCCTCCAGGGAGAAGATGATGGCCGCATGGGAGGCAATCGCGTCCTTCTGCGCCACCACCTGCAGGGTAAAGCCGATGGCCACACCGAGAATGCCGCCGTAGAGAATCGCCGGCCCGGCGACGATGATGGCCTGTAGTTGAATCTCTTCGAACAGCAGCGCCAGAGCCAGGCTGATCAGTGCACAGGTAATGAACTGGATCACGGCCAGGCGCAGCGGATCGTGGCGGCTGGCGAAGAAACCCACCAGCAGTACATGCACGGCCCAGACAAAGGCACCGGCCAGTTGCAGCCAGTCGCCGGAGGCCACCTGGAACCCTTCACCGACGCTGAGCAGAAACATGCCCAGCACCGCCAGGGTGGCTCCGAGCCAGATGCCCATACCGCTCCTGTGGCCGATAAACAGGCCCAGCAGCGGCACGATGATCACGTATAGACCGGTGATAAAGCCGGAGTTGGTCACGCTGGTGAATAGCAGGCCGACCTGTTGCAGGTTGATTCCCAGCGCCAGGGCCAGGCCCATGAGGATACCGCCCAGCAGCAGCTGGCGATTGACCGCCGGCAGGGGCGTGCTCTGCGCCCGGCCTTGCAGCAGATGCAGAACCGGCAGCAGAATCAGGGCTGCGAGGCCAAAACGCAGGCCGCTATAGAGGAACGGGCCGATGGAATCCATGCCCAGGCGTTGTGCGACAAACACTGACCCCCAGATCATGGCGGTAAGCAACATCAGTAGGTCGGCACGTAGGCTGTGGCTTGGCATTTCAGGGGGCTCTTCGGCAAAGTTGTCGACTGTGCCGCAAAGCGCCGAACTTGACCACCCCGTCATGGCTCGGCATGCTGGGTCGCTTTTATTCGGGCCGGTCCGGTTTGCCTGCCGCGCCGTATGCCAAGATGCATTGTCTACAGTGCACTGAGCAGTACCCTAGATGGGTATTCACATAACAAGAACAGGATCTGCCATGGCCGCTTTTGAAATCCTGATTGCCGATGATCACCCGCTGTTTCGCAGTGCCCTGCAACAGGCCCTGACCCTGGGGTTGGGCCCCGATGTGCGGCTGGTGGAAGCCGCCAGCATCGCCGAGCTGGAAGGCTGCCTGGAGCAGAAGACCGATTGGGATCTGGTCCTGCTCGACCTCAATATGCCTGGGGCCTACGGTTTTTCTGGTCTGGTGCTGTTGCGCGGGCAATATCCGCATATCCCGGTTGTGATGGTTTCCGCTCAGGAAGATCAGACCATAGTGGCGCGCTCCCGGGAGTTCGGGGCCAGCGGCTTTATCCCTAAATCCAGTGCCCTGGAAACCATTCAGCAAGCGGTACGTCAGGTGCTTGATGGTGAGGTCTGGTGGCCGCAGCAGACTCAGGAAGCGATTGCCCTGTCGGCTGAGGCCAAGGCCGCCAGCGCTGGCCTGGCCAGCCTCACGCCGCAGCAGTTCCGGGTACTGACCATGGTCTGCGACGGTTTGCTGAACAAGCAGATCGCCTACGAGCTGAGTGTTTCGGAGGCCACGGTCAAGGCCCATGTCACGGCGATTTTCCGCAAGCTGGGGGTGCGCACCCGCACGCAGGCGGCGCTGCTGTTGCAGCAACTGGAGTCGATTCCGGCCGGCTGAGGTGTCTATTGCGCAGTGCCTGGCGTAGCCTGCCGGCCCTTATCGGTTGTGGACAAAATCTGATGTCGCCATTCAAGGGTCAAACCGGCCTTAAACGTATCTTCAACGCTTCCGGTTATTCGCTGGCCGGCCTGCGCGCCGCGTTCAGCGGGGAGGCGGCGTTCCGTCAGTTGCTGCTGATCAATCTGCTGTTGATTCCCCTGGCCTTCTATCTGGATGTCAGCCGGGTGGAGCGCGCCTTGCTGGTGGCGGTCTGTCTGCTGGCGCTGATCGTCGAGCTGCTCAACTCGGCGGTAGAGGCGGCCATTGACCGCATCTCCCTGGAATTGCATCCGTTGTCGAAGAACGCCAAGGACATGGGCAGCGCCGCCCAGTTCACCGCCCTTGGCCTGATCGCCGCGGTGTGGGCGATTATCCTGCTGGGATAGGCTGGGTGCGCCGGGTCGCGGTTTGTTCAGGGTGGAGGACAAGGCTGCGCCATGTCGGCCCTACGCGATGGTCGGCAAGACGATCTGGTCGCTACGCTCGACGCCAGCGGTCAGTGCCCGGCACAGCTCGATAAATTCGCGCATGGCGGCGGTCTGGTACTTCTGTTTGTGCCAGATAAACCAGAATTGCCGGCGCAGGTCCAGTTGCGGGGTTTCCAGCGCCACCAGGCTGCCGCGGCGGAAGGCGTCGCGCAGGGCCAGGCGCGAAATACAGCCAATACCCAGACCCGATTCCACCGCCCGCTTGATCGCCTCGGTGTGCTCCAGTTCCAGGCGGATATTCAGGCTGCCGGGGTGATGGCGCATGGCCTGGTCGAAGGTCAGGCGGGTACCCGAGCCCTGTTCGCGCAGAATCCAGGCCTCGCGGCTCAGCTCATCCAGGCTGGCTTGCCCCCGCTGGGCCAGGGGGTGCTGGGGGGCGCAAAACACCACCAGCTCGTCCTCGACCCAGGGCTGCACCTCGATATCCGGATGCTGGCAGTCGCCTTCGATCAGGCCCATATCCAGTTGGTAATGGGCGATCTGCTGCACCACATGGGCGGTGTTGTGCACCTGCAGCTTGACCCGGCACTCGGGGTGGCGCTGCATAAAGCTGCCGATCAGCAGGGTGGCCAGGTAGTTGCCCACGGTCAGGGTGGCTCCCACGTTGAGCGAGCCGAAACCGCTCTTGCCACCCAGCAGGCGTTCGATTTCCTTGGCCTGGTCGAGCAGGGCCACCGCCTGGGGCAGCAGCTGCAAGCCCAGGGCGTTGAGGCTCAGGCGCTTGCCGGCACGGTCGAACAATTGGCAGTCGGACTGGCGCTCCAGCTCGCTAAGCGAGGTACTGGTGGCCGATTGCGACAGCGCCAGGGCGTCGGCCGCACGGGACACGCTTTCCTGCTGGGCAACGGTGACGAAGACCTGAAGTTGTCTGAGGGTAAATCGCATATCTATATAACCGATAACCTATATCTTGATTATTCACTTAACAGATATTGTGCGCCCGCCTAGAATCCATCGCAACCGCAACTATGCCAGCGCTTCTTGAGGAACCAGCATGAGCAATCTGAACGTCGAGCGCGTACTCAGCGTCCACCATTGGAACGACACCCTGTTCAGCTTCAAGACCACTCGCAATACCGGGTTGCGTTTCGAGAACGGTCAGTTCGTGATGATCGGCCTGCAGCAGGACAATGGCCGTCCGCTGATGCGCGCCTATTCGATTGCCAGCCCAAACTACGAGGAACACCTGGAGTTTTTCAGCATCAAGGTACCTGACGGCCCGCTGACCTCGCAGTTGCAGCATCTCAAGCCGGGCGACGAGCTGATGGTCAGCCGCAAGCCCACCGGCACCCTGGTGCTCGACGATCTGCTGCCGGGCAAGCACCTTTATCTGCTCAGCACCGGCACCGGCCTGGCCCCCTTTATGAGCGTGATCCAGGACCCGGAAACCTACGAGCGTTACGAGAAGGTGGTGCTGGTGCACGGCGTGCGCTACGTCAACGAAGTGGCCTACCGCGAGTTCATCACCGAGCATCTGCCGCAGAACGAATATTTCGGCGATGCCCTGAAGAGCAAGCTGATCTACTACCCCACCGTGACCCGCGAAGAGTTCGAGAATCAGGGGCGCCTGACCGACCTGATGCGCAGCGGCAAGCTGTTCCGCGATATCGGCCTGCCGCCGATCAATCCCCAGGACGACCGCGCGATGATCTGCGGCAGCCCGAGCATGCTCGACGAAACCGCCGCGGTGCTCGACAGCTTCGGCCTGAAGATTTCGCCGCGTATGGGCGAACCTGGCGACTACCTGATCGAGCGCGCCTTCGTCGAGAAGTAGGGTTCAGCCTAGTAGGCCAGGCTCGGGAAAAACCGAATGCCGCTCACTCGAAAGGGTGGGCGGCATTTTTTCTAGGCGTCTCCAGGGCCCGCCCCGGCGGACTATGACGGCGTATTGCAGCCCTGGTGTTTTTCCTGCCCCAGCTGATAGCGATTGCCGCCGTTTCTCTTCGCCAGGTACATGGCATTGTCGGCCTGGATCAGCAGCTGCTGGGGATCGGCGGCATGTTGCGGATAGAGGGCAATGCCGATGCTTGGCTGTACGCACTGCGGCTGACCCTCCAGGTCGTAGGGGTGATTGAGTGCCAGGCGGATCTTCTCGGCGACCTGGACGGCGTGATCGGCGGCATGGAAATCCTCCAGCAGCACCACGAACTCATCCCCGGCAAAGCGGGCGACGGTATCCACCTCGCGTATGCACTGCTGGATGCGCCGGGCCACCTGTTGCAGCAGCCGGTCGCCCATGGCGTGGCCGAGGGTGTCGTTGATCAGCTTGAACTTGTCCAGGTCGAGAAACAGCAGGGCCAGCTGGCGCTGCTCGCGCCGCGCCCTGGCCATGGCAATCTGCAGGCGGTCGCGCAGCAGCTCGCGGTTGGGCAGACGGGTCAGCTGGTCGTACTGCGCCATAAACTGCAGGCGGTCGAGCATCTGCAGGCGCTCGATGGCCGATGCCACCTGAGTCGAGACGAACTGCAGCAGTTCCTTGTCGTTTTTGCTGTAACGGGCGCTGTGGCAGTAGCTTTGCAGGATAAGCGCACCCATGGCCCCCTTTTGCGACTTGAGCGGCACACCGAGCCAGTCCAGCGCGGTGCAGTCGAGGGCGCGGATATGTGCGGGCAGCTGGTCGAGATTGTCCTGATTGCGCAGCAGCGTTTGGCCGCTACGTATCACCTCGGCACTCAGGGTGCGGGCGGCGAGACTGTGCGCGGCCGGTGCTGGCTGTTGTTCGTCGACGTGGTAGGGGAAGTTCAGTTGGTCATGCTGCTCATCGTAGAGCGCCACCGAGAAATTGCTCGCCGGGAGCAGTTGGCCAATGATCCGGTGTATCTCCTGGAACAGCCCGGGCAGGTCCTGGCTGCCATGTACCGCCTCGGAGATCGCATACAACGCCGCCTGTAGGGACTCGCTGCGCTTGCGCTCGCTGATGTCGTGGGCGACGGCTATGCGCAGCTGATCGTCCTCCGACCAGCGCGCCGACCAGAGGATGTGCACGACCTGACCGTCCTTGCGGATATAGCGGTTCTCGAAACGCGGCTTGCTGTCGCCCGCCATGATCTCGCTGGCGGCCTGCAGGGTTCTTTCGCGATCCTCCGGGTGAACCATGTCGATCATCGGCGTACCGATCATCTCCGCGGCGCTATAGCCGAAGATGCGCTCGCAGGCGGCACTGACAAAGACGAAATGGCCGCTCCTGTCGACTACGCAGATGGCGTCGAGGAGGAGGTCGACAAGGTTGCCAGAGGGCACAAAAGGCGTGCGTTTCATCGTCTGCGCATACTTCACTGAGACTGTATGAATGGACCTTGGGGTAAGAGGCGGATCCTGCTGCCGGCACAGTTAACCATAGGTCATGTGCCGACCGGCTGTAAGCGGTTGTAATCTTTTGTGTGGGCGGAGGGATCACAGCGGGGCGGGCGAACTGCAGCGCTGTCCGGAGATCGCCGGGTGGTAGATCGGCTGCACCTTGTTGCCGGCCGGGTCGAGCAGGTGAAAGCTGTGCGCGCCGTCGCCATGGGCGAAGGGCCGGTCGAGCAGGGTCACGCCCTGTTCCTTGAGGTAGGCATGCCAGGCGTGCAGCTCTTCGATGCTGTCGACGACGAAGCCATAGTGATCCACCGCCTGCACGCCGCTGCTGTCGGCATAAGCGCGGCCCAGGGAGAGGTTGTCGTTGCCGCAGGTCAGGTAGACCAGATCCGCGTTGGCGCGGTGCAGCACCTGCATGCCGAGAATATCCACATAGAAGCGTTCACAGGCTTCCAGATTGGGAACCAGCAGGGCGATATGGCGCAGACCATTGAGGCGACCGGGGCGTTCGAGCATGGTGAGAGTCCTATTTTGTATACATATTTCTTGTAAATATAAGACAAAATTGCTGGTTGGCCTATCCGCGCGTACAGACTGGCACGAACTGGATCAGCCGGCCGGCACGACTTCCAGCACACGGATGCTGCCCGGCTGCGGGTAATGCCAGTGCACATCGACATCCCAGAAGCGCACGCCATAGCGGCGCTCCGGGACAGGTTGCTGGTAGGCCGGGCGTGGGTCCTGGGCCAGGCACTGTTCGATCAGCTCGGCCAGAGGCTCGCCCAGACGCTGGCCATGGCTATGGGCCTGGGTCAGCGCGCTGTCTTGCCAGCTGACATCAATCAACGCTGGTGCGCTGTCGGCGATACGGTTATAGGCCGCGGCCACGCTGTCGGCATAGGGCACGTAGGGTTTGATATCCAGCACCGGGGTGCCGTCGAGCAGGTCGATGCCCGATAGCCACAGCTTGCCGGGCTCGACCCTGTCCAGCTTGACCACCGACTGGCCGATGCCGTTGGGCCGATGAGTGGCGCGGGTGCTGAACACCCCGACCGACTGGTTGCCGCCCAGGCGCGGCGGACGCACCTTTAGCCGCGGCTTGTCTTCCAGGGCCTGGTGAAACAGAAACAGCAGCCAGACATGGCTGACCTGCTCCAATCCCTGCACCGCATCGCCGTTATCGAAGGGCGCAACCAGTTCCAGTACACCACGGGCCGCCGGGGCGAGTTGCGGTTGACGGGGAATGGCGAACTTCTCCTTGAAGCAGGAGCGGACAAAGCCGATGGGCGATACGGAGTAGGACATGGCGGCGCGGCTGATGGGGGCGGGGCGGCCATCTTAACCCGCAATACGCGCCGCCGCGCAGGTCGCTAGCCGAGCAGCAGCAACAGGCTCCAGGCGATCAGCAGCAGCCCGCCCAGGCGTGCAAGCCAGGGGCCCAGGGGCAGGGTCTTCTCCAGCAGTACATAGGCGGCGAGCAGGGCTACCCATAGCAGGTTCATCACACCGACCACGAACAGCAGGCCCATCAGCGCCCAGCAGCAGCCCAGGCAATACAAGCCGTGGGCCAGGCCCATGCGCCAGCCACCGAGTGGGCCGGGTTGCCAGTAGCCGAGGAGAAAGTGCAGCGGCCCGCGACAGTGTTCCAGGCAGACCGCCTTGTGCGGCAGCCACTGGTAGATACCTGCCACCAGCAGCAGGGCGGCCGCCAGCAGGGTACTGCTGCTGCGCATCTCGGGGCTGAGCAGGGCGAGTTGTTCAAGGGCCCATTGCAGGGCCGTGGCGGTCAGGGCGAAGCCGACCCATACCAGGGCATAGGCGGCGCAGAACAGCAGCAGGGCCAGGTGACGGCGCGCCGTCGGCATGCGCTTGCGCAGCAGTTGCTGATAGAGCAGCAGCATGGGCAGGGCGCTGGGCAGCATCATGCCGATCATCATCACCGCCCACATGGCGAACATCAGCAGGGCATCGCCCAGGCTCCAGGGCATGAGCATGCCGGCCATCGCGGCGTCGGCCATGCCGCCGGGGCCGCTCATGTCGCTGGCCATGCGTTGCAGCGCCAGCCAGGCCAGGGCAATCAGCGCGAGCAGGCAGAGAAGGAACAGCAGCTGTTCGCCGCTTAGTCGCCTGCTCGCCATGGCGGTCTGCAAGCCATTCACCTTCAGGGCTCTACGCCATGGCCGGTAAAGTTCACATGGGCCAGGTGGCTGTGGCTGTCCTTGGCCTGCAGCTTGAGCGCGGCATGGGTCTGGAAGCTGCCGCTGGCCACTTCCGCCTCGAGGAACTCGAAGCCATTGGGCAGGGCGATTCGGGCGCGCTGGGGTGAGCCGTCGACGGGACTGCGGATCGGTTCGCCGCTGGCCTGCAGCACGCCTGGAATGTCCAGGTGGGCGATGCGTTGGTCGACGTCGAGCGACAGGCTGATGGGCACGAACAGCGGCTCGAACATCTCGCTCATGGTGCTGCTGAATACCTGGAACACGTTGACCCCGGGCTCGCTCTCCTGGCCGGAGAGAATGGTCAACAGGGCTTGGCGTTGTGCCTCGTCGGCACGTTCATCGATAAACACCTGGCAGCTGCCATTGCCTTTATGGATGGCCTCCGGCCAGGAAAAGGTAGCGGCCCAGCACAGGCCGTCGAGCGCCACTTGTTCGAAGTGCCCGCGCTCGATGCGCATCGATGCCACCGCCTGGCAGTTGCCGTGGGTCGGCGGTGCGCTGAATTGACAGGGGCAGCCCCAGTTGCAGTTGCAGGCAATGAATTCGACGCCCTGCATGCGCCAGTCGGCGATAGCCATGACCAACCTCTTTCCCCCCGCTGACGAAACGAAAGTTGTTAGCTGTCCCCCTCGATAAGTTAACGCTAGCAGAGCCCGCTGGCTGGACGCAGGCGGCCGACCAAAGGTCGGGCCTGCCCGTGGGCGCTGTAGTGGCCTGTACGGCGAGTGGGTTAACTCAAGTTCGGATGACTGAGGTTCTGAGGCGAGGAGCAGCAACGCAGTATCAGGGCCTCAGGAGCCGAAATTGACTAATTGAACTCGCCACACAGGCCACTAGAGGTGGAAGCCGCCGTCGATGGGAATGATATTGCCGGTCATATAGGCCCCAGCGGTGCTGGCCAGGCTGATCGCCAGGGCGGCCATTTCTTCCTCGCGGCCCCAGCGCTGCATCGGGATCAGCGCGCAGTCTTCGGCCATGGCCGCATCGTCCTGGGCGATAAACTGGGTCATCTTGCTCGGGAAGCGCCCGGGGGCGATCACATTGACGTTGATATGCTGGCCGACCAGCTCGCGGGCCAGCATGCGCGACAGCTGATGCAGGGCGGCCTTGCTCGGGCCATAGGCGTAGGCGTCTTCGCCGTGGGAGGTAATGCCGGCGACCGAACCGATATTGATCACCCGCGCCGGGCTTGCCGCGTTGCCGGCCTTGCGCAGCAGCGGCAGCAACTGCTGGATGCAGCTGAACACCGACGTGACGTTGAGCTGCATGACCTTCTCCCAGCCCTTGGCCGGGTAGCTTTCCAGTGGCGCGCCCCAGGTGGTGCCGGCGTTGTTGACCAGAATATCCAGCTGGTCGAGGCTGCCGCTCAGCTGCGCGGCCAGGGCCTGCACGCCTTCCTCGCTGGCCAGGTTGGCGGCGATGCCGTGACAGGTGCCGAAGGCCGACAGCTCGGCGGCGGTCTGGGCGCAGGCTTCGCCGTCACGGGCGCAGACGTAGACCGTTGCGCCTGCTTCGAGAAAGGCTTTGGCGATCATCTTGCCGATACCGCGGGTGCCGCCGGTAACCAGAGCGGTGCGGCCTTGCAGGGAGAAATAAGGGTGCATGGCGAGTCCTTTTAACGGATGAGTGCCACTACCCTAATCGTCCGACCGCGCCATGGCAGTCATCATTGCCCCCGGAAATACGCCGCCATGCGGTCAGGCATGGCAGCTTGCCGCCGACTTAGCCGCGCACGCGCAGGGTCAGGCCCTTGAGAAAGTTGCGCAGAAACTGGTCGCCACAGGTGCGGTAGTTGCTGTGGCCGAACTTGCGAAACAGTGCGCTCATCTCCGGTTTTGAAACCGGGCAGTCGACGCTGTTCATGATGGCGTGCATATCGTCTTCCTTCAGCTCGAAGGCCACGCGCAGTTTCTTCAGCACCATATTGTTGGTCACCGGCAGCTCGAACGGCTGGGGCGGACGACTGTCGTCCTTGCCGCGCTTGAAGTACACCAGGCCGTCCAGGGCGTGGGCCATCAGCTCGTCGTCGCAGGCGACAAAGCCGTCTTCATCTTCCTTCTTGAGCATGGCCGCGAGGTCGTCGAGGGCAACCTGCTTGCCGCTGAGCTGGATGATTTCGCTCAGCTGCGCATCGCTGACGTCGAGCATATAGCGCAGGCTGCGCAGTACATCGTTATTAAGCATGGGGGTGTCCTGAAGAGGGCTGCCACACAGGCGGCGGCAGCTGAAAAATAGTTAGAAGCGTTCTTTCGCTGCCAGGTAGCGCCATTGTCCCGGCTGGACCTTGGCCATCGGCACTCCGCCGATGCGGATGCGCTTCATGCCCAGCACCTTGAGATCGACGCTGTTGCACATAAAGACGATCTGGCCGGGAAGAGGGTTCTTCAGGGCGAAGCGCAGGCGGGTTTCGTTCTGCCAGCTGACCTTGCAGGGGGGCAAGGCCACACCGTTGAAGATCAGGCCGTGAGCCAGGCGCTTGAGCTGGCTGGCGCTCAAGGTGCCCACGACCTCGACCACGTATTCCTGCTCCAGCTTGCTCAGGTCTTCCTTGAGCTTGCGCTCGATGCGCCAGTCCTGGGTCAGTACGTGCAGGCCATCGGCCCCGGCCTGCAGTGGAATGCAGGAGGTGAGGCGGGCGAAATGGCTTTTCAGCGGGCGGATGCCCGAGCCGTCGTCGGGCCAGTGGCTGGCCGGGCTGATGCTTTCTACGGCGCGATCGGGCGAGTGGCCGTTGGGTACATTGAGCAGCAGGGTGACCGGCTCGACCGGGGTCAGCACGGCATTGGGCAGCAGCTCGACGCGCTGTTCGGCGACCTTGAATTGCGGTTCTTCCACCACCACGCCATCCACCGTGACCCAGCCGCCTTCGATATAGAGTTCGGCCTCGCGGCGCGAGCAGCCGATCTCTTCGATCAGGCGTTTGGACAGGCGTATCGGGTCGGTCATGGAAGCACGCATCGGCAAAAAAGGGCGACCATTGTAACTGGCCGGGCGCGCGATGCACGCAGCAATGGGCGAACGGCGGGCGGCGAAGATAAATAAATGGCCGTGAGCCATTTTTAACGTCGCGCAACGACGGCCCAAAGGGTGGCCACCATGGATGGCCGGCCATAAAAAATGATCGGGAATCATTTTTAACGTCGCGCAGCGACGGCCCGCAGGGTGGCCGCCAGGGATGGCAGGCCATAAAAAACCGCTCCGAGGAGCGGTTTCGATTGAGCAAGGTAAGTTTAAAAACCTAGCGCAGTAGTTTTTAGCCGCCCAGGTAGGCGTCGCGTACCTTCGGGTCGTTGAGCAGATCATGGCCGCTGCCCTGCATTACGATCCGGCCGTTCTCCAGCACATAGCCACGGTCGGCCAGCTTGAGCGCCTGGTTGGCGTTCTGTTCGACCAGGAACACCGTTACACCGTCCTTGCGCAGCTGTTCGATGATGTCGAAGATCTGCTGGATGATGATCGGAGCCAGGCCCAGGGACGGCTCGTCGAGCAGCAGCAGCTTGGGCTTGCTCATCAGTGCACGGCCGATGGCGAGCATCTGCTGCTCGCCGCCGGACATGGTGCCGGCACGCTGGGCAAAGCGTTCCTTGAGGCGTGGGAACAGGTGCAGCACCTTGTCCATCTGTTCCTGATTGTCGGCCTTGCTGCCGAAGAAACCGCCCATCACCAGGTTTTCTTCCACGCTCAGGCGCGAGAACACCCGGCGGCCTTCCGGCACCACGGCGATGCTCTTGCGCATGATGTCCGGGGTGTCCTGGCCGATCAGTTCCTCGCCCTGGTAGCGGATGCTGCCGCTGCTCGCCTGGGGCGAACCGCAGAGGGTCATCAGCAGGGTGGATTTACCGGCACCGTTGGCTCCGATCAGGGTGACGATTTCGCCCTGGCGTACTTCGACGTTGACGTCATGCAGCGCCTGAATCTTGCCGTAGAAGGTGGAAACATTCTCGAAATACAGCATCAAGCTTCCCCCAGGTAGGCTTTGATCACGTCCGGGTTTTCGCGGATCTGCTCCGGCGTGCCGTCGGCCAGGGGCGTGCCCTGGTTGATCACATAGATATGGTCGGAAATGCTCATGACCAGCTTCATGTCGTGCTCGATCAGCAGCACGGTGACGTTATGTTCGTCGCGTAGCATACGAATAAGCGCCTTGAGGTCGTCGGTCTCGCGCGGGTTGAGGCCGGCGGCCGGCTCGTCGAGCATCAGGATGCTCGGCCGGGTCATCATGCAGCGGGCGATTTCCAGGCGACGTTGCTGACCGTAGGCGAGGGTGCCGGCCGGGCGGTTGGCGAATTCGGTCAGGTTGACCTGTTCCAGCCAGTGCGCGGCGTATTCCATGGCCTCGCGTTCGCTCTTGCGAAACGCCGGGGTCTTCAACAGACCGGCGATGAAGTTGGTGTTGAGGTGGCGATGCTGAGCCACCAGCAGGTTTTCCACTGCAGTCATGTCCTTGAACAGGCGCACGTTCTGGAAGGTGCGCACCACGCCTTTACGGGCGATCTTGTGGCCGGGCAGGCCTTCGATCTGCTCGCCGTTGAGGCGGATGTTGCCGCTGGTGGGCTGGTAGAAGCCGGTCAGGCAGTTGAACACCGTGGTCTTGCCGGCACCGTTGGGGCCGATCATCGACACCACCTGCCGCTCGTTGACCTGCAGGCTTACCCCGTTGACGGCCAGCAAGCCGCCGAAGCGCATGGACAGGCCGCTTACTTCTAGAATCGGGCGGCTCATTGTTTCAGCTCCAGGTGCGGGCGTTGCATGGGCAGCAGGCCCTGCGGACGCCAGATCATCATCAGTACCATCAGGGCACCGAACATCAGCATGCGGTACTCGTTGAATTCCCGTGCCAGTTCCGGCAGCAGGATCATCACGATGGCCGCCAGGATGATCCCCAGTTGCGAGCCCATGCCGCCCAGTACGACGATGGCGAGGATGATCGCCGACTCGATAAAGGTGAACGACTGCGGGCTGACCAGGCCCTGGCGCGCGGCGAAGAAGCTGCCGGCGAAACCGGCGAAGCAGGCACCGAGGGTAAAGGCCGAGAGCTTGATTGCGGTGGGGTTCATGCCCAGAGCGCGGCATGCAATCTCATCTTCGCGCAGGGCTTCCCAGGCGCGGCCGATCGGCATGCGCAGTAGGCGGTTGATCACGAACAGGGTCAGCAGCACCAGCACCAGGGCGATCAGGTAGAGGAATATCACCTTGTTGATCGAGTTGTAGGCCACCCCGAAGTACTCGTGGAAAGTCTGCATGCCCTCGGCTGCCTTGCGGTCGAACGACAGGCCGAACAGGGTCGGCTTGGGGATCGAACCGATGCCGTTGGGGCCGCCGGTGAGCCAGGTCATGTTGTTCAGCAGGATGCGGATGATCTCGCCGAAACCCAGGGTGACGATGGCCAGGTAGTCGCCGCGCAGGCGCAGCACCGGGAAGCCCAGGATAAAGCCGAAGAACGCCGCCATCAGGCCGGCGATCGGCAGGCAGATCCAGAAGCTCAGGCCGAAGTAGAACGACAGCAGCGCATAGCTGTAGGCACCCACGGCGTAGAAGGCCACGTAGCCGAGGTCGAGCAGGCCGGCCAGACC
This sequence comes from Pseudomonas sp. XK-1, assembly GCF_038069885.1. Classification (NCBI taxonomy): domain Bacteria; kingdom Pseudomonadati; phylum Pseudomonadota; class Gammaproteobacteria; order Pseudomonadales; family Pseudomonadaceae; genus Pseudomonas; species Pseudomonas sp. XK-1. The sequence goes on along the minus strand of NZ_JBBPES010000002.1, from coordinate 286,142 downwards.
CACCACGATGTTCAGACCGAGACCGAGCATCACGTAGATCAGGATCAGGGTGGCGATATCCACCGCCCCGCGCGAGCCGAAGAACGGCCAGGCCAGCGCCACCACGATCAGCGCAAGAACGACCCAGCGCTGGGTCGAGGGCAGGGTGAGGAACTCGCTGGCCTTGCCCGGCATGCTGGGCAGCTTGGGCGCGTGGCTCCAGGCGGCGCGTACCTGGTCACGGAACAATTGCCAGAAGAACATGGCAATGGCGCAACCGCCGATGGTCCACAGCGCCGCCGGGCTGGCCCCTTCTACCTGCAGCTTGATGCCGATGGTGGAGAGCTTCAGACCCAGCACCGGGTAGGCCACGGCCAGCACCAGCAGGGCGCTGAAGAACGCGATCTTGAAGTTTTTCATGGTTGGCGAACTCATACCTTTTCAACCTCCGGACGACCAAGGATGCCGGTCGGGCGGAACAGCAGCACCAGTACCAGCAGGCTGAAGGCCACCACGTCCTTGTACTGGTCGCCGAAGATATCGGCACCGAAGGCTTCGGCCACGCCCAGCAGCAGACCGCCGAGGACCGCGCCGGGGATGCTGCCGATACCGCCCAGTACCGCGGCGGTGAAGGCCTTGATCCCGGCGAGGAAGCCCAGGTGCGGGTTGATCACGCCGTACTGCATGCCCAGCAGCACCGCCGCCACGGCCGCCAGGGCAGCACCGATAACGAAGGTCAGGCTGATGATGTTGTTGGTATTGATGCCCAGCAGGTTGGCCATCTTCAGGTCTTCGGCGCAGGCCCGGCAGGCCCGGCCCAGACGCGAGCGGGAGATAAACAGGGTCAGGCCGACCATGGCCAGGAAGGTGACGACGAAGATCAGTACCTGCATATAGGAAATCACCACGCCGTTCATGGCGCTTTCCCCGAGCACGAAATTGCCTGGCAGGGGGTTGGGGATGGCCTTGTCCTTGGAATCCTGGGACAGCAGTACAAGGTTCTGCAGGAAGATCGACATGCCGATTGCCGAGATCAGTGGGATCAAGCGATTACCGCCGCGCAGAGGGCGATAGGCGACCCGTTCGATGCTGTAACCGTAGGCGCTGGCGACAATGATGCTGGCGGCAAAGCCGGCGATCATCATCAGCGGCAAGCTGTCCAGGCCGAACATGGCCAGGCCGGCGATCACGATAAAGACTACATAGGAGCCAATCATGTACACCTCGCCGTGGGCGAAGTTGATCATGCCGATGATGCCGTAGACCATGGTGTAGCCGATGGCAATCAGGGCATAGGTACTGCCAACGGTCAGGCCGTTGATCAGCTGTTGCAGGTAGTGATAAAGATCAGGCATTGCCTAACTCCTGGGTCGTCACGCACGTCAGCGCTTGTGGCGCAGAGTGAGACCGGAATTCTTCTAATAAACAAAACCCACTGCGGTGCAGTGGGCTTTGGGTTCAGGCGGGAAGCCGCGTTATCAGTTCAGCGGCGCTTCGGTCTTGCTGCCGTCCTGGTGCCATTCGTAGACCACGAAGCTGAAGTCCTTCAGGTCGCCCTTCTCGTCGAAGCTGAGCACCCCCGTAGGGGTGTCGAAGCTGTTGGCGCGCAGGGCTGCGGCTACCTTGGCGGTGTCGGTGTCGCCGGCTTTCTCGATGCCTTCGGCAATTACCTGCACGGCGGCGTAGGCCGGGAACACGAACGGGCCGCTGGCGTCTTCGTTCTTGGCTTTGAATGCTTCAACCAGCGCCTGGTTGCGTGGATCCTGATCGAAGGATTTCGGCAGGGTGACCAGCATGCCTTCGGAAGCCGGGCCAGCGATGGCCGAGATTTCCTTGTTGCCCACGCCTTCCGGGCCCATGAACTTGGCGCTCAGGCCTTTTTCCGCCGACTGACGCAGCAGCAGGCCCAGTTCAGGGTGGTAGCCGCCGTAGTAGACGAAGTCCACACCGGCTTGCTTGAGCTTGGCGATCATCGCGGAGAAGTCCTTGTCGCCGGCGTTGATGCCTTCGAACAGGGCGACCTTGGTGCCTTTGCTTTCCAGGGTCTGCTTGACCGCGGTGGCAATGCCTTCGCCGTACTGCTGCTTGTCGTGGATGACCGCAACGGCCTTGGGCTTGACGTGGTCGGCGATGTAGTTGCCGGCGGTCGGGCCCTGCAGGCTGTCCAGGCCGATGGTGCGGAACAGCAGCTCATAGCCACGGGCGGTGATGTCCGGGCTGGTGGAGGCTGCGGTAATCATCAGGATGCCTTCGTCTTCGTAGATGTCGGACGCTGGCTGGGTGGAGCTGGAGCAGAGGTGGCCAACCACGAACTTGATTTCGTCGTTGACGATCTTGTTGGCCACGGCCACGGCTTGCTTCGGATCGCAAGCATCGTCGTAGACCACGCCTTCGAGCATCGCGCCGTTGACCCCGCCGGCCTTGTTGATCTGCTCGATGGCCATCTTGGCACCGATGAACTGCATTTCGCCGTATTGCGCGACGGCACCGGTAACCGGACCCGCCAGGCCGATCTTGATGGTGTCTGCCGCTACCGAGTAGCTGGCAACGCCGGCCATGGCCATGGCGGCAAACAGTTTGGAAATCTGCTTAGTAGCCTTGTTCATAGTGCTCCACTCTTATTGATTTTCGTTGTTGTAGTTCTGGCGGCCAAAGCTGCAGAACCGGGATTTCCCCCCGGTCATACCCCCGGCAACTTTACCGCTGCAGTGTAGAGCGCGGCTTTGCGCCTTGAAAAGCCGCTAGCTGGGGGCAAAACCCAAGGGTGTCGCGTTATTGCAATAAACGTATAGAAAAACGGCGTGTCTTACGTGCCGTTGCCGTCGTCGCTGACCGGCTGACGCTATTATGGCGACCGATCTGTAAACGGCCATCCACGACAGGGCAATCCATGAATGAACAACCTAGCACCCTCTATGCCAAGCTGCTTGGAGAAACTGCACCTATTAGCTGGCAGGAACTGCAGCCGTTCTTTGCCCGCGGTGCCCTGCTGCTGGTCGAGGGCAGCCAGGATCTGATCGCAGTGGCCGAGGCCGTGGCGCAGAACGATCAAGGCCGGGTCGCTGCCTGGCTGGAGGCTGGCCAGTTGCGCCGTGTCGACGATGACTGCGCCGCCGACCTGTTGCAGCGCGATCCGCAGCTCTGGGCCGTGGTAGTGGCCCCCTGGGTGCTGGCCCAGGAGCGCACGGTGGCCCCAGCGCTGCACTGATCTGGCGCGCAAGCCCCGCGCCAGGGGGCTGCGCTCGGGCATGCAGATGTCGGCGGAGCGGTTATGCTGAGGTTCCAGTGCCTGTTGCCCTTGTCCGATCAGGCGGCAACAGGTTCGGCAACCAGGAGGGAGAACGACCATGTTCGAACCAGGACACCTGCACCGCGCCAACCAGTTTGCCAGTGCCGATCAGCCCGTATTCAGCATCGACCTCTATTACGAGGTGCGCCAGGACCCGGTAGAAGGGGCGATGCTGCATATGCGCATGGTCGGCGAAGTGGCGGGCAAGGCCTTCGAGGAGCAGTTCGAACTGCACCGCGATACCGCCTTCAACTTCGCCAGCGTCGCTACCCGCTTGGCGCAGAAGCATGGGCTACCGACCAGTCACAGCATGATCATGCGTGGCCATGGCGAGTACGACCAGATGTTCGAACATATCCGCAGCATTCTGGGAGCCCATAGCGGCGACCCGGTGGATCTCGATCATCTGGAAAAAGATGGGTTCTAGGATGCTGTGAGGTAGTCCGGGGAATTAGATTGCCGTATGACCGCTCCCGGATTGTATCCGGGCTGCGAAGTGCGTGTTTATAGGGGGCATGGCACAGCCTTGTGCACCGCCGGCGGCCAGATGGCGGACAAGCCTTTGGCATGTCCTCCCTACGAGATTGCAGGTCTTGCGCATAAAGCTTGGATTTACGCGCTGACCCAGCGCTGGCGTACCCAGCCGCTGAAGGCGTCGACCGCCAGCACCAGCAGCAGCATGGCCAGGATCACCGTCGCCGCCTGGGCTTGCTGGAACAGGCTGAGGCTGACGTAGAGCATCTGCCCCAGGCCGCCGGCACCGACGAAGCCGAGCACGCTGGCCATGCGGATATTGTTTTCCCAGCGGTACAGCGAATAGGCGATCAGCTGCGGCCAGATGCAGGGTAGGGTGCCGTAGCAGAAGGCCGCGATATGACCGCCACCGCCCAGGCGGATCGCCTCGGCCGGTTCGGTCGGACTGTTCTCCAGGGCCTCGGCGAACAGCCGGCCGAGCACTCCGCTGGTGTGCAGGGCCAGGGCCAGGGTGCCGGCATTCGGCCCCAGACCCGCGGCCAGCACCACCAGGGCCGCCCATACCAGCTCGGGAATCGCCCGCAGGGCGTTCAGCAGCAAGCGCGCCAGGCTCTGGGCCAGCCAGCCAAAACGGCCGGCTGCCGGCAGGGCCAGCAACAGGCCGAGCAGGGCCGCCAACAGGGTGCCGAGCGCCGACATGGCCAGGGTTTCCAGCGCGCCGAGGCCGATGGCCCGCATGTGGGCCGACGAGAAGTCCGGGCTGAGGAAGCTGCCGGCGTAGCGGCCCATCTGGCTCAGGCTGTCGCCCTGAAACAGCGCGCCGAGGTCGATGCCCAGGTAGCGGAAGGAGGCGACGACCGCCGTCAGCAGTGCCAGCAGCAGGCCGTAGTTGAGCAGGGTCGAGGTGCGCAAGGGCGGGCTCGTTTTCATAGCAGGCGGGTGCGCAGCAGGCGGCTGATCTGGTCGGCCAGCAGCACCAGGGCGAGGAAGGTCAGCAGCATGCTGGCCACTTCGCCGCCGGCGAACATGCGCATCGACAGGTCGATCTGCTGGCCCAGGCCGCCAGCGCCGACGAAGCCCATCACCACCGAGGCGCGGATCGCGCATTCCCAGCGGTACACCGTGTAGGACAGCATCTCGGCGGCGGCACCCGGCAGTACGCCATAGGCGAAGGCCGCCAGACGCGGGCTGCCGGCGACCAGCAGGGCGCGACTGGGGCGCGGGTCGACCGACTCGAAGATCTCCGCATAGACCTTGCCCAGCATGCCGCTGTAGGTGATGGCGATGGCCAGCACCCCGGCGGTCGGGCCCAGGCCCACGGCGCGCACGAACAGCAGCGCCCAGACGATCTCCGGCACGCTGCGCAGCACGATCAGCAGGCCGCGCACCGGCCAGCGCAGCGCCTGTGCCCACCAGGCCGGGCGACCGCCCCTGTGCACAGCGGAAAGCGACAGCGCGCGGCTGGCCAGCAGCGCGCCGGGTATCGCGATCAACAGCGCCAGGGCCATGCCGGCGGTGGCGATAGCCAGGGTTTCCAGGGTGGCTTGACCGAGCAGCTGGAGGAACTCGCGATCACGGGCCAGCGGCCAGAAGTCGGCGAGAAAGCGCCCCATATTGCTCGCGTTCTGTTCATCGAACAGCACCGCCAGGTTCAGCTCGCTAAGCGTCAGACCTGGCCACAGCAACAACAGCGCCAGCAGGGTCAGGGCCAGGCGCGGCAGGACGGCCGGATCATGCAGTGCGGGTTTCAGCATCGCGGGATCTGCAGGCTGGTCTGTACTGTCGCGGGCGAGGCGGGCAGGGGTTGCAGCTGTTCGTTGGCATACAGGGTCTCGAGCTGGGCCGCACTGATGCTGGCCGGCGGCAGATCGAAGACGATACGCCCTTCGCGCACGCCGATAATCCGCGGGAACTGCGCCAGGGCCAGCTCCACCGCATGCAGGCTGGCCAGCAGGGTCATGCCGCGCCGGCTGGCCTCCTCATTGAGCACGCTCAGGGTATGCCCGGCCAGTACCGGGTCCATGGCCGACACCGGTTCGTCGGCGAGGATCAGCTCCGGAGCCTGGTACAGCACCCGGGCAATGCCGACCCGCTGCAGCTGGCCGCCGGACAGCTGATCGCAACGCTCGAATAGTTTGTCCGCCAGGTCCAGGCGCGCCAACGTGGCCTGGGCACCGGGCATATCCACCGGGTGCAGCAGGCTGAGCAGGCTCTTGCCCAGGGACCATTGACCAAGCTTGCCGGCCAGCACCGCCGTCACCACCCGCTGCCGGGGCGGCAGGGGCGGTGCCTGGTGAATCAGACCGATGCGCGCGCGCAGCTGCTGGCGCTGGCGTGCGCCGAGCTGCCAGGGGTCCTGGTCGAGCAGGCTGAGCTGGCCGCTGCTGGGCTGCAGGTTGCTGGCCAGCAGGCGCAGCAGGCTGGTCTTGCCGGCACCGGAGGGGCCGATAATGGCCAGCCGTTCGCCGCTGCCAACCTGTAGATCGATACCGCTGAGCGCAACCTGGCCGTTGGCGTGGGTCAGGCCCACGCCGCTGAGGCTGACACTCACTTCAACAGGCCGGCCGCTTCAGCTGCTTGCTCGATGCCCTGGTAGTTTTCGGCCTGGGTCGGGATAAAGCGACTGGCGGCCTGCAGGTCGAGGATCGCCTTGTGTTCCGGGTTGGCCGGGTCGAGCGCGAGGAAGGCGGCCTGGATCTTGTCGCGCAGGCCCGCATCCAGGGTGCCGCGCACGGTCCAGTTGTAATCGAAGTAGGGCGGGGTGGTGGCGATGACCTTGACCTTGTCGCTATCGACCTTGCCGGCGGCGACCAGCTTGTCCCACACGCTGGCGTTGAGTACGCCGCCGTCGGCCTTGCCGGCCTGGACCCAGGCGGCAGTGGCGTCATGGGCACCGGAGTAGGCGATGCGGCTGAAGAAGGTTTCCGGGTTGATGCCGTCCTGCAGCATAAAGAAGCGCGGCATCAGGCTGCCCGAAGTGGACGACACCGAGCCGAAGGCGAAGGTCTTGCCTTTCAGGTCCTGCAGCGAGTTCACGCTTGGGTCGGCGCTGATGATCTTGCTGGTGAATTTTTCGTCTTCGGCGCGCTGTACCAGGGGGATCGCCGGGTGCGCGGTGTCGGCGGTTTTCAGACGGGCCTGGACGAAGGTGAAACCGCCCAGCCAGGCCAGGTCGATACGGTCGGCGGCAATGGCTTCGACCACGGCGGCGTAGTCGGATACAGGGACGAACTCGACTTTCATGTCCAGCTGCTGTTCCAGGTAGGCACCCAGAGGCTTGAACTTGCGCAGCAGTTCGGTGGGGGCTTCATCGGGTATGGCCGAGACACGCAGGGTGTCGGCAGCTTGCGAAAGGGCGGCGGTAAGGCTCAGGGCAACGCCTGCAGCGACGGCCAGGGTACGTTTCAACATGGGGGTTCTCCGGTTCAATAGCGGGGAAAGCGGGCGGAGTATAAAGGGATTGTGGCGCTTGTGTGGATTGGCGCGTTGGCCTGTGATGTCAGGCAGCCGAAGTTGCCCCGCTGCGGGTTAAAATGGCCGCCTTCTTTATGCAGGAGTCCGCCCATGTCCACCTCGCTCCCCGCCCTGGCATTCGCCGGTATTGGCCTGATGGGCCTGCCCATGAGTCGTCGTCTGCTGGCTGCCGGCTACCCCCTGAGTCTATGGAATCGCACGCCGGACAAGTGCGTCTCGCTGACTGCCCAGGGTGCCTTGTGTGTGGCGAGCCCCGCGGAGCTGTGCACCGATGCCAATATCATCATGCTCTGCCTGGCCAATACCGAGGTGGTGCGCGAGGTGGTGTTCGGTCCCGGCGGCATAGTCGAGGGTGCGCGGCCCGGGCAGTTGCTGGTGGATTTTTCCAGCCTGGAACCGGCCGCCACCCGCGAGATGGCCGCCGAACTGCTGGCGCGCACCGGCATGCACTGGATGGATGCGCCGGTATCCGGCGGTACGCCGGGGGCGGCCAGCGGCAGCCTGGCGATCATGGCCGGCGGGCGCGAGGAGGATATCGAGCGGGCCCGGCCGATCCTGGCGCATCTGGGCCAGCGCCTGACGCGCATGGGCGATGTCGGGGCCGGCCAGGTGACCAAGGTGTGCAACCAGATGATCGTCGCCTGCAATGCCCTGGTGCTCGCCGAGGTGGTGGCCCTGGCGGAGCAGTCCGGGGTCGATGCCAGTCTGCTCGCGGATGCCCTGGCCGGTGGTTTTGCCGACTCCAAACCGCTGCAGATTCTCGCCCCGCAAATGGCCGCCAGCCAGTTCGAACCGGTCAAGTGGCATGTGCGCACCCTGCTCAAGGATCTGGACACAGCGGTCAAGCTGTCCCGCGAGGTTGGCGCGGCCACCCCGCTCAGCGGTCTGGCCGCACAATTGATGCGCCTGCACGGCAGCCAGGGCCATCTCGAACATGACCCCGCGACCCTGGTGCAGCTGTATCGGCAGCCCGAGGTGTGACGATGGGGATGGCCCGGTGGATAAACCGAAAATCGCCTGGTGGGTTACGTGGCGCGCAAATTCCGCGTCCGATATTGGAAATCTGCTCTGCGCCACTAACCCACCCTACAAAAGCAGGGTGTAGCTCCTGACTGGAACATCTTTATGAAAATCGCCGCCAATCTGTCCATGCTGTTTACCCAACTGCCCTTGCGTGAGCGGGTGGTGGCAGCGGCTGCCGCCGGTTTCGATGGGGTGGAAATTCAGTTTCCCTACGAGCTGCCGGCGATTGCCCTGAAAGAAGCCCTGGATGCAGCCGGCATGCCGCTGGTGCTGATCAATCTGCCGGCCGGGGATCTGATGAGTGGCGGTGCCGGCCTGGCCGCCGTGCCGGCGCGCCAGGCCGAGTTCGCTGCGGCGCTGCAGGAGGCCTTGAGCTATGCGGCCATGGTTCGCCCGGCCTGGGTCAATGTGCTGCCGGGCCGTCTGGCGGCGGGCGTCGATCCGGAGCAGGCGCTGGCCTGTTTGCAGGCCAATCTGCGCCAGGCGGCCGAGGCCTTTGGGTTATTGGGCATCGGCGTGCTGGTCGAGGCGATCAACCCACTGGACATGCCGGGTTTCCTGATCAATACCCCTGAACAGCTGGACGCGCTGCTCAGTGCGGTGGCTCATCCCAACCTGGCGGCGCAGTACGACCTCTACCATATGGCGCGCCAGGGCCTGGACCTGCGGGCGGGCATCGAACTGCTGGCCGGGCGCATCGGCCATGTGCAGTTTGCCGACTGCCCAGGGCGGGGTGTACCGGGCAGCGGCGCGCTGGATTTCGCCGCGGCTTTGGCGGCCTTGCGTCAGGTGGGCTATCGCGGCTGGCTGGGTGCCGAATATCGCCCGGGCGAGGGCGCAGGCCTGGGCTGGTTGGCCGAGTGGCGTAGCCAGGCCGCATTGCTGGCGGAGTAGGGGTCGGATTTCCCCGAGCGGCGCGACGTTTGCGGCAGGTGGCGAGCTATGGCGTGGGGCTGGCGGTGACGCTGGCCAGGCATTCGACCCGGTTGCGGCCCAGCTGTTTGGCGCGGTAGAGCATCTGGTCCGCGCAGCCCACCAGCCCGCTCAGGGGCTGCCCCCGGTGCCATTGCGCGACACCGAAGCTGGCGCTGACGCTGATCTGCTCCAGTAGCGGTTCGGCCACCAGCAGCAGGCGCAACTTCTCCGCTATCGCGCAGGCGTGGGCCAGGTCGGTGTGCGGCATAAAGATGATGAATTCCTCGCCACCCCAGCGGCACAGGCAGTCGGATTGGCGCAGCTGGGCCTTGATCCTGTGCGCCACGCCGCTCAGTACCTTGTCCCCCACCTCGTGGCCATATTGGTCGTTGATCAGTTTGAAATGGTCGATATCGAAAAAGATCAGGCTGAGGTCCAGGGGGTAACGTTCGGCGCGGGCGATTTCCTGCTGGGCCACCTCTTCGAACTTGCGCCGGGTCCATTGCCCGGTCAGGCGGTCGGTATTGGCCAGCGTCTCGAGTTGCTGGTTGCTGCACAGCAGCTTTTCCTCGGCCTCGCGGCGGCGGCCGACTTCCAGGCGCAGGCGGCTGCTCAGGTGGGCAAAGCGCAGGGCGATGGCGGCCACGGCCAGCACGATCAGCACGGCACCCGCCAGCACCTGATAGAGCAGGCGGTGATCGGTTTCGACCTTGCGGTTGTAGATAAAACCGTCCAGCTCGATGGGGCCCTGGGCCATGTCCAGGGACACATAGTGCTCGGCGATGGCCTGCCAGCGCCCGGGGTTCATATGGCCCAGCTGCACCAGCTCGGGCATCACCAGTTTCTTCAGTTCCTCGGCCTCGAAACGCAGGTGTTCCAGGCTCTTGTCGGGGGCGTAGCTGCGATGGATCAGCTGCACGCTTTCTTCGATATGGTCCATGGCGTACTGCCAGCCGCGCAGGCTGGCCTGGAGAAAGGCTTCCACCTGCTTCGGACGCTGTTGCAGCAGTTCGCGGCGGGTAGTGAGCACATCGTTGTAGAAGTTGACCCCGTATTCGCGCGGTTTGATCAGGCGATAGGCAACCTGCTGCTGCTTTAGCCAGAAGGGTTCGTTGGACAGGTAGCCGTTATAGGCGTCGGTCTTGCCGTCGATCAGATCCTGCGGATTGAAGCTGGTGGGCTGCTCCTGAATCTGATCGAGGCCGATGCCTTCGCGTATCAGCATGATGCGCAGTTCTGCGCTTTGCGGCAGCGGCATCACCATCACCCGTTTGCCGGCCAGGTCCTGGGGGGTGTAGATGCCGGAGTCGGCCCGCACTATCCAGACGCTGGGCGAGCTTTGCATGATGGCGGCTAGCGCCACCACGGGTTTGCCGGCCATATGCGCGATGATCAGGCCGCTATTGCTGATGGCGAAGTCGGCATCCCCTGCGAGCAGGCTGTCCAGCGCCGGTGGGCTGCCCGGGCCGCCCTGGCGAATATCCACCTCCAGCCCGGCCTGACGGTAAAAGCCTTTCTCCTGGGCCATGTAGTAGCCGGCGAACTGGAACTGATGCAGCCAGCGCAGTTGCAAGCGCATTTTTTCCGCAGCCAGGGCCTCGGCCAGGCACAGCAATTGCGCCAGCAACAGGATGAGGCCTGAGCGTAGCGACATCTTGCCCCGCTTGCCGGGTTGTCTGTGAAGGGACATGGCGACCTGCCGTTCTATACAGCCTTGCACAACCATCGACAGGGCCTGCGGCCACGACAAAGATCCTGGCCGTCGTGAACCACGCACGTGTCGATTAATGCTGTCACCGATTCTGCATGAAGAATATGGCGATCTGGCATCAGTATAGTGAGCCTGCGCACAAGGCAAGCGGCTGGCTGCGGATCGGCGGCTCTACTCGGTAGTAGAGCCTTCTGCTGCGATCCGCCTGGTGGCGTAGTCGAAGGCTGGCTAGCCGGCTACCGGGCTGGACGGCGAGAGGGGAAGCCTGGCCTGCATGGCCGGCAAACGGGCCGGCTGTTCTCCAGCCTGGCTAAAGGCGTGTTGCCATGAGGGGTGTTGCTTGGTCTGTTCCCAGAGCCGTGCATGCAGGCGGCTGAGCGCCACGGGGTCGCTCAACAGGGCCAGTTTGCTCGGTCCGTCGAGCCTTTCCGGCGCGTTGTTCAGGGCATGCTGCAGCAGGCGCTGGCGGGCCGTTTCGAGGCGTGGCGAAGTGCCATGGCGAGCGGTTGCCATGGCGCATGCCAGTGCATTGGGAAACGGCTGCAGCGCTGCGGCGATAAACCCCTGATGCAGGGCATGCTCGCGGTTGTGTTTGGCGTAGGTGTAGGTGGAAACCAGCTCCTGGGGCGGGTTCGACTCTTCGGGGATGAGGAACAGCTGGTTGCGCCGGGCACTCAGCCCCAGGCTCAAACGGCTGGAGATCACCGATACCGGGATCGACACCATCAGCGACACCACGATCGGTGCCAGCCACCAGAGAAATACCGGGTCGAGCCAGGCAACCCCGGCTGTCCAGAAAATCCCCAGCAGGGTTTGCCAGCCGTGTCGCCGCACGCCGTCGCTCCAGGTGGTGATGCCATCGTCACGTTGTGGCGAGTTCCATTGCACCGACCAGCCGAGAAAGGCTGCGGTGACGAAGCGGGTGTGGAACAGCATCCTGACCGGTGCCAGCAGCACCGAGAAGAGCATTTCCAGCAGCATGCTGAGGCAGACCTTGAACGCGCCGCCATAGGCGTGCGCACCCTTGATCCAGATCAGCAGGACACTGAGCAGTTTGGGCAGGAACAGCAGGGTCAGGGTGGTGGAGAACAGGGCAATGGCCTGCTCCGGGTTCCAGCGCGGCCAGACCGGGAACAACTGGCCGGGCACCAGGAAGTACTGCGGCTCCAGCAGGGTATGGGTCGCCAGCAGCGCGGTGGAAAGCAGCAGGAAGAGGAACCACAGCGGTGCCGACAGGTAGGACATCACCCCGGTAAGGAACACCGCGCGGTGCACCGGATGCATGCCCTTGACCAGGAACAGGCGGAAGTTCATCAGGTTGCCATGGCACCAGCGGCGATCGCGTTCCAGCTCGTCGATCAGGTTGGGCGGCAGTTCTTCATAGCTGCCGGGTACGTCGTAGGCGATCCATACGCCCCAGCCGGCGCGGCGCATCAGTGACGCTTCGACGAAGTCATGGGACATGATCGCGCCGGCGAATGAGCCCTTGCCCGGCAGCGGTGCCAGGGCGCAGTGGTCGATAAAGGGTTGTACGCGGATGATCGCGTTGTGCCCCCAGTAATGCGATTCGCCGAGTTGCCAGTAGTGCAGGCCGGCGGTGAACAGCGGCCCGTAGGCGCGGGTGGCGAATTGTTGCAGGCGTGCATAGAGGGTGCTCATGCCCGCGGACTTCGGTGCCGTCTGGATAATCCCGGCCTGGGGATTGTTTTCCATCAGGCGCACCAGGCAGGTCAGGCTTTCGCCACTCATCACGCTGTCGGCATCGAGCACTACCATATAGCGGTAGTTGCTGCCCCAACGTCGGCAAAAGTCGTCGATATTGCCACTTTTGCGTTTGACCCGGCGGCGTCGACGCCGGTAGAAGATTTTCCCGAAGCCCTTGCAGGCCTGGCACAGCTCCAGCCAGGCGCTTTGTTCGGCGACGATAATGTCGGCGTCGCCGCTGTCGCTGAGGACGAAGAAATCGAAGCGGTCGAGATCGCCGGTGGCGGCTACCGACTCGTAGGTTGCGCGCAACCCGGCGAATACCCGCGGCACGTCCTCGTTGCAGATCGGCATGATGATTGCCGTTCGCGCCTCGGCGGGAATCGGCTGAGTGCCCGCATGAGCGCCGGAAATCCCGTATCTGTCATAGCCGCGCAGCAGCTCCCAGAAGCCCATCAAGGCGGTCCAGAAACCCGCGGAGACCCAGCAGAACAGGATGGAGAACAGCACCAGAATGCTGAACTGCACCACATAAGGCAGCACTTGGATAAGGCTCTGTTGCAGGCCTTGTTGCATGATTTCCTGCAGGTCGATCAGCATCCAGCCCTGGTAGGGCAGGATGCTGTTCATGTACCAGGTCGCCACGACGGTTTGCCCGAGCATCAGCAGCAGTAAAATCAGCCGGCGGCGTGAGCCGACCTGGCGCCAGCGCGCGGGTTCCAGTTGTTGGCGCGGTGGCGGCGGCGGGCTCTTTCTACCGAGCAGTTTGCGCCAGCCGCGGGTAAGGATATTGGTGCGCCAGGCCTCGGGCGTCACATGGCTGCGGTTCAGCGGTGGGGTCGCCTCGATGCGCGGCCGCCCGGCGGCGTCTGCGCCGAGGATGCCGGCCTCGTTCAGGCTGGCTCCAGCGCCCAGTTGCAGGCGGCGTGCCGCGGACTGGCAGACGGCTTCGTCGGTGCTCTGCGCCGGCTGGCCGGACAGCTGCCGGTGCAACTCGGCGAAACTCGCAGCCTGGGCCAGCGTCTCGCGCTCGGCCTCAGGCAGCGGCAGCTCGGCCAGATAGGCGTCCAGGCCTACTTGAGGCGTTCGCGCGCTCATCGACTGCTGGCCGTGTCGGCGGGTAATTGATAGCTCCAGGTTTCACTCAGCGGCTGCTCGCCATCAACCAGTGCCGCGCGCATCTCAACCGGCTGCGCCGGGTCTTTGACCTTGATCCGCAAAGTCAGGCGCCAGCCTTTGCTGGCGGGGTTATAACGCAGGCTGTTAGCTATCAGCCTGGCATTGTCGCCGACGCTGACTTGCGAGCTCGGTGGGGTGTCTTGCGTCAGTTTGGCCAGTGCGGGGCCTTCGAAGTCGATCAGCAGGGCGATGCTGTCGTCCAGTTCGCGGATCAGGTTGGCTTGCTTGTCTTCACCCACCGCACGCAGCGTCTGGGCGACCCAGGCGTTGTCCGGCTGATGCAGCGCCTGCTCGTCGCGGGTCCAGTGCATGCGGTAGGCGAACTCCAGGGGCTGGCCTTGTTCCGGCAACTTATCCGGCGTCCAGAATGCCGCTATGTTGTCGTTGGTCTCGTCCTGGGTGGGGATTTCCACCAGCTTGATGCGGCCTTTGCCCCAGTCCCCCTTGGGTTCGATCCAGGCGCTGGGGCGTAGATCGTAGCGGTCGTCGAGGTCTTCGTAGCGGGAGAACTCGCGACCGCGTTGGAGCAAACCGAAGCCTTTCGGGTTTTCCACCTGCCAGCTGCTGACGGCCAGGTGTTTCGGGTTGTTCAGCGGACGCCAGAGCCACTCGCCATTGCCGGCGTGGATCGCCAGGCCATTGGAGTCATGCAGGGCGGGGCGGAAACTTTGCTGCCTGGGCGGCTGTTTCGGATCGAACAGGAACATGCTGGTCAGCGGTGCCAGGCCCAGCTCGTCGACTGCGGTGCGCAGGTACACGCGGGCCTGCACATCCACCACTGCGTTCTTGCCGGGGCGCAGGGTGAAGCGGTAGGCACCGGTCGCGCGCGGTGAGTCGAGCAGGGCGAAAATGACCAGGTGCTTGTCCTGCGGCTTTGGCCGTTCGATCCAGAACTCGCGGAAATAGGGGAATTCCTCGCCGCTGGGCAGTGCGGTGTCGATGGCCAGGCCGCGGGCCGATAAACCGTACACCTGGCCTTTGCCGATCACCCTGAAGTAGCTGGCACCGAGCATGCTCATGATCTCGTCCTGCTTGTTTTTCTGGTTGATCGGGTAGATCACTCGAAAACCGGCATAGCCAATATTTTGGGTCGATTGTTGATCGAGTTTCAGGTCGCCGAAATCAAAGCGTTCGGGGTCGTACTTGATTTCCGTGACGGTGGTGGCGGTGACCTCGTTGATCTTTACCGGTGTATTGAAGTGCATGCCCTGGTGATAAAAGCCCAGCTTGAAGGGCGTATCACGCTCGCTCCACTCGAACTTTTCAGGGCGCGGCTGGATTTTCTGATAGTCGGCGAAAGGCATCTCGCGAAACTCGGCGGACAGATTGCTGGCCGGTGCGCTGTAGTTTTTCTCGCCCAGCGCCCTGGCCTTGGCGGCCACGTCATCCAGCGAGAATGCCTGTACTTGAGCGGTGCAGAGCAACAAGGCGATAGAGGCCAGATGGAATAGGGAGGAGGGGACGCCGTGTTGGGAGGGTTGTTTGACGATTTTCAATGACACGGATTCACCAGACGAAGCAAGAAAAGTAGAACGCCCCCAGTTGACCCAGGGGCTGAATTTCCGACCATTTTATCGGTAAATGATTCCTCATTGCTGGGGGATCTTTACTGGGCAGATACCGGTAGACGTTTGAGTAGCAATCGGCGTGCCGGGACTACGGCTTGTTCTTGCGCCCAGACGCACAAGGCAACCGTCAGCAGCAGAAAAAGCGGGTAGAGCCACAGCGACAGCGGTTGTTCAGCGGCCTGCCGGGCACAGCTGGCCCAGTGCTCGAAACAGGCTGGCGAAGCCACGCCGAGGAGCTTTTCCGAGCGGGAAAACAGGATGAAAGCCGGCACATGTAGAACAAACAGCGGCAGCGATGCCGTGCCCAGGCGCTGCGACCAGTGGATCAGGCGGGCGTTGCCGGGCGTGGCGATCAGGGCGCAGAGGTAGACCAGAGCCAGTTGCGCGGGCAGCAGCAAGCCGTTATGCAGCAGGAAGTACCAGAACCGTTCGCCCTTGAGCAGCCAGACTGCTGCGCCAAAGCACAGCAGGCAGAAGCCGCCGAGCAACAGCCTGGTGCCCAGTTGCGGTGCATATCCGCTGTCGCGCTGCTGGCGGAACAACCCGTACAACAGAATCCCGGCGAGAAACTCCGGCAGGCGCAGCAGGGGCATGCGGTGCAGCATGCCGGTGTAGGGCATGCCATATTCCTGGTTCTGGATTACCCAGAGCGGCGGCAGCAGGTAGATCAGGGTGATTGCGACCAGCCACCGGCCCTTGTGGCGTGAGCGCATCAGGCGCGGTGCCAGCAGGGGAAAGCTCAGGTAGAAGAAAAACAGCGTGGAAATCGACCACAACGGCGCATTGAACGTCAGGTAATAGGGGTTCCAGGCTTGCAGCATAAGCAATTGCAAGACGGAGTTGAGCAGCAGTTCGCCATTGCTCATGAAATGCTCAAGGGTCTCCCGGGACGCGCCTGCCAGGTCTGCGTTGGTGTCATAAACCACGAAGCGGATGCTGGCTTTGCTGTCATCGGGCGGGATGCCGAGGTAACCGATGATAAACAGCACGCTGATCGTCAGCAGCAGGGAAAACAGGTGCAGCGGATAGAGGTTGGCGAAACGCCTGCTCCAGAAGCTGCGGGCGGGTTCGCGCAATTGCCCCTGGCGGCAGTACACATGGGCCAGCAGAAAGCCGGACAGCACGAAGAAGCTGCTGGTGGCAAAGAACCCGACCCCGGTCAGGTCCACCAGCCAGGAAGGTTTTTCCTCGCTGGGGTAGTTATGCAGGGTATGGAACACCACCACATAGACGCCGAGCAGAAAACGTAACCACTCCAGGCCGATAAAATGCTCCTTGCCGATGCGCGTCACTCTGCTCTCCTGTGATTGAACTGTCCCCCCGTCACCCTGGGTGGCACGCCCTCTGGATAATGCACAAAGGGGCGTGCCCAGGCGTGTGAGACCCCGCGTGGGAAATGTTCGACAGCGTTGATTGGTTTTTGATCGCTGGGTTGGCGCGGCCGGCGACTTTACTCCGTACGATTCACTGACATCAACAGTACAAATAGTCACAGACAGCGCGGATCACAGGCTCTAGATTCGACCGCACAGGTGCTTGGCAATCACTGTCATGCACGCCCGTGCAGCCGCGGTGCAATCGCGGTCATAACAATAAAAGAGATGGATTCCATGCAGCAGTCCCAGCAAGCGGCGAATGCCTGGCGTATTTTGTTTCTGCTATTTCTCGCCAACCTGTTCAACTTCTTCGACCGTACCATTCCGGCCATCATCATCGAGCCGATTCGCATGGAGTGGGGCCTCAGCGACTTTCAGTTGGGGTTGATCGGCACCGCCTTCACCATCGTTTATGCAATTGCCGGTGTACCCCTGGGGCGCATGGCCGACACCGGCGCGCGGCGCAAAATCATGGGCTGGGGCCTGGCGGTATGGAGCGGGCTGACGGCGGTCAATGGCCTGGCCTGGAACTTCTGGAGCTTTCTGCTGATTCGCATGGGGGTCGGCATTGGCGAGGCCAGCTATGCGCCGGCGGCCAACTCGCTGATCGGCGACCTGTTCCCCGCCCACAAGCGGGCGCGGGCCATGGGCATCTTTATGCTCGGGCTGCCGCTGGGGCTGCTGCTGGCCTTCTTCACCATCGGGGCCATGGTCACGGCCTTCGACAGCTGGCGCGCGCCGTTCTTTATCGCCGCCGTGCCGGGGGTGATCCTGGCGCTCTTCATGTTCTTTATCAAAGAACCCCGGCGCGGTGCGGCGGAGCAGGTGCAGTCGTTGACCACTCCGGTGGACAAGCCGCTGCGCAAGGTTCTGACGATTCGCACCTTCTGGTGGCTGGTGCTGGCCGGGCTGGCGTTCAACTTTGCCACCTACGCCTGCAACTCGTTTATGGTGCCGATGCTGCAGCGCTACTTCCTGTTGCCGCTGGAGCAGGCGGCGATGGCCACCGGGGTTATCGTCGGCCTGACCGGGTTGCTCGGGCTGACCCTGGGTGGCTGGCTGGCGGACAAGATTCATCAGCGCTGGCAAAGCGGGCGTCTGCTGTTTGCCGCCCTGAGCATGCTGGTCGCGGCGCTGGCCACCGGCTATGCCTTGCACGCCGGGCGCATTGAAGTCGCCCTGTTTGTCACCCTGTTCAGTATCGGCTGGTTGTTTGCCTACAACTTCTACACCTGCGTCTACACGGCGATCCAGGATGTGATCGAGCCGCGCCTGCGCGCCACCGCCATGGCCCTGTTCTTCGCCGGCCTGTATCTGCTCGGTGGCGGCCTGGGGCCGGTGGCGGTGGGGCTGCTGTCGGACCACTACGCCCAGGCGGCGATGCTCGCGGCCGGAGCCACGGAAATGAACGAAACCTTCAAGGCGGTGGGCCTGCACGGGGCCATGTACCTGATACCCGTGGCGCTGCTGCTGACCATGCTGGCGCTGTTGCAGGCCTCGCGCTGCTTTGTGAGCGATTCAGCAAGGATGCAGCAAGGTATGGTCAACGCCGTGCCGGCATAGGTCTGCTGGCGGATGCACCTCAGTCAGTGGTTTAAACAGACTCTGCAATTACGTGTTGGATGGGGCGCTTGGGGACGAGTGACACTGCCTGTAGAGGCGGCAATGGGTAGGGTGACGCGGGGTCGCCCAGGCTGTGCGCACCAAGAATCTGCAGCAAGCCCTGGTGCGCACGGCGCACCCTACCAAGGCTGGCCCCGTCACACTTAAGCGCCGCCTCGTACTGGGACATATACAAAAAATGCCGCTCACTTGTCTCAAGTGAGCGGCATTTTTGTTGCGGGCCAGAGTTAAACCCGCAGGGGAGGCGGCGGTTTAGCCGGCGACCAGCACGCGTATGGCTTCCAGGCGCAAGGCGGCCTTGTCGAGCATGGCCAGGCCCTGCTCGCGCTGCTGGCGCAGGGCGTTGAGTTCGCTGTCGCGCACGCTGGGGTTGACTGCCTGCAGGGCGACCAGGCGCGCCAGTTCCTCCTCGGTCTCGGCGGCCAGGCGGCGCTTGGCTTCGTCGACGCGCGCAGCGTGGCGTTCGGCGACCTTGCTTTCGCCGGCGTTGATCAGCGGGTTGAGGCTGTCACGCTGGGCCTGGACGAACTTGTTGGCGCTGGCCCGCGGCACGCTTTCAAGCTGGTCGTTCAAGGTTTCGAAGGCCACCTTGTGCGCCAGGTCGTTGCCGTTGGCATCGAGCAGGCAGCGCAGGGCGATAGGCGGCAGGTAGCGGCCCAGTTGCAGGGCGCGTGGTGCCACCACTTCGCTGACATACAGCAGCTCCAGCAGCACGGTGCCGGGTTTCAGCGCCTTGTTCTTGATCAGCGCCACGCCGGTATTGCCCATGGAACCGGAGCGCACCAGGTCCATGCCGCCCTGCACCATGGGGTGTTCCCAGGTGAGGAACTGCATGTCCTCGCGGGCCAGGGCCATGTCGCGGTCGTAGGTGATGGTCACGCCTTCGTCGTCGCCAAGCGGGAAGCTGGCATCCAGCATCTTTTCGCTGGGGCGCAGGATCAGGGCGTTGTCGGAATGGTCTTCGCTGTCGATGCCGAAGGCGTCGAACAGCTGCTCCATATAGATCGGCAGGGCGAACTGGTCGTCCTGCTCGAGAATCGCCTCGACCAGCGCTTCGCCTTCGCCGGCACCACCGGAGTTGAGTTCCAGCAGGCGGTCGCGGCCGGCGTGCAACTCGCCTTCAAGGCGCAGACGCTCGGTCTTGGCCTCGTCGACCAGGGTCTGCCATTCGCCGTCATCGCCATTTTCCAGCAGCGGCAACAGGCGGCTGCCGAACTGGTGCTGCAGGGCGTTGCCGGTCGGGCAGGTGGCGAGGAAGGCGTTCAGCGCCTGGTGATACCACTGGAACAGACGTTCCTGTGGGCTGTTTTCCAGGTACGGCACGTGCAACTGGATGCGGTGCTTCTGACCGATCCGGTCGAGGCGGCCGATGCGCTGTTCGAGCAGGTCCGGGTGGGCCGGCAGGTCGAACAGCACCAGATGATGGGAGAACTGGAAGTTGCGCCCTTCCGAGCCGATTTCCGAACAGATCAGCACCTGGGCACCGAATTCTTCGTCGGCGAAATAGGCCGCCGCGCGGTCACGCTCGAGGATGCTCATGCCCTCATGGAACACCGTGGCCGGAATACCTTTGCGCACACGCAGGGCGTCTTCCAGGTCCATAGCGGTTTCGGCGTGGGCGCAGATCACCAGCACCTTGAATTTCTTGAGCATCTTCAGGGTGTCGATCAGCCATTCGACGCGCGGGTCGAACTGCCACCAGCGCTGCTCATCGCCAAATTCGGCCTGGGCCTGGTAGCTCACTTCCGGGTAGAGATCGGCATGCTCGCCCACCGGCAGCTCCAGATACTCGTCCGGGCTGGCCAGGGGATAGGGGTGCAGCTCGCGATCCGGGAAACCCTGCACGGCGGCGCGGGTGTTACGGAACAGCAGGCGGCCGGTGCCATGGCGGTCGAGCAGTTCGCGCACCAGGCGCGCCGCGGCTTCGCTGTCGCCATCATTGACCGCGGCCAGCAGGGCTTCGCCCTCGTTACCGAGGAAATCGTGGATGGTCTTGTGTGCGGCAGGTGACAGGCGGCCCTGGTCGAGCAGTTCCTGCACCGCTTCGGCGACCGGCTGGTAGTGGGCGCTCTCGGCGCGGAAGGCTTCGAGGTCGTGGAAGCGGTTGGGGTCGAGCAGACGCAGGCGCGCGAAGTGGCTGTCCTGGCCCAGTTGCTCCGGGGTGGCGGTCAGCAGCAGCACGCCGGGAATCACCTCGGCCAGCTGTTCGACCAGGCGATATTCCTCGCTGGCGTGCTCGGGATGCCAGACCAGGTGGTGGGCCTCGTCGACCACCAGCAGGTCCCAGCCGGCACCAAACAGCGCGTCCTGGGCCTTCTCGTCCTCGCACAGCCATTCCAGTGCGACCAGCGCCAGCTGGCAGTCTTCGAAGGGGTTGCTGGCGTCGCTTTCGATAAAGCGTTCGGCGTCGAACAGCGCCACGTCCAGGTTGAAGCGTCGGCGCATTTCCACCAGCCACTGGTGCTGGAGGTTTTCCGGCACCAGGATCAGCACCCGGTTGGCGCGCCCGGACAGCAGCTGGCGGTGGATCACCAGGCCGGCTTCGATGGTCTTGCCCAGACCCACTTCGTCGGCCAGCAGCACGCGCGGGGCGATGCGGTCGGCGACTTCACGGGCGATATGCAGCTGGTGGGCAATAGGTTGCGCGCGCACGCCGCCCAGGCCCCAGAGCGAGGATTGCAGCTGCTTGCTGGTGAACTCCAGGGTGCGATAGCGCAGGGCGAACCAGGGCAGCGGGTCGATCTGCCCGGCGAACAGACGGTCGCTGGCCAGGCGGAACTGGATAAAGTTCGACAGCTGGGTTTCCGGCAGGGTGACGCTTTCGTGCTGGGCGTTGAGGCCGTGATAGACCAGCAGGCCGTCGACATCGTCGACTTCCTGCACGGTCAGCTTCCAGCCTTCGAAATGGGTGATCTCGTCGCCCGGGGAGAAGCGCACGCGGGTCAGCGGTGCATTGCGCATGGCGTACTGGCGGGTTTCGCCGGTGGCCGGGTAGAGCACGGTAAGCATGCGGCCGTCCTGCATCAGAACGGTTCCCAGCCCCAGCTCAGCTTCGCTGTCACTGATCCAGCGTTGTCCCGGTTCATACTGCGCCATGCTTGTCTCCCGCGTGAAAAAGCCGACTATGTTAACGCAGGGTCGGGCCCTGGCCCAAGGCGCATTAATCTGCAGTCGGCACTTTGTGTGGTTGGCTTTGTCGAAAGTGTAGCGAGGCGGCTCTCAAGTCGGTGTCCGTGTGGCCGACAGCCTGACCAAAGGAGGACAGATAGAATGCTACCGCCTATCCCCCACAGCCTGGCTCCGGTCACGGTGCAGCAGGACGTGATCAAGCCTCGCCCGGAAATTCCGCCAGTTACGCCAGCGGCCGAAAGTGCCAAGGAGAGTGGCGTGAGCCTGGATAAACGCCATCCGCAGGAAGCGGAGATGCTGCTGCGCGAAGAACAGCGTCGCCGTCAGCGCCGTGGTTACACGCCCGCGGAGCTGGCCGAAGGCGAAGTCGATGCGGCCGACGAGGCGGTGCTGGGCGACATGCCGCGTCAGGGTTTGTGGGTGGATGTGGAAGTCTGAAACCATCTGGCGACCTAAACCCTGGCAGAACCGAGTGCACAGGGCTGGCGTCTCGTACAGACTCAGCTTGTCTCCTTACTTGACGTGCCCGCGATGCTATTTGATGACGCCCCCCTGCAGCTGCCCGACGCCGAACTGGACTTCCAGGCCAACTGGCTGGAGCCGGCGATGGCCGATCAGTGGTTGGCGCAGCTCGTCGCCGAAACGCCCTGGCAGCAGCCCCGGGTGCGGCTTTACGGGCGTGAGCATGTGGTGCCGCGTCTGGTTGCCTGGTATGGCGATGCCGAGGCGCGCTACCGTTATTCCGGCCTGAGCCACTCGCCCCTGGCCTGGACGCCCTTGCTGGCGCAGATTCGCGCCCGGCTGGTAGCGACACTGGGGCAGCCGCTCAATGGCGTATTGCTCAACTATTACCGCGACGGCCAGGACTCCATGGGCTGGCACAGTGACGATGAAGCGGAGCTGGGGCGCAATCCGCTGATCGCCTCGCTCAACCTGGGCGGCAGCCGGCGTTTCGATTTCAGGCGCAAGGGGCAGAGCCGTATCGAACACTCGCTGCTGCTCAATCATGGTTCGCTGCTGGTCATGCGCGGGCCGACCCAGCATTATTGGCAGCACCAAGTGGCGAAGACGCGCAGCCCCTGTACGCCACGCCTGAATCTGACCTTTCGCATGATCCGAACCCCATGAGCCACGACGACAAGCTGATCGATTTCACCGCCGAGCGCGACAAGCGCATCCACGACCTGCGCGACAAGAAACTCAATGAGTTGCGCGAGGCCTTCGAGCAGGCCCTGCCTTTGCCCAAAGGCAAGAAAAAGCCCAAGGGAAAACCGAAAAAGTCCTGATTTCCGCTGTTGCGGGGGCGATCCATTGATCTGGATCAGTTAACCCGCGTCTCGCCGCCTGGCCCTAGTGCCGTCTTGATCTGGATCAATAGCCGCCTGCCGCCGCCTGTTAACTTGAAGCCATTCCCACACAGGCTTCACGCAGGAGGCACCCCATGTTTGTCGATGTCGTAGTTCTCGCAGGAATCGGCACGGTCGGTTTGATGGTCGCCTTCTTCGCCGGTGTTGGCTATTTCATCTGGAAGGATTCGCACAAGCGCAAGCAGAGCTGAATCCCCGGAAGCAGAGCACGCAAGGCAATTTGGGCGACTTCGGTCGCCTTTTTTTATGGCCGCCATCCATGGCGGCCACCCTTCGGGCCGTCGCTACGCGACGTTAAAAATTGCTCCAGGCAATTTTTTATGGCCTGCCTGTCATAGCGGCCACCCTGTGGGCCGTCGCTACGCGACGTTAAAGATTGTTCCAGACAATTTTTTATGGCCTGCCTGTCATAGCGGCCACCCTGTGGGCCGTCGCTACGCGACGTTAAAGATTGTTCCAGACAATTTTTTATGGCCTGCCGTCATAGAGGCGCGCCCTGCGTGCCATCGCTGCGCGACGTTAAAAATGATTCCCTATCATTTTTTATTCTGGCGCTTTTACCCGCTGCGGGTTTGGCTGCTGGCGGTCTCAGGCCTTAGGCCGCGTGGGCGTCTTCCGGGCTGCGGGGTGAGTGGATACCCAGATAGTGGGTGAGCCGGGTCTGCTGCGCCGGGGTCATAAACAGGCCGAGCTTGCTGCGCCGCCAGAGAATGTCTTCGGCCTGCATGGCCCACTCCTGCTGGCACAGGTAATCCACTTCGCGGGCATAGAGGCCACTGCCCAGGTGCTCGCCCAGGTCCTCGAGATTGACAACCCCCTTGAGCATGATCCAGCTGCGGCTGCCATAACTGCTGGCCCAGCGGCGGGCCAGTGTGGTGGGTAGCCAGCCAAAGCGCCCGCACAGGGCCTCGACCAGGGCGCTCTGGCTGTCCAGCTGCTCCGCGCCGGGCAGCGGGCTGCTGGCGGTCCAGCTCGGGCCCATTTTCGGGAAGTACCCAGCTAGTTGTGCCAGTGCGGATTCGGCCAGTTTGCGGTAGGTGGTCAGCTTGCCTCCGAACACCGACAGCAGCGGTGCCTCGCCGGGATGGCCGGACAGGGCCAGGGTGTAGTCGCGGGTGACCGCTGAGGGATCGTCCGACTCGTCGTCGCACAATGGCCGCACACCGGCATAGGTGTGGACGATATCGCTGCGGCTCAGCGGCTTCTTGAAATGGGCATTGACCACCTGCAGCAGGTAATCGATCTCGGTGTCGGTAATCGCCACCTTGGCCGGGTCGCCCTGGTATTCGCGGTCGGTGGTGCCGATCAGGGTAAAGCGCTCCTGATAGGGGATGGCGAAGACGATACGGCGGTCTTCGTTCTGCAGGATATAGGCCTGTTCGCCATCGAACAGGCGGGGTACCACGATATGGCTGCCCTGGATCAGGCGGATGCCGTAGGGCGAGTCCTGCTTCAGGTCGTCGCGGATAAAGCGCGCCACCCAGGGGCCGGCGGCGTTGACCAAGGCTCGGGCGCGGATCGAGAACAGGCTGCCGTCGGCGCGCTCCAGATGGATATGCCACAGCCCCTTGCTGCGCCGGGCGCTGACGCAGCGGGTACGGCTGTGCACATGGGCACCCTGTTCGCGGGCGGCCATGGCGTTAAGCACCACCAGGCGTGCGTCGTCGACCCAGCAGTCGGAGTATTCGAAACCGCGGCTGATCTCGGTCTTGAGCGGGCTGCCGGCACCGAAGCGCAGGCCGCGCGAGCCGGCCAGCTTCTCGCGCTTGCCGAGATGGTCGTAGAGGAACAGGCCGGCGCGAATCATCCAGGCCGGACGCAGGTGTGGGCGGTGCGGCAGGATAAAACGCATCGGCTTGACGATATGCGGGGCTTTGGCCAGCAGCACTTCACGCTCGGCCAGGGCCTCGCGCACCAGACGGAACTCATAGTGTTCCAGGTAGCGCAGGCCGCCATGAATCAGTTTGCTGCTGGCCGAGGAGGTGTGCTGGGCCAGATCGTCCTTTTCGCAAAGGAACACCGACAGGCCACGCCCGGCTGCATCGGCGGCGATGCCCACGCCGTTGATGCCGCCACCGATCACGGCGAGGTCATAGATTTCCGCGAGCGGGGTCGTGAGGGCGTGGCGAATGGTCATGGCAGCACCGAAAGGTCGGAATTGAACTTTTAAATGTTCACTTTCGAAAATATGCTAGTTGAATAGACGCGACTTCGCCACCCCGATCCTGCGCTTTCGCGCTCAGTGGTCAATTTTTTTTGTAAATAAAAGACGGGTTCAGACCAGGTCGAGCTGCACCTTGTGCTCGCTGAGCAGGCGGCCGATGGCGCTGGAGGGGGCGGCATCGGTGAAAACGCGGTCGACCAGGGTGATGGAGCCCAGGCGGACCACGGCATTGCGGCCGAACTTGCTGGAGTCGGCGGCCAGGAACACCTGGCGCGCGTTGTCGATAATGGCCTGGGAAACCCGCACTTCCTGGTAGTCGAAGTCGAGCAGGCTACCGTCCTCGTCGATGCCGCTGATGCCGACCAGGGCGAAGTCGACCTTGAACTGGCGGATGAAATCCACCGCCGCCTGACCCACCACGCCGCCATCGCTGCGCACCGTGCCGCCGGCCACCAGCACTTCGAAGTCGGCCTTGGCGCTGAGCTGGGCGGCCACATGCAGGTTGTTGGTGATGATCTTCAGGCCCTTGTGGCCGAGCAGTTCGCGTGCGATGGCCTCGGTGGTGGTGCCGATATTGATAAACAGCGAGGCGTGGTTGGGGATGTGCGCCGCAATGGCGGCGGCGATGCGCTGCTTTTCTTCGCGCATTTGCCCGGCGCGCATGCTGTAGGCGGTGTTCTGGGTGCTGGAACTTTCACTCGCCGCGCCGCCATGGGTGCGGCGCAGCAGACCCTGCTTGGCCAGCTGGTTGATATCGCGGCGGATGGTCTGCGGGGTAACGCCGAATGCCTGGGCCAGCTCGTCGATGCTGACGTAGCCGCGTTCGCGGGCAAGTTCGAGAATGTCCTGTTGGCGAGGTGGCAGGGTCATGGGCGGGTCCTTGAAAGTGCGCGACATTATAGGCTGTCGTCGCGTCAGTTTTCGGCTAAGGTACGCGAACTTTGTCAGATTATTTTCACATTCGAACATGACTCCTGCCATCGATCTGTTAAAAAAGGCCAAGGCTGTGCATCGGGTGCACAGTTACCACCACGACCCTAAAGCGGCTTCCTATGGCCTGGAGGCGGCGGAAAAGCTCAAGCTTGAGCCTGCCCAGGTGTTCAAGACGCTGCTGGCGGCCAGCGAGAAGGGTGAGCTGCTGGTGGCGGTGGTGCCGGTGGCCGGCACGCTCGACCTGAAAGCCCTGGCCCAGGTGGCGGGGGTGAAGAAAGCCGATATGGCCGACCCGGCAGCCGCCCAGCGTGCCACCGGTTATCTGCTCGGCGGCATCAGCCCGCTGGGGCAGAAGAAGCGCCTGCGCACCTTTATCGATGAGTCGGCGCAGCAGTTTCCCAGCATCTACGTCAGCGCCGGGCGGCGCGGGCTGGAGGTCGAGTTGGCGGCCGAGTTACTGGCGCAGCTGACCCAGGCAGTTTTTGCGCCGATTGGCCGCGGTTAATCCTCAAGTTTTAAACCTATAACAACAAGGAACTCAGCATGTCCCACTACCTGCTTGCCATTGACCAGGGCACCACCAGCAGCCGTGCCATCGTTTTCAGCAGTGCCGGCAAGCGGGTGGCCAGTGCGCAGCAGGAGTTCAGGCAGTTCTTCCCTCAGGACGGCTGGGTCGAACACGATGGCGAGGAGCTCTGGCAGAGCACCCTGCAGGTCTGTCGCCAGGCCCTCGAACAGGGTGGCCTGCAGGCCACGGATATCACCGCCATCGGCATTACCAATCAGCGCGAAACCACCCTGGTGTGGGACGCCGTGAGCGGTGCGCCGATCCACCCGGCCATCGTCTGGCAGGACCGCCGCACCGCCGATTACTGCAGCGGGCTGAAGGCCGCCGGCCATGAGCCGATGGTGGCGAGCAAGACCGGCCTGCTGATCGATCCCTACTTTTCCGCGACCAAGCTGCGCTGGATTCTCGACGCGGTGCCGGGTGCCCGTGAGCGCGCCGAACGCGGCGAGTTGCGCTTCGGCACCGTGGACAGCTTTCTGCTGTGGCGGCTGACCGGCGGCAAGTCGCACAAGACCGATGCGACCAATGCCTCGCGCACCTCGCTGTTCAATATCCACACCCAGCAATGGGACGCCGAGCTGCTCGATCTGTTCGAAATTCCCGCCAGCCTGCTGCCCGAAGTGCTCGACTGCGCCGCCGAGTTTGGCACCACCGAGGCCGAGCTGCTCGGTGCGGCCATTCCGGTGCTGGGCATGGCCGGCGACCAGCAGGCGGCGCTGATCGGTCAGGCCTGCTTCGAGGCCGGCATGGTCAAGAGCACCTACGGTACCGGCTGTTTTATGATCCAGAACACCGGCACCACCCCGGTGGTTTCGAAAAACCGTCTGCTGACCACGGTGGGCTATCGCCTTGGCGGTCAGGTCACCTATGCGGTGGAGGGCAGCATCTTTGTTGCCGGCGCGGCGGTGCAGTGGCTGCGCGACGGCATCAAGCTGATCAGCCATGCCCGCGACAGCGAGGCCCTGGCCGAGGCGACCGGCGATGCCTGCGGGGTGTACCTGGTACCGGCATTTACCGGGCTGGGCGCGCCGTACTGGGACCCCAAGGCGCGCGGCGCGATCTTCGGCCTGACCCGCGACACCGGGATCAAGGAGATCGTCACCGCCGGCCTGCAGTCGGTGTGCTACCAGACCCGTGACCTGCTCGAGGCCATGCGCCAGGACGGCGCGGCCGAGCCGAGCGCGCTGCGGGTGGATGGCGGCATGGTGGAGAACAACTGGGTGATGCAGTTTCTCGCCGATATCCTCGGCGTGCCGGTCGAGCGCCCCGAGGTCACCGAAACCACTGCACTCGGCGTGGCCTATCTGGCCGGACTGCAAGCCGGCTTGTATCAGGACCTGGAGAGCATCGCCAGCCATTGGCACCGCCAGCAGCGCTTCGACCCGCGCATGACCGTCAGCCATCGTAGCAAGCTGTATGACGGCTGGCTGGATGCGGTCAAGCGGGTGCGCAGCGAGGGCTGAGGCTAGCGCGCCGTTGCAGGAACCAGGGGGACGCTTAGTCCTTGCTGCGGTTCGGCGCTCCGACGATGCTTTTGAGCTGCAAGGATCGCCAGCAAGCTGGCTCCTACCGGCGCTGTACGCCTCAGGAACCCGCCAGCATCACCCCCTCATACTGATTGGTCAGTTCGTTCATCTGCCACAGCAGGGTTTCGGTGGTGGTGGCGATCACCGTGGGCACGTAGCGCGAGTCGCCGGCCAGGTTGAAACCGGCACGGGTAAAACGCCATTGCGCTTCGGCCTGGGTCAGGCCTTTGCTGATCTGCGCGGTATTCTGGCTGGCCTGCTGCAGCTCGTGCAGCGCCATTTCGAATTCACCCACGGCCTGCTCGAAGCTCTGCTGCAGGCCCTCGATCGGCAAGCGCCAGCTTATGGCCAGGTACAGCTTGGCGATGCGCTGGCTGAGCATGCGCTGGCGACCGCTGCGGTTGACCAGCACCGCGCTGCGGCCACCGCTGTGGCGTTCGAGCAGTTGCACCACCCGCTCGCTCTGCGCCAGTAACTGATCGCTGAGTTCCAGGACCAGCAGCGCCTGCTGTTTATCGGGGCGCGACAGCGCCAGTTCACGGTAACGCTGCCAGGTTGTGCCGGCCTCTTGCAGGGCGTTGCGGATTTCTGGCGTGGGGGCGTATTCGCTCAGAGCCAGGTAGTTGCTTTCGAATTTGGCGATGCTCTGGTCGAGCTGCTGTTCGGCCAGATCGGGACGGATCTCGGCACCCAGCATCAGGTAGCTCTTGGCGATGCGCTGGCTGAGCATGCGCTGCATGCCCGACAGGTTCATCGCCTCGGCCGCGTTGATGGTGGCCCAGGCCGTTGGGCTGAGCAGGCTGCAGAGCAGGACCAGGGGGATGATAAGACGACGGCTCATAGAACTCTCCACAAGCGCGCGGCGTTGGCACCGCGCGCCTATCAGTAGATGGCCCCATTGCGGGGCCGGGGCTATCAGTAGCTGTATTGCAGCTGTACCCAGAGCTTGTCGGTGTCGACGGAGAAGTCGTCGGCATCGTAGCTGGCGTACTTGACCAGGCCGACCAGGCCTTTCACGCCCGGGATCGGGTGGGCATAGGCGACATCGATTTCTTCGCCGTACTGGCTGCTGCCGCGCTCGGCGCGGAAGTCGTGGTACCAAGCCTGCACGTTGCCGCCCAGCAGCGGGGCGGTCAGGCCGACATAGGCATCCTCGACCCCGGCGGCGGGTGTCAGCAGGAAGATATCGGCCCAGCCCTGAAAGGCGTGCTTGGTCGCCAGCGGGGTCTGGAAGGCACGGTTGCCCGGGCCTTCGTCGCCGCCCAGCACCTCGTAGCCGCCCTTGAACGTCACGCCCTTGAAGTTGTAACCCAGCTCGGCCAGGTAGTAGTCGCTGTCCAGATCCAGCGAGTTGTCGGCGTATTCGCTCTGCTGGGCATATTCCAGGGCGTAGCTGACACCGGCGACGGCACCATTGAGGCGCAGGCCGGTGGTCTTGCTCGACTGATTGCCGGCGGCCAGGTTGTCCAGGCCCAGGCGGTACTGGTAGGCGGTGGCGGTCAGCTCCGGCATCACGATGTACTGCGCGTTGAGCAGGTGGCTGTGGCCTTCGATATTGGCTGGGTTGGCGGCGGTATCGAAGCGATTGTCGCCGGGGCCGAAGATGCTGTTGATGTTGTCGATATAGGCGTAGCTCAGGGTCAGGCCGTCCAGGGGCTTGAGCTGGCCGAGCACGCCGTCATAGGTCTGCTCGTTCTGCCGCCAGGCCACACCGCCGACGAAGCGCTGGTTGTCCAGGTTGATGCGCTGGCGACCGAGTACCGCGCTGCCGTATTTGTGGTCATAGCGCAGCAGGGCCTGGTTGACCTCGCTGCCGTCCGGGTCGGCGACCACCGAGTAATCGCTCTGGCCATTGCGCGTGCTGTTGTAGCTGGCGTCGCCGATGCGGCTGACATTATCGGCCTCGATCAGCGCCGAGAGGCCGTACCACTTGCCGCTCTGGAAGCCGACGCGGGTGCGCAGGGTCTGGGCGTTGGCATTGTTCAGGGCGTTGTCCTGGTCGACGTGTTCATAGCGGTAGCGGGCATCGAGGATCGGCTTGCCCTGGGTGAACAGGTTGCTGAATGCCTCATCGGCGCGAGCGGCGTGGCTGAGGGTGCTGCTGGCTACGGCCAGCGACAGCAGGGTCAGTTTCATCATGCGCATAGCGGTCTTCCTAAAGTGAGCTAAAAAACGCAAAAAAAAACGCCACAGCGCCCACATCTCCATCAGGGAGGGGGGGCTATGACGTCGTTGTCGGATGTGTGGCAGACACGCCGTTGTGCTGACCGGGGTTGGTCTTAGCAGGTGGCGTGCCAATGTTCACAAGTGGCTGATTTAACAGAGATTACCGCTTTTTTAAGAGCTTTTTTCGATGAATTCGTGCACCCGTCATGCGCGCTGCGCATTGAGACGGTGCAGCTGTACCGGCGTAATTGCGCCTGCCTGTAAGGGGCGAGGAGGGCTGGGGCTGCGGCATGCTGGTGGCAACAACGAATAGGGAGTTTCATTCATGCAGCTCGATTTTCATCAGGTCGACGCCTTTGCCGACCGCCCCTTCGCCGGTAACCCGGCCATGGTCTATCGCCTGGACAGTTGGCTTGACGAGGCCTTGATGCAGCAGATTGCCGCCGAGCACAACCTGGCGGAAACCGCCTTTGTGGTGAAGGAGGGCGCTGCCTGGCATATCCGCTGGTTTACCCCGACTGCGGAGGTGCCGCTGTGCGGGCACGCGACCCTGGCCAGCGCTTATGTGCTGTTTGAGCAGTACGGCGAGACGGGCGCGTGCATCGAATTCCGCTGCCTGTCCGGCGCACTGCGGGTCAGCCGTGAGGGTGATCGGCTGGTGCTGGATTTCCCCGTGCGCAAGGCTGCGCCCTGGGAGGGGCGCGAGCAGGTCGAGCAGGCGCTGGGCACACAGGTGCAGGCGGTGCTGGCATTGCCCGGCAGCCAGGGGGTTCAGGAATTAATGGCAATACTGCCCACGGAGGCGGCGGTACGAGCCTGTAAGCCGGATCTCGCCGCTGTGGCCCGGTTGCCCGGGCTGGGGCTGCTGATCAGCGCGGCGGGCGAGCGCCATGATTTCGTCTCGCGCTACTTCGCCCCTGGCATAGGCATCGATGAAGACCCGGTCACCGGTTCGACCCATTGCATGCTGGTGCCTTACTGGGCTGAGCGCCTGGGCAAGCACAAACTCAGTGCCTACCAGTGTTCGGCCCGGGGCGGCGAGCTGCACTGCCGACTGGAGGGGGAGCGGGTAAAGATCGCCGGCCAGGCGGTATTGGTGGCCAGCGGCCGGTTGTGCCTGAGCGAGGATTCGTAGGGGGGGGCATTCGCCGCAGGCAATGCACCCTTGATCGGCGATGCACTGCCCGCGCTTGGGCTCAGCTATCGCTGCTATAGCGGCGCACGCCGGATTCGCCGAGGCTTATCTGGGCGGCGATGCTGCCTGGGGCGGGGAACACCACCAGATGGTCGGCGGCCACGCGGATGCCGACTTCCTCGCCGGGCATATGGTCGGCGTGGCTGGGGAAAATCGACTCCAGCTGGCTACCGGTGGACAGCTGCAGGCGGTAGAGGGTCGCCGCGCCGAGAAAGGTCTTGCCGACGATCAGGGCTTTCTGCGCGCTGTCCGGGTCGTAGACGATATCATCCGGACGCAGCAAGACATCCACGGCGCTGCCGCTAGGCCAGGTGTAGGCGCGGTTGCCGCGAATCAGGCCCAGTTCGGTCTGCACCGCATCCGGGCTGAGCAGCTGGCCGCGAATAAAATAGCCCTGGCCGATAAAGCTGGCGACAAAGGGCGTCAACGGCTCGTGGTACAGATTGAACGGGGTGTCCCACTGCTGCAGTTTGCCCTCATGAAAGACCCCGACATGGTCGCTGACGGCAAAGGCTTCTTCCTGATCATGGGTGACCAGGATGGCGCTGGTGCCGCGGGCCTTGAGGATATCGCGAACCTCATGGCTCAGGCGGCGGCGCAGTTCGCCGTCGAGGTTGGAGAAGGGCTCGTCGAGCAGCAGCAATTGCGGCTCAGGGGCCAGAGCGCGGGCCAGGGCCACGCGCTGCTGCTGACCGCCGGACAGCTCGTGGGGGTAGCGTTTGCCCAGGTGGCCGAGCTTGACCAGCTCCAGCAGCTCGGCGGTGATGCGTTCGCAGTCGGGCTGTTTGCGGATGCCGAAGGCAACGTTCTCCGCCACGCTCAGGTGCGGGAACAGGGCGTAATCCTGAAAGACCATGCCGATCCGGCGCTTTTCCGGGGCCAGGGTAAAACCGGCTTTGGAAATGACCCGGTCGGCCAGCTGGATCTCGCCCTCCAGCACCGGCTCAAAACCGGCGATGGCGCGCAGGGTGGTGGTCTTGCCGCAGCCCGAGGGGCCGAGCAGGCAACCGATATCGCCGGCATTGAGGTGCAGATTGAGGTCGTGCACCACCTTGTGTTCGTGAAAGCCGCAGCTCAGGTTGCGCAGATTCAGCAGCAGGGGTTGGCTCATGCGTGGTGGTACGCCGGCTCGACCAGGAACTCGAGCAGGGCCTTCTGCACATGCAGACGGTTTTCCGCCTGATCCCAGGCCGCCGAGCGCGGATCGTCGAGCAGATCCTCGCTGATTTCTTCGCCGCGGTGGGCCGGCAGGCAATGCAGGAACAGCACGTCTTCTGCAGCGGCATCGAGCAGGGCGCGATTGACCTGGTAGGGCTGGAACAGCTTGAGGCGTGCGGCGGCTTCGTCTTCCTGGCCCATGGAGGCCCATACATCGGTGCTCACCAGATGGGCACCGGCTACCGCGGCGCGCGGGTCGCGCAGAACCTGCACGCGCTCGCCAGCCTGGGCCAGCAGGGTGGCGCTGGGCTCATAGCCCTCGGGACAGGCCACGCGCAGCTGGAAGTCGAACTGCATGGCCGCTTCTATATAGGAGTTGCACATGTTGTTGCCGTCGCCGACCCAGGCCGCGGTCTTGCCCTTGATACTGCCGCGATGCTCCTGGTAGGTCTGCATATCGGCCAGCAGCTGGCAGGGATGCAGGTCGTCGGACAGGCCGTTGATCACCGGCACCCGCGAGTGGGCGGCGAATTCGGTCAGGTTGCTGTGGGCGAAGGTGCGGATCATCACCGCGTCGAGCATGCGCGACATGACGATGGCCGCATCACCGATCGGCTCGCCACGGCCCAGCTGGGTGTCGCGCGGCGAAAGGAAGATGGCCTGGCCGCCGAGCTGGATCATCCCGGCTTCGAACGACAGGCGGGTACGGGTCGAGGCTTTCTCGAAGATCATGCCCAGCACGCGGTTCTTCAGTGGCTCGAACAGCACGCCGCGATTGCGCAAGTCCTTGAGCTCCATGCCGCGTCGGATCAGGCCCACCAGTTCATCCGGTGTGCAATCCATCAGCGAGAGAAAGTGTCTTGCGCTCATCGTTAACTACCTTTTGACAGCAGGGGCGCAGGTTCAAGGGGCCGGGTGAATTAAGAAAAACGGCAGAACCTGCGGCTTGGAGGCCGCACCATGCGACGAAACGGGGAAGGCGCGATCTTATAAGGAAATGACGAGCAGGCGCAAACTGCCCGCTCGGTCACGCTGGTTGGACGGGTTGTAAGCCTTTTCCTATTTTTTTGTCAGAGATGTCATAAAACTGACATCTGTTGTTGAACCCCTCTGGGCTGGCACTTAGGATGCCCGCGCCTTTTCGAGGCAATGCATTGCCCCGCAACGGGGTACCCATGGAATGTTGTGAAACGGAGTTTCAAATGAAGCATCTTGCATCTATCGCCGCTATTTCTGCCTTCGCTCTGCTGACTGGCTGTGCCAGCCAGAACATCAGTCAACCTGCTGTACCGCTCAACGGTACCGTAGGCACTGATCTGAAGGCCGACGTGAAAGTGGGCGAGACCATCTCCGGTGAGTCGTCGGTGAACATTCTGTTCAATGTGTTCAAGCTGGGTGGTGATACCCAGTTCGCCGATGGCGTGACCTATGGTGGTGGCGAGGGTGGTTTTGCTCTGGGTCTTGACCCGGTGGCTTCCGCCAAATCCGCAGCTGCTTACAAGGCAGTCAAGGCCTCGGGTGCCGACGTGATCGTCGCCCCGCGTTACGAAGTGAATGTGCAGGACTACTTCGTATACAAAACCGTGAGCGTAAAAGTGACCGGTAACAAAGGCACTGTCACCGCCATCCGCTAAGCCGTTGCAGGCGATCTGGGGTACCCAGATCGCCTTGGCACTGTGGATTACGCGCTGCATTGAATCGGCAGGCATGATGCCTGCCGATTCATAAGACGAACCCTACTAGTAGACTTCCCCTCCAGCCGCCATAGTCTTGATACGACGAGCCGTCGCTCCCGTCACAACAAGAATATGAGGCCAGGTCATGAGCAAGACCCTCCACCACCGTGCGTGCCATCTGTGCGAGGCCATCTGTGGCCTGACCATCGAAACCGAACAGCAGGATGACGGCTCGACCCAGATCCGCTCGATCAAGGGCGATGCCCAGGACAGCTTCAGTCGCGGCCATATCTGCCCCAAGGCCGTGGCTTTGCAGGATATCCAGAACGACCCCGACCGTTTGCGTCAGCCCATGCGCCGCGTCGGCAGCGAGTGGCAGGCCATCGACTGGGATGAAGCTTTCGAGCTGGTGGCTGAGCGCCTGAGCGCGATCCAGGCGCGACATGGTCAGAACGCCGTAGCGGTCTACCAGGGCAACCCAAGCGTGCATAACTACGGCCTGATGACCCACAGCAACTACTTTCTCGGTCTGCTGAAGACCCGTAATCGTTATTCCGCTACCTCGGTTGACCAACTGCCGCATCATCTGACTAGTCACCTGATGTACGGCCACGGCCTGCTGATTCCGATTCCGGACATCGACCACACGGACTTTATGCTGGTTCTCGGCGGCAACCCGCTGGCTTCCAACGGCAGCATCATGACTGTGCCGGATGTGGAAAAGCGCCTGAAGGCCATCCAGAAACGCGGCGGCAAGCTGGTGGTGGTCGACCCGCGGCGCAGCGAAACTGCGGCGATTGCCGACCAGCATGTATTCGTCCGCCCCGGCCAGGACGCGGCGCTGTTGTTCGGCCTGCTCAATACCCTGTTCGAGGAAAACCTCGGCCGCACCAGTCACCTTGCGGTAGATGGGTTGGATGAAGTGCGCCAAGCGATTGCCGGTTTTACCGCCGAAAGTATGAGCGTCCAATGCGGCGTGGCGGCGCAAACGATTCGCCAGTTGGCGCGGGACTTTGCCGCTGCCGAGTCGGCGGTCTGCTATGGCCGCATGGGCGTCTCCACCCAGGCTTTCGGCACGCTGTGTCAGTGGCTGGTGCAGCTGATCAACCTGGTCACCGGCAACCTCGATCGGATGGGCGGCGTACTCTGCACCGAGCCGGCCGTTGACTTGGTGGCTTCGACCTCTGGTGGGCATTTCAATCGCTGGCAGAGCCGCGTATCCGGCTTGCCGGAGTACGGCGGCGAATTGCCGGTGTCGGCCCTGGCCGAGGAGATGCTCAGCGAGGGCGAAGGGCAGGTGCGCGCGCTGGTCACGGTGGCGGGCAACCCGGTGCTGTCCACCCCTAACGGCCGGCAGCTGGAGCAGGCGCTGGATGGCCTGGAATTCATGCTCAGCATCGACTTCTACATCAACGAAACCACCCGTTATGCCGAGCTGATCCTGCCACCGACCGGGCCGCTGGAACACGATCACTACGACACCACCTTCAATATGTTCGCGGTGCGCAATGTCACTCGCTTCAATGAAGCGGTGCTGGCCAAGCCTGCCGGCGCGCTGCATGACTGGGAAATCTTCGTCGGTCTGGCCAAGGCCTTTGCTGCCAGGACAGGTGTAGAGCTCAAACCAACCATGGCCCCCGAGCAGATGATCGACATGGGCCTGCGCATGGGCCGCTATGGCGACAAGTCGGAGCACAAGCTATCCCTGGCTGCGCTGCGTGAGCACCCGCATGGGCTTGACCTGGGCGCGCTCAAGCCCAACCTGATCGGCCGCCTGAAAACCGCCAACAAGCAGATTCAGGCTGCGCCAGCGGTGATCATGGCCGACCTGCAGCGCTTTGCCGCGCAGCCCACTGCCAAGGCCGACGAGCTGCTGCTGATCGGCCGTCGTCATGTGCGCAGCAACAATTCCTGGATGCACAACTACCACCGCCTGGTGAAGGGTAAGCCGCGTCATCAGCTGTTGATGCATCCGGCTGACCTAAGCCAGCGTGGGCTGACCGATGGCCAACTGGTACGCGTGCGTTCGCGGGTCGGGGTCATCGAGGTGGAAGTCGCGGCCAGCGAGGACATGATGGTCGGCGTGGTCAGCCTGCCCCACGGTTGGGGCCATGCCCGGCCGGGGGTGCAGATGGCCATTGCCAGCGCCCAGCCGGGAGCCAGCGCCAATGACCTGACCGACGAGCGTCAGCTTGATGCGTTGTCCGGTAACGCGGCGCTTAATGGTGTGCCGGTGCAGGTTGTCGCTGCGTAGCCTGGATGAAGTCCGGGGCTGTCTTGAAGTAAATCCCCGGATTGCATCCGGGCTACTTTGAGGGTTATGGGAAGGCCGAGCATTGCGCTCGGCTTTTGGTTACAATGCCGCCACCGTGCCGACCCGTGAGTCGGGAAGTTAAGTCCTGAGGTGCCCAATGGATATCATCGAAACCATCAAAGAGCAGATCGCCAACAACACCGTTCTGCTGTACATGAAAGGCTCGCCGAACGCTCCACAGTGCGGCTTTTCCTCTAAGGCGGCCCAGGTTGTCATGGCTTGTGGTGAAAAATTCGCCTATGTCGACATCCTGCAGAACCCGGAAATCCGCGCCAATCTGCCCAAGTACGCCAACTGGCCAACCTTCCCGCAGCTATGGGTCGGTGGTGAGCTGGTCGGCGGCAGCGACATCCTCGCGGAAATGTTCGACAAGGGTGAGCTGCAGACCCTGATCAAGGACGCGGTGCAGAAAGCCGACGCCTAAGCTGGCTGCGCATAAACAACAAACCCCGCCAAGTGCGGGGTTTGTTGTTTATGGCGCGGTGTTTTGCGCTTATTCGTCCATCTGCGACTGCAGGTAATTCTGCAGGCCGACTTTCTCGATCAGACTGAGCTGGGTTTCCAGCCAGTCGATATGGTCTTCTTCCGAGCAGAGGATCTCTTCCAGCAGCTCGCGGCTGGCGTAGTCGCCGATGCTCTCGCAGTAGGCAATCGCCGCCTTCAGGTCGATATGCGCCTTGTGCTCGATCTTCAGATCGCACTCGAGCATTTCCTGGGTGTTTTCACCGATCAGGATCTTGCCCAGGTCTTGCACGTTTGGCAGGCCTTCGAGGAAGAGGATGCGCTTGATCAGCTTGTCCGCATGCTTCATCTCGTCGATGGACTCGTGGTACTCGTGCTCGCTGAGCTTTTTCAGGCCCCAGTCTTCGTACATGCGCGCATGCAGGAAATACTGGTTGATCGCGACCAGCTCGTTACCGAGGATCTTGTTCAGATGCTGGATGACTTTCTTGTCGCCTTTCATGTCTGCTTCTGCCTTGCAGGGGAGTTAGCACCAAATTCTGGGCCGATGGTTTTCGGCTGTCAAACCTAAGCAATTGAAATTAAAGTTAAATTTAATGTAAGTGCGAATACTTAGTTTCTGCGTCTTTCGGCTAACGCATTGAATTACGGAGATAAAAGTCTCTGGGAGAGACTTTCAGCGTCGTATGGCGATGGGGACGCTTAGTTATTAGCCGTGATTTTCTTCTATCGACCTCGATTCGCGGGCAAGCCCGCTCCTACAAGGGCTGGGCGTGTCGATAACAGTTAACTCAGACATAGCCATAAAAATGGCTATGTATCAATTCCGTGTGGCATGGGCCGTTTGGGTAGGGGCACCGTGCGCGCCAACACTCTGCAGTCAGCGCTGGTGAGCACGGCCTAGGCGGCCTCGCGTCACCCTAGGAAGTCAGGTCCGGCTCACTTAAGTACCGAAGCCTGAACGCACGCAGCACTGGGACACAGCCTAAAAATGGCCGGGAGCCATCTTTAACGTCGTGTAGCGACGGCCCGGAGGGTGACCGTGTTAGATGGCAGGCCATAAAAAATAGCCGGGAGTTATTTTTAACGTCGCGCAGCGACGGCCCGAAGGGTGGCCGCCATGGATGGCAGGCCATAAAAAACCGGACACAAGGTCCGGTTCTTGGCAGCGGCGAAAAATCAGGCGGTTACAAAGCTGGCGGGGTAGGCGAGGGCGGCCTGGCTGCTTTGCACTTCGCTGAGGGTGTCGCGGACCACCTGCTTGGCCAGGCAGGCGCATTTGCCGCATTGGCTGGCAACGCCGAGGCTGGCGCGGACATCGCGATAGCTGCAGCAGCCATCGTAGATGGCATCGCGAATTTGACCGTCAGTAACACCTTCGCAAAGACAGACGTACATGATTTAGGCTCGCCGCTGGGCTGTGGGTTAAGTTGCAAGAGATACTAATGCTAATGAGAATGCTTGTCAAAAAAACTATTTGCCAGTGCCTGCTGACGTGCCGTCAGGCCTGGTCGGGGCGGTGGCGCTATGGTCCGGCTGAAGGCCACAGCGGTGGGCGGTGGGTAAAGGTGCGGTGTATGATGAGTAGCCCTTTAGGTGCAAGCCCAGGCGCTGCGTAAGCTATGTGCGCGCTGCGGGCCTGCTCTGGACTGATCAATCAAGGAGATCTCGAATGAGCGTACTCGTAGGTAAG
Source organism: Pseudomonas sp. XK-1 (assembly GCF_038069885.1). Classification (NCBI taxonomy): domain Bacteria; kingdom Pseudomonadati; phylum Pseudomonadota; class Gammaproteobacteria; order Pseudomonadales; family Pseudomonadaceae; genus Pseudomonas; species Pseudomonas sp. XK-1. The sequence continues at coordinate 247,476 of NZ_JBBPES010000002.1, read as the reverse complement.
CAAGCCCCGGATTTTGACGTTGCAGCGGTGCTGGGCAATGGCGAAATCGTCGACAGCTTTAGCCTGTCCGCGGCGATCAAGGGCAAATACGGCCTGGTGTTTTTCTACCCGCTGGACTTCACCTTTGTCTGCCCGTCCGAACTGATTGCGCTGGATAACCGCATTCCCGAGTTCCAGGCGCGTAATGTCGAAGTGATCGGCGTTTCCATCGATTCGCACTTTACCCACAATGCCTGGCGTAACACCCCGGTGGACAAGGGCGGCATCGGCCCAGTCAAGTACACCCTGGCGGCCGATATCAACCATGCCATCTGCAAGGCCTATGACGTCGAGAACGCCGATGGTGTGGCCTTCCGCGGTGCCTTCCTGATCGATACCAAAGGCATTGTTCGCTCGCAAATCGTCAATGACCTGCCGCTGGGTCGCAATATGGATGAGTTGCTGCGTCTGGTCGATGCCCTGCAGTTCACCGAAGAGCATGGCGAAGTTTGCCCAGCCAACTGGAAGAAGGGCGACAAGGGCATGACCGCTTCGCCAGAAGGCGTTGCCCAGTACCTGTCGGAGAATGCTGCCGGCCTCTAGGTTCGCAGCGCTGCACAAAGAACCGGCCTCGCGCCGGTTTTTTTGTGCCTGGTTTTTGTGTGGGCGTTGCCGAGCGCTGCGCATCTATATACAGCTGCGAAGCGAGGTGTCGCCCGAGCAGTCTTGCCATGCCCTGGCAACATGCCAGGCTGTCGGCCGCATTGCCGCATTGCCGCATTGCCGCATTGCCGCATTGCCGCATTGCCGTCTGGAGGCGGAAAGCCTTTGCCGCTTTTGTCTTTCTCTAAGCGGATAAATTGCATAAGCCATTGAAATATATGTAAAAAATAAAATGGCACAACGATTGCTTATGGTTTGCTACGGAAAACAGCAACGGCAACCGGCAAAGGTTTCTGACCATGAGCATCAGTTTCGATCGGGCACTCGGCATCCATCAGCAGGCACTCGGCTTTCGCTCCCAGCGTGCGGAAGTCCTGGCCAACAACATCGCCAACGCCGACACGCCGAATTACAAGGCGCGCGACCTGGAGTTCGCCACGGTGCTGGCCGAGCAGAGTGCCAAGACCCAGCGCGGCCCGGTCAACCTGAATCGTACCGATAGCCGGCATATCGCTGCCGATGGCATCCAGGTGGGGGAAGCCGAACTGGCCTACCGCACACCGTTCCATCCATCGATTGATCAGAACACCGTCGATCTGCAGATCGAGCAATCCAACTACGCGGAAAACTCGGTGCAGTTCCAGGCCAGTTTCACCTTGCTCAACAGCAAATTCAAAGGGCTGGTCAGCGCCCTGCGCGGCGATTAACAGGAGTCCGATGCCATGTCCCTAGCCAGTGTGTTCAATATCGCCGGAACCGGCATGAGTGCCCAGAGCACTCGGCTGAATACCATTTCCAGCAACATCGCCAACGCCGAGTCGGTGTCATCGAGCATCGACCAGACCTATCGCGCCCGTCATCCGGTGTTTTCCACCGTGTTCGAGCAGGCGCAGAACGGTGATCGCGGCTCGCTGTTCGCCGATCAGGACCAGGCCGGTCTCGGTGTTCAGGTGCTGGGCATCGTCGAGGATCAGAGCAGCCTGGTGCCGCGCTACGAGCCCAATCATCCGGCTGCCGATGCAGGCGGCTATGTGTATTACCCCAACGTCAATGTGGTGGAAGAAATGGCGGACATGATTTCCGCCAGCCGGGCCTTCCAGACCAACGTTGAAATGATGAATACCGCCAAGCAGATGATGCAGCGCGTATTGACCCTGGGTCAGTAAGCCGTCGGGCACAAGGAGCGCATGAGTATGAGCACTGTAGGCGATGTCAGTGGTACGGCACTGGATCAGTACCAGATCAAGAATCAGAACACGGCCAACAAGGAGCTGGGCAAGAATGAGTTCCTCAACCTGTTGGTGGCGCAGTTGAACAACCAGAATCCGCTGGAGCCGCAGGGCAACGGCGAGTTTATTGCCCAGCTGGCGCAGTTCAGCCAGGTGGAAGGGATCGAGAAGCTGAACACCAGCATGGGCTCGCTGCTCAGCGGCTACCAGTCTTCCCAGGCCCTGCAGGCCTCTTCGCTGGTCGGTCGCAAGGTGATAGTGCCATCGGAGACGGCGGTGGTCGACACCAGCGAGAGCTTCAAGGCCAGCCTGGTGCTGCCAACCAGCAGCAGCAACGTCTACGTCAACGTCTACGACAAGACCGGGGCGGCGGTGAGCCGCATCAATATGGGCGAGCAGGCCGCCGGCAATGTCAGCTTTATCTGGGACGGCAAGGATGCCAGCGGCAATCTATTGCCGCCCGGCACCTACAAGTTTGAAGCGCAGGCGACTTACGAGGGCGAGACCAAGGGGCTTTACACCATGCTTCCGGCCAACGTCGACAGTGTGGTCCTGGGCGGCAGCGAGTTGATGCTCAACCTGGCGGGGCTGGGCAGTGTGCCGCTGTCCCAGGTGCAGGTCATCGGTCAGTAACCAACAGCTTTGAGTGCCGGCTGTTCCGGCAAAGGAGACTTCCATGTCGTTCAATATCGGTTTGAGTGGCCTGCGCGCTGCGAGCAGTGACCTCAACGTCACCGGCAACAATATCGCCAACGCTGGTACGGCCGGCTTCAAGCAGTCCCGGGCGGAGTTCGCCGATGTCTATGCGGCCTCGGTGCTCGGCTCCGGCAAGAACGCCCAGGGCAGCGGGGTGCTGCTGAGCAACGTGTCGCAACTGTTCAATCAGGGCAATATCAACTACACACAGAATGCCCTGGACCTGGCGATCAACGGCAATGGCTTCTTCCAGACCAGCAATAACGGCGAGGTCAGCTATACCCGTGCCGGTTACTTCGGTACCGACCGTGACGGCTTTATGGTGAACAACTTCGGTTACAAGCTGCAGGGCTATCCGGTCGACGATAACGGCAACCTGCAGAATGGCGTGATCAGCGACCTGCGCATCGAAACCGCCAGTCAGGCCCCGCGGGCGACTACCGCCCTCAACCAGACCTTCAACCTGAACTCGACCAATACCGTGCCGGCAACCTGGCAGGGCGCTTATGACACCTCGATTGCCGGTGCCGTGGATCCCCTGAACCCGACTGCCGCGGAAATCGCCGCGGCCGAAGCGGTGGCCAATGCTTCCTTCGATCCGGCCGACCCGACCACCTACAACTCGTCCACCTCCACCAATGTCTACGACACCCAGGGCAATGCCCATGTACTGACCCAGTACTTCGTCAAGACCGGGGCCAACCAGTGGCAGATGAATGTGCTGATCGACGGGCGCAATCCGGCCGACCCGACTTCGACCGTGCCCTATGCGATGGAGGTCGGCTTTACGGCCAGCGGCGAGCTGGACACCGCCAGCCTGGTCTCCAGTCCGAGCTTTACCGTCGACGCCAACGGGCGTTTCACCCTGAATGACTGGGTGCCGGCGGCCTCCGACGGCGGTACGCCGCCGGTATGGTCGGGCAATGGGGCCGATGCCAATGCCGCCGGCATACTGGTCGATCTGCGCAGTTCCACCCAGTTCTCCAGCTCGTTCGCGGTCAACAGCGTCAGCCAGGATGGTTACACCACCGGCCAGTTGGCCGGCCTGGAGATTGACGATACCGGGGTTATCTTCGCTCGTTACACCAACGGCCAGTCCAAGGTGCAGGGGCAGGTGATTCTGGCCAACTTCGCCAATGTGCAGGGGCTGACGCCTGTGGGTAAAACCGCCTGGGTGCAATCCTTCTCCTCGGGCGAGCCGGTGGTCGGCACGCCGCGCAGCGGTACGCTGGGTGCGCTGCAGTCCGGCGCGCTGGAAGACTCCAACGTCGAGCTGTCCGACCAGCTGGTCAACCTGATCGTGGCGCAGCGCAACTACCAGGCCAACGCCAAGACCATTGAAACCGAGAGTGCCATCACCCAGACCATCATCAACCTGCGTTGATAGGCTGGCCCTGAGCCTGCCGCAGGCGGCAAGGAATCGCCGGGCGATTGTCGGAAGGGCTCCATTCGGAGCCCTTTCTATTTTTTAAAAAACCATATTTTTCAGTGTCTTATAGTTGTTATTCGGGGCTGGCATAGCTATTGCTTTATAGCTTGTACAGAGCAGCGGGCGGCAAGCCCAACTCGGAGAATGACCATGGACAAGATGCTGTACGTTTCCATGACTGGGGCCCACCAGAACAGCCTGGCCCAGCGTGCCCACGCCAACAACCTGGCGAATATCTCGACCACCGGCTTTCGCCGCGATTTCGAGCAGGCGCGGGCCATGCCGATTTTTGGTGACAGTTATCCGTCGCGGGTCTACGCCATGAGCGAGCGCCCGGGCACCGATTTCACCCCAGGTTCGCTGCAGGAAACCGGCCGTGACCTCGACGTGGCAATTGGCGGCCAGGGTTGGCTGGCCGTGCAGGCGGCTGACGGCGGCGAAGCCTATGTGCGTACCGCCAGCCTGAATGTCGATGCCCTGGGCGTGCTGCGTACCGGCAACGGCTTGCCGGTGATGGGCAATGCCGGGCCTATCGCCGTGCCGCCCGAGCAGAAGATCGAGATCGGTCAGGACGGCACCATCAGCATTCGCGCCCTCGGTGAGGCCCCCAACGTGCTGGCCGAGGTCGACCGCCTGAAGCTGGTCAATCCGGATCTCAAGCAGATGGAGAAGGGCGCTGACGGCCTGATCCGTTTCAAGGGCCAGGGCCAGGTGCAAGCCGATGCGACCGTCCAGGTGACCTCGGGCTTTCTCGAGTCGAGCAACGTCAATGCCGTGGAAGAGATGACTGCGATTCTCTCCCTGTCCCGCCAATTCGAACTGCAAGTAAAGATGATGCGCACTGCCGAAGAGAATTCGACAGCCATGGCGCGCGTCTTGCAGATGACCTAATTATCAGCACGCGGCGTCGGTAAAACGACGCCCGAGGAGAATCGCTATGCTTCCGGCACTGTGGGTCAGCAAGACCGGTCTGTCCGCCCAGGACATGAACCTGACCACCATTTCCAACAACCTGGCCAACGTCTCGACCACCGGCTTCAAGCGCGATCGCGCCGAGTTCGAGGACCTGCTGTACCAGATCCGTCGCCAACCCGGCGGCCAGTCCAGCCAGGACAGCCAACTGCCTTCCGGCCTGCAACTGGGTACCGGTGTGCGGGTGGTGGGCACGCAGAAGATCTTCACCGCCGGCAGCCTGCAGACCACCGAGCAGCCGCTGGATATGGCGATCAACGGCCGCGGCTTCTTCCAGGTGTTGATGCCCGATGGCACCGTGTCCTATACCCGTGACGGCAGCTTTCATCTGAACTCCGACGGTCAGGTGGTCACCTCCAATGGCTATGCCCTGGAGCCAGCGATCGTCCTGCCCAACGAAGTGCGCACCTTTACCGTGGGTGAAGACGGCACCGTCTCGGTGACCACCTCCGGCAATCCGCAGCCACAGATCGTCGGCAACCTGCAGACCGCCGACTTTATCAACCCGGCGGGCCTGGAAGCGATTGGCAACAACCTGTTCCTGGAAACCGCCTCCAGCGGCGCGCCCCAGGTCGGTACACCAGGCTTGAACGGACTGGGCACCACCCTGCAGAACACCCTGGAAAATTCCAACGTCAGCGTGGTTGAGGAGCTGGTCAATATGATCACCACCCAGCGCGCCTACGAGATGAACTCCAAGGTGATTTCCACCGCCGATCAGATGCTCGGCTTTATTTCGCAGAATCTTTAAGGCACCGGGCGTAGCGGCTTAAACCGCCAGGCCCAGTAGGCATGGCCCCATGGAGGGGTTCAGCCACCCTGCAACGTGCAACACCTGAGGTAGTAGATATGAACCGGCTGATGATCTTTCTCGCGCTGCTTGGCCCCCTGGCCCTGAGCGGCTGCATGGCCCCCGCGCCAAAGCCGAATGACCCCTATTACGCTCCCGTGTTGCCGCGCACGCCGCTGCCGGCTTCGCAAAATAACGGTTCGATCTATCAGGCCGGCTTCGAGAACAACCTGTTTGGCGACCGCAAGGCCTACCGCGTCGGCGACATCATCACCATCACCCTGAATGAGCGGACCCAGGCCAGCAAGAACAGCAGCAGCCAGATCAGCAAAGACAGCTCGGCCAACCTCGGTGTGCCCAACCTGTTCGGCATGGCTGTGTCTCCGAAGAACCCCCTGGCAGGCCTGAGCGCGCTAGGCATGACCAATGACACCCTGGGCCTGGATGCCAGCTTTGAAGCCACCCGTTCCGCCGACGGTTCCGGCCAGGCTGGGCAGAGCAACAGCCTCACCGGCTCGATCACCGTGTCGGTGGCCGAAGTGATGCCCAACGGTATCCTGCTGGTGCGCGGCGAGAAGTGGATGACCCTCAACACTGGCGATGAGCTGGTGCGCATTGCCGGCCTGGTGCGGGCGGACGATATCGCCACCGACAACACCGTGTCCTCGACCCGCATCGCCGATGCGCGTATCACCTACTCGGGCACCGGGGCCTTTGCCGACGCGTCCCAGCCGGGTTGGATGAGCCGTTTCTTTCTTAGCCCAATGTGGCCGTTCTGAGGATGGCCACCATGACGCTTAGCAAATACCTGCTTGCCGCTGCAGCCCTGCTGCTGGCTTCCCTGGCCCAGGCCGAACGGCTCAAGGACCTGGCCAGCATCCAGGGCGTGCGCACCAACCAGTTGATCGGCTACGGCCTGGTGGTTGGCCTCAACGGCAGTGGCGACCAGACCACCCAGACGCCGTTCACCGTACAGACCTTCAACAACATGATGGCCCAGTTCGGCATCAAGGTGCCCCAGGGCGGCAATGTGCAGCTGAAGAACGTCGCCGCGGTGTCCATTCATGCCGACCTGCCGGCGTTCGCCCGGCCGGGGCAGACCATCGACATCACCGTCTCCTCCATCGGCAACGCCAAGAGCCTGCGCGGTGGCAGCCTGCTGATGACCCCGCTGAAGGGCATTGACGGCAACGTCTACGCCATCGCCCAGGGCAACCTGGTGGTCGGCGGTTTCGACGCTGAAGGCGGCGACGGTTCGCGGATTACCGTCAACGTGCCGTCGGCCGGGCGTATTCCCGGTGGTGCCACGGTCGAGCGGCCGGTGCCGAGCGGTTTCGATCAAGGCAATTACCTGACCCTCAACCTCAATCGCCCGGATTTCACCACGGCGAAAAACATCGTCGACCATATCAACGAACTGCTTGGCCCTGGCGTGGCCCAGGCCCTGGATGGCGGCTCGGTGCGCGTCAGCGCGCCACTGGACCCCAACCAGCGCGTCGACTACCTGTCGATCCTGGAAAACCTCGAAGTGCAGGTGGGCCAGGCCGTGGCCAAGGTCATCATCAATTCGCGTACCGGCACCATCGTCATCGGCCAGAACGTGCGCGTGCAGCCGGCGGCGGTGACCCACGGCAGCCTGACCGTGACCATTACCGAAGACCCGATAGTCAGCCAGCCGGAGGCGCTGTCCGGTGGCCAGACCGCCGTGGTGCCGCGCTCGCGGGTGAATGTCGATGAAGCAGCCAAGCCGATGTTCAAGTTCGGCCCAGGGACCACGCTGGATGAGATCGTCCGCGCGGTGAATCAGGTGGGTGCTTCGCCTTCCGACCTTATGGCCATCCTGGAGGCGCTGAAGCAAGCCGGCGCTCTGCAGGCTGACCTGATCGTTATTTAAGGGAGCGCACGCTATGGACTCTCGTCTTTCAGCCGGTTTGCTCGGTGGCACCACCGCCCTCGACAGCGGTGCCTATAACGATCTCAATCGCCTCAACCAGTTCAAGATCGGTGGCGACAGCGAAAAGAACATCAAGAAGGTGGCTCAGGAATTCGAGTCGCTGTTTCTCAACGAGATGCTCAAGGCCATGCGCTCGGCCAACGAAGTGTTCGGTGAAGGCAACTTCATGAACAGCAACGAGAGCAAGACCTACCAGGACATGCACGACCAGCAGCTGTCGGTGACCATGTCCAATCATCAGAACGGCATCGGCCTGGCCGACGTGCTGGTGCGGCAAATGTCGCAGATCAAGGATGCCGGCAGCCGGCCCAATCCCTTCGCCCAGGTCGATGAGCCGGTGCCCAGCGCGCCGAGCAAGCCTCTGGCCAAGGTTGATAGTGCGCGTGACGACACCTCGTTGCTCAACCAGCGCCGCCTGTCGCTGCCGGGCAAGCTGACCGATCGTCTGCTGGCGGGTATCGTGCCGGCCACCGGCTCGCCGGAGGCCCAGACCCTGGCGCAGAATGACTGGATCCCGGCCAAGGCCTTCGCCGCCCCCGCTGATACGGCCTTGAGCCTGAATGGCAGCGACGCCATCACCGGTCGTCGTCTGGCCCAGCCGCCTCTGGCACCCGGCAAGGCGGCGTTTGCTTCGAAGGACGAGTTTATTGCCGCCATGCTGCCGATGGCCGAGCAGGCGGCGCAGAAGATCGGCGTCGATCCCCGCTACCTGGTGGCCCAGGCCGCGCTGGAAACCGGCTGGGGCAAGTCGATCATCCGCCAGCAGGATGGCAGCAGCAGCCACAACCTGTTCGGCATCAAGAGCCACAACAGCTGGGAGGGCGACTCGGCCCGGGTGCTGACCACCGAATACCGTGGCGGCAAGGCGGTCAAGGAAGCGGCGTCCTTCCGCGCCTATGACTCCTACGCCCACAGCTTTGACGATTATGTGAGCTTTCTGCAGGGCAATGGCCGTTACGAGAAGGCCCTGGCCAGCACCGACAAGCCCGAGCAGTTCGCCCGCGAGCTGCAGAAGGCCGGTTACGCCACCGACCCCCAGTACGCGCGCAAGATCGCCCAGATAGCGCGGCAGATGCAGACCTATCAGACAGTCGCGGCCGTCAGTACGCCGTCCACCAACGGATGATGAAACATGGCTGACCTACTCAGTATTGGCCTGTCCGGGCTGTCGGCGAACAAGACCTCGCTGGCGGTCACCGGCCACAATATAACCAACGTCAACACCCCGGGGTTCTCGCGTCAGGAGACCATCCAGGCTACGCGCGTTCCGCAGTTCAGTGGTGCGGGTTATATCGGCTCAGGCACCACGTTGGTCGATGTGCGGCGTATCTACAACGAGTTTCTCAATACCCAAGTGCGCAGCAGTACGGCGCTCAACAGTGATACGCAAAGCTACCTTAGCCAGATCAACCAGCTCGACTCGTTGTTGGCCGGCAGTACTACGGGAATCAATCCGGGCCTGCAGAAGGTGTTCGCCGCGCTGCAAACCGCCGCCGAAGACCCCGCCAACATTCCCGCGCGACAGCTGGCATTGTCCGAGGCCGAGGGTTTGGCCAAGCGCTTCAATACCGTGTACGACCGGTTGTACGAGCAAAACGCGTTTATCAACAAGCAACTGTCGGCGGTGACGGATCAGGTCAACCAACTGGCCGGCGCGATTGCCGGTTACAACGATGCCATCGCCGTGGCAGCTTCCAATGGCCAGCAACCCAACGACCTGCTCGATGCCCGCGAAGAAGCGGTGCGCAAGCTCTCGACCTTTATCGGCGTCACCGTGGTGGCGCAGGATGACAGCAGCTACAACCTGTTCGTCGGCTCGGGCCAACCCTTGGTGGTGGGCAGCCAGGCATCAAGACTGGAAGTGACACCGGGGCTGTCCGATCCGCTGCGCAGTGAGGTGCAGTTTGTCAGCGGTCAGGCGAGCCAAGGTATTACTTCGTTGATCACGGGTGGCGAGATGGGAGGCTTGATTCGTTATCGCCAGGATGTGCTGGATGTCACGCTGAATTCGGTAGGACGTTTGGCTCTGTCGGTCACCGATCAGATCAATCGTCAGCTGGGTCAGGGGCTGGACCTCAATGGCCAGTTCGGTAATGGCTTGTTTCGCGAGCTCAATGATCCACTGCTAACCGGTCAGCGCAGCCTGGCGCGTATCGGCAACAGTGACAGCAGCGCTAACCTCAATGTGCTGATCGAGGACACCACCCAGCTAACTACCAGCGATTATGAAGTGGAATTCACCAGCGCCACGGATTACACCGTGCGGCGTATCAGTGACGGTACTGGTTTCGGTCCATTCGACATTACCGTGGTACCGGCGGCGGAGTTCGATGGCATCTCGCTGAATGTCGCCAGTGGCACCTTTGCCGCCGGCGATCGTTTTCGCGTCCTGCCGACTCGTAATGCGGGTGAGTCCATCCGCGCTGATATGAAACGGCCGGAAGAGCTGGCATTTGCCGCACCCCTGAAGTCGCAAACCAGTCCAGCGAATATCGGCACGGGGGTGATCAGTCAGGCTTCATTGTTGACTGAAATCGACATCTATGACCCGGTGGCTCAGGCTGATTTTGAAACCAGTTTGCGCAATGCACCACCGCTACGCATCGTCATGGGGGCCGGTGGTGGGGCGACTCAGGGCTACGACGTGGTCGATATCAACGGCAACGTCATCGATACCGGGGTAATCGTCCCTGGGCAGGACAACAACCTGACTATCACAGTGCCCGCGGCAGTCGGCCCGCCTGTAGTGCCGATGTCCTTCGATTATGAGGTGAGCATCAGTGGTCGGCCGCAGGGTGGCGACAATTTTTCGGTTTCTTTCAACACCAATGGGGTGTCTGATAACCGTAATGCTCTGAAGCTGATTGATCTGCAGAGCCGCACGACGATCGGTATTAATCCCCTTGCTCCGACGACTACCGGCTCAAGCTTTACCGATGCCTATGGCGATTTGGTGGAACGGGTCGGTACCCTGACCAGCCAGGCGCGGGTCGATGGCGAGGCCACCGGAGCTATTCTCAAGCAGGCTACCGATAACCGCGATTCGGTGTCGGCGGTCAACCTCGATGAAGAGGCGGCCAAATTGATTCAGTTCGAGCAGTACTACCAGGCTTCGGCGCAGATCATTCAAGTTGCGCGCAATCTGTTCGATACATTGATTAATTCGTTCTGACGTCACCTTCAGTGGCGTCCGGGGCAATGAGGTTAGCTTTATGGTCATGCGCATCTCCTCCATCCAGGCATTCAATAACGGTGTGTCCGGTCTCGGGCGCAATTACGCCAACGTGATTCGCACCCAGGAGCAGATCAGCAGCGGTAATCGTATCCTCACCCCGGCGGACGATCCGGTGGCCTCGGTGCGTTTGCTCCAGCTCGAGCAGCAGCAAGCGGTGCTCAAGCAATACAAGGAAAACCTCACAGCGGCGAAGAACAGCCTGACTCAGGAAGAGACCACCCTGGCCTCGACGGTCAACGTGCTGCAGCGCATCCGCGAACTGGCGGTGCAGGCCGGTGGCGGCGCGCTGTCGGGAGAGGACCGTAAATCCATCGCCAAGGAACTGGGCGAGCGCGAAAGCGAACTGCTCAACCTGATGAACAGCCGCAACGCCCGTGGCGAATACCTGTTCAGCGGATTTCTTGGTAAGACCGAACCTTTTCTGCGTAACCCGGACGGTACCTATTCCTATCAGGGGGACGAAGGCCAGCGCAGCTTGCAGGTGGCGGGCTCGAGCAACGTGGCGATCAACGATAACGGTCAACGTCTATTCGAAGACGTGATCAACGCCAACCGCGTGCAGGAAACCAATGGGGTGAGCAACGCCGCGCTGCCGACCCCGCCGTTGCCGGCGACCACCATACCGGCTGTGCCCAGCGCCGATCAGCGGGTGTTTATCTCGCCCGGCCTGGTACAAGACAACCAGGCGTTCAACGCCGACTTCCGCAGCGCCGAGCCTTACTCGCTGGTATTCGTCAGCGGCAACGAGTTCCGTATCTATGATGGTGCCGGTACCGACGTTACCTCGGAAATCCCAGGCGGTGGGCAGATCGACCCCTTGGCCAATGGCGGCAACGCGATCAATTTCCGCGGCATGCGCTTCGAGCTGGACGTGATTCTGCAGGACGGCGACAACGACCTCGATCTCGACAGTCTGCTGGCCGATACTGCAACGCCGGGGTCGCCGGGGATCAATACCCACAGCTTTACCCTGCAGTCCGCACCGACCGACTTCGCGGTTACCCGCTCATCGACCAATAACTCGACTGCCGTGATCACGTCCGGCGGTATCAGCAACCAGGCGACGTTCGACAGCCAGTTCCCGACTTCGGGCATCGTCCTGCGCTTTACCAACAGCACCGACTATGAGGTCTATGCCCAGCCCGTGGGGCCTTCCAGTCCGGCCATTGCAACCGGTACCGCCGCCGGGCCTTATCCGTCGACCTTTACCGTGTTCGGTGCCGACTTCAGTATTTCCGCGCCCGCGACTGTGGCGGGGGGCGACGAGTTCGGCGTGCAGCCGCAGTTCCAGGAACAGCGCAGCATCCTCAATACCATCAGCCGCTTGCGCCAGGCGCTGGAATCCTCGCCGACCTCGCCGGCGGGCAACCTGTCGATTCGCAACGAAGTGGCGATCGGCCTGACCAACCTCGACAACGGCCTGGGCAAGGTGCTCGAAGTGCAAACCGAAATCGGTGCGCGCCTGAACCTGATCGACACCACCGAGATCGACAACGAGGACGTCACCCTGGTCAACAAGTCCGTGCAGGCCGACCTGCGCGAGCTGGACTACGCCGAAGCGCTGTCGCGCTTGTCGTTCCAGACCATCGTGCTCGAAGCGGCGCAGCAGAGTTATGTGAAGATCGCCGGGTTGAACCTGTTCAACCAGTTGCGCTAAACCATCCCTGGAGGGCGCTCCTCGCGCCTTCCGCGTCCCGTTTACCACTCGCGCCGAGTTGGCCGATTTCTTGCTGCTACCCTCATCAGTATGGCCTTTGGCCAAATCATTGACGTTTTTCCGTCAGCGTCGGGTGGGTTCCCTGGCGCGTCCGACGTGATCCGCACATGAGGCTTTCATGGCAAGCGATCTGCAAGCAAGCAAGGAACAGGCTTACCAGGCCTTCGCCGCGGGCGATTTCGCCACGGCTTTGGCGCTGCTCGAACAGGTTCGGCAAGGCGTCGGCCTGTATGCCGAATTGGCCAACGATCTGGCCGTAATTCATCACAAGCTGGGCGATACGCCGAGCGCCTTGCAGCTGTTTCGCCAGGCCCTGGCGTTGCAAGGCGAAAGCGAGCACCTGGTGGCCAACAACCTGCTCGGTATTCTCGAACAACAGGTGGAGTCGCGGCCTTCGACGCCGCTGGCGCAACAGTCGGTAGCCCCGGCGGCGTCGGCTAGCGCAGCGCCTGCAGTTTATCCCTGCCCGGTATGCAAACAAGCGGATGCCAGCTTTGCCGCTATTCCCGCGTTCTACCGGGAAAACGCCCGCCAGCATGGCTTCGTGCATTATGGCCAGGGTGAGATGACCGCCCACGACAGCTACACCTGCACGCGTTGCGGTGCCTCCGACCGCGAGCGCCTCTACGTTTACTGGATGGAGCAGGAAGTCGCCGCCGGCCGTTTGCCCGAAGGTGCCAAGGTTATGCACTTTGCGCCGGAGCAGGCGATGTCACGGCTGATCCGCGCCAGCCGGTTATTCGATTACGCCACCGCCGATCTGGCGATGCAGGGCGTGGATTATCAGGTCGACCTGATGGACATTCCGTTCGCCGCCGGCACTTACGATTTCTTTATCTGTAGCCATGTGCTCGAGCACGTGGCCGATGACGGCAAGGCGATTCGTGAGCTGCGCCGGATCACCCGTGACGGCGGTTGCGGCATATTAATGGCACCGATCATCGTCGGCATCGAACACACCCTCGAAGACCCCAGCGTGACCGACGAAGCCGGGCGCTGGCGTCTTTATGGGCAGAACGATCACGTGCGGCTGTACGCCCACGATGACTATGTGCGCAAGATCGAGGACAACGGTTTCAGCGTCGACCAGTACGGCATCGACTACTTCGGTGCCGAGGCTTACGCGACAATGGGCCTGAAGCCGAGCAGCATTCTCTACATCGCACGCGCATAACAGCATGGCGGGATCGCCGCACGGATGACCTAAGCTTTTGACAGCCGGCCATCCGAGGACGGCGATCAACTTAATCGCAGCAGGTAAGGGTGAACTCCCGTGGAATCAGATTTCAAGGAATATCCGAAAACCCTAGCTCCCGACGACTTCTGGGGGCAGATCAAGCGGTCGGTCAATGGCCAGCCGGTTTCGGAAGAGCAGATTCAACTGATAGTCGCGACCATCAAGGATGCGTTGGCCTTCCAGCCTGGCGACCGTCTGCTGGATCTGGCCTGCGGCAATGGCGCGTTGTCGCGCTACTTCTTCGACGACTGCGCCGAAGTCTATGGCGTGGATTATTCCGAGGTGCTGATCGAGGTGGCCAAGCGTTATTTCGAACAGCTGCCGCTGCGTCGTTTCGATCTGGCCGACGTCGGCGAATACATAGTCGCCGAGACCGACCCGGCGCGCTTCACCAAGGTGCTGTGCTACGGCAGCTTCCCGTATTTTCCCGAGGCCACTGCGCGTCTGGTGTTGACCACGTTGCGCCGCGACTACAGTCAGGTCGAGCGGGTGTTTATCGGCAATCTGCCGGACCTCGAGCGGCATCAGGATTTTTACACCGATGGCCGCGACCACAGCGCCGAGCTCAAGCACCACGATTCGAAAATCGGCATCTGGCGCAGCGCCGAGGAGTTCTGCCAGCTGGCCGCCGATTGCGGCTGGCAGGCGCATATCCAGCGCATGCCCAAGGGCTTCTACACTGCGCACTACCGCTATGACGCTCTGCTTGAGCGCGCGCGCCCATGATGGTCAAGTCCAGCTGCGATGGGCTGGCGCTTTTCGGCGGCCAGCCGCTGTTCGACCTGCCGCGCTCGACGTCGAGCCTGGTGCAGCCGGATTTCGAACGTTTCCTGGAGTATTCGCGGACCTTTTACGAGGCGCATCAGTTCACCAACAATGGGCCGCTGGTGCAGCAGCTGGAGCGGCGCTTGGCCGAGTTTCACCAGACCAGCCACTGCGTAACCTTTTGCAGCGGCTTCTGGGCGTTGGTCCTGGCGATCAAGTGCCTGGCGTTGCCAGGGCGGCGGGAAATCGTCATGCCTTCGCTGACTTACAGGCGCATGGCCGATGTGGCCGCCTGGGCTGACCTGGTTCCGCGTTTCTGTGACGTCGACCCGCAGACCCTGGCGCTGAGCGCCGACACCGTTCGGCCACACTTGAATGAGCAGACTGCGCTGATCCTCGGCGTGCATCCGATCATGAATTGCTGCGATGCCGTCGGGCTGGAAGCGCTGGCAGAGGAGAGCGGCATTCCGCTGTTTATCGATGCCGTCGAGTCGGTCTATGAAACCTATGCCGGACGCAAAGTCGGCAGCTTCGGCCGGGCCGAGTGCTTCTCCCTGCATGCGAGCAAACTGCTCAATGGTTTCGAGGGCGGCTATGTCACCACCAATGATGCAGAGCTGGCGGCCAAGCTGGTGCGCATGCGCGGCTTCGGTTTCTACACCCCGGACAACGTTCAGGAGCTGGGCATGAACGCCAAGCTCAATGAGGTACACGCGGCCATGGCCCTGGCCGGCTTGGATGGGTTGGATGCTCAGGTGGCGTGCAATCGCGAGCGCTACCTGGCTTATCGCCGGGAGCTGACGGGGCTGCCGGGTGTGCGCCTGGTCGAGTTCGACGAAAGCGAGCAGAGCGGCTTCAAGAACATCCTGATCGAACTGCTCGACGATTGGCCGCTGTCCAGGGCGCAGACCCTGAGCCTGCTCAACGCCGAACGCATTCTCGCCCGCGCCTATTATTCGCCGGCGCTGCACCAGAAACCCACCGATTACCCGACCATCGGCGGCTCGCTGCCGGTGACCGAGCGCCTTGCCGAGCGTTTTGTGCTGCTGCCTTGCGGCCATTTCGTCGACGAGCAGGACATCCACGCCATCGTCGCCATGCTGGGCTTTGTCCACGGCCATGCCGCCGAACTGCGCCAGAGGATCGCCGTATGAGTGCCGTCGAACTGGCCATCCTCGGTGCCATGCCGGCGTTCGAACAGCCGCTGCCGGTCGGCCAGCTGTATTTCCCCGAATGGTCCGCCTACGAGCAGGCCATGCGCGGCATCTTCGAACGCCAGTACTACACCAACCAGGGGCCGCTAACCCAGCAACTGGAGCAGGTACTGCAAGAGCGCCTGGGCGTGCGCCACGCCATTTGCGTCACCAATGCCACCATCGGCCTGTTGATGGCCGCCGATGCCCTGGGCTTGCGCGGCAAGGTGATCACCCCGGCGTTCTCCTTTATTGCTACCTCGCAGTCGCTGACCTGGGCGGGGCTGGAGCCGCTGTTCTGCGACGTCGACCCCCTGACTCATCAGCTCGACCCGATCCTGGTGGAAGCGTTGCTGGAAGACAATGACGTCAGCGCAATATTGGCGGTCAACCTGTGGGGCGATGTCTGCGCCCAGGACCCGTTGCGTCAGCTCGCCGATAGGCGCGGCGTGCCGCTGTATTACGACTCGGCCCATGCCTTTGGTTGCGCTGTGCAGGGCAGGGCGGTCGGCAACTTCGGTGCCCTCGAAGTGTTTTCCTTCCACGCCACCAAGGTGTTGAGCGCCGCCGAAGGCGGTTGCGTGTGCACCAACGACGATGAACTGGCCGCACGCCTGCGCAATATCCGCAGCAGTTACGGTGCCGGGCACCCGGTGCATGTCAGTCGCACCGCCAACGGCCGTATGTCCGAGGCGCAGGCGGCCATTGCCTTGCTCAGCCTGAATAGTTTCGCCCAGACCCTCGAACGCAACCGGGGCATTTTCGCCGCCTACCGCGACGCCTTGGCCGGCTTGCCGGGCTTGCGTCTGATCGAACCGCAGGCGGTGAGCACGACCAATTACCAATATGTGGTCTGCGAAATCGACGCCGAACGCTTCGGCCTCAGCCGTGATGAGCTGCAGGCGGTGCTGCGTGCGGAAAACGTGCTGGCGCGGCGTTATTTCTACCCCGGCATTCACCGCTGCACGCCCTATGACGAGCTGTATCCTGAAGCAGCCGAACGCCTGCCGGTGACCGAGGCGCTGTGTGCCAAGGTGCTGCAGCTGCCGATCGGCCAGCCGGTAGATGTGACCGGCGCGCGGCGCATCGGCCAAATCATCCGTGCCGCCCAGGAGCAGGCCGCCCGCGTTCGCCGCAGCCTGGGGGGGCGGGCGTGAAGCTGGGCATCATGCAGCCGTACTTTTTCCCGTACCTCGGGCACTTCGCGTTGATCGCCCATACCGAGCGCTGGGTGGTGTTCGATGTCAGCCAGTACACGCCCAAGTCCTGGATGAGCCGCAACCGCGTGCTGCACCCGCAGGCCGGCTGGAACTACGTCAACGTGCCCTTGACCAACTCCTCCATCGCTATCGCTACCCGCGAAGCGCGCGTGCAGGATCTGCCCAAGACCCGCGCCAGTGTGCTCGGCAAACTGACCCACTACCGGCGCAAGGCGCCGTTCTACGAGCAGGTGGTGCAGTTGGTGAACCGCACTTTCGACGCTGTGGCTAACGATTCGCTGGTCGACCTCAACGTGCAAGGGTTGGTGGCGGTCTGCGCCTATCTAGAGTTGCCGTTCGACTATGCGATCTGCTCGGAACTGAACCTGGAGCTGCAACATATCGACAGCCCCGGTGGCTGGGCGCCGGCGATCAGCCGGCAGTTGGGCGCCAGCTTCTACCTGAACCCGCCTGGTGGCCGTGACCTGTTCGAGCCAGAGGATTTCGCCCGCCATGGCATCCGGCTCGGTTTTCTGCAATTCGACGAGTTTCGCTATGACACCGGGCCCTATGCCTTCGAACCGGGGCTGTCGGTGCTCGACGTGTTGATGTGGAACAGCCCGCAGCGGGTGCGCGAAGTGCTGACCAGCCACGCCCATATTCTCGATGCTTGAAATGAAGCGCATGGCCTGCGCGCCATTCGTACAGATTCATTAAGGAAGTCGCCCGTGAGCAAACAACCCTTCGTCAGTATCGTGATTCCCACGTTCAAACCACGGCACTTCGAGGCGGCGCTGCTCAGCGCCCTGGCCCAGAGTTACCAGCCGCTGGAAATTCTGGTCAGTGACGACTGCCCGGACGAGGGTATCCAGCGCATTCTCGAACGCCATCTCGGCCACAGCCGCCATCCGATCCGGGTGATCCGCAACCAGCCGGGGCTCGGCGGCTTGATGAACTACACCCAGTGCGTGGTCGAGGCCAAGGGCGAATTCGTCAAATTCCTCAACGATGACGACATTCTGCTCAACGACTGCATTGCGCGCATGGTCGAGGCCTTCGAGGCCAACCCCGATGTCAGCCTGGTGAGCAGCCGGCGCTTGTTGATCGACGAATCCGGCTTGCCGCTGCCGGACGTGCCGGCAACCTGCTGTCCGTTCGACCAGGACAGCATCCTCAACGGCAACGACCTGATCGCCTACCTCGCCGATGCACCGATGAACTTTATCGGCGAGCCGAGCACGGTGATGTTCCGCCGCGCCCATCTGGCCGAGATCAAGCCCAACGTCTGCTGCCTCAATGGGCAAACGGTGCGAGCGATCAATGACCTGGCGATGTACGTGAATGTGCTGCGCCATGGCAGCCTGGCCTATCTGTGCGAGCCCTTGTCGTGCTTTCGCAAGCATGCCGAACAGCGCCAACAGCAGGGCGACATGCTGCCGCTGTGGCAGAAAGGCGTGCAGGTATTCACCGCTCAGATCCACGCCATGGGCCTGTACCACCCGCGCCCGGATGCCCAGGTGCGTTGCCGTACGCTCGGCAGCCCGGCCGAAGCGTGGCAGGATTTTCCGCTGCGTGATCGCCTGGCCGAGGCGGCCAAGCGCGCCGAAGCGTGTCAGGCGGTTAGCAGCGTAGCGCCAGCCCCGAGCGGATTCGCACCGCTGCGCGATGCCGGCGGTGTGTTGCAGGAGCCGGCGCGCGATGGCATCCGCATGTGGCTGGACATGCGCCTGCCCACTGCCGTGCAGGAACGCATGATCGCTGAGTACCTTGAGGCCAACCGCGGCGGGCCGACCTTCGGCATCCTGCTGCTGGACCTGCAAGGCGAAGTCGACAAAGTACGGGCGACGCTCGACAGCCTGGCTGCGCCGGAGCATCGCTACGCACGCTTACAGGTAATGGTGCTCAGCACTGGCGCGGCGGCTGAGTTGGAGGTCGCCGATCCGCGCGTACGCTGCCTGCGGGTGACGGCTGGCGGGTATGTCGAGACGCTTAACCAACTGCTCGCCGAGGCGGATTTCGACTGGGCGATACTGGCCCAGGCCGGCGATCAGTTCACCGCCAGCGGTTTACTGATGATGGCGCTGGAACTGCTGCATGCCGGTGCCAGCTGCCGGGCGGCCTATGGTGACGAGTTGCTGCGCTCGGCCAATGGCCTGGGGCCGGCATTTCGTCCGGGCTTCAACCTGGACATGTTGCTCAGCTTCCCGGCCGGCATGGCCCGGCATTGGCTGCTGCGCCGCGATGTCATCATCGAAGCCGGTGGTTTTGCTGTGGAGTACGCAGGGGCCTTGGAATTCGAGCTGATCTTGCGCTTGATCGAGCAGGGCGGTTTGACCGGCTTCGGCCATATCGACGAGCCCCTGGTCATCACCGATGCCCCTCGGCTCGAGGATCAGCCGGCGGAGCGCGCGGCCATCCTGCGGCATCTGGCCAGTCGCGGTTATCAGGCCGAGCTGCTGCCGCACTTGCCGGGTCGCTACCGCATCCGCTACGGGCATCAGACCCAGCCACTGGTCTCCATCATCATTCCGACCAAGGACCAGTTGCCGATCCTGCAACGCTGCGTGGAAAGCCTGCTGGAGAAGACCCGCTACCCGCACTACGAACTGCTGATCGTCGACAACAACAGCGAAACCCCCGAGGCGTGCGAGTGGCTGGCCGGTATCGAAAGCCTGGGCGAGGCGCAGTTGCGCGTGTTGCGCTATCCGCACCCGTTCAACTACGCGGCGATCAACAACATGGCCGTGGCCCATGCGCGCGGCGAGTACCTGGTGCTGCTCAACAACGACACCGCGATCATCCGCGAGGACTGGCTGGACGAATTGCTCAACCACGCCCAGCGCCCCGAGGTCGGCATCGTCGGTGCCAAGCTGCTCTACCCGGACGGGCGCATCCAGCACGCCGGGGTGTTGCTCGGCCTGCGCGGCCCGGCCGATCACCCTTTTATCGGCGAGCCGATGGACGCGCCCGGCTATATGCAGCGCTTGCAGATCGATCAGAACTACAGCGCGGTGACCGCCGCCTGCCTGATGATCCGCAAGTCGGTGTATGACCAGGTGGAGGGGATGGACGAGCAGGCGTTCAAGGTTTCCTACAACGATATCGATCTGTGCTTGAAGGTCGGTGCGGCGGGTTATCTCAATGTCTGGACGCCCCATGCCGTGCTGTTGCACGAGGGCAGCGTCAGCCAAAAGAAAGTCGACCCGGCCTCGTTAGAGGCCAAACGCAAACGCTTCGCCGGCGAGCAGGACGCCATGTACGCCAAGTGGTTGCCGGTGCTGGCCAGCGATCCGGCCTATAACCGCAACCTTTCATTGAATGGTAAAGGCTTTGAAATCGAGCCGGACCCCGGTCTGACCTGGCGGCCGCTGTCCTGGCGGCCGTTACCCGTGGTCCTGGCGCACCCGGCCGACCCCTGGGGTTGCGGCAACTACCGCATCATCAAACCGTTCCAGGCATTGCGCGACGCCGCGCTGGTCGATGGCATGCTCTCGGAAGGTTTGCTGCAGGTGGTCGATCTGCAGCGCTACGACCCCGATGTGATAGTGCTGCAGCGGCAGATCGGTGATGAGCGGCTGGAGGCCATGCAGCGTATCAAGCAGTTTTCCCGGGCCTTCAAGGTCTACGAGCTGGACGATTACCTGCCCAACTTGCCGATCAAGAGCTTCCACAAAATGCCCAAGGACATTATCAAGTCGATGCGCCGTGGCCTCAGCTATGTCGACCGTTTCGTGGTGTCCACCGCGCCGCTTGCCGACGCATTGTCCGGTTTTCACCCGGATATCCGGGTGATCGAGAACCGCTTGCCGGTGGAGTGGTGGCAGGGGCTTTCCAGTCGGCGTCAGCGCGGGCACAAACCCCGCGTGGGTTGGGCCGGCGGCATTGGGCACAGGGGCGACCTGGAGTTGATAACCGATGTGATTCGCGAATTGGCAGGCGAGGTCGAATGGGTGTTCTTCGGCATGTGCCCAGAAAAAATTCGTCCTTACGTGCATGAAATCCACGTAGGTGTCGATATAGATGATTACCCCGCGGCGCTGGCCGCTCTGGATCTCGATCTGGCGCTGGCACCGGTCGAACAGAACCTGTTCAACGACTGCAAGAGCAACCTGCGTCTGCTCGAATACGGTGCCTGTGGTTATCCGGTGATCTGCAGCGATGTGCTGTGCTACCGCGGTGATTTGCCGGTCACCCGGGTGAAGAACCGCTTCAAGGATTGGGTGGATGCGATTCGCATGCACATCAACGACCTGGATGCGACGGCTGGGATGGGCGATGAACTGCGCGCTCAGGTAATGGATAAGTGGCTGTTGCAGGGGCGCAATGTCGAAGCCTGGCGTGCAGCCTGGTTACCAGACTAGGTTCTGGCGGGTTTGGATGAGCCAGAATGGGCCGCAATGATTGCAAAATGCCTGTCGGAAACTCGGCAATTCCGCTTTTTTACCACTTTTCCGATGCTAACTTATTGTCGGGAAAGCAGAAAAAAACTTCAGGCAAGTTTCTAAAGCTTCCCCAAGGAGCGCCGATACAAAGTACGAATGCGAACTCAATGGGGCGTCTGAGCAAAAGCAGACCCAAAGCTCGCAGGCTCAGACAAACTAAGTAGCACGGTCCTTTGGAGGCAATACCATGGCCCTTACAGTCAATACCAACGTAGCGTCACTCAACACTCAGCGTAACCTCAACTCCTCGTCCAAAGGTCTGGATACTTCGCTGCAGCGTTTGTCCACCGGCTTCCGCATCAATAGCGCCAAAGACGATGCCGCTGGTCTGCAAATCTCCAACCGCCTGACCAGCCAGATCAATGGCCTGAACGTAGCGGTACGTAACTCCAACGACGGTATCTCCCTGTCGCAGACCGCTGAAGGTGCTCTGCAGCAGTCCACCGGTTTGCTGCAGCGTATGCGTGACCTGGCTCTGCAATCGGCCAACGGTTCCAACGGCGCAACCGAGCGTGCCGCTCTGCAAGGCGAAGTTGCCCAGCTGCAACAAGAACTGGATCGCATCGCCGACACCACCAGCTTCGGTGGCCGCAAGATTCTCGATGGTACCTTCGGCTCCCAGAGCTTCCAGGTTGGTGCAAACGCCTACGAGACCATCAACGTATCGATCGGCTCGGCCGATGCCAGCCGCATCGGTGTCAACCGTTTCGATAGCTCTGGCGTTGCTGCCGCCGCATCGGCTTCGGGCTTCAGTGACCTGAGCGCCTCCGGTCAAGGCTACCAGGGTGCCAGCGGTACCATCACCGGCAAACTGGGCACCGCGGATTTCAGCTACTCCGCAGGCTCCAGCGCTCGTGACGTTTCCCAGGCGATCAACAGCAAGTCCGACACCACCGGTGTCACCGCTAACGCCCGCACCGTAGCGCAGCTGTCCGGTGTGTCCAGTGGTACTACATCCTTCACCCTGTACGGCTCGAACAACGCCGACGCCGATTCCGGTGTGACCATCTCCGCCAACATCACCGACGCCACCGACCTTTCGGCCCTGGCTGACGCGATCAACAAGGAAACCGGCAGCACCGGTATCGCCGCACGCTCCTTGGGCGACACCATCGAGCTGGTCAGCGAGCGCGGCGACTCGATCATCATCGACGCCTTCCAGGATGGTGCCGGGGATGGCGCCACCCTGCAGTCCTACGACTTCGAAGGGACCGAGGCAGGTGACGTGATCGGTGCGGCGGCTACCATCGCAGCAGCAGGCGGTGCCCGCGCTGACGGTGTGGTTCGTCTCGAAGCGGCAGATGCCTTCTCGATGACCAACCTGGATGCCACCCTCGGTACTGATGGCTTCAGTGAGCTGAACTCGGTAGCGGATATCGATATCAGCACCGCCGAAGGCGCTCAGAACGCCCTGGGTGTGGTCAACGGTGCGATCTCCAACATCGACAGCCAGCGTGCCCAGCTCGGTGCGGTACAGAACCGCTTCGAGAACACCATCTCCAACCTGCAGAACATTGCAGAGAACGCTTCGGCTGCCCGCAGCCGGATTCGCGACACTGACTTCGCTGCGGAAACCTCGGAGCTGACCAAGAATCAGATCCTGCAGCAAGCCGGCACCGCGATTCTGGCCCAGGCCAACCAGTTGCCACAGGCTGTACTTAGCCTGCTCGGCTAAGGGCAAAAGCGCTAGACTGCGGGGAGAAGGGCTCAGCTCTTCTCCCCGTTCCCTCTTTGTGAGGAGAAATTTATGGACATCGGCTCAATACAGAAACCGCTTATTCAGGTCGCAACTCGCGAGTCTGCGCGTTTAGCACCGGACGAAGCCACACGAAACAAGGCTTCGTCATCGGGCGCAAGCGAGATTGGCGAGGAGCCGGTGACCGGCACGTTCAAGCCCGGAACAGCGGTTGAGGGCGGTAACGCCAGCCGCGAGCAGCTAGAAGACGCCGTCGCATCCATCCAGGATTTTGTGCAGTCGGTTCGCCGCAGCATCAATTTCTCGGTGGAAGAAACCAGTGGCCGAGTCGTGGTCAAGGTTACCGATGCGGGCTCTGGCGATGTGATCCGGCAAATACCTTCTGAAGAAGCCCTGCAATTGGCAGAGAATCTTTCGGAGGTCCGCAGTTTGTTGTTCAAAGCTGAAGCCTAGCGTTTCGCTGGCACGGCTTTTGACTGCGTAATACCTATTGGCATTGCGCCGTCACTATTTTGGCGAGGTGAATCATGGTCGGGATTACGGGCGTAGGCTCAGGAATCGATATCGACAGTATCGTAAAGGCTCTGGTCAATTCGGAGCGCGCTCCCAAGGAGCTGCAGCTAAACCGACTTGAAAAGACCACCACCTCGCGTATCTCTGCTCTCGGAAGTCTGCGTTCGGTTGTTGGTGAACTCAGTTCGGTGCTGCAGAGCCTCAATAAAGCTTCTGCATTTCAAAAGCAGACGGTTTCCTCCTCCAGCTCATCGGTGCTCACGGCGACCGCCAGTGGCGACGTGCCGGTCGGTAAGTTCAGCCTGCAAGTGCAGCAGCTCGCGTCCGGCAGCAAGGTGGCGTTGTCTTCGGTCACCGGCGGTTCGGCGGCCACCTTCAACTCTGGCTCGCTTACCGTTAGCGTTGGCACCAGTAGCTTCGATGTGGATATCAACGACAGCAACAACAGCCTGCTCGGTGTGCGTGATGCGATCAACACTGCAGGAGCGAGTACAGGCGTCAGCGCCAGTATCGTTACCGACGCTTCCGGCTCGCGTCTGATCCTCAGCTCTTCGAAAACTGGTGAGGGCAACGATATCCAGATTGCCGCGAGCCAGGACGGCGTCACTCAAGGTGCCAACGCGCTGAATGCATTGACCTTTTCCGCGGGCAACAGCACCGCGCAACTGCCACTGGTGGCGGGCGGAGCGGCAGCGACCTTCAAGGCCGGCACGCTGAATATCGACAGTGGAGCGGTCAACCTGGCCGTGGCCATAGGTGCGGACGATTCGCTTGATACGATCCGTCAGAAAATCAACACCGACGGGGCGGCTCAGGGTATCAGCGCCACGATCGAAACCGTCGATGGCGGCTCGCGTCTGGTCATTCAGTCGAGCAACGGCGAGGATCTCAGCGTTACGGCGACCACCGATGATTTGAGTACCGGCGATAACAGCCTGACCACCCTGGCGTCCACCGTCGACAGTGACAGCAAATCGATCGATACGGCGAAATCCGCGATGTTCACCGTCGATGGCTTGTCGGTGGTGAAGCTGAGCAACACCGTCGACGACGTGATCGAAGGCATCACCATCAATCTGGTCAGCGCACAGTCGGCCGACGACATCGCGGCGAATAAGACCATCGACATCACGGTCGCCCAGGATAAGGGTACGGTTCGTGGCAACCTGCAAAAGTTCGTCGACACCTATAACAAGCTGGTGCAAACCACCAATGAGCTGACCACAGTCGTGCCCGTTGGCGAAGGCAAGGCACCCGTGACCGGCCCGCTGCTGGGCGATACCTCGATCCGTAACCTGCTCAGCGGGATGCGCAAGGAGCTTGTGCAATTGGGCGACAGCCTGGGTGTGCAATCGCTCGCCGAGCTGGGTATTACCACCCAGAAAGATGGCAAGCTGAGTATCGACTCGGCGAAGCTGGACAGCGCGCTCGTTGGCAAGTACGACAAAGTCTCCGAATTTCTCTCGGGAGAAGGCGGTTTGATGGGCCGCCTGGAAGCCGTGGTTAAGCCTTATCTGGGGACTGATGGGGTATTCCAGCAGCGCGAAAACGGTCTGCAAACCACCATCAGTAGCATCGACAAACAACGTGAAGCGCTGACCCTGCGGATCGAGAAGGTACAGGCGCGTCTATACGCCCAATACAATGCCATGGACTCCTTGGTCGGCCGGCTGAAGCAAACCAGCGAAAGCCTGGCCAATCAACTGGCCAGTTTGCCGGGCTTCGTGAAAAAGGATAACTAATGAACAAGCACCCCATCGACACTTACAAGCAGGTCAAGACCAGCCACGATGTATCGCCGTATCGCACCGTGCAGATGCTGCTCGATGGTGCCTTGCAGCGAGTGATGTTGGCCAGGCACGCTCAGCTCGAAGGCGATACCGAGATTCGTGGTATGGCGGTGGGCAGCACCATCACCATTCTGGGTGCCTTGCAAGCAGGTTTGGATAAAAAGCTGGGCGGCGAAATTGCCGAGAACCTCGACTCTCTTTACGACTATATGACCCGCCGACTGGCCGGTGTTGCGCTGGACGACACGCCGCGCACCCTGGACGAAGTCCAGGCCTTGTTGGGGCAGATCAAGGCTGCCTGGGACGCCATCGGGCCAGAAGTGGAGCCCACTGCGGCAAACTGATTTCAGCGTTAAAGCTTTAGGCTGCAGCGCCGATACCCAAGGTATCCAGCATGCAGAATAGCGAGAGCGACAATGAACGCGATGGCGGCCCTCAAGCAATATCAAACCGTTAACACTCAAGCTCAGGCCGTTGATGCCAGCCCCCATCGTCTGATCCAGATGCTGATGGAAGGCGGTCTGACCCGTATCGCTCAGGCGCGTGGTGCCATGGAGCGTCAGCAGACGGCAATGAAGGGCGAGTTGATCGGCAAGGCCATCGGCATCATCGGCGGTCTGCGCGAAGGGCTGAATCTCGAGCAGGGTGGTGAGGTGGCTGCCAACCTGGATCGTCTGTATGAATACATGGCCAATCGCTTGCTTGAAGCCAATGTGCAGAATGACATGGCACCGCTGGACGAAGTGGCGGGCCTGTTGCGTAATGTGAAATCCGGCTGGGATGTCATTGGCCAGTAATGACGTTTCAGGTCTGAGGAGTAGGTTCATGAGTTCATCCGTCCAGCGACTGCAAGAGACCGGCACTGCCTTGCGCACTGCACTGGCTACACAGGATTGGGCTGCCATCGGCGAGCTGGATCTGCAGTGCCGGCAAGCCGTGGATGAGGCCATGGTCGAGGCGTTAAACGATGAAGGGGCATTGCGTGCGCGTATGCAGGAACTGCTGGATCTTTATCGTGAACTGGTCAGCGTATGTCAGGCCGAGCAGCAGCGGCTGTCCCGCGAGCTGCTGCAATTGAACCAGTCCCAACAGGGGGCCAAGGTTTACCAGCTGTTCGGTTAAGCGTGCCCCGGTTGCTTGAGGCGCAGCTATTCGCTGTAACAGGCACAGTTGAGCACCTGTTTTCCAGGTGGCCAGTCCTGGCTGCCTGTATCGATTGAATTCCCTTCTTTGCTAAAAGCGCCGCTTGATTATTCTTCAAGCTAAGCAAAAAAATCACGCCATAAAATTGACTAGCAACAGAAAATTGACTTAACTAGTGGCCAATTACTGGCGCTTGGCTGGGCGGCTTGAGGGTACCAGGCGCATTTTTTCACTCCAGGATTCGATAAATATTATGTGGCGTGAAACCAAGATTCTCCTGATTGACGATAACAACGAGCGCCGTCGAGACCTGACGGTGATCCTGAGTTTTCTCGGTGAAGACTATCTGGCCTGTGACAGCGCTAGCTGGCGTGAAACGGTGGCCGAGCTTGAGTCCAGCCGCAGCGTTTTGAGCGTGTTGTTGGGCGAGGTGCAGGCGAAGGGCGGCGTGCTGGAGATGCTCAAGCAGGTGGCGGCCTGGGATGAATTTCTACCGACCCTGTTGCTCAATGAGCAGGTGGCACCTGAATGGCCTGAGGAACAGCGCCGCAGCGTGCTGGCGACCCTGGATATGCCCCTGAGCTACAACAAGTTGCTCGACTCCCTGCACCGCGCCCAGGTCTACCGGGAAATGTATGACCAGGCCCGTGAACGTGGTCGTCAGCGCGAGACCAACCTGTTTCGCAGCCTGGTCGGTACCAGTCGGGCCATCCAGCAGGTGCGGCAGATGATGCAGCAGGTCGCCGATACCGAGGCCAGCGTGCTGATTCTGGGCGAGTCTGGCACTGGTAAGGAGGTGGTGGCGCGCAACCTGCACTACCACTCCAAGCGTCGCGAAGCGCCTTTTGTGCCGGTCAACTGTGGCGCGATTCCGGCCGAGTTGCTGGAGAGCGAACTATTCGGTCATGAGAAGGGGGCTTTTACCGGGGCCATTACCAGCCGCGCCGGCCGTTTCGAACTGGCCAATGGCGGCACCCTGTTTCTCGATGAAATTGGCGATATGCCGCTGCCCATGCAGGTCAAGCTGCTGCGTGTGCTGCAGGAGCGCACCTTTGAACGGGTGGGCAGCAACAAGACCCAGAGCGCCGATGTGCGCATCATTGCCGCCACCCACAAGAACCTCGAGAAGATGATCGAGGACGGCACTTTCCGCGAAGACCTCTACTATCGCCTGAATGTCTTCCCGATCGAGATGGCCCCGCTGCGCGAGCGTATAGAAGATATCCCGCTGTTGATGAACGAGCTGATCTCGCGCATGGAGTTCGAGAAGCGCGGTTCGATCCGTTTCAACTCCGCCGCCATCATGTCGCTGTGTCAGCACGACTGGGCGGGCAACGTGCGCGAGCTGGCCAACCTGGTCGAGCGCATGGCGATCATGCATCCCTATGGGGTCATCGGCGTGGGCGAGTTGCCGAAGAAGTTCCGTCATGTCGATGACGAAGACGAGGGCATGGTGGCCAGTCTGCGCGACGAGCTGGATGAGCGCGCCACCCTGATGGCCGGCTTGCCGGGTGTCGATTCGGTGGCCATGCTGCCGCCCGAAGGGCTGGACCTGAAGGACTACCTGGGCAACCTGGAGCAGGGCCTGATCCAGCAGGCACTCGATGATGCCAGTGGTGTGGTGGCGCGTGCCGCCGAGCGTCTGCGCATTCGTCGCACGACCCTGGTGGAGAAAATGCGCAAGTACGGCATGAGCCGCCGCGACGAGGATGGCCTGGACGATTAAGACCCGCATGCCGGCGAAATCGTCAGTGACTTGGCGTTTGCCACCCCGATAGAGCCGAAGGTTTGACACTGCCTTCGGCTTTGTTTTTTAAGGCATTGATATATAAGGATTATTTTTTAGGCACGGGTATTGCTATCTCTCTTGCAACTGACTGTCTGATGACGGCTCGCTGCGCGAGAGAGAATGATGAACATCCACCCTAAAACTCCCGAACAATCCGAAGCGGCTCCCGCGCCGGTCGAGCAGGCCAGCCGTGAAGGGCTTGAGCAGGCCTTTGCCCTGTTCAACCAGATGTCGACCCAGCTCAGTTCTTCCTACAGCATGCTTGAAGCCCGGGTTACCGAGCTGAAGGGGCAGCTGGCCCTGGTCAGCGCCCAGCGTATGCAGGAACTGGCCGAGAAGGAGCGCCTGGCTAACCGCTTGCAAAGCCTGCTGGATCTGCTGCCGGGCGGGGTTATCGTCATCGATGGCCAGGGAGTGGTGCGGGAAGCCAATCCGGTGGCGCGCAACCTGCTCGGACAACCCCTGGTGGGCATGCTCTGGCGTCAGGTGATTGCGCGCAACTTTGCCCCACGCGAAGACGACGGCCATGAAATCTCCCTCAAGGACGGCCGGCGTCTGTCGATTGCCACCCGCTCGTTGCGCGCCGAGCCCGGGCAGCTGGTGTTGCTTACTGACCTGACGGAAACCCGCCGCCTGCAGGATCAGTTATCCCGTCATGAGCGCCTGTCCGCCCTGGGGCGCATGGTCGCCTCCCTGGCCCATCAGATCCGTACTCCGCTGTCGGCGGCGCTGATCTATGCCAGCCATTTGACTGAGCAGGTGCTGCCGGTCGAGCAGCAGCAGCGTTTTGCCGGTCGCCTGAAAGAGCGCCTGCACGAACTCGAGCACCAGGTGCGCGACATGCTGATCTTCGCCCGGGGCGAGTTGCCCCTGCCGGATCGTATTGCCCCCGGGGCGTTGTTCGAGGCGCTGCGTGCTGCAGCCGAACCCCATGTGCAGGGCATGCAGGTACGTTGGCAGTGCGATAGCCGCGAGGGCGAGCTGCTGTGCAACCGCGACACCCTGGTCGGCAGTCTGCTCAACCTGATTGAAAATGCCATTCAGGCCGCCGGACGCGAGGCGCGGCTCAAGGTGCACCTGTACAGCCGCGGGCAAGTCCTGCGCCTGTGTATCAGCGACGATGGGCCGGGTATCGACCGCGCCACCCTGGCGCGCCTCGGCGAACCCTTCTTTACCACCAAGACCACGGGTACCGGGCTCGGCCTGGCGGTGGTCAAGGCCGTGGCGCGCGCGCACCAGGGCGATGTGCAGCTGCGCTCGCGTCCGGGACGCGGTACCTGCGCCATTCTGACGTTGCCGCTGCTTGGCGCGACGCACCCCTTGATTCAGGAGTAAACAGCCATGGCTGCCAAAGTTTTGCTGGTCGAAGACGACCGCGCCTTGCGCGAGGCGCTGGCCGATACCCTGTCGCTGGGCGGGCATGCCTTTCGCGCGGTGGATTGTGCCGAAGCAGCCCTGCTGGCGATTGCCGAGGAGCCCTTCGGCCTGGTGGTCAGCGACGTGAATATGCCGGGCATGGATGGTCATCAATTGCTTGCGCAGATCCGCCAGCGTCAACCGCAATTGCCGGTGCTGTTGATGACCGCCTATGGCGCGGTAGAGCGGGCGGTGGATGCGATGCGCCAGGGGGCGGCGGATTATCTGGTCAAGCCATTTGAGCCCAAAGCCCTGCTGACGCTGGTCGACCGACATGCGCTGGGCCGTCTGAGCGCGGCGGAGCAGGATGGCCCGGTGGCCGTTGAGCCGGCCAGCGTGCAGTTGCTCGAACTGGCCAAGCGGGTGGCGCAGAGCGATTCCACTGTATTGATCAGCGGCGAGTCCGGTACCGGCAAGGAAGTGCTGGCGCGCTACCTGCACCAGCAGTCGCCGCGGGCCAGCAAGCCCTTTATCGCGATCAACTGTGCGGCGATTCCCGACAATATGCTCGAAGCCACGCTCTTCGGTCATGAAAAGGGTGCCTTTACCGGTGCCATCGCCAGTGCCCCGGGCAAGTTCGAAATGGCCGAGGGCGGCACCATTCTGCTTGATGAGATTTCCGAAATGCCCCTGGGCTTGCAGGCCAAGTTGTTGCGGGTGCTGCAGGAGCGTGAGGTGGAGCGGGTCGGCGCGCGCAAGACGATCACCCTGGATATTCGCGTGCTGGCCACCAGCAACCGCGACCTGGCCGGCGAAGTGGCGGCGGGGCGCTTCCGTGAGGACCTCTACTATCGCCTGTCGGTATTCCCCCTGGCCTGGCGACCCCTGCGCGAGCGTCCGGCGGACATCGTGCCGCTGGCCGAGCGCTTGCTGGCCAAGTACGTGAAGAAGATGAACCATTCGCCCATCCGCCTTTCGGCCCAGGCGCAGCAGAGCCTGGTCAGCCATGCCTGGCCGGGTAACGTGCGCGAGCTGGACAACGCCATTCAGCGGGCGTTGATCCTGCAGCAGGGTGGTTTGATCCAGCCTCAGGACCTGTGCCTGTCGGCTCCCATCGGTGCGGCGCTGTCGTCGGTGCCACAGCAGCCGATGCTGGCGGTGGTGCCCAGCGCAGCCGCCGCTGTGGAGCCGCCGTCGGCCGAAGCTGGTGCCCTGGGCGACGACCTGCGTCGGCATGAATTTCAGATGATCATCGACACCCTGCGGGCCGAGCGTGGCCGGCGCAAGGAAGCCGCCGAGCGCCTGGGCATCAGCCCGCGTACCCTGAGGTACAAGCTGGCGCAGATGCGTGATGCGGGAATGGATGTGGAAGGTTATCTGTTTGCCAGCTGAGCCTGCTTACTCTCGGTGATTGTGCTTGCAGGTTGTAGGAACGGGCCATGGCCGCGAAGTCGCTATCGCGGCCATGGCCCGTTCCTACGCTTAGAACTGTGGATGATGCTCTTTTCATCCACCATAAGGTCGCTGTTGGTGGATGGGTAAAGCGTCATCCACCCTACGCCTGATCGCGAGTGCCCGTGTAGCCGGATGTAATCCGGGCTACGACTCTTATTAATCCTGCCACGGCATCGGCGCGCCCAGCAGGCGGCCCATGGCCCCGTACAAGCCCAGTTCCTTGAGCACCGCGAGCTCGCCCTCGGTTTCCACCATCTCGGCGATCAAGGGCAGGTCGATGCTGTTGGTGGCGCGAAATACCGCCTCGATAAACATGCGCTTGTCGCTTTCCTGGTCGATGGCACGGATATAGGTGCCATCGATCTTCAGGTATGCCAGGCCCAGGTGGGTCAGGTTGCCGATCAGGCTGAAGCGCCCACCGAAGTGCTGCAGGCCCAGGCTGAAGCCGGCCTCGCGGATGGCCTGGCTGAGGCTTTCCAGCTCGGTCGCCGGCGGCAAGTGGCGTTCGTCCACTTCCAGAGTCAGCAGGGGGGCCTGCTGCGGGTGCTGCCTGAGTATTTCCAGCAGGCGCTTGAGGCTGTTCGGTTCGCGCAGCGTCGCCGCCGACAGGCTCAGTGCCAGGGGTTGGGGGTGCTGGGCCAGGTGCGCCAGGCTGTGTTCGAGCATGGCCAGGTCGAAACGTGCGGTCCAGCCCAGGCGTTCGATCCAGGGCAGAAAACGCCCGGCGGCGATGGCCTCGCCCTGCGGGTCGAGCAGGCGGGCGAGGACCTTGTGGTGCAGCACTCGGCTGCGGTCGGCGCACTGGGTCACCGCCTGGAAATACAGCTGCAACTTGCCCTGGTGCAGGGCGTCGTCGATCCAGGCTCGCCATTCATGCAGCCCCTGGCTGGGCTGGGCGTTGTAGTCGTCCAGGCGTATCCAGTTGCGACTCGGGTCGTTCTGCGCCTGGGCCAGGGCCTGGTCGGCACGGCCTATCACCTGGCTGGCCTGCTCGCCAGGGCGAAAGGCGGCGATACCCATATGGGCTACCGGGGTACAGTCGCTTGCGCCAGTCTGGCGCAGGCTTTCCAGGCCGCTGTGCAGTTCGTCGGCGAGCAGGTCAGCCTCCTCGCTGCCAATGCCGGGGGCAAGCAGACTGAATTCACCGCCGCGGCTGCGCGAGGCCAGCCAGTCGGCGCGGGTGGCCTGGCCCAGCAGGCGTTTGAGCAGTTCGCCGATGGCAGCGATCAGGGCATCGGTGCGCTGGCCGCCCAGGCGTTGGTTAAGGCCGCCCAGGTCGTTGACCCGCAGCAGTAGCAGATAGCCCTCGGCGTTCTGTTCGGAAACCATCAGCTGGTTGGCCAGGCAGATGTCGAACAGGCGGCGGTTGGCCAGGCCGGTAATGCTGTCCTGGTAGGCTTCCTCGCGCAGTTTCTCGCTGCGCGCGGCTTCTTCGGCGAATAGAGTCTTGAGCTTTTCCACCATCTGGTTCATGGCGGTGACCACCCGCTTGAGTTCCGGGGTGCGCGGCACCTTGGGCAGGGTCATAAACTCACGGCGGGTAATCGCCTGGGCCTGTTGCACCATGTTGTCCAACGGGCGCAGTTGGGTGCGCAGCAGCCAGCCGCCGAGGATGGCGCTGACCAGGCCGCACAGCAGCAGCCAGAGCAGGCTGCCGATGGCGCTGTCCCAGAGTTTGGCCAGTGCGAACTGCGGGTGGCTCAGCACTTCGACCCGTGCGGCCTGTTCCCAGCCGCGCATGATCAGGGCGTCGCCGCCTTGGGGCTGCAGGTTGACCAGCTCGCTGAACCAGGCGGGTACGGTGTCCACGGTGTTACTGCTGCTGCGTTCGACCACCACCCGGTCATCGGGAATGCTCACCACGCGGATGCTGGTGAAGTAGCCGCTGTCGAAGATCGAACTGACCATCAGCTCGATCATCGCCGGGTCGTCGACATGGGGCGTCATCGACAGCCCCAGGGCGGTGGCGGCGTCCTGAGCATGGGAGCGCAGTTGGCTGATCAGCTGTTCCCGCGAGCTCTCCACCCCGGCGATAAAGCTACCGGTAAAGGCCACCACCAGAAACAGGCAGATGGCGAGAAATAGCTGCTTGAGTAAAGACATGGTGTTCCTCCTAGCCTTCGCCGATGGCGAAGCCCTCCGCGCGCATTTTTTTCAGGATGTCCTGCCAGCGCGAGAGCCTTTTGGTGTCGCTCTTCTTGCTGCTGGAACCAGGCAAATACAGCCCCTCGGCATTGAAGGCATACACCGGCAGCAGGTCTTTGCGCTGCGAGGCCGGCTTGATCTGGTTGATCAGGTTGTCGAGGACCAGGGGTTCGGCGCGGGGACTGGCGTAGTAGGTCAGCACCATGTGCGCCTGGTTGTAGTTGAGCGCCTTGACGTAGGTGATGCGCAGCTTGTCACTGGGGATGCCGAGGCGGCGCAGGGTGAAGTACTTGGCGATGGAGTAGTCCTCGCAATCGCCGGCCCCCTTGACCAGCATCTCGATGGGCGTTGCCCAGTAGTCGTTGACCTGCCACAGGCGGATGTCGTCGACAAAGCGGATCTGACGGTTGAAGAAGCGGTTGACCTCGCTGAGCTTGTCCTGCTCGCTCAGCTCGGTACCGCTCTTGATCAGCGCCTCCCAGGCCTGAATCCGCTGCTTGGCTGCGCCCAGGTTGCCGTAGCGGCTTTCGGCATTGCCCAGAATCAGGCCGAAATCCCAGTTGGCCAGGGCACTGCTCAGCCCGATAAGCAGCACCAGCCCAAGCAGCGTCCTGTGCAGGTGTTTCGGCCATCCATGGTTGGGCTGACGTGGCTGCATTTACCGCGCCTCGGTCAAAGATGGGGAAAGTCTAGGCGTTACTTGAGCATTCTGCCGGGCGCGAGGGGGTAGGCGGCAGGTTTAGCGCCTGGCCGGGTCTGCGGACCTGCTCAGGGTCTTCTGCTTGAGGATATAGATGCTCACCAGTACGGCGCTGGTCAGCATAAACAGGCGTGCCCAGAACAGCGGCACCAGATAGCTGGAGATGCCGATGCTCAGCCACATCAGGCCGATGGCGTAGACCTTGCCTTTGAGCGGGATGCCCTGACCTTCGAGGTAGTCGACTATCCAGGGGCCGAGCTGGCGGTGGTTGACCAGCCACAGGTAGAAGCGCCGCGAGCTGCGCATAAAGCAGGCGGCGGCCAGCAGCAGGAAGGGTGTGGTCGGCAGTACCGGGAGGAAAATGCCCATCACCCCGAGCGCGACACTCAGCCAGCCGATGGCCTGCAGGGCGTAGCGCGCAGCAGGGTTGCGCAGAACCTGGATATCCCGCGCCATGTTTATGGCGCGATCTTAATGATGGCGCGGCTTGAGCAGCGCCGGCTTCTCTTCCGGGGCGTGGCACAGCAGAAACAGGGCGGTCAGCAGTTCCGGAATCTGTTCGACCATGCTGTCCACCAAGTCGCGATCGCGGGCGATCTCGGCGAACTCTGGCTGCTCGTCGAACAGGCCGGAGGCGACCATGATCGGCAGCAGCAGCTCGCTGACTTCGTCTTCGGCATCGTCGAACCAGGCGGCTTCGCGCAGGAACACTCCTTCCATAAAGCCGATGCACCAGCCGCGCAGGTCGGAATCGTCCGGCTCGATACCCAGGTCGAGTTCGCAGGGCACTTCCGGGTCGTCGTCGCTGGCCAGTTGGCGGGCGATATGGCTTTGCAGCTGCACCAGCGTCGCTTCGACTTCTTCGCGCTCGGCGTCGCTGCGGTAATGCGGTGGCTCGGAGAACAGCGCGTCGATCCATTCGCGCTCCGGTACCGGGTCCGGACAGATCGACAGCGCGGTCAGGTAGCCGTGGGCGGCGATGTAATCCAGTGCCTCTTCATGCAGCTCATCGGCATCGAGGAAGGCTTGCAGGCGGGAGAGTTGCTCGGCGAAGGACATCGGGGGCTACCTTGAAGGAGTAAACGAGGATGAATTCTAGTCTAGCGCGACTTGAGCGGCCATAGCTCGCGCTAAAACCAGGGAAGTGGCCGGTCTTGAGGCTGTTACAGATGCAAATCCTGCCGGGCGAGCACTTGCGTATAATGCGCCGCTCGCTTTGGAGACCCGCCATGCTCGATCACGCACAACGCATCCTTAAAGACGTTTTCGGCTACGACAGCTTCCGTGGCCGTCAGGGGGCGATTATCGAGCGCGTGGCCGGCGGCGGCGATGCCCTGGTGCTGATGCCGACCGGTGGCGGCAAGTCGCTGTGCTTCCAGGTGCCGGCCCTGCTGCGCGAAGGCCTGGCGGTGGTGGTTTCGCCGCTGATCGCGCTGATGGACGATCAGGTCGCCACCCTGGATGAGCTGGGCGTGGCCGCGGTGGCGCTGAACTCCACCTTGAGTGCCGACGAGCAGCGGCTGATTGCCGAGCGGATCAAGCGCGGCGAGATCAAGATGCTCTACCTGGCCCCCGAGCGGCTGGTGCAGCCGCGTATGCTGAGCTTTCTGCAGAACCTCGACATTGCCCTGTTCGCCATCGATGAGGCGCACTGCGTGTCGCAGTGGGGCCATGACTTCCGCCCGGAATACCTGCAGCTGGGCCAGCTGGCTGAACTCTTCCCTCATGTGCCGCGCATCGCCCTGACCGCTACCGCGGATATGCGTACTCGCGAGGAAATCGTTCAACGTCTGCATCTGCAGGATGCCGAACGCTTCCTGTCGAGCTTCGACCGGCCGAATATCTTCTACCGCATCGTGCCCAAGGAGCAGCCGCGCAAGCAGTTGCTGAGTTTTCTTGCGGCGCGCAAGGGTGATGCCGGCATCGTCTATTGCCTGTCGCGCAAGAAGGTCGAGGAGGTGGCGAGTTTTCTCTCCGAACAAGGTTTCCCCGCGCTGCCTTACCACGCCGGCTTGGCCAATGAGCTGCGCGCCTATCATCAGAAGCGCTTTCTCAACGAGGAAGGCCTGATCATGGTGGCCACTATCGCCTTCGGCATGGGCATCGACAAACCCAACGTGCGCTTCGTCGCCCACCTCGACTTGCCGAAATCCCTGGAAGCCTATTACCAGGAAACCGGTCGCGCCGGCCGTGACGGCCTGCCGGCAGATGCCTGGATGGCCTACGGCCTGCAGGATGTGATCTTCCTCAAGCAGATGCTCAACAACTCCGAGGGCGATGAGCGGCACAAGCGGGTCGAGCAGCACAAACTCGATGCCATGCTGGCCCTGTGCGAGGAAACCCGTTGTCGGCGTCAGGCCCTGCTGGCGTATTTCGATGAGGACATGCCGCAACCCTGCGGCCATTGCGACAACTGCACCGATGGCGTGCAGACCTGGGATGCCACAGAACCGGCACGTCAGGCTCTGTCGGCGATCTACCGCAGTGGCCAGCGCTACGGTGTCGGTCATCTGGTGGACATCCTGCTGGGGCGCGATAATGAGAAGATTCGCGGCGTCGGGCATCAGCATCTCTCGGTATTCGGCGTCGGCAAGGCGTTCAGCGAGGGCGAGTGGCGTTCGTTGTTCCGCCAACTGGTGGCACGCGGCCTGGCCGATGTCGATCTCGAAGGCTTTGGCGGGCTGCGCCTTTCCGACAGTTGCCGGCCTTTGCTCAAGGGCGAGGTGAGCTTGCAGCTGCGCCGCGATCTCAAACCGCAACAGAGCGCCAAGGCCTCCAGCAGCGCCGCCAGCCAGCTGGTGCGCGGTGAGGAACGCGAGCAGTGGGAAGCTTTGCGCGCCCTGCGGCGCAAGCTGGCCGAGGAACATGGGGTGCCGCCCTATGTAATCTTCCCCGACGCCACCCTGCTGGAGATGCTGCGCAGCAAGCCCAGTACCCTGGCCGAAATGGCGCGGGTCAGCGGCGTCGGCGCGCGCAAGCTGGAGCGTTATGGCGAGGCCTTCCTTGCCGTGCTCGGTGGTGAGGCCGAAGCGCCGCGGGCGGTGGTTGATCTGCGCCACGAGCTGGTCAGCCTGGCCCGCGCCGGGATGACCCCGGCGCAGATCGCCGGCCAACTCGGCTGCAGCGAAAAGAATGTCTACGGCCTGCTGGCAGAGGCCATCGGCCGTCAGCAACTGTCCCTGGAGCAGGCCCTGGATCTGCCCGAGGAGTTGCTGGGCGAGATTCAGGATGCCTTTC
This sequence comes from Pseudomonas sp. XK-1, assembly GCF_038069885.1. Taxonomy (NCBI): domain Bacteria; kingdom Pseudomonadati; phylum Pseudomonadota; class Gammaproteobacteria; order Pseudomonadales; family Pseudomonadaceae; genus Pseudomonas; species Pseudomonas sp. XK-1. Next base: position 210,152 of record NZ_JBBPES010000002.1, on the reverse strand, counting down.
TCGATGGCGAGGGCGAGTTGCCGGCGGTCGCGGTGCTCAGTGAGCGGTTTGTCGGGCGCGTCGAGCTGGGCGTGCTGCACTGCGTACGCGCCGCCCTGCAAGCCGAATTCGAGGCCTGAGAGCTGCGCTTGGACCCGGGAGCCGCTTGTGGCTGTGGTGGCGAGCAGCTAAGGTGATTTCAGTCCTTCCCCAGTAGAGGTCTAGGTTGTCGCTCTCACATGCCTGGTTGGATGATGTTCGTCCCAGTTCCTACGCCGATCAGCTCGCCTTGGGCTTTCGCTGGCTGCGTTTCTCTCCGCCGCTCGAGCGTGAGTACCGCTTAGCCCTGCGTGACGAAACCTACGACCTCAAGCGCATTGCGCTGTCAGTGGGCATGCTGATCTGGCTGGCCTTCGCCGCTTTCGACTTTGTCCTGATCGAGGCCCGCGAGGTCTGGTGGATGCTGGGCATCCGTCTGGTCGTGCTGCTGCTCCTGATCATCCTGTCCGGGTTGTTGCTCCAGCGCCGGCATCTCCATTTGCTGCAGCCCTTGAGCCTGGTGGCCATTCTGGCCCTGGGTGTGGGGGCCTCGCTGGTGGTCGGCGTGGCGCATCGGGTCGATCCTGGCTACCCCTATGAAGGCCTGTTGCTGGTGTGCATGGCCTCCTACTTTCTGGTCGGCCTGCGCCTGTTTGAGGCCCTGGTCTGCTCCCTGCTGATCCTGCTGACCTATATCGCCGCCGAACTGTTGATGGCGGATATGCCCGTGCCACGCCTGATCAATAACAGCCTGTTCCTGCTGTTCGGCAACCTGATGGGAGCCGTCGGCTGCTATCTGCTGGAGTTCAAGTCGCGCGAACATTTTCTGATCAGCCGCCTGATGCGGGTGCTGGCCGATCAGGACAGCCTTACCGGGCTGCACAACCGGCGCAGTTTCAACCGGCAGTTCGAACGCCTTTGGCGTCAGGCTCAGCGCGAGCGGCGCAGCCTGGCTCTGCTGCTGTGCGATATCGATCACTTCAAGGCCTACAACGATCACTATGGCCATCAGGCCGGCGACAGTGTCTTGCAGCGGGTCGGCAGCCTGCTCCTGGATGCGGCGCGGCGGCCGCTGGACATGGCGGTGCGTCTGGGCGGCGAGGAGTTTGCCGTGCTGCTGTACGACATCGATGTGGATCAGGCGCGGCAGCATGCCGAGGCCCTGCGCCAGACCCTGCAAACCCAGGCCATCGAACATGCCGGCTCGGACACTGCGGCGATGCTGACCATGTCGATTGGCGTGGCCTGTATCCGCCCCGATGAGAGTGGTGCGCTGGCGCAACTTTACGAGCATGCCGACCGCGCCCTTTATGAGGCCAAGGCGTTTGGTCGCAATCAGGTGGTCGCTTAGGTTGGGGCGGGCGGCGGGCGACGAAGCCCAATCGACAGAGTATTGGCCGATTTTGCCGCTGAGCTTGGCGCGCCGGGTGAATGCCCGAGCGTCAGGGCCGGTGCTAGCATGCGCAGGGTTTCCCTTGAGTGAATGCCCCCATGGACCGACTGATTCAGGCCAACGGCCATCCCCATTACGGCATCTTTGCCGCCGCTCCGGGGCTGATCAATTATCGCGACTTTGACTTCCGTTCGCCCATGGGCAGACGCCTGGGGGCGTTGGCGAAGTGGCGGCGCTTTCATCAGTTCCAGTATTTCGGCTTGATCAGCGACGAGTTGATCGGCGGCTGCGCCCTGGCCAATCTGAGCCTGGCCGGGATCGGCTTCGTCTACCTGTTCCACCCCGCCAGCGGGCGCATGATCGAGCGGCGCTTCAAGTTGCCGCTGGGCGTTGGCAGCAGTTTTTCCCAGACGCCGAACGAGGGCGTGTGTCAGTTGCGCAGCGGGCGCAACCTGCTGCGCCTGGAGAACCAGGCTGCCGGCCGGCAGAAACGCCTAGTGGTGGAGCTGGACGATGGCACCCACATCGACGCCTGTTTTTCCGAAACGGAGCCGGCGTTCCAGCCCATGTGCATCAATACCCGGGCGGGGGTCAATGGCTGGGTCTATGCGCAGAAAGTTGCGGGGGTGCGCTGCACGGGGCAGGTGCGCAGCGCCCTGGGGGATTTCGACCTGGCGCAGATCGATGCCTTTGCCCACCATGACTGGTCGGCCGGCTATATGCGCCCGGAAACCCACTGGAACTGGGCCTGTCTGTCCGGTCAGGCGGGGGCGCAGCGGGTTGGCCTGAACCTGTCCTGCGGGGTCAATGAAACCAGCTTTAGCGAGAACTGCTACTGGCTCGATGGTGAGTTGATCAAGGTCGACGGCGTGCATTTTACCTTCGACCGCGACCAACCCCTGCAGCCCTGGCGGATCAGCTCCCATGACGGCCAGGTGGAGTTGCACTTCGAGGGGCGCGGCCTGCATCGGGAGCAGACCAATCTCGGCGTGCTGGCCAGTAACTTCAAGCAGATCTTCGGCCGCTTCACGGGCGTGCTGCGCCCCATTGGTCGTGCCGAGGTGCGCATCGACAACCTCTGGGGCTTTGTCGAAGACCAGTATGTGAAATGGTGAAACAGGTGGGCGACCGGGCGGGGCTTGCCTCCGTATGGTGGTTATGGTTAGCTGGCTAATAATTAGTTTTTTGATAGATATTAGAGCCGTTATCCATGTCGCACACCGATCAGCACCGTTTTGCCATGCAAGTCGCCCAACTTTCTCGCGCCTGGCGCGCCGAACTGGACCGTCGTCTGGTCGGCCTGGGCCTGTCCCAGGCGCGTTGGCTGGTGCTGCTGCACCTGGGTCGTTTTGCCGAACTGCCCACCCAGCGTGAACTGGCGCAAAGCGTTGGCGTCGAGGGGCCGACCCTGGCGCGTCTGCTTGACAGCCTTGAGGCCCAGGGCCTGGTCAGCCGCCAGGCGGTGCCGGAAGACCGTCGCGCGAAGAAGATCGCCCTCAGCCCCCAGGCCCTGCCACTGATCGAAAAGATCGAAGCGATCTCCGCCCAGTTGCGCAAGGAAGTCTTTGCCGGAATTGATGAAGATGACCTGCGTCGTTGCCAGCAGGTCCACGCCCAGGTGTTGAGTAACCTGGAACGGCGCTGATGCAGGACGACTTGCAGGCGCTGCAGCAGCGTTTCGGCAGGCACTATCCGCAGTGGTTATTGACCCTGCTGATGATTGGCAGCATGGCCATGGTGCTGGCCTCCACCAGCATCAATGTGGCGTTGCCGGCGATCATGGCGGACTTCGTCATTGGCCGGCCGCTGGCGCAGTGGCTGTCCACCGGTTTTCTCGCGGCCATGACCGTCGGCCTGCTGCTGGCGGCCTGGGCTCAGGCGCGTTTCGGTGCGCGGCGTACGGCGCAGACAGGTTTGTTGCTGTTTATCTTCGCTTCCCTGTTGGCCCTGGTGGCGCAGACCGCCTGGCAATTGATCGCCCTGCGTATCGTGCAGGGGCTCTGTGCCGGTGTCGTACAACCCCTGGCGATGGTGCTGATCTTTCGCGTGTTCGCCGACGGTGGCCGAGGTACGGCGCTGGGGCTTTACGGCCTGGGAGTGATGCTGGCTCCTACGCTGGGACCCGGCATCGGCGGCTATCTGGTCGATCATTTCGGCTGGAGCGCGGTGTTCTGGATGCCGCTGCCGATGTGTGTGCTGGCCTTGGGCGCGGGCCAATGGCTGCTGCCCAATCAGCGCGAGCGCAGCACCCCGGCACTGGATCTCGTGGCCTTTGTCTGGCTCGCCGTGGCAATTTTCGCCGCCCTCGGCACCCTGGCCGAGGCGCAGCGGTTTGCCTGGTCGCAGCCGCGGGTCTGGGGGCCGTTGCTCCTGACGCTGCTGGCGCTCACGCTGTTTGTGCTGCGCAGCCGCCGCAGCGCCAAGCCCTTGCTGCCCCTGAGTCTGTGGCGGCATGCGGGGTTTCGCAGTGCCAGCTGGGTGGCCTTGACCCTGGGGCTGGGCCTGTACGGCTCCACCTATCTGATCCCGCTGTACCTGCAAACCGTCGAGGGTTACAGCGCCGGTCGCGCCGGCCTGTTGCTGTTGCCTGCCGGAGCCTTTATGGGCCTGGCCTCTTTTGCCGGTGGCTGGCTGAGCGATCGACTCTCGACCGCTCTGTTGTTGATCAGCGGGCTGCTGATCTTCGCCTTGTCTGCCGCAGGCTTGGCCTGGATCGGGGAGGGCGCGGCCTTTCTTATTCTGTGCTTCTGGACCTGCCTGGGGCGGGTCGGCCTGGGCCTGCTGCTGCCGGCCCTGAGCACCGGCTCGCTGGATATCCTCAGCCCCGAGGAGCTGGCCCAGGGAGCGGGAGCCATTACCTTCGTGCGACAACTGGGCGGGGCTTTTGGGGTCAACCTGCTGACCTTTTTCCTCGAGTGGCGGCACAGCGCCGAGGGCGGCCATCCCCTGGCCGAAGCGCTGGCCTTCAAGCAGAGTTTCTGGCTGGTGGCCGGGGTGTTCCTGCTGACGGTACTGGCGGCTCGCGGCGTGGTATCGGCAAAAAAATGACGAGGCCTCGTCAATATTATGTCCTTGTCGGTTTATTGACTGCTGACTTATGCTGCAGCCTGTAATGGCTATGTGCCCAGCAGCCTGCGTGCGATTGCCGAGCACCGGGTGTAATTAAAGCCATGCGTCAGCCGGGTTCGACAAGGAACGTATTTTCCCGATGCACGACTATGCTGTTCCTTAGGTTCTCTTCCTGCGCGGGATGCGTACGCTCAAGCGTATGGGGGGGAGGCTGATCGGGCAGATTCAGCGGGAGATATTCACATGGCAAGGGTTCGTCAGCTACTGATCGGTCTGGCATCTGGTTCGGTTCTCTATTCGGGCATGGCCCCGGCGCTGGGACTGGGCGAAATCACCCTGCATTCGGCCCTGAGTCAGCCGCTGGATGCCGAGATCGAATTGCTCAATATCGGCGATCTCAGCAATAGCGACCTGAAGGTGCGCCTGGCCCCTGCCGAGGTGTTCAGCCGTTCGGGCGTCGACCGTCTGTATTTTCTCAACGACCTGCGTTTTACCCCGCTTCTGCGCGGTGGCCGTAGCGTGATTCGGGTGGTATCGGCGCAGCCGGTACGCGAGCCCTATCTGAACTTTATCGTCGAAGTGGCGCGGCCCAGCGGCCAGTTGTACCGCGAGTACACCATCCTGCTCGACCCGCCGGGGTCGTCCTCCTACCGCACCCTGGCGGCGGCACCGGCGTTACCGGCCGCTGCTCCGGCCGCCCGGATGGCCGCGCCAGCACCGAGTCAGGTAAGCCCTGCTTCAGTGAGCACACCGCGTGAGTTGCCGCGTGCCGAGCAGGGTCAGCGTTATGCCGTGGTCAGCGGCGACAGCCTGTGGAAGATTGCCGCCCGCCTGCGCGCGGAGGGCAGTGCACGCGGCCAGCAGGCCTTGATGAACGATATCCTGGCGCTCAACCCCAGCGCCTTCAGCAATGGCGACAGCAACCGCCTGCTGGCCGGGGTCGAGCTGTTGCTGCCGGATGCGGCGCTTACGACTGCGGCTCCTGCCGCTGCGCCGGTCGAGGCGACTGAGGCCGCCGCGCCTACCGTCGCCCCTGCCGCCCTGGCCGCCGAGTCGAGCGAAGTGCCGGTTGAGGCGTCTGTTCCCTTGCTTGAGCTGGAGCAGAGCCGGGTCGATCAGGAACTGGCCAGTCAGCTGGCGGAAACTTCGCAGTTACAGCAGAGCCTGGCGCAGTTGAGCCTGCAGGTGCAGCAACTGCAGGAACAGATGAGTGCCCGGGATCAGCAGATCGCCGGGTTGCAGGCCGAGCTGGCGGCGCGGCAGGCGGCTGATGCGGCTGCTGCCGCCCCTGCTGTGGCGGCGCAGCCTGCAGTGGCCGACGGTTCCCGCAGCTGGCTGGCTGCCGGTGTGGCGTTGCTGGCGTTGCTGCTGGCCGCCGTGGCAGGGTTATTCTGGCGCAGCCGAACGCGCCCGCAACAGCTCCATACGCCCGTGCCACAGGCCCCAGCACCTCAGGTGGCCAAGGCCGCAGTGCCCCCAGTGGTTGCTGCACCGGCACAGGCCAAGCCTGCGGTGGCACTCAGTGCGCGTGATGTACCCAATGCCGGCCCGGTCTGGCCGGCGGCGGGCAACGACGCCCTGCAGAGTGCCAATGTCTATATCGCCTATGGTCGTTTTCCGGAAGCCGCGGCGACCTTGCGCAAGGCGATTCAGGCGCAGCCGCAGCGCAGCGATATAGCGTTTCGTCTGCTTGAGGTGCTCGCCCAGCTTGGTGATGCCGAAGCCTTTGTAGAGCAAGAAGCCAGTTTGCGCGCAGTCGGCTTTTCGCCGGTGCGCATCGATGAGCTGAAGGCGCGTCATCCCGACCTGCTCAAGACGCCCCCGGTGGACTTGCTCGACGATGCGGTGCTGCAGTTGGACGAGCCCCAGGAGCCCATGCTGGATGAGGGGCTCGACGACGGTAAACTCAACCTCGACGACCTGTCGCTGGATGCCGACTGGGATCTGGTCAGCCCGTTCTCGCCGACCGCGCAGTCCACGGTTGCCGGTGCAGCGGCCAGCAAGGCGGCCGCGGGCAAGCCGAGTAGCTCGGATATTTTCGAGCTGTCCGGCAGCCGCGATGCGCGCAGTCCTTTTGCCGAATCCATGCTGGTGGAAGAAACACCCCATGACAGCTGGCTCGAGGACGAACTGGACGAGGCCTTTATCGAGCAGCCCAAGGTGGCCAGCAGCGCGGTGATAGGCGATCTCGACCAGCTGGCGACCAACCGCGACAACCTGGCCAAACTGAACATGGCGCTGGCTTATATCGAGCAGGGCAGCCTGGACAGTGCCTGCAGCATCCTCAATGAAGTGATCAACAGCGGTGACGAGAAGCAGAAGCAGAGGGCTCGTCAGCTGCTGGCCAAGATCGCCTAGTCTGTTCTGGCTTTACAGAGCGCCCACTTGCCCCAGGCAAGCGGGCGTTTTGCTTGCTGGGTTGGGCATCGCAGGCGCTATCATGCGTGCTTCGTCATTGCCGGAGTCAGCGCATGTCCAGCCACAAAGCCGAAGTCGTCATCACCTATTGCACCCAGTGCCAGTGGTTGTTGCGCGCCGCCTGGCTGGCTCAGGAACTGCTGTCGACCTTTGCCGATGACCTCGCCCGGGTCAGCCTGGAGCCCGCTACCGGCGGGGCGTTTCGCATCACCTGCGACGGCGTGCAGATCTGGGAGCGCAAGGCCGATGGCGGCTTCCCCGAGGCCAAGGTGCTCAAGCAGCGGCTGCGCGACCAGATCGACCCGGCCCGGGATCTGGGCCATAACGACCGTCCGGCTGGTTGAGGGCTGTGGCGGCCTGCGGCTGTAGGGTGAGCCGTGAGCACCAGAAATGCTGCGCGGCACTCTATCCACAGCATGCCGCACCTGGCCATTGCATATGAGCTGCCCCTGGCTGGCGAGCAGACCCTGGATCACCTGGCCATCCGCGCCGAGAGAAAGATCGCGCTGACGATCAGCAGGCCCCCGGCGAGCATGCGCAGGGTCGGTACTTCGCTGAATAGCAGCCAGGCAAAGGTAATGCCGTAGATCGGCTCCAGGGCGAAAATCACCGCCGTGGTGCGCGCCTTGAGCACCCGCAGGCTGGCCACGAACAGGCTGTGGGCCAGGCCGGTGCAGAAGATCCCGAGCAACGCCATCCATAGCCAGTCCTGCGCCTGCACGCTGGGCAGGGTCGGCCAGGCCAGCGGCAGGAACACCAGCAGCACCGTCAGGTTCTGGTACAGCGCGGCCTGCACCGGGTCGATGCCGCGGGTGCTGGCGCGGTTGAGCAGCGACAGCAGAGCGAATAACAGGCCCGAAAACACTGCCCAGAGCAGGCCGCCGGTGGCCTGGCTGCTCAGGTCGAAGTCCGGGGTGACCAGCACCAGGCCCAGGCACACCAGCAGCACCATGGCGTATTCGGCGGGCCGGGTGCGTTCGCGGAACAGCAAACCCTCAAGCAGCACGGTAAAAGCCGGGAAGCTGGCAAAACCGAGGGTGGCAATGGCCACGCCAGAGATATGCACGGATTCGAAAAAGCTCCACCAATGGCCGCCCAGCAGCAACCCGCCGAGGGCCAGTTGGCCCAGCTGGCGCAGGCCCAGGCGTACCAGAGCGGCCTGGCTGATCAGGCGGGCGAACAGCAGCAGGGCCGCGACGGCGAAGATGGCCCGGCCGGCGGAGATCATCTGTGGGGTGGTGTTGGCCAGCTTGCCGAATATCCCGGACAGGCCGAACAGCAGGGCCCCCAGATGGATGGCCCAGAGCGCATTACGCTGGTTCATGCCAGGCGTGCGCCGTTGGGTAGCGGCTTGTCGAAGCTGGCCAGCACCACGCGGTTGTCAGCGTCGTACACGCCCGTCACCAGCACCTCGGAGCGCACCCCGGCGATGCGTTTGGCGGCAAAGTTGCACACGCAGAGCACCTGGCGGCCGAGCAGTTCGTCGCAGCTGTAGTGGGCGGTGAGTTGCGCGCTGGATTGTCTGACGCCCAGCTCGCCAAGGTCGATCTGCAGCACATAGGCCGGTTTCACGGCCTTCTCGTTGACCACAGCGGACAGCACGGTGCCGACGCGCAGTTCCACCCGTTGAAAATCGTCCCACTCGATCTGTTGCATCCCACGTCTCCCTAGTTGGCTGGTTGCAGTCTAGGGCGGTGCGTGGCGTGTGTCTGTCGCAGGGCTTGCGGCTTTTGTCGCATTACTCGCGCTGCTGGCGCAGAGCTCGGGCGGTGCAGCCGAACTGCCGTGACAGGGCCGCAGTAAAGGCGCTCTGCGAGCTATAGCCGACCCGCGTGGCAATTTCGCCAATCGGCAGTGCGCTGCTCTGCAGCAACCGGCGGCCCAGTTGCAGGCGGCGGCTGCGCACATAGTCCATGGGCGTTTGTCCGGTTTCCGCGAGGAAGCGCACATGAAAACGCGCCGCCGACAGTCCGGCCAGACGCGCCAGATCGCTGACCTGCAGAGGGTGCGCCGCATGCCGATCGATATGCGCATCGAGCGCTGCCAGCGGCAGGCGTTGGGCCATATGGACGCTGCCGTGGTCATTGGCCAGGCTGGCCAGCAACAGGGCGGCCCCCTGTCGGGCGATTACCGGGTCATTGATCGGGCTGGCGGCCAGCCAGCTGACCAACTGACTCTGTGCCGGGTTGAGGCCGACGGCAGCAGGTTTTTCCAGCAGCCGGCGCGCGGCGTCCAGGTGGCCGCCCAGCTGTTGTTGCAGCCAGTGCTCGGACGGCACATCGAGCACCAGACACTGGCTGCCCCCTCGACTACCGCAGGCATGCCGGGCGTCGCTGGGAATCACGGCCAGGGTCTGGCGGGTGACCTGGCTGGCGCAGCCGGCAATCTCGAAATCCAGCAGACCGCTGAGGCCGAATACCAACTGGGCATGGGCGTGGCTATGGCTGAGCAGTTCGTGGCTGTAGTGACGCAGCGACAGCGGCGAGGACATGGTGGGCTCCTTGTGTATTCCGGCAAGTCTAACAGGCTGTTGAAACACTACCTGCGTTGCCGATACGGCGTTAAAAACAGGCTCAAAATGCTCATGTACAACTCGTACACTCCGCTTTTTCGCCTGTTTTTGCCTTGTCTCGTCTGCCTCGCCTACGTTTTTCAACGGCCTGATAACCGCAGATCAGCGTTGTGGGCTGTCATCGAACTGCCACGGCTCCGTCATGGGCGTTTCACTCGTGCCGCGCAAGCTCAAGCAAACCCAGCCGGAGGTCGTCCATGACCAGCGCCCAGCTCGTCAAGCCCAGCCGTAAGCAACGTGTCCGTACCCTGTGGATTTCCGATGTGCACCTTGGCACCCGGGATTGCCAGGCCGAACACCTGGCGGCTTTCCTCAAGCGCTATCAGACCGACAGGATCTATCTGGTCGGCGACATCATCGACGGCTGGAAGCTGCGCAGCGGAGTCTATTGGCCGCAGTCGCACAGCAACGTGATCCGCCGCCTGCTGACCATGAGCAAGCGCGGTACCGAGGTGATCTACGTCACCGGCAACCATGACGAATTCCTGCGTCGCTATTCGAGTCTGATGCTGGGCAATATCCAGCTGGTCGACGAGGCAGAGCACATCACTGCCGACGGCCGCCGCCTGCTGGTGATTCACGGTGACCAGTTCGACGTGATCACCCGCTATCACCGCTGGCTGGCCTTTCTCGGCGACTCGGCCTATGAAATCACCCTGACCCTCAACCGCTGGCTGAATTATTGGCGCAGCCGCTATGGCTACGGCTATTGGTCGCTGTCGGCGTACCTCAAGCACAAGGTCAAGACCGCGGTGAACTTTATCAGCGACTTCGAAGAAGCCATCGTTCACGAGTGCGCCAAGCGTGGCTTCAACGGCGTGGTCTGCGGGCATATCCACCATGCCGAAATCCGCCCGATGGGGGATGTCGAGTATATGAACTGCGGCGACTGGGTGGAGTCCTGTACGGCGCTGATCGAGCATCTGGATGGCAGCATCGAGCTCTACCGCCTGGCCGACGACCAGGCGCGCCAGGCTGCGCAGCAGGCCATAACGGTGGCTGCCAGCGAGCCGGCACTATGAGGCTGCTGATCGTCTCGGATGCCTGGTCGCCCCAGGTCAACGGCGTGGTCACCAGCCTGCAGGCCCTGGTCGGCGAACTGCGCGGCCTGGGCCATCAGGTCAAGCTGCTGTCGCCTGCGGACTTTCGCACCCTGCCGTGCCCGAGTTACCCGGAAATCCCCCTGGTATGGGATCTCTGGCGGGTGGGCGCGGCGATTCGCGACTTTCGTCCCGATTGCGTTCACCTGGCCACCGAAGGTCCCCTGGGCTGGGCCGCCCGGCGCTGGCTGGTCAGGCGCGGCCTGGCGTTTTCCAGCGCCATCCACACGCGCTTTCCCGAGTACGTCAACAGCCGCTGGCCCTGGCTGCCGCTGCGCTGGGGTTATGCCTTGCTGCGGGCCTTCCATCGCCCCAGTCAGGCGGTGCTGGTGACCACCGAGCGCATGCGCGAGGAGTTTGCCGGCTGGGGCTTCAAGCACCTGGCGCTGTGGCGCAAGGGCGTGGATACCCAGCTGTTTCGCCCACCGGCGCAACCGGCGGCGGTCTCCAGTCTGGTGTTTCTGTATGTCGGGCGGATTGCTCCGGAAAAGAACGTCGAGGCCTTTCTGCGCCTCGATCTGCCCGGGGAAAAGCAGGTGGTGGGCGATGGGCCGCAGCGTGCAGATTTGCAAGCGGCTTACCCGCAGGTAAGGTTCCTTGGCTACCGGCATGGCGCGGCGCTGGCGCAGGCATTCCAGCAGGCCAGCGTGCTGGTGTTTCCCTCGCGTACCGACACCTACGGCCTGGTCATGCTCGAAGCCCTGGCCTGCGGCACGCCGGTGGCGGCGTTCCCGGTAGCCGGGCCGCTGGATGTGCTGCAGGCGGGTGTCAGCGGGGTGCTGGACGAGGACTTGCGCGCGGCCTGCCTGGCGGCCCTGAGCCTGGACCGCGGACGCTGCGCCGAGCTGGCGGCGCGGCAATCCTGGCGCGCTTCGGCGCTGGAGTTTCTGGCCCAGCAGCCGTTGCTCGATGGTGAGCTGTGTATGCCGGCCTAGGTGGGCTTAGAGCCTGTTCACGATCTCGCGAGCTAGAGTCCGGCAAGGCAGAAACCGGCGAGGACGCGGAGTGTACGAGTTGTACATGAGCATCCGAGTCGGTTTCTAACGCAGCAGGGCTGACGCGCAGCAGATCGTGAGCAGGTTCTTACATGATCACCTTGTCACGCAGCTTGTCGGCCGCCTGACTAAGGGCCTGGATGACCTTCTGCTTGTCGAAGTTCTGAATGCCGTTGGTGTCCAGGTACATGGAAAACCCCGGCAGTTCGTGCTCGACATAGCTGGAGGTGGCCCCCAGGTCGCGGCGGAAGTCCACCACCTGGTAGATCTGCACCGGACGGGTAAAGCCCTTGACCGTGATCTGGCCCTTGTCGCGGCACATGATCACGTCCTTGATCAGCGAATAGGTCTCGTGGGAGATCAGGATTTCACCGGATTCGGCGGCGCTTTCCAGGCGGCTGGCGAGGTTCACGTCGCGGCCGATGATGGTGTAGTCCATGCGCGTGTCGGCACCGAAGTTGCCCACGGTGCAGTAGCCGGTATTCAGGCCCATGCGGATTTCCAGCGGCTTGGTGATGCCCTGGGCGCGCCACTGCTGGCGCAGTACCTTCATATGCTTGCGCATGGCGATGGCCATGGACACCGCATTCACCGCATCCTTCTTTGCGCCTTTGCTGGCCGGGTCGCCGAAAAACACCATGACGCAGTCGCCGACGAACTTGTCGATGGTGCCGCCGTATTTCAGGCAGATCTTCGACATCTCGTTGAGGTAGGTGTTGAGCAGGTCGGTCAGGGCTTCGGCTTCCAGTTCTTCGGACAGCTCGGTAAAGCCCTTGATATCGGAGAAGAACACTGTGAGCTTCTTGCGCTGGGTTTCCAGGCGCACGCTCTTCTTGCCGGTGAAGATCGACTCCCACACCTGCGGTGACAGGTACTTGGCCAGGTTGCGCGCCAGGCGTGCGGCCTTTTCCTGTTCGCGCTTGATGTCGCTACGCACCTGGGCCAGACGCAGGCCCTGCTGGTGTACGAAGTAGGCGGTGATGCAGATATACAGGATGGTGAACAGGATGCTGACCAGGGCTACCACGGCCGGGGTCTCGACCTCGATCTGGGGGCCAATCAGCGCGGCGTTGAGTACGCTGCTGCTCAGGGCAACCAAGATACCCAGGGCCATATAACGCAGGCCGCCGATTACCAGGGAGCTGAAACTCAAAATCAGCAGGGCCATCAGGCTCGGTACCACCGAGAAGCCGAGCAGAGCCATTGCGGCCCCCGCGTGCAGGGCGTCGATAAACAGCAGGCTGAGGGTGGTGCCCTGGGGGTGGTCACGTTTGAACCGCAGGCTCAGCTGGTGGGCCAGATGGGGGTAGAGCAGGGCGTAGGGCACCATCCAGAGGATGTCATAGCCAAAATGCTGAACAAAGGTGCCCGCGGCAATGCTGGCGGCAATGGCGATATAGGCCAGCACGCGTGCGTAATATTCGCGCAACGGCGGTGCTGGCAGGGCGGGAAGCCGGGTCGAGGTCTGGGCGTTCATGCTTTGGCGGGGATCCCTGCTGATATGCGGCGTCTCTACTGGACGTCTACGGTCGGCAAACCTTCGTTGGGCAAGCGACGAAGGTCGGGATCATAACCAAGCGGGCAGGCATGAGCCAAGCATGGCGGCCGAATGGTGCAGTATCGGCCGCGATCGGTAGTGGGGTTCGCTCGGCCCCTAGAACTTGATCCGCCCGGTAAAGGCGTCCTTGAGCATCACCCAGTCGCCCATCAGGCTGTACAGCGGGTACTGGAAGGTCGCCGGGCGGTTCTTCTCGAAGCCGAAATGGCCGACCCAGGCGAAGCCGTAGCCAACCAGGGGAATGGCCAGCAACCAGAGCCACTGCTGGCTAAGCAGGGTGTAGGCGAGGATGCACAGCACCAGCAGGCTGCCGACATAGTGCAGGCGGCGGCAGGTGGCGTTGCTGTGTTCCTGCAGGTAATAGGGGTAGAACTCGGCGAAGCTGGTGTAGCGTGGCGGGTTTTCAGCGCTCATGGCATGCCTCCTGTTATGGCTCTGTACGCAGGGGCTGTTGCAGCCTGCGCCGGTTACTTGCAGTCTAGGACGACTGACTCGCCAGGCCACTGACATTAAGTGCCAGTTTAGTATCCTTGGGCGGCACCTCAGGTCTGTTGGGCACTCTACCGCTACAGACCCTAATGGACACGACAATAAGAAAACCCCATGCGTGAACGTACCACCTCTTCGAATTGGGCCTTGGGCATTGTCCAGGCGCTGGAAATGGGCGGCGTCGACTGCCGCGCGATCTTCCCCGAGCTGGGGCTCGATTACGCCGCCCTGGAAGACCCCGATGCGCGTTTTCCCCAGGACGGCATGACCCGCTTGTGGCAGCGCGCGGTGGAGCTGTCAGGCGACCCGGCAATCGGCCTGAACATGGCCAAGGTGGTGCGCCCGGCGTCGTTCCATGTGGTCGGCTATGCGCTGATGTCCAGCCGCACCCTGAAGGAGGGCTTTGCTCGCCTGGTGCGTTATCAGCGGATTATCGGCGAGGGCGCGGACCTGAGCTTTCGCCCGCAGGGCACTGGTTATGAGCTGACCCTGGCGATCCACGGCGACCGCCTGCCTGCGGCGCGGCAGAGCTGTGAGGCGTCGCTGGCCTATGCCCTGGCGTTCTGTCGGTGGATGACCGGTAAGCCGATTCGTCCGCAACGGGTGTTGTTTCAGGGTGACCCGCCGGCGGATCTGCAACCCTTCGAGCAGGTTTTCCAGGGGCCGCTGCAGTTCAATGCCGATCATTACGGCTTGCTGTTCGAGCGTGCCGATATGGACATGCCGCTGCCCACGGCCAACGAATCCCTGGCGCAGTTGCATGACAGGTTTGCCGGCGACTACCTGGCGCGTTTCTCGGAAAGTCGCGTCACTCACCTGACCCGCCAGGTGCTGTGCCGTCTGCTGCCCCAGGGCGAGCCCCGGCGCGAGGTGGTGGCGCAGGCCCTGCATCTGTCGCAGCGCACCCTGCAGCGGCGCTTGCAGGAGGAGGGCAGCAGTTTCCAGCAGCTGCTCGACGATACCCGCCGCGAGCTGGCCCAGCAGTACCTCGCCCAGCCCGCCCTGAGTCTGCTGGAGGTGGCCTACCTGCTGGGATTCGCCGACCCGAGCAATTTCTTCCGGGCCTTCCGTCGCTGGTTCGGGTTGACGCCCGGCGAGTACCGCGCGGGCCTGTAGCTGCGCGCGCAGAGATCGTAAATAGATTCCTAGTGTCGCCAGAAGGCCGGCAGCATCAGCACCAGCACGGTGAGGATTTCTAGGCGGCCGAGCAGCATGCCGAAGGTCAGCAGCCATTTTGCGGTGTCCGGCAGGCTGGAGAAGTTGCCTGCCGGGCCGATGATCGGGCCCATGCCTGGGCCGACGCCGGAGACGGTGCTGGCCGCGCCGCTGAGTGCGGTGATCCAGTCCAGCCCGCAGAGTGTCAGGCCCAGCGCCAGCACCGCGATGGTGATGGTGAAGAAGAACGAGAAGGTCAGGATGGAGCGGACAATGTCTTCATCCAGATGGTGGTGGTTGTATTGCTGCTTGATCACCGCGCGGGGATGGATCAGCTGCATCAGGTTGGTCCTGAGCAGCACGTAGGCCACCTGGAAGCGGAATATCTTCAAGCCGCCCGCCGTCGAGCCCGAGCAACCACCGATAAAGCCCAGGTAGAAGAACAGCATGCCGGCAAAGCCACCCCACAGTGTGTAATCGCCGAGGGCAAAGCCCGTGGTGGTCATGATCGAGGTGGTGTTGAACGCCACATGGCGGATGGCTTCGAGCCAGTGCAGTTCGGTGCTCAGGTAATACCAGGTGCCGAGCAGCAGCCAGGTACTCAGCAAAATACCGAGAAAGCCGCGCACTTGCTGGTCCTTGATCAACGCCTTGTAGTTGCCGCGCAGCATCGAGGCAAACAGTACGAACGGCACGCTGCCGAGAATCATTAGCACAATGGTGACCCAGTGCACCGCCGGCTCTGTCCATTTGCCCAGCGATTGATCCGAGGTGGAAAAACCGCCGGTGGCGATGGCCGACATGGTGTGGTTGATCGCATCGAATCCGCCCATGCCCGCCATCCACAGCGCCAGGCAGCCAAGCAGGCTGATGCCCAGGTAGGCCGCGACCATGTATTTGGCGACCATATGTGAGCGCGGCATGATCTTTTCAGAACGGTCCGATGATTCGGTCTGGAACAGGCGCATACCCCCGATCCGCAGCATCGGCAGAATCGCCACGGCCATGGCGATAAAGCCGATTCCGCCGAGCCAGTGCAGCAGCGAACGCCAGATCAGAATCCCCGGCGACATGCTGTCCAGACCGTTCAGCACCGTGGCTCCCGTAGCGGTGATGCCTGACATGCTTTCAAACACCGCGTCGGTCACACCCAGGTGTTGGGCGAACATAAAGGGCAGGGCGGCGAACAGCCCCACCAGTATCCAGCTGGACACCGTCAACAGGTACATGTCGCGTGGGCGCAGTTGCACCTCCTCGGGTCGGCCCTGGGCGATCAACACGATGCCCGCGATAAAGGTGATCAGGCTGGACCAGAGAAAGGCGTTGAGTTCGTCAGACCGTGCAAACAGGACCAGGGTAAGCATGGGGACGGCCATGCTGATCGCCAGGGTCAGAAGAAAGATGCCATTGATAAACGCGATGATCCGTAAGGTCGGCCAAGCCATCTAAGCGGGTTCCGTTCCAGTAATAGCAAGATTTTAGGTTGTCGGGCTTGCTCGCTGTCGCGCAGCCGATTTCACTCAGTGTCGCCAGAATGCCCGAGTTACCAGAACCAGTACCGTAAGAATTTCCAGGCGACCGAGCAGCATGCCGATAGTCAGCAGCCATTTAGCCGCATCCGGCAGGCTGGAGAAGTTGCCCGCCGGGCCGATGATCGGGCCCAACCCAGGGCCCACGTTGCACACTGCGGTCGCCGCGCCGGTCAGCGCGGTTACCCAGTCCAGGCCAAGCAGAGTCAGGCCGAGGGCGATCACGCCGATGGTGATGGTGAAGAAAAATGAAAAGGTGATCAGCGAGCGGACAATCTCTTCATCGAGGTTGTGGTTGTTGTATTGCTGCTTGATCACCGCGCGCGGATGCACCAGTTGCTGCAGGTTGGCCCGCAGCAGCACATAGGCTACCTGAAAACGAAAGATCTTCAGGCCGCCGGAAGTGGAACCCGAGCAGCCGCCGACAAAGGTCAGGTAGAAGAACAGCAGCACGGCGAAACTGCCCCAGGTGGTGTAATCGCCGAGGGCAAAGCCTGTGGTGGTGATCACCGAGGTGACATTCACCGCGACGATGCGAAACGCATCCAACCAGTTGTTATCCGAGTGCAGCCACAGCCAGGTGCCGAAAACCAGCCAGGTGGCCAGCAGAAAGCCAAGAAAGCCACGTACCTGATGGTCTTTGAACAGTGCTTTGCGGTTGCCGCGCAGGGTGGCGACATACAGGGTGAAGGGCAGGCCGCCGCAGATCATCAGCACCACCGCCACCCAGTGCACGGCCGGTTGGCTCCAGTTGGCCAGCGACGAGTCCGAGGTTGAGTAGCCGCCGGTGGCGATTGAGGTCATCGCATGGTTGATCGCATCGAAGGGTGTCATGCCGGCCAACCAGAAGCCGAGAAAGCCGCTCAGGGTCAGACTCAGGTAAATAAACAGGATGTATTTGGCCGCCATGTGCGAGCGCGGCATGACTTTCTCACCCCAGTCGGAGGATTCGGTCTGGAACAGGCGCATGCCGCCGACCCGCAACAGCGGCAGAATCGCCACCGCCATGCCGATAAAGCCGATACCGCCCAGCCACTGCAGCATCGAACGCCAGATCAGCAGGCCGGGGGAGGCGTGGTCCAGGCCAGATAACACGGTTGAGCCGGTGGTGGTAACGCCAGACATGGTCTCGAAGAAGGCATCGGTGTAGCTGATATGGTGAATCAACACCATCGGCAGGGCGGCAAAAATGCACACCACCAGCCAGCTGCCGGTGGTCAGCAGGTACATATCGCGCGGGCGCAGCTGCGCCTCCTTGGGGCGCCCGGGGATGACCATGGCAATGCCTGCGACGGCGGTTACCAGGCTGGACCAGAGAAAGGCGTTGAGGTCATCCGTGCGTGAATACAGCAGCAGCGTCAGCATGGGGATTAACATGCTGACGGCCAGGGTGATCAGGAAGATGCCGAGAATAAAAGCAATGATGCGCAGTGTCGGCAATGACATGGATTCGGCTCGGGCTCTGGTGGGGCAAAGGGGCGTTATTCTACGCGCGCTGCAGCCGCTGTACAGCCGCCACAATGCGCGCTTTACAAGCGCTCGGCGCTGCATAGAATAGCCGCCAGGTGCCGGCCCCTGCCGGTTTCTGAGCCCGCCAAATCATGTCCGATAGCAATCCTTGTCTTAGCTGTGGTGCCTGCTGCGCGCATTTTCGTGTGTCATTTTTCTGGGGTGAGTGCCAATCGGCGGGCGGTGTGGTGCCCGATGATCAGGTTGTGCTGATCACTCCGCATCGCGTCGCCATGCGCGGTACGGAGAGCAAGCCCGTGCGCTGCTCGGCCCTGCTCGGTGAAGTCGGCCAAGGCGTGCGCTGTACGCTGTATGAACAGCGCTCCAGCACCTGCCGCGAGTTCGAGGCCTCCTGGGGCAATGGCGAGTACAACCCGCATTGCGATGCGGCGCGCAGTGCACACGGTTTACCGCCGTTGATGCCATCGGTATTGCCGAGTCTTTCTCCCGAGCGGGTTGCCTGAGAAGCGCTACGTATTGCCCGTCCGCGTCGCCCAGGCACTAGAATGGCCAACTGACTGAATTGCCGAGGTGGCTGATGGACGCTCTTGATGCGTTGCTAAACCGTGTTTCCGCGCCGCGCTTGATTGCGCCGGCTCCCGATACTGCGCAGCGCGAGCTGCTGTTTCGCGCCGCCTTGCGTGCGCCTGACCACGGCCAGCTGCGCCCCTGGCGCTTTCTCACCATCGAGGGCGCGGCGCGTGAGCAGCTGGGCGAACTGTTGGCCCAGGCGCTGCCGGCCGATGCCAGCCCCGAAGCCCTGAGCAAGGCCCGCGCCATGCCGCTGCGGGCACCGCTACTGGTGGTGGTGATTGCCCGGGTGCAGGCCCATGCCAAGGTGCCGGCGCAGGAGCAGGTGATCGCTGCCGGCTGCGCCGCCCACGGCATTCTGCTGGCCGCCCATGCCCAGGGCATAGGCGCGGTCTGGCGTACCGGTGAACTGGCCTATAACGCCCAGGTGGCGGCCGGTCTGGGTCTGGCCGCGGACGAGCAGGTTATCGCCTTCCTGTACCTGGGCACGCCGGAGCGCGAGTTGCGCGCGGTGCCCCAGGTGCAGGTTGGTGATTTTGTCAGGGCCTGGCCTGCGGCGCAGTGAGCGGCAAGCGCAGGGTGGCGATCAAGCCACCCTGCGGATGGTTGCTCAATTCCAGCTGGCCGCCATGCCGTTCCGCCGCGCGGCGCGCGATGGCCAGGCCCAGGCCATGACCGCTGCTGGTCTGGCCGGGGGCACGGAAGAAGGGTTCGCCAAGGCGTGCCAGCAGCTCAGGGGCCGCACCAGTGCCATGGTCGCGCACGCTCAGGCATAGCTGCTCGGCGTTTCTGCTGGCGCTCAATTCGATGGGCTGGCCAACCGGGTTGAAGCGCAGGGCATTGCGCAGCAGGTTGTCCATCGCGCGTTGCAGCATATCCGGCCAGCCGTTGAGCTGCAGGCCGCTTTCCAGCTGAATCTCGATCTGCTGCTCGGGGGCGTCCAGGCGCGCCTCTTCCTGCAATTTGTGCAGCAGTTCGTCCAGATTGATCGGTTGCGCCGCGCCCGGTTCGGCATCGAGGCGGGCGAGGGCGAGGATTTCACTGATCAGCGCTTCCAGGCGGTCGCACTCCGTGCTCAGGCGCGGCCAGTACTTCTCCCGTTCGCCGGCCTCTGCCCGTTCGGTCAGCGCCAGGGCGATGCGCAGGCGTGCCAGGGGGGAGCGCAGCTCATGGGACACATCGCGCAGCAACTGGCGTTGACTGCTGATCAGGCCCTGTACCCGCTCGCCCATGCGGTTGAAGTCGGCCGCCAGTACGCCGAGTTCATCACGTCGCTGGGCCAGGCGCGCCAGGCTGTTCTGTTGATAGGCGGTTTGCCCCAGGTCATGCACCGCACCGCGCAGGCGATTCAGCGGGCGGGTGATGGAGAGCGTCAGCCAGAGGCTGAACAGGGTCAGCACCACTAGGGCGATGCCCAGTGCGCTCAGTGGCCAGAGCCGGCTTTCACGCTGCCAGGCGGCGACTTCGGGATTGGGGATGCGGTAGATAAACAGATAGGTTTCGCCACTGTGCGGGCTGGTGTAATCGACACTCAGGCGGCGCCAGGGCAGGCGTTTCTCATTGCGATGGCGGGCTTCAAAGGCTGCCGCACGGGGCGGGAAGGTGCCTTTGACCACGGCTTGGCCGCTGTCGTCGAGCACCTGTACATCGATGCGGAATTTGCGTTTGCGTTGCTCGAGCAGGGCCTGGGCCGCAGTTGGGCCTTGTTTTTCGTAGCGTTGAGTCCACTTTTCGGCGAGGTCATCCATGCCGGGGTGCTGACTGAGCAGCCAGGCGTCCTGGTTGAGCATGCGCCCAAGCAGCATGGACAGCCCGGCAACCAGGGCAATAGCCAGCCAGAAGCTGGCAAAGATGCGCCAGAACAGTGACCGCACGGTGGCTCCTTAGTCGTTAATGGCTGTGGTGAAAACGGTTACGCCCATCAGGCCTTACGGCGTGATGGGCGTACGACCGCGAGGTCGGGTTAGTTCTTCTTCGCCTGCTCGGCCTGCCAGGCTTTGAATGCCATACGCTCGGCGCGACGTTCCTGCATTTTCTTCTGGTGTTCGTCGAAGGCTTTCTGCTGCTCGGGATTGAGCAGGGCGCGGATGGCGCTGTGCTGCTTGTCCTTGGCGGCTTTCAGTTCGTCCTGCATGGCTTTCTGTTCGGCGGCCGGCAGCTTGTCCAGATAGCGCTTGGTGATGTCATGGCGGCCTTTCATCTGCTCGCCCATCAGCTTACGGATTTCGCGGTGCTGCTCCTGGCTCAGGTCGAGCTCTTTGAGCATGCGGGAGCCGGGTTCCCCATGATGGCCGCCGCCGTGACGCGGGCCGTCTTCGGGCATGGCCATGGCCAGGCTCGGCAGGGACAGGGCGAGCAGTACTGCGGTAAGGGTCTTGCGCATGATGTATCTCCTTGTCTGAAACCGGTTGATACCGGATGAGCCCAGTCTAGGGCGGTCAAGGTCAAGGGCTGTCAGGGCAAGGTAAAGCTTGGGTAAAGAGCGTTTTAAACGCTGTAGTAATAGCCGCGGCTGCGCAAGGCGAGTATGCGCGGGCGGCCATCGGCATGGGGGCCGAGTTTCTTGCGCAGGTTGCTGACATGCATGTCCAGGCTGCGGTCATACAGGGTCAGTTTGCGGCCCAGGGCCAGTTGCGCCAGTTCCTGCTTGCCCACCGGCTCCCCCGGTTGACGCAGCAGGGCCTCGAGGATGCGGCTTTCCGAGAGGGTCAGGAGCACTTCCTGCTCCCCCAGGACGACGATGCCGCGGGCCTGGCTGTACTGCAGATCGCCCAGCTCCAGCTGGCTGGAAGGGGCGGGCGGCAGGGTGCGGCGCAGTACGGCGCGCAGGCGCGCGGTCAGCTCGCGGGGGTCGCAGGGTTTGGCCAGGTAGTCATCGGCACCCAGCTCCAGGCCGAGAATCCTGTCCAGCGGTTCGCCGCGGGCAGAGAGCATCAGCACCGGCAGTTCGGGATGGTCGCTGCGCAACTGTTTGAGCAGTTCCAGGCCGCTGCCGTCGGGCAGCATGACATCCAGCACCACCGCATCCGGGGCCTGGCTGGCCAGGGCCAGGCGTGCACTGCTGCCGTCGTGACAGGCGCTGACCTGGAAGCCTTCCTGAGTCAGCCAACTGGCCAGCAACTCGCACAGTTCAATGTCGTCGTCGATTAACAGCAAGGCACTCATAAGATCAGTTCAACCACTCTCGGCGCGAACGCCGTTTGCCGCGCAGCAAAGCCCCGATGATAACCCCGAGCAGGCTGGCCCCGGCCCCTACGGCAAACCACATCTGCTGTTCGCTGAGCAGTTGTTGCGGAGCCTGGGCCTGGACCTTCTTGAGTTGCAGCTTGAGGCGCTGATTTTCCTGGCGCAGGCGTTGCAACTGCACGCTCTCGCGTTCGCCGTCGTTGGCTTGCAGTTCGGCAGCCATGGCGTCGCGCTGCTCCTCGCTGATGGCTAGGCGCTGTTCCAGGCTGTCGATCTGCACCTGGGCAGCGGACGCTGGCACCGCCGCTGGCTGCGGCGGGCTTTGCTCGGCCTGCACGGCACCAGGTAGCGACAGAGTCATTAGCAGAATCAGCGAGCCTGGACGCATCGGAACTCCTGTTGGTACTTATTGTTATGGGACATTCGGCGTGGCGGCCGGTCTCAGGGCAGGACCAGCTTGAACGGCTTGACCTGGACCGCGGCATAAACCCCGGCCGCGCGATAGGGGTCGGCATCGGCCCAGCTCTGTGCGGCGCTCAGGGAATCGAATTCGGCCACGATCAGGCTGCCGGTAAAGCCGGCCGTGCCCGGGTCGTTGCTGTCCACGGCAGGGTGCGGGCCGGCCAGTATCAGGCGGCCTTCGCTTTTCAGCTGTTCCAGCCGGGCCAGATGGGCGGGGCGGGCGCTGAGGCGGTTTTCCAGGGAGTTTTCCACATCGGTGGCAATGATGGCGTAGAGCATTTTGGTCCTTAATCGTGGGCGGCACAGGGGGCCATGTGCGGGGAGAAAAGCAGCCCGGCCAGGCAAAGTCGAGGAAATATTGGCGCAGGCCAGCATGAATCCATATCTGCCGGCATAATAACAAACATAAATTACCGGGAAAGTGCCCCTTATGGATGTCGATCTGCATTGCCACAGCACCGCTTCGGATGGCGCACTTGCGCCGGCTGTGGTGGTGGCGCGGGCGTTTGAGCGAGGGGTGCGTTTGCTGGCCCTGACCGATCACGACACCCTCGATGGCCTTGATGAGGCCGGTGCCGCAGCGCAAGAACTGGGCATGCAACTGGTCAATGGCATCGAACTGTCCTGCACCTGGGGCGGGGCGACCATCCATGTGCTGGGTTATGCTTTCAACCGCGATGCCCCTGCGCTGCAGCAGGCGATTGCCGAATTGCACGAAGGCCGCTGGTTGCGCGCCGCGGAGATCGGCAAACGCCTGGAAGCCAAGGGCATGCCGGGGGCGCTGGACGGCGCACGGGCCATGCAGCAGGAGCTGGGCGACAGCGGCAATGCCCCGGCGCGGCCGCATTTCGCCGATTTTCTGGTGCGCAGCGGTTATGTCAAAGACCGCGCCGAAGCGTTTCGCAAATGGCTGGGCTCGGGCAAGCTGGGCGATGTCAAGCAGCACTGGCCCGAGTTGGCTCAGGCCGTGGATACCCTGCGCCGTGCCGGTGCCTGGGTCAGCCTGGCGCATCCCTGGCAGTACGACTTTACTCGAAGTAAAAGACGCAAGTTGATCGCCGACTTTGTCGGTGCCGGCGGGCATTCCCTGGAGGTGGTCAACGGTATGCAGCCGGCCGAACAGGTCGGCAGCCTGGCGATTCTGGCGCGTGAATTCGGCATGTTCGTCACCGCGGGCAGTGATTTTCACGCACCGGGTCAGTGGTCAGAGTTGGGCGTATACCGCCCGGTTCCCGAGGATCTACCGCCCCTTTGGGCACGGTTCCAGCATGTCCAGCAGCCTACTGCAATCTGAACAGGGTTTTAGTGTGAGTCAGTTCTTCCAGATCCATCCGGAAAATCCGCAGTCGCGCCTGATTAAACAGGCGGTGGCGATCATCAGGGCTGGCGGTGTGGTGATCTATCCGACCGATTCCTCCTATGCGGTCGGCTGCCATATCGGCGACAAGAACGCGGTGGAGCGTATCCGCCGTCTGCGCCAGCTGGACGACAAGCACAACTTCACTCTGGTGTGTCGCGACCTGTCGCAGCTCAGCACCTTTGCCAAGGTCGATACGGCGGCCTTCCGCCTGCTCAAGACCCATACACCCGGGCCCTACACCTTTATCCTCAACGCCACCCGCGAAGTGCCACGCATGCTGTTGCATGCCAAGCGTCGCACCATCGGCCTGCGGGTACCCAGCCACCCGATCGCCATGGCGCTGCTGGAGGAGTTTGGCGAGCCGCTGATGAGCGTCAGCCTGATCCTGCCAGGCGAAGACCTGCCGATGAGCGATCCTTACGAGATGCGCCAGATTCTCGAACACCAGGTCGATCTGATCATCGATGGCGGCTTCGGCGGGTTGGCGGCTTCCACCGTGGTCAGTCTGGTGGATGACGAGCCGGAAATCATCCGGGTCGGTTGCGGCGATCCAACGCCTTTCGTCGAGGCCTGAGTGCCACGCCGCAAGGCGTTGCTCCTGTGGCGATGCATGGTTGGGCGGTGCCCGCGTCGTTTTTCCCGCAGCGACGGCGAGCCTCGCTATACTTTGCCCCCTGTCGATTCGTATAGGTAACCTGGTTTGAGTCTTGTTGATTCCGAGCGCCGTGTGCTGTCCGGCATGCGTCCCAGCGGCCGCCTGCACCTTGGTCACTACCATGGTGTGCTGAAAAACTGGGTCAAGATGCAGCACAGTTACGAGTGCTTCTTCTGCATCGTCGACCTGCATGCCCTGACCACCGACTACGATGAGGTCAGTTCGCTGTCCCAGCGGGTGATGGACATGGCGGTGGACTGGCTGGCGGCCGGCGTCAGCCCCAGCTCGGCGACCCTGTTTATCCAGTCCCAGGTGCCCGAGCACGCCGAACTGCACCTGCTGCTGTCGATGATCTGCCCGCTCAGCTGGCTGGAGCGGGTGCCGTCCTACAAGGAACAGCAGGAGCAGTTGCACGGCAAGGACCTGGGCACCTTCGGTTTTCTCGGCTATCCCCTGCTGCAGGCCGCGGACATCCTGCTCTACCGCGCCGGTGTGGTGCCCGTGGGCAGCGATCAGCTGGCGCATATCGAGTTCGCCCGCGATGTGGCACGTCGCTTCAATCACCTTTACGGGCGTGAGCCGGGTTTCGAAGACAAGGCCGAGGCGGCCATCGTCAAACTGGGCAAGAAAACTGCCACGCTCTACAACAATCTGCGCAAGGCTTATCAGGAACAGGGTGATGTCGACTCCCTGGAGACCGCCCGCGCCCTGCTCAAGGATCAGCAGAGCATGACCCTGGGCGACAAGGAGCGGCTGTTCGGGTACCTGGAAGGCGGCGGCAAGGTGCTCCTGCCCGAGCCTCAGCCCTTGCTGAGCGAGTCGCCGAAGCTGCTGGGCCTGGATGGCAGCAAGATGTCCAAGTCCAACAACAATGCGATTTTCCTGCGCGATAGCACAAACGAGGTCGAGGACAAGATCCGCCGCATGCCCACGGATCCGGCGCGGGTACACCGCGGCGACCCCGGCGAGCCGGCGCTCTGCCCGGTGTGGCCGATGCACCAGTTGTACTCCAGTGAGGCCACCTGCGCCTGGGTGCAGCAGGGTTGCAAAAGCGCCGGTATCGGCTGCCTGGAGTGCAAGGCCCCGCTGATCGAGGCCGTGCAGAACGAGTTGAAGCCCTTGCAGGCGCGAGCCCTGGATTATCAGGACAGCCCCGACCTGGTGCGTCAGATACTCGCCGAGGGGGCCGAACGGGCACGTTCCGAAGCCCGCGAAACCCTGAGCGAAGTGCGCATGGCCCTGGGGCTGAATTACCGCTAAGTCCGCCAACGAGAGCCCCATGTCCAGTCCGCCATCGCAGGAAGCCGTCGATACCCAGGCCGGTGCTCAGCAGGAGCTGCCGTTCGCCCTGGTCTATGGTCAGGCGGTGACCGAGATGCCGCTGGACCTGTATATCCCGCCCGATGCCCTGGAAGTCTTTCTGGAAGCCTTCGAAGGGCCGCTGGATCTGCTGCTCTACCTGATCCGCAAGCAGAACATCGACGTGCTGGATATCCCGGTGGCGGAAATCACCCGCCAGTACATGGGTTATGTCGAGCTGATGCAGTCGGTGCGCCTGGAGCTGGCCGCCGAGTACCTGGTGATGGCGGCCATGCTCGCCGAGATCAAGTCGCGCATGTTGCTGCCGCGTTCCAGTGAAGCCGAGGTCGAAGAGGACGATCCGCGCGCCGAGCTGATCCGTCGTCTGCAGGAATACGAACGCTACAAGGCCGCCGCCGAAGGCATCGATGGCCTCACCCGGGTTGGCCGCGACCTCACCGTGCCGCGTCTGGAGGCTCCCGAAGCTCGGGCGCGCAAGTTGCTGCCGGATGTCAGTCTGGAAGAGCTGCTGCTGTCCATGGCCGAGGTGCTGCGCCGCGCCGACATGTTCGAAAGCCACCAGGTGACCCGTGAGACGCTGTCCACTCGCGAGCGTATGAGTGAAGTGCTGGAGCGCCTAAAGGGCGGCGGTTTCGTGCCCTTTGTCGCGCTGTTCAGGGCGGAGGAAGGCAAGCTGGGGGTGGTGGTAACCTTTATGGCGGTACTCGAGCTGATCAAGGAATCCCTGGTCGAGCTGGTACAAAACGAGGCCTATGGGCCAATCCATGTGCGTGCGCGGGCTGAATAAGCATGAATCTCAATGAACCCCGTGAACTGGCCAGCCTGCTCGAAGCCTTTCTGCTGGCCTCCGGCAAACCGCAGTCGCTGGAGCGCCTGTATGAGCTGTTCGAGGAGGCCGAGCGGCCGGAACCGGCGGTCTTCAAGAAGGCGCTGGCGCACCTGGGCAAGTCCTGCGAAGGGCGCGCCTTCGAGCTTATCGAAGTGGCCTCCGGTTACCGTCTGCAGGTGCGTGAGCGTTTCGCGCCCTGGGTTGGCCGGTTGTGGGAAGAGCGCCCGCAGCGCTACTCGCGGGCCATGCTGGAGACCCTGGCGCTGATCGCCTACCGTCAGCCCATCACCCGCGGCGAGATCGAGGATGTGCGCGGTGTGGCGGTCAACAGCCATATCGTCAAGACCCTGCTGGAGCGCGAGTGGATTCGCGTGGTGGGTTATCGCGATGTGCCGGGCAAGCCTGCGATGTTCGCCACCACCCGGCTGTTTCTCGACCATTTCAACCTGAAAAGCCTCGACGAACTGCCGCCCCTGGCCGCCCTGCGTGAGCTGGAGCCCGAACCGGTATTGGCCTTCGACGATGAGCAGGAAGCCCCGCAAGGCCTGCAGGCCCGCGCCGATCTGGCCCTGGCCGATGAGCCAGCGCTGGAGGCAGGCGAGGAAACCAGCTTCAGCAGCCTGCTGGCCGAGCTGGACTCGATGGAGCAGGGCCTGAAGACCGACTTCGACGATCTGCCCGAGCAGGACGATGAGTTTGAGGATGCCGAGGCACCTCAGCAAAGCCTGGATAAAGAGCAGCTGCCTGACTGAGAGGGCCTTAGGATCAGCGGTAGCCCGGATAAGCCCTGGCGCAATCCGGGATGGCAGCTCTCCGGATTTCATCCGGGCTGCGGTAACGGGCTAGTACCTAGGCACCGATTGTCGCAAAGGCTGACGACTGTTCATCTGCAAGCTAGCCTCAAACCGTGCTAATCGGCCGGCTTTCGCGTATGCTCCGCGCCCCTTCGACGACTTGAGTCGTCCAATCACCAAAGAAAACACCGGGAGGTGCCCAGATGAGTGAATCCGAAGAATACAGCCCAGCAGGCGAAAAACTGCAGAAAGTCATGGCGCGCATGGGCCTGGCTTCACGCCGTGAAATCGAAGCCTGGATCACCGCCGGCCGCGTCAAGGTCAACGGCGCAGTCGCCAGCCTCGGCGTGCGCGTCGACCTGCATGATGCAATCGCCGTCGATGGCAAGGTGATCCGCCGCGAAGAAGCCGCCGAGAGCGTGCGCCGCGTGATCATCTATAACAAGCCCGAAGGCGAGATCTGCACCCGTGACGACCCGGAAGGCCGTCCGACCGTGTTCGACCGTCTGCCACGGCCGAAAGAAGGCCGCTGGATCAATATCGGCCGCCTCGACATCAACACCACCGGTCTGCTGATGTTCACCACCGACGGTGAGCTGGCCAACCGCCTGATGCACCCGTCTTACCAGATGGACCGCGAGTACGCCGTGCGCGTGCGTGGCGAAGTCGACGAAGAGATGATCGAGCGCCTGAAAGCTGGCGTGATGCTCGAAGACGGCCCGGCCAAGTTCACCGATATCAAGGAAGCGCCGGGCGGCGAAGGCTTCAACCACTGGTATCACTGCGTGGTGATGGAAGGCCGTAACCGTGAAGTGCGTCGCCTGTGGGAATCCCAGGGTCTGGTGGTCAGCCGTCTGAAGCGCGTGCGTTTCGGCCCGGTATTTATCACCTCGGACCTGACCATGGGCCGCTGGCGCGAAATGAGCCAGCGCGAAGTGGATATCCTCAGCGAGGAAGTCGGCCTCAAGCCGGTGGCCCTGCCGGATATGAAGGAAAAGACCCGCGACAAGATCGACCGTCTGCAGCGCAAATCGGCCAAGCCGGTGGGCCGCGCCGCGCGTCCGGAGCGGACCCTGCGTCCGGCCCATGCTGGCGCGAGCGAGGGTGACCAGGGTCGCGGGCGTGCACCCCGCGGCGAAGGCGCGGAGCGGGGCGAGCGTGTGCAGCGTACGCCGCGCGCGCCGCGTGCCGAGTCGGGGCGTGAGCCGCAGGGTCGTGGTCAGGCGGGTAAAGGCACGCCAGTGGCCGAGCGGCCGCGTGACGTCAACAAGAAGCGTCCAGCCAAGCCCGGCGCGCAGCCGCGTCCTGCGGTGGCCTTGACCGAGCGTCCGGCGCGCAAGCCGGCCGGTGCGCCGGTCAAGCGTCGTAGCCAGCCCACCAGCGAGGGCCAGCGCCCTGGTTTTGGTCGTGGTAGCCGCAAGCCCGAGTAACAACGGGTGCTGTAAAACAAAAGGCGACCCTCGGGTCGCCTTTTTGCATATCCGTGCTAGTCAGCCAGCCATGGACAGGCGGTTACGGCCTTCGCGCTTGGACACGTAAAGCGCACTGTCGGCCCGGCGCAGCAGGCTTTCCATGGACTCGCCCGGCAGTAGGCTGGCGCAGCCGAGGCTGATGGACAGGTCGATGGTGCGGTGCTCCACCAGGTACTGGATGCCCATGACCGCCATGCGCAGGCGTTCTCCGACTATGGAGGCGGCTTCGCGGCTGGTATTGGAGAGCAGCACCAGAAACTCTTCGCCGCCATAGCGGAACACCATGTCGACATTGCGCAGGCTGTCTTTCAGGGCATTGGCCACGGCCTTGAGTGCCTCATCGCCAATGCTGTGGCCGTGCTGGTCGTTGATCTGCTTGAAGTGGTCGATATCCACCATCAGTACCGACAGCGGCTGCAGGTTGCGCCGCGCCATGTCGACCTCACGCTGCAGGGTCTGGGTCATGGCCACGCGGTTGCCGGTTTCGGTCAGCGGGTCGCGCAGTGCGGTCTGCAGGGCGGTGCGGTAGAGCAGGGCGTTGCGCAGCGGGAACAACAGGCTGGCCAGCAGGGATTCGAGCTGACCGAGTTCGTCTTCGCTGAAACGGTAGCTGCGGCGGAAGGTCAGTTCACCGAGGTATTCGCCCTCGTGGTTGAGGCGGTAGCCGGCCGAGTGGTTGGCGCGTTCGCCCAGATCCAGGCGTAGATCGCAGGAGGCCAGCTGGTAGCTCAGGGCGCTGAGCGGCACCAGGCGCTGCACGGCGTCGAAAAACAGTTCGAGAATCCGCTCGGTTTCCAGGGAGGTCTGCAGCTGCAGGCTCAGTTGCTGACGCAATTGCGCCAGGCTGACCGGCTTGAGAGTCTTTTGCGCCCTGCTGGCATAGCCAAGACGCTGCAACTTGGCGGCATCGAAGTCTATGGTGTTGGATTGGTTGTGCGGGGCCATTCAGCCTACCTCTTGCGCGATTCGCGACGACTGCAAGAGGTAGAGCGAATTTCATGCCAAGCGCATTTTTATAGAAAAAATGCTTTTATTTCATGGGTTTAGTTTTATGTGGCAAACGTCAGGCGGCAAGAAATTGCCGGTTGTCTGCCGCCCTTGATGGCCATTTGCCGTCGCTGGGGTCGTGGGCGCCGGAAAACCGGCGCTAGCGGTAGGGGCTACTGGGCGTCGAACGCTTGGCCATTGACGCCCGTGCTGTCCGGGCCCATCAGGTACAGGTAGATCGGCATGATGGCTTCCGGCAGCGGGTTGTTGGCCGGGTTCTCGCCCGGGTAGGCCTGGGCGCGCATGTCGGTGCGGGTGGCACCCGGGTTGACGCTGTTGGCGCGCACATTGGCAATGCCGTCGACTTCGTCGGCCAGTACCTGCATCAGGCCCTCGGTGGCGAACTTCGATACCGCGTAGGCACCCCAGTAGGCACGGCCTTTACGGCCGACGCTGCTGGAGGTGAACACCACCGAGGCGTCGGCCGAGAGCTTCAGCAGCGGCAGCAGGGTGCTGGTGAGCATAAACATGGCGTTGACGTTGACCTGCATGACACGCATGAAATTGTCGCCGGACAGCTGCTCCAGGGGCGTGCGCGGGCCGATGATCGAGGCGTTGTGCAGCAGGCCGTCGAGGCGACCGAATTCGTTCTCGATCATCGCCGCCAGTTCGTCGTACTGGTGCGGCAGGGCGGTTTCCAGGTTGAACGGGATCACTGCCGGCTGTGGGTGGCCGGCCGCTTCGATGGCGTCATACACCCGGCTGAGGTTTTCTTCGGTCTTGCCCAGCAGTAGCACCGTGGCCCCATGGGCGGCAAAGGTCTTGGCGGCGGCCGCACCGATCCCGCGGCCGGCACCGGTCACCAGAATCACGCGGTCCTTGAGCAGGTCGGGGCGAACGGAATAGTCGAACATGGAAACTCCTTTGGAGAGCGGCAAGCCTCAAGTGGCAAGCATCGAGTTAAAAGCCCAGGCGTGGTGATGGCGGTGGGCGCAATACTGGCGTGCGGCTGCAGTCAGCAGCTGCACAGGGCTCGTTCGAGCACGGCGCGCAATTCCAGCGGATGATCCACCACTACGTCGGCACCCCAGTTGCGCGGGTTGTCTTGCGGGTGGATATAGCCGTAGGTCACCGCGGCGGTCTTGCAGCCGGCGGCGCGGCCGGCTTCGATATCGCGCTCGTCGTCGCCGACAAACAGCGCCTCGCCTGGCTGTATGCCGATCTGGCTGCAGGCCAGCAGAAGCATCTCCGGATCGGGCTTGCTGCGGCTGACGTGGTCCGGGCAGACCAGCACCGCCGAGCGCTGTGCCAGGCCGAGCTGCTGCATGATCGGCTCGGCGTAACGCACCGGCTTGTTGGTCGCCACGCCCCAGATCAGTCTGGCCTGTTCGATCTCATCGAGCAGCTCATTTATGCCGTCGAAGGGTCGGGTCAGGACCGCGCAGTGGCGCTGATAGCGTTCGAGAAACTCCAGGCGCAGGGCCTCGAAGCCTTCGGCCTCGGGGCCCATGACAAAGTTGGCGGCGACCATGGCGCGGGCACCGCCGGAAATCTGGTCGCGGATCAGTTTGTCGTCGATCGCGGGCAGGCCGCGATCGATGCGCATGGCCTGGCTGATGGCGATAAAGTCCGGCGCGCTGTCGAGCAGGGTGCCGTCCATATCGAATAGAACCGCGCGTAAACGCATGCGCCCTACGCCTCCTTGAGAGTCTGGATCATGTAGTTGACGTCGACGTCCGCTTCCAGCTTGTAGCGCTTGGTCAGCGGGTTGTAGGTCAGGCCGATGATGTCCTTGACCTCAAGGCCCGCTGCGCGGCTCCAGGCTCCCAGTTCCGAGGGGCGGATAAACTTCTTGAAGTCATGGGTGCCGCGCGGCAGCAGGCGCAGCAGGTATTCGGCCCCGATCACGGCAAACATATAGGCCTTGGGGTTGCGGTTGATGGTGGAGAAGAACACCTGGCCGCCGGGCTTGACCATGCGGTAGCAGGCGCGGATCACTGACGCTGGGTCCGGTACGTGTTCGAGCATTTCCAGGCAGGTGACCACGTCGAACTGCTCCGGCATTTCCTCGGCCAGGGCCTCGGCGGTGATCTGCCGGTATTCGACGCTGACGCCGGATTCGAGCTGGTGCAGTTGGGCCACCGCCAGCGGCGCTTCGCCCATGTCGATACCGGTCACGCTTGCACCGCGCAGGGCCATGGATTCGCTGAGAATGCCGCCGCCGCAGCCGACGTCGAGGACCTTCTTGCCGGCCAGGCCGACGCGCTCGTCGATCCAGTTGACCCGCAGCGGGTTGATGTCGTGCAGCGGCTTGAACTCGCTTTCGCGGTCCCACCAGCGATGGGCGAGGGCTTCGAATTTGGCGATTTCGGCGTGGTCGACGTTGCTCATATAGATCCCTGAATCAGGCTGCGGCGAGAGGCTCATGTTGCCAGTTTCGCCGGGTGGGTTGGGCATCTGATGTGCGCCCAATGTATGTCAGTTTGTCGCAGTGCCCGCATTCTCCGGGCTGGCTGTCACTTACCGGCGATCTTTGCTCCCCAGGCGCGAGCGTTGGCGATAATTCGCTGTTCGTCCAGGCGGGTCAGTTGACCTCCGTCGAGCAGTTGCTTGCCACCCACCCAGACATGCTCGGTGCAGGCCCGGCCGCCAGCGTAGAGTAGTTGCGATACCGGGTCGTAGACGGGTTGCTGGGCCAGGCCGTTGAGGTCGAACACCGTGAGGTCGGCGGCCTTGCCCAGCTCCAGCGAGCCGATCTGCTGGTCCAGGCCGAGGGCGCGGGCACCGTTGAGCGTGGCCATGCGCAGTGCGCTGTGGGCGTTAAGTGCCATTGCAGAGCCGGCCACGGCCTTGGCCAGCAGGGCGGCGGTACGGGTTTCGCCGAGCAGGTCGAGATCGTTGTTGCTCGCCGCGCCGTCGGTGCCGATGGCCACATTGACACCGGCCTGCCACAGCCGATCCACTGGGCAGAAGCCGCTGGCCAGCTTGAGGTTGGATTCCGGGCAGTGGATCACGCTGCTGTTGCTGGTCACCAGCAGTGCCAGATCCTCGTCGTCGATCTGGGTCATATGCACGGCCTGGAAGCGCGGGCCGAGCAGGCCCAGGCGCGCCAGGCGGGCCAGGGGCCGCTCGCCGTGCTGCTCAAGGCTCTGCTGCACCTCGAAGGCGGTCTCGTGCACATGCATATGGATGCCGGCGTCCAGCTCCTCGGCCAGTACACGGATATTTTCCAGCTTGTCGTCGCTGACCGTATAGGGCGCATGGGGGCCGAAGGCCACGCTCAGGCGCGGGTGGTGCCTGAGGTCGTCGAACAGGCCCAGGCCCTTGCGCAGCGCTTCGCTGGCGTCGCGTGCGCCGGGGATGGGGAAGTCCAGCACGGGGATGCTGATCTGCGCGCGGATACCGCTCTTGTGCACCAGTTCGCAGGCCATTTCCGGAAAGAAGTACATGTCCGAAAAGCAGCTGATGCCGCCCTTGAGTTGCTCGGCGATGGCCAGCTCGGTGCCGTCCTGGACGAACTGTTCGTTGACCCACTTGGCCTCGGCCGGCCAGATATGCTGCTCCAGCCAGATGTTCAGGGGCAGGTCGTCGGCCAAGCCGCGAAACAGGGTCATGGCGGCATGCCCGTGGGCGTTGATCAGGCCCGGCGTGAGCAGGCGGCCGGGCAGTTCGAGCACCTGCAGGGCGGCGTGCTGGAGCGCTTCGGCGCGCGGTGCGATCAGGGCGATGCGGCCACCACGGATGCCCAGGCCGTGCTCATGCAAGACCACGCCTGCGGGTTCTACCGGCACCAGCCAGGTGGGGAGCAGCAGCAGGTCGAGAGGGGCGTGGGGCATTAGGAGCGCTTCCGGCGGTCAGTAAAAGGGCGAGTTTATAGAGGAACGCCTTAGGCTTGAAGCTGAAAGCGCCTGCCTGGCCCGATTGCCCGAGCGGGCTGGCGCTGTTTGGCAGGCCTTGTGCGTATAATGGTCGGCTTTTTCCGGGAGGGGTGCGCCATGCGCGAGCAATTGCTAGCGGCAGAGCAGGTCAGGGCTATCGAGTGGCGCACTGGTGCGCTGCATCTGCTCGACCAGCGCGCCTTGCCTTTCGAGGAAACCTGGCTCAGTTACAGCACTGCAGCCGCCGTGGCCGAGGCCATCCGCGACATGGTGGTGCGCGGCGCACCGGCCATCGGCATCAGCGCGGCCTATGGGCTGGTGCTGGCCGTGCGTGCGCGGCTGGCGGCCGGTGGCGACTGGCGCGCGGCGCTGGAGGAGGACTTTGCCCTGCTGGCCGCCGCGCGACCGACCGCAGTCAACCTGGTCTGGGCGCTCAACCGCATGCGCGAGCGCCTGGAGCGTGTGAAAGGGGATGACGATGTCTTGGCGGTGCTGGAAGCCGAGGCGGTGGGCATTCATCAGAGTGATCGCGACGCCAACCTGACCATGGCCCAGCTCGGCGTCGAGCTGATCCGCAAACATCAGGGCAATCTGCAGAACCTGCTCACTCATTGCAATGCCGGAGCTCTGGCTACCGGTGGCTTCGGCACGGCCCTGGGGGTGATCCGTGCGGCCTATCTGGACGGTCTGGTCGAGCGCGTCTACGCCGACGAAACCCGGCCCTGGCTGCAGGGGTCGCGCCTGACTGCCTGGGAGCTGGCCGCCGACGGTATTCCGGTCACGGTGAATGCCGACTCGGCCGCCGCGCACCTGATGAAAACCCGCGGCATCACCTGGGTCATAGTCGGTGCCGACCGCATCGCCGCCAATGGCGATGTGGCCAACAAGATCGGCACCTACCAGCTGGCGGTCAATGCCATGCATCACGGCGTGCGCTTTATGGTGGTGGCCCCCAGCTCGACCATCGACATGAGCATGGAGCATGGCGATGACATTCCCATCGAGGAGCGGGCCGCCAGCGAGCTGCTGGAGCTGGGGGGTAAGCGGGTGGCTGGCGAGATCAGTGCGCTGAATCCGGTATTCGACGTGACCCCGGCGGATCTGATCGACTTCCTAGTGACCGAGAAAGGCGTAATCGATCGTCCGGATGCGGCGAAAATGGCGCAACTGATGTGCCGCAAGCGTTTGCATTGAGTTTTTCTGCGGTCACGCGCACCTAGTCGGCGCGCTGCCGCTGGGGATAGGTGCGTCGCGGCGATTGTGGTAAGCTCCGGCGGTTTTCAGGGGTGGCCATAGCGGGCATCTCAACTGCGCAGCTACATGGCATAACTCATTGATTTGTCGTGAGTCGCTGGAGGCCCGAAGGCGCAGCGACAGGCTCTGTTTCATTCAGGACGAATGGCGCGGAGTTTCACCAGAAAAAGGAACAAGGCTACTCATGGGCGAACTGGCCAAAGAAATCCTCCCGGTCAATATTGAAGACGAACTCAAGCAGTCCTACCTCGATTACGCGATGAGCGTGATCGTCGGGCGAGCGCTGCCGGATGCACGCGATGGCTTGAAGCCCGTGCACCGTCGGGTGCTGTTTGCCATGAGCGAGTTGGGCAACGACTGGAACAAGGCATACAAGAAGTCTGCCCGTGTGGTCGGTGACGTAATCGGTAAGTATCACCCCCACGGTGATACCGCGGTGTACGACACCATCGTACGGATGGCGCAGCCATTCTCCCTGCGTTACCTGCTGGTCGATGGTCAGGGTAACTTCGGTTCTGTGGACGGCGACAACGCCGCCGCCATGCGATACACCGAAGTGCGCATGACCAAGCTGGCCCATGAGCTGCTGGCTGATCTGCATAAAGAAACCGTGGACTGGGTGCCGAACTACGACGGCACCGAGATGATCCCGGCGGTGATGCCGACCAAGATCCCCAACCTGCTGGTCAACGGCTCCAGCGGCATCGCCGTGGGCATGGCCACCAATATTCCGCCACACAACCTGACCGAAGTGATCAACGGTTGTCTGGCGCTGATCGACAACGGCGAGCTGACGGTCGATGAGCTGATGCAGTACATCCCCGGTCCGGACTTCCCGACCGCGGCGATCATCAACGGTCGTGCCGGCATCATCGAGGCCTACCGCACCGGTCGCGGGCGCATCTACATGCGTGCCCGGGCGATTATCGAGGACATCGACAAGGTCGGTGGCCGTCAGCAGATCATCGTCAGCGAGCTGCCGTATCAGCTGAACAAGGCGCGTCTGATCGAGAAGATCGCCGAGCTGGTTAAAGAGAAGAAGCTCGAAGGCATCACCGAGCTGCGCGATGAGTCCGACAAGGACGGCATGCGTATCGTCATCGAGCTGCGCCGCGGCGAAGTACCGGAAGTGGTGCTGAACAACCTCTACGCCCAGACCCAGATGCAGAGCGTGTTCGGCATCAACGTGGTGGCGCTGATCGACGGCCAGCCGAAGGTCCTTAACCTCAAGGACATGCTTGAAGCCTTTATTCTGCACCGCCGTGAAGTGGTCACCCGCCGCACCGTATTCGAGCTGCGCAAGGCTCGTGAGCGTGGCCATATCCTTGAAGGTCAGGCGGTTGCCCTGTCCAACATCGACCCGGTTATCGCCCTGATCAAGGCCTCGCCGACCCCGGCCGAAGCCAAGCTGGCGCTGATTGCCACTGCCTGGGAATCCAGCGCGGTAGAAACCATGGTCGAGCGCGCCGGTGCCGACGCCTGCCGTCCGGATGATCTCGATCCGCAGTACGGCCTGCGCGACGGCAAGTACTTTCTCTCGCCGGAACAGGCCCAGGCCATCCTCGAGCTGCGTCTGCACCGTCTGACCGGTCTTGAGCATGAAAAACTGCTGGCCGAGTACCAGGAAATTCTTACCCAGATCGGCGAGCTGATCCGCATTCTCACCAGTGCCACACGCCTGATGGAAGTGATTCGCGAAGAGCTGGAAGCGGTCAAGGCCGAGTTCGGCGATGCCCGCCGTACCGAGATTCTCGACAACCGTCTGGATCTGACCCTGGCCGATCTGATCACCGAAGAAGAGCGGGTGGTCACCATCTCTCACAGTGGTTATGCCAAGAGTCAGCCGTTGCATGCCTACCAGGCGCAGCGTCGTGGCGGCAAGGGCAAGTCGGCCACCGGCGTGAAGGATGAGGACTATATCGAGCATCTGCTGGTCGCCAACAGTCACGCCACCCTGTTGCTGTTCTCCAGCAAGGGCAAGGTGTACTGGCTGAAGACCTACGAAATTCCCGAAGCCTCGCGTGCCGCCCGTGGTCGCCCGCTGGTCAACCTGTTACCGCTGGACGAAGGCGAACGGATCACCGCCATGCTGCAGATCGACCTCGAAGCCCTGCGTCAGCAGGCTCCGGAAGGCGAAGAGCAGGACGATATCGAAAGCGTGGTGGTTGAGGCCGAAGAAGTCGAAGACCTGGCCGAAGGCGATGACGCCGACGACGAAACCCCGGATGAGCCGACCGGTGCCTACATCTTTATGGCCACGGCCAAAGGCACTGTGAAGAAGACCCCGCTGGTGCAGTTCAGCCGTCCGCGCAGCTCGGGCCTGATCGCCCTCAGGCTGGACGAAGATGACACCCTGATCTCCGCTGCCGTAACCGACGGTGCCCGCGAAGTGATGATGTTCTCCGACGGCGGCAAGGTGATTCGCTTCAAGGAAAGCAAGGTCCGCACCATGGGCCGTACCGCTCGCGGTGTGCGTGGCATGCGCCTGCCGGAAGGCCAGGAAATCATCTCCATGCTGATCCCTGAAGCCGAAGCGCAGATTCTCACCGCCTCCGAGCGTGGCTACGGCAAGCGCACGGCGATGGCCGAGTTCCCGCGTCGTGGTCGTGGCGGCCAGGGCGTGATCGCCATGGTCAGCAACGAGCGTAACGGCAAGCTGGTGGGGGCGGTACAGGTGCTCGATGGCGAGGAAATCATGCTGATTTCCGACCAGGGCACCCTGGTACGTACCCGCGTCAGCGAAGTCTCCAGCCTGGGTCGTAACACCCAGGGTGTGACCCTGATCAAGCTGGCCAAGGACGAGAAGCTGGTTGGCCTTGAGCGGGTGCAGGAACCTTCCGCCGAGGACGACGAGGAGCTGCAGGAAGGCGAAGAGGGCGTTGAAGTGATTGTCGACGAAACCCTGGAAGCCTCCGACGGCGTTGTCGAAGAAGGCCCCGTCGGCGAAGAGTGATCTGCTCGGGCGGGGTGACTCGTCCGTGACAGCGTAGGATTCGGCGGTTGACGGCCAAGTCAGCCGCCCAACATTTGAGCGAGAGTGGATGTGAGCAAGCGAGCCTATAACTTCTGCGCCGGCCCAGCCGCGCTTCCTGAAGCTGTTCTGCAACGCGCCCAGGCGGAGCTCCTCGATTGGCAGGGTAAAGGCCTGTCGGTGATGGAAATGAGCCATCGCAGCGACGAGTACACCGCCATTGCCGAGAAGGCCGAGCAGGATCTGCGCGATCTGCTGGTCATCCCCAATGACTACAAAGTGCTGTTCCTGCAGGGCGGCGCGAGCCAGCAGTTCGCCGAGATTCCGCTCAATCTGCTGCCTGAAGACGGTGTCGCCGACTATATCGACACCGGCATATGGTCGAAGAAGAGCATCGAGGAAGCCAGCCGCTACGGCCGTATCAATGTCGCTGCCAGCGCCAAGGCCTATGACTATTTC
The DNA here is from genome assembly GCF_038069885.1 of Pseudomonas sp. XK-1. NCBI lineage: Bacteria > Pseudomonadati > Pseudomonadota > Gammaproteobacteria > Pseudomonadales > Pseudomonadaceae > Pseudomonas > Pseudomonas sp. XK-1. Next base: position 172,189 of record NZ_JBBPES010000002.1, on the reverse strand, counting down.
GCCATTCCCGGGCAGAACGAGTGGCAGCTGTCGAAAGACGCCGCCTACCTGCACTACGCCAGCAATGAAACCATCGGTGGCCTGCAGTTCGACTGGATTCCCGAGGTCGGCGACGTACCGCTGGTGGCGGATATGTCTTCCGACATCCTTTCGCGTCCGCTCGATGTGTCGAAGTTCGGCCTGATCTACGCCGGCGCGCAGAAGAATATCGGCCCCAGCGGCCTGGTGGTGACCATCGTTCGTGAAGACCTGCTCGGCCGTGCCCGCAGCGTCTGCCCGACCATGCTCAATTACAAGGTCGCAGCCGATAACGGCTCGATGTACAACACTCCGGCGACCTTCTCCTGGTACCTCTCGGGCCTGGTGTTCGAGTGGCTGAAAGAGCAGGGCGGGGTCGAGGCCATGGAGCGGATCAACCGCGCCAAGAAAGACCTGCTGTACAAGGCCATCGATACCAGCGATTTCTACAGCAACCCGATTACGCCCAATGCTCGCTCCTGGATGAACGTGCCGTTCCGTCTGGCCGACGAGAAGCTGGATAAAGCCTTCCTCGCCGGTGCCGACGCCCGCGGCCTGCTCAACCTCAAGGGTCACCGCTCGGTCGGCGGCATGCGTGCCTCCATCTATAACGCCGTGGGCCTGGATGCCGTCGAGGCGCTGGTGGCCTATATGGCGGAATTCGAGAAGGAACACGGCTGATGACGGATCCAATCTCCGAGCAGGAACTGCAGGCCCTGCGCCTGCGCATCGACAACCTCGATGAAAAGATTCTCGAGCTGATCAGCGACCGTGCGCGCTGCGCCGAAGACGTCGCGCGAGTGAAGATGAAGGCCCTGCCGGAAGGCGAGAAGCCGGTGTTCTACCGCCCCGAGCGCGAAGCCCAGGTGCTTAAGCGCATCATGGAGCGCAACCAGGGCCCGCTGGGCAACGAGGAAATGGCGCGGCTGTTCCGCGAAATCATGTCCTCCTGCCTGGCCCTGGAAAATCCGCTCAAGGTTGCTTACCTCGGCCCAGAGGGTACTTTCTCCCAGGCTGCGGCGATGAAGCATTTCGGTCATGCGGTGATCAGCGTGCCGATGGCCGCTATCGATGAAGTGTTTCGCGAAGTGGCCGCCGGTGCGGTGAACTTCGGTGTGGTGCCGGTGGAGAACTCCACCGAAGGCGCGATCAACCACACCCTGGACAGCTTCCTCGAACATGACATGGTCATCTGCGGCGAAGTCGAACTGCGCATTCACCACCACCTGCTGGTCGGTGAAACCACCAAGACCGACAAGATCACCCGCATCTATTCCCACGCCCAGTCCCTGGCTCAGTGCCGCAAGTGGCTGGACGCGCATTACCCCAATGTCGAGCGCGTGGCGGTGTCGAGCAACGCCGATGCGGCCAAGCGGGTCAAGAGCGAGTGGAACAGTGCGGCCATCGCCGGCGATATGGCGGCCAGTCTGTATGGCCTGACCAAGTTGGCGGAGAAGATCGAAGACCGTCCGGACAACTCCACGCGCTTCCTGATCATTGGCAGCCAGGAAGTGCCGCCGACCGGCGACGACAAGACCTCGATCATCGTCTCCATGCGCAACAAGCCGGGCGCGCTGCACGAGCTGCTGGTACCGTTCCACAACAACGGCATCGACCTGACCCGCATCGAAACCCGCCCCTCGCGCAGCGGCAAGTGGACCTACGTGTTCTTTATCGACTTCGTCGGCCACCACCGCGACCCGCTGATCAAGGACGTGCTGGAAAAGATCAATCAGGAAGCCGTGGCGCTGAAAGTGCTGGGGTCGTATCCGAAGGCGGTGCTCTAAGGCAAAGCTCCCTCATCCGAACGCGGCCCGCCCCGGCCCCTCTCCCGGAGGGCGAGGGAGGCTCGATCACGGCGCTTTTCGAATAGTGTCCGGTCAGCTAGATCTTGCGCAGGCTTAAAGTCACAGCGCTTGTCTCCCCCTCTACCTCCGGGAGAGGGGCCGGGGTGAGGGAAGGGGCATAACAGATAAATTAAGGAGGCAAGGATGCCATCCCGACATAAACCATTACCCGCGTGGCACAAGCAACGCGCCCGCGAGCTACGTGCTACTGCGACGGATGCCGAGTCCTTACTCTGGCATCACCTGCGTTCGGGGCAATTGGATGGCCTCAAGTTCCGCCGCCAGCACCCGATGCCGCCTTATATCCTCGACTTCTACTGCGAGGCGGCAAAGCTGGTGGTGGAGCTGGACGGTAGCCAGCACGGCGAAGAGGTCGATGCCCGGCGGACATTGAGCCTTGAGGCGCAAGGGGTTATGGTGCTGCGTTTTTGGAATGATCAGGCGCTTAGGGAAACAGTGCCGGTCCTGCAAGAGATTTATCGGGTGGCGATGGAGCGTGTGGCGCTTTTGCGGGAATAGAGTGCAGTCGCGGCCCTCACCCCCGGCCCCTCTCCCGAGGGAGAGGGGAGTTTGACTGCAGCGTGCTTGTAATCGCATCTGGTCAGCAGAATTCGGCTGCGCAGCGCGGGTTCCAAGTCACAGCGCTCGTCTCCCCTCGCCCTCTGGGAGAGGGGCTGGGGGTGAGGGAGGGGCGCAACGCAAAACTCAAACCGAGTGGCCCCTGGCGCGCGACTCAAGAATTGGCTGTATCGAAGAGGCAAGCAATGAGCTGTGATTTCCTCGCCCTGGCCCAGCCAGGCGTACAAAAGCTGTCGCCCTATGTGCCGGGCAAACCGGTGGACGAGCTGGCCCGTGAGCTTGATCTGGATCCGGCCAGCATCGTCAAGCTGGCCAGCAACGAAAACCCCTTGGGCCCCAGCGCCAAGGCGTTGGCGGCGATCCGCGGCGAGCTTGCCGAGCTGACCCGTTACCCCGATGGCAATGGCTTCGAGCTGAAAAGCCGTCTGGCCGCGCGCTGCGGCGTGCAGATCAGCCAGGTCACCCTGGGCAATGGTTCCAACGACATTCTCGACCTGGTCGCTCGCGCCTACCTGGCCCCCGGCCTGAACGCGGTATTCAGTCAGTACGCCTTTGCCGTTTACCCCATCTCGACCCAGGCCGTAGGCGCTCAAGGCAAGGTGGTGCCGGCCAAGGACCATGGCCACGATCTCGAAGCCATGCTGGCGGCCATCGACGCCAATACCCGCGTGGTGTTTATCGCCAACCCGAACAACCCGACCGGTACCTGGTTTGGCTCCGACGCGCTGGAGCGCTTTCTTGCCCGCGTGCCGCAGAGCGTGCTGGTGGTGCTCGATGAGGCCTATATCGAGTACGCCGAAGGCGATGAGTTGCCGGATGGCCTCAAGTACCTGGCCCGCTATGACAACCTGCTGGTCTCGCGCACCTTCTCCAAGGCCTATGGCCTGGCGGCGCTGCGGGTCGGCTATGCGCTCAGCTCGGCGCAGATCGCCGATGTGCTCAATCGTGTCCGTCAGCCATTTAACGTCAACAGCCTGGCCTTGGCGGCGGCGTGCGCGGCGCTGGATGATGCCGATTACCTGGCGCAAAGCCGTCAGCTCAACGATGCCGGCATGGCGCAGCTGGAGGCCGGCCTTCGCGAGCTGGGTCTGAGCTGGATACCCTCGAAAGGCAACTTTATCGCCGTGGACTTTGGCCGTGATACCGCCGCGATCAACCAGGCGCTGTTGCACGAGGGCGTTATCGTGCGCCCGGTGGCCGGTTACGGTATGCCGAATTTTCTGCGGGTTTCCATCGGTCTGCCGGCGGAGAACGCACGCTTTCTCGAGGCCCTGGCCAAGGTGCTGAGCGCGTGAGTGCAGCGAAGTCGTCTGTTGCAGCTGCGCCCATGATTGGTCGCCTGCTGGTGATCGGTCTGGGGCTGATCGGTGGCTCTTTCGCCAAGGGGCTGCGCGAGCGCGGTCTGTGCCGCGAAGTCGTGGGCATGGATCTGGACCCCGAGTCGCGTCGTCTGGCGGTGGACTTGGGTGTGGTGGATCGCTGCGAAACTGATCTGGCTACCGCCTGTCAGGGTGCCGATGTGATCCAGTTGGCGGTGCCCATTCTGGCCATGGAAAAACTGCTGGGCGAACTGGCCGCGCTCGACCTGGGGCAGGCCGTGCTCACCGATGTCGGCAGTGCCAAGGGCAATGTGCTGCGCGCCGCGCGCCAGGCCTTTACCGGCAAAGCGGTGCGCTTCGTGCCTGGGCATCCGATTGCCGGCTCCGAGCAGAGTGGGGTGGAGGCGGCCAATGGCAAGCTGTTCCGCCGCCACAAGGTGATTCTCACGCCCTGCGAGCAGAGCGACGAGCAAGCCCTGGCCCTGGTCGACAGTCTGTGGCGCGAGCTGGGCGCGGATGTCGAGCATATGGAGGTCGAGCATCACGACCAGGTGCTGGCCGCGACCAGCCACCTGCCGCACCTGCTGGCCTTTACCCTGGTGGACTCGCTGGCCAAGCGCAGTGAGAACCTGGAGATTTTTCGTTACGCCGCTGGCGGTTTCCGCGACTTTACGCGGATCGCCGGCAGCGACCCGGTGATGTGGCACGACATCTTCCTCGCCAACCGCGAGGCTGTGCTGCGCACCCTGGATGTATTTCGCGACGACCTCGACGCCTTGCGTGAGGCGGTCGACGCAGGGGATGGGCATCAACTGCTGGGCGTGTTTACCCGCGCCCGGGTTGCCCGTGAGCATTTCGGCAAAATTCTGGCCCGCAGGGCTTATGTGGACGCTATGCACTCGAATGATCTGATTTTCCTGGCCAGCCCTGGCGGCAAACTCTCCGGGCGTATTCGCGTACCGGGTGACAAATCCATGTCCCATCGCTCGATCATGCTCGGCTCCCTGGCCGAGGGTACTACCCAGGTTGAAGGCTTCCTCGAGGGTGAGGATGCGTTGGCGACCATTCAGGCGTTTCGCGATATGGGCGTGGTCATCGAGGGCCCGCATCACGGCCGCGTGACCGTGCATGGCGTTGGCCTGCATGGTCTCAAGGCACCGGCTGGCCCGCTGTATATGGGCAATTCCGGCACCTCGATGCGCCTGCTCTCGGGTCTGCTGGCCGCGCAACCCTTCGACACCACCCTGACCGGCGATGCGTCGCTGTCCAAGCGCCCGATGAATCGCGTGGCTAAGCCGCTGCGGGCGATGGGCGCGGTGATCGAGACCGGCCCCGAAGGCCGGCCGCCGCTGACCATTCGTGGCGGCCAGCGCCTGACCGGTATGGATTACGAAATGCCCATGGCCAGTGCCCAGGTCAAATCCTGCCTGCTGCTGGCGGGTCTGTATGCCGGCGGTACCACCTCGGTCACCGAGCCGGCACCGACCCGTGACCATACCGAGCGCATGCTGCGCGGCTTCGGCTACCCGGTAACGGTCGAGGGCAGCACCGCCAGCGTCGAGTCGGGCCACAAGCTGACGGCTACCCATATCGAAGTGCCGGCGGATATTTCCTCGGCGGCCTTTTTCCTGGTCGCCGGCAGCATTGCCGAGGATTCCGAGCTGGTGCTGGAGCATGTCGGCATCAACCCGACCCGCACTGGTGTGATCAGTATTCTCAAGCTGATGGGCGGCGATATCACCCTGGAGAACCAGCGTGAAGTCGGTGGTGAGCCGGTGGCGGATATTCGCGTGCGCAGCGCCAAGCTGAAAGGCATCGATATCCCCGAAGACCTGGTGCCCCTGGCCATCGACGAGTTCCCGGTGCTGTTCGTCGCCGCCTCGGTGGCCGAAGGCCGCACCGTGCTGCGCGGTGCCGAAGAGCTGCGGGTCAAGGAATCCGACCGTATCCAGGTCATGGCCGATGGTCTGATCGCGTTGGGCGTCAAGGCCGAGCCGACCCCGGATGGGATTATCATCGAAGGTGGCAGCCTTGGTGGCGGCGAAGTCTGGGCTCACGGCGATCACCGTATCGCCATGGCCTTCAGTGTCGCCTCGCTGCGTGCCACCGCGCCTATTCGCATCCACGACTGCGCCAACGTCGCCACATCCTTCCCCAACTTCCTGGCGCTGTCGGCCCAGGTCGGTCTGCGGGTCGCGGAGGAGGGTAAGGCATGATCGTCGCTCCGGTTATCACCATCGACGGCCCCAGCGGTTCGGGCAAGGGCACCATCGCCGGCCTGCTGGCCAAACAGCTGGGCTGGAACCTGCTGGATTCCGGTGCGCTGTATCGCCTGCTGGCCTTCGCAGCGCGCAACCATGGCGTCGACCTGACCAACGAAGAAGCGATGAAGCTGCTCGCCGCTCATCTGGATGTACAGTTCGTCGCCGGCGGCGGTGGGCACGGCCAGCGCATCATTCTCGAGGGCGAGGAAGTCACGGACGCCATTCGCAACGAGCAGATCGGTGCCGGGGCTTCCCTGGTGGCCTCCCTGCCGGCGGTGCGTGAGGCGCTGCTGACGCGTCAGCAGGCGTTTCAGGAAATGCCCGGCCTGGTCGCCGATGGCCGCGACATGGGCACCGTGGTATTTCCCGACGCGCCGCTCAAGGTGTTTCTCACCGCCAGCGCCGAGGAGCGTGCGCGCCGGCGCTACTTGCAGTTGAAGAATAAGGGCGATGATGTTAATCTCGCGAGTCTTCTTGATGAGATTCGGGCGCGCGATGAGCGTGATACCCAGCGCGCAGTGGCTCCGCTTATACCGGCAGCCGATGCGATCCAGCTGGATTCCACCGAGCTTTCCATCGAGCAGGTCATGGAACGTATTCTGAGTGAAGTCGCCAATCGCGACCTCGCCGGATAACAAGAGCCCCGGCTGCTTAAGTCGGTCAGCTCGCAAGGAGGCCACGGGAACCCAGTCCTAGACCCGTAGGCTTCTTTTTATATGAACGTACCCACATTGTCTGGAATGTGGTTTGGGCGGATTCCCCGCCCTGAATCAACAGGAATTAAAATGAGCGAAAGCTTTGCTGAACTGTTTGAAGAAAGCCTAAAAACCCTGAATCTTCAGGCTGGCTCGATCATCACCGCCATCATCGTCGACATCGATTACCAAGCTGGTTGGGTAACCGTTCACGCTGGTTTGAAGTCTGAAGGCCTCATCCCGCTGGAGCAGTTCCACAACGACGCTGGCGAGCTGACCATCAAGGTCGGTGACGAAGTTCACGTTGCTCTGGACGCGGTTGAAGATGGCTTTGGTGAAACCAAGCTGTCCCGCGAAAAAGCCAAACGTGCCGAGTGCTGGATCGTTCTGGAAGCAGCTTTCGCCGCTGAGGAAGTGGTTACGGGCGTTATCAACGGTAAGGTTAAGGGCGGCTTCACTGTCGACGTTAACGGCATCCGTGCGTTCCTCCCAGGTTCCTTGGTCGATGTCCGTCCGGTGCGTGATACCACTCACCTAGAAGGCAAAGAACTCGAATTCAAAGTCATCAAGCTGGACCAGAAGCGCAACAACGTTGTCGTTTCCCGCCGCAGCGTGCTGGAAGCCGAGAACAGCGCCGAGCGCGAAGCTCTGCTGGAATCCCTGCAGGAAGGTCAGCAAGTCAAAGGTATCGTCAAGAACCTCACCGACTACGGCGCGTTCGTGGATCTGGGTGGCGTCGACGGCCTGCTGCACATCACCGACATGGCTTGGAAGCGCATCAAGCATCCGTCGGAAATCGTCAACGTTGGCGATGAAATCGACGTCAAGATCCTCAAGTACGATCGCGAGCGCAACCGTGTTTCCCTCGGCCTCAAGCAGCTGGGCGAAGATCCATGGGTTGCCATCAAGGCGCGTTACCCGCAGGACACCCGTGTCACTGCGCGCGTAACCAACCTGACCGACTACGGCTGCTTCGCAGAGCTGGAAGAGGGCGTGGAAGGCCTGGTGCACGTATCCGAAATGGATTGGACCAACAAGAACATCCATCCTTCGAAAGTCGTTAACGTCGGCGACGAAGTGGAAGTTATGGTTCTGGATATCGACGAAGAGCGTCGTCGTATCTCCCTGGGTATCAAGCAGTGCAAAACTAACCCGTGGGAAGACTTCTCCGGTCAGTTCAACAAGGGCGACAAGATCTCCGGCACCATCAAGTCGATCACCGATTTCGGTATCTTCATTGGTCTGGATGGCGGCATCGACGGCCTCGTTCACCTGTCCGACATCTCCTGGAACGAAGTAGGCGAAGAAGCTGTACGCCGCTTCAAGAAGGGCGACGAGCTGGAAACCGTTATCCTCTCCGTTGATCCGGAGCGTGAGCGCATTTCCCTCGGCATCAAGCAGCTGGAAGAAGACCCGTTCTCCGACTACGTTGCTGTTAACGATAAAGGCACCATCGTGCGCGGCATCGTTAAAGAAGTTGACGCCAAGGGCGCGATCATCACCCTGGCCGATGGCATCGAAGCCACTCTGAAAGCCTCCGAAATCAGCCGTGACCGCGTTGAAGACGCGCGCAACGTACTGAAAGAAGGCGAAGAAGTTGAGGCCAAGATCATCAGCGTTGACCGTAAGAGCCGCGTAATCAGCTTGTCGGTCAAGTCGAAAGACGTTGAAGACGAAAAAGAAGCCATCAAAGAAATGCGCAAGCAGGAAGTTGAAACTGCTGGTCCGACCACCATTGGTGATCTGATCCGTGCGCAAATGGAAAACCAGAACTAAGTTCAGGTAATCCAGAAAAAGGGCGACTTCGGTCGCCCTTTTTTGTGCCTGCAGAAAAGTGCAGCCTAGTCGGGCGTTGTTGTCGGGCGGCTATGCATAAGCCTGTGGGGGTGAGGCTGCGCTTGTTATGCATACAGCCTGTGGGAGGCGCTTGAGCGGCGACGGCGCGGTGTGGTTGATGCCCTGTCGCGGATGAAGCCCTTTCCACGTACGCGGTGACGCGTATATCGCCAGTGGAACAGGGCGCTGCTTCCAGGAGTTCGGCCCGTAGGGTGCGCCGTGCGCACCAGGGTTTCCTCGGTCGCATTGGGGTAGTACCCGCCTCCTACCCCGCGCCGCTCTTTGCCAGCTGGCCCAAGCGCCACCTAATTGGCGTATGGCAAGCCCAATATCAATCCATTCCTGCATAAAAACTCACCCAACCATCGCATTACCCACAAATTTTCAGGCTGTTCAAAACTGACTCAGCATGCTAAAACCGTTCTATCTAGTGATCTAGCCGCTTGAAAAAGAAGGGAAAACCATGACCAAGTCGGAGTTGATCGAGCGCATCGTTACCCACCAGGGTCAGCTTTCATCCAAGGATGTCGAGCTGGCCATCAAGACCATGCTGGAACAAATGTCCCAGGCATTGTCGACCGGTGATCGCATCGAAATCCGTGGCTTCGGCAGCTTCTCGCTGCACTACCGTGCGCCGCGCGTAGGTCGCAATCCCAAAACCGGCCAGTCGGTGCGCCTCGATGGCAAATTTGTTCCGCATTTCAAACCGGGCAAAGAGCTGCGCGACCGAGTGAATGAGGACGAGTAATCGTCCTTTGATGTATTCGGGCTACAAATAGCCTGAAAGCGCGATTCTTTGCGCTGTGGTGTCATTGCTTCTGTAGTTCTCATTTCTTCTGCAGAAACATCAGTCGCCGCCGAGCCTCTCCCAGGCTTGCGCACAACGTCCTTCCTTCACGTTATGGATTTCTGTATGGCGCGGTACAGTTCCGCGCCAATGATCACGCTACGCAAAACTTTTGTGCTGCTGTAATCAATTTGTAGTGGTTATGGGAACATTTCAGGCAAAAAACTGCCATATTTCTCCTAGGCGCATAGGGAAGCGTGCTCTCTGTGTCGCAAGTGTGACAAGTGGAGTCTCATGGAGGCGCGATAGAAACCTATTTTTTATGGAGCTTCCCTGAAAATGCAGGACCAACCCCAGCGATCCTTTCACGACGACGAGATCGATCTGGTCGAATTGTTTCACTCCCTCTTCAAGCAAAAGTACCTGATTCTGGCTGTGGCTGGTGCGGTGACCCTGGTGGCGGCTGCTTATGCTTTTCTGGCAACGCCGTATTACCAGGTGCAGAGTGTGCTGCGTCCAGTGGATCGGGGCAGCATCGACGAGCTCAACGGTACCGGTGTCTACGAGCTGACGCCCGTGGAGGCGCTTAATCTGGTGGGTGCAGGTTTGTCTTCCTATGAGAACCGTCTTGCGTTCTTTCGGGGTAATCAACAGCTCTTTGCCGGGTTGATCGAGCCGGGTCGTTCACTAGAGCAAACTTTTGAAGAGTTCAATCGCTCGGCATTCACCATGCTGCAAGTCGACCCTAAAAAAACGGCCGGTCAGAGTGAGTTCGTCGGGCTGTCGCTGACGTACCCGCGCGGCGTGGATGGTGTTGAGGTGGTCAATGGGCTGGTAGCCTTTGTGCTGGATGCGGAACGTGCGCGAATCGACGCCGATCTCAAGGTATTGATCGCCAACCGGCTGTTCAATATCGAGCAAAAGATCGAAGCGGCGCGCGCCAGCTACGAGGCGAGCAAGGAGACACAGATTGCTTCCCTGCTTGAGCAAGATGCTTTGAGCCGTGCCCAGCTGCAGGACGAGCTGCAAGCCTTGCGGGCAGAGCTGAAAACTCGCCGCCAGTCTCGGATCATGGTTCTCGATGAGGCCATCCAGATTGCCGATTCATTGGGCATCAAAAAACCGACTACACCCTCGTCCATGTCTGACTCGCAGCGCCAGGGGCAGGTGGTGCGCACCGAGGTAAATAGCCGGGAAATCCCGCTTTATTTTATGGGCAGCGAGGCGTTGAGAGCCGAGCGGGATGCTTTGAGTGCGCGTCGTTCGGATGATTTTGTAGAGCCGCGAATTTCGGAGATTGAGAAGGAACTGGCGTTGTTGAGCCACAACCGTCAGGTCGAGGTTCTGGAAAAGCGCGAAAACGAGGATCTTTATCTCAAGGACCTCGCCGAGTGGCGCCAAGAGGCTGCGCAACTTAAAGGCATCAAGTTCGACAGCAGTCAGCTACGGCTGGTTAGGCTCGATCAGCAAGCGCTTGAGCCGCTCTCGGCGGTCAAACCGAAGAGGGCGTTGGTCATGGTTTTGGGTCTTGGCGTTGGCTTGATGTTGGGTGTTTTTGTTGCGCTTCTACGCAATATATTTCGTCCCAAAGCCAAAGCGCCTGGGCTGGCCTAGCTTGAAGCGTGGGGGCGTCTCGGGCGATTGTCTGAATCCGGCTAGCGGTTTAACTCAAAATCGCAGGAATGTTGTCTGCAGGCATTATTCCTGCGAAGTGTTGTATCGTCGATGGGCTGCCGGCGGGGTGGGCGCTGGGCCTTTTAATCGCAGTGCAGCGAAGCCCTGCAGTCATGCATTCTCCCAGTGTTGCCGCTTCATGTTTTGTTTACCCGTGCGGTAGGGGTCACACTAAATTCCCTTGCTTATTGTGCGTCTTACAATGTTGTCAAGGCTTGTAATCTCATTCAGTGCTGGCACAATGCCGCGCATCACTGCTAACAGGATTGGCGCAAGCCCTTGTGCTGTGTGCTTTCGAGCACCGGCCGAGTCGGATAACAAAAAATCAAGGATCGTGATCCCCTTGTTGGCGAATCAGTGAAGCCCTAATAAAAGATGGATCTTCGTCGTGAATGCAATTTCCCCTGCAAGACAACAAGCCTCAAGTGATGAAATCGATCTGGCGGCATTAGTCCGCGCACTCTGGCAGCAGAAGCTGCTGATCGCGCTGGTAACTACCGCTGTCACTTTGGCGGCAGCAGCCTATGCATTTTTGGCTACAGCTGAATATCAGGTGCAAAGCATACTGCGCCCAGCAGTGATCAAAGACCTCGACGCGCTTAACCGCACCGGTGTCTATGAGCTCACACCAGATCAGGCCATGCAGCGAGTGGGGGCTTCCCTGGAGTCCTACGACAGTCGGTTGGAGTTTTTCCGTTCCAATCAAGAGCTGTTTGAGGCCTTGCGCCAGCCCAATCGCAGTCTTGAGCAGACCTTTGAGCGCTTTAACGATAAAGCCTTCGTGATGCTCCAGCCCGACCCCAAGAAGACGAACAACCTCAGTGCCTATGTCGGAATTCAGCTGACATACCCTGAAGATGTCAACGGCGTCGCCTTGGTCAATGGGCTTGTCGAACATGCATTCCAGTTGGAGCGCGAGCGTATTGCCTCCGATCTTGCTGTGGTTATCCAGAATCGGCTCAACCAGCTCGAGTTGCAAATAAGTGCTGCACGTGCGAGCTACGAGGCGACTAAAGAGTCGCAAATTGCCAGCCTACTTGAGGCTGATAGCTTAAAGCGCGCGGAGTTGCAGGATGAGCTCAAAGCCTTGCGCCAACAGCTCAAGACTCGCCGGGATAACCGTATTACCCAGCTGGACGAAGCCATTCGTATTGCCAAGTCGCTCGGCATTACCAAGCCGACCACTCCTTCGGCGCTCGGCGAAGGCGAGCGTTTGGGGCAGGGCAGCGTGATCCGTACCGAGGTTAACAACCAGCAGATTCCTCTCTATTTTATGGGGGCTGATGCGCTAGAAGCCGAGCGTAATGCCCTGCTGCAACGGCGCTCGGATGACTTCACCGAGCCACGTGTTGCGCAAATTGCCAAAGAGTTGCAGCTACTGGCGAACAATCGCCAAGTTGAAGTGCTCAACAAGCGTGAGAACGAAGACCTTTTTCTTAAGAAACTGGCGGTGTGGCGTGAGGAAGCGGCACGTTTGCGCAATCTCAACGTCGATGTCTCAGGCCTGAAACTGGCCAGCCTCGATCAGCGGGCCACCCAGCCAATCAAGCCCGTCAAACCCAAGAAGCTGCTGATCCTGGCTTTGGGTATGGTTCTGGGGGGGATGCTCGGTCTGTTCTTAGCCTTGCTGCGCAATATGCTGCGCAGTAACACTGCAGGGCCGAAGCTGGCCTAACTTTTGCCGTTCGATATCCGAATACCTAAGGAACCTCGCGGCTGGCAGTAGAGCTGATGTCCTGCAATTCTTTGTAGCGCCAGCAACACGCAGGTTGTTGGAATAGTTAATGGACTGACGCAGATCGATAACATGGACTACCCGGAAATTCTGCATCATGGGGCCACGGGCGGTGTGACGGGTTCCTGCCATCAGTTGCTGATGGATGCTCAGCACAGCCTGCTGATCGATTGCGGCCTGTTTCAGGGAGCTGAAACCTCGGCCGATGGCAAGTCCGCAGCTGATCGCCTAGCCATCGAATTCCCGCTGGATACCATCAAGGCCCTGGTCGCGACCCATGTGCATATCGACCATGTCGGGCGCATTCCCTATCTCGTGGCTGCCGGCTTTAAAGGGCCGATCCTCTGCAGTGAGCCATCGGCCAAGCTGATGCCCATCGTCCTGGAAGATGCCTTCAAGCTCGGCTTCAGTCGTGATCAGAAACAGGTCGAGCGTTATATAAAGCTGATCGAGCAGCGCATTATTGCGTTGCCTTACAACGCCTGGTTCACCCTGCATGACAGCGAGGCGCTGATCTGTCGTATTCGCTTGCAGCGCGCGGGGCATATCCTCGGTTCGGCCTATGTGGAAATCGACCTGCATTACCCCGCCCGCGGAGAGAAGAAACGCATTGTCTTCTCCGGCGACCTGGGTGCCCCCCATGCGCCCTTGCTACCGGCACCGAAGCCCCCTTACCGTGCCGACATTCTGGTCATAGAAAGCACTTACGGCGACCGCCTGCACGAAAACCGCCGCACCCGCCGGCAGCGTCTGGAAAGCGTTATAGAGCAAGCCCTGGCCAATAACGGCACAGTCCTGATCCCCGCCTTCAGCATCGGCCGTACCCAAGAGCTGCTCTACGAGCTAGAAGACATCATCCACAGCAAAAAACTCAATACCCTCAGCAAAGGACAGGCGAACAAAGCCGCGATTAATCCCCCTCTCCCTCCGGGAGAGGGGCTAGGGGTGAGGGACGAGGTTAAGGGTCGCGCCAATAATAACGACCAGCCAGAAATCGACTGGCCCACACTCCCCATCATTCTCGACTCTCCCCTGGCCACCCGCTTTACCCAGGTCTATCGCGAGCTGAAACCCTTCTGGGATAACGAGGCACTGCAGCGAGTCAAGCAGGGCCGCAACCCGCTGGGCTTCGAGCAATTACTCACAGTCGATAGCCACCAGGCCCATTTGGCGATGGTGCGCCATCTGGCTTCTACCGCTCGTCCGGCCATTGTGATTGCCGGGAACGGGATGTGCAGCAGCGGTCGAATTGTGAATTATCTAAAAGCGATGCTGCATGACCCCCGGCATGACGTTCTGTTTGTTGGTTATCAGGCCCAAGGCACACCCGGCCACGCGATCCAGCTATATGGTGCACGGGGCGGATATGTGGATTTAGACCAAGAGCGCTATAAGATTGCCGCCAAAATCAATACCATAGGCGGCTACTCGGCCCATGCGGATCAGCAAGGCTTGCTGCGCTTTGTAACAGGCATGCGCCGCTGGCCTGAGCAAGTACGGATCGTACACGGCGAGGCCAGGGCCAAAGGGGAGCTTGGCGAGCACCTAAAGGCGCTCTACAAGCAAGCCCAACGTAACCTGGAGCTATTAATCCCCAGTGGTGTTAACGATGCCTCACTTTAGGAGCCAGCTTGTGACCCACATGGGTGTTGAAAATGTCCGTTTTTGTAGGACTAGCTTGCTGGTGATCCAGAACTCTAGGCGATCCCACAGGCCGTCACCTGGCAACACACATCAATGAGGCCTCTATGGCCTAAAATCCTTTCTGGACTCCCCTCGCGTCTGACCAGATGGGAACGGATCATGCTTCCGGCTCAATAGCCAGTTGCAAACAGGAGTGAACGGTCGGTGAGGCAGGTGTCGCATCGGCAGGGTTGTTACGTATATGAATGTACCTGTTGCAAATACCCCCTGCATGGAAGGGCCTGCCCCAGCGTGGTACCTCGTGCACTGCAAGCCCCGCCAGGATGAGCGCGCAGAAGAACACCTGGTGCGCCAAGGCTATGTCTGTTATCGACCGAAGCATTGCTGCGAGCGGGTTGTGCGCGGCCGTGGGCAGGCCGTCGTCGAATCGCTGTTCCCCGGTTATTTATTTATTCAACTGGCAGCTGATGCCAACTGGGCACCTCTGCGTTCAACCCGTGGGGTCAGTCGCGTAGTGGCTTTTGGCGGCATGCCGCTGCGGCTCGACAACAGCTTGATCGTGCAGCTGCAACAACGCACGGCTGCCCCCGTTAAAGCGGCCCTTGAAGCCGGGGACAGTGTACGCATTACCGAAGGCGGCTTTGCCGAGCTGGAGGCCATCTTCGTGGCTATGGATGGCGAGCAGCGTGTGCTGCTGTTGCTCAATATGCTCAATCGCCAGCAACAGATCAGCATGCCGCTGGCGAACATCGTTAAAAACTGAATAAGCCTCGACACTGGCTGTGAACAAGGGTGTGCACCCTGCTAAGCCAGCAAAATTTGATGATTGCGACGTTCTCAGGAAACCAACGGTAAATCCTGGGGCGGTAGCGTTTCTGGCATCAAGTGGAATGAGGCCAAGCCTTGTTGAAGGCTTGCACTTAGCACTGGTCTTTGGCTGTACAAGGGGAAGAGCTGGTTTCAGGGAAGCACAGCCAAGTATGTATTTTGTTTTTAAAATGGAGAAAAAGATGTTTAAAAAGACGTTAATTTGTAGTTTTTTTGCTGTGCTTGCGGGTTGCGATAACTCATCGGTAGAGCAAGGTGCGACTGAGCTGAAAACAAATGGCAGCACTACAGCAATATACTTTCCGGGGGGAGGTGTCGATTTTGGTAAAAAACCGCTTTTTGACAACAGTAAGAAAGATGAATCTGGTGCACATGTAGGTTCGATTACATACTCCTTTGATCAGTCAGTAGAGGCACTCTCAAAAGAAACGAGGGCCGTAATGATTGCTCAAGGGTATTCTGAGAGTAAGACCAAGAGCGATAAATGCGATCCATGCATGATTTACTCAAAGGATGGTGTTGATATCGCTTTTGCCTATAACTCGGTGAATCGTGAAGGTGCCGACGACGGTGCGCGCCTGTTGATATGGTGGAAAGGCGAAAAGTAAGCAACGTTGTGATGAAAATAACGCGCGCTAGGTTAGATGTTTACTAACATTGGTGCGCATTATTTTTATGACAAAAGTCAAGTTGGGTCGGTGTGTGAAGCCCTGTCAATGCGTATGTTTAAATTGGATTAATATTAATTGTTTAAAAATGACTCTTTTAGGCGTTATTTTTTCAATTCATCCTGGATGATGGCTGAACAATTTTTGCGCATTCTCTCTGGGGTTTTTGTTGGGATCTATATTGCCCGATATCTCGGGCCTGAAGATTTCGGTGTACTGAGTTATGTATTAGCCATTGCGACGTTCATGATAGCCATTTCCCGTTTGGGGATGGATGCTATTTTGGTGCGGGAGTTAGTCAGTACGCCAGAAAAAGAGCAGCTGTTAATGGGCACTGCCTTTTGGATGATGGTTGTTGCCGCGTTGGGTTGCTATACATTGGTTGGTGCCGTGATATGGAACACTGCTGAGCTTGTGAGTGTAAAGATTTATGCGAGTATTATTGCGGTCAGTACAATATTTACTTCTTGTTTGGTTGTGGATTTTTATTTTCAATCACAAATAAAGGCCAAATACTCGGCGATCTGTAAATCTATTGCATTGTTCTTGGTGTCAGTTGTAAAACTCTATCTGATTTTTATTCAGGCGGATTTGATATGGTTTGTTGTTGCGTTTTTAATGGATTATGCAGTATTGGGCATAGTATTCATTTTCGCGGCAATCGGCGGTAAGGGTTGCGGGTTTTTAAAATATTTTTCTTGGCCGGATGCAAAGCAGATGCTTAGAAGTGCCTGGCCATTAGTGTTGGGTGCTGTTGCTATTCAGATATATATGCGCATTGATCAGGTAATGATCAGAAATATGCTCGGCTTGCATGAAGTAGGGATATATTCCGCTGCCGTGAGGATCTATGAAGCGTGGGCTATCGTAACGGCGATCATTACTGTTTCGCTTCTGCCCGCCATCGTTAAGCTAAAACAGGGTAATGAGGAAAATTATCATACGCGGATGACGCAACTTTTCAGGTTGGTCATCTGGCTGAGTGTTTTCGCTGCCGTTGCAGTGTCTCTGGTAAGCGAACAGTTAATGGTTTTGGCATTTGGCGAAGAGTATCGGGACTCTGCCCCTGTCGTAGATATCATAATGTGGACAGCGGTATTTGCTGCCATGGGGTCTGTTTCGGCACGCTACTTCAATGTTGAAAAGATGGAAAGAAAGTTTGCTCTGAGGACAGCGTTGGCAGCAGTGCTCAATATTGGTTTGAATTTTTTGTTAATTCCGATTTACGGTATAAAAGGGGCGGCAATTGCCACCTTGAGTTGTACATTTTTTGCAAATTATATGATGGACTGGTTTGATCGGGATCTGAAGTTGTTGCTCAGAATTAAGCACAAAGCAATGTTCGGCCATCCATTTAGTTGAGGGGATTATTCTAATGAAACCTGTCGTGCTTTTAGACTGTACCCTGCGTGATGGTGGTTACTATAACGCTTGGGACTTTTCCCAAGAACTGATTGAAGACTATCTTCAGGCCATGCAAAGCATCGGCACGGACTACGTCGAGTTAGGGCTTCGTTCGTTTAATAGCGAAGGTTTCAAAGGCGGTTGTGCCTACACCACCGATAACTTCATCCGTAGCCTATCGATTCCGCAAGCCTTGAAGTTGGGGGTGATGATCAACGCCAGTGAAATACTAGGCACCCACGATGGTCTGCACGCAAGCTTGCAGCGTTTATTTTGCGCGGCAACGGAGTCGCCGGTTACGCTTGTTCGCATCGCCTGCCATGTTCATGAGTTTGAAAAAGCGTTGCCTGCGGCCACTTGGCTAAAAGAGCAAGGTTACACCGTCGGCTTCAATCTGATGCAGGTTGCCGATCGGGCGCTTGAGGATATAACCCAACTAGCAAAAATGGCCAGTGCTTATCCCTTGGATGCACTTTATTTTGCCGACTCCATGGGCAGCATGAGCCCGGCACATACCCGCCAGGTGGTGGAAGCCTTTAAAGCGGGCTGGTCGGGCCCCTTGGGCATTCACACACATGACAATATGGGCCAGGCATTAGCGAACTCGGTGGCTGCGGTTGAGGCTGGCGTGACGTGGGTGGACGGCACTGTTACAGGTATGGGGCGTGGCCCCGGTAATGTCAAAACCGAATACCTGGTACTCGCCCTCGAAGCCCAGCGCAGCCCGACAGCCAATATCACCCCCTTGTTGGGGGTGATCCGCAAGCACTTCCAGCCAATGCAGGCTCATTACGGCTGGGGCAGTAACCCGTATTACTACTTGGCCGGCAAACACGGTATTCACCCCTCGTATATTCAGGAGATGCTTGGTGACAGTCGCTACAGCGAGGAAGACATACTCGCGGTAATCGATCACCTGAAAACGGAAGGAGGCAAAAAATTCAACCTGACCACGCTGGAGGCGGCTCGACACTTCTTCCGTGGCGAGCCGAGAGGCAGTTGGAACCCCGCAGACATGATCAAGGGGCGTGATGTTCTGATACTAGGGACTGGGCCCGGGGTGCAGGCACACCGCCCTGCACTGGAAAGCTTCATTCGCCAGAAAATGCCTTTTGTCATAGCACTGAACACGCAAAAAAGCCTGGATGATGAACTCATCGACATTCGCGCAGCCTGCCACCCGGTACGCCTGCTGGCCGATTGTGATGAGCACGCGCGTCTACCGCAGCCTTTGGCAACTCCGGCGTCGATGCTGCCGGAAGATGTACAGGCGGCGCTTGCGGGGAAGCAACTGCTGGACTTTGGCCTGAGCGTCCAGCCTGATGCTTTCGCTTTTCACCAGAACTTCGCCCAACTGCCGACGTCCCTGGTGATTGCCTATGCCTTGGCGATTGCTACCAGTGGCCAGGCTAAATCAATTTATCTGGCTGGTTTTGATGGATATGGTGCAGATGACCCGCGCCGGCAGGAAGCCGACAAGATCTTTCATGCCTATCAGGCGGCGGCAGGGGCTCTACCGCTATTGGCCATTACACCGACGCTGTATGAGCTGAACAGTACCTCCGTCTATTCACTTAATGCCTAGCCTAGAGTTCAAGTTTATGAGAACTGTCATCATCATTCCGGCACGTTTCCAATCGTCACGTTTTCCGGGTAAACCGTTAGTGCCACTGCTGGGCAAACCCATGATTCTTTGGGTCGCAGAACTCTGTGCAAAAGCACTGCCGAAACAGGATGTGTACATTGCTACTGAAGATCAACGCATTGCCGACGTTGTAGAAGAGGCAGGGTTTAACGCGATTATGACCAGCGATAAAGCGCTGACGGGTACTGATCGCTTGGCCGAAGCCGCTGCTAAAATTGATGCGGATATTTACCTGAACGTCCAGGGGGATGAGCCATTACTTGATCCGCAAGATATTTTGAATGTACTGGCGTTCAAAAAGCGTTATCCGAATGACGTCATCAATGGCTATTGCCCGCTAGGCGTTGGAGAAGATCCACATAGCGTCAATATTCCCAAAGTTATTTTTACTGAAGCCCACCAGTTGGTGTATATGTCGCGCCAAGCATTGCCGGGTTTCAAGAGTAAAGAGAACCAGCCTGCAACTTATTATAAGCAGGTCTGTATTTATGCTTTTAGCCGGGAAGACCTGCTGAAGTACAGCGAGTTCGGGCGAAAAAGCACCTTGGAGCAAAGCGAAGATATTGAAATACTGCGTTTTCTTGAGTGGGGAACCTCTATTCGCATGATTGAGACCCAGCCGGGAAGTTTGGCGGTGGATATACCTGAGGACGTTCTTGTTGTTGAAGATGCCTTACGGAAAAATATTTCTGTATAAGTTGTTAGGATGGAATTTTTATAGCTCGATGTAAAGGATTTTCCTTGAAACTAAAATATTTTAAGTGGCATGTGTTTATTCCGATTTTTCTATTATTTTTTAGCTACGTTTTTGGTGTGGCTGTTGAACTTCTTGGTGGGGCTCAGTTGTTTGTTAGGGCTTTTGTTCTGGTCTTTTGTGTCGCCAGTAGTTTATTTATGGCAATTAGTTTTAATTTACGGAGTTGTATCTTTTTTATATTTTTTTTGATTTATGCTTCAGTGCTTTATTCGATAAATGGTGGGGTGATAGTTCTAAATTTTGTATATCTGGCTGTCGTGTTGTTTTACTTTTACTCACTAAGAGTTGGGCGTGATGACTTTTTGTATTATTCGTTAGTATCAGGTTTTTTGGTTGTTTTTTTGTATCTTGTATACTTGTTTGTTAACGGGGTTAGCCTTGAGCCAGTGGTGCTGGGGGGGCGAGCACGCTATTACTTTGGGTTTACGAATCCTAATAAAGTAGGCATTGTTGCCTATTCTTTTATTGTGTTGTCTGCGTTGTATTTGTTTGGGCGAAATAACTTTTTACTGTTTTTGATCTGTATTCCTTTTGTTGTTGTTGCTGTTTATAGTGACTCTAGAACTGCGCTGTATGCGCTGGTTTTGTTTGCAGGATTGGCATGTTTTCCATCCCTGACGCGTTTTAGGCGATTAATGTTTTTGATTCCAATTATTTTTTTTATTGGTTCATTTTATATCGCGACACTGAATGAGAGTGATTTTTTAAATTTAGCCCTCAGTAATAGGCCGATTGATTTTCATGATTTTATAAGTAGTTTGGGGGCTTACGATTTTATAGTGGGTTCTAGTTCTGATGGGTACAGGGTGGATAATTCTTATATATTAGCGTATTTTGCTATTGGTCCTATAGGTGTTTTGTTGTTTCTCTGCTTATTATTTAGGGCAAGTTGTGGGGTTTTTAGCAGCCTGGAATTTTCTTTCATGGTGTCAATAATGGCATATGGCCTGATGGAAGGGGTGTTGGTGAGAGTTGAGTTTCCTGTGGTGATATATTTTTATTACTTGATTTTGGGGCGTGACAATGCGGTTTCCAGAGTTGGCGGAACAGCTTGATTATGCATGTTTCAGGCGGTGGCTGTATTTAATTGAGCGCGATTTTCTTTAGAGGCTTTTAGTATGGGCTGTTTAAGTATCTATGATGTAATTATTTTTGATTGTGACGGTGTAGTTCTTAATTCCAATAAAGTTAAAACTGATGCGTTTTATGAATCAGCGCGTTCGTATGGTGAGAGCTATGCGCGGGCTTTGGTTGAGTATCATGTGAGAAATGGTGGAGTCTCACGTTATAAGAAGTATGAATATTTTTTTACCGACATACTGAAAGTCGATATTGTTCAGGAGGAGTTAGATTTTTTATTGAGTGACTTCGCTATTAAAGTAAGGCAAGGGCTATTGTCTTGTAATATAGCAGATGGATTGGAGGAGCTACGTAGTCAGAGCCAGCATGCCAAATGGTTTATCGTCTCCGGAGGAGATCAGGCTGAGCTGCGAGAGATATTTTCGTTGCGTGGCTTAGAGCGTTTTTTTGACGGAGGTATCTTTGGTAGTCCTGATAGTAAAGACTTGATTTTGCATAGAGAGGTAGCAGGAAAATTAACAACTGGTGTAGGACTCTTCATTGGAGATAGTCAGTACGACTACGAGGCGGCTACACGTGCGGGCCTGGATTTCATATTTGTAAAAGAATGGAGTGAGTTTTCAGGAGCTGAAAGCTATTTTGAAGGAAAGAAATTAAAATTTGTGAATTCTATTTCTGAGTTGTGCTTGTAAGGATATTTGCTTTGAAAGAAGCGGCTAAGTATATGCGTTCTGGGCGGTTAGTTGACCCGGATGCAAAAAATAATGACTTGGAAGCTAGTTACTCCAAAGACTTCGTTGAGGAAGTTGATAAGGCTGCAGGTGGTGTGTCTTGGTCCTCTGACTATATCAATGAAATCTTCATGCACTTCTACTTAAGAGTGCTCGAGATTGCTTCGCTGTTTAAGGCGAATAATAGTGAGCGTGTTGTGCTCAAGCGTTACAAGGGCGAGTGGTCAAGTGCTGTAGTAGCAGCCAAAAAAGAAGGTCTTTATGTGGGGCTTCTTGATCTGGCCTGTTTCTATATTTTAGGGACACTGCTGTATGCCGTATCTTTTTTTGCAGTTGTGCTTAGTGCGTTTGTTCTTCCAGGGCTGGCACTGCTTACTAGAAAAAGAAGGCTGGCTGAGGTCGCGCCTGAATTTTCAGTTGTCCGTAGTCCGGCGGCCTTTGACAAAATGCGCTTTTTGAGTGATTCGGGGAAAGTGGATTTTTATTACGACGACCTTCTTCAGAAGCAGCCCGCTGTCGCGTCGCTCTATGGCTTCGGGACAGTGAGTGAAAGAATACTTTCTCTGCTGATTGTGCCGATTCTGACGTTTCGAGATTACTTCAGGGTGGCGAATGATTCTCGAAAGTTACTGGGCTGGGCGGGGGGGGGCTTTGCTCTTTATTATTTTTCGAAGCGAATCGCTCATAAATGCACCTTCGAGTATTACCTAGACTTGTTGATTAAACGAAGTGGCCTTGATACGTACTACACCGGAAACAAGGAGGATCGCTTCGCAATTCTTGAGAAGCGCTTGTGCAGGAAATATGAAGTGCGCTGCGTATGCGTACCGCATGGTATTGAATATGCATTTAAAACCCCGGCGGGATTGGTTGGCGACGTTTTCTATTGCACGACCGAGCATGCGCGGCAGCATTTATCTAATTTGTATGCGGGCGCACAGGTGTTTGTCTATGACAAGGATGTTGCACAGCAAATGTTCTCGCGTCACCAGGTGGTTGCACCCGTCAAAGGAATAGTTTTTTTTCCCGAGTCCAGAGGGGCGGACGTAAACCTCTCAATACTAGGTGATTTGCTTGGTTTAGGTTATGACATAGCCGTCAAGCTTCACCCTAAGGATGATGTGGCGAATTACAAACACTATGCCGAACAAATAACATTCGTCAGTGATTTTGATTCTTCAATATCGAACAAGATTTGTTTGGCTAGGAAGTCCACGGTATTGGTGGAGGCGATTTATAACAATTCAACACCCATAGCGATATTGACGGATCCGCGCGACAGGGGATATGTCGAGCATATGTTGCCCTCGTTGTCCGATGATCAGATCATGCGAGTCTATTCGGTTGAGGAATTGGCTAGTGTACTTGCTAAATTGCAGGCGTCAGCTTAAAAATATTCATGATTCAGTTTGGTGAGGATGTTTATATGTTCAACGGTAAAAAGTTACTCATAACTGGCGGGACGGGGTCATTCGGTAACGCAGTTCTTAAGCGATTTTTGCATACTGATATCGATGAAATTCGCATTTTCAGCCGCGATGAGAAAAAACAAGATGACATGCGCAAGCAGTATGCCAACTCTAAACTGAAGTTCTATATCGGTGATGTGCGTGACTACCGCAGCGTGTTGAATGCGACTCGCGGTGTGGACTACATTTTTCATGCCGCTGCATTGAAGCAGGTACCATCCTGCGAGTTTCACCCGATGGAAGCAGTGAAAACTAATGTGCTGGGCACTGAGAACGTGCTCGAGGCGGCTATCCAGAATGGCGTCAAACGGGTGGTTTGCTTGAGTACTGACAAGGCTGTTTACCCCATCAATGCCATGGGTATTTCCAAGGCGATGATGGAGAAAGTCATGGTTGCCAAGTCGCGCAATGCTGATGACGACAAAACAGTAATTTGCGGCACTCGTTACGGTAACGTCATGGCCTCACGTGGTTCGGTGATCCCGCTATTTATCGAGCAGATCCGCGCGGGCAAAGCGCTGACGTTGACCGACCCGAACATGACCCGTTTCATGATGACGCTGGCCGATGCTGTGGATTTGGTGCTGTATGCCTTCGAGCACGGCAACAATGGTGATCTTTTCGTTCAGAAGGCTCCTGCCGCTACAGTGGAGACCCTGGCGCGGGCACTGACACTGATGCTCGACAAACCTGAGCATCCGATTCAAGTGATCGGCACCCGTCATGGCGAGAAACTCTACGAAGCGTTGCTCAGTCGCGAGGAAATGGCCTGTGCCGAGGATCGCGGTGAGTACTTCCGTGTGCCGCCAGACCTAAGAGACCTGAATTACTCCAAGTTCGTGGAGCAGGGCGAGGAGAAAATTTCCCGCACTGAAGATTACAACTCACACAACACAGAACGCTTGGATGTTGAAGGTATGCAGCGCTTGCTCCTTAAGTTGGATTTCATGCGCGCCATTCAGCGTGGCGAACACGTTGCGGCCGAGGAGTAAGCGATGAAAGTGCTGATCACGGGGGCCGATGGCTTTGTCGGCAAAAACTTGCTGGCTCACCTTGGTGAGCGCAGCGACGTTGAGGTGCTCCGCTTCACTCGCGATGACCCAATGGCTGTGCTGCCGGCCTTGGTGGCCCAGGCGGATTTTGTTTTCCACTTAGCAGGGGTCAATCGTCCTGAAGACCCTGGTGAATTCAAGCGCGGCAATACAGATCTAACTCGTGCGCTCTGCGACGCGATTGTATCTAGTGGCCGTCAGACTCCGTTGCTCTACACCTCATCCATCCAGGCGGAGCTGAACAACCCCTACGGGATCAGCAAGCGTGGGGCTGAGGAAGCCATGCAGGCGCTGGCTGCCCAGCATGGATCGCCGGTCTATTTATTTCGTTTACCGAATGTGTTTGGCAAATGGGCGCGCCCGAACTACAACTCGGCGGTTGCGACTTTTTGCCACAACATTGCGCGTGATTTACCGATACAGATCAATGATCCCCAAGCCTGCATCAGCCTTGTGTACATTGACGATGTAATTGAGAGTTTCATGGCAGTAATGGAGGGTAAGCGGGTTGGTCAGTCCTTCGTAAGTGTCTCGCCAGAGTACAGCATTACCGTTGGCGAGCTGGCTAAGCAACTTCATACCTTCCGTGACAGTCGGGCGTCGATGATTACCGAGCCAGTTGGTACTGGATTGGTGAGAGCATTGTATTCCACCTACCTCAGCTACTTGCCGCCCGAGCGCTTCACCTATGAAGTACCAAAGTATGGCGATCAGCGTGGCGTGTTCGTGGAAATGCTCAAGACCAAAGACTCCGGGCAGTTTTCCTACTTTACCGCTCATCCGGGCATTACCCGTGGCGGACACTACCACCACTCCAAGACCGAGAAATTTCTGGTCATCAGAGGCAAGGCCTGTTTTCGGTTTCGCCAAATTGTATCGGGCGAATTTTATGAGTTGTTCACTGATGGTGAGCAACCGGAAATCGTCGAGACAGTACCCGGCTGGACCCATGACATCACCAATGTCGGCGATGAGGAAATGATCGTGATGCTGTGGGCAAACGAGATTTTCGACCGTGAGCATCCAGACACCTTCACTCGTCCAGTTGGTACCGAAGCCTAAGTCGCTTTGAACAAGGATTTGCAATGAAAAAGCTGAAAGTTGTTACCGTGGTAGGCACTCGCCCGGAAATTATTCGCTTGTCGCGGGTCATGGCCAAGCTGGACGAGCATTGTGATCATGTGCTGGTGCATACCGGTCAGAATTACGACTATGAATTGAATCAGATTTTTTTTGATGATCTGGGTATTCGTAAACCGGATCACTTTCTTAACGCCGCCGGTGCTTCAGGTGCCGAGACTATCGGTAACGTAATCATTGCAGTGGATCGTGTGCTGGCTGAAGTGCAACCCGAGGCTTTGCTGGTGTTGGGCGATACCAATAGCTGCATGGCGGTGATTCCAGCCAAGCGTCGCAAGATCCCGACTTTTCATATGGAAGCTGGCAACCGCTGCTTCGATATGCGCGTGCCTGAAGAAATCAACCGCCGGATTGTCGATCACACGGCCGATATTAATCTGACTTACAGCACTATCGCGCGTGATTACCTGCTGCGCGAGGGCCTGCCGCCAGATATGGTGATCAAGACCGGTAGCCCAATGTTCGAAGTGCTCAATCACTACCGTGATGGTATCGAAGCTTCGGACGTAATAGAGCGCCTAGGCCTAGAAGCAGGCAAGTTTTTTGTAGTCAGCGCCCACCGTGAAGAAAACATCGACTCCGACCAGAACTTCCTCAAGCTGGTCGCGGTGCTTAATACCGTGGCTGAGCATTATGGCTATCCGGTGATCATCTCCACCCACCCGCGTACCCAGAAGCGCGTGGACGCCATGGGCGTGCAGTTTCATGCAAACGTGCGCCTGCTCAAACCGCTGGGTTTCAAGGACTACAACAAGCTGCAGCTCACCGCTAAGGCGGTGCTGTCGGACAGTGGCACCATCAATGAAGAGTCCTCAATCCTCAATTTTCCGGCATTGAATATCCGTGAGGCCCATGAGCGCCCGGAAGGCATGGAAGAAGCTGCGGTGATGATGGTGGGGCTGGAGGTTGAGCGTGTCATGCAGGCGCTGCAGATCCTGGAAAGCCAGGAACGTGGTGGTGATCGTAGCTTGCGTCTGGTGGCAGATTACAGCATGCCCAATGTCGCAGACAAAGTGGTACGGATTATTCATAGTTACACCGACTATATAAATCGTGTGGTGTGGAAGAAATTTTAAATGCGGATTTTGTTTATAAGTCAATTATTTGATCCGGAGTACTCAATAAAAGGCCTCGGTTTTTTGCAGGAGATGCAAAAACAGGGCTTTGAAGTAGATGTTATTACGACCTTTCCAAATTATCCGACGGGTAAAATATTTCCCGGATATAAAGTAAAGCCATGGCAAATTGAAATGCATGGTGGTGTGAGGGTCATCAGGGTGTTTTCCTATATCTCTCACTCCCGATCGAAGCTTTCGAGAGCGTTGAATTATGCATCATTTATGGTCAGTGCATTTTTGGCAGCTGCGATAATTCGTAAGCCCGATGTTATATATGCGTACCATCCTCAGTTGACAACAGGGCTTATTGCTTCGGTATTCAAGAAGGTCAGCAGTACGCCCTTTATCACCGACGTGCAAGATCTTTGGCCTGACGCGCTTGCGGCAACTGGCACGCAGAGTAAAGGTCTTGTATACAGTGGGATCAATAAGATTTGCAATTTTGTGTACAAGACCTCGACGCGGATTGTCGTGTTGTCAGATGGGTATAAAAATGTATTGATTGATCGGGGTGTACCGGCAAACAAGATTGTTGTTGTATACAATTGGCATGCCGACGAATCTGTAACTATTGACGGTCGAGAAGAACGTCTATTGCCCCAGGGCTTTGATCATACATTTGTCTATGCGGGAAACTTAGGTGCCGCCCAATCGCTTAAAAATGTCATTTCTGCATTCTCCAATAGCGCAGAAAAGTCTGTGTGCTTAGTCGTCATAGGGTCGGGTGTTGAAGAGGACGAGCTGATCAGTCATGCACGTACAATAGGTGCGAAGAATATCTTTTTTCTTGGTTATGTATCTTCCCAGAAAATAAAAAAATATCTGAGCCAAGCAGATGTTCTTGTTGTGCACTTAAGAGACGAACCATTATTTAAAATTACGATACCTTCCAAGATTCAGGCGTATTTGAGCTCGCAAAAGCCCATTTTGATGGCGGTTGGAGGGGAAGCAAATCAGATTATCTGTGATGCAGAGGCCGGGGTGAGTGCGGAGCCAGACGATATCTTGAGCATAGAGTCAGCGATTATAGAACTGCTATCTAGACGCAATGAATGGGAAGAAATGGGACGCAATGGCCGGCGGTTTTATGAGACTGAAATGTCACGGGGTCGAGGTGTGAGCAAGATCGTTTCATTATTGAAAGACCTGCAAAACTGATCAGTAGACAATCCAGGCAGTTTATCTATCGAGGCGATAGTTTATGAAGTTAAGATTTGCAGATGAGCGTGATATTGATGCTGTGGCAAGCGTGCACCTTGCTGCCTTCCCTGGTTTTTTTTTGACAAGCCTGGGGAGGAGGTTCTTGATCGAGATGTATAGAGGCTTTTTAAGTCATCCCAGTGGTATTTTTTTTGTAGCTGAAGAACAGGGGGAGGTCATGGGGTTTGCCGCTGGGACCAGTGCTCCTGACGAGTTCTTTTCAGAGCTGCGTCGACGTCGAGCGATATTTTTTCTCTTGTGGGCTCTGCCTGCATTGTTGCGTCATCCCGCGATAGTTATTCAAAAATTACGCTCAGCTATTTTTTACCGTGGTGATAAGCCAGCAGGTTTGGAGGGGGGGGCGCTGTTGAGCAGTATTGGCGTGTGCCCCGATGTTATTGGTAAGTCCGTTGGTAAAAGGCTTCTTCATGACTTCGAGAGCGAAGCGTTTTCCCGTGGAGTAGGGTTCGTCTATCTGACCACTGACGAAGCTGGAAATGATCGAGTCAACAAGTTCTATAAAAATAATGGATATTTTGTTGAGTCTAGATTTTGCCAAGGAGCCAGTCGTGCAATGTTGCGATATGTTAAAAATAGTCAGTCGCAATGAGTGTTAATGGGTCAAGTTAATTTTTTATCAATTTTACTTAATGCCAAATTTAAAATATAGGTGGGTTACAATTTGAGCACAACAGCGTTTATCCCATTCGCTTTGCCAGAAATCGGTGAGGAAGAAATTCAAGAGGTTGTGTCTGCCCTACGTTCCGGTTGGGTGACTACTGGTCCTAAGACTCGACAGTTCGAACAGGACTTCTCGGCGTTCCTCGGTAGTGATGTTGAGAGCATAGCTGTCAACTCGGCTACGGCAGGCCTGCACTTGGCGCTAGAGGCTATTGGTATTGAGCCAGGCGATGAAGTTATTTTGCCAAGTTACACATTTACTGCAACGGCAGAGGTAGTACGCTATCTCGGCGCAATCCCGGTAATGGTGGATGTGCTTGATCAAAATTTTAATATCGATCCCCTGGCTGTAGAGGCGGCAATAACCCCGCGTACTCGCGCAATTATGCCTGTGCACTTTGCAGGCTTGAGTTGTGATATGGATGCCTTGCTTGCGATTGCACAACGTCACGGACTGAAGGTTGTGGAGGACGCTGCGCATGCCCTGCCTACTACCTGGGCAGGACGTAATATAGGTACTTTGAGCTCAGATGTGACTGTCTTTAGCTTCTATGCCAACAAAACCATGACCACGGGCGAGGGTGGTATGGTTGTGACTCGCAACCCGGAGATTGCCAAGCGGTGTCGCATAATGCGCTTGCATGGCATCAGTCGGGACGCTTTCGATCGCTATGTGTCAACTTCGCCAGCCTGGTTCTATGAGGTGGTTGCACCTGGTTTCAAGTACAACATGACCGATGTGGCTGCAGCCATGGGTATTCATCAACTACGTCGGCTGAAGGGTTTTCAACTGAAGCGTGAAGCAATGGCGTTGGTATATGATGCGGGGCTTGAGGGGTTGCCGGTTATTTTGCCTTGCCATGCACCGGCTGGCGATATCCATGCTCGTCATCTTTATCCTGTGCGTTTGTTACCTGAAGCCGGTATTAGTAGAGATGAGTTCATTGTGAAAATGTCTGAGCAGGGAGTGGGGTGTTCTGTTCACTTCATTCCTCTGCATTTACATCCTTATTGGCGAGAAAGCTGTAAGCTTACTCCAGATATGTTTCCCGTTTCACAGAAACTATTCGAGCAAGAGGTTTCCATTCCACTCTATACACGCATGACCGAGGAAGATCAGCAGCATGTAATTAATGCTATTCATAAGGTGCTGCAGGATGTCTAAGCGAGTATTTGATTTGTTCGGCTCGGGAATAGGCTTGATTTTTTTATTCCCTGCGTTCCTGTTGATTATGCTCTGGATAAAGCTAGATTCTCCTGGGCCGATTTTTTTCAGACAAGTACGTGTTGGCCGCTTTGGTGAGCCATTTCGTATTCATAAATTTCGGACTATGCGAGTTGATGCTGAACAGTCCGGTCGCTTAACTGTTGGTGTTGACAGCCGGATCACTCGCTCAGGGCTTTTTCTGCGCAAGTACAAGCTTGATGAGCTTCCTCAGTTGATCGATGTGTTGATTGGGCGTATGAGTCTTGTGGGGCCGCGGCCTGAAGTCCAAGAGTTTATTGATTATTATCCTTCCGCGGTGCGCGATAAGGTGTTGTCAGTAAGGCCAGGAATAACTGACTGGGCGTCGATTGAAATGGTCGATGAAAATCAGTTGCTGGCAGGCTATGATGATCCACGTCAAGCGTATATTGATATTGTGCTCCCCATCAAGCAGCGCTTCTATCTTGCGTATGTAGACCAGCAGGGTTTTATTACGGATATAAAAATTATTCTCTCGACTATTCTGAAAGTATTCTCAAGATAATGGTCCTCCTCGCAATTGGTTAGTGTGTTCGGGCTATATCCTAGTCTAGGTATTCTCCGATTGTATTTACCAGCGGCGACTATTAGCATTGAGGGCTTTGGAACGGTCTGCCACGGTGGTACGCACACTAGGAGCTGGGGTAATACTTTTACGGTCTGCGCAGCCCCAGGTTCCGCGGCAGGCCTCTAAGCCGTCGAGACCTGCCCTAAGGGCTAGGACTTTTCTGTTTACAGCTAGGAGCAGTTGGAGCCATTGCCCGCGGGCTGAAAATTAGGTCACGTAGGCGCTTGAACTGGAAGTGCTCGCTGGACGTGATGGCGGCCGTTATGTGGAAACTATGTTGATTTAACAGTTGGACCTGCCCCAGCGCAATAGCCGTGTTGCGCTGAGCTTCTGCAACCAACTCGATTGTTGTTTGCTTCAAATATTATTGTCCCTTTGCGGTGTTCTCACTCGGTACTAACAATAATGAAAATACTGGTGACTGGTACTACTGGCTTTGTGGGTCGGGCTTTGTGTAAACGGCTAGAGAATGAGCCTGAGCGCTATCAAGTAGTTTGCGCACATAGGCAACGGGAGGGTGCGGTTGATAGTTGTTTGATTGACCTTGCCACTGTTGCAGATTGGAGTTCCTGCTTGACTGGAGTTGAGGTAGTGGTGCATCTCGCCGCTGCCGTTCACGGTGCGGATGGTGAATCTCCGATAGCTATGAATCATCATGCGCGGATCAATGCACATGGCACCTTACAACTTGCTCGGCAAGCGGCCGATGCTGGTGTGAGGCGATTTGTGTTTGTTAGCACTATCAAGGTGAATGGCGAGGAAACCGAGTCGGGTGAGAGTTTTACGTCAGTGAGCGCAGCAAACCCGTGCGGCGCTTATGCGTACTCCAAATATCAAGCGGAGAAAGGACTGTTCGAACTGGCATCTCGTATGGCGATGGAGGTCGTCGTCATCAGGCCGCCATTGGTTTATGGGGCCGGGGTCAAGGCTAACTTTCGCAGTTTGTTGAGTTGGGCGCAGAGCGGTTTACCTTTTCCCGTGCCCGCTCAGTCGAATGTGCGGACTCTGGTGTCGGTCGAGAATTTAGTGGATCTGTTAGTGGTGGTACTAACTCATCCGGCGGCTGGGAATCAGGTGTTGTTGGCCGGAGATGGAGAGTCGTTTTCGACCGGAGAATTGTTTACGATTTTAGCCAGTGCTTTAGGCCATACGCCAGTATTATTGCGGTTGCCAATGCGCGCAGATGGTTTGTTGGGTAGAGTGTGGCCTGCATATCGAAAACTGTCACGCTCGCTAGCGGTCGATATTGGGCGCACCCAGGAGTTGCTCGAGTGGTCTCCACCGATTAAGCCTCGCCAAGCCTTAATCGAAACTGCTTTGGCTTTCCGCGAGGAGGGGCGATGACTTTGGCATTGTTCTTGTTAGTGGGGGCTTTTTCTTTATCTTTCCTGTTGACCATGACTTATCGTCGTTTTGCACTTCGTTTTGCGCTGTTCGATGTACCTAATGCACGCAGTTCACATTCTGTATCGACTCCGCGTGGAGGTGGAGTTGCTATTGCATTAACAGTTCTTGTTGTTGGACCACTCTGGTTTTGGAGTAGCGGTGATGCCATACCGGCAGAGTGGCAGGCAGTGTTAGTTGCGGGAGCTTGGTTTGCCTTCATCGGTTGGCTTGACGATTTAGGTGTATTTTTTTCTACCTTGCCTCGTCTCGGCGCGCAGTTTTTTGGTGCGTTCCTAGCCTTAAGTATGCTTTCAGGCGTGCCGCCCATAATGTTTGGGGGTATTCCGTTGGGTACCGGCTGGTTGGGGGTAGTAGTTGGGTTGCTGTATATGGTCTGGATGATCAATCTGTACAATTTCATGGACGGTATCAATGGGCTTGCTAGCCTTGAGGCTGTAACCGTTTGCGTTGGGTTACTTATCATTAGCAGTGTTTCACATTGGGAGCAGGGATTGAGCTTTATGCTTGCGGTCTTGGCTTCGGCATCTGCCGGTTTTGCTCTATGGAACTTCCCTAAGAGCAGAATATTTATGGGCGATTCTGGTAGTTATTTTCTCGGTGGAACCTTGGCAACGCTTTTGCTGGCTGGTAGCTGGGTGAATCTTGATTGGTTGTGGTGTGGCTTAATCATGTTGGGCGTTTTTATCACCGATGCCACGTTGACCTTAGCGCGAAGATTGGCCCGAGGGGAGAGGCTTTACCAGGCACACCGTGAGCATGCATATCAGCATGCTGCCCGGGCTTTTGGGAAGCATGCACCAGTTACGCTGGCGGTTTGTGTTATCAATGTAGTCTGGCTTTTGCCGATGGCGCTATTGCTTGCTATCGGGGTTTTGTCTGCTCACATGGCAATTATCATCGCTTATGCACCATTGTTGTTGCTTGCGCTTTATTTGCAGGCAGGCTTGCCTGAGCGGAATAAACCTGATGGATTGGTCGATGGACCATCATGATGAGAATCCTCGATGTCCATGGGTATATTGCTGCGCAATAGCTTTCTCGGTACAGAGTTGGGTCCTTGGTGTGCTCTAGCTGCAGGCAGTCTGAGTGGCTCTGCAGGAGCTGTGGAGTTGGTTAATTTTGCTGAGGTTGTCGATTGCCTATGCTGCTCTATTGGTGCTGGCAGTTGAACTGCCGTACCTGTGAGCGAGAGTCTGGGTCGTGAGTGAGCTGACATTACTAATTATCGGCGCGGGCGGGCATGGCAAAGCTGTTGCTGAGGCGGCGCTACTGAGTGGCGAGTGGCGAGTGGCAGCGGATCGCGTTTGCCGATGACCGTTGGCCCGCGTTGTGCGAAACCTTTGGCTGGCCTGTTGTGTCCGATGTAGCGGGCTTGACTGTGCTGAAAGTTGCGGTGGCGGGCGCTATAGCTGCGGTTGGTAATAATGCTGTGCGCGAACAGTGCGTTAAGGCCATTCATGCAGCTGGGCTGCCTCTGGTAACGGTGGCGCATCCCCGTGCCTGCGTGAGTACTGCCGCTGTTATAGGCGCGGGTACGGCGATCATGGCGTTGGCGATGGTGGGAGTCGACGCGGCTATTGGCGAGGGCGCTATCGTCAATGCCAATGCAACTGTTGATCACGATGCCAGTCTCGGGGATTTTGCCCATCTTGGGGTTGGTGTTCAGTTGGCCGGTGGGGAGAATATTGGTGCCCGGGCATGGCTACAAGCTGGCTGTAGCGCGGGGTATAAGGTCGTAGTCGGCGATGGTTGATATGTGCGCAGGGAACGGTAATGCGAGCTGATGCGTAGACTTTAGCCAGCGGTTGATGGACTGTCTGCTTTGTCGATACGGCGTTTGATATTACTCTGCACACCGTATGGTGTTGCGTTAAGCGTTTTGCAGAGCGGTTCTGTCTATGCGTTAGTAATGGCTAGTGTGCCGTCCCTAATAGCTTCAGCCGTGGGCTTTGGTACGTCCGGTGCACCCTACGACGTGGCTAACGCGTTTTAGCACGACCCGAAGGGCGATCATGTGCGTCAGGCTCATCTACAACACGTACACTGCATCTGGCCCTCCTCATGTGGGAGGGCGTTACTGCTAGGGTGCTTGGCTCGGCTAGCCCACCGATAGTGCGTGGCTGATTACAGTTACCTGACGCTCTTTTGGTTGGATGGCTGTTGTCTCCCTACTGCAGATGAGACAGCTATTACAGGGGAGGGAGAGTTTTTTTATTTGTAAGTGCGCTGTATTTGCTGCAAGGGTTTCATGTTAATGATTGTGTTTTTTACTCGGCGGGGGGGCGTTGACTCGCCGTTTTTGTGCTCCAAGGATTGAGGTGTTTTTGTGTTAAGACTTGCTGAAATTTTGCGCAATCGTCTCGTCAAGTTGCCTCGCCGCCACAAGCGATTGATGCAGGTTGCAATGGATGTGGTACTGGTCTGGGCTGCGTTGTGGCTGGCATTTGTTGTGCGCCTGGGGGATGCAAGAAGTATCGAGCCCTTTGCAGGGCATGCCTGGTTGTTTGTGCTTGCCCCGTTTATCGCGATTCCTTTATTTGTTCGTTTTGGCATGTATCGGGCTGTCATGCGTTATTTCGGCAATGATGCCTTGGTAGCGATTGTAAAGGCCGTTTCACTATCAGCCTTGATTTTAGCGTTGGCGGTGTACTGGCATCAGGGTGCACCAAAATTGATTCCTCGTTCTATGGTGTTTAATTATTGGTGGCTGAGCCTAGTCATGATCGGCGGCTTGCGCCTGATGATGCGCCAGTATTTTATGGGCGATTGGTATTCGTCGGATAAACCCTATCGTCTCCAAGGGCGTGATCAAGGGTTACCGAAAGTTGCGATCTACGGCGCGGGTGCGGCCGGTAATCAGTTGGCCGCAGCGCTGCGGCTTGGTCGAGGGATGCGGCCCGTGGCTTTTATCGACGATGACTCCGGTATTGCCAACCGAGTCATCGCCGGGCTGCGGGTTTATACCTCCAAACATATTCAGCAAATGATCAATGAGACGGGGGCCGAGGAGATACTGCTGGCAATTCCGTCCGCTTCGCGCGCAAGACGGCGAGAGGTGCTGGAGAACCTTGAGCAGTACCCTTTACATGTGCGCAGCATACCGGGCTTTATGGATCTGGCCAGCGGTCGGGTCAAGGTCGACGATGTGCAGGAAGTAGACATTGCCGATCTGCTTGGGCGCGATGCGGTACCGCCGCAACAGGCTCTTTTTGAGCGCTGCATCCGTGGTCAGGTGGTTATGGTGACGGGAGCCGGTGGCTCCATAGGTTCGGAGCTGTGTCGACAGATAGTGGCGAGCGGGCCGACGACTTTGCTGCTGTTCGAGCATAGCGAATTCAATCTTTACAGTATTCATAGCGAACTTGAGCGGTTCCTCAGGCGTGAGTCATTGCCGGTGCGGCTGGTGCCGATTCTGGGGTCGATTCGCAATGCCGGGCGCCTGTTCGATGTGATGCGGACCTGGAAGGTAAACACGGTTTATCACGCAGCGGCTTATAAGCATGTGCCTATGGTCGAGCACAATATTGCCGAGGGCGTTCTGAATAATGTGTTGGGCTCAACCTTTACTGCACAGGCGGCAGTTAAGGCTGGAGTTGAGCATTTTGTGTTGATCTCCACCGACAAGGCTGTGCGGCCTACCAATGTTATGGGCAGTACCAAGCGCTTGGCCGAAATGGTTTTACAGGCATTGAGCCGCGAGTCAGCTCCTGTGTTGTTCCGTGATGGCGAGTCTGTGCATCGGGTCAACAAGACCCGTTTCACCATGGTGCGTTTCGGTAATGTGCTGGGGTCTTCGGGCTCGGTTATTCCGCTTTTCCGTGAGCAGATCCGTAAGGGTGGGCCGGTCACCGTCACTCATCCGAATATCACCCGCTATTTTATGACCATCCCCGAAGCCGCGCAGTTGGTGATTCAGGCGGGGGCTATGGGGCAGGGCGGTGATGTGTTCGTGCTGGATATGGGCCAGCCGGTAAAGATTGTCGAGTTGGCGGAGAAGATGATCCACCTCAGTGGTCTTAGTGTGCGATCGAGCAAGAACCCACATGGCGATATCGCTGTTGAGTTCAGTGGCTTGCGTCCCGGTGAGAAATTGTATGAGGAGCTGCTGATCGGCGATAACGTCAGCCCGACCGATCATCCGATGATTATGCGCGCAAATGAAGAGTGCTTGTCTTGGGAGGCTTTCAAGAAGGTCTTAGCCAATTTACTCAATGCAGTGGAGCACGATGATTACGACCGCGTGCGCCAACTGCTGCGCGAATCGGTGAGCGGCTACGCGCCCGAGGGTGAGATCGTCGATTGGATCCACCTACAACGCCGGATTGAACCCTAGTGCGCGATTTGTAGGTGATGGCTGCTAGTACCTATAGCGTTCGGTAGGAGCCTGCTTGCTGGCGATCTCCTCTTGCAACCTCGGAGTCACCCCGCGAGTAGTATTGCGGCCTAGGCAAAAATTATTGCGAGCCAGATCACTAGCGCGTGTTTTCGCTGGTATGTCGAGTTGGTTGGTACCAAGGAATTAGAAGGAATATTTGTGCGTTTGACTCAGCGATTGACGGTCCCTAGCGCGATGTTACCCAAAGCCTGGTTCTTGGTTTTAGTACTTGGTTTATTTGTGCAGTTGACCGGGCTACTGTTCAACAGCGATGGCAGCCGCTATGCAACGCAGACTTACTTGTTGCTATTTGTCCCTGCATTGATTCTTCTGTTCTGGCAGCGCTTGTCTTTGCATACCTGGCGTCAGGTACCTGGCGTATTATTTTTGTGCCTGCTAGCTTGGGTGTTGGCGAGTAGCTTATTCAATCCAGGCTCAAATAATGATGCAGATTATTGGCTGAAGATAGTATTGCTGATACTGCTCTACGTCTTTGCTGTGGCCTCTCTGGTCAGCCATAAGAGAGCCTTTACTGGGTTGCTGGTGGCCGTGGTGACGTTGGTCGCTGTGTTTGCCTGGCTGACGATTTATTACCAATTTGTTGTATTGGATAAGCCTTTGGGGTACGCGGTGCTGCGCCATGCTCGGCTATATGAGCTAGGTTGGCGTGGACTGGCGGATCTTAAAAACCCGATTATCGCCGGCCTCTATTACGGCGTGTTCGCGGTGCTTCTGACTTATCTCTTGGTTGGGTTTAAGGTGCGCGCTTGGCAGGCTGCTCTACTGGTTGTCGGTATGGCGGGGCTGTTAGTCTATGTGTTGTTCACGGCCTCCCGTGGTGCCTGGTTTTCTACTGCAGCAGGGTGTCTAGCCGCGCTGTTATTGTTTCCTAATATCAAGTCGCGAACACTGATCGGGCTTGGCTGCTTAGTGGTGGCTGCCGCTGTTTATTTGTTTTGGCCAGAAATTCAGCATGAACGTGAGATAGGTGTAAGTGGCCGTGATCTCATCTGGGGTAACTGGGCTGATCGTCTTCCAGAGTTTTGGTTAATGGGGGCAGGGGCCGGTGCGGATTTAATATTTAATTTTCCGAACTCCAATCGGGGTTTTCTGCATGCCCACAGCCTCTATTTGCAACTGTGGTACGAATACGGCATCGTCGGTTTTGGTCTTTTTGTTTTGCTGTTACTGAGCCTGCTATGGAAGGGCTGGCAGTGTAGAGCTGAACCTTTGGCGCGCCTCGGTTTGGCGTTGTTGGTGTTGGCCATGGTGGCTATGGTTTCGGACGTTTATGCAATTTTCCATCGTCCAAGCCCATTTTGGGTGCTGTTCTGGTTCCCTGTAGGCATTCTACTTGGCGTAAGTCGGCACGACGGGAAGGCGTCTTTAAAGCAGAGTGCTCAGGAAAAGCCTGAAAATGCTCTCTGATGTTGACTAAACACGTCGATTTCATTCGCTAAACTGCTTGCTGAAACAGGCGGACATTGTGGGCACCGAGTACGCCGGTAAGCGTAAGCAAATTCGCAATCCAAGGATTAGGCCATATGGCTTCAGATCGAGTACTCGTCACCGGTGGTGCCGGCTTTATCGGCTCTGCCGTAGTGCGCCATCTGATTGACAAAACCGCTACCGAGGTTGCCAACCTCGACAAACTGACCTATGCCGGCAATCTGGAGTCGCTGGCTTCAGTGTCTGGTTCGCCTCGTTACCATTTTTATCAGGTGGATATCTGCGAGGGGCGCGCACTGGATGCGGTGTTTGCCGAGTTCAAGCCGACGGCGGTGATGCATCTGGCGGCGGAGTCCCATGTGGATCGCTCCATTGATGGCCCGGCGGATTTTATCCAGACCAATATTGTTGGCACTTACAGCCTGCTGGAGGCCGCCCGCCGCTATTGGAGCGCCTTGGCAGGCTCACAGAAGGCGGCGTTTCGCTTTCATCATGTTTCCACCGATGAGGTGTATGGCGACCTTGAGGAGGCCAGCAGCCCGTTCACCGAAACCACAGCCTATGCACCAAGTTCGCCTTACTCGGCCTCCAAAGCCAGTTCCGACCATCTGGTTCGTGCCTGGCAGCGTACCTATGGCCTACCGGTGTTGTTGACCAATTGTTCGAACAACTACGGGCCTTACCACTTCCCGGAGAAGCTGATTCCGCACGTTATCCTCAATGCGCTGGCTGGCAAGCCGTTGCCCGTATATGGCGACGGCTCGCAGATTCGTGACTGGTTGTATGTGGAAGATCATGCGCGGGCGCTGTGTGAGGTGGTCAGCCGCGGGGTAGTGGGCGAGACCTACAACATCGGTGGGCATAACGAGAAGCGTAATCTGCAGGTGGTGGAAAGCATTTGCGACCTGCTCGATGAGCTGGCACCAGCAACCGATGATCGCGACGCAAGGACTGGGCGTCCCCGCCTCTCCTACCGAGAGCTGATTACCTTTGTAAAGGACCGGCCGGGGCATGACCGTCGCTACGCCATCGACGCCAGTAAGATCGAGCGTGAGCTGGGCTGGAAGCCGGAGGAGACATTCGAAACGGGACTGCGCAAGACCGTGCAGTGGTACCTGGACAACCGCCAGTGGTGGGAGCGGGTACTGAGCGGCGAATATCAATTGGGCCGTTTGGGAGAGCAGGCATGAAAGGCATCATCCTCGCCGGTGGTTCCGGTACGCGCTTACACCCCATTACCCGGGGCGTTTCCAAGCAATTGCTGCCGGTTTACGACAAGCCGATGATCTACTACCCCTTGTCGGTGCTGATGCTGGCCGGCATTCGCGAGGTATTGATCATTTCCACCCCGGAAGATTTGCCGAATTTCCGCAAGCTGCTGGGCGATGGTTCCGAGTTCGGCATCGAGTTGAGCTATGCCGAGCAGCCTTCGCCGGATGGCTTGGCGCAAGCCTTCCTGATTGGCGAGTCGTTTATCGGGGATAGCAGCGTCTGCTTGATCCTCGGCGACAATATCTTCTACGGCTATGGCTTCAGTTCCATGCTGCGCGATGCTGTCGGCCGTGAAAGCGGTGCCACCGTATTCGGTTATCACGTTTCCGACCCCGAGCGCTTTGGTGTGGTGGAGTTCGATAGCACCGGCAAGGCGATTTCGATTGAGGAAAAGCCCGCCATGCCGAAGTCCAACTATGCGGTGACCGGTTTGTATTTCTACGACAATTCGGTGGTGGAAATTGCCAAGCAGGTAAAACCGTCCGGTCGCGGAGAGCTGGAAATCACCGATGTGAACAACGCCTACCTGCAGCGCGGTGATTTGCATGTCAGCTTGCTTGGCCGTGGCTTCGCCTGGCTCGATACGGGCACCCATGACTCGCTGATGGATGCCGGCTACTTTGTGCACACCATCGAAGCGCGCCAGGGCCTGAAGGTGGCCTGTCTGGAAGAAATCGCCTATCAGCAGGGCTGGCTTTCGGCCGAGCAGTTGCAGCGGCAGGCCAACGCCCTGAGCAAGAGCGGCTATGGGCAGTATCTGCTCACCTTGTTGGCACAGAAGGCGACGCAATGAAGATTATCGAAACTCAACTGCCAGGGGTGCTGATCATCGAGCCGAAGGTGTTCGGTGATCATCGCGGTTTTTTTCTCGAGTCTTTCCAGGTCGAGCGTTATCGCCAGGCGGGGATCGATTTGCCCTTTGTCCAGGACAACCATTCGCGCTCGCAGCGCGGGGTTTTGCGCGGTTTGCATTTCCAGCGCAGCCGCCCTCAGGGCAAGCTGGTCAGTGTCAGCCGCGGTGCTGTGTACGATGTGGCTGTGGATATCGACCCGAAATCACCGACCTGCGGCGAGTTTGTGGGGGTGGAGTTGAATGATGAAAATCATCGTCAACTCTGGGTCCCGCCAGGCTATGCCCATGGTTTCTGTGTGCTGAGCGAGGTCGTGGACTACCAATACAAGTGCACCGACCTGTACTTCCCGGACGATGAAGGCGGGCTGATCTGGAATGATCCTGATGTGAATATTCCCTGGCCAATCAGCGATCCGCAGTTGTCCGCCAAGGACATGCGCCACCCTGTGTTGCGTGACCTGGTGCGTGAGTAACGGTGCTGGGGGGCAAGTGCGATAAGCTGCGCAGCTAGAACCCTGAGAGGATGTTTGCTGTTGCTGGGAATATGCTGTCGAACCTGCCATCTTCCCCCTCACCCCAGCACTTTCCCCAAGGGGTGAATGTGCACGTCGCTAGATGGCGGTGACAGGATCTAGGGCGGCTTCGGACGGTGACCGTTCAGGAGCGCAGCGACAAGCCGCCTGCTTATGTCGCGACGATCAACCATGGTGCACTGCCTGCGGCGAGTCACACCCTGCGGGCCGCCAACCCTGTGCGGGATATTTGCACAACCCTGAGATTTTTATATGCGTGTATTGATTACCGGTGCCCATGGCCAGGTCGGTCATGAGCTAATGCGCCTGGTGCCTGCGGGGTTCGAGGCGACAGGGATGAGCTCGGCGGAGCTGGATATTGCCGATGCGGCGCAAGTGTCGGCGGTGGTGGATCGGCTACAACCGCAGCTGATCATCAATGCGGCGGCTTACACCGCTGTGGACAAGGCCGAGAGCGAGCCGCAACTGGCTTACGCAGTGAACCGTGATGGAGTCGCGCACTTGGCCAGCGCCGCTGAGGCGCGGGCCATTGGGCTGCTGCATTTGTCCACCGATTACGTGTTTTCCGGGGATGCCACCACACCTTATTCCGAACAGGATGCACCTGCCCCCACCGGGGTGTATGGCGCGAGCAAGCTGGCGGGTGAGTCGGCGCTGGTGGCGGGCTGCAGCCGCTACATGATTCTGCGCACCAGCTGGGTGTTCGGTGCCCATGGCAACAACTTCGTCAAGACCATGCTGCGGCTGGGGCGTGAACGCGATGAGCTGTCTGTGGTGGCCGACCAGCAAGGCTGCCCGACCTCTGCAGCGAGTATCGCCCGCGCGCTATGGACCCTGGCTCAGCAGTACCGCGATAGCGGTGCGTTGCAGTGGGGGCTCTATCACTACAGCGGCATGCCTGCCTGCAGTTGGCATGGTTTTGCCCAAGAGATTTTCGCTCAAGCGCACGAGCTGGGCATATTGCCGCGGGTGCCAGTGGTACATGGCATCAGCACGGCGCAGTACCCCACGCCGGCGAAGCGCCCGGCATGGTCGGTCATGGATTGCAGTCGCCTGCAGCAGGCGCAGCAGATAACACCTGCCGACTGGCGCACGGAGCTGCGGGCGGTTTTGTTGGAGTTGGCGGGGCAGTAGCTGCCGCAAACAGTTTTATATGGGTGAGAGCAAATTTTTTCCTTCGGTTATTTGACAGCTTTCCAACAGCGGCTAGTTTTGAGGAAACGCGGAGCAGGAAGTCCCGCGTTTCTGAATAACAACCACGGAAGGACGCTCACCATGTTGAAACTGAAACTCTCTGCTCTGTTGTTTGCCCTGCTTGCCTCTATGTCGCTGGTGGTTTCGGCGGCCGAGGTATCCTCGAAGTCAGCCAGTCCGGGCGAACCTGTTCAGGTCGCCACCGCTGCCATGGTCAATCTCAATACCGCCGACGCTGCTACCCTGCAACGCGAGTTGCTGGGCGTTGGTCAGGTCAAGGCGGAGGCCATCGTGGCTTACCGCGAGGCGCACGGTGACTTTGCTTCGGTGGACGAGTTGCTTGAGGTCAAAGGTATTGGGCCTGCGATTCTGGAAAAGAATCGCGACAAGTTGAGTATTAACTGACGCCCCTGGGCGTGTATCGAAGACCGGTTATTCACCCGAATGCCGTTTACTTAATTCAAGTAAACGGCATTTTTTGTGGGCCGCATTTATGCACAGTTCTAGGTAGATCCTATGTTCCTGCGCCGGTCTCGCAGAACTTAGGAGCAGGGGACGTCTAGTCCATGCCTGCGATGACTTTGCCGAGCATGCCCTTTCGCGGCCATGGGCCGCTCCTACGAATCCCCTGAGCCCCCATGTCTGCCTCGCTCCCATCCCGTTCCCGGACTGCGCTGGCGCTTGTTCGGGCTACAGCTCACACCTGATTCCTTTGCCCGAGCTTTGGGGCTGTGATTGCGCTGGGGTGGGGTTACCCTGTGGGCGGTTGGTCGAATCGGGAAGGGCGTTGCGATGTTTGTGTTGCTGGCTGCGGATGCCGTGCTGCTCGCTCATCTGCTGTTTATTGTCTTTGTGTTGTTCGGCGGTCTGCTGGTGTGGCGCTGGTATCGGCTGATCTGGCTGCATGTGCCAGCGGCGTCGTGGGGCGTGACGGTGGAAGTGCTGCACCTGCAATGCCCGCTGACGCCCCTGGAGAACAGTCTGCGTCAGGCTGCCGGGCAGGCGGGTTATGCCGGCGGTTTTGTCGAGCATTACCTGGTGCCGGTGATCTATCCAGCGGGTCTGACGCCGCAGGTGCAACTGTGGCTCGGGGCTTTGGTGCTGCTGCTGAATGCGCTGATTTATGCCGGGCTGCTTGTGCGCCGCAGGCCCTGGCGACGCTGCTAGTCATGGAGGATTGGTCCCATGCCCATTAGCCATCGGGTTGCAGGAGCGGTTGGGCGGCACCCCGCTGGGCGGCACTCTGCCATGCCGGTGATTCGCACGCATGGCGTGCTCCTGCATCTTTGCGACATTTGAGCCTGGCCTTCATTTTGGCTATGCCTGAATTGGCTGTTGTCGACATGCTCAGCCCTTGTAGGAGCGGGCTTGCCCGCGAATCGTGGCCAATGGCTCAGATGCACGGCATGGCTTTCCGGGTTGTGAACGCTGCTCCGCGGCTGGTGCTATGCCGTCATTCATAAGGTTGATGGAGCATGGGGCGGGATAATTCCTTCGCTACACTGGGGCCATCTACCACAGCACAACAAGGCAGCCTTTATATGCAAAATCGCATGATGATTACCGGCGCGGGTTCGGGTTTGGGTCGCGAAATCGCT
This sequence comes from Pseudomonas sp. XK-1, assembly GCF_038069885.1. Taxonomy (NCBI): domain Bacteria; kingdom Pseudomonadati; phylum Pseudomonadota; class Gammaproteobacteria; order Pseudomonadales; family Pseudomonadaceae; genus Pseudomonas; species Pseudomonas sp. XK-1. Next base: position 129,523 of record NZ_JBBPES010000002.1, on the reverse strand, counting down.
CTGCGGTGGGCGCGTGAGGGCTGGCAGCTGGCGCTTTCCGATGTTAACGAGCCGGGCCTGGCCGAGACCCTGCAGCTGGTTCGGGCCTCTGGCGGCGATGGTTTTACCCAGCGTTGCGATGTACGCGATTACAGTCAGCTGACGGCGCTGGCTCAGGCCTGCGAAGAGCGTTTCGGCGGCATCGATGTGATCGTCAACAATGCCGGCGTGGCGTCGGGCGGCTTCTTCAGCGAGTTGTCGTTGGAAGACTGGGATTGGCAGATCGCGATCAACCTGATGGGCGTGGTCAAGGGCTGCAAAGCCTTCCTGCCGCTGCTGGAAAAGAGTAAAGGCAAGATCGTCAACATCGCCTCCATGGCGGCGCTGATGCAGGGCCCGGCGATGAGCAACTACAACGTGGCCAAGGCCGGTGTGGTGGCGTTGTCGGAAAGTCTGCTGATCGAGCTGAAGATGCTGGAGGTGGGCGTGCATGTGGTGTGCCCGTCGTTCTTCCAGACCAATCTGCTCGACTCCTTCCGCGGCCCGACCCCAGCGATGAAGGCGCAGGTGGGCAAGTTGCTGGAGAGTTCGCCGATCAGTGCCAGCGATATTGCCGATTACATCTACCAGGAAATTGCCAAGGGCGAGTTTATGATTCTGCCTCACGAGCAGGGCCGCATGGCTTGGGCGCTGAAGCAGAAGAACCCGCAACTGCTGTACAACGAAATGACCACCATGGCCGACAAGATGCGCGCGGCAAAACCCAAGCAGGGCTGAGCCACAGGGGCTGTCCCAATAGCGTGTTGCATGGGCGATTCAGGCTTAGCGCCTTTTCGCATCGCTGGCACGAGTAGGGGGAGGCGGGCCGCCTAGGCCGTGCGCACCAACGCAGGCAACGAACACTGGTGCGCGCGGCGCACCCTACGGACCCAGACCACCTCAAACTCTGTGGCGATCATTGAACGCAGCACGCTATTGGTACATAGCCGGCCATAGCGGTTAGTTGATTTATCGGTCAGCTTTATTGCGTCCCGGGCTTGCCTGTCGCAGGTCCGGGGGGTAGGGTTTGCCGTCATGTCGGCCTGGCCGCGAAACCGATGGATGTTCTGTGAAACCTTTCCCGCGGGCCATGCTGTTGCTGGCCCTGATTCTGGCGGCGATCAATCTGCGCCCCGGCATCACCTCCCTGGCTCCACTGATCGAGCGCATCGCTGCCGAGCTGGCCTTGAGCCGCAGCCTGATCAGCCTGACCACAGCGCTGCCCGTTCTATGCATGGGGCTACTGGCTCCGTTGGCCCCGCGCCTGGCGCTGCGCCTCGGTCTGGAACGCACCCTGGCCCTGTGCATGGGGGTAATCGCCCTGGCGTTGCTGCTGCGTCTGGCTGGGCATAACAGCCTGATCCTGATCGGCAGTGCGGTGTTGCTGGGGGCGGCCATTGCGGTGGCCGGGCCGCTGCTGTCGGGTTTTATCAAACGCTATTTCATGGCCAGCATGGGCAGTGTGGTGGGCTGGTATTCCCTGAGTATGGCCGTGGGCGGGGCCGGAGGCGCGGTGTTGACTGCGCCGGCCACCCAGCTGCTGGGGGATGACTGGGCGCGTGGCCTGGCGGTCTGGGCCGTACCGGCCTTGCTGGGCCTGCTGCTGTGGCTGTGCCTGCCGAATCGGATCGAGGCGACGGATGCAGGGGAGGGCAACGTCGGTCTGCCATGGCGACAGCCCAGGGCCTGGTTGATCAGTGGTTTTTTTGCCTTGCAGGCCGGTTTGTTCTACGCCCTGGCGACCTGGGCGGTCGCACGTTATCACGAGGCCGGGCTAAGCCTGATGCACAGCAACAGCCTGTTCAGCCTTTCGATGTTGATGGGCTTGCCCGGCTCCTTTCTGATGCCCTGGTTGGCCCAGCGTTTTGACAATCGTTATCTGCTGCTCCTGAGCTGCGGGCTGCTGTCTTCCCTGAGTCTGGGGATGATCACCTTTGCGCCGACCTTCCTGCCGGAGCTGTGGGCGGTCACTATCGGCCTGGGTCTGGGCGGCTCTTTCGCCCTGTCTCTGGTGCTGCCGCTGTATGAGGCAGGCTCGCCCTTGGCGGTCAGTCGCTGGACCGCCATGATGCTGTTCGTCGGCTACAGCCTGGCCTGCCTGACGCCGGTGCTGACGGGACTGGCCCGGGATCTGGCCGGCAACTACCAGCTGCCCTTTATGGTGCTGACCAGCCTGGCGGCAGTGATGAGCCTGCTGGCCTGGATCATGGGTCGCGAAAGGCGGTCGCGCGCTTCGCGTTGACGGGCGTGCGTTGTGTCGGTGGATTGGGGTTGACTTGGTGCGCACGGCGCACCCTACATGAGATGCGCGGCCACGGTCCCGTAGGGTGCACCGGCCTGATCGGGTAGTCATGGCGTTCGCCTGCCTATTTCGCTTATTTAGCTGCAGTTCCTTCCTTGCTTACTGGTGCTGTGATAGAAGGCAGCCTGGTTTTTTTGGAGTGGCGATGTGGAGTCCGAGTCCATCGTTTATGGCTGTATCCGTGACTGGCCGTCGGACAGTCCAGCGGAGAGCCGTCTGCGTCGCGAGATCAATCGGCAGGTGCTCGATCAGTTGCCGGCGGGCGATGCCTGGAGCTTTCTCGGCCGGGAAATGTTCGCCTGCTGCGAGCAGCCGGGGGATGGTCTGTACCAGACCCAAGTGATCCACTTCGGGGCCAGCTACCGCACCGTTGAGTACGAGTGGAGCCTGTGGATCAAGCAGTTCGAGGCCTTGCTCAAGCGCCTGTACTGGGCCAGTGCGGTGGTGCACCTGGAAACCGAGTTGAACGGTACCCACACCTTTCGCTGGGAGTCGGACAACGGTTTTCACAGCCCCGACGAGGGCGAGTTGCGCGTGCGCTGTGCCTGGGAGCGCGAAGGCGGCCTGCGCAGTTAACGCAATGTTTCAGAGCCGTAGGTTGGTCTGTGCGGCAGCTTCGCTGCGCTTAGCGCCAACCTACGAGCATGCGTTTGCCCCCCTGTATTTATTCCTCCAGTTCCTGCAGCCATTCCTTGGGCACATCGCGCCTGAGTGCCAGCTGGCATTGCTGGCTTTCCGGGTCGAAGACAATCACTGCCTGGCCTTTGTCCAGGGCATGGCGCACGCGTTCGATGCGGGTGTGCAGCGGGGTTTCATCGCCGTTGTCGGTGCCGTCACGGGTGACGAAATCCTCGATCAGGCGGGTCAGGGTGTCAGCTTCGAGCAGGTGAAAAGGGATCAGCACGGTCAGTTCTCCAGAACGCAGCGGCGATGCTAACGCGCGCCGGCCCGGCTGGCCATGGCTGGCCGGGCTTCCGTTAGAGCGCGTTATCGGCTGCAGGCTGTTGCAGCAGGCGTTCCAGGGTGCTGTAGAGGCGCGCGCTGTCCAGTGGTTTGCCGAGGAAGTCGTTCATCCCGGCGTCGCTGCCGTGCTGGCGGTGTTCGTCGAGGATATGCGCGGTCAGCGCGACGATGGGCACCGCGGGCAGATTATGCTGGCGCTCGAGGCGGCGGATCTGCCGGGTGGCCTCGAAGCCGTCCATTTCCGGCATCTCGCAGTCCATCAGAATCAGCTGCGTGGCGCTCGGGTCGCGCTGGTATTCATTGACCGCGGCCAGGCCGTTGGTAACCAGGCGCACGTTATAGCCGCGCTTTTTCAGAAAGCCCTGCACCACCAGCTGGTTCACCGGGTTGTCTTCGGCCACCAGGATGCAGGGCGCGCCGCCGCTGTCGTGACGCGGCTGTGGCAGGGGGCGGATTTGCGGGCTGCGCGGTTCCTCGTAGAGTTCTTCCAAGGCCCCACGCAGCGCCGTGACGGCCAGCGGCTGAGCCAGACTGAGCAGGCGCAGGCCTGCGCTGTTGGGCGTCTGCTGGCACTGTTCGGGGGAACTGAGCAGCAGGATGCGCTGGCCGGGATGCAGCAGGGGGCGCAGGGCGTCCAGCCAGTGCTGGGTGCTACCGGGCCATGGGGCCATCAGCACCAGCAGCGGCGGAGCGGCGAAATCCTGCAGATAGCCCTGCAGGCTTTCCGGGTTCTGGCAGCGCTCGGTGCGCATGCCCCAGCGTCCGAGCAGGCGGCTGAGGGCGTCCAGACCCAGGCCGTCGAGGGAGGTGAGCAGGGCGGTGCGGCCCTTGAGCAGCTCGCAGAGCGGGTCGGCCGGCTGTTCCTTGATGGCCTGGGGGATATCGAAGGCAAAGCGGGTGCCCTGGCCCGGGGTGCTTTGCACCTCGATTCGGCCGCCCATCATTTCCACCAGTTCCTTGCTGATGGCCAGACCCAGGCCGCTGCCGCCGTAGCGGCGGGTGGTGCTGGAGTCGCCCTGGGCGAAGGATTCGAACAGCTGGGTCAGGGACTCATCGCTGATGCCGATGCCGCTGTCGCTGATGGCGAAGATCAGGTGGGGGTTGCCCTGGGAATCGCTGCGCCGCGAGACGTTGAGCGATACATGGCCCTCGGCAGTGAATTTGAGGGCATTGCTCAACAGGTTCATCAGCACCTGCTTGAGCCGCGTCGGGTCGCCCTGGATGCGCCGCGGTACGCCTGCCTCCAGGCTGATATAGAGACGCAGGCGCTTGTCCAGGGCCTGGCCGGTGAACAGGCTGAGGGTGTCGGAAATCAGCTCCTCCAGATCGAAGTCGATATGTTCCAGGCTGAGCTTGCCGGATTCGATACGGGCGTAATCGAGGATGTCGTTGATCACGGCCATCAGTGAGCTTCCCGAGCTGGAAATGGTGTCGACATAGAAGCGCTGGCTGCGATCCAGCGGGGTTTCCTTGAGCAGTTGCAGCATACCCAGCACGCCGTTGAGCGGGGTGCGGATCTCGTGGCTCATCTTGGCCAGGAAGCGGCTCTTGGCCAGGTTCTCGATTTCCGCCTGTTCGGCGGCGCGGCGCGACTGGAAGCCTTCTTCCTTGAGCATATTGATGCGGTCGGCCAGGCCGATGGACAGGGTGATCAGCTCGATGGTCACGCCCACCTTGACCACTGCATCGCCATACAGGCCCAGCAGTTCGAGGCCCAGAGAACCGGACGTGGCGATGATAAAGGATGCCAGCAGAATGCCCCAGGCGAGGATGTAGTACGAGCCATAGCGCAGGCCCTTGCGCCATACGTAGGCCCCGCTGAGCAGCAGTACCAGGGACACCGCCAGCACGGTGAGGCTGGCGAGGATGTTCCAGGCCTGCAGGCCGATCAGCGGCAACGACACCAGGCAGCTGCCGACCAGCAGCATAAACAGGCGCAGGCCCAGATCCAGGCGCGGGAAATACTGCTGGGTGTGCAGGAAGTGGCGGCTGAACTGGGTGGCGGTGAGGCAGTGAATGTACATCAGGATATAGATGCTGACCGACTGCAGGCCGACATGCTCGGGCAGCAGCTTGAACAGCATGCCGTCGAAGCTGGCGGCGAACAGACCGATATTGAAGCTGTACACCAGGTACCAGAAGTAGGCCGCCTCGCGCAGCGAGATAAACAGGAACAGGTTGTAGCAGAACATGGCGAACAGTACGCCGTAGAAGGCCCCGTTGATGCCCATCAGGTTTTCCTGGGCGGCGGCGCTGGCGTGGTAGGTGCTGAAGAACAGCGGCACGAAGACCGTGCTGGTGGTTTCCACACGGATCAGCAGGGTGCTGCTGCCGGGCTGCAGGTCGACCGGGAACCAGAAGTTGCGCACCTGTACCGGGCGCTGGGAGAAGGCGTACTTGTCGCCGCTCTCCTGCGTCTGCCAGTTGCCGTCGGGGCCGGCGAGGTAGAGCTGCAGGTGATCGAGCAGCGGGTAATTGACTTCCAGGTAACCGGCCAGGTCGCTGGGCAGGCGGTTATCCAGCTGCACCCTGAACCACCAGACCGAGTCGTTCTTGCCGAGGTTGGCGTGTTCGCCGGCAACCGGGGTAAAACGCTGGTCGGGCAGGTTGCCGACCTGTTCCAGGGTCAGGCTACCGTCGGGATCTTCCAGGTAGCCCATGCTCGGCCCGAGAGAAAGGCGCAGGTCGTTGCTTTCGAGCAGCGCAGGCTGCAATGCCCAGGCGGGCCCACATAGCCAGAGCAACAGCAGCGCAAGCCAGATATGAGGCATCCGCAAACCTCTTGGTTCTTATTGGGCCGGTGGCAGCCAGTTTTGATGCTGTCACTTTGCCCGGATGCGCGTTGCCCTTCAAGCGTCCTGATCGCGGTGGCCGAGCAGGCTTTCCACGGTGGGTACGCGGGTATCGCTCTCCATCTGCGCGTCGTGTTCCAGTTGGTGGCTGAAACGCTCCAGGGAGCCCTGGGCCGGTTGGGCGTCGCTGGCAAATACCGGTGGGCTGAGCAGGTAGGCGGCGAGCAGGCTGCTGAGGGCCTTGAGACTGTCGATATGGGTGCGTTCGTAGCCATGGGTGGCGTCGCAGCCGAAGGCCAGCAGCGCGGTGCGGATATCGTGGCCGGCGGTGACGGCCGACTGCGCATCGCTGTGGTAGTAGCGGAACAGGTCGCGGCGCACCGGGATCTCATTTTCGCTGGCCAGGCGCAGCAGCTGGCGCGACAGGTGATAGTCGTAGGGGCCGCCGGAATCCTGCATCGCCACGCTGACCGTGTGCTCGCTGGACTGCTGGCCCGGGGCGACCGGGGCGATATCGATGCCGACGAACTCGCTGACATCCCAGGGCAAGGCGGCGGCGGCCCCGGAGCCGACTTCCTCGGTGATGGTGAACAGCGGGTGACAGTCGATTTCCGGCTCCAGCCCGCTCTCCTGAATGGCCTTGAGCGCGGTGAGCAGGGCGGCGACGCCGGCCTTGTCGTCGAGGTGGCGGGCACTGATATGGCCACTTTCGGTGAATTCCGGCAGCGGGTCGAAGGCCACGAAGTCGCCCACCGAGATGCCCAAGGATTCGCAGTCGGCGCGGGTGGTGCTGTAGGCGTCCAGGCGTAGCTCGACGTGGTCCCAGCTGATCGGCAGAGTATCCACCTCGGTATTGAAGGCATGTCCCGAGGCCATCAGCGGCAGCACGCTGCCGCGAATCACCCCGTGGTCGGTGAACACGCTGACCCGGCTGCCTTCGGCAAAGCGGCTGGACCAATGGCCGACTGGGGCCAGGCCCAGGCGGCCGTTGTCCTGCAGGGTGCGGACGATGGCACCGATGGTGTCCAGGTGCGCCGATACCGCGCGGTCCGGGCTGCTCTGCTTGCCCTTGAGGGTGCCGCGAATGGTGCCGCGGCGGGTCATCTCGAAGGGGATGCCGATCTCCTCCAGGCGCTCGGCGACATAGCGCACGATGGTATCGGTGAAGCCGGTGGGGCTGGGGATGGCGAGCATCTCCAGCAGCACCTTCTGCAGGTACGCGAGGTCGGGTTCGGGGAGTTTCTGCATATAGGTTCTCCTTGCGAAAACTGTCTGGGTGGCTTGCGATCCGCTATCAAGTCCGCTCCCGGACTGCGCTGCGCTTGTCCGGGCTACGGTTGAGCTGTAGCCGGCTTGGCGCAATCCGGGAACTGGCAGCGCGGCGCAGGCTTAATCCACCTGGCTAAGCGGAAACAGCAGGTCGATAAAGCGCTCGGCGGTGGGTTGCGGCTGGTGGTTGGCCAGGCCGGCGCGTTCGTTGGCTTCGATAAACACGTAGTCGGGTTGATCGGCTGCCGGTACCAGCAGGTCGAGGCCAACCACGGGGATGTCCAGGGCGCGAGCGGCCTTGACCGCGGCATCGGCCAGCGTCGGATGGAGGGTCGCGGTGACATCTTCCAGGCTGCCGCCGGTGTGCAGGTTGGCGGTCTTGCGCACGGCCAGGTGCTGTCCGGCGGGCAGGATGCTGGCGTAGTCGACGCCAGCGGCATGCAGGGTGCGCAGGGTCTCGGCATCCTTGGGAATACGGCTTTCGCCGTCGGTGGCGGCCTGGCGGCGGCGGCTCTGGGCGTCGATCAGATCGCCGATGCTGTGCCGACCGTCGCCCACCACTTGCGCCGGCCGGCGGATGGCGGCGGCCACCACCTCGAAGCCGATCACCAGGATGCGCAGGTCGAAACCTGGGTGAAAGCTTTCCAGCAGCACGCGGCTGTCGAAGGTGCGGGCGCGCTCGATGGCATCCTGCACGTCCAACGGCGTGCGCAGGTCCACCGCCACCCCCTGGCCCTGTTCGCCATCCACCGGTTTGACCACCAGGCTGCCGTGCTCGGCGAGGAAGGCGGCATTTTCCTCGGCGCTGCCGGCCAGGCGCTGCGCCGGCAGGCTCAGGCCGGCGCGGGCCAGGGTGCGGTGGGTCAGGCGCTTGTCCTGGCACAGGGTCATGCTCACCGCGCTGGTCAGGTCGCTCAGCGACTCGCGGCAGCGGATCCGCCGGCCGCCGTGGCTCAGGGTGAACAGGCCGGCTTCGGCATCGTCGACCTGCACTTCGATGCCACGACGCAGTGCCTCATCGACGATGATCCGCGCATAGGGGTTCATCTCGGCCTGGGGCCCGGGGCCGAGGAACAGGGTCTGGTTGATGCCGTTCTTGCGTTTGATGCTGAAGGTCTGCAGTTCGCGAAAGCCCAGCTTGGCGTAGAGCTGCTTGGCCTGGCCGTTGTCATGCAGCACCGACAGGTCGAGGTAGCTCAGGCCGCGGCTCATGGAGTGTTCGATCAGGTGGCGCACCAGCACTTCGCCCACTCCGGGCCGGGTGCAGCGCGGGTCGACGGCCAGGCACCAGAGGCTGCTGCCGTTTTCCGGGTCGTTGTAGGCCTTGTGGTGGTTGAGGCCCATGACGCTGCCGATCACCGCGCCGCTGTCTTCGTCCTCGGCCAGCCAGTAGGTGGGGCCGCCCTCGGGGTAGGGGGTGAGCTTGTCCGGGTCGATCGGCAGCATGCCGCGCATCCGGTACAGGCAGTTGATGGCCTGCCAGTCCGCCTCGTTCTGCGCCCGACGGATGCGGTAGCCGCGAAAGCCGCGGCGCGCCGGGCGGTAGTCGGTAAACCACAGGCGCAGGGTGTCGGAGGGGTCGAGAAAGAGTTGCTGCGGGGCCTGGGCCAGCACCTGCTGCGGCGCGGCGACATACAGGGCGATATCGCGCTCGCCGGGCCGCTCATCGAGCAGGGCCAGGGCCAGCTCGCCGGCATCCGGGTAGGTGTGGCCGATCAGCAGGCGGCCCCAGCCGCAATGCACGGCCTTGGGCTGGCTGGGCGCAGCGTTGTGATCCTCGGCCAGGCGCGCCTGCAGGCGTTCGTAGGAGGGTGTCTGGCCGCGCAGCAGGCGCTGGTTGTAGGCAGTGGCGCGCATTGGAAATTGTCCTTTGCTCATTCGCGTGACCCGGTCTGTGCCAGGTTGTGGGTTTGAGCCGCGACAACCCCGGATTGCATCCGGGCTACGGCGGTGTTGCAGGGAGCGCAGGGTGGATGCCGAATGGCACATCCACCCAGGTCATGGCGCTACAGCCCCTGTTCGTTCAGCCACAGGTTGAGCGCCGCCATCTGCCACAGCTTGGAGCCGCGCAACGGAGTCAGCTGGCCATGGGGATCGGTCAGCAGGCGGTCGAGCATGGTCGGGTTGAACAGGCCGCGATCCTGGCTCGGATCGAGCAGCAGATCGCGTACCCAGCCCAGGGTCGCGCCCTCCAGGTGCTTGAGGCCGGGCACCGGGAAGTAGCCCTTGGGCCGGTCGATCACCGCGCTCGGAATCACCTGGCGCGCCGCTTCCTTGAGCACATGCTTGCCGCCATCCGGTAACTTGAACTGACCGGGAATGCGCGCCGAGAGTTCTGCCAGGCGGTAGTCGAGGAAGGGTGTGCGCGCCTCCAGGCCCCAGGCCATGGTCATGTTGTCGACCCGCTTGACCGGGTCATCGACCAGCATCACCGTGCTGTCCAGGCGCAGGGCCTTGTCCACCGCGGCGTTCGCCCCGGGTTGGGCGAAGTGCTGGCGAACGAATTCTCCGGCTGCATCGTCGGTCAGCCACTGGGGCTGTACGCAGGCGGCGTATTCCTCGTGCTCGCGGTCGAAGAAGGCGCTGCGGTAAGCGGCAAAGGCATCCTCTGCGCCATCCACCAGCGGGTACCAGTGGTAGCCGGCAAACAGCTCGTCGGCCCCCTGGCCGCTCTGTACCACCTTGCAGTGCTTGGCCACTTCCCGCGACAGCAGGTAGAAGGCGATGCAGTCGTGGCTGACCATCGGCTCGCTCATGGCGCGGAAGGCCGCCGGCAACTGCTCGAGAATCTCGTGCTCGCCGATGCGCAGCTGGTGGTGACGGGTGGCGAAGCGTTCGGCGATCAGGTCGGAGTACTGGAATTCGTCGCCACGCTCGCCGCCGGCATCCTCGAAGCCGATGGAGAAGGTCGAGAGGTTTTCCACCCCGGCCTCGCGCAGCAGGCCCACCAGCATGCTCGAATCGACCCCGCCGGAGAGCAGCACGCCGACATCCACCGCCGCACGCTGGCGGATCGACACGGCCTGGCGCATGCCATCCAGCACCAGGTCGCGCCATTCTTCCAGGCCGTAGCCGCTTTCATCGGGGCGTGGGCCGAAGGTCAGGTTCCACCAGGTCTGCTGCTCGCAGTTACCCTGGGCGTCGACACGCAACCAGCTGGCCGGCGGCAGTTTTTCCACGCCAGCGAGGATGGTGCGCGGAGCCGGGACCACGGCGTGGAAGTTCAGGTAGTGGTTGAGCGCGATGGGGTCCAGGGTCTTGCCGATATCACCACCGGCAACCAGGGCCGGCAGGCTGGAGGCGAAGCGCAGGCGCTGGCCGGTGCGCGACAGGTACAGGGGTTTGACCCCGAGGCGGTCGCGGGCGATAAACAGCTGCTGGCTGTCGCGCTCCCATATGGCGAAGGCGAACATGCCGTTGAGCTTGGGCAGCAGCGCCTCACCCCAGGCGTGATAGCCCTTGAGCAGCACTTCGGTGTCGCCATCGGAGAAAAAGCGGTAGCCCAGGTCTTGCAGCTCGTGGCGCAGTTCCGGGTAGTTGTAGATGGCACCGTTGAACACCATCGACAGGCCCAGGTCGCTGTCGATCATCGGCTGGCCGGAAGCTTCGGCCAGGTCCATGATCTTCAGCCGGCGATGGCCGAGGGCAATCGGGCCCTGGCTATGGAAGCCGTGGGCGTCGGGGCCACGAGGGGCCAGGTGGTGGGTGATGCGCTCAACCGCAGCCAGGTCGGCCGGGCGTTGATCAAAACGTAGTTCTCCAGCTATTCCGCACATAGTTCCTTACCGGTATTGCCGTTGGGGAGGGCTCGGTGGAGCAGCTGGCTGCCTGCGAACTGCTCGCCGAACATTTTACACCAAAACAAATAAATGCTTTCATGTCAAAGTTTAATGTCGGATAGAAAGGCAGTTATGACCGATAAAATAGTTTCTACTGAAATAGATTTGTCATCTGTCGTGGCCTTCGAACTACCGCTGTTCCAGGCCCTGCGACGCCTCCAGCAGGCGGGTGAAGTGCATGCCAAGCGCCTGAGCCGCTTTGGCGGGCTGACGCCGATGCAGTTGATGATCCTGCAGGTGCTGGCCGGGGAGAAACGGCTGACCGCCAGTGACCTCAGCGGCCGGGTCAGCCTGACCGCGGCGACCCTGTCGGGCATGCTCGACCGCCTGGAAGAGCGCGGCCTGCTGCAGCGTCAGCGCGACGATCAGGACCGGCGCCGGCAGTGGCTCTTGCTCAGCGCTGCCGGGCGCGAGCTGGTGCAGCAGGCCCCTAGCCTGTTGCCGCCGGAATTTCGCCAGCGCTTTGCCGCCCTGACCGACTGGGAACGACACAGCCTGACCGCAGCGCTATTGCGCGCGGCCGAGCTGTGCGGGGAGATGGAGTAGGGGGGCAGCCATGAAATGTCGGAGCCGCGTAGGGTGGGTTAGCGGTGCCAAGCGCTGATCGGTCAGGTACCGCGATCGTGGCGCGCCGCGTAACCCACCAAGCGATCTCCTGTGTTGCGCCGGTGGTGGGTTACGGCGCAACGAGTCTTGCTGGATCATTGCTATCTGCAGCACGCGCCTAACCCTCCCTACGACCTGGAGGAATTCGCGTCTATCGGCTTGTAGGCACCTTGTAGGAGCGGAGTGCCGCCCAGCCGCTCCTACAGGCGAAGCTTTTGATCTGAACCTATCCCAGATCGCCAGCCAGCTGACTGCTACCCAAGCAACGGCATCGCGCCGTGCTTGTGCAGCGCCCTTTTAGCGCTGGGCGCTGATCTTGGGCTGGCGATACAGGTCGATCAGCACCTGATCAAGAATCGACGATGCGCCCCAGGGGCGAGGGTCGTTGAGGATCGCCACCACGGCCCAGCTATTGCCGTTGCTGTCGCGGCTGTAGCCGGCGATGGCGCGCACGTTGTTCAAGGTGCCGGTCTTGATCCGCGCCTGGCCCACCAGCGGCGTCCTGTGCAGGCGGCGGCGCATGGTGCCGTCCATCGCCACCAGCGGCAGCGAACTCATGAACTCGGCGGCGTAGGGGCTTTGCCAGGCGGCCTCCAGCAGTTCGGCCATTTCCCGGGCGCTGACCCGCTCGGCGCGGGACAGGCCGGAGCCGTTTTCCATCACCAGATGCGGGGCGGTAATGCCCTTGCGCGCCAGCCAGGCGCGAATCACCCGTTGCGCTGCCTTGCCGTCGTCCTGGTCGGCGGGGTCGCGGAACTGTGCCCCCAGGCTGAGGAACAGCTGTCGGGCCATGGTGTTGTTACTGTACTTGTTGATGTCGCGGATGATCTCCACCAGGTCCGGGGAATAGGCCCGGGCCAGCAGGCGCGCATTGCTCGGCACATTGGCCAGGCGGTCCTTGCCCTGGATGCTGCCGCCCAGCTCCTGCCAGATGGCGCGAATGGCCCCGGCGGCGTAGCTGGGGTGATCGAGCAGGGACAGGTAGGTCTGCGAGCTGCAACCCTCAGCCAGCTGGCCGCTGACAATCACGTTGGTGCCGTCGAACTCGGTCACCGGGTTATAGCGCACATCCGGCCAGCCCGGGCATTTGGCGGCGGGCAGGGCCTTGACCCGGTTGTCGATGCGGATATTGGCAATCGGCGGCTCGGCGGCGATATGCACCTTGCCATTCTCGGTGCGGGCGATAAAGCGCAGCGCCTTGAGGTTCACCAGCAGCGAGTCGGGAGCCACCAGGAAGGGTTTGTTGGAATCGCCGCCGTCGTCGTTGAAGCTGGGCAGTTGCGGCTGCACGAAGTGACTGCGGTCGAGCACCAGATCGCCGCTTACCTGTTGCACGCCGTTGGCGCGCAGGTCACGCAGCAGCAGCCAGAGCTTCTCCATGTTCAGCTTGGGGTCGCCGCCGCCCTTGAGATACAGGTTGCCGTTGAGCACGCCGTTTTTCAGTTGGCCGTCGGTGAAGAATTCGGTTTTCCACTGGTGGGTCGGGCCAAGCAGTTCGAGCGCCGCATAGGTGGTGACCAGCTTCATGGTGGAGGCCGGGTTGACGGAAATGTCGGCGTTGAAAAAGGTGCTGCTGCCCGGGCCATTGAGCGGCACTGTCACCAGCGACAGGGATTGGGTGCTGATCTTGTTGGCTTTCAGCGATTGTTCGACCTTGTTCGGCAGGCCGGCGGCGTGCAGGGGCAGGGCCAGGGAGGCGAACAGGCTGCCGAGAGCCAGGCTACGCAGGGTATTGATCATGGGCAGGTACCCTCCAGCTGAGGGATAGAGATGACGCGAGACATGGATAGCGATCCCATCGCGATTTGGGATGTAGTTGGCAATTATGCCCCAAGCCCGCGCGGCTTGCCTGATCGGCAGGGCTCAGAGGGCAGGTTTTCTTGGTGCGAGGGCGTTGGAGTGGCCTTTGCCGCTATGGGCGTACAGTCCGTGCTCGCCTCGTTTGGTCGTCCGCCTGGCTGCGGAGCGGGCGTTCGGGCGGCGAAACTGCTAGAGTGCGCGGCGTTATCACTTTTGAGGATTGTTCCATGGCTACTAACCGTTCCCGCCGTCTGCGCAAAAAACTCTGCGTGGATGAATTCCAGGAGCTGGGTTTTGAGCTGAACCTGAACTTCAAGGACGATCTGACTGAAGAAGTCATGGATGCGTTCCTCGATCAGTTCCTGAGTGACGCCATGACCGCCAATGGCCTGGGCTATGTGGGCGGCGACGACTACGGTCTGGTATGCCTGGCCAAGCGTGGCTCGGTCAGCGAAGAGCAGCGCGCCCAGGTTGAAGCCTGGCTGAAAGGCCGCGCTGAGCTGGGGGATTTCACCGTCAGCCCGTTGATGGATGTGTGGTACCCGGACAGCGCGATCAATCAGGCCTGATCCTTCAGCCGGGTTCGCCGACAAGGCAAAGCCCAGGCTGGCAATAAACGAGGCTGGGTATGCACCATGCATACCCGGCCTCGTTTGTTTTGGCTATTCGCAGTTACCTGTTGCAAGCAGATTTCGTAGGGTGGGTTAGCCGCATGTGCGGATTTCCAGGCATCACGTCACCCTGAACGCGGCGTAACCCACCATCGGCGCAACGCATTCCATTGGCTGGTGGGTTACGCGCCGCACCACTTTCGCGGGTGGATTTTCGGACGGTGTTGGCGTCGCTAACCTGCGCGGCCCGACCCACCCTACGAATCGGGGCACCCTACCGATCGCGCCTCCGCCGCGTACCTACGCCTGCCCCGGCAGCCCGGCCTTGGCCAGTATGGCGGCCTCGTCCACTGCATCGATTTGCTCGCGCCCGAGAAAGCGTTCGGCATAGGTTTGGTAGATTTTCTCGCGCACGAACAGGCCGAACAGCTGGGGGTCGATATGCGCACCCTGGCACATGCCGGCCATGATATTCAGCGCCTCGGAGAGCAGTTTGCCTTTCTTGTAGGGGCGATCCACCGCCGTCAGTGCCTCGAAAATATCGGCGATGGCCATCATCCGTGCCGGCAGGCTCATGTCCTCGCGCTTCAGGCGTTTCGGGTAGCCGCTGCCGTCCATCTTTTCATGATGGCCGCCGGCGATTTCGGCGACATTGCGCAGGTGGGGCGGGAAGGGCAGACGATTGAGCATCAGGATGGTCTGCACGATATGGTGGTTGATGATGTAGCGCTCCTCGCCGGTCAGGGTGCCGCGGGTGACGCTCAGGTTGTACAGCTCGCCGCGGTTGAACTTGTGCTGCGGCACTTCCAGTTTGAACCCCAGCGGGTTGTCGGCCGGGATCAGCTCGCTGGCGGGCCGCTCGATCAGGTGTTCGGGCTTGTCGGCCAGCAGACGCTCCTCGACCGGCAGCGCCGTGGCCGGGCAGCGCTCCTGGCGCTTGCCTTCTTCCCAGGACACGCCGAGGCGATCGTCCAGGGTGCGTAGCCAGGTGCGCGCGGCGATTTTACCCAGGCGCTGCAGGTCGGCCTCGGCCATGGCTTCGCCACCGATATTACTGCGTGCGACAAAGGCGAATTCGTCATCCAGCGCCGCCAGCAGCTCATCGCGCAGGCGCGCCAGCTGTGCGGCGTCGCCACCCTGCGCACAGCCCTGCCAGTAGGCGATCCAGGCATCGCGCTTGAGCACCTCGAAACGCATGCGCACCTCGTGGATACGGTCGTACAGGGTCTCCAGTTTGGTCGCCTTGTCCACCACGTACTCGGGGGTGGTGACCTTGCCGCAGTCGTGCAGCCAGGCGGCGATATGCAGGGCCTCCCATTCCTCATCGCTCGGCCGGTAGTCGCGAAAAGCCGGCTCGTCGCTGGCGGCGGCGGCGCGGGCGAGCATCAGGGTTACCTCGGGCACGCGCTGGCAGTGACCGCCGGTATAAGGGCTCTTGGCGTCGATGGCCCCGGCGATCAGCTGAATAAAGGCGTCCAGCAGCTGCTTCTGCCGTTCCAGCAGGCGCTGGCTCTCGATACAGAGCGCGGCGACCCCGGACACTGCTTCGACGAAGGCGATGCGTTCGGGGCGCAGCATGGTCTGGTCGGACTCTTCGCCGAGGTCGCGATGCAGCAGCAGCAGGACTCCAAGGGTATCGCCCTGACGGTTGTGCAGGCCGGTGGCGACCAGGTGCACCCTGGGGCTGTCGAGGGCCTGCAGCAGGCTCTGGAAGTCGCCGGCCTGGTCGAAGCCTATGGAGGTGGCCGTACTGCCGCCGCCACTGGCCGGCTGGCGCAACCAGTCGGGTATCTGGCTGGTTGCCAGGTCGTAGTGGATCAGACCGTGCTTGCCCAGGCTGTGCTGCTGGCCATTGATAAACAGGCCGTGGGGTTCCAGGCGGCCACTCTCGCTATCGCTCAGGTAAATCAGCCCGCCATTGGCCCCGCTGATATCCACGGTTTCTTCCAGCACTCGTTTCAGCAGTGGGTCGAAGCGGGTTTCGGCGGAAAGGCTGGCGGCGATTTCCAGGAAGCTGGAGATCGTCTCTTTCATCCGCGTCATGGACACCGCCAGTTGATCGACTTCCAGCACCGGCGAACGGCCGCTGGCCGGGTAGCTGAAATCGAAGCGGCGAATCGCCTCGGCCTCCAGCACCAGGGAACGTAACGGCCTGACGATAATCCGCGAGCTGAGCCAGCCCAGGGGCAGGCAGAGCAGCAGGGTGGTCAGGGTGACCAGCGCGCCTTGCCAGCGGATGCGGTAGGCGTCGGCCAGCAGTTCGTCTTCCGGCACCAGCAGGGCCAGATGCAGGCCCTGGGGGCCGCCTTCCTGCAGATGGCGGCTGGAAACCACCCAGCGCCGCTGGTTGAGTTCCAGGGTGTCCTGTTGCCGTTGCTCCACGCCATTGGCGAGCAGGGCGGCAAAGGTCGGGCTGAGGTCCCTGGCCAGAGTCAGCTTGGGCGTGCCGTCATCGGTTACCAGGCGTTCTCTGTCCGGGTAGGCCACGGCATTGCCCTGGGGGTCGAACAGGATCACCTCGGTCGAAGGCGTGACTCTGTGCTTGGCCAGGGTATCGGAGAGGTCGGCCAGGGTCAGGTCGGCCCCCAGCACCGTGGTCATGCCGGCGCGCCGGGCCAGCGTGGTGCCGACCTCGGCGGTGGAAAAGAACACATAGGGGGCGGTGGTGATCTGTCCGCCATCGGCGCGGGCGCGGTTGTACCAGTCGCGCTTGCGCGGGTCGTAGCTTTCCTTGAGGCGCTGGCGGCGGCTGATGGGGTTTAGCGAGCCATCGAAGAACAGGTAGTTGGCCTCGGTGCCGGCGGCGCTGCGTTCGATCGACCAGACCTGGTAGGCGGCCTGCTCCGGGGCGTCGAAGCGCTCCTTGAGCATGTCGCTGCGCAGCGGGCGCACCATAAAGAAATCGCCATCGGCGTAGCCGAGGTACAGCGATGCCAGTTTCGGGTTGTCGCGCAGCGCCTGCACCAGGGGCTTGAGCAGCGTCAGGCGGCCTTCCAGGTCGGTGGCCTGGGTGGCTTCATGCAGGGCCAGCAGGCTGAGGAGGTGGCGGATGGGTTGATAGGTGTGCTGCAGATCCTGTTGCACCTCCTGCTCGATACGCTGGAACAGGCTGTTGCTGCTGGTGAAGATGATCTGGGTGGTTTGCCGGTAATTGAACACGCCGAGAACGATGCCGGTCAGCAGGAGCAGAAAGGTGAACAGCGCGCTGATATGGATATGCAGCGGTGCGCGTCGCTCGCGTATGCGGACTTGGTCGGGCATTCGCCTCACTCCTGTGGTTTGCGCTCTGTTAGCAGCAAAGCATAGTGAAGGCGCGACGGTTTGCCGGCGGAACGTAGCGAAGAAGATAAAGTTTTATTGCCAGCGGTTCTAAGCGCTCAGGGTGGACGACAGCCCCAGTGGGGCTGTCTGCAGGCACGCGCCTGTGCGCGACCGCTCAGGGCTGCGGCTGATTGGCCGCCAGCCGCTGGGCGCGGTTGCTCAACAGCTGGCGCAGGCCGTGAACCAGCAAGGCGATAGACAGGGCGATTACCACGCCGAACAGCGCATTGAGCAGACGTACTTCGGCCAGGTCCCAGTCCTGGGCCAGGCTTTCCGCCAGGAGCACGAAGCACACCGTGGTCTGCAGCACGAACAGCCCGTAATTGTTGGCCTGCAGGCCGCGACTGAGGGTGATCAAGGGCAGCAGGATGGCCACCATCAGCGCCGGATCCTGCACGCTATGGCCGAGCAGGATCAGCAGGCCGGCTGCCGCCACGCTGGCCAGGATCGATTGCAGGGCGCGCACCAGGCTGCCCTGGAAATTCAGCTGCAGGGTGGTGACCACGGTCAGGGTCAACCAGTAGCCGCGCTCCAGCCCCGCCAGGTTGACGACCAACCCCGCCAGGGCGAAGGCCAGGGTGCAGGCCAGGGCATGCAGCCGCCATTGCTGCTGCGGCAGGCGTTTGGCGTGGCGCTTGAGTACCTTGAAGATGCTGATAAAGCGCGGCATATAGGGCCACATGCGCAGGCCGTGCATGCCGCGCAGGCCGAAGGCCAGAAGCATCACCCAGAGCCCGCCGAGGATAAACAGCATGGCGATGGCATAGGGGTTGTTGAGGTTGCCCAGGCCCTGCTGGCCCTGACCCAGGCACAGGCAGATAGCCAGGCCGATGCCCAGCTTGCCGGCTTCGCTGCCGAAGCGCTGCAGCCAGGCCAGAAGGAAACCGAAGGCGGCGAAGATAAAGAAACTGGCATAGGGGTGGCTGGCCGACCAGAAGCCCAGACCGGCGCTGCAGGCCCCCAGGCCACAGAGCATCAGCATGCGCAGCATGCCCAGGCGATGCAGCGGGTTGGCCTGGGCGGCCTGGAACGCCCCCGCCGAGGCCCAGAGAAAGCCCGGGTGAGCGCTGAACAAACCGAGCAGCAGCGGCAGGGCGCAACCGAAGCCGGCGACCATGGCCGGGCCCCAGGCGGGTGGGCCGGCGTGCCAGCTGAAGACTTGTTTGAGCAGATGCTTCATCGCTTATACCGGGCTTGAGCGGCCGGTCATCTCCCGGGCCATTTCAGTAGCGTAGCTGTCGGTCATGCCGGCGATAAAGTCGATCATGCGCAGGAACGAGCGGTACAGCGGCCAGTTCGGATCGGGCGCGTTGTTGCCGAGCAGGTCGAGAATGCGCCGATTCTTGAACGAAGGCGTGCGTCCGCCGTGCTGCTCCAGGGCCGCGCCGCAGAAGGCGTTGAGGAGGATTTCCAGGGTGGTGTAGGCACCGATCTCGTGCAGGGTCTTGCGCTTGTCCTGGAAGATCTTCTGCCGGGCCATGTCCTTGGCACTCTGTACGCAGCGCTTGGCGGTGCCATGCATATGCTCGACCAGATCGCCCTGCAAGGTGCCGGCGAGCAAGGCATCCTGCTGCTCGACAAAGGCCTCGGCGGCGGCATTGGTCAGATGTTCGATGGCCTTGCCGCGCAGGATCGCCAGCTTGCGCCGCCTGGAGTCGTCCGGGCCGAGTTGGCGGTAGGTTTCCGGCAGGTCATCGCCCACCAGGTCGAGCAGCAGCGCTTCGACTTCGCTGTAATCGAGCAGCTCCATTTCCAGGCCGTCTTCCAGGTCGATCAGGCCGTAGCAGATATCGTCCGCGGCCTCCATCAGGTAGACCAGCGGGTGACGCCCCCAGCGCTGTTCTTCCAGCTGCGGTAGGCCGAGTTTGCCGGCGATCTGCTCAAGCAGCGGCAGCTCGCTCTGGTAGCAGCCGAACTTGTGCTTCTTGTAACCCAGGGCCTCGGCGTGGCGGGCGGTCCAGGGGTATTTCAGGTAGGTGCCGAGGGTTGCGTAGGTCAGCCGGGTACCGCCGTCGAACTGGTGGTATTCCAGCTGGGTGAGCACGCGAAAGCCCTGGGCGTTGCCCTCGAAACTGAGAAAGTCACCACGCTCGGCGTCGCTCATGCTGTCCAGCCAGCCGCGTCCGGCGGCCTGTTGAAACCAGTGGCGAATGGCGTCTTCACCGGAGTGGCCAAAAGGAGGATTGCCGATGTCGTGGGCCAGGCAGGCGGACTGCACGACCATGCCCAGGTCGCTTGGCGCGCACCAGGCCGGCAGGGCATCGCGGATCATTTCGCCGACGCGCATGCCCAGAGAGCGGCCCACGCAGCTTACCTCCAGCGAGTGGGTCAGACGGGTATGGATATGATCGTTGCTCGATACCGGGTGCACCTGAGTCTTGCGCCCCAGGCGGCGGAATGCGCCGGAGAAGATGATGCGGTCGTGGTCTTTGTGAAAGGGCGTGCGGCCCAGTTCATCGGCGCTGTGTGTCGGCTTGCCAAGGCGTTCGCGGTTGAGCAGGGTTTGCCAATCCAAAGCATGTCCTCGCCATCGGGTGGCTTGTTGGGGCGCTATCGAGCTGCCCTACGGAAACGTCTGGGCCCTAGCTTCGGGGTTCGGCGGGGCGGCTGCAAGTGGCTCGTTGAATTGTCAGGGGTTTTCTGCGTGCCCCGGTGCCCCGGGTCAGAAGCCTGCGGCGTCGATGTCCATCAGCAGCAGGCGTTTGCCATTTTCGATAAATTGCCCGGCGGTCAGGCAGTACTGGTTGGTTGTGGCGTCGCGGTAGGTGCTGGAAAGAATCAGTCGGCGCTCGTCCCAGCCTTCGGCGAGCAGCTGGTAGAAGTAGGGCCGCCACGACCAGTTATGCCCGACATAGCGTGCGTCGCTTTGCCAGGCGCTGTCGCGCCACTCCAGATTGGCGGTGAGCTGGGTGCCGTGGCGGTCGCACTGGTAGATGCGCAGCAGCCAGGGATAGGCCTGTGGCAGTTGCAGCAGGTGCTCCGGTGAGCCGTTTTCCACCCACTGTTTGAAGCTGTTCATCAATTCGCTCAGTTGCTGGCGCAGGGTCATCAGGCGGGCGCGCTCTGCAAGCTTCTGTTGCACGTAGTGGTCGCGCAGCTGGGCGAAGCGTTTGACGAAGGCATTGCTGCTGAAAAAAGTCTCTTCGGGTTTGGCGAACAGATAGCCCTGTACATAACGCGCGCCGCATTCCAGGGCGAAGTCCAGCTCGGCTTCGGTTTCCACCCCTTCGGCGATGATCCAGCAGCCGGTCTTTTCTGCCATCTGTGCCAGGGCCTTGACCACCTCGCTGCTCGGGCCGCCGCGGGCGGCTTGCTGGAACAGGCGCATGTCCAGCTTGAGGATATCTGGCTGCAGGGCCAGTACCCGGTCAAGCTGGGAATAGCCCGCGCCAAAGTCGTCGATGGCTATGCGTGCGCCGGCCTCGCGATAGCGCTCGACCACCCGCGGCAGGCGCAGGGTGGCCCCGCCCAGTTCGGTGATTTCAAAGACAATACGCGCCGGGTCTATACCGCTGCGCTGCAGTTGCTTGAGGCTGGGCAAGGGTTGCCCGGGCCGCAGCTGGCTGATCCAGCGGGGGGAAATATTCAGGCTGAGAAACCAGTCCTGGGGGGCTTCATGAAAGCGCTCCAGGGCTTGCTCGCGCACGGCGCGATCCAGGCGCCGCAAGGCCGCCGGCGGCGTTTTCGGGTCGCTGAACAAGGGGCCAGCGGAATGCAGCTGGCCGTCTTCGTTGCGCAAGCGCGCCAGTGCCTCGACCCCAGCGATGCGGCCGGTGGCGGTGTCGATAAAGGGTTGGAAGACAGCGACTGGTTGACCGTCGAACACCAAGCACATCCTTAGGGTTTGTTGCCGTTTCGTTCGCGGCCGCGCCGGAGCCTGTTTTAGCGCGAGGCAAGGCACGAGACACGAAGTTTGGTTGTTCCAAATGAGTGTCGAGAAACGCAGTATCGCGCTAAAACAGGCCCGGCCCTTCGGGTTGCGCGCAAAATCTCGCCATGCGGTGTTGGAGGACTTGGCAAGGGAACAACCATTACCTGCGTCCTCCGCCTAGCGGAGCGCCGCCCGGCCATGGCGAGATTTTTCGCGGCAACGCGGTTCGCGACGAAACGGCAACAGACCCTAGGCAGCGCAGTGCCCCGATAGATGGCACCGGCATTACCTTAGCAATATTGCTGCCAGGCTGATGGCAGAGTGCTCTGTGTGCTGCGGGCGGCAGCGGCTGTCAGGGCTTTGCGCTCGGATGCTGTTGGTCGGGGCTCAGGCCGCGTCGTCTGTGCCCGTCGCGCGGCTCGGCGGGCGGGGTGGGTTGCGTCTGAGCAGGGGAAAGGCGACCAGGGCGATGCGCAGCCAGCGTCGCCAATTACCCTGACGCACGCCGAGAGTGGCCAGGAGCAAGGCACCGCCTGCGACCCAAAGTGGTGCATTGCTTTTTCCCAGCTCTTCGCGCCAGTGCTGCGTGAAGTACTGCGCCTGGCGCAGCGGTTGCAGCATCACCAGGGTTTCATGGCGCAGCTCCTGGCGGTGCATCTCCAGGCGCATGCGCAGCATGGCTTTGCGCAGGTCGCGGCGCGAGGCTTTGGCGGGCAGGTCGGTTAGGCTCATGGCAGCAGTTGCTCGCGGTCACGGGCCAGCTCTTCCAGGCTGGCGGCGAAGGGGGCTGGGGCGTTACGTACACGCAGCAGCAGGCCAAACAGGCAGGCCAGCAGACCCAGGGCGTAGAAGGCGCAGAGCAGCGCGATCACCGTAAGCCGGTGACTTTCCCAGAAGACGATCAGCAGCGCAGTCGACAGACCCAGCAGCAACAGAAAGGCGAAGGCCAGACTCAGGCTGACCAGCACCAGCAGGCTCAGGGTATGGCTCTGCTGCTCTTTGAGTTCTTCGCCGAACAGGGCCACATGGCCCTGCAGCAGACCCAGCAGGGCACCGGCAAAGCGCCGCGGTGCGGCACCGCGGCTTGGGGATGACGGTGTTTCTTGCATATGTATTCTCGATCAGCGTCGCGAAATCAGCATGCCCAACAGCAGGCCGATGGCGGCGGCAACCCCCAGGGTCTGCCAGGGATGGGTCTGGACATAGCCTTCGGTGGCTTGCACGGCGGCCTTGCCGCGCTCAAGCAGGGCACCTTCGGCATTGTGCAGGGTGGTACGGGCGCGGCCGAGGCTGCTGCGGATCTGCTCGCGCAGCTCTTCCGCCTGCTCGCCGGCCAGGCTGGCCGAGTGCTGCAGCAGTTGCTCGGTGTCGCGAACCAGTGCCTGAAACTCTTCCAGTAACTGGTCTTGGCTGGATACAGGGTTTTTACGGGCCATGGTGTCTCTCCTTTGACTTGTCAGTTCAGTGTAGGGGGTTCGAGTCCTTTGTGGGACCAGGGTTCCTTCTTTAATTGTGCGCTCCAGCTGAAGCCAGGGCTGGTATAGCGCTTGCATTGCGTTGGTGCGCTTTCTTGCAGATGTGCGCCTTTATGGGGCTCTGCAGGGGTTGGCCTGGACGCCGTGGTGCATCAATAACCCATTAATAACTATGGATTTAGTACCTGAAAGCTGATCTGGCAAAGTGTCATTTTGGTGCCTTGCCCGAGGCTGAAGACTGACCTTATGTGCAGTTTGTGCTGCTATATGGTGCGTTTTTGCCGTAAATGATCCTCTTTGGTGCTTTTCCCGCAACGGAGTTTTCTTTGCCGATGGAAAACATCAACAGTGCTGTGGAAACCCTGATTCACGGCTCTAATACCCTGTTTATCCTGCTCGGTGCCGTAATGGTACTGGCCATGCACGCCGGCTTCGCCTTCCTTGAGGTCGGCACGGTCAGGCAGAAGAACCAGGTCAATGCCCTGTCGAAGATCATCTCCGACTTTGCCGTTTCGGCCCTGGCCTACTTCTTTGTCGGCTACTGGATCGCCTATGGGGTGTCCTTCCTGGAGCCGGCCAGTGTGCTGACCGAGGGCCACGGCTATGGTCTGGTGAAGTTCTTCTTCCTGCTGACGTTCGCTGCGGCGATTCCGGCGATCATTTCCGGCGGCATTGCCGAGCGCGCCAAGTTCGGCCCGCAGCTTTGCGCCACGTTGCTGATCGTCGCCTTCATCTACCCATTCTTCGAGGGCATGATCTGGAACGGCAACTATGGCGTACAGGCCTGGCTCGAAGCGCAATACGGTGCGGCCTTCCATGATTTTGCCGGCTCGGTGGTGGTGCATGCGGTGGGCGGCTGGCTGGCCTTGGGCGCGGTGATTCTGCTGGGCCGGCGCGATGGTCGCTATCGCGATGGTCGCCTGGTGGCGTTTGCCCCGTCGAATATTCCGTTTCTGGCCCTGGGCTCGTGGATCCTGATCATCGGCTGGTTCGGCTTTAACGTGATGAGCGCGCAGACCCTGGGCAGCGTCAGTGGCCTGGTGGCGGTCAACACCCTGATGGCGATGGTCGGTGGTACGGTGGCGGCCTTGCTGGTCGGGCGCAATGACCCGGGCTTCCTGCACAACGGCCCGTTGGCCGGTCTGGTGGCGGTGTGTGCCGGTTCCGATCTGATGCATCCGGTCGGTGCACTGGCGACCGGCGCGATTGCCGGTGCGCTGTTCGTCTGGGCGTTTACCGCGACCCAGGTCAAATGGAAGATCGATGATGTGCTCGGCGTCTGGCCGCTGCACGGCCTGTGTGGCGTGTGGGGCGGCATCGCCTGCGGCATCTTCGGTCAGCAGGCGCTCGGTGGCCTGGGCGGCGTCAGCCTGGCCAGCCAGTTTATCGGTACTGCGCTGGGCGTGGTGGTGGCGCTGCTGGGTGGTTTTCTGGTGTATGGCGTGCTGAAGGTTTCGATCGGCATTCGCTTGACCCAGGAAGAGGAATACTACGGAGCCGACCTGTCGGTGCATAAGATCGGTTCGCTCAGCCAGGACTGATCGAGGCGCGCAACGCAAAAGGCCCGGACAATGTCCGGGCCTTTCTATTTACGGTTGTTGCCGGCAGTTAAAGCAGCGGCAGGGTGTAGCTGACAATCAGACGGTTCTCGTCGATGTCGTTAGTAAAGTTCGAGCGCACAGTCGCATTGCGCCAGCGCACGCCGAGGTTCTTCAGCGCGCCTTCCTGGAACACATACATCAGCTCAGTATTGCGCTCCCACTCTTTCCCTTCGGAGGCAGTGGCACCGCGGTCGACGTTATCACCGGTCAGGTAGCGGGTCATAAAGGTCAGGCCGGGGATGCCGATGCTGGCGAAGTTGAAGTCATAACGCGCTTGCCAGGACTGCTCGTCCTTGTTGGCAAAGTCACTGATTTGTACGTAGTTGACCAAGAACGGATCGGTGCTGGTTGCCAAGTAAGCAAAGCCAGTGTCCCCACTCATCTTCTGGTAGCCCAGGCCGAAGCTGTGACCTTCGATGCCATAGGTAATCATGGCACCCAACGCCTTGTTGTCGACGTTGCTGCGCCCGTCATCGGTGGAACGGGCGTAACGCAGGTCGGTCTTCAGGGTTTGCTTATCAGCCAAGGGCAGGACATGGACCAGGTTGAAGGAGTTCTGCTTATACAAATCCTCCAGGTTGGAATAGTAATACGCGCCAGTCAGGTCCTGAGTCAGCTTGTAGGTGCCGCCGAGGAAGGTGAACGCATCGGTGGTGCTGTCGCCCGTTACGCTAATCCCGCGCCGGCCGCCAGTAGTCATGGACAGGTCTTCAAAGTCACCTGAATTTCGGTTGTTCACTTCCCGCACATAACCGCCGTCGAGGGTCAGCCCGTCGATTTCCTGGGAAATGAGCTGGCCGCCCTTGAAGACCTGCGGGGTCAGACGGCTATCGCTGGAGGCGATGGCCATGTTCTTGAACTGCATGCTGCCGACGCGCAGGGTGGTCTTGGACACTTTGGCTTTTGCCGCTACGGCCAGATCAGAGGAGTAATCCTGTGAGCCGCCGGAACGATCCGGAACCAGCAAATCGGTATTGGCGGTGCCGCCACCAGAATCCAGCTTGAAGCCGAGCATGCCGATAGCGTCGAGACCAAAACCAAAAGTGCCTTCGGTGTAGCCGGAGTCTGCACGCAGGATAAAGCCCTGAGCCCATTCTTCACGCTTGGCTTGGGACGCACCGTCCTGACGGAAATCACGGTTGAAGTAGAAGTTACGCAGTTCCAGGCTGGCTTTGCTGTCCTTGATAAATTCAGCCTGGGCCAGTGACGGCAGGGTCATGCAGGTGCCCAGTGCGGCGAGTGCCACAGCGCGGGCGAGGGGAGATTGACTCATTATTGTTAGCTCCTCATGTGTGCGGGTCGGCTTGTGGCCGATCTATTACAGCGAAACGCAATAAAACACGGGCAAGGCGGCTTGACCCTTAGACTTTGGTCGGCCCACCGCGCGCCCTGCACGTTGAAAGTGACCGTGCAGTCGCTGTGCGCTGTTTGTGCGCCGGGTACCGTTGATCGGGCACTTTTCCCCTGAGCTAAAGTTTCACCTGTTACCGCCGCTAACCATCCAGATACTCCGCCTAGGTAATTTGCCATGAACCCCCTGGCCTCGCCGTCATCCACTGCTACCCGCCCATCTTCCAGCAGCACTCAGCCGGTCGTGCGCACTGTCGCCGATGCCAATGCGGTGCTGGCCAACCGTCTGGCCGAGCGCCTGGGGTTGCCGCCGGGTGGCATGGGGATCAAGGCCGAGGACTACAGCCCGGAGAAAGTCGCCGGGCGCATCATCGGCTTTATCGAGCAGCGCCTGCACAGCGAGCAAGCCGGCGGTGCCGATACCGGCAAGCTGCAAAAGCTTCTCGACCAGGCCCGCAGTGGTGTGGAAAAGGGCTTTGCCGAAGCGCGGCAGATCCTTGATGGCATGGGCGTGCTGCAGGGCAAGGTGGCGAGCGATATCGACGACACCTACCAGCGTATTCAGGACGGCTTTGCCAGCCTGGATCAGCGTTTCAATCCACCCGCCCCAGCGGAAGGCGGCACCACGGCAGTGGCGGCCTATAGCGAACGCTTGAGCGCCCAGGCGCAAACCTTCGAGCTAGCGGTCACGACCCGCGATGGCGACCGTTTGCGTATTTCCATCGCCCAGGCCTCGGCCAGCTGGTCGCAGAACAGCATTGCCGCGGCGAGTAATGGCAACAGCAGTGCGGTGGTCGCCAGCAGCCAATCGGGGAGCCTGCAGATCGGGGCCTGGCAGGTCAGCGTCGAAGGTGAACTTGACGAGCAGGAGCGTGCGGCCCTGGAGAAACTCTTCGGCCAGGTGCAGGAGCTGTCCAACAAGTTCTATTCCGGCGATCTGTCGGGGGCCTTCGACCGGGCCATGGCCCTGGATCTGGATGGCGAGCAGTTGGCCTCCATGTCCCTGCGGTTGACCCAGACCAGTATTCGCCAGGCCACCGATGCCTACAGTGCAGTCGCCGAGCAGGGTGGTCAGGCCGCAAGCGCGGTCAATGCCAGTCTGCTTGATTACGCCCAGAGCCTGCTGGAGGCGCTGCGCAGTGCCAATCAGGTGAGCGACGACGGCAAAGGCAGTCTGCTCGACCTGCTCAAGGGCGGTTTTTCTCTGGATGAGCGTTTTGATGACAAGCGTCTGGAAAAAGCCGAGCGCCTCAACAGCCGTCTGCTCGAAGGCTTGCAGCCTCTGCTTGATGAGCCCCAGCCCGCCGCCGGAAAAAATACCGAGGTCTGATGGCTGCGACTAAGGATCGAGCCGATGGTCGTGCGGGCAGTGCTAGACTGAGCCCTTAGTGAATGATCGAGGCGTGCAGATGCTTCCGGAATGTCAATTGTTCGGTACCCTTGGCTGCCACCTGTGCGAGGTCGCGGAGGCGTTACTGATGCCGTTCGTCGAGCACGGTTTGCTGGTCGAGCTGGTCGATATCGTCGAACACCCGGACTGGCTTGAACACTACGCGTTGCGCATCCCGGTGCTGCGCCGTAGCGACACCGGTGCCGAGTTGAACTGGCCATTCGAAGCCGAACAGATTGTCGAATTTCTGCGCTGAGCCTGCCTGTTCCAAGTGCTTGATAACTCATAGTCAAAGGATAAAGAAGCATGAGCATGGTGCTGGGGGATGCCTTGTCGCTGCTGTTGTTTCGGCTGCACAGTGGCCGCTTGTTGGGAATCAACCTGCTCAAGGTTCAGGAAATCATTCCCTGTCCGGTCTTGACCAAACTTCCCAGTCGCCACCCGCATGTGCGTGGGGTAGCGACCTTGCGCGGCTCGGCTCTGACCGTGATCGACCTGGCCCGGGCAATCGGCGAGCAGGGCGTCAGCGACAGTCGCGATGGCTGCCTGATCGTCACCGAACTCAGCCGCTCGCGTCAGGGTCTGCATGTGCAGAGTGTCGAACGTATCGTCCAGTGCTCGACCCGTGATGTGCGTCCACCGCCCGCCGGCTCCGGGAGCAAGGCGTTTATCACCGGGGTGACCCAGATCGACGGCAAGATCGTGCAGATTCTCGATATCGAGAAGGTGCTGCACGAACTGGCCCCGGTGGTTGTCGAGGAGCTTGATGAGCAGCTGCTGTCGGAGGCCGAGCGCAACCTGCTCAGGGGTCGCCGAGTACTGGTCGTGGACGACTCCCATGTGGCCCTGCAGCAAAGCATGATCACCCTGCGCAAGCTGGAGCTGGACTGCCAGATGGTCAGAAGCGCCGCCAGTGCGCTGCAGCTGTTGCTGGCTGAGCACGAGGCGGGGCGGCCGATCGAGGTGCTGGTTTCGGATATCGAGATGCCGGAGATGGATGGCTACGACCTGGTGCGCGCGATCCGCAAGCAGGCGGATATTGGCCAGACCTATGTGCTGCTGCACACCTCGCTGGATAGCACCATGAACACCGAAAAAGCCCGGGCGGTGGGAGCCAATGATGTACTGACCAAGTTCTCCACCGTCGACCTGAGCAAAGCCCTGGTGCGTGCCTTTTCCAGCCTGAACTAGCTTTCCAGCGGCCACAAAAAAGCCCGCTATCTGCGGGCTTTTTTGTGTGTTCTGACTGCGTATTGCACGCTGGAAAGAACTGGGAATTGGTCGGAGAGACAGGATTCGAACCTGCGACCTTCTCGTCCCGAACGAGACGCGCTACCAAGCTGCGCTACACTCCGAATAATTCGAGATTGTACTCAAAAAGTTTTGTTGCACAAGGGGTTAGGCGCGTTTTTTTTGAGCCGTCGAGGGCTCCGCGGCTATCAGGCGGCACGCCATAACGGCATAGACACGCCTGAATGCAGCCGCTAATTACAATTCCTTGACCGTACGAACCTGGTCCTTGTTGACCTTGGCGCGTTTGCCGTCGAGTTGTTCAAACTCGTAGAAGCCGGAGGTGGAATCGTAGTCGGGAGCATCGACTGTCTGGATTTCGCGGCCATCGTTCAACGTGATCACCGAAGGCGATGCACAACCCGCCAGAGTGGCCAGGCCGAGGGCGAGCATTAGTGCCGGAACAGTGCGCAGTGTCATGTGAATCTCCTTGGTTAATAGGGCTTTGCACATTCGTGAGACGAGACCTGATCGGCCAAGTTCCCTAGCGAGGCTTATACATCAACTACGGCGCGCGGATTCAAGTAATTCAGGCGTGTTCAGGTTGGCCAGCCGCGGATCGTCTGCCGGGCAATCGACCGTCGCTATGGCGAGGCTGCGCAGCCAGCGCTGCGGGCTGCGTTCGCCGGCTTGCCAGGCCCGCTCCAGGGCCGGGGAAAGTGCACTGGGGATCAGGCTGAACAATGGCTCCAGATAGCCCCCCTGGCGTACCACCACCGGCTGTTCGCCCGCTTGGCTGAGCAGGGCCTGGAGCAGTTCCCGGTCGATTCTGGGGGCATCGCAGGGCAGTACCAACAGCCAGGGGTGGCGTGCCACCTTGAGGCCGGCGCGGATACCCGCCAAGGGGCCCGGAAAGTCCTTGTCGTCATCCTCGATCAGGCGGTCGGCGTAGGGGGCATAGCGCTCGGCGTTGCGGTTGCAGGAGATAAGCAGATCATCGGTCAGCGGTCGCACCAGCTCGTGCAGCCAGGCAATCAGCGGGCGGCCTTGCCAGTCGATCAGGCCCTTGTCGGCACCGCCCATGCGTTGTCCGCGGCCGCCGGCCAGCAAGAGGACGGAACAGCTGGGCAGGGTAACGGGAGCGGGCATGACGGAGCCTCCGGGGATGGGCCTGTGATATAACGGCGAGCATTATCGCCCATAACTGGAAGCCTGCCATGAACCACAAGGCCGAGGCACATTTCGTGCCTTTGAATATCGCGGTGTTGACTGTCAGCGACACCCGCAACCTGGACACCGACACCTCCGGCCAGCTGTTTGTCGACCGCCTGCAGGCCGCCGGTCACCAGCTCGCCGCACGGGTTTTGCTCAAGGACGATCTGTACAAGATTCGCGCCCAGGTCGCCACCTGGATTGCCGATGATCAGGTGCAGGTGGTGCTGATCACCGGCGGCACCGGCTTCACCGGCCGCGACAGCACCCCGGAAGCGGTGGCCTGCCTGCTGGACAAGCAGGTCGACGGTTTTGGCGAGCTGTTCCGACAGATTTCCGTGGCGGATATAGGCACCTCGACTGTGCAGTCCCGCGCTCTGGCTGGCCTGGCCAATGGCACCCTGGTGTGTTGCCTGCCGGGCTCGACCAACGCCTGTCGCACCGCCTGGGATGGCATCCTCGGCGAGCAGTTGGATAACCGTCATCGCCCGTGCAATTTCGTTCCGCATCTCAAAGCGGTGGCCGCCTGCGAGAGTCGTGGATGAGCGGCTGTGACCAGCCCGGGCTGATGCCCGTCGAGACAGCGCTGGCGCGCTTGCTGGCGCAGGCCGAGGCCAGCGCCATTGTTGAAACCGAGCGGGTCAACCTGAGTGACGCGGCTGGCAGGGTATTGGCCGAGCCGTTGCTTGCCGAGCTTGATCTGCCGCCTTGGGACAACAGCGCCATGGACGGTTACGCCCTGCGCCTGGCCGATTGGAACGGCGAGCCCCTGGTCGTTAGCCAGCGTATTCAGGCCGGTAGCGCGCCTGCACCTTTGCAACCCGGCACCTGCGCGCGGATCTTCACCGGC
Organism: Pseudomonas sp. XK-1; assembly: GCF_038069885.1. Classification (NCBI taxonomy): domain Bacteria; kingdom Pseudomonadati; phylum Pseudomonadota; class Gammaproteobacteria; order Pseudomonadales; family Pseudomonadaceae; genus Pseudomonas; species Pseudomonas sp. XK-1. Next base: position 99,023 of record NZ_JBBPES010000002.1, on the reverse strand, counting down.
GCACCGCTGCCGGCCGGTGCCGATACCGTGGAAATGCAGGAAAACGCCGTGCTTGGCGAGGATGGCCGCGTCGCCTTTAGCGAGCCTTTGAGCCTGGGGCAGAACGTGCGCGCTCAGGGGCAGGAAACCCGGATCGGCGATTCGGTATTGCCGGCGGGTACTCGTCTGGGCCCGATCGAACTGGGCCTGGCTGCATCCCTGGGGTGCGCCGAGTTGACGGTGCGTCGGCGGCCGCGCGTGGCTGTGTTGTCGACTGGCGATGAGTTGGTCGAGCCGGGCCAGCCGCTGGGCCCCGGGCAGATCTACAACAGCAATCGCCGTTTGCTGATCGCCTGGCTGCAGCGTCTGGGCTGCGAAGTAGTGGACGGCGGCATTCTGCTCGATGACCTGGAACTAACCCGCGCTGCGCTGGGCGCGTTGAGCGACGTCGACCTGATTCTCTCCACCGGCGGTGTGTCGGTGGGCGAGGCGGATTTTCTCGGCATGGCCCTGCGTGAAGAGGGCGAGCTGGCGCTGTGGAAGCTGGCGATCAAGCCGGGCAAGCCGCTGACCTGCGGACAGTTTCGCGGCGTGCCGGTGATTGGCCTGCCGGGCAATCCGGCCTCGACCCTGGTGACTTTCGGCTTGCTCGCGCGGCCTTATCTGCTGCGTCGCCTGGGCGTGCAGCGGGTCGAACCGCTGGGTTTTCCGATGCCCGCCGGTTTCGCTTGGAACAAGGCCGGCAAACGCCGCGAATACCTGCGCGCGCGTCTGGAAAACGGCCGGGTGGTGCCTTATCCGAACCAGAGCTCCGGGGTGCTGCGCAGCGCCGCCTGGGCCGAGGGATTTGCTGAAGTGTTGGAAAATACCACGCTGGCCGAGGGCGATAGCCTTAGGTTTATCCCGCTAAGCGAAATCCTCGGCTAGCGCCGCGTAGGATGGGTCTGAGGTAGGGTGGATGACGCTTTACCCATCCACCAACCCCAAAGCTCATGGTGTTAACTATTGCGCTTGCTCTCGCGAAATTCTCCCGGAGTCTGCCCGGTCCAGGTCTTGAAGCTGCGGTGGAAGGAGCGCGACTCGGTAAAGCCCAGGTAGCTGGCGATATCCTGAATCGCCAGGTCGCTGCGCAGCAGGTAGTGCTCGGCCAGTTCCTGGCGCAGCTCATCGAGAATCTGCTGGTAGCTGGTGCCGGCCAGTTGCAGGTGGCGCTGCAGGGTGCGCACCGTCATATTGAATTTCTCCGCCACCCGTTCCTTGCGTGGCAGACCATCCTTGAGCAGCAGGCGCAGGGCGTTCTTTACCCGTTGTGGCAGTGGCTCGTTGTCGTCCAGGCCGGCCATCAGGGTCAGGGCATGTTCTTCCAGAGTGCGCAGCAGGTTGGCATCGGCCTGGCGCAGCGGCACTGTGAGGTATTCCAACGGCACGATCAGCGCATTGCAGCTCTGCTCGAAGCGGATCGGGCAGCCGAAAATCGCCTGGTACTCGGCAATATCGACACTTTCAGGCAAGGCGTGCTCGAACCATACCTCCCGCGGCGAGCTGTCTGAGTCGGAGATCCAGCGCGCATACAGCAACCACGAAGCCAGTACGTTCTCCACCATGTGCCGGCGGATCGGCTCAGCCTGATGACGACAGGTCCAGATCAGGCGAACGTGGTCTGCGCCGGCCTCGACCCGGCTGACGCCCATATCCCCCACCAGTTTTTCGTAGGGCACGATGCGGCTCATGGCCTCACCGAGGGTTGCGCAGTTCATGGTGATATAGCCCAGTACGCTCCAGGAGCCTGGCTGCACAAAACGCGCGCAGTGCAGGCCGAACAGCGGGTCACCGGATACGCGCAGCAGATGGGCGAGCAGGCGCTCATGGGTTTCGCTGGGGATGCGCTTGCCGTTGTCAGCCAGGTCCTCGGCCTTGAGGCCTACGGCTGCCAACGCCTGGTCGATATCCAGACCCAATTGCTCGGCGTGGCGCAGGTACTTGAGCAGGGAGGGGACGGAGGTGTAGCCGAGGTTTTCCATGAACTGTTCTTATTCTGAATGTCTTGATTGGCGATAACGCCTGGCTCGATACGACAGTGACGCCCTGAAGAGGCCAGCTAGTATAGGCAGCCATCGAGGGTGACTGAAATATCCGGGAGATGCAGATGCGACGTTGGAACGGCTGGGGTGATGAAGCAACAGTGGTGGAACTGCCGGCCCATGGCGAGGCTTTTCTGGCCGAACTGGTCGGTCCTGGCCAGCTGCTTGCCGATGCCAGCCTGGAACAGGTGCTGGCGCAGGTACCGGCCTCGCGTCTGCCGGCCCATCCGCTGATCTGTCTGAATGCTGAAGATCGCGTGCGCCACGCCCGTGGCCAGAGTCTGCCGGACTGGCTGGCGATGCGTTCCGGCGATTTTGGTGTGTTCCCCGATGGCGTGGCCTACCCGGAGAGCTCCGCGCAGATCCGCGAGTTGCTGGCCTGGGCCGGTCAGCAGGATCTGATCGTGATCCCCTATGGCGGCGGCACCTCGGTGGCCGGGCATATCAACCCGCAGGCCGGCCGCAAGCCGGTCCTGACCCTGTCGCTTGAGCGCATGGGCAAGCTGATCGAGATCGACCACGACAGCCTGATCGCCACCTTCGGCCCCGGTGCCACTGGCCCGCAGGTGGAAAGCCAGTTGCGCGCCCAGGGCTACACCCTCGGCCACTTTCCACAATCCTGGGAGCTTTCGACCCTCGGCGGTTGGGTCGCCAGCCGCTCCAGCGGCCAGCAGTCGCTGCGCTACGGGCGCATCGAGCAGCTGTTCGCCGGCGGCACGGTCGAGACTTTCGCCGGCACCCTGGACATTCCGACTTTCCCGGCTTCCGCCGCTGGGCCTGACCTGCGGGAAATCCTGATGGGTTCGGAAGGGCGCTTCGGCATCATTTCCGAGGTCAAGGTGCGCATCACCCGCCTGGCCGAGCAGGAAAACTTCTACGCGGTGTTCCTGCCCAACTGGCAGCAGGCGCTGAACGCCATCCGCAGTCTGGCCCAGGCGCGGGTGCCGCTGTCGATGTTGCGCCTGTCCAATGCCATCGAAACCAAGACTCAACTGGCCCTGGCCGGTCATCCGCAGCAGATCGCCTGGCTGGAGAAATACCTGGCCCTGCGCGGCGCACGCGAGGGCAAATGCATGCTGACCTTCGGCGTCACCGGTAGCCGTGCGCAGAACGCCGCCTCGCTGAAACAGGCGAAGAAGCTGCTGAAGAGCTTTGACGGCGTGTTTACCGGCACCCTGCTGGGCAAGAAGTGGGCGGAAAACCGCTTCCGTTTTCCCTACCTGCGCCACGGCCTGTGGGCCGCCGGTTATGCGGTGGACACCCTGGAAACCGCCACCGACTGGAGCAACGTCGACAGCCTGCTGGACAAGGTCGAGACCAGCCTGCGCAACGGGCTGAGTGAGGAGGGCGAGCAGGTGCATGTGTTCACCCACCTGTCCCACGTCTACAACCAAGGGTCGAGCATTTACACCACCTACGTGTTCCGCCCTGGCAATAGCTACGCCGAGGCCATGGCGCGCTGGCAGAAGCTCAAGCACGCCGCCAGCCTGACCATCGCAGGCAACCGCGGCACCATCAGCCATCAGCACGGTGTGGGTCGCGATCACGCGCCTTATCTGCCGGTGGAGAAGGGCGAACTGGGCATGGCCACACTCAAGGCACTGGCCGGCCATTTCGACCCTGAGCAGCGCCTAGCCCCTGGCGTGTTGATTCAGGACTGATGATGAGCAACTGGAACGCCGCCTGGCGCGAACTGGCCTTGCCCGAACTGGCCGCACGCGACTGGGATCTGATAGTCGTGGGTGGCGGTATCAGCGGTGCCGGGATTCTGCGTGAAGCAGCGCGGCGTGGCTGGAAGTGCTTGCTGCTGGAGCAGCGCGACTTCGCCTGGGGCACTTCCAGCCGTTCCTCGAAAATGGTCCACGGCGGGCTGCGTTATATCGCCAAGGGCCAGCTGGCGCTGACTCGGGATTCGGTGCGCGAGCGCCAGCGTCTGCTGCAGGAAGCGCCGGGGCTGGTCGACCCCTTGAGTTTTATCATGGCCCATTACCAGGGCGGCTTCCCTGGCCCCAAGGTATTCGGCAGCTTGCTGGCGCTGTACGACGCTCTGGCCGGCAAGCGCAACCATCTGTACTACCCTTTGCAGCAGCTGCGTTATCTGGCTCCGGGTCTCAAGGAAGACGGCCTGCTGGGCGGTACGCGGTTCTTCGATGCGGTGACCGATGATGCGCGACTGGTGCAGCGCGTGCTGGGTGAGGCTCGCGCCGAAGGTGGCGAAGCGCTCAATGGCATGCGCGTGGTCGAGCTGCTGCGTGAGGACGGGCGAGTCACCGGCCTGCTCGCCGAAGACAGCGAAACCGGCTTGCGCTGCGGCTTTAATACCCGCGCCGTGGCTCAGGCCACAGGTGCCTGGGCCGATCAGCTGCGGCAGAAAACCGGCCTGGAACATATCCGGCCGCTGCGTGGCAGCCATCTGTTGCTGCCTGCCTGGCGTCTGCCGGTGGCCCATGCGTTCAGCTTTATGCACGCGGCTGACAAGCGCCCGGTATTTGTCTTCCCCTGGGAAGGTGCGACGGTAATCGGCACCACCGATCTGGATCACACGGCACCGTTGTCTGAGGAAGCGCGAATCAGCTCGGATGAAGTGGAGTATCTGCTGGCGGCCTGCGCTCAGCAGTTCCCTGCTGCGCAGATCAAGGCCGCGGATGTGCTCTCGACCTGGGCCGGCGTGCGCCCGGTGGTCACGGATGGCAGCGAAGGGCGCAAGCCTTCGGATGAGAAGCGTGAGCATGCGCTGTGGGTCGAGCCCGGCTGCGTGACCCTGGCCGGCGGCAAGCTGACTACTTTCCGTCTATTGGCGCTGGAAGTGCTGCGGGCCTGTGCGCCTTTTGTGGGGCGTACTGTGGATGATCAAGGCGCGGCGACCTTTGCAGCGGTCCCCAGCCAAACAATGCCAACCCTAAGCCCCGCTCAGCAGAAGAGACTGATCGGCCGTTATGGCCGGGCGCTGCCGCAGCTGCTGGCGCTGGTCGATGAGCTGGGTGTCGAGCAGGTGGCGGGTACGGATACGCTCTGGGCCGAACTGGCCTGGGCCGCCGAGCAGGAGCTGGTGCTGCACCTGGATGATCTGCTGCTGCGCCGTACCCGCCTGGGTCTGCTGCTGGCGCTCGGCGCGGCTGCCGAACTGCCGCGTATTCGCGCGTTGTGTCAGGCCCGCCTTGGTTGGAGTGATGCGCGCTGGCAGCTGGAAGAAGCGGATTACCTGGCGTTGTGGGCGCGCTGCTACAGCCTGCCACAACACTAGGGTACGCCGTGCATACCGGGATGAAAGGCGGTGCGCATGGCGTACCCTACAGAGTTTGCATAGCGCTAAGGATGATGTCTTGAGCGAGAAAAACTACCTGCTGGCCATCGACAATGGCACCCAAAGTATCCGGGCGCTGTTGTTCGATCTTCAGGGCAACCTGCTCGCCAAGGGCAAGGTGGAGCTTGAGGCTTATTACTCCAAGCAGCCCGGTTGGGCCGAGCAGGACCCCGAGTATTACTGGGCCAGCCTGGGCCAGGCCTGCGCGCAGTTGTGGCAGCAGGTGGATATCGACCGCAGCCTGATCAAGGGCGTGTCGCTTACCACCCAGCGCGGCACCCTGATCAATGTTGACCAGCAAGGTCAGCCCCTGCGCCCGGCGATGCTCTGGCTCGATCAGCGCCAGGCCAAGGTCGAGGGACGGATCAGCGGGCCCTGGGGCTGGCTGTTCAAACTCGCGGGTTTGCAGGCTACGGTGGATCATTTTCGTGCCCAGGCCGAGGTCAACTGGATCGCGCAGAACCAGCCGGAGATCTGGGCCAATACCCACAAGGTGCTGCTGCTCTCGGGTTTTCTCACCCATCGCCTGTGCGGCAAATTTGTCGACTCGCTGACCAGCTGCGTGGCCTACCTGCCGTTCGACTACAAGCGCCTGCAGTGGGCCAAGCCCGGTGACTGGAAATGGCAGGCCATGCCGGTGCGCCGCGAGCAGTTGCCGGAGCTGTGCAAGCCGGGCGAGCTGCTGGGGCATATCAGCGCGGCAGCCAGCCGCCATACCGGCATTCCCGAGGGTCTGCCGCTGATTGCCGCCGGTGCCGACAAGGCCTGCGAGGTACTCGGCGCTGGCGGTGTGGAGGCGAGCACGGCCTGTCTGTCCTATGGCACCACGGCGACGATCAACACCACCCGCAGCCAGTACCTGGAAACCATCCCGCTGATTCCGCCATACCCCTCGGCGATTCCCGATCACTTCAACACCGAGGTGATGATCTATCGCGGTTTCTGGATGGTCAGCTGGTTCAAGCAGGAATTCGGCCTGCGCGAGATGCAGCGGGCCAAGGAGCTGGGCGTGGAGCCTGAGGCGCTGTTCGATGAGCTGGTCAACAGCGTACCCGCCGGCTCCATGGGCCTGATGCTGCAACCCTACTGGTCGCCGGGCATCCGCGAGCCGGGGCTGGAGGCCAAGGGCTCGATCATCGGTTTTGGCGACGTGCACACCCGTGCGCATATCTACCGGGCGATTCTGGAAGGACTGGCCTATGCCCTGCGCCAGGGCAAGGAGAGGATCGAGAAGCGCTCGGGCACGCGCATTACCCGCCTGCGCGTCTCCGGTGGCGGCTCGCAAAGCGATGCGGCGATGCAGTTGACGGCCGATATCTTCGGCCTGCCGGCCGAGCGCCCACATCTGTATGAAACCAGCGGCCTGGGCGCGGCGATCAATTGCGCGGTAGGGCTGGGCTTGTACCCCGACTACCCCACGGCGATTGCCGCCATGACCCGGGTCGGCCGGGTGTTCGAGCCCAATCCCGAGGCGCAGCGCACCTATCAGCAGCTGTATACCCAGGTCTATCAACGCATGTACAAGCAGCTCAAGCCGCTGTATCAGAGCATTCGCAAGATCACCGGCTATCCAGCGTAGGATGGGTATCGCGCATATCGGTGGGCCACGCCTTCGGCTAACCTGCGCGGCCCGACCCATCCTACGGGCTAAGCCATCACGGTGGGTCAGGCCACATCCACCAGGATGATTTCGCTGTCTTCGAGTGCCGTCACCCGAATCACCTCGACATCGCTAATGGCCACACCATCGCGAGCCTGGGCGCTGACGCCGTTGACCTCGATACTACCGCTGGCGGCTACCAGATAAGCACGGCGCGCAGCGCCAATCGGGTACTCGGTGCTCTGACCGGCTTGCAGGGTGGCGGCGGCCATCCGCGCATTGCTGCGGATCGACAGGGCGTCCTGGTCTTCGGCAAAGCCGCTGGCCAGGGTGACAAAGGCTCCGGCGCGTTCACCCTTGGGAAACGGCTTGGCTCCCCAGGACGGCGGCAGGCCCGACTGGTTGGGCTGAATCCAGATCTGGAAGATCTTGGTGGTGGTGTCTTCCAGGTTGTATTCACTGTGGGCAATCCCGGTTCCGGCGCTCATGACCTGCACATCACCGGCTTCGGTACGGCCATGGTTACCCAGGTTGTCCTTGTGGGTGATGGCCCCTTGGCGTACATAGGTGATGATTTCCATATCGCGGTGCGGATGGGTTGGAAAGCCCGTGTGCGGCGCGATCTCATCATCGTTCCAGACCCGCAATGGCCCCCAGCTCATACGCGCCGGGTCATAGTATTCGGCAAAGGAAAAGTGATGACGGGCATTCAGCCAGCCGTGATGGGCACCGCCGAGTTCGGCGAAGGGGCGTACTTCGATCATCTGCGTATCCTAATTGAGGAACACCGGCTTGCAGCGGCGGTGTTCATTGGCGATGAACAGATGATCCAATAAATTAATACGATTAAAAATACGTAAATATTGAGCTTAATGATCTGTTTTGTTGATGCTTCTGTGGGCCTGTCGCAAGCGTATACAGCCTCACATCATGTTGCCGAGCCTTTATCTAAGGCGCGAAAAGGATGCCGGGAATGCAAGAACGTAAAGCGCTGCTGATTCTGCATGGCAAGCAAGCTCTCAATGCCGAGGTGCGTGCTGCCGTGCAGGAGCGTCGTGAAGAGGGCTGGCAGCTGGATGTGCGGGTGACCTGGGAGGCTGGTGATGCCCAGCGTCTGGTCAATGAGGCGCTGCAGGCCGGTTACCCGACCCTGATCGCCGGCGGCGGTGATGGCACCCTGCGTGATGTGGCCGAAGCCATGGCACTGGCAAAAACCAAGGCCAGCCTGGCGCTGTTGCCGTTGGGCACGGCCAACGACTTTGCCCACGCGGCGGGGATTGGCCTTGAGCCGCGAATTGCCCTGGCGCTCTTGGATACGCCAGCGCAGCCGATTGACCTGGGTGAAGTCGACGGCCAGGTGTTTCTCAATATGGCCACTGGCGGTTTTGGTTCCAACGTCACTGCCAATACCTCGGACGATCTCAAGCGTGTACTCGGCGGCGCGGCGTACTTTCTGACGGGCCTGACCCGTTTTGCCGAAGTGCAGTCGTCGTTTGGCCGCTTTACCGGGCCGGATTTTCAGTGGGAAGGCGAGTTTCTCGCCCTCGGCATCGGCAATGGCCGTCAGGCTGGCGGCGGGCACGTGCTGTGCCCGCAGGCACGGGTCAACGATGGCCTGCTGGATGTCTGCATCGTGCCGGCGGCGGCCGATGTGGTCGGCACCCTGGGCACGCTGCTGTCGGGCGGTATCAATGGCTTGCAGAGCGTGGCCCTGAGCGCGCGGCTGCCCTGGCTGGAGGTCGAGGCACCGGAGGGGTTGGATCTCAACCTGGATGGCGAGCCGATGGAGAGTCGCAAGCTGCGTTTTGCGGCAATGCCGGCAGCCTTGCGTGTGCATCTGCCGGAAAACTCGCCGCTGCTGGAGGAGTAGGCAGGGCGGCTAATGCCGTCTGACTGGCCTCGGCGCTGCGCTTGTCGCATGATGGCTCCGCGCTATCTGCCTTCAGATGCGCGGCAGGAGGCCGATACATCAGGCTATGGCTATTTCAGCTAGGCTAAACCGATACGTTAACAGGAGCGCATGATGGCCGGCATTCTCGACTCAGTGAATCAACGCACCCAGCTGGTGGGTGAGAATCGCCTGGAAATTCTCATGTTCCGCCTGGCGGGTCGGCAGTTGTTTGCGATCAACGTGTTCAAGGTGCAGGAAGTCCTGCAGATGCCCAAGCTGACCCTGATGCCGCAGCGTCACCGCTTTGTCTGTGGGGTGGTCAACCTGCGCGGGCAGACCCTGCCGGTGATCGATCTGTCCCAGGCCATCGGCATGCGTCCCATCGTCCCCGATGAGCGCAGCACCATCATCGTTACCGAGTACAACCGCTCGGTACAGGCGTTTCTGGTGGGCGGCGTGGAGCGCATTCTCAACCTCAACTGGGAATCCATCCTGCCGCCGCCGGGTGGGGCCGGCCGTCAGCATTACCTGACCGCGATCACCAAGGTCGAAGACCAGATCGTCGAAGTGATCGACGTGGAAAAGGTGCTGGCGGAAATCACCCCGATGAGTACCAAGGTGTCCCCGGAAAAACTCGCCGATCCGCTGCTGGAGTTTGCCCGCGGCCGTGAGGTGCTGCTGGTGGACGACTCCAGCGTGGCCATGAGTCAGCTCAAGGGCACCATGGCGCAACTGGATGTTCGCTGCCATGCCGCGAGCGACGGCCTGCGTGCCCTGAACCTGCTGAAGAGCTGGGCCGATGCCGGGGTCGATGTGCATGAAAAACTGCTGATGGTGATCACCGATGCGGAAATGCCGGAGATGGACGGCTATCGCCTGACCACCGAGATCCGCAATGATCCGCGCCTCAAGGATCTTTATGTGGTGCTGCACACCTCGCTGTCCGGCAGCTTCAACGAGGCCATGGTGAAGAAGGTCGGCTGCAATAACTTTCTCTCCAAGTTCCAGCCCGACAAGCTGGTGGATGTGGTGCACGAGCGTTTGGCGTTGCTGCACCCGGAGGCGTAAGCCGGGGCGCAGGCGCGCTACTCGCCGAGGCGCTGGCGTAGCCGCTCGATACGCTCGCGATTGACGTCGAAATCCGCATAGCCCAGGCGCGACGCCGAGCGTACATCGACGGCGGTCGCGCCGATCATAAACTCCACATCGTCGACAAAGCGCATCAGCTTGCTGCTGAATTCCGCGCGCAGATAACCCGGGCTTTCCTCCACCAGGCGCGTTCGCGGTTCGCTGGCGAGCAGTTGCTTGAGCAGCGCCTGGGTGGCTTGCGCCGAGCCCTTGAGCGGCAGGGGGGCTATCGCGTGCCTAGGGTCGCTGGCCTGGCTGTTGACGCAGTTGGGCGAGTCCGGGCAGGGAGCCAGGCGACCGTCATGGATGCCCAGGTTTTCTGCCGGGCTACCACTGCAGGCAGCCAGCAACCAAGCCAGGGCTAACACCAAGGTTGGCTTGTGGGCGCGGCGGGTTACTAATATAAGAGCGTTTTGCCAGAAGGAACGCGGGTTCATGTATCTCTCCGGGTTGTACCGATATCCATTGAAGTCTGCTGCGGGCGAATCCCTGAAGGAAACTGACCTGGATGCCCTGGGCGTGGTGGGTGACCGTCGCTGGATGGTAGTCGATGCAGCGACCGGGCGCTTCCTGACCCAGCGCCTGTTGCCGCAGATGAGCCAGTTGCAGGCGCGTTGGCAGGGCACTGAGCAGCTGCTGCTCAATGCCCCGGGGATGTCCGAACTGAGGGTGGCGCTGCCTAATCAGCGCGCCGAGCTGCGCGGCGTCACCATCTGGCGCGACAGCCTGCAGGTGCCCGATGCCGGCGAGGCCGCGGCGCTGTGGCTGAGCCAGTTGCTCGGTCGCGTCTGCCGCCTGGTGCAGGTGCCGGCCGCCTATGCGCGGCAGGTCGATACCGCTTATGCCGAGGTGGGCGACAAGGTGGCCTTTGCCGATGGCTTTCCCCTGCTGCTGATCGGCCAGGCTTCGCTCGACGATCTGTCGGCGCGGGTCGGCCGGCCGCTGGAGATGCTGCGTTTCCGCCCGAATCTGGTGGTGACCGGCAGTGAGCCCTATGCCGAGGACGGCTGGAAGCGTATCCGTATCGGTGAGCTGGAGTTGCGGGTGGTCAAGGGCTGCTCGCGCTGCATCATGACCACCCTCGACCCGCAGACCGGCGAGCGCAGTGCCGATCGTGAGCCGCTGACCACCCTGAAAACCTACCGTGAGCGTGAGGGCGAGGTGTATTTCGGCCAGAACCTGATCGCCTGCGGCGAAGGGCGGCTGGCGCTGGATATGCCGGTGCAGGTGCTGGAGTAGAGCGGGTAATGCACGCTCAGCAGTTGCTGTTGAGCGTGCCTGTTTATTAGCCGTTACTGATCGAAGTAACGCTCGTGCCAGGCCACCAGCGGTTGTGGTGCGTTGAGCTTCTCGCCGTAGATCACCGAGTAGGACAGCACGTTCTGCACGTACTGGCGGGTCTCATCGAACGGGATGTTCTCGATCCACACGTCATAGGACAGGTGATCCGCCCCTCGTAGCCACTGGCGTACGCGACCGGGGCCGGCGTTGTAGGCGGCGGAGGCGAGCACGCGGTTGCCGTTGAACTGGCCGTAGATCTGACTGAGGTAGGCCGCGCCCAGCTGGATATTGACTTCGGGACGGTAGGCCAGCTGCGGCGATGACAGCGGAATGCCGAAGCGCCTGGCGGTTTCCTTGGCGGTGGCTGGCATCAGCTGCATCAGGCCCATGGCACCGACCTGGGATTTGGCATCGGCCATAAAGGCGCTTTCCTGGCGGGTGATGGCAAATACCCAGCTGGAGTGGATATCACGGCTCTTCGCTGCGCGCACCAGTTGCTCGCGATGGGGCATGGGGAAGCGTACGTCCAGGTCGTCCCAGTACTGCGCCTGGCTGATGGTGCGGATGGCCGGGAAGTACCAGCCCATGTCGTAGGCCAGGCGGGCCTGGGCGACCATCTCGTCGCGGCTGAACAGGCGACTGACGTTGTACCACTCGCGGCGGCCATCGGCGATCTGGCCACGGGCGTGGAACTCCAGGGCGCGGCGAATGGCCGCCGAATTGCGGACTTTCTGCACGGTTTTCGGGTTCAGGGCCAGCGGCTTGTTGTTCAGCTGGTAGGGCGCTTGCACCTGGTCGGCGGCCATAAAGCCGTAGAAATCCCGCTCCTTGGCCAGGCTTTGGTAGAGCGCCTTGGGTTCCTGGCTGTTGGGTTGCGCCAGCTGCAGGCTGCGTGCCTGCCAGTAGCGCCAGCGGTTGGTGTTGCCCAGCTCGGCGGGCATCCGGCGGGTCAGCTGGTTGGCTTCATCCCAGCGGCCCAGGCGCAGCAGCAGGCGGGCACGCCATTCGCTGACGGTGTTGTCGCGCAGCTCGGGGTCGTACTTGGCCATGACCTGCAGGGCACGCGGGTCGAAGCGCTTGGCCAGGGTCAGGCCGATTTCACGGGCGATGGCCACTTGTTCTTCGCTGGAGAACTTCATCCGCGCGGCATAGCTATCGAGTAGGCGCAGGGCAGCTTCGGGGTCCTGGCGGGCCAGGCGGCGCAGACCGAGGCCGACTACATCGGCCATGGCCGGGTCGGTCTGGGTAAAGCGCGCGGTTTGCTTCAGTAGTTCAGGCTTCTGCGCAACCTGCAGCAGGGTTTTGCCGTGGTTGCCCAGAGTCGGCATGCTTTTGATCAGGTGAGTGACCAGGCCGTAGTTGCGCGCCTCGGCCGCCAGCTTGGCGCGCTGCCAGCGTTTCTGTTCGGTGAGTTGGCCATCAGCAGCCCAGCGCTCGAACAGTGGATCGCAGGCGTTGGGTTGGGATTTGCCCACTAGCCAGAGTTTTTCTGCGCTGGCGTTGCCTTCGGCGCGCATGCCATGGCTCAGCTGATACTGGCCATACAGGCAGTCCAGCTCGGTGAAGTTCAGCGCCGGGTCGTAGTAATTGATAAAGGTCTGCCACTCACCGCGTTCGGCCAGCCAGCGCAACCAGCGCAATTTCATCCAGTTGATCTGTGGCAGGTCGCCGTGTTCGGCGAGAAATTTCTCGATTTCGTCATTGCTTGCCGACTTCAGACGTGCGGTCAGCTCGTCGTAGGCCAGGTAGGGCTCCAGCGGATAGTCGCGCAAGGCGCTGGCATAACGCTGGTAGGGGCCTTTATCGCCCTTGGCCAAGGCGGCCTTGGCCTGATCGTAGTACTGGCGTTGCTGGGTGAGTGTGGCTGCATGCACCGCAGAGACACTAAGGGCGGATATCAGGATGCAGGACAACAGGTTGAACAGAGAACCGCGCATGACACTTCCAGGCTAGAGACGCTTTATTTCACTAGCTTAGTCTTTTGCCAGGGAGGGGTGAAGGCCGGAAGCTGTTTGCCCTGTGACTAAAAATTGCCCGCGATGCCGGGGCGCTTCTCGGTTAGAATGCGCGCCCTGTTTTTGTTGGCGTCCAGCGGACGGCAGCAAATGATTTTTCTGCTGCGACGGGCCAGCGAACGGGTCCGGACGTGTGTTATTGCGTCTATATCGGGCCTTTGCGCTGTCGCCGTTGCCACCTGTCGTATTTGTTGAGGCACACCATGACCCTGCTCAAGTTCACCGATGTTTCCCTGGCCTACGGCGCTATGCCGCTGCTGGACAAGGTTTCGTGGCAAATTGCCCGTGGTGAGCGGGTGTGCATCATCGGCCGCAACGGCACCGGCAAATCGAGCATGATGAAGCTGGTCAAGGGCGATCAGAAGCCCGATGAAGGCTCGGTCTGGCGCGCCCCGGGGCTGAAAATCGGCGAGTTGCCCCAGGAATTGCCCCTGGCCGACGAGCGCACCGTGTTCGATGTGGTTGCCCAGGGGCTGGACGGTGTGGGTGAGTTGCTCGCGCAATACCACCATTTGGCGCAGAACTGTGTCACTGAGGCTGACCTGGACAAGCTGATGCATGTTCAGCAGGACCTTGAAGCCCGTGACGGTTGGCGCTTGCAGCAACTGGTCGAGAGCACCCTGAGCCGCCTGCAGCTGCCGGCCGACAAGACCCTGGCCGAACTGTCCGGTGGCTGGCGTCGCCGCGTGCTGCTGGCCCAGGCGCTGGTCTGCGAGCCGGATCTGCTGCTGCTCGACGAGCCGACCAACCACCTGGATATCGGTGCCATTGCCTGGCTGGAAGAGGCACTGAGCGGTTTTCAGGGTGCCGTGCTGTTTATCACCCACGACCGTTCCTTCCTGCAGAACCTGGCTACGCGCATTCTCGAGCTGGATCGTGGCGGCCTGATCGACTGGAATGGCGACTACGCCAGCTTCCTGGTGCACAAGGAGGCCACCCTGGCCGCCGAGGAAACCGCCAACGCCCTGTTCGACAAGAAGCTCGCGCAGGAGGAGGTGTGGATTCGTCAGGGCATCAAGGCCCGTCGCACCCGTAACGAAGGCCGCGTGCGTGCCCTCAAGGCCCTGCGCGTGGAGCGCAGCGAGCGTCGCGAGCGCACCGGCAAGGCCAATATCCAGCTGGAAACCGCGGACAAGTCCGGCAAGCAGGTGATGGTGCTGGAAGATGTCAGCTTTGCCCATGCGGACGGTCCGTTCCTGGTCAAGAACTTTTCCATGGTGCTGCAGCGCGGCGACCGTATTGGCCTGCTTGGGGCCAATGGTACCGGCAAGACCACGCTGCTCAAGTTGATGCTGGGCGGCCTGCAGCCGACCAGCGGCACGGTGAAAGAGGGCACGCGCATCGACGTGGCCTACTTCGATCAGTTGCGTCACCAGCTCGATCTGGAAAAGACCGTGATCGACAACGTCGCCGAAGGCCGCGACTTTATCGAGATCGACGGGCAGAACCGCCACGTGTTGAGCTACCTGGGCGATTTCCTGTTCAGCCCGCAGCGTGCGCGGACTCCGGTCAAGGCGCTGTCCGGTGGCGAGCGGGCGCGTCTGCTGCTGGCCAAGCTGTTCAGTAAACCGGCCAACCTGCTGGTGCTGGACGAGCCGACCAACGACCTGGACGTGGAAACCCTGGAACTTCTGGAGGAAGTGTTGCTGACCTTCCCCGGCACCGTGCTGATGGTCAGCCACGACCGGGCTTTCCTCGACAACGTGGTGACCAGCACCCTGGTCTTCGAGGGCGATGGCCTGGTGCGCGAGTATGTCGGTGGTTATCAGGACTGGCTGCGTCAGGGCGGTTCGCCGCGCCTGCTTGGAGTCGGCGAAAGCAAGGCCGGCAAGCCTGAGCTGGCCTCGGCCGTGGTCGAAACCCCGGTGGCCGCAGAGCCCGTGGTCGCGCCGGCATCTGCTAGCAAGAAAAAACTGAGCTACAAGTTGCAGCGCGAGCTGGAAGCCATTCCGGGGCAGATCGATAGCCTGGAGCAGCAGGTGGCCACTCTGGAGGCGCAGATCGGTGCCCCACAGTTCTATCAGCAGCCTGCGGAGCAGAGTGCTGCGACCCTGGCGCGCTTGCAGGCTGTGCAGCACGAGCTGGAGCAATTGGTCGAGCGCTGGGCCGAGCTGGAAGGCTGAGCCCCGGCAAGCCTGTCGAAGACCCTCAAACAGAACATCAAGAAGTCTGGCGGAGCATCCATGGCCATCGAGTACCGCATCACCCTCGACGACAATCATCAGTTCAGCTATTGCATCGAACTGGACCGTGCCTATGCCGCAGCGGCCGTCCAGACCGCACCGGCCTGGACGCGTCTGGGGCACCAGCAGTGCAGTAACTGCCCGCTGAGCAAGGACACTTTCAGCCATTGCCCGGCCGCGGTGGATCTGCACCGGGTGATCGAGGATTTTCAGGGCTTGCCGGCGTTCAAAAAGGCGTCGGTCTGGGTGCGTACGCCGGAGCGCGAGTACACCAAGCTGGTGAGTCTGGAGGAGGCCCTGCGTTCACTGCTCGGGGTGATCATGGCCACCAGCGCCTGTCCGATACTGGGCAAGTTGCGGCCCATGGCGCACAACCATCTGCCCTTTGCCAGCAACCAGGAGTTCACCCTGCGCACCGTGTCGCTGTACCTGAGCCGGCAGTATTTCAACGCCCGCGAAGGCCGTCATGCCGACTGGGAGTTGAAGGGGCTGGTGCGCATGTTCCAGCAGTTGCAGCTGGTCAATCAGGCGTTCTGGCAGCGGATTCACGACACCTGTGAAGGTGACTCCAACCTAAAGGCCTTCCTCACCTTCTTCTCGATGTCGTCGAGCATGAGCTACTCGCTGGAAACCCAGTTGCAGAAGATCCGCCCGCTGGTCATGAGTTCGGGCGAAACGCCTGACTGATATGCGCCGAAGGCCGTTGGTCGCGGCGTTATTCGGCTTTCTTCAGGCGCACGGCGAGGACATCGCAGGGAGCACCGTGGAGTACGTCGTTGGCGGTGGAGCCGAGCAGCAGGGCCAGGCCGTGGCGGCCATGGCTGCCGACAATGATCAGGTCGCAGCCCTGTTCTTCGGCCAGGCGGTGGATTTCCTGGCGCGGCTGGCCGTAGGCCAGGTGGCGGTGATCGGCGGTCACGGCCGGGTATTTGCCGGCAAAGCTGTCCAGGCGCTCGCGGGCCTGGTCGAATTGCTGCTGCTGGAGCATCGACAGATCCATCGGCACGTCGCCGCCGAAGGCCATGGCCATGGGTTCGACTATATGCACCACGGACAGGCGGGAACCACTGGCAGCTGCCAGCTTCTGGGCGCGGTGCATGACCGGGTCGCATTCTTCGGTGAGGTCGACGGCAACCAGAATATGCTGGTAGGGCATGGGTGACTCCTTATTAAAGGACAGTTGAATAGCTCAAGTATGGCTGTCCTGAGCGTTGATGACAGGTTTTTGCCTGCAAGAGTAAGTATATGAGTCCATGGATATCTTTACTGCTGGTGGCGTTCGCCCTTAGTCCGTTGGCATGGCTGGTACAGTCGCGCCGCCAGCGTGGGCAAATGGATGTGCGATTGCAAGCGCGGCGTATGGGCGTGGCCATGCAGCTGATGCCTCAGGAGTGGCCCCATTGGCTGGAGCGCTTGCCGCCTAGTCCGTGCCCGCAGTATCACAGTGTGAGGCGACGCGGGCGACAGGACAGCTGGTGCTATTGGCAGTACGAGCCTGGCCAGTGGCTGAACAAATGGCGCGAGCCCTGCGAGGACGGCGAGTTGCTGGCGCAATTGCTCGAATTGCCGGTAGATGTGTTCAAGGCCGAGGCGAATACGCAGGTGGTTGTGCTTTGTTGGGGTGAGCGGGGCGGCGAAGAGGCGTTGCAGCGGATTGCCGAATTTCTGCAGCTAAGGGCTTGAGTGCGGGAGTGCTGGCGTAGCCGTTACACGCAACAAGACTGCGCGTGCCTCGGCCAATGCCAAAAGAAAGCCCAGCGCAAGCGCTGGGCGAGAGACGGCCAGGCAGGCCGGTAAAGCGAATAATTATGGCTGTGGCGTAAGCAGCCCGTTAGAGCTGTCTGGTGGCGTACTGGCCGGCAATCTCTTCGCAGCCCTGAATAATGGTTTCGGCATATTTGTTGACCAGAAACGGCACGCTATTTTCGTTGTAGTTGATCAGTGACTTCTCAATATAGCGCCATTTGGTCGCCACGTTGCCCCAGGATTGCCGAAGTTGTCCGTTGTTTTTCGGTGCTTTCTCCAATACGTCCAGCGTGCTGGCGAACTCGCTCACCAGTTCCTCGATCGGACGGCTTTCGCCGCCGCCGATAAAGGTTGCGCCGACTGAGGCACTTCGTGACGCGTAATCGACGGCGATGGCCTGCATCAGCAGGCTTTGCTCGCGGCTGCGCTGGGCCATTGGGCTCACCTTGTAGCTACTTTCCTGCTGCAGTCTGTTATACAACTCGAGACTCAGGGCCATAAGCTGGCTATTGCTATCCGCCAGATCAGCCACCGGCTGCAGATCGGTGAAACCGTTGGTCTTGAGAGCCGCGGTCAGGGTATTCAGGTCCGCCTGGTAGCCTTGCCACTGCTGCGCAAGCTGGACGCGCAGGGCCTTGGAGCCGTCCCCCGGCATTTCCACAAGCGCCTCCAGGTGGCCGTTGGCCGCCGCCAGTGACTCGTTGATCATGCGCTCGTAACGTTGATCGCCTTCCATGCCGTTGAACATATAGAAATCGCCCAGGCTTTTTTGCGCCGCCAGACGTAACTGATGCAGCTGGAGCAACTGGCTGGCTGGCTCTGCGGCTTGGCTTGTGAGGCTTAATAGGGGCAGGGTGATTGCGAGCAGGGTGCTCAAGGCACCGGCAAGCAGACGGCTCGACATGGGGGACTCCGGGCACCCGCGCAGGCGGGCTCTAGCTGGTTGTTATTGTTGTGGCTGCGGCAGCTCTAGCGCGGCCGTGTGGCGGCGACTGTACCCGCAGGTCCGGGATTTTGCCAGGTATCGAGCAGAAATCATGCTTGCACCATTATCGTGCCGAATATTGCTGTATCGATGCTAATGATCGCCTTTTCGCTGCAGAGTTTTCGTGAGCCAAGCCTGCGCAGAAACGTAATTTTTTGTACGGCGCACAAGTCCTAACGGGCCAATTGACAAGTTGGGGCTTTTCCTTGAAGGTGTGCACACCCAAATCAAACGGGCGTATGAATTGAGCGTTTGCCTTCAAAGGCACCGCCTTTACAGCCCGATTATCGCGTCGGTGGGTGTGCCAGGCTGATTGGGGCTACTCTGAGACGGCTATGCCGTGGAGTAGCTTGCTGGTTGGCTCCGATGTGTACCGTTCAGCTTCCATACCGTGGAGATCAGTTGATGATTTACGAAGGTAAAGCCATCACGGTTAAGGCTCTTGAGAGTGGCATCGTCGAATTGAAATTCGACCTCAAGGGTGAATCCGTCAACAAATTCAACCGTCTTACCCTCAATGAGCTGCGTCAATCCGTTGATGCAATCAAGGCTGATGGTTCGATCAAGGGCGTGATTGTCACCAGTGGCAAAGACGTATTTATCGTCGGTGCCGACATCACCGAGTTCGTCGACAACTTCAAGTTGCCAGACGCAGAGCTGGTGGCTGGCAACCTCGAAGCCAACAAGATCTTCAGTGATTTTGAAGACCTCAATGTTCCGACCGTAGTCGCGATCAATGGCATCGCCTTGGGCGGTGGTTTTGAAATGTGCCTGGCGGCGGATTACCGTGTCATGGCCGAAGGCGCTCAGGTCGGCCTGCCCGAAGTCAAACTGGGTCTTTACCCAGGCTTTGGCGGCACCGTACGTCTGCCACGGGTTATCGGTACCGATAACGCCGTCGAGTGGATCGCTGCCGGTAAAGAAAACCGCGCTGCCGACGCCCTCAAAGTTGGCGCAGTGGACGCCGTGGTTGCCGCTGACAAGCTGCAAGCCGCTGCTCTGGACCTGATCAAGCGCGCCATCTCCGGCGAGCTGGACTTCAAGGCCAAGCGTCAGCCCAAGCTGGAAAAGCTCAAGCTCAACGCCATCGAGCAGATGATGTGCTTTGAAACCGCCAAAGGTTTCGTCGCAGGCCAGGCCGGCCCGAACTACCCGGCTCCGGTTGAAGCCATCAAGACCATTCAGAAAGCTGCCAACTTCGGTCGCGACAAAGCGCTGGAAGTGGAAGCTGCTGGCTTCGTCAAACTGGCTAAAACGCCGGTTGCTGCCAGCCTGATCGGCCTGTTCCTGAACGATCAGGAACTGAAGAAAAAAGCCAAGCAGCACGACGAAATCGCCAAAGACGTGAAACTCGCCGCCGTACTCGGTGCGGGCATCATGGGTGGCGGTATCGCCTATCAGTCGGCTTCCAAGGGCACCCCGATCCTGATGAAGGATATCCGTGAAGAGGGTATCCAGATGGGCTTGAACGAGGCGAGCAAGCTGCTCGGCAACCGTGTTGCCAAAGGCCGCATGACTGCCGCGAAGATGGCTGAAGCCCTCAATGCCATTCGTCCGACCATGTCCTACGGCGATTTCGGCAACGTCGACATCGTTGTCGAGGCTGTGGTCGAGAACCCCAAGGTCAAGCAGATCGTGTTGGCCGAAGTGGAAGGCGTGGTTCGCGAAGACGCGATCCTGGCTTCCAACACCTCGACCATTTCCATCAACTTGCTGGCCAAGGCCCTCAAGCGTCCGGAAAACTTCGTCGGCATGCACTTCTTCAACCCGGTGCACATGATGCCGCTGGTTGAAGTGATTCGTGGCGAGAAGTCCAGCGACGTAGCTGTGGCGACCACCGTTGCCTACGCCAAGAAAATGGGCAAGACCCCGGTTGTGGTCAACGACTGCCCAGGCTTCCTGGTTAACCGTGTGCTGTTCCCGTACTTCGGTGGCTTCTCCAAGCTGCTGGAATTCGGCGTCGACTTCGTGCGTATCGACAAGGTCATGGAGAAGTTCGGCTGGCCCATGGGCCCGGCGTACCTGTCCGACGTGGTTGGTATCGACACCGGTCACCACGGCCGTGATGTGATGGCTGAAGGCTTCCCGGACCGCATGGCTGTTGAAGGCCGTACCGCGGTTGACGTGATGTATGAAGCAGATCGCCTGGGCCAGAAGAATGGCAAAGGCTTCTACTCCTACGAAATGGACAAACGCGGCAAGCCGAAGAAGGTTTCTGATCCGGTTGCCTACGAGTTGCTCAAGTCCATCGTGACCGAGCAGCGTGAAGTGACTGATGAAGACATCATCAACTTCATGATGATTCCTCTGTGCATGGAAACCGTGCGTTGTCTGGAAGACGGCATCGTCGAGACCGCAGCTGAGGCCGATATGGGCCTGATCTACGGCATCGGCTTCCCGCCGTTCCGCGGTGGTGCGCTGCGTTATATCGATACCGTCGGTGTAGCCGAATTCGTTGCCCTGGCCGACAAATACGCCGAGCTGGGCGCGCTGTACACCCCGACTGCCAAGCTTCGCGAAATGGCCGCTAACGGCCAGAAGTTTTTCGGTTAATCGCGGACAGACTAGAGCGAGAGTGAATTTATGAGCCTGAATCCTAGAGATGCAGTCATCGTCGACTTCGGCCGCACCCCGATGGGTCGTTCCAAGGGCGGCATGCATCGCAACACCCGTGCCGAGACCATGTCGGCTAACCTGATCAGCGGCGTGCTGGCACGTAACACCAAGGTCGATCCGGCCGAAGTGGAAGACGTGATCTGGGGCTGCGTCAACCAGACCCTGGAGCAGGGCTGGAACATCGCGCGCATGGCGTCGCTGATGACCCAGATCCCGCACACCAGTGCTGGCCAGACCGTGAGCCGCCTGTGCGGTTCGTCTATGAGCGCCCTGCACACTGCCGTGCAGGCGATCCAGACCGGCAACGGTGACGTGTTCGTCATCGGCGGTGTGGAGCACATGGGCCACGTAGGCATGATGCACGGCGTTGATCCAAACCCGCACCTGTCGCTTTACGCGGCCAAGGCCTCGGGCATGATGGGTCTGACGGCTGAAATGCTCGGCAAGATGCATGGCATCAGCCGTGAGCAGCAGGACGCATTCGGTGAGCGTTCGCACCGTCTGGCCCACAAGGCTACCGTCGAAGGCAAGTTCAAGGATGAAATCATCCCGATGCAAGGCTACGACGAGAACGGCTTCCTGAAGGTGTTCGACTACGACGAAACCATTCGTCCGGAAACCACCCTGGCAAGCCTGGCTGCGCTGAAGCCTGCGTTCAACCCCAAAGGCGGCACCGTGACTGCAGGTACGTCCTCGCAGATCACTGACGGCGCTTCCTGCATGATCGTCATGAGCGCTCAACGCGCTCAAGACCTCGGCATTCAGCCAATGGCCGTGGTTCGCGCCATGGCCGTGGCCGGCGTTGATCCAGCGATCATGGGTTACGGTCCAGTACCCTCGACTCAGAAAGCCCTCAAGCGTGCTGGTCTGACCATCAACGACATCGACTTCTTCGAGCTCAACGAAGCCTTCGCTGCCCAGGCTCTGCCTGTGCTGAAGGACCTGAAAGTGCTCGACAAGATGGAAGAGAAGGTCAACCTGCACGGCGGCGCGATCGCCCTGGGTCACCCGTTCGGTTGTTCCGGTGCGCGTATCTCCGGTACCCTGCTGAACGTGATGAAGCAGAATGGCGGCACCTTCGGTGTGTCGACCATGTGCATCGGTCTCGGCCAAGGCATCAGCACCGTCTTCGAACGCCTCTAAGCTTCATCGGTGTAAGAGATGGAAAAACCGGGGCCAAGTGCCCCGGTTTTTGTTTATCAGCAGAAAATCTTCAAGGAATTCACCGATGCAGCTACAGCCCGGTCTTTACCGTCACTACAAAGGCCCTGAATACCGTGTGTTTGGCGTTGCCCAGCACTCCGAAACGGAGCAGGCGATGGTGGTCTATCAGGCGCTGTACGGCGAGTTCGGCCTATGGGTGCGACCGTTGGAGATGTTCTGCGAAAGCGTTGAGGTGGACGGCGAGACGGTTCCACGCTTTGCTTTGATTCAGGCTGAAACCGCACTCTTTACTCGGCCTTGAGCTGACATCGGGCCATTGCTGCGCTTGACCTCGGCCGGACCACCACTATATATAGCGGTGCCGCGCTAACAGGCAGTACAGCGCCTCCCGCATTTATTTACCGAATTTCAGGAATTTTCCAATCCATGGGCAAATCGCTGGTCATCGTGGAATCCCCGGCCAAGGCCAAGACCATCAACAAGTACTTGGGCAACGAGTACGTGGTGAAGTCGAGCATCGGCCATATCCGTGACCTGCCTACCAGTGGTTCGGCGAGCACGGCCAAGGAACCGGCCAAACGCGGCAAGGCCGCTGCAGGCGAAGTGCCGGCGCTGTCCCCCAAGGAAAAGGCCAAACGCCAGCTGTTTACCCGTATGGGGGTCGATCCCGAGCACGGCTGGAAGGCCAAGTACGAGATCCTCCCGGGCAAGGAGAAGGTGGTTGAAGAATTGCGCCGCCTGGCCAAGGATGCCGACACCATCTATCTCGCAACCGACTTGGACCGCGAGGGGGAAGCCATTGCCTGGCACCTGCGCGAATCCATCGGTGGCGACGACAGCCGCTACAAGCGCGTGGTGTTCAACGAAATCACCAAAAAGGCGATCCAGGAAGCGTTTTCCAAGCCTGGCGAACTGGATATCAACAGGGTCAACGCCCAGCAGGCGCGGCGTTTTCTCGACCGCGTAGTGGGCTATATGGTTTCGCCACTGCTGTGGGCCAAGATCGCCCGCGGCCTGTCGGCCGGCCGTGTACAGTCGGTAGCCGTGAAGCTGGTGGTCGAGCGCGAGAAAGAGATCCGCGCCTTCGTTCCGGAAGAATACTGGGAAGTCCACGCCGATCTGGGCACCGCCAAGGACGCCACCGTGCGTTTCGAGGTGGCCCGCGAGAACGGTGCCGCCTTCAAGCCGCTGAACGAAGCTCAGGCCATGGCGGCCCTGGCTACGCTGAAAGCCTCCAGCTACAGCATCAGCAAGCGTGAAGACAAACCGACCAGCAGCAAGCCTTCGGCACCCTTTATCACCTCCACCCTGCAGCAGGCCGCGAGTAATCGCCTGGGCTTCGGGGTGAAGAAGACCATGATGATGGCCCAGCGTCTGTATGAGGCCGGCTACATCACCTATATGCGTACCGACTCGACCAATCTCTCGGCCGATGCCGTGACCATGGTGCGTGACTTTATCGAAGGCGAGTTCGGCAAGAAGTACCTGCCGGCCAACCCGATTGCCTACAGCAGCAAGGAAGGGGCCCAGGAAGCTCACGAAGCGATTCGTCCTTCCGACGTCAACCTCAAGCCGACTCAGCTGTCGGGCATGGAACGCGACGCCGAACGTCTGTATGAGCTGATCTGGCGTCAGTTCGTGGCTTGCCAGATGCCGCCGGCCGAGTACCTGTCGACCACGGTTACCGTGACTGCAGCGCAGTTCGAGCTGCGTGCCAAGGGCCGTATCCTCAAGTTCGACGGTTATACCCGGGCGTTGCCACAGCTGAGCAAGCCGGGCGATGACGACGTGTTGCCGGAAATGGAGCAGGGCGAAGTGCTCAAGCTGGTCAAGCTTGATCCCAGCCAGCACTTCACCAAGCCGCCAGCGCGTTACTCGGAAGCCAGCCTGGTCAAGGAAATGGAAAAGCGCGGTATCGGTCGTCCGTCGACCTATGCAGCGATTATCGGCACCATTCAGGATCGCGGCTATGTGGCGTTGCACAACCGTCGCTTCTACTCGGAGAAGATGGGCGACATCGTCACCGAACGTCTGGCCGAAAGCTTCTCCAACCTGATGGACTACGGCTTTACCGCCGGCATGGAAGAGCACCTGGACGATGTGGCCCAGGGCGAGCGCGAGTGGAAGCATGTGCTCGACGAGTTCTATGGTGACTTCAAGAAGAAACTTGAAGTGGCCGAGGCGGGCGAGGGTGGCATGCGCGCCAACCTGCCGACCCTGACCGATATCCCATGCCGGGATTGCGGCCGGCCGATGACCATCCGTACCGCCTCAACCGGTGTGTTCCTCGGTTGCTCCGGTTATGCCCTGCCGCCGAAAGAGCGCTGCAAGGCCACCGTCAATCTGGTGCCGGGCGACGAGATTGCTGCGGACGACGAGGGTGAGTCCGAATCCCTGGTGTTGCTCGGCAAGCACCGCTGCCCGATCTGTTCGACCGCGATGGACGCCTACCTGCTGGATGAAACCCGTAAGTTGCATATCTGCGGCAATAACCCCGATTGCGCGGGTTATGAGGTGGAGCAGGGTCAGTATCGGATCAAGGGCTATGAAGGCCCGAGCCTGGAGTGCGACAAGTGCGGCAGCCAGATGCAGCTCAAGACCGGTCGCTTCGGCAAGTTCTTCGGTTGCACCAACAGCGAATGCAAGAACACCCGCAAACTGCTGAAAAGCGGTGAAGCGGCCCCACCGAAGATGGACCCGGTGAAGATGCCCGAGCTCAAGTGCGAGAAGGTCAACGACACCTACATCCTGCGTGATGGTGCCTCGGGGCTGTTCCTGGCTGCCAGCCAGTTCCCGAAAAACCGCGAAACCCGTGCACCGCTGGTATTGGAATTGATTCCGCACAAGGATGAGATCGATCCCAAGTACCACTTCCTCTGTGATGCACCGAAAAAAGACCCGCAAGGTCGCGCAGCAGTGATCCGCTACAGCCGCAAGACCAAGGAGCAGTATGTGCAGACCGAAGTCGACGGCAAGCCGACCGGTTGGCGCGCGTTCTTTGATGGTGGCAAGTGGAAAGTCGAAGACAAGAGCTGATCTGACTAAGTGCGCGTCTGCCCTTGGCCGGCGCGCGTATGCTTATCCGATCCGTTAGGGAGGGTGCCGCCATGGCCAATGAACTCTATACCCGCACCAATCAGAAAATCTTCTACGCCGGCCTTGCGCTGGAGTCCTGGCGCAAGGCCGAGCAGGGGCAGAGCATGAATGCCCTGGCCCTGATCCAGGCTGAACGCGAGGCTGCGCTGTTTCATCTCTATGGTGCCCTGCTGGGGCTGTGCCATGAGATCGCCGGCTATTATCGGCTAGCGGACAGTGCGGCTCCGCAAGCCGAACGCTTTCTCACCGAGGAGGTGTTGCAAGCAGCGCCGAGCCAGGAACTGGGTGAGCTGGTCGAGTTGGCGCAGTCCGCCGACAGCTGGGTTGCTCAGTTGCTCAAGGCCTATGCCGAGCTGTTTCAGCCGCCGCAGGCGGGTAAGAAAGCCAAGGTCGACCCCAGCACTCCATTGATCACAGCGGTCAGCCTGGATGAAGAAGTCGCACCCCTGGCGCAGGAGACGCTTGAAGCCTGGCGTCAGCAGCTGAAGGTTCTGGCGCAGCGCTTTCGGCAAACCCTGAGCGAGTGGTAAGCGGCTGATTGGACCGGTGGACTAGGGCGAGCCCTGATCGGCTGTTACAATGCCGACCTTTCGTGGAGAACCAAGCCAATGCCTACATCATTCCTGGAAATTGTCGAGTTGCCCGACGGGCGCATTGCCCTGCGCCGCGCAGAGGATGAGGAGTCGTTGGTGGTGCTGGATTTTTCCGATGGTGCCAAGGCTTTCCTGCAAGGCCAGCATGTCGAAGTGGCCAAGGCCATGCTCAATGTCGGTGTGCAGATGGCCGGTCGCCTGGCGGAAAACAACTTTCAGCAGGAAGAAGGGCCGCGGGTTCTGCATTGATGCTGTGCGCATTCTGGCTCTAACCAGAATGCTCTGCTCGCGCTAGATACTCCCTGCATCCAGTCCTACTGGCTGCCACGCACGTCCCTGTGCGGATCGCTGACCAATTATCCCAGGCTGATATTCAGGCTTTGCGCCTTGCCCTGCCGTGCGGCCTGCTCAAGCTGTTGCCGCGCATGGCGTTCGAGCGGGTGCAGCCAGCTGACAACGGTATGGCTGCGGCCCAGCTTCAAGGCTTGTTGCGCCAGCTCCAGCGCGTTCTGTGCACCGCGCGGGTGGAGCAGCAGGATGCGTTCGCGGTTCAGGCCGGCCTCGCGTAGCCAGGTCTGGGTCAGGCTTGATGGTGGGGCAATCAGGGTCAGCCAGCGCTCGTCGTGGTTTTCGCTGAGCTCACGCAGAATCGGCGCTAGAAGGTTCAGGCAGTGCCCGGCTGCACCACGCAGCGACAGTTCACTGAACGTCTCTGTCTCATCCTGCCAGGGCAGCTCGCCGCCATCGGCAAGCATTGGGTTCACTGTCGCTGCCAGAAACGCATCGAACAGGGGCAGTTGTGTATGGTCCAGGGATTGTGGGAACTGCATAGATCCTCCACTAGCGGCGGATAACGCCGACGCTCAAGCCTTCAATAATCAGATCCTGTTCTTCCAGGTTCACTTCGATCGGTGCGAACTCCGGGTTTTCGGCGATCAGCCAGACCATGTTGCCTTCGCGCTTGAAACGTTTGACGGTCACTTCATCGTCGATACGCGCCACCACCACCTGGCCGTTGCGGGCTTCGCGGGTGGTGTGTACGGCCAGCAGGTCGCCATCGAAGATGCCGATGTCCTTCATGCTCATGCCTCTGACACGCAGCAGGTAGTCCGCCCTGGGGTGGAAGAACTCCGGGTTAATCTTGCAGGACTCTTCAATATGCTGTTGAGCAAGAATTGGAGCTCCCGCCGCCACTCGGCCAATGACCGGCAGGCCTTCTTCTTCCTCGGCGTTGGGTTCGAAGCCGGGAATGCGTATACCGCGCGAAGCCCCGGGGGTCATCTCGATGGCACCTTTACGGGCCAGGGCCTTGAGATGCTCTTCGGCCGCGTTGGGTGATTTGAAGCCCAGTTTCAAGGCGATTTCTGCACGGGTTGGCGGGTATCCATTGTCCTCCAGGCATTGCTTGATAAAGGCGAGAATTTCAGCTTGGCGCGGCGTCAGTTTGAGCATGGCTGTCTCTGTTTTTTTGTACAGTGACTGGGATTATATACAGTGATCTGCCGTTGGCAATCATTCTGTGCCTATGTCTGCTGAATAAAGCCTTATCCAGCTTGTATAGTGAGGTTCTGTTACCTGGCCGACCTGACGCTCGTCTAGGCATTGTCCGTGCAGTTTTTGCTCGGTACGCGTGACTGATCAGCCACAAGGTGGTTTGCCCGACTTGACAAGGCGGGCGGCTGAAACGTATGTTTCAAACAAGTGTTTGTTCAGATGAAAAGAGTCATGGCCCAGTCCGAAACCGTTGAACGCATTCTCGATGCAGCAGAGCAGTTGTTTGCGGAGAAAGGTTTCGCCGAAACCTCGCTGCGTCTGATCACCAGCAAGGCCGGGGTCAACCTGGCGGCGGTGAACTATCACTTCGGCTCGAAGAAGGCCCTTATCCAGGCGGTCTTCTCACGCTTTCTCGGCCCCTTCTGTCTGAGCCTGGAGCGTGAGCTGGATCGCCGTCAGGCCAAGTCGGATACCAAAGTCAGCCTGGAAGAGCTGCTTGAGTTACTGGTTGAGCAGGCGTTGGCAGTGAAGCCGCGCAGTGGCAACGATCTTTCAATCTTTATGCGCTTGCTGGGCCTGGCCTTCAGCCAGAGCCAGGGGCACCTGCGCAAGTACCTCGAAGAGGTCTACGGCAAGGTATTCCGTCGTTATATGCTCCTGGTGCACGAAGCCGCCCCACGGATTCCGCCGCTGGAGCTGTTCTGGCGGGTGCACTTTATGTTGGGGGCGGCGGCCTTCAGCATGTCTGGGATCAAGGCGTTGCGGGCCATGGCGGAAACCGATTTCGGCGTTAATACCTCAATTGAGCAGGTCATGCGTTTGATGGTGCCTTTCCTGGCGGCCGGCATGCGTTCGGAAACCGGGCTGAGCGACGAAGCCCTGGCCAGCGCCCAGCTCAAACCGCGCAGTAAAACGGCAGCCGCTCCCAGCAAAGTTTGAAGGGCCTGGGTGGGCGTGGTGGATGTGATCCGCTAAGCTAGCCGCCCATGGCGACTCTCGATTTTCTGCATATCTCCCTGGCCGATCAGTGCCTGTATGGCTTTGCCGACGGGCAGCTGTTGCTGCGCCTGAAGGTTTCCACCGCACTCAATGGTCCCGGCGAACGCAATGGCTCTGGTTGTACGCCGCGTGGTCTGCACCAGGTACGGGCGAAGATCGGCGAGGGCTTGCCGCTGGGGGCTGTGCTGCGTGGGCGGCGCTGGACCGGCGAGGTCTGGTCGCCCGAGTTGCACGAGCAGTTTCCCGGGCGCGACTGGATTCTCAGTCGTATTCTCTGGCTCAGTGGCTGCGAGCCTGGGCGCAATCGGCTGGGCGAGGTCGATACCTTTCGCCGTTATATTTACCTGCATGGCACACCGGATACCGAGCCCATGGGCGTTGCGCGTTCCCATGGTTGCGTGCGTCTGCGCAACAGCGATCTGTTGGCATTATTTTCCCGGGTGCCGGTGCATTGTGCCGTGCGCATCGACGAGGCCCCGTGCCCGCAGTGGGCGGCTGCGCCTCTTATTTAAGGATGAGTTGTGAGTTCAAGCATGCAAGGTTCACTGATGCTGGATATCGCCGGTACCTGGCTGACGGCCGAGGATCGACAGATCCTTCGTCAACCCGAGGTCGGCGGTCTGATTCTATTTGCACGCAATATTGAAGAGCCGCGCCAGGTGCGCGAGCTGGCTGCGGCCATTCGTGCCGTGCGCCCCGACCTGCTGTTGGCAGTGGACCAGGAAGGCGGCCGGGTGCAGCGCCTGCGTCAGGGCTTTGTGCGCCTGCCGGCGATGCGCGCGATTGCCGATAACGTCAATGCCGAAGCCCTGGCCGAGCATTGCGGCTGGATCATGGCCAGCGAGGTTCTGGCGGTCGGCCTGGACCTGAGCTTCGCTCCGGTGCTGGACCTCGATCATCAGCGTAGCGCGGTGGTTGGCAGTCGCGCCTTCGAGAGCGATGCGCTGCGTGCCAGCGACCTGGCCGCTGCCTTTATCCGCGGCATGAACGCGGCGGGCATGGCGGCGACCGGCAAACACTTTCCCGGCCATGGCTGGGCCGAGGCGGATTCCCATGTGGCCATTCCACTGGATGAGCGCAGTCTCGAGCAGATTCGTGCCGTCGATCTGCTGCCCTTTGCCCGTTTGAGTCGGCAGCTGGCGGCGGTGATGCCGGCCCATGTGATCTACCCTCAGGTAGACAGCCAGCCGGCGGGTTTCTCGCGTCGCTGGTTGCAGGATATTCTGCGCGGCGAGCTGGGCTTTACCGGGGTGATTTTCAGCGACGACCTGTCCATGGCTGGGGCTCACGTGGTCGGCGATGCGGCTTGCCGTATCGAGGCGGCGCTGAGCGCCGGTTGTGACATGGGCCTGGTGTGCAATGACCGGGCTGCGGCAGAGCTGGCCCTGAGCGCCTTGCAGCGCCTCAAGGTGCGAGTACCACAGGGCCTGGCGCGTATGCGTCGCCAGGCCTTTCCGGGTGTTGAATATCGGCAGAACCCGCGCTGGCTGGAAGCAGTGGGCGCGTTGCGTGCCGCGCAATTAATCGATTGAGGAAGATTGGATGACTGTTTACGCCATTATCGGTGGTACAGGCCTGACTCGCCTGGATGGCTTGACCATTACTGCTGCACTGCATCTGGATACGCCCTATGGAACGCCTTCCGCACCTGTGCTCAAGGGCGAGTATGCCGGGCGCGAGGTGCTGTTCCTCGCTCGTCACGGGCACCCACACCGGATACCGCCACATCAGGTGAACTACCGTGCCAATCTCTGGGCACTGCGCGAGGCCGGGGCCAAGGCGATTATTGCGGTCAATTCGGTGGGCGGTATTCATCCTGCCATGGTCACCGGGCACTTCTGTCTGCCGCACCAGATCATCGATTACACCAGTGGGCGCGAGCACACCTTCTATGAGGGCGAGCTGGAGCATGTGACCCATGTGGACTTCAGCCACCCCTACGATGCCGGCCTGCGCGGCAAATTGGCGGAGGCTCTGACGGCCGAGCGCTGCGGGTTCAGCAGTCATGGCCTGTACGGTTGCACCCAGGGGCCGCGCCTGGAGACGGTGGCCGAGATCGCCCGCATGGAGCGTGATGGCTGCGATATCGTCGGCATGACCGGCATGCCGGAAGCGGCACTGGCCCGTGAACTGGCTCTGCCGTATGCCTGCCTGGCGTTGGTGGTAAACCCGGCGGCGGGCAAATCCGCGGCGCTGATTACCATGGCGGAAATCGAGCGCGCCCTGGATGAGGGGATGGGCAAGGTGAAGACCGTTCTGGCCCGTGTGCTGACCAGCTAAGCTGGCGTCGATGGATTAAAAAGGGCCGCGCGATGCGGCCCTTTTTTGTGCTTTTAGAGTGGGCTGACGCGAATCAGTAGCCCCAGGCTGCCATTATCAACAAAGGTCAGCTCGCCGCTTTTCAGGCGGCGGCTCTGCCTGATTCGCTCGCTGGCGTTGAGGATGCCGCTCTGGTCGAACTGGTTGACCCAGATATCGCTGTCGAGCTCGATCAGGCTATCTCCGCTAAGGCTGATACGGCCTTGCACCGGGTAGTGGCCGAACTGCTCGTTGCCAGTGCTGATAGCGACGCTGCTGGTCGAGTCGCTGATGCCCTGTGACCAGGCCTGGTGCAATAGCACCTGATAACCGTTGGCCGGGTTGAGTTTGCTCGCCTCGCTGGTCAGTGTCAGGGCGCGGCTGCTGCCGGCATCGACCGGCAGGGCGTTCTGCGCCCAGTTGTCGGGCGGCAGTTGGCCGCCCGAACCATTCTCGCCGGACTGGCGGAATACGATCACTTCCACCTGATAGAGGCGCTCAGCCAGTGCCGCGTTGCTGCCCAGCAGGCTCAGCAGGATAAGCGGCAGGAGGGCCAGGGTGCGGAGTGCGTGCATGGGTCGATCCTTTAGGTTGAGGGCGTCAGGCGCTCGAACAGCGCTTCGAGTGTATTGAAGCGTTCTTGTGCACGTTCCATGGGTACCTGGAACTTGAACAGGGTGGCTCCTTCGAACTTGTAGCGGGTCGGCGCGCCCTGGATCAGCTTGATCAGGGTCAGCGGGTCGACGCAGGTGTCGGCGGCGAACTCGAGGCGACCGCCTTGCGGGCCGGCGTCGACCTTCTTGATGCCGAGTTTCTCCGCCTGCAATTTCAGCAGGGTGATACGCACCAGGTTCTTGGTCGGCTCGGGCAGCAGGCCGAAGCGGTCGATCATCTCCACCTGCAGCTCTTTCAGGCCATCCTCGTCGGCGGCGTTGGCGATGCGCTTGTAGAGGATCAGGCGGGTGTGCACGTCCGGCAGGTAGTCCTCGGGGATCAGTGCTGGCACCCGCAGGTTGATCTCCGGGCCGCCTCCGAGTGGCTGGTCGAGGTTGGGTTGCTCGCCCTTGCGGATGGATTTCACCGCGCGTTCGAGCATTTCCATATACAGGGTGAAGCCGACCGCCTGGATCTGCCCACTCTGGCCGTCGCCGAGCAGTTCGCCGGCACCGCGGATTTCCAGATCGTGGGTGGCCAGCAGAAAGCCTGCTCCCAGATCCTGAGCGCCGGAGATGGCCTCCAGGCGCTTCTGCGCATCATCGGTCATCTGCTTGCGCGGCGGCGTGAGCAGGTAGGCGTAGGCCTGGTGGTGACTACGGCCGACGCGGCCGCGCAACTGGTGCAGCTGGGCCAGGCCGAACTTGTCGGCGCGTTCGATGATGATGGTGTTGGCGCTGGGTACGTCGATACCGGTCTCGATAATGGTCGAGGCGATCAGCACGTTGAAGCGCTTGTGGTAGAAGTCGCCCATCACCTGTTCCAGCTCGCGTTCGCGCATCTGTCCGTGGCCGATGCCGATCCGCGCTTCCGGCACCAGTTCGGCCAGATCGGCGGCGCATTTCTCGATAGTCTTCACATCGTTGTGCAGGTAGTACACCTGGCCGCCGCGCAGCAGCTCACGCAGCAGCGCTTCCTTGATGGTCGGGTTGTTCTGTTCCATGACGAAGGTGCGCACCGACAGGCGGCGCGCCGGTGGCGTGGCGATGATCGACAGGTCGCGCATACCGGCCACGGCCATGTTCAGGGTGCGCGGAATCGGCGTGGCGGTAAGGGTGAGGATGTCGACTTCGCTGCGCAGGGCCTTGAGTTGCTCCTTCTGGCGCACGCCGAAACGGTGTTCCTCGTCGATGATCACCAGGCCCAGGTTGCTGAACTTGACGTCACCCTGCAGCAGCTTGTGGGTGCCGATAACGATATCCACCTTGCCTTCACTCAGCTGCTGCATGGCCTCGGCGACTTCCCGGGCCGACTTGAAGCGGCTCATCACCTCGACCTTGACCGGCCAGTCGGCGAAGCGATCGCGGAAGCTGTTGTAGTGCTGCTGGGCGAGCAGGGTGGTGGGCACCAATACCGCCACCTGCTTGCCGCCGTGTACGGCGATAAAGGCGGCGCGCATCGCCACTTCGGTCTTGCCGAAGCCGACATCGCCGCAGACCAGGCGGTCCATCGGCTTGGGCGCGAGCATATCGTCATGCACGGCGTCGATGGCGGCCTGCTGGTCCGGTGTTTCCTCGAAGGGGAAGCCGGCGCTGAAGGTGGCGTAATCGGCCTTCGGGTCGGCGAACGCATAGCCTTCGCGGGCGGCGCGGCGGGCGTAGATGTCGAGCAGCTCGGCGGCGACATCGCGCACCTGCTCGGCGGCCTTGCGTTTGGCCTTCTGCCAGATTTCCGAGCCCAAGCGGTGCAGCGGGGCGAGGGCGTCGTCGCTGCCGGTGTAGCGGGCGATCAGGTGCAGGCTGGCCACCGGCACATAGAGCTTGGCTTCTTCGGCGTACATCAGGGCGAGGAATTCGGCGGCCTGGCCGTCGAACTCCATGGTCACCAGGCCCAGGTAGCGGCCCACGCCATGGTCGATATGCACCACCGGCGCGCCTTCGCGCAGCTCGGTAAGGTTCTTGATGACGTTGTCGCCGCCATCGCGGGATTTCTCGCGCCGCCGGCGCTGCATCACGCGTTGGCCGAAGAGCGGGCTTTCCGCCACCAGGGCCAGGTCTTCGAGCAGCAGGCCGTCATCCAGTGGCGCGATGCAGATGCCCAGGCGCTCAGTGCTGGCGGTAAAGGCTGGCCAGCTGTCGAATTCGTTGGGTTTGAGCTTGAGGCGGGCGAGCAGCTCCAGCAGCACCTCGCGGCGTCCGGCGGATTCGGCACAGAACAGCACGCGGCCGGGATAGTCCTCGATAAAGCGCCTTAGCGCGGCCAGGGGCTCAGTGGCCTTGGCCTGGATCGCCAGGTCCGGCAATGGCTGGGCGTTGAAACGGGTGCGTCCGACGCCTTGTTCTATATCGTCCTGGCTGACCACCACCCGTGGCCAGTCTTTCAGGCGGGCGAAGCAGTCTTCCACCGGCAGGAAGATGTCGGCCGGCGGCAGCAGCGGGCGCTCGGGGTCGACCCGGCGCTCTTCGTAGCGGTTGCGGGCGTCACTCCAGAAGTGTTCCGCAGCCTTTTCCACTCCCGGCAGGGAGAACACCTGGGTGTCCTGGGGCAGGTAGTCGAACAGGGTGGCGGTTTCTTCGAAGAACAGCGGCAGGTAGTACTCGATACCGGCCGGGGTGATGCCGGTACTGAGGTCCTGATAGATCGGGCAGCGGCGAAAGTCGACGTCGAAACGCTCGCGAAAGCGCCCGCGGAAATCGGTAACGGCTTTCTTTTCCAGCGGGAATTCGCGCGCCGGCAGCAGCTTGATCGACTCGACCTTGTCGATGGAACGCTGGGTTTCCGGGTCGAAGGTACGCAGGGTCTCGATTTCGTCGTCGAACAGGTCGATGCGATACGGTTGGCTGCTGCCCATGGGGAACAGGTCGATCAGCGCGCCGCGTACGGCGAATTCGCCGTGTTCATACACCGTATCGACGCAGCGATAGCCGGCAGCTTCCAGATTGACGCGCATCTGGTTTACTTCGAGGCGCTGGCCGACCTGCATGACCAGGCTGCTGCCGAGCAGAAAGCGCTTGGGAGCCAGGCGGTGTAGGGCGGTGGTGATCGGCACTACCAGAATGCCGTGCTTGAGCTCGGGCAGGCGGTAGAGCGCGGCGATGCGCTGGGAAATAATGTCCTGGTGCGGCGAGAACAGGTCGTAGGGCAGGGTTTCCCAGTCGGGGAAATGCAGCACCGGCAGGCTTGGGGCGAAGAAACTCAGCTCTTCCTGCAGGCGTTCGGCGCTCTGGCTGTCGGCGGTCAGCAGCAGGGTGAAGCGTTTTGCGCTGCTGGCGGCTTCGGCAATGGCCAGGCTCAGCGCGGCACCGGGCAGGTTGCCCCAGTGTTGTTTTCCAGCGGTGGCAGGCAGGGACGGTAGACGCAATACGGATGCAGTCGGTACAGACACGGGCAGCTCGCGGACGTGGCGATATGGCCTTCGATTGTAACTATCCGCGTGCTCTGCTGTCAGTGTTTCACCGCTACACATTGCCGGCGATTGTTCGCGCCGGCATAATGTAGCCCCTTTTTTCAGCCCCTACATGTGGAAGGTACTGCCCGTGACTCAGAAGCCCGACCAGTGTCTCGGTGAGTGGATCGATCGAGAAGCCCTTGCGGAAGCGATGATTCCGATGATTGGCCAACTCTACCGTAACAACAACGTGGTTACCTCGATCTACGGACGTGGTCTGATCAACCGTTCGGTGATCGATATTCTCAAAGCCCACCGCTTCGCCCGTCACCGCCTGGCTGACGACAGCGAGCTGTCGGTGCACGACACCTTCCCCATTCTCAAGACCATGAGCGAGCTCAAGCTGGGCGCGGCCTCCGTGGACCTGGGCAAGATGGCTGGCAAGTTCAAGGCCGAAGGCAATGGCCGCAGCATCGAGCAGTTCGTCAAGGACGAGCTGAGCGAAGTGGCTGGCAAGCAGAACGGTGCCGGTCGCGAAGGCACCGATGTGGTGCTGTACGGCTTTGGGCGTATCGGCCGTCTGCTGGCGCGCATCCTGATCGAGAAGACCGGTGGTGGCGACGGCCTGCGTCTGCGCGCCATCGTCGTACGCAAGGGGGCGAGCAATGACCTGGTCAAGCGCGCCAGCCTGCTGCGTCGCGACTCGGTACACGGCAAGTTCAACGGCACCATCACCATTGACGAGGAGAACAACACCCTCACCGCCAATGGCAACCTGATCCAGGTGATCTACGCCAAGTCGCCGACCGAAGTGGATTACACCCAGTACGGCATCAAGAACGCGCTGCTGGTGGATAACACCGGTGTATGGCGTGACGCCGACGGCCTGGGTCAGCACCTGGCCTGCCCGGGTGTTGACCGCGTGGTGCTCACTGCGCCTGGCAAGGGTGCGCTGAAGAACATCGTGCACGGCATCAACCACGGTGAAATCACCGCCGACGACAAGATCATCTCGGCTGCTTCCTGCACCACTAACGCCATTGTGCCGGTGCTCAAGGCGATCAATGACCAGTACGGCATCGTCAACGGCCACGTTGAAACCGTTCACTCGTACACCAACGACCAGAACCTGATCGACAACTTCCACAAGGGCGATCGTCGTGGTCGCAGCGCGCCGCTGAACATGGTGATCACCGAGACCGGTGCTGCCACGGCTGCCGCCAAGGCGCTGCCTGTGCTCAAAGGCAAGCTGACCGGCAACGCCATTCGTGTGCCGACGCCGAACGTGTCGATGGCCATTCTCAACCTCAACCTTGAGAAAGCCACCACTCGCGAGGAAGTCAACGAGTACCTGCGCCAGATGGCCATGCACTCGGATCTGCAGAAGCAGATCGACTTCGTCAGCTCCCAGGAAGTGGTGTCCACCGACTTCGTTGGCTCGCGCCACGCTGGTGTGGTCGACGCCGAAGCCACCATCGCCAACGACAACCGTGTCGTGCTCTATGTCTGGTACGACAACGAGTTCGGTTACAGCTGTCAGGTGATTCGCGTGATGGAAGACATGGCCGGGGTCAACCCGCCCGCCTTCCCGCGTTAAGCACAGGCGGCAATAAAAAAACGGGAGCTTCGGCTCCCGTTTTGCGTTTTTGCAGAAAATGCCCTGGCCATATCAAGGCCTACCGGGCAAGCAGCTGGTTGCGCAGAGTGTCCGACAGGCCGTTGGGGGCCAGCCAGATGCCCAGGTAAGCCCTGGCCAGCTCCGGATCCTGGCTGGTGAAGGCGATCTGGCCGTTGCGCTCCAGGCTCAGGCCGCTTTCCGGGGCGAAGTTCAGGGCGTAGCGGTCGCCGGGCTGGATATCCTGGAACTTGTCGTGCAGGGCATCGAGTTCGTTGCGCAGGCGCGCGAGGGTGGCGGGGCTGTGCTGTCGGTTGAGGGTCGTCCAGGCGGCCTTGATCACGTCTTCGCGGGCGATATTGCGGAAGTAGTAGAGTTCCAGGCGTTGCTTGAGTGGGCGGCTGAAGGCCTGGCTGGCGCTGGTCTGAGCCGGGGCATAGAAGGCCGCGGCATAGACATCGACCCACAGGTAGGTGAGTACGCTCTGGTTCTTGCGCTCCAGGCTGGCCTCGCTAAGGGTGTGCTGGGCGGCAAAGTTGGCTTCGCGCAGGCGCTCGCTAGTATTGGCCAGCAGCTCGCCGCTGAGCAGTAATAGGGTGGCAAGCACCAGTATTTGGCGCACGGTTTGGCTCCTGTGGCTGGGGTATTCCTGTTTCGCTCCAGTGGCGATTTTCGTCAAGTGTGCACATGTTGCGGCTTGTGACCGAAAAGTCAAAAAAAGCAAGCGCTTGGGTGGTCAGTGGCGGGGACGGTCTTTATAATCAAACGGATTTTTTTCCCGCGTTCGACATCATAAACAGCGCCTATAATCCCAGCGGCACTGTTCTGCATACTAAGCATGCCGATGTCGCCCGTATTCTAAAAAAGCTTATAAATCAGTGGTTAGGCAAACCTATGATCAAAATAAAACATGGGCTCGATTTGCCCATAACAGGCGTGCCGGCGCAACGTATCGAGGCTGCAAGGCCGGTACGTAGTGTCGCCGTCATAGGCTTCGATTATCACGGTATGAAGCCTACGATGGAGGTTCAGGTCGGTGATCGGGTCAAACTTGGCCAGATCCTGTTCTCTGACAAGAAGTCTCCGGGTGTGCATTACACGGCTCCCGCAGCCGGTGTGATCAGCGCTATTCATCGCGGTGAGAAGCGTGTGCTGCAGTCCGTGGTGATCGATGTCGAGGGTGATGAGCAGGTTACCTTTGCACATTTCCCGGCCGATCAGCTGGGCACTGTCGGCAATGCCGGCGTGCGTGAGACCCTGCAGCAGTCGGGCCTGTGGACCGCTTTTCGGGCGCGCCCGTTCAGCAAGGTACCGGCCGTGGATGCGCAGCCCAGCTCGATCTTCGTCACCGCCATCGATACCCACCCGCTGGCAGCCGATCCGGCTATAGTGATCGCCGAGTACGCTGCGGACTTCGAGTCCGGTTTGCAGGTTCTGGGCAATCTGGGCAAGGTCTTCCTGTGCAAGGCCGAAGGGGTCAAGTTGCCCGGCGAGCAGTTGGCTCACGTGCACACTGAAACCTTTGCCGGTCCGCACCCTGCCGGGCTGCCGGGTACCCATATCCACTTCCTTGATCCGGTCAACGCCAGCAAGAGCGTGTGGTCGATCAACTACCAGGACGTGATTGCCATCGGCAAGCTGTTCACCACCGGGCAGCTCTGGATCGAGCGCGTTGTCGCGCTGGCCGGCCCAGTGGTCGAGCAGCCGCGTCTGCTGCGTACCCGTCTGGGTGCCAGCCTCGGCGAACTGACTGCGGGTCAGCTGCAGCCGGGCTTCAACCGGGTAATTTCCGGTTCGGTGCTGGGTGGCCGTACTGCCCAGGGTGCTTTCGCCTTCCTCGGTCGCTATCACCTGCAGGTGTCCTGCCTGGTTGAGGGGCACGAGCGTGAGCTGATGCATTACCTGCGTGCCGGGGTAAACAAGCACTCGGTGATGAACATCTTTGTTTCCAAGCTCAACGCTGCGAAGAAGTTCGCCTTCTCCACCACTACCAATGGCAGCCCGCGCGCCATGGTGCCGGTGGGCAACTACGAAGCCGTGATGCCGCTGGATATCCTGCCGACGCAACTGCTGCGCTACCTGATCGTCGGTGACACCGAGATGGCTCAGAAACTGGGCTGTCTGGAACTCGACGAAGAAGACCTGGCGCTGTGCACCTATGTCTGTGCCGGCAAGTATGAGTACGGCCCGATCCTGCGCGATAACCTCGCCCGTATTGAGAAGGAGGGTTAAGTCATGGGTATTCGTGCATTCCTCGATAAAGTCGAGCACAACTTCGAAAAAGGCGGCAAGTTAGAGAAGTGGTACGCCCTCTATGAGGCTGTTGACACTTTCTTCTATCGCCCAGGCAGCGTAACCAAGACCACCGCCCACGTGCGTGACGGCATCGACCTCAAGCGCATGATGATCACCGTGTGGTTGTGTACCTTCCCGATGATGTTTTTCGGTATGTGGAACACCGGTTATCAGGCCAACCTGATCTTCGCTAACAGCCCTGAGCTGCTGGCGGCCCAGGAAGGCTGGCGTTTTGCGCTGATCGGCTCGCTGGCCGGGTTTGACCCCAATAGCCTGTGGGATAACTTTATCCAGGGCGCGGCTTATTTCCTGCCGGTTTATGCGACGGCGTTTATCGTCGGCGGTTTCTGGGAAGTGCTGTTTGCCTCGGTCCGCAAGCATGAAGTCAACGAAGGTTTCTTCGTGACCTCTGTATTGTTTGCTCTGATTCTGCCGCCGAGCATTCCGCTTTGGCAGGTGGCCCTGGGTATCAGCTTCGGCGTAGTGATTGGCAAGGAAGTGTTCGGCGGTACCGGTAAGAACTTCCTCAACCCGGCGCTGACCGGCCGTGCCTTCCTGTTCTTCGCCTACCCGGCGCAGATGTCCGGTGACGCAGTCTGGACTGCGGTTGACGGTTTTGCCGGTGCAACCTCGCTGAGCCTGGCCGCTGCTGGTGGCATTGAAAACGTGGTGAACAATGGCATCACCTGGATGGACGCCTTTGTCGGCACCATTCAGGGTTCCATGGGCGAAACCAGCACCCTGGCGATCCTCATCGGTGGCGGCATCCTGCTGATGACCAAGATTGCTTCCTGGCGCATCGTTACCGGCGTGATGTTGGGCATGATCGGCTTCAGCCTGCTGCTCAATATGCTCGGTTCGAACACCAACCCGATGTTTGCCATGCCTTGGCACTGGCATCTGGTGGTCGGCGGTTTTGCTTTCGGCATGTTCTTTATGGCCACCGACCCGGTGTCGGCATCCATGACCAATACCGGCAAGTGGATTTTCGGTGCCCTGATCGGCGTGATGGTGGTGTTGATCCGTGTGGTCAACCCGGCCTTCCCGGAAGGCATGATGCTGGCGATCCTGTTCGCCAACCTGTTCGCACCGCTGATCGACCATTTCGTCGTTCAAGCCAATATCAAGCGGAGGCTGGCACGCAATGTCTAGTCAAAAAGAATCTACCGTCCGCACCTTGGTGGTAGCCCTGTTGGTCTGCCTGGTGTGCTCGGTGTTTGTTGCCGGTGCAGCCATCGCGCTGAAACCGACTCAGGTGGAAAACCGCCAGCTGGACAAGCAGCGCAGCATCCTGGCAATCGCCGGGCTGGGGCAGCCGAACATGTCCAGCGCGCAAGTCAAAGACATGTTTAAAGGTACTGTGACGGCCAAGCTGGTTGACCTGGAAACGGGCAAGTTCTCGGACGCTAAAGACCCGCTGACCTTTGATCCGCTTAAAGCGGTCAAAGATCCCAAGCTGTCCAGCGTTCTTAGCGCTGATCAGGACATTGCTTCGATCAAGCGCCTGGAGCGTTACACCACTGTTTATGTGGTGGAGAAAGACGGTCAGATGGACACCTTGATCATGCCTGTGCGTGGTTACGGCCTGTGGTCCACGCTATATGGCTTTATTGCCATCAAGGGCGACCTTAATACTGTTGCCGGTATGGGTTTCTACCAGCACGCCGAGACCCCTGGTCTGGGTGGCGAAGTGGATAATCCGAAGTGGAAGGCGCAGTGGCTGGGTAAAACCCTATTCGATGAAGACGGCAAACTGTCTGTTGCTGTGGTCAAGGGCGGTGTAGATCCGCAAAGCCCTAAGGCTGTTCACCAGGTTGATGCACTGGCTGGCGCGACGCTGACCAGCAAGGGTGTCGATAACCTGCTGAATTTCTGGCTGGGTCAGAACGGTTTTGGTCCGTTTATCGCTAACCTGCGCGCAGGGGAGGCTTAATTATGTCGCAGCCGACTATTAAAGAAGTTCTGCTCAATCCGGTTTTCAATAACAACCCGATTGGTTTGCAGATTCTTGGCATCTGTTCCGCTCTGGCGGTGACCTCGAACCTGAAAACCGCGATGGTGATGTCGATTGCCCTGACTCTGGTAACCGGGTTTTCCAACCTGTTTATCTCGATGATTCGCAGTCAGATCCCTAGCTCCATTCGCATGATCGTGCAGATGGTGATCATTGCTTCCTTGGTGATTGTGGTCGATCAGGTGCTCAAGGCCTACGCCTTCAGCCTGTCCAAGCAGCTCTCGGTGTTCGTCGGGCTGATCATCACCAACTGCATCGTGATGGGTCGCGCCGAAGCCTTTGCCATGCAGAACCCGCCGGTGCTGTCGTTCTTCGACGGTATCGGTAACGGTCTGGGCTACAGTGCCATGTTGATTGCCCTGGGCATCATTCGTGAGCTGTTCGGTGCCGGCAAACTGATGGGCTACGAGATCATTCCGGTGATCAACGACGGTGGCTGGTACCAGCCTAACGGCATGCTATTGCTACCGCCTTCGGCGTTCTTCCTGATCGGTTTGTTTATCTGGGCACTGCGTAGCTGGAAAAAAGAGCAGTTGGAGAAGCCAAGCTTCAAGATGGCTCCACAGGTCTCGAATAAGGAGGCTTACTAATGGAGCATTACCTCAGCTTGCTGGCCAAGGCGGTGTTCGTTGAGAACATGGCACTGGCCTTCTTCCTCGGCATGTGCACCTTTATCGCCATCTCGAAGAAAGTCGAGACGGCGATTGGCCTGGGTATCGCGGTTATCGTGGTGCAGGTCATCACCGTGCCTGCGAACAACCTGATCTACACCTACCTGCTGAAAGATGGTGCGCTGGCCTGGGCCGGTTTGCCGGAAGTGGACCTGAGCTTCCTCGGTCTGCTCAGCTACATCGGGGTGATCGCGGCGATCGTGCAGATCCTGGAAATGCTGCTGGATAAGTATGTACCCAGCCTCTACAACGCCCTCGGGGTATTCCTGCCTCTGATTACAGTGAACTGCGCCATCATGGGCGGTACCCTGTTTATGGTCGAGCGTGACTACAACCTGGCGGAAAGTACCGTGTATGGCTTCGGCTCCGGTCTGTCCTGGGCGCTGGCGATTGCCGCATTGGCGGGGATTCGCGAGAAGCTCAAGTACAGCGACGTTCCGGCTGGCCTGCAGGGCCTGGGTATCACCTTTATCACCATCGGCCTGATGTCTCTGGGCTTTATGTCCTTCTCCGGCGTGCAGTTGTAAGGAAGGGATGCATAGATGATCAATTTAGAGATTCTTATCGCCATCGGCATGTTCACCGGCATCGTGCTGGCGCTGGTGCTGGTCATTCTCGCGGCGCGCGCCAAGCTGGTTTCCAGCGGTGATGTGAGCATCGAGATCAACGGCGAAAAAACCATTGTGGTACCGGCCGGCGGCAAGTTGCTGCAGACCCTGGCGGCCAACAATATCTTCCTGTCTTCGGCTTGCGGTGGCGGCGGTACCTGCGCCCAGTGCAAGTGTGTGGTCGAGCATGGCGGCGGTGAAATGCTGCCGACTGAAGAGGCGGCATTCACTCGCCGCGAGGCCAAGGCTGGCTGGCGTCTGTCCTGCCAGACTCCGGTCAAGCAGGACATGAAGATCGAAGTGCCGGAAGAAGTCTTCGGCGTGAAGAAGTGGGAGTGCACCGTTGAGTCCAACCCCAACGTGGCCACTTTCATCAAGGAACTGACGCTGAAACTGCCGGAAGGCGAAAGCGTCGACTTCCGCGCCGGTGGTTATGTGCAGCTGGAATGCCCGCCGCACACCGTGTACTACAAGGACTTCGACATTCAGGAGGAGTACCGCGGCGACTGGGACAAGTTTAACCAGTGGAAGTACGTGTCCAAGGTCGAAGAGACCGTGATCCGTGCCTATTCCATGGCCAACTACCCGGAAGAAGTGGGTCTGGTGAAGTTCAATATCCGTATCGCCTCGCCACCACCGGGCAAGGACGATCTGCCACCGGGCAAGATGAGCTCCTACGTGTTCAGCCTCAAGCCGGGCGACAAGATCGACGTGTACGGTCCGTTTGGTGAGTTCTTCGCCAAGGACACCGACGCCGAGATGGTATTTATCGGCGGTGGTGCCGGTATGGCACCGATGCGTTCGCACATCTTCGACCAGCTCAAGCGTTTGAAGTCCAAGCGCAAGATCAGCTTCTGGTATGGCGCGCGCTCCATGCGTGAGGCCTTCTACGTCGAAGAGTACGACAAGCTGCAGGAAGAGAACCCCAACTTCAAATGGCATCTGGCGCTGTCCGATCCGCTGCCGGAAGACAACTGGACGGGGCTCAAGGGCTTTATTCACAACGTGCTGTACGAGAACTACCTCAAGGACCATCCGGCTCCGGAAGAGTGCGAGTTCTACATGTGCGGTCCGCCCATGATGAACGCCGCGGTGATCAAGATGCTGGTCGACCTGGGTGTGGAGGAGGAGAATATCCTCCTCGACGACTTCGGCGGTTAAGCATGAGTTATGCGGTACTACGGCCCGTTATCGCTGCCAGCTTGCTGGCAGCCCTAACGGGCTGCTTGTTTTCAGATCGGGTGGAAGAGTTTTCCGGCCCGACCATGGGCAGCACCTATTCGATCAAGTACGTGCGCGGCAAGGATTCGCCCAGCCTGGACCTGCTTAAGCGCGAGACCGAAACCATCCTGGCCGACATTGACCAGCAGATGTCGACCTATCGCGATGATTCCGCCATCGAGCAGTTCAATCAGGCACCCGCAGGCAGCTGTCAGGTCATGCCGGATGGGGTGCTGGAACTGGTTGCAGCCGGGCAGGTGCTCAATCAGCAGAGCCAGGGGGCTTTCGATCTGACCCTGGAGCCGCTGCTCAACCTTTGGGGTTTTGGCCCCAAGGCGCGTGCCGAGAAGGTTCCCTCTGCGCAGTTGCTGGCGGCCGCCCGTGAGCGCATGGGGATGCAGCATCTGCGTATCGAGGCGGGCCAGCTGTGCAAGGAGGTCGATGTGCAAGTCGACTTCAACAGCATCGCTGCCGGCTATGCGGTGGACCGTATCGTCCAGCGTCTCAACGAGCTGGGCATCGACAGCTATCTGGTGGAAGTCACCGGCGAGCTCAAGGCGGCGGGAAGAAAGCCCGACGGCGAGCACTGGCGTATCGGCCTGGAGGCTCCTCAGGACGGCCAGCGCGTCGCGCAGCGGGTGCTGGAGCTGGATGGCTATG
Organism: Pseudomonas sp. XK-1; assembly: GCF_038069885.1. Lineage (NCBI taxonomy): Bacteria > Pseudomonadati > Pseudomonadota > Gammaproteobacteria > Pseudomonadales > Pseudomonadaceae > Pseudomonas > Pseudomonas sp. XK-1. The sequence goes on along the minus strand of NZ_JBBPES010000002.1, from coordinate 55,444 downwards.
GCATTTCCACCTCCGGCGATTACCGCAACTATTTCGAGGAGAATGGCCAGCGTTATTCCCATACCCTCGATCCGGCAACCGGGGCACCCATTACCCACAAGCTGGCGGCGGTGACCGTGGCCGATAAATCGACCTTGCGCGCCGATGGCTTGTCTACCGTACTAATGGTGATGGGCACCGAGCGTGGTCTGGCATTTGCTGAACAGCAGGGCATTGCGGCGTTTTTCGTGACCCGTGAGGGCGAGGCATTCGTCACACAGAGTACTCAGGCTTTTGAGCAGCTATTCGCTGCAGGAGAAGAGCAATGACGTTTTTAGTGGTGTTTCTGACCATGCTGCTGGTAGTCGGCATGATGGCAGTGGGCGTAATGATGGGCCGCAAGCCTATCGCCGGCTCGTGCGGTGGTATCGCCAACCTGGGTATCGAGAAAGAGTGCTCGATCTGTGGTGGCAGCCGCGAGAAGTGCGAGGAGATCAACAGCGACCCGCAAGGCAAAACCGCAGCCCTGGCTTACGACGCGACCAAACGCTAATCGTCCTGCGGCTAGCTGAAAAGCTGGGCTTGCAGTGAACGCATTGATTGTCAGGCTGCGTGCGCAGTGCTGGCCCTGCCGAGAGCACGGTACAAGTGCTCCGGTGTGATCTGAAGGAGTAAACATGGCGGTCTACAACTACGATGTGGTGGTGCTGGGCTCAGGCCCGGCGGGTGAGGGCGCGGCAATGAACGCGGCCAAGGCCGGGCGCAAGGTGGCCGTGGTCGATAGCCGGCGCGAAGTCGGCGGCAACTGCACCCACCTGGGCACCATCCCGTCCAAGGCGCTGCGCCACTCGGTGCGGCAGATCATGCAGTTCAACACCAACCCGATGTTCCGTCAGATCGGCGAGCCGCGCTGGTTCTCCTTCCCGGATGTGCTGAAAAGCGCCGAACGGGTGATCGCCAAGCAGGTGACCTCGCGTACTGGTTACTACGCACGCAACCGTATCGATGTGTTTTTCGGCACCGGCAGCTTTGCCGACGAGCAGACCGTCGAAGTGGTGTGCCCCAATGGCGTGGTGGAAACACTGGTGGCCAAGCAGATCGTCATCGCCACCGGCTCGCGGCCTTACCGCCCGGCGGACGTGGACTTTCACCACCCGCGCATCTACGACAGCGACACCATTCTCAGTCTCGGCCATACCCCGCGCCGCATCATCATCTACGGTGCCGGGGTGATCGGTTCCGAGTACGCCTCGATCTTTAGCGGCCTGGGTGTACTGGTCGATCTGATCGACAACCGTGATCAGCTGCTGAGCTTCCTCGATGCGGAAATCTCCGATGCGCTGAGCTATCACCTGCGCAATAACAACGTGCTGATTCGCCACAACGAAGATTACGAAAGCGTTGAAGGTGTGGATAACGGGGTGGTTCTACACCTCAAGTCCGGCAAGAAGATCAAGGCCGACGCCTTTCTCTGGTGCAATGGCCGTACCGGCAACACCGATCAGCTTGGCCTGGAGAATATCGGCATCAAGGTCAACGGTCGTGGCCAGATCGAAGTCGACCAGAGTTACCGCACAGAGGTGTCGAACATCTACGCTGCGGGCGACGTGATCGGCTGGCCGAGCCTGGCCAGTGCGGCGGCCGACCAGGGCCGTTCGGCTGCCGGCAGCATCGTCGACAATGGCACCTGGCGCTTTGTCGATGACGTACCGACTGGCATCTACACGATTCCGGAGATCAGCTCGATCGGCAAGAACGAGCGCGAACTGACCCAGGCCAAGATTCCCTACGAAGTGGGCAAGGCCTTTTTCAAGGGCATGGCCCGGGCGCAGATTTCCCACGAACCGGTGGGCATGCTGAAGATCCTGTTCCACCGCGAGACCCTGGAAGTGCTTGGCGTACACTGTTTCGGCTACCAGGCCTCGGAGATCGTGCATATCGGTCAGGCGATCATGAACCAGAAGGGCGAGGCCAACAGCATCAAGTATTTCGTCAACACCACCTTCAACTACCCGACCATGGCAGAAGCCTACCGGGTGGCGGCGTTCGACGGTCTCAACCGGCTTTTTTGAGCGGCTCCGGCCGGTGGCCTGAGCCGGCCGGGGAGAACCCGTTCAGCGACTCTTGCGACTGGCGTTGGCCAAATCGGGAGAGTTTCTGATCAGGCTTAACGAAAAACCGGCCCTGGTGGCCGGTTTTTTTATGCGTGCTGGGTTGGGTGCTGTTGGTATACAGAGCCGGTGCAACCGGCCTCCAGGTCGCAAATGACTCCCCGGCTACAGCGCCTAGGCCTTGAGCGTCTGCACCGCCAGGCCCGGGAAGTCGGTGATGATGCTGTCCGCACCGAAATCCGCCAGCCGGCGCATCAGCGCCGGTTCGTTGACCGTCCACACCGAGACATGCAGGCCGTTCTTCTGGGCCTTGAGCAGGCGTTCCGGGGTGCACAGGGTCCAGTTCAGGGCCAGCAGGTGGCAGTCGTAGTGCTGGGCCACCTTCAGCGGGTCGAGCCAGGCATATTCGGCCACCAGGCCGCGTTTGAGCTGCGGAGTCAGGTGCAGCAGGGCCGTGAGTACTTCCCGGGAGCTGGAGGTGACGGTGAGCTGGTCGCTTAGCTGGTAGCGCTCAGCCAGCTCGGCAATGGCCTTGACGGTCTGGGCGGCGCGGGTCTTCGAAGCGCTTTTGACTTCCAGCTGCCAATGCTCGAATGGACACTGCTGAAACAGTTCCTCCAGGCGCGGGATAGGGCAGGGGTGGACCCAGCCAGGGCCACCCTTGCGCGCGTCATAACCGACCAGTTCGGCGGCGTCGTGTTCGATCACCTTGCCGCGGTGGCCTGTGGTGCGCTTGAGGCTGGGGTCGTGAATGACCATCAGTTGGCCGTCGCGCGACAGGTGCAGGTCCAGTTCGCAACGGTTTACGCCTGATTCCAGGCATTTCTGGAAACTGACAAGGGTGTTTTCCGGTGCTTCGCCCTTGGCCCCCCGGTGTCCATAAATATGCGTCACTGCTGCTCCTTGTTGGCTGGGGTTGCGCCGGGTTGGTGATGGCGCACGCTGTTGATCACATGCTGGTGTTCGAAATAGACGCTGAATTCGCGGTAATCCCAGCGGGTAATCGGCGGGTTGCCGACGCTGGGATGCTCCTGGTCGGCCAGGCCGAAACGTTCGAGTACCGCGCGCTGCGATTCACCGCGCTGGGGCAGTGCGAGCTGGTTTGCGCCCTGCTGGCCGATAGGAATTTGCAGGACCTCCGCGGCTGCGCCCAGGGGCAGCAGGCAGAGCAATAACAGCAGGCGTGGCAGCATCAGAGTGCTCATCAGGGTGTATCCGGTAGTTCGCGGGCCTGGCGTCGTTCCAGTGCCTGACGTTGCAGGATATGCCGGGCCAGCAGCTGGCGCTGGGCATCGGTCAGGGCTTCGAACGCGGTGCCGATCTCGAACTGTTGCGACGGCAGCGGACTGCAGTGCACCACCTTGGCCCTGAGCAGCAGGCCCAGGGCCTGTGGCATCAGGACCATCTTGATCGCCAGGTGGGTGTCGAGGGCGATGCTCTGCGCGTTGTTGAAGCTCACGCCGCCTTCGGACAGGCTGACCTGGCGCGGCGCGCCGATATCGCGCAGCAGGCTCTGGGCCACGGCTTGGCCGAGCAGGTCGATGCGCTTGTTGATGACCTTGAGGTAGTTGGCCAGGGTGCGGTCGCGTTCGCTGATATGCCGCAGCAGGTGCTGCGACTCGAAGTCCATCAGGTGCAGGTCGCTGAGCAGGTTGAACAGCGGCGAGCTGTCGTGCAGCGCGTCAGTGGCCAGGGCATCTGCGCCGGACAGTGGGGTGAATTCCAGTGCGATCGTATCGTCGATACGATAGTATTCGCGGCGGTCATCTTCATCTTGAGTCGACATGGCGAACCCATGGCAGCAGTAGTGGTCTGAGTGTAAAGCTGCTGGCCAGGCCCCGCCACAAGGACGTTCCTCTTTACCTGCAAAAGCCCTCACATGTTCAGACCTCTGTTCGTATTTATTGGCACGCGCTACACGCGGGCCAAGCGTCGCAACCATTTTGTCTCCTTTATCTCGCTGACTTCGATGATCGGGCTGGCACTGGGTGTGCTGGTGATGATTCTGGTGCTGTCGGTGATGAATGGGTTCGATCACGAAATGCGCACCCGGGTGCTCGGCATGGTGCCGCACGCCACCGTCGAGAGTGCCACGCCGATCGATGACTGGCGCAGCCTGGCCGAGCAGGCCCAGGCCAATCCTCAGGTGCTGGCAGCCGCCCCCTTCAGCCAGATGCAGGGGCTGCTGACCTATGAGGGCAAGGTGCAGAAGGTGCTGATCAACGCGATTGACCCGCTGGAAGAGGTCAAGGTGTCGATTATCGATGACTTCTTCCAGCAGGGCCGGCTGGCGGATCTGCGCCCCGGCGAATTCGGCATGGTGATCGGCGACAAGGCCGCGGCCAAGCTGGGTGTGGGCCTGGGCGACAAGATCACCTTCGTCGCCCCGGAAGTAACCGTTACCCCCGCCGGGATGTTCCCGCGGCTCAAGCGCTTTACCGTGGTTGGCCTGTTTCATGTCGGTGCCGGCGAGATCGACGGTCACCTGGCCTTGACTCATGTGCAGGACCTGGCCCGCCTGCAGCGTTGGCAGGCCGATCAGGTGCAGGGCATTCGCCTGAAATTCGCCGACCTGTTCGAGGCCCCGCGCACGGCCTGGGCGCTGGCGCAGACCCTTGGCGAGGGCGATTACCATGCCCGCGACTGGACCCGCACCCATGGCAACCTGTATCAGGCGATCCGCATGGAGAAGGCGATGATCGGTCTGCTGTTGTTGCTGATCGTCGCGGTGGCGGCCTTCAATATCATCTCCACCCTGGTCATGGTGGTCACCGACAAGAAGGGCGACATCGCCATCCTGCGCACCCTGGGCGCGACGCCGGGGCAGATCATGGCGATTTTTATGGTCCAGGGCACGGTGATCGGGGTGTTCGGCACCGCCATAGGCGCTGTCCTGGGCATCTTCGCCGCGCTCAATGTGAGTGCCGCTATTGCCGCTCTGGAGTCGCTGCTGGGCATGCAGTTTCTCAATGCCGATGTCTACTTTATCGACTATATCCCCTCACAACTGATGCTCCAGGATGTGCTGCTGGTGTGTGCCGCGGCTCTGCTCCTGAGTTTTCTTGCCACCCTTTATCCAGCCTGGCGCGCGGCCCGTACCCAGCCCGCGGAGGCGCTGCGTTATGAGTGATCAGCTTATGCAAGACAAGGCAGTTCTTAGTTGTCGCAACCTCGGTAAAAGTTATGAGGAGGGCCCGCAGTCGGTGGTGGTGCTGGCGGACCTGCAGCTCGAACTGCATCCCGGCGAGCGCCTGGCCATTGTCGGCACTTCCGGCTCGGGCAAGAGCACCCTGCTCAATATGCTCGGCGGCCTGGATACGCCGAGCACCGGCAGTGTCTGGCTGGCGGGCGAAGAGCTGTCGGCGCTGAACGAGAAGGAGCGGGGGCTGCTGCGCAACCGGGCCCTGGGCTTCGTCTATCAGTTCCATCACCTGTTGCCGGAATTCACTGCCCTGGAAAACGTCTGCATGCCGCTGCTGATCGGCCGCACGCCGATCCCCGAAGCCCGGCAGCGTGCTACCGCGCTACTGGAGCGAGTCGGCCTGGGCCATCGCCTGGCGCACAAGCCGTCAGAGTTGTCCGGCGGCGAGCGGCAGCGCGTGGCGATTGCCCGGGCGCTGGTGAACAAGCCGGGGCTGGTGCTGCTCGATGAGCCCACCGGCAACCTCGACCACCACACCGCCCAGGGTATTCAGGAGCTGATGCGCGAGCTGAGCAGCTCTTCGCAGACGGCGTTTCTGGTGGTGACCCACGACATGGGGCTGGCCCGGCAGATGGACCGCATCCTGCGTCTGGAAGACGGCAAGCTGGTGGCTGTCTGATGTTCCGTCCGCTGAGTATCTTTATCGGTATGCGCTATACCGGGGCCAAGCGGCGCAATCACTTTATTTCCTTTATCTCGCTGACTTCGATGATCGGTCTGGCCCTGGGCGTGCTGGCCATGATCGTGGTGCTGTCGGTGATGAACGGTTTCCAGAAGGAAATGAGCACGCGGATTCTCGGCATGGTGCCTCACGCCAGTATCGCCGGAGTGCAGCCGCTGGATGATTGGCAGCAGGTCGCGGCTGCCGCGAAGAACAATCCGCAGGTTGTCGCCGCGGTGCCCTTTGCCGAGCTGGAGGGGATGCTGTCCTTTCGCGGGGCGATGCAGCCGATCCAGTTGCAGGGCGTCGATCCGGCGCTGGAGCCGCAGGTGTCGATCATCGACACGCATATGCAGCAGGGTCGCCTGAGCGATCTGCGCGAGGGTGAGTTCGGCGTGGTGATCGGTGAGATCACCGCACGACGTTTCCAGTTGCAGGTGGGCGACAAGCTGGCGCTGATCGTGCCGGAGCTGAGCAGTGTGCCGGGCGGTATCAGCCCGCGCATGCAGCGTCTGAATGTGGTCGGGGTGTTCAAGGTTGGTGCCGAGCTGGACAGCTCCCTGGCCCTGATCCATGTCGCCGATGCCGCGCATATCCAGCGCATGCAGCCGGGCCAGGTACAGAGCGTGCGCCTGAAGCTGCAGGACCTTTATCAGGCCCCGCAGGTGGCGGCGAGCATTGCCGCCGGTCTGGGGAAGGGCTACAAGGCCAGCGACTGGACCCTGACTCAGGGCAGTCTGTTCAGTGCGATGAAGATGGAGAAGACCATGATCGGTCTGCTGCTGCTGCTGATCGTGGCCGTGGCGGCCTTCAATATCATCGCCACGTTGATCATGGTGGTGGCCGACAAGGGCGGCGATATCGCCATCCTGCGGACGCTGGGAGCCACGCCCAGGCAGATCATGGGGATCTTTATGGTTCAGGGCACGGTGATTGGCGTGACAGGTACGCTGATCGGTGCGCTACTGGGTATTCTCGCCGCCTTGAATGTCAGCCAACTGGTGGGCTGGATCGAGCGTCTGAGCGGCCAGCAGATCATGAGTTCGGATGTGTATTTCATCAGCAACCTGCCGTCGCAGTTGCTGTTCTCCGATGTGCTGCTGATCTGCAGCGCGGCATTTGCCCTGAGTTTTCTGGCGACGCTCTACCCCTCCTGGCGAGCGGCGCAGATACAACCGGCCGATGCGCTGCGTTACGAGTAGGCTAAGCTGCCTGAAACGAAAAAGCCGTTACTGAGTAACGGCTTTTTGCTGTTTAGGAGTCCGACAGGGTTCTAGGGTTGCTGTTCACGCAGGCGGCGTTTTTCCTGGCGTTTGCGCCAGCTGCGCCTGACCCACCAGTGCCAGTAGGCGTTGGTGGCGAAGTAGCCGATCACGGCCAGCACAATGCCCAGCACCAGGGAACCGAGATAGAGCGGTTGCCAGTGGGTCTGCAGCATATGGCCGATCCAGCCCAGGCTCATGTGTTCAGGCATCTGCATGGCCGGCGTGTTTATCAGCCAGGCACCGAGCTTATAGTTGCAATAGAACACCGCGGGCATGGTCACCGGGTTGGTCAGCCAGACCAGGCCGACCGAGATCGGCATATTGGCCCGGGCGGGGATAGCCACCACGGCGGCAACCAGCATCTGCATGGGCATGGGGATCATGGCCCAGAACAGGCCGATGGCCATGGCGCGGGAAACGGAGTGACGGTTGAGGTGCCAGAGATTGGGGTCGTGAATCAAGGCCCCGAGAAAACGCAAGGATTTGCTAGCCTTGATGCGTTCTGGGTTGGGCATGTAGCGCTTGAATAAACGACGCGGCATGAAGGCTCTCGGACGAGGAAAAAGCGCCGATATTATGCACAGTTTAATGGCGGCCTGCTTTCACACTTTGTGACAGCAAATATGCAAAAGCTGAGCGAGGGGTCAGTACCCGGTATCGGCTGATGGAGCGAGTCTATGCGCACAGGGATATTGGCGCTTGCAGCGGGATTGCTTGCGCTGCGCTTTCTACCGGCATTGCCGCCGTTCTGGCTGCTGTGTCTGTTGCCGCTGCTGGGCCTGTTGCTGCTGCCCTCGCGCGCTTACTCCCTGGGTTTCTTTCTGTTCGGCTTGAGCTGGGCCTGCATCTCGGCGCAGTGGGCGCTGGATGACCGCCTGGCCGCCGAGCTCGATGGCCGCACCCTGTGGCTGCAGGGGCAGGTGGTGGGTTTACCCGAGGTAGGCGCGGGGGTGGTGCGTTTTCAGCTACAGGGCGCGCACTCACGGCGGGCCGAGCTGCCTGCCCGCATGCGCCTGGCCTGGTATGGCGGGCCGGCGCTGCAGGCGGGGGAGACCTGGCGGCTGGCGGTGCGCCTCAAGCGCCCCCATGGCCTGGTCAACCCGCAGTCATTCGATTTCGAGGCCTGGCTCCTGGCACAGCGTCTGGGTGCTACCGGCACGGTTAAAAGCGGCGAGTTGCTGCGCGCCGCCAATGGCCTGGGGAGCTGGCGCGACATCCTGCGTCAGCGTCTGCTGGCCACCCCTGCGCAAGGGCGTGAGGGGGCGCTGACGGCACTGGTGCTGGGTGACGGTTCGGGCTTGTCCACCGCCGACTGGCAGGTGCTGCAGAGCACCGGCACCGTGCATCTGATGGTGATTTCCGGACAGCATATCGGCCTGTTGGCGGGCTTGCTGTATGGCCTGGTGGCCAGTCTGGCGCGGCTGGGCTGGTGGCCACGGAGCCTGCCTTGGCTCCCCTGGGCCTGTAGCCTGGCCTTTGCCGGGGCCTTGGGTTATGGGCTGTTGGCGGGTTTCGAGGTGCCGGTGCGGCGCGCCTGCGTGATGGTCGGACTGGTGTTGCTCTGGCGTTGGCGCTTTCGTCATCTGGGCGTCTGGTTGCCGCTGCTACTGGCATTGGTCGCGGTTCTATTGCTGGAGCCCCTGGCCAGCCTGCAGCCGGGTTTCTGGCTGTCGTTTGGCGCGGTATTGCTGTTGATTCTGATCTTCAGTGGCCGCCTTGGTGCATGGCCCTGGTGGCGAAGCCTGGGGCGGGCGCAGTGGGCTATGGCCGTCGGCCTGTTGCCCTTGTTGTTGGCGTTGGGTTTGCCGGTGAGTGTCAGCGGCCCGCTGGCCAATCTGATTGCGGTGCCCGTGGTGGGCATGCTGGTGGTGCCGCTGGCGCTGTTCGGCAGCCTGTTGTTACCGGTACCCTGGTTGGGCAGCAGTGTGCTCTGGCTGGCCGGGGCCGCGCTCGATTTGCTGTTTATCTTGCTCGGGCAGATGGCGACCTGGCTACCGGCCTGGTTGCCCAGCGCATTGCCCCTGTGGGCCTGGTTGCTGGTGCTGCTGGGGGCCTGGCTCTTACTGCTGCCGGCGGGAATCCCGGGGCGCAGCTTGGGTGCGGTGCTGCTGCTGCCGCTGTTGTTCAGCCCGCAGCCGCGCCCGGATTACGCGCAGGCCGAGGTGTGGATGCTGGATGTGGGGCAGGGTCTGGCGGTGCTGGTACGCACCCAGAGGCACGCGCTGCTCTACGATGCCGGGCCGCGCTTCGGCGATTTCGACACCGGCGAGCGGGTGGTATTACCGTCCATGCGGGTCCTGGGTGTGCACGAGCTTGACCTGTTGCTGCTCAGTCATGGCGACAACGACCACGTCGGTGGCGCGCCGGCGATTCAGCGCGGGATGCCGGTACGCCGGATCGTCAGTGGCGAGCCTGGACGCTTGCCCGGCCGGCTACAGGCCGAGGCCTGCGTCAGCGGGCAGCGCTGGGAATGGGATGGCGTGCAGTTCAGCCTCTGGCAGTGGGCGGCCGCCGGCGACGGCAACCAGGCCTCCTGCGTATTGCGGGTCGAGGCCGCTGGCGAGCGTCTGCTCTTGACCGGCGACATCGACAGCCACGCCGAGCAGGCGCTCCTGGCCAGCGATATGACGCCGCGTGCCGAGTGGCTGCTGGCTCCCCACCACGGCAGCCGCGGTTCCTCATCGCAGGCCTTGCTGGCGCAGGTAGCACCTCACGGGGCGCTGATCTCCCGCGGGCAGCACAATGCCTTTGGTCACCCCCATGCCGAGGTGCTGGCGCGCTATCGGGCGGTTTCCGCGGACCTGTACGACAGTGTCGAGCAGGGCGCGGTATTGATTCGCCTGGGCGTTTTCGCGCCAGCGCAGGGTTTGCGCCATCGCGCACGTTTCTGGCGGGAAAAATGAGAACCGCGGCGGTCGGCGTGGCCGCGACCCTATGCTAGAGTGCTGCCACTTTTGTGAAGGGGATCTGCCACCGTGTGGGAACTGGTCAAAGCTGGCGGCTGGATGATGCTGCCAATCATTCTGTGTTCTATCGCAGCGGCCGGCATTATTGCCGAACGCCTGTGGACGCTGCGGCCGAGCCGCATCACCCCACCCAACCTGCTTGGTCAGGTATGGAAGTGGATCAAGGACAAGAAACTCAATAATCAGAAGCTCAAGGAGCTGCGCGCCAATTCGCCCCTTGGGCAGATCCTGGCGGCGGGGCTGGCCAACTCCAAGCATGGTCGCGAGATCATGAAGGAGTGCATCGAGGAAGCCGCGGCGCGGGTCATTCACGACCTGGAGCGCTACCTCAATGCCCTGGGCACCATTGCCGGCATTGCGCCGCTGTTGGGCCTGCTCGGCACGGTGCTGGGCATGATCGAGATCTTCAGCTCCTTTATGGGGGCGGGCATGGCCAATGCACCGATACTCGCTGCCGGTATTTCCAAGGCCCTGATCACCACGGCGGCAGGCCTGATGGTGGCTATCCCTGCGCTGTTCTTCCACCGCTACCTGCAGCGCCGTATCGACGAGCTGGTGGTCGGCATGGAGCAGGAGGCGATCAAGCTGGTGGAAGTGGTACAGGGTGACCGTGACGTCGATCTGGGTGAGGACAAGGCGTGAAATTCCGGCGCAAACCGCGGGAAAACGTCGAAATCAACCTGGCCTCGTTGATCGACGTGGTGTTTATCCTGCTGCTGTTCTTTGTGGTCACTACCACCTTTACCCGCGAGACCCAGCTCAAGGTCGATCTGCCGGAGGCCGCCAGTGGCACGCCGCCGGAGCAGACCGAGCTGAAGCAGCTGGAGGTGCTGATCGCGGCCGATGGCAGTTATTCGCTGAATGCCAAGGCCTTGCTGAAAAGCGATCTGGACAGCCTGATGGCGGCCCTGCAGAAAGAGTCAGCGGGCGATAACAGCCTGCCGCTGATTATCAGTGCCGACGCCCAGACCCCGCATCAGGCCGTGATCACCGCCATGGATGCTGCAGGCAAGCTGGGTTTTGCCCATCTGCGCATCACTACGGTCGAGACTCAGGCCGCGCCTTGAGGGTTACTCGCTTATGAGCCTGGCCGAGCGTCTGACAACTGCCTGGTATGCCGGTCACCCGGCGCTGGTGCTGTTGCGGCCGCTGGAGTGGCTCTACCGTGCGGTGGTGCAGCGTAAGCGCGCGCGCTTTCTGGCGGGCGAGGGCGAGATTTACCGCGCTCCCTTACCGGTGCTGGTGGTGGGTAATATCACCGTCGGCGGCACCGGCAAGACCCCGCTGATTCTTTGGCTGATCGAGCATTGCCGTAGCCGCGGCCTGCGCGTGGGGGTGGTCAGTCGCGGTTATGGTGCGCAGCCACCCAGCCTGCCCTGGCGGGTTCGGGCAGACGACTCGGCCAGCGTCGCCGGCGATGAGCCGCTGCTGATCGTGCAGCGCAGCGGCGTGCCGCTGATGATCGACCCGGATCGCGGTCGCGCGGTGGCAAGCCTGTTGCGTGCCGAGCAGCTGGACCTGATTCTCAGCGACGATGGCCTGCAGCACTATCGCCTGGCCCGTGATCTGGAACTGGTGCTGATCGATGCGGCGCGCGGCCTGGGCAATCGCCGCTGCCTGCCAGCCGGCCCCCTGCGCGAGCCGCTGGAGCGCCTGCACAGTGTCGATGCGCTGCTGTACAACGGCGCGAGCGAGGATCCCCAGGGCGGCTACAGTTTCAATCTGCAGCCCCAGGCCCTGATCAATCTGCTCAGCGGCGAAACTCGCTCCCTTGAGCATTTCCCTCCGGGCCAGGCCCTGCACGCGGTGGCCGGTATCGGTAACCCGCAGCGTTTCTTCAACACCCTCGAAGGGCTACACTGGCGGCCTGTCAGGCATGCCTTTGCCGATCATGCGCCGTACAGCGCCGAGGTGCTGAATTTCAGCCCGGCGCTGCCAGTGGTGATGACGGAAAAGGATGCGGTCAAATGCCGAGCCTTTGCTGCGCCCGACTGGTGGTACCTGGCGGTCGATGGTCAGCCATCGCCCGCATTTGTCGCCTGGCTCGATGGGCAGTTGCAGGGTTTGCTGCCGCATCGCTGGCACTGCGCCGATTCCGCGAGCCCGTCTCGCCCCGTGTAGCCGCTCTACCTCAAGGATTTCCCATGGACCCGAAACTACTCGATATCCTCGCCTGCCCGCTGTGCAAGGGCCCGCTGAAACTCGCAGCGGACAAGAGCGAGTTGATCTGCAAGGCCGATGCCCTGGCTTTTCCCGTGCGTGACGGGATTCCGGTGATGCTGGGGAGCGAAGCCCGCACCCTGACTGTCGACGAGCGCCTGGACAAGTAAATGACTACAGCCTTTACCGTTGTGATCCCGGCGCGCTTTGCCTCCAGCCGCCTGCCGGGCAAGCCGCTGCAGGATATTGCCGGCAAGCCGATGATCCAGCATGTCTGGGAGCAGGCCTGCAAGAGCAGTGCGCAGCAGGTGGTGGTGGCCACCGACGATGCGCGCATCGTCGAGGTCTGCCGCGGCTTTGGTGCGCAGGTGGTACTCACCGACGCCTCCCACAACTCCGGCACCGACCGCCTGGCCGAAGTGGCCACGGCTCTGGGCCTGGCGGCCGACGCCATAGTCGTCAACGTGCAGGGCGACGAACCGCTGATTCCGCCGGCCATCATCGATCAGGTGGCGGCCAATCTCGCGGCCAACCCGCAGGCGGCTATCGCTACCCTGGCCGAGCCGATCGAGGATGTGCAGGCGCTGTTCAACCCCAATGTGGTCAAGGTGGTCAGTGACAAGACTGGCCTGGCCCTGACCTTTAGCCGCGCGCCGCTGCCCTGGGCGCGGGATGCCTTCGCCCAGAGCCGCGACGAGCTGCCAGCAGGCGTGCCATACCGCCGGCATATCGGCATCTACGCCTACCGTGCACAGTTTCTCCACGACTTCGTCGCCTGGGGCCCGTGCTGGCTGGAAGACACCGAGTGCCTGGAGCAGCTGCGCGCGCTCTGGCATGGCGTGCGTATCCATGTCGCCGACGCCCTTGAGGCACCGCCCGCCGGGGTCGACACCCAGGAAGACCTCGAGCGCGTTCGCCGCCTGCTGGGGGCCTGATGCGCGTTCTGTTTGTCTGCCTGGGCAATATCTGCCGCTCGCCCACGGCCGAAGGCGTGTTGCGCCACAAGCTGCGTGAAGCAGGGCTGGAAGGGCGCATCGAGGTCGATTCGGCTGGCACTGGCGACTGGCATGTGGGCAAGGCGGCGGACATCCGCACGCGTCAGGCCGCGCAGCTGCGTGGCTATGACCTCTCTGCATTGCGCGGACGGCAGGTCCAGGCTGCAGATTTTCATGCCTTCGACCTGATTCTGGCCATGGACAACAGCAATCTGCGCGACTTGCAGCACCTGCGCCCGGGCGACGCCTTGACCGAACTGGATCTGTTTCTGCGCCGCTATCAGCTTGCTCTCGATGAAGTCCCTGACCCCTATTACGGCGGCGAGGCAGGTTTTGCTCAGGTGCTGGATTTACTCGAGCAAGCCTGTGATGCCCTGGTTATCGAACTCAAGGGGCGCTTATGAGCCTGCAGATTCGCCCCCAGGTATCGCTGAAGCCTTACAACAGCTTTGCCGTCGAGGCCTCGGCCAGCCATTTTGTCGAGGCGTGCAACGATCAGCAGGTGACTGAGGCCCTGGCATACGCCCAGGCGCAGCAGCTGCCGGTGCTACTGCTCGGCGGTGGCAGCAACCTGCTGCTGACCCGTGATGTCGATGCCCTGGTGCTGCGCATGGCCAGCCGCGGCATTCGTGTGTTGAGTGATGACGGCCAGCGTGTAGTGATCGAAGCGGAGGCGGGCGAGCCCTGGCATCCCTTTGTGCAATGGACGCTGGCCCAGGGCTTTGCCGGACTGGAAAACCTCAGCCTGATTCCCGGCACCGTGGGCGCGGCCCCGGTGCAGAATATCGGCGCTTATGGGGTTGAGCTGAAAGACCTGTTTGCCGGGTTGACGGCACTCGACCGGTTGAGCGGCGAGCTGCGCGAGTTTTCCCTGCAGGACTGCGCCTTTGCCTACCGCGACAGCCTGTTCAAGCGCGAAAGCGGGCGTTGGGTCATCCTTCGTGTGCGCTTTGCCTTGAGTCGCGCCGCGGCACTGCATCTGGATTACGGCCCGGTGCGTCAGCGTCTGGCGGAACAGGGCATCAATGCGCCGACGGCGCTGGATGTCAGTCAGGCCATCTGCGCCATTCGCAGCGAAAAACTGCCGGACCCTGCTGAGTTGGGCAATGCCGGCAGCTTTTTCAAGAATCCCCTGGTGTCTGCCGAACTGGCGCAACGCCTGCGCGCCGAGCATACCGATCTGGTGGCCTATCCCCAGGTGGTGGATGGGCAGGCGGACGGGCAGGTCAAGCTGGCCGCTGGCTGGCTGATAGAGCGTGCGGGCTGGAAGGGCTTTCGCGAGGGGGATGCCGGGGTGCATCGCTTGCAGGCATTGGTACTGGTCAATTACGGCACGGCCACGGGGGCCCAGTTGCTGACGCTGGCCCGGCGCATTCAGGCGGATATCGCCCAGCGTTTTGCGGTGGAGTTGGAGATCGAACCAAACGTGCTGTAAGGCGTTTTTAGCAGCAGCGAACAGATTGCCGGTCGCGCTCTAACAATGACTGGAATAAAAAAGGGGATGCCGAAGCATCCCCTTTTTTATAGCTCGCCATCCCTGGCAGCTACCCTGCGGGCCGTCGCTACGCGACGTTAAAAATTGCTCCAGGCAATTTTTTATTGCCGGGTGGATCAGATCTGCGGTTTGACCACTTCTTTATCCTGCTCTTCAGCGTCCACTTCAGTAAACAGCGAGCTTTGCGACTCCTGGTTTACTTCTGCTTGCGCGTCTTCAGCCTTGGGCTCGACGGCTTCGATGCTCTCAGGTGCTTCGGCTGCAGCTTCAACTACGGCTTCGGCAGCCGGCTCTTCAGCCACGGGTGCGGCGGCTTCGACCTGCGTAGCAGCAGCTTGGGCTTCAGCCGCTTCGCGGGCAAGGCGTTCGGCTTCACGCTGGCGACGACGCACTTCGCGCGGATCGTTGGGCGCTCGGCCACTGCTGCTGACGACCACGGCCGGTGCTTCTTCGGCGATCGGGGCTGCCACAACCGGTGCGGCTTCGACGATCACTGGTGCGGCTACTTCGGCCTGTTCCACTGCTACCGGAGCCGTTTCCTCTACAGCAGCGGGCGCTGCAACAGTGGGCTCGACTTCGCTGCTCGCGACAGGTGCCGGCGTCTCGACGATCGGGCTGTCGACAGTTTCGGCTGCTACTTCGGTTACTTCCGCCGCTTCAACCACTTCAGCAACTTCGCTGACCTGCGCAGTTTCTGCTGCGGCCTCGGCTACAACCTGGGCTACCGGGGCGGTTTCGCTTGGCTGCTCGATGGTTGCGTTCGGGCTGGTTTCTGCGGTGCTGGTCGCGGCCTCGGCAACTGCGGCGGTGACTGCTGCGGTTACCAGTGCCGGAGTGCCGGCCTCTTCGCTGCTTTCTTCGCCAGCTTCTTCGCTGCCTTCGATCAGGTTGCCGTTGGCATCACGCTGACGCTCGCGGCGATTGCTGCGACGACGCTGACCACGGGAGCGGCGACGTGGACGATCGCCACCTTCGCTGCCTTCCTGTTCATCGTCCTGCAGGGCTTCTTCAGTGTTCAGCACTTCCTCGTCGGCGGCAGCTGCAGCCTGCTCGGCACGCGGCTGGCGCTCTTCACGCGGCGCACGCGGCTGGCGCGGTTCGCGTTGCGGACGTTCGGCACGTACTTCTTCGCTTACGGTTGGGCTATCACCTTGCACGGCATCCAGCGGCTCACGCAGTTCGCGCGGCTGGCGCTCTTCGCGGGGCTTGCGTTCGCGTGGTTGGCGTTCTTCGCGTGGCGGACGGGACTGGCGCACTTCCTGTGGTTCGCGAACCTCGACAACCTCGCGCGGGGTGCGTTCTTCACGCGGTGCACGCTCTTCGCGCGGGGCGCGTTCTTCACGGGGCGCACGTTCTTCACGGGCTACACGTGGCTGGCGTTCTTCGCGCGGGGCACGGTCTTCACGGGGGGCGCGCTCTTCACGCGGCTTGCGCTCTTCGTCGCGACGGCCACCACGGCTGCGGTTCTGCTGGCGGCCATTACGGCGTTCATCGCTGCGTTGTGGGCGCTCGCTGGTTTTCTTCTCGATAACGACCGGTTTTTCTTCTTCCTTGCCGGCAAACAGACTGACCAGCGACTTGACCAGGCCCTTGAACAGGCTGGGTTCGGCGGCGGCAGTCACAGGCGCAACGGCAACGGCTTCAGTTGGGGTCGGCGTCGGTGCAGTACGCTGCGGCGCGGTCTTTATTGCGGCTTCCTGGCGAACCAGGGTGCGGGTGGCGGCGGACTGCTTTTCTTCTTCCACTTCAACCGCAGCCATTTCATAGCTGGACTGGGTGGATTGGGCTTCCGGGCTGTCGTCACGGATGCGCTGCACTTCGAAGTGCGGGGTTTCCAGGTGGTCGTTCGGCACGATGACGATGCGCGCACGGGTGCGCAGTTCGATCTTGGTGATCGAGTTGCGCTTCTCGTTGAGCAGGAAGGCGGCGACCGGGATCGGTACCTGGGCGCGGACTTCAGCGGTGCGGTCCTTCAGGGCTTCTTCTTCGATCAGGCGCAGAATCGCCAGGGACAGGGATTCGACGTCGCGGATAATGCCCTGACCGTTGCAGCGCGGGCAGACGATGCCGCTGGTTTCACCCAGGGACGGACGCAGGCGCTGACGGGACATTTCCAGCAGGCCGAAACGCGAGATGCGACCGACCTGTACGCGGGCACGGTCGGCTTCCAGGCTTTCGCGGACTTTCTCTTCCACGGCGCGCTGGTTTTTGGCCGGGGTCATGTCGATAAAGTCGATGACGATCAGGCCGCCGATATCACGCAGGCGCAGCTGGCGGGCGATTTCTTCGGCCGCTTCCAGGTTGGTCTGCAGGGCGGTTTCTTCAATGTCGCTGCCTTTGGTGGCGCGCGCCGAGTTGATGTCGATGGACACCAGGGCTTCGGTCGGATCGATGACGATGGAGCCGCCGGACGGCAGTTTCACTTCGCGCTGGAAGGCGGTTTCGATCTGGCTTTCGATCTGGAAACGGTTGAACAGCGGCACGCTGTCTTCATACAGCTTGATCTTGCTGGCGTACTGCGGCATCACCTGATTGATAAAGCTCAGGGCTTCCTGTTGCGCTTCGACGCTGTCGACCAGCACTTCGCCGATGTCCTGACGCAGGTAGTCGCGGATGGCGCGGATGATCACGTTGCTTTCCTGATAAATCAGGAAAGGGGCGGCGCGGTCCAGGGAAGCTTCTTTGATGGCGGTCCAGAGTTGCAGCAGGTAATCCAGGTCCCACTGCATTTCTTCGCTGGAGCGGCCCAGGCCTGCGGTGCGCACGATCAGGCCCATATCGCTTGGGGCGACCAGGCCATTCAGCGCTTCGCGCAGTTCATTGCGCTCTTCGCCTTCGATACGGCGCGAGATGCCACCGGCGCGAGGGTTGTTCGGCATCAGTACCAGGTAACGACCGGCCAGGCTGATAAAGGTGGTCAGGGCTGCGCCCTTGTTGCCACGCTCTTCTTTCTCGACCTGAACGATGACTTCCTGGCCTTCCCTGAGCACGTCCTTGATGTTGACGCGGCCTTCGGGGGCCTTGCTGAAGTATTCGCGGGAGATTTCTTTGAGCGGGAGGAAGCCGTGGCGTTCCGAACCGAAGTCAACGAAGGCGGCTTCGAGGCTGGGTTCTACGCGGGTGATCTTGCCTTTGTAGATGTTGGATTTTTTCTGCTCGCGGGCACCGGACTCGATGTCCAGGTCGTAGAGTTTCTGCCCATCTACCAGGGCGACACGCAACTCTTCGGGTTGAGTTGCGTTAATCAGCATTCTTTTCATGTAGTACCGTCGGTTTCCGGTGCTGGCGGAAGCGGCGTTCGGCACACACGACTTCAGGGTCGGTGTCAGGCGCGTCTAGAACGGTCGTAAAGCGTTCCATTGTCGAGCGGCAATCAGCCAGTTGGGCTGGGCCGCGACGGACGTCTCCTGCTCGCTGTTGTGACAGAAAGCACTAAGTCAGGAGGAGGAATCAGCTGTCGGTAGCGGACGAGATAAAGCGTCTTGGTGTAAAGCAATTGCTACGCGGACCGACAGTTGTACATCTCCACCCTACACGTATCGCTGAAAATCGGGTGCCGCTCGCGAAAATCCGCAGCGGGTTAACTATTACCGCGGCCGTCCAAAGGGGAAGGTCGCGCGTCATGGCTTGAAGGCTTTATTTCCGAGTTGTTCGCGGTCTTGGCGACCTTACTTTCTGCGAATAACCCGTCGGACGGCCTCGCGTCCAGAATGGGTTGCGTTGGTTGGGGATGGCAGTTTTGGCGATCATCCGCAAACCAGGCCGCTTTTGGCGGCGTCCCGACTATAGCAGCAATGATTAAGTGCTTCAAATCCATAAAAAATTGTTATGATTGCGCGATGACGACTCCTACCTCTCCAACCTCTGGCGTTCAGCTACTTGAGGTTGCGCCGGAACTTGCCGGCCAGCGCATCGATAACTTTCTTCGCACCCAGCTCAAAGGCGTGCCCAAGACCTTGATTTACCGCATTTTGCGCAAAGGCGAAGTGCGGGTGAACAAGGGGCGGATCAAGCCCGAGTACAAGCTGCAGGCCGGCGATATCATTCGCGTGCCGCCGCTGCGCCTGGCCGAGCGTGACGAGCCCGAGCCTCTGGCTCAGGGGCTTTTGCAGCGCCTGGAGGCGGCCATCGTCTATGAGGACAAGGCCCTGATTGTGCTCAACAAGCCCGCGGGCATCGCCGTGCATGGCGGCAGTGGCCTCAACTACGGGGTGATCGAAGCCTTCCGTCAGTTGCGGCCCGATGCCAAGGATCTGGAGCTGGTGCATCGCCTGGATCGCGATACGTCGGGGCTGTTGATGATCGCCAAGAAGCGCAGCATGTTGCGTCATCTGCACGAAGCCTTGCGTGGCGATGGCGTGGATAAACGCTATATGGCGCTGGTGCGTGGCCATTGGGCGACCGCCAAGAAGCAGGTCAATGCACCGCTGCTTAAGAGCAATCTGCGCTCGGGTGAGCGCATGGTCGAGGTCAATCCCGAGGGCAAGGAGGCGCTGACGATCTTCCGTGTACTGCGCCGTTTCGGCGAGTTCGCCACCCTGGTCGAAGCCAAGCCAGTGACCGGGCGTACTCACCAGATCCGTGTGCATGCCCAGCACGCCGGGCATTGTATTGCTGGTGACAGCAAGTATGGCGACGACGACTTCACCAAGGAAATTCGCGGCCTGGGCGGCAAGCGCCTGTTCCTGCATGCCTATGAGTTGGTGGTGCCGCTGCCGGATGGTGGTCAGTTGAAGCTGGCGGCTCCGGTCGACGAGATGTGGGCGCGGACCGTGGAGCGTCTCGGTGCCTGACTTTCAGATGCGTGATTGTCAGGAGCGTGGCTATCGGCTGCTGATCTTCGATTGGGACGGCACGCTGGTCGATTCCATCGGGCGTATCGTCACGGCCATGCATCTGGCGGCGGATGTCTGTGAGCTACCGCGCTGCACGGATGAGCAGGTGCGCGGCATTATTGGCTTGGGTTTGCCTGAGGCGATTCGCTGCCTCTATCCGGATCTGCATGATCAGGGTCGTTCCCAGCGCCTGCGCCATAGCTACAGCGAAAACTACCTGGCTCTTGAGTCCGAGCCTTCGGCTCTGTTCCATGGGGTGGCTGAAGGGCTGGAAGCCTTTCGTGCCGAGGGCTATCGTCTGGCGGTAGCGACTGGCAAAGGGCGGCATGGTCTGCAGCGGGTGCTGGCTGATCGTGGCTGGCTGGATTATTTCGATTACAGTCGTTGCGCGGATGAAACGGCGAGCAAGCCGGACCCGCTGATGCTGCACGAAATTCTTGCGCAAAGCGGTGTAACTGCCGGTCAGGCGCTAATGGTGGGTGACTCGTCCTTCGATCTGTTGATGGCGCAGCGCGCTGGCATGGATTGTGTGGCGGTGGGTTATGGTGCTCAGCCTCTGCAGGCGTTGCGTGAGTGTCAGCCGACGCTGGCAATAGAATGTTTCACCGAATTGCGCGCCTGGCTGGAGCGGCGTGCGGTTGGGCAATCAGTTGAGGTGAGAGAGCATGTCGGATGAATGGAAGGCATCGGCTACGGCGGATGACGATGGCAAAAGCTGGAAGCTGCTGGAAAAGACCTTGCTGGCGGGCGTGCAGGAGCAGCGTAGGGCGCGGCGCTGGGGGATTTTCTTCAAGCTGTTGACCTTTATCTACCTGTTTGGCGCTCTGGTGCTGTTTTCACCGTTGCTCGATATGAAAAAGGGTGTGGCGGGCGGTACCGCGCATACTGCGGTGATCGAGGTGCGCGGAATGATTGCCGACAAGGAGTCGGCCAGTGCCGACAATATTGTTGGCAGCCTGCGGGCGGCGTTTGAGGATGCAAATACCCGGGGCGTGATCCTGCGTATTAACAGTCCGGGCGGCAGTCCGGTGCAGTCGGGTTATATCTATGACGAGATTCGCCGCCTGCGCGCAGAGTACCCGGCGATCAAGCTGTATGCAGTGATCACCGATCTGGGAGCTTCGGGTGCCTATTACATTGCCAGTGCGGCT
The DNA here is from genome assembly GCF_038069885.1 of Pseudomonas sp. XK-1. Classification (NCBI taxonomy): domain Bacteria; kingdom Pseudomonadati; phylum Pseudomonadota; class Gammaproteobacteria; order Pseudomonadales; family Pseudomonadaceae; genus Pseudomonas; species Pseudomonas sp. XK-1. The sequence continues at coordinate 34,624 of NZ_JBBPES010000002.1, read as the reverse complement.
GATGAGATTTATGCCGACAAGGCCAGTCTGGTCGGCTCCATCGGTGTGACTGCGGCAACCTTTGGCTTTGTTGGGGTGATGGAGAAACTGGGTGTGGATCGTCGCGTCTATACCTCCGGCGAGCACAAGGCGTTTCTCGACCCGTTCCAGCCGCAAAAGGCCGAAGAGACCGAGTTCTGGCAGGGCGTTCTGGAGACTACTCATCGACAGTTTATTGCCAGCGTCAAGCAGGGGCGCGGTGAGCGCTTAAAGGATGCCGAGCATCCAGAACTGTTTTCGGGTCTGGTCTGGTCGGGTGAGCAGGCCCTGCAACTGGGCTTGATCGATGCGCTGGGCAATACCAGCTATGTGGCGCGTGAGGTGATTGGTGAGAAAGAACTGGTCGACTTCACGGTGAAGGAGTCGCCGCTGGATCGCTTTGCGAAAACCCTGGGTTCCAGCGTTGCCGAGCATGTGGCGATGTGGATGGGCTTTCAGGGGCCGTCGCTGCGCTGATTGTTATTGTGTTTCGAGCAAGCCCGATCATTTGATCGGGCTTGTGCGTTTATGGGATATCGATTCCAGCGCCCAGCAGCATGTCCACCAGGCGGATCAGGGGTAGGCCGATCAGGCTGTTGCTGTCGCTGCCTTCGGTGCTGCGAAACAGGCTGATGCCCAAGCCTTCGGCCTTGAAGCTGCCGGCGCAGTCATAGGGCTGCTCGGCGTGCAGGTAGCGGGTGATCTGGGCGTCGCTGAGTGGGCGAAAGTGTACGGTGAAGGGGATGCAGTCGGTCTGACTGACACCGCTGTGGCTGTCGAGCAGCGTCAGGCCGGTGAGGAAGGTGACGCTGTTGCCGCTGGCGGCAAGCAACTGCTCGCGGGCGCGCTCGAAATTATGCGGCTTGCCGAGAATCTGCTGGCCGAGCACGGCAACCTGGTCCGAGCCGATAATCAGGTGCTGGGGGTGGCTGTTGCGCAGGGCCTGGGCTTTTTCCAGGGACAGGCGACGCACCAGGCTGTCTGCGCTTTCATCTGCTCGGCGGGACTCGTCGATATCCGGGGCGCACCAACTGAAGGGCAGGCGTAGGCGGGCGAGCAGTTCGCGTCTGTAGGGTGAGCTGGATGCGAGCACCAGGGGCAGCATATTGATTTCCTTATAGGGTGGCGGGCGCGTTCGTCTTCCTTATCCGGCGCTTTGCGCCGTCGTCTCCCTGAGGGAGAAGGCATCAAGGAGGTTGTCGCTGCGCGCCTTCGGCTTAAGGCGGCGATTTTAACGGTGGCGACAGATGCTGGACAGGCCGAATTTCCTTTGACAGCGGCGGGTCGCATCCCTAGAATGCGCCGCCTATGTCAAATGCACCGATTCCACCTCACGTTGATCCGCGCAAACTTGCTGATCGTGGCGCCACCCTTGAAGGTGATTTGCCACTGGCCGATTTGCCGCGACTCTGCGACCCACTTGCCGATAACCAAGGCGTGGTTCGTGCGAAGTTTTTCTTCGAGCGTGACGAGCGTAATGCCGTGGTTATCCATAGCGAGCTTGCGGTTGAGGTCAAGATGGTATGCCAGCGTTGTCTGGACCTGGTCGTTCTGCCGATCCATAGCGAGTGTGATTACGCCGTGGTGAAAGAGGGAGCGAATACCCAGTCCGTGCCGCAAGGCTATGACGTGCTGGAGCTGGGTGAAGACCCATTGGATCTGCTGGCGCTGGTCGAGGAGGAGCTGTTGCTCGCCTTACCCATTGTCCCGGCTCATGACCCTAAAGATTGCCAGCAACCGGCTGGGCTCGATGAGCCCGAGCCGAGCGAGGACGAGGTAACGCGGTCCAACCCGTTCAATGTATTGGCGCAGTTAAAGCGTGACCCAAACGTTTAGGAGTTAATTAGTTATGGCTGTTCAGCAGAACAAAAAATCCCGTTCCGCCCGTGACATGCGTCGTTCCCACGATGCCCTCGAAGGCAGCACCCTGTCCGTCGAGAAAACCACCGGTGAAGTTCACCTGCGTCACCACGTATCGCCAGAAGGCGTTTACCGTGGTCGTAAAGTGATCGACAAGGGCGCTGACGAGTAAATCTTGTCCGCTCCGATCATCGCGATTGATGCAATGGGTGGGGACTTCGGTCCCCACTGCATTGTTCCGGCCTGCATTGCCTGTCTGGCCGAATACCCCTCGCTGCACCTGGTCCTCGTCGGCCAACCCTCTCTTCTCGAACCTTTGATTGCCCGTTACCCGGGTGTCGATCGTGCGCGCCTGCGTGTCGAGCCGGCGTCTGAGGTGATCGAGATGGATGAGCGGCCGGCGCAGGCCTTGCGCAGCAAGCCCGATTCCTCGATGCGGGTGAGCCTGGAGTTGTTGCGCAGCGGCGCGGCCCAGGCCTGCGTCAGCGCCGGCAATACCGGGGCCTTGATGGCCCTGTCGCGCTATGTGCTGAAGACCCTGCCCGGCATTGATCGTCCGGCCATGGTGACAGCTATTCCAACGCAGACGGGTTTCTGTCATTTGCTCGATCTGGGTGCCAATGTCGACTGCAGCGCCGAGCACCTCTATCAGTTCGCGGTGATGGGCTCGGTCACCGCCGAGGCCCTGGGCACGGTGCGTCCTCGGGTGGCGTTGCTGAATATCGGCACTGAAGACGTCAAGGGCAATCAGCAGGTCAAGCTTGCGGCTAGCCTGTTGCAGGAGGCCGAGGGCCTGAACTATATCGGCTTTGTCGAAGGCGACGGCTTGTACCGCGGCGAGGCCGATGTGGTGGTCTGCGACGGCTTTGTCGGCAATATCCTGCTCAAGTCCAGCGAGGGGCTCGCCAGTATGATTGCCCTGCGCATCGAGGCGCTGTTCAAATCCAGTCCGGCGGCGCGTCTGGTGGGCTTGCTGGCATTGCCGCTGCTGCGTCGCCTGAGGGGTGATCTGGCCCCGGCGCAGCACAATGGGGCGAGTTTTGTCGGCTTGCAGGGCATCGTGGTGAAAAGCCATGGTTCTGCCGGTCCCGACGGTTTTAAAAGCGCCATTCGCCGAGCTTTGGCGGAGATTGAGGAAAATCTGCCGCAACGCTTGCATGGTCGCCTGGGCGATCACTTGCTTTAGGATGTGACCGCGACGGTCGGCCTGTCATCCAACTGTCAGTTTGTTGCGCTTGGCTAGGCTAGGTGTAAATTTCCGACGATCAAGATCATTAGGAACAGGTTTCCATGTCTGCATCTCTCGCATTCGTCTTTCCGGGTCAGGGCTCGCAGTCCCTGGCGATGTTGGCCGAGCACGGCGCACAGCAGCCGTTGATTCTCGATACCTTCGCCGAGGCCTCCGAGGCCCTGGGTTATGACCTCTGGGCGCTGACCCAGCAGGGCCCTGAAGAACAACTCAATCAGACCGACAAGACCCAGCCGGCGATCCTGGCTGCCTCTGTAGCGCTCTGGCGCTTGTGGCTGGCCGAGGGCGGTGCACGTCCGGCCTTTGTCGCCGGGCACAGTCTGGGTGAATATTCCGCCCTGGTCGCTGCTGGTAGCCTGTCTCTGGCGGCCGGCGTGAAGCTGGTCGAGCACCGTGGGCAGTTGATGCAGCAGGCCGTGCCTGCCGGGCAGGGCGGCATGGCCGCCATTCTCGGGCTGGACGATGCCGATGTACTGGCCGCCTGCGCCGAAGCGGCGCAAGGTGAAGTGGTCAGTGCGGTGAACTTCAATGCCCCGGGGCAGGTGGTGATCGCCGGTGGTGCCGCCGCCGTGGCGCGCGCCATTGAGGCCTGCAAGGCGCGTGGTGCCAAGCGTGCCATGCCGCTGCCAGTGAGCGTGCCTTCGCACTGCGCGTTGATGCGCCCGGCGGCCGAACGCTTTGCCGAGGCGGTGGCGGCCATTGACTGGCAGACCCCGCAGATTGCCCTGGTGCAGAACGTCAGTGCTGCGGTGGTTACCGATCTTGAAAGCCTCAAGCGCGATTTGCTGGCGCAGCTGTACAGTCCGGTTCGCTGGGTCGAGTCCATGGTCTGCCTGGCGGGTCAGGGTGTCACCGATCTGGTCGAGTGCGGCCCAGGCAAGGTGCTATCCGGTTTGAACAAGCGCTGCGTCAAAGGTATCAATACCCATAACCTGGACACCCCGGACGCCTTCGCTACCGCGCGGGCGACCTTGGTCTGATTAAGGAGAAACGCTATGAGCCTGCAAGGTAAGGTTGCATTGGTCACTGGCGCGAGCCGTGGCATTGGCCAGGCAATTGCCCTGGAACTGGGTCGTCAAGGCGCTGTGGTAATAGGGACCGCGACCTCCGCTTCGGGGGCCGAGCGTATCGCCGAAACCCTGAAAGCCAATGGCATCGAAGGTGCCGGCCTGGTGCTGGATGTCAGCAATGACGAGTCGGTTGCCAGCACCCTCGAGCACATCCAGCAACATCTTGGTCAGCCGTTGATCCTGGTCAACAACGCCGGCATCACCCGCGATAACCTGATGCTGCGGATGAAAGACGACGAATGGTTCGACGTCATCAACACCAACCTGAGCAGTCTGTACCGGCTGACCAAGGCCGTACTGCGCGGCATGACCAAGGCGCGTTACGGGCGCATCATCAATATCGGTTCGGTGGTCGGAGCCATGGGCAACGCCGGCCAGGTGAACTATGCTGCGGCCAAGGCCGGGCTGGAAGGTTTCGGTCGTGCGCTGGCGCGTGAAGTGGGTTCGCGGGCAATTACCGTGAATGCCGTAGCGCCTGGTTTTATCGACACCGATATGACCCGTGAACTGCCGGAAGCGCAGCGTGATGCGCTGCTTACCCAGATTCCGCTGGGCCGTTTGGGGCAGGCCGAAGAGATCGCTAAAGTGGTCGCTTTCCTCGCTTCCGATGGCGCGGCTTACGTCACAGGGGCTACTATCCCTGTGAACGGCGGGATGTATATGAGCTAAATGTGACGGATGCCTTCAGAAAACTGTCATAGATGCTGTCTAAAATCCGTTATAAAGCTGCAACAGGTTTATAGACAGATCGTTGAAGTGTTCTTGGGGGCACCCCGGCATTCAGCTTGAAATGCTAAAAACCCTTTCTATACACTTGGCCGCAGATACAGTGGCCTGGATTTGTCCCATTAGGAGTGAGAACAACGTATGAGCACCATCGAAGAACGCGTCAAGAAAATCGTTGCCGAGCAACTGGGCGTTAAGGAAGAAGAAGTCACCAACAGCGCTTCCTTCGTCGAAGACCTGGGTGCCGACTCCCTTGACACCGTTGAGCTGGTGATGGCTCTCGAAGAAGAATTCGAGACCGAGATCCCGGACGAGCAAGCTGAGAAGATCACCACCGTTCAGGAAGCCATCGACTACGTTACCGCACACGCGTAAACGCAATCGTCGTTTTCCGACTCGGAAAAGCCGCACTCCCTTCTCGGGTGTGCGGCTTTTCTTTAAGCGCATTGCAAGCGTTGCAAACTAGAAAAGGAGATTGCTGTGTCGCGTAGACGCGTCGTGGTTACCGGTATGGGCATGTTGTCGCCGCTGGGTAACGATGTGCCGAGCAGTTGGCAGGGCATTTTGGCCGGGCGTAGTGGTATCGGCCTGCTTGACCATATGGACCTTTCGGCCTTTTCCACCCGTATCGGTGGCTCGGTCAAGGACTTCGATGTCGAGCAATACCTGACCGCCAAAGAGGCACGCAAACTCGATTTGTTTATTCAGTACGGTCTGGCCGCGAGCTTTCAGGCGATGCGCGATTCCGGGCTGGAAGTGACCGATGCCAATCGCGAGCGTATTGGTGTGGCCATGGGTTCGGGTATTGGCGGCCTGACCAATATCGAAAACAACTGCAAGTCGTTGATCGAGCAGGGCCCGCGGCGCATATCGCCGTTCTTCGTGCCGGGCTCGATCATCAATATGATTTCCGGTTTCCTGTCGATCCACCTCGGCTTGCAGGGCCCCAACTACGCCATCGCCACGGCTTGTACCACCGGTACCCACTGCATTGGCATGGCGGCGCGCAACATCATGTACGGCGAGGCCGACGTCATGGTAGCCGGCGGTGCCGAAATGGCCGCCTGTGGTCTGGGGCTGGGTGGCTTCGCCGCTGCGCGGGCCATGTCGACCCGCAATGATGACCCGACCCGGGCCAGTCGCCCCTGGGACAAGGACCGTGATGGTTTCGTCCTGTCCGACGGTGCCGGTGCCCTGGTGCTGGAAGAGCTGGAACATGCCAAGGCCCGTGGCGCGCATATCTATGCCGAGCTGATCGGCTTTGGCATGAGCGGCGACGCCTACCATATGACTTCGCCGCCGGACGACGGTGCAGGCGCGGCGCGCTGCATGGTCAATGCCTTGCGTGACGCAGGGCTGAATCCCGAGCAGGTGCAGTACATCAATGCCCATGGCACTTCGACTTCGGCCGGCGACAAGGCGGAAGTGGCGGCGGTGAAGTCGGTGTTCGGCGAGCATGCCTACCAGCTGGCCGTCAGTTCGACCAAGTCCATGACCGGCCACCTGCTCGGCGCGGCCGGTGCGGTGGAAGCGATTTTCAGTGTGCTGGCCATCCGTGATCAGGTCGCTCCGCCGACGATCAACCTGGATACCCCGGACGAGGGTTGTGATCTCGACTTCGTCGCGCATCAGGCCAAGGCCATGCCGATCGAGGTGGCGCTGTCCAACTCCTTCGGTTTCGGCGGTACCAATGGCTCGCTGGTGTTCCGCCGGTTCGCCGACTGATGCTGAGCTGGATCGACGGCCAGCCGGCCGAGCTGCTATCCATCCAGGATCGTGGTTTGGCCTATGGCGATGGTCTGTTTGAGACCATCGCCGTTACGGCGGGTCAACCTTCCTTGCTGGAGCGTCACCTGGCGCGGTTGACTGAGGGGTGTGCGCGTTTGCACATCCCGCTCGACCTGCCACTGCTCAGGGCCGAGTTGCTGGCGTTCAGCCGGCAACTGGGCGATGGCGTGGCCAAGCTGATCCTGACCCGGGGCGACGGTTTGCGCGGCTATGCGCCGCCACAACCGGCGCAACCGCGACGCCTGCTGCTGGGCAATCCCAAACCGAGTTATCCGGCCGCCCATGCTGCGCAGGGGGTGCGTCTGTTTCCTTGCGCCACGCGCCTGGCCGAACAGCCTGTGCTGGCCGGCTTGAAGCACCTCAATCGTCTCGAACAGGTATTGGCGCGGGGCGAGTGGCGCGACGCCGAGCATGCCGAAGGCCTGATGCTGGATGGGGCGGGGCGGGTGATCGAGGGGGTGTACAGCAACCTGTTTATCGTCAGGGATGGGGTGCTGATCACCGCGGACCTGTCGCGCTGTGGGGTGGCCGGGGTGATGCGCGCCGAGTTGCTGGCCCAGGCCGCGGCGCAGAGCATCGAGTGCCAGGTGCGCGATATCAGCTACTCCGAATTGCTGGCCGCCGACGAGGTCTTTCTCTGTAACAGCGTCTATGGCGTCTGGCCGGTGCGCAGCCTGCTCACGCATGACTGGCCGCTCGGCCCGCTCACCCGTAAACTGCAGGTTATTGCCCGCGATCTACTGGACTGCTGATTCGTGATACGCAAACTTTTGCTGCTGCTGGAAGGCGCGGTGCTGCTGGCTGGCCTGCTCGTGGCGTTTATCGCCTGGCAGCAGCATACGGCCTTGCACCAGCCCCTGAAGCTGTCCGACGAGTACCTGGTCGAGGTGGCGGCCGGCGCTACGCCTGGTGGGGTGCTCAATCGCCTCGAGGCCGATGGCGTGCTCGACGGTGCCCTCTGGTTACGCTTGTACTGGCGCTTCAATCTGCGCAACCAGCCGCTGCACAGTGGCGAATACCGGCTGACGCCCGGCCTCAAGGCGCTCGACATGCTGAGCATGTGGCGGCGTGGCGAGGTGCTGCAGTACAGCCTGACCCTGGTCGAAGGCTGGAACTTCCGCCAGGTGCGCGCCGCCCTGGCCCGGGAAACCCGCCTCGAGCTGACCTTGAGCGAGCTGAGCGATGCGCAGCTGATGGAGCGTCTCGGCCTGCCGGGGCTCAACCCGGAGGGACGTTTCTTTCCCGATACCTACAGATTTGTCCGTGGCATGAGCGACTTCGACCTGCTCAAGCAGGCCCACGCTCGCCTGGAACTTGTGTTGGCCGAGGAGTGGGCGCAACGTGCCGAAGGCTTGCCGTACCGCGAGCCTTACGACGCCCTGATCATGGCCTCGATGATCGAAAAGGAAACCGGCGTCCCTGAGGAACGGGGCGAAATCGCCGGGGTCTTCGTGCGCCGCCTGCGTATCGGCATGCGCCTGCAAACCGATCCCACGGTGATCTACGGCATGGGCGAGCGCTACAACGGCAGAATCACCCGCGCCGACTTGCGCGAGCCGACTGCCTACAACACCTACACCATCGACGGCATGCCGCCGACCCCCATTGCCCTGGTTGGCCGCGAGGCGATCCATGCCGCGCTCAACCCCGTCGATGGCAGCAGCCTGTACTTCGTCGCCCGTGGCGATGGCAGTCATGTATTTTCCAACAGCCTTGAGCAGCATAATCAGGCGGTCCGCGAGTATCAGCTCAAGCGGCGCGCCGACTATCGTTCGAGTCCTGCCCCCGTAGCGCCCAATAATCAGTAAGGACAGTCTGTGAGCGGTTTGTTTATCACCCTGGAAGGTCCCGAAGGCGCGGGCAAGAGTACCAATCGCGATTACCTGGCCGAACGCTTGCGCGCCCAGGGTATTGATGTGCTGCTGACCCGCGAGCCGGGCGGCACGCCCCTGGCGGAGCGGATTCGCGAGTTGCTGCTTACCCCCAGCGACGACGAAGACATGGCCGCCGACACCGAGTTGCTGCTGGTCTTCGCGGCTCGCGCCCAGCATCTGGCGCGGGTTATCCGCCCGGCACTGGCGCGAGGCAGTGTGGTGCTCTGCGATAGGTTTACCGACGCCACCTATGCCTATCAAGGCGGTGGTCGCGGCTTGTCCACTGCGCGTATTGCCGCCCTGGAAGACTTTGTCCAGGGTGCGCTGCGTCCGGATCTGACCCTGATTTTCGATCTGCCGATCGAAGTGGGGCTGGCGCGGGCGGCCGCCCGTGGGCGGCTGGACCGGTTCGAGCAGGAGGGGCGCGAATTCTTCGATGCGGTGCGCGGCACCTACCTGCGGCGTGCTGCCGAGCAACCGCAACGCTACCGTATTCTGAATGCCGCGCAGTCGCTGAGTCAGGTGCAGCATGCCCTGGATACACTGTTGCCGGAATTGCTGGAGCTGCACCGTGGCTGAAGCCTACCCCTGGCAGGAGGCGCTCTGGCAGCAGTTAGCCGGGCGTACGCAGCATGCTCACGCCTACCTGCTGCATGGCCCGGCCGGGATCGGCAAGCGTGCCCTGGCGGAACGCTTGATGGCGCGTCTGCTCTGCCAACAGCCAGCCGGCCTGGACGCCTGCGGCCAGTGCAAGTCCTGCCATCTGCTGGCGGCTGGCACCCACCCGGACAATTACATCCTCGAGCCGGAAGAGGCGGACAAGGCGATCAAGGTCGATCAGGTGCGTGACCTGGTCAGTTTCGTGGTGCAGACCGCGCAACTGGCGGGGCGCAAGGTGGTGCTGGTCGAGCCGACCGAGTCGATGAACGTCAATGCCGCCAACGCGTTGCTGAAAAGCCTGGAGGAGCCCTCCGGCAATACCGTGCTGCTATTGATCAGCCATCAGCCCAGTCGTCTGTTGCCAACCGTGAAGAGCCGCTGCGTGCAGCAGGCTTGCCCACTGCCAAGCGAGGCGATGAGCCTGGCATGGCTGCAGCAGGCGTTGCCGGACTGTAGCGCTGAAGAACATCACGAGTTGCTGTTCCTTGCCGCCGGTTCGCCGCTGGCTGCGGTAAAGATGCATGAGCAGGGCGTCAGCGCCCAGCGTGCGCAGGTGGTGGACGGGGTGAAGAAGCTGCTCAAGCAGCAGATCGCCCCCAGCCAACTGGCGGAAAGCTGGAATGCGGTGTCCCTGCAGCTGCTGTTCGACTGGTTCAGCCAGTGGTCGCAGTTGATGTTGCGCTATCAGTTGACCCACGATGAAGAGGGGCTGGGCCATGCCGATATGCGCAAGGTGGTGCAATATCTGGCGGACAAGACCGCGCAGGCCAAGGTGCTGAAGATGCAGGACTGGTTGCTGGCGCAGCGGCAGAAAGTCATGGGCAAGGCCAATCTCAACCGTGTCTTGCTTCTCGAAGCCTTGCTGGTGCAGTGGGCAAGCCTGCCCGGACCGGGCTAGAATCGGTCATTGAGTCATAAATTCAGGAATGCCGCATGAGTCTGCCTCCTAACTTGGGCCCGCGTAACGGGATCTTGTCCCTGACCATCAAGGACAAGTCCGTGCTCTATGCCGCTTATATGCCCTTTATCAAGAACGGCGGCCTGTTTATCCCGACCAACAAGAACTACAAGCTCGGCGATGAAGTGTTTATGTTGCTTAACCTGATGGATGAGCCGGAGAAGATCCCGGTCGCTGGCAAGGTGGTCTGGATCACGCCCAAGGGTGCCCAAGGCAACCGCGCCGCGGGTGTCGGCGTGCAGTTCAACGATGGCGACAACAGCGCCCGCAACAAGATCGAAACCTACCTGGCCGGTGCGCTGACCTCGGATCGCCCGACCCACACGATGTAATAGCCGTAAGCGACAAGCCATCCGCTGCAAGCTGGAAGCGACAGGCTCTGAGTTTGTGGCTTGGTGTTTGCGGCCTGAAGCTTGAGGCTCCCATGCTTATCGATTCCCACTGCCACCTCGATCGTCTCGACCTGGCCGCCCATGGCGGTTCGCTCGATGCGGCGCTGACTGCTGCGCGGGCGCGCGGCGTCGGTCATTTTCTCTGCATTGGCGTCAGCGCGGACAATGCCGCGGCGGTCAAGGGGCTGGCCGAGCGCTATGCCGACGTCGACTGCTCGGTGGGCGTGCACCCTCTGGACCTCGAACCCGGTGCTGCACCGGCCCTGGACTGGCTGCTGGCCGAGCTAAACCATCCACGGGTGGTGGCCATTGGCGAAACCGGCCTGGACTACCACTATGAGCCGGAAGCGGCCGAACTGCAGCGACAAGCCTTTCGCCTGCACCTGCAGGCCGCTCAGGTCACCGGTAAACCGGTGATCGTGCACACCCGTGAAGCCCGCGCCGATACCCTGACCCTGCTACGTGAGGCCGCCTTGCCGCAGGCCGGTGTGCTGCATTGCTTTACCGAAGACTGGGACATGGCCAAAGCCGCGCTGGATCTTGGTTTCTATATTTCCCTGTCCGGCATCGTCACCTTCCGCAATGCCGAAGCGCTGCGCGAAGTGGCGCGGCAAGTGCCGGCCGACCGTCTGCTGGTGGAAACCGACGCGCCTTACCTGGCCCCGGTGCCGCATCGTGGCAAGCCGAACCTGCCGGAGTATGTACGGGATGTGGCCGAGTACCTGGCGACACTGCGCGGCGTCGATTTCGAGCAGTTTGCCGAACAGACCACGAGCAACTTCAAGCGTCTTTTCCCTTTGGCCAGAGTCGCCTGAGCTCGCTTCTCTGTGCGTCGTCTGGAATCGAAGACAAAAAAAACCCGGGCTCTGGGGGATGAGTCCGGGTTAAGACCATTAGGAGTAAATCAAGATACGCGGTCCACGGTACCTTGCCTGGCGGGGCGCTTGGGGGGTACGCCGCACACCAGTACTCCTCAGTATTGGTGAAGATTGCCGATAGTCCAGGCCACTTGGCGGCATTCTTAAACGTATTTGGAATACTCGCCGCGCTCTTGAGTCCTCAAGCTGTCGCCAGCTGGTGCAGCAGCTGCAGGGTTTCCTCTATAACTTGGGCCTGTGTATAGAAATGTGGCGACAGGCGGACTCCCGCCCCGCGTTGGGCGCAGATTACCTGTTGATCTCTCAGCTGCTGGTACAGCGTCTGGTTTTCCCAACCGTCGAGGCTAAAAGTGAGGATGCCGGCGCGTCGCAGTGGATTCAGCGGGCTGTGCAGGCGACAGCCGGGAATCGCCTGCAGGCCGACCTGCAGCCATTGCATACGCTCCTGCAGGGCGGCTTCGACCTGATGCATGCCGACCTCTTCCAGCAGCGACAGGCTGGCCTCCAGGGCCATGGTGCCGAGCATATTCGGGCTGCCGCACTCGAAGCGCCTGGCGCTGCGTGCCGCTTGCCAGTCGGTGCGCTGGTAATCGCCGGCGTGTTCGAGCATATGCCAGCCGTATTCGTGCAGTTTGAGCTGTTCGCGCAGATCACTACGGCAATAGAACACCCCCAGCCCTTCCGGGCCGAGCAGCCATTTGTGGCCGTCGGCCATGGCGAAGGCGCACTGGCTGCTCTGTACATCGAAGGGCAGGGCACCGAGTTGCTGGATAGCATCCACACAGAACAGTACGCCGCGCGCCTGACAGCCCTGACCCAGGCTCTGCAGGTCCAGGCGCAGGCCGCTGGCGTATTGCACTGCGCTCACCGACAGTAGGCGGGTGCGCGGGCCACAGGCGGCGAGCAGGGCGTCTTCGGGAGCGTGGCCCTTGAGGCTGACCTGCACCACTTCGACGCCAAAACGGCGCAGGGCCTCCCACACCACCCGGTTGGAGGGGAACTCCTCGTCGCTGATCAGCACCTGGTCGCCCGCTCGCCAGTCCAGGCCGAAGGCGACAAAGGAAAGCGCCTCCGATGTGTTCTTGACCAGGGCGATATCGCCACAAGAGGGGGCGTTGAGCAGGCGCTGCAGCCTTTCGCGCAGGCGCTGCTCGGTTTTCAGCCAGTTGGGATAGTCGCGGGCCCCTGTTTGGGCATTTTCCCGGGCAAAGCGAGTGACCGCCTCGACCGCTCGTTGGGGCCAGGGTGAAACGGCTGCGTGGTTGAGGTAACGCAGGCCGGGAAGTTGCGGAAACTCGTCATGAACCGCGTGCATGGTCGGATGATCCGTGCAATTTGCCGTTAGTTAGGCATAATACTCGCCTTCGATTTTTGACCATTTAGTCCCTTTATGCATAAAGAACCCCGCAAGGTCCGTGAGTTTCGCCGCCGCGAACAGGAAATTCTCGATACAGCGCTGAAACTCTTCCTCGAACAGGGCGAAGACAGCGTGACCGTGGAGATGATTGCCGACGCCGTTGGTATTGGCAAAGGCACCATCTACAAGCACTTCAAGTCCAAGGCGGAGATCTACCTGCGCCTGATGCTCGACTACGAGCGCGACCTGAATGAGCTGCTGCACTCGTCTGATATCGACCGCGACAAGGAAGCTTTGTCGCGGGCCTACTTCGAGTTTCGCATGCGCGACCCGCAGCGCTACCGCCTGTTCGACCGCCTGGAAGAAAAGGTGGTCAAGGGCAACCAGGTGCCGGAGATGGTCGAGGAGCTGCACAAGATTCGCGCCTCCAACTTCGAGCGCCTGACCCAGCTGATCAAGGGCCGCATCGCCGAAGGCAAGCTGGAAGACGTGCCGCCCTACTTCCACTATTGCGCAGCCTGGGCGCTGGTGCACGGTGCCGTGGCGCTGTATCACTCGCCGTTCTGGAGCAATGTGCTGGAAGATCAGGAAGGCTTCTTCCAGTTTCTGATGGATATCGGCGTGCGCATGGGCAACAAGCGCAAGCGCGACGCCGACACTCCGCTTAGCTGAGGTATTCAGCTGTTCGATAACGAATCTGCTGCGCTGGCGGCGACCCTATACTCGGCGCTCACCTTCGCTGGAGTCTTGCATGATCGTTGATCGCCAGGGCAGGCGCTTTCGCAACCTGCGCATCAGCCTTACGGCTGCCTGCAACTATGCCTGCACCTACTGCGTGCCCGACGGCAAGCGCCTGGTGGCAGCGCAGGATGAGCTGTCGGCGGAGGCCATGCTGCGTGGCGTGGCCTATCTGATCGAGGCGGCGGGTATCGAGCGGCTGCGTATCACCGGTGGCGAGCCGCTGGTCAGCCCTAAACTGGACGCCTTTTTGCGTGGCGTCAGCCAGCTCGGACTGGCTGATATCAGCCTGACCAGCAACGGTCAGCTGTTGGCGCGCAAGCTGCCGCTGCTGCTGGAGTGCGGCATGCGGCGGTTGAATATTTCCCTGGATACTCTGGACGCCGAGGCCTTTCGCACGATTGCCCGCGGCGGCGATCTGGCCACAGTACTCGATGGCCTGCAGCAGGCGCGGGCGTCAGGTATGCAGATCAAGATCAATATGGTGCCGCTGCGCGGGCAGAATCTCGATCAGGTGCTGCCGCTGCTCGATTACTGCCTGACCAACGGCTTCGAGCTGCGCTTTATCGAACTGATGCGCATGGGCCATCTGGCTCGCGATGGCAACGGCTTCCTGCGCCAGTTTGTCGGCATGCCGGAGCTACTGAGCATGATTGGCCAGCACCATACCTATACCCAGGCCGTCGCACCGCTGGATGCCACGGCGCTGCGCTATGAAATCCCCGGGCAGGGCTTTTTCGGCGTGATCGCCAACGAGAGCGTGCCGTTCTGCCGCACCTGCTCGCGCCTGCGCCTGTCCTCTACCGGCTGGCTGCATGGTTGCCTGTCGTCGAGCAATCGCCACTATGTCGGCGACCTGCTCGACAAGCCGCGCCATCAGGCACTGCCAGCCCTGCAAGGGCTGCTGGTCAAGGCCCTGGGCGACAAGCAGGATGTAGCCTTTTCCGGCGGCGCGACCGTGATGAAGATTATTGGTGGCTAAGACCGCCGCTTGCCTTGAGTGAAGAGCATGCAAGATTTCCCCATCAGCTATATCGAGCCGGTGTTCCGTCCGCCCAGCGAAGCCCATTCACTGATTCTGCCGGTGACCAATGGCTGCTCCTGGAACAGGTGCACGTTCTGCGAAATGTACACTCAGGAACAGAAGAAATTTCGCGCCCGAGATGAGGCGCAGGTGCTCGAAGAGATTCGTCTGACCGGTGAGCGGATGATCGTGCAGCGGGTGTTTCTCGCTGACGGCGATGCCCTGGTGCTGCCAACGCGGCGTCTGTTGGCCATCTTGCAGGCGATTCGTACCCATATGCCCGAGGTGCAGCGGGTCTCCAGCTATTGCCTGCCGCGCAATCTGCGCAAGAAGTCGGTGGAAGAACTCAAGGAACTCGCCGACGCTGGCCTGCGCATGGCCTATGTCGGTTGCGAGTCCGGTGATGACGAGGTGCTGGCGCGGGTCAACAAGGGCGAGACCTATGAGTCCAGCCTGAGCGCGCTGGACAAGCTTGGGCAGGCCGGCATCACTCGTTCGGTGATGATCCTCAATGGCCTGGGCGGCACGCTGCTAAGCGAACAGCACGCCGATAACTCGGCGCGGCTGATGAACGAGGCGCAGCCGGAATTCCTCTCGACCCTGGTGGTGAGCTTTCCCCAGGGCGAGGCGCGTTTTCGCGAAGGCTTCACCGATTTCCAGGCGCTCGGCCAGCACGAGCTGTTTGTTGAAGTCGAACGTCTGCTGCAAGGGCTGGAGCTGCGCGATACGGTATTTCGCAGCGATCATGCCTCCAATTATCTGGTGCTCAAGGGCACTCTCGGCGCAGATAAGCAGCGCCTGCTAGCCCAGGTGCGCCAGGCTATCGAACAGCCGCAGCAGGCCCGCTTGCGCCAGGAGTGGCAGCGCGGCTTGTGATGTCGTCACGCTGGCGTGAAATCTGCATCGTGGCTCTATCCGCCGGTTTTCCGTTTGCAAAATTGGCAGCGCTGAAATCAGCTAGAAATACAGGGTTACTTCAGGGCATTCTTAATCGAGCATGTGGTGGTCTAATGCATAGCGCACCAACTCCGTATTGGTGCCGAGGTCCATTTTTCTCATCAGTCGTGCTTTATGAGAGCTGACTGTCTTGTTGCTGATAAAAAGAATATCCGCAATTTGCATAACGCTCATGCCCTGCGCTAGAAGTTTGAATATTTCAAACTCTCTATCTGAAAGCTTTTCATGGGGCGGTTGGGAGTGTGAGTTGGTATCAAAGGCGAGTCGTTCGGCCATTTTCGGATCGATGTAGTTTCCTCCCGTGGCCACTGTGCGAATGGCCATCAATAATCGGGAAGGATCATTTGTTTCTTTCGTAATATAGCCATTTGCACCCGCTTTCAGTGCGCGCCTCACAATGGGGGGCTCGTCATGCATCGATAAGACTAGGATAGGTAAAGAAGGTGCGTGCTCGCGGACGGCTTTAATGAGATCGATACCATTCATACCGGGCATGGTTAAATCAAGCAGGATGACATCGAATCCGCCCAGTTTGACGGAGTTGATAACTTGGTCGCTATTCTCGGCTTCGCCTACTACTTCAATGTCGCTGATGATGTCAAAGAGATTCTTCAGGCCGGCGCGCATGATTCCGTGGTCATCTGCCACTAACAAACGAATCATGTCTCTCTCCTAACGAGTTTGGCTTGTAGTGGGATATTCGCCGAAATGATAGTTCCTTTTCCATGAGAGCTTTTGATTGTAACGTTTCCTCCGAGGGCCAGGCAGCGTTCGCGAATGCCTATAAGGCCGAAAGACTGGCGGCCTACGATTTTTGCGTCAAAGCCGATGCCGTTGTCCTGAACTTCGACGATCAGGCAATTGTTCGCTTGATTAAGAATGATCTTCACATGGCTCGCCTTTGAATGGCGCGTTATATTGGTGAGCGACTCTTGGACGATGCGGAAGACGGCCGTCGCAACGTCATTGTCCAGGCGCAGTTCATCCGGGGATCCTTGAAGTTCTAGATCAATTTTCAGGTGGCGAGAGTAATCCGATACAAGCCACTCGAGTGCCGGGATAATGCCTAGGTCCAGTGCGGCAGGGCGCAGTGAAAAAGAGACGTTACGCGTAGTCTGAATGGTTTTTTCCAGCAGTTCCAACAGGCCTGCAGTGGACTCTCGCAGCGTTGAGAGGGCACTTCCAAACTTAAAATCCAGCATGGTTAGGCCGAAGCGTAGGGCACTCAATTGCTGGCCTAGTTCATCATGAAGTTCGCGCGCGATCCGGCAGCGCTCCTCTTCTCGGGCCGCCTCGCGGCGACTGGCGAGCATTCTCAGTTGTGCCCTGGATTCTTTTAGTTCAATTTCAGCTATCATGCGATTGCTAATATCGCGGGATAACATGATGAAATGTGGCAGGGTCTCGTTAGTGGCGGCTTTACGGGCGACTGATAATTCAAACCAATGGGGGCCGTCATGCTGTAAAAGTCTCAGTACTTTCCCATAAGAGGTGCCAGAGAGAGCGGCTTCTTGCAGCGCCTCCATGGTAATGGTAGCCGCCTCGGTATCTAAGACGTCCATAATTTTTTTGCCAAGCAGGTTGTCTGCGCTGTCGGCTAGAAGTTCGGGACTATGTGTCCAGACCTGAAGATAGCGTCCCTCTGGGTCCAGTTCGAACAAAAGATCAGGTATGGTTTGCAGAATGGCTTCCCAGTCGGCATTTAGCTTGCGGATAGTTTGTTCTGTTGCTACGCGCTCTGTAATATCTCGCCCTATCGACAATGCGCCGATTGTCTCACCTTGAGCGTTACGGTCGGGGACGATTTTAACATCAAAAACCCGCTCGCTATTATTTGTGAAGTTCAAGCGGATCTCGCCTTGATGCGAAGTGCTCGTGGCAATAACGGTATTGATCCAGGATTCAAGCGTTTGCGCATAAGTGCGAGTGCTTACTTCGCTTGGCTTCTTGTTTGTTGTAGTGGAATCGACCCCGATATTTGATAGGGTTGTTAATGCGCTGGGGTTCAGATAGATAGCTTTCGACTTCAGGTCAAAGCGAGCGATATTATCTGGCAAGCTCTCTGCTAGCGTCCGGTAGTGCTGTTCGCTGGCATAAAGTTCCTGATGTGCGAGTAGCGTCGAAATGCCACTGGTGAGGCGGCGTCCGATTTCCTTTATAAGCCGTTCCTCTGCGGGAAGCCAAACCCGCTCACTGGAAATTTGGTGCACCCCCAAATACATCCGGTGATGGCCTTTGGGCAACATCTGAACGGTCATATTGGATCGATAGCCATACCGGTTGGCCAGGTGTTGCGGAAGAGGAATTCCGCCCGTACCGAATTTTATGACTTCACCACCGTCTAGGTACTGGCTGCGAATGAAGTCCGCCATTTCAGGTGAGATTTCAAGAGGGGCGCCTTTGGCATAAGGTGGTGGATACTCGCTGCGAAAGCGAACAGATGTCATATTGAAGCGATTATTGGTCGGGTCAGTCAGGGTCAGAACGTAGACCCTATCAGCCTCCACGGCAGCCAGAATGATATCCAGGATATTATCCGACATGGTGTCAATATCGTTGGACTCGTGGATGACTCGATTAACCCGGTCCATTGTTTCAAAAAACTTAAGATGTTCGAGTCGCTCATACTCTGCTTGTTTGCGCTCTGTTAGATCTTGGGCGATGTTGATGAATAATGTTTCTCCGTCATAATCGAAGGAGGTTGATGTGACCGAGACCGGGAAAGTCCTTCCAGTGCGGGTTTTGCATTGGGTTTCGATTGTGTAAGAGTGATCGGTCGAGTCTTTGACATGTTTGAGTATTAATTGAGTGTCTTCTAAGTTGGTGTCTGGCACTATTTCGGGAAAGCTCAGCTGAAGAAGCTCTTCTAGACTGTACTCCAGCGTCTGAATCGCTGCGTTATTTGCGTACCTGAATCGCGCCTGGCTGTCGAGGACATAAGTTGCATCAGTGAACCGATCTACAGCGACCTGCAGCATGTTGAGGTCCCTCTCGTTTTGTTTTTGTTCTGTTGCATCTTTGGCCAGGGTGAGAATAAAGAACTTGCCTCGGTGTTCAAATTTGCTGACGGTAAGCACAACCGGGAACGATGAGTTGTCTTTCCTGTGGTGTCTTCTTTCGAGGGTGACTGGGTATCCCAGGTCAAGCCGTTCTTTGATTTCTGCCGAGTTCTCTTCTGTCCAATCAGGGTCTATGTCAGCGAACGTCATACTGAGCAACTCGTCGTTGCTATAACCCAGGCTGCGGCAAGCTTCATGATTTACGTATGTAAAAGAGTGAGAGCTGGTTTCCCTTAGATAAACGGCTTCATGCATCTGGCTGAGGGCTTGATTCTTTAAGTTCAGCCGGGAGTTGAAGTCATTGAGGGTGTCTCTTTGCGCTGTAATAAGGTGGGCAAGCAGGAGGTGATTATTACTTGGGTCGCTGTGAGGCTGTTTGCTATCCTGCTTCCCCGTTGTTTCCAGAGGAAGCATAAGTCGAGTAAGCATTTCCTCGGGGGGTAGAGATTCAAGCAAGAAATCTACTCCGCCGGCTAGGAGCCCGCGGGCGATGTCTTGGCTTGTTACGGCGATCCCAAAGAAAACAACGGGAATGGCACGGGTGTTCTGCATTTTTTTGAGTTGGCTGCAGACCTCTAACCCATGTCCATTACCAAGGTTCCAGTCGAGTAAAATAAGATCGAGGTGCAGGCGCTGGGCGATATCTGTTCCCGTTGCGCCGTTTTTAGCAGTGGCGATATTATAGTTTCTCTGCTGCAGGACGTCATTTAGGCGCAGTGACAGGACTGATGATTCGCAGATCATGAGGACAGTTGAGCGGCTTTCTTCTGGTTGCACTGGCAACTTTCGCCTATAGTCCGAGTCGATTGATATCAAGAGTCACCACTAGGTCTAGCGTTCGCGCAGCGCTTCATTTGCCCGGTTCAAGGGTTTCAATAAATAGTCTAGCACCGTTTTACGACCGGTCCTGATTTCCGTGCTTACGATCATGCCGAACATGATGGGGTGCTGTTTCCCATCTGCTGTTTGCAGGTAGTTGTGCTCTGTCAATACGTATGCGCGGTAGTATCGAATGCGTCGATCAATTGGGTCTTCGATCGTATCTGGGGAGATGCGGTCAACCTTGCCATGAAGGACCCCATAGATCGATGAGTCATAAGCGGTGATCTTGACCATTGCCTCTTGGCCAGGCCGAATAAAAGCAATGTCTCTTGGGCTCAGGCGCGTTTCGATAAGCAATTGATCCTCTTTAGGAACAATTTCCATCAAGACGCCTCCAGGAGGGATCACGCCGCCAATGGTTGTGACACGAATATCCTTGACGATGCCGTGGGTGGGCGAGTTGATGACCGTGCGTCTTAGTTGGTCGGCACGGCCTTCTTGAACTTTTATCAGCGGTTCCAAATCGGCCATTGTCTTAGCGTAGTCAGCTTTTAGCGCAACGATGTACTCACTTTGTTGTGAAGATAATTTGGTTGAAAGTTCGGCATGCTTCTGACGCAAGCGCAACACTTCCGCTTCGTTTGAGGCACCACTTCGGAGCAGTGGCTCCGCCATGCGAAGTTCCTGTTCGGCTAACTGAACCTGATGTCGCAGATTTGAAATGTTTCTCAGGAAGGCTTCTCGGTTAGCGATGAATAGTTGCTTCTCACGCTCAACAATGGACTGACTAAGTGCGACCTCAGGGGGAAAAGAGATGTGCGGTAGATTGGCCATCTCCGCTTCTAATCGGGCGGCTCTTGCTTGCAAGGCGCGGACCCGGACGATGGTTTCCTCAACCGAGGATCTGGCTTGGATAGGGTCCAGCGTGGCGAGTTTTTCGTCGCGCTGCACGATGTCTCCCTCCCGCAGGTTGAGTTCCAACAGAATCCCGCCTTCCAGGCTTTGTATGATTTTGGATTTAGAGGCTGGAATGACTACCCCTTCACCTATCGCCACTTCATCGAGTTCGGCGTAATAGGCCCAAGTAGCAAAAATAATGACCGCGAGAACGATCAGCCATAACAGCGATTGCTGCTTACGGGCCTGATTAATATCGAGTTCGGCGAACGAAGAGGCATTCATTTTAAGATACCGCCTGCTTGGGAGTGGGCGAACGACGGGCTACGTTTGTCTGGGCCAGCGTGTTGAGAATGTCTTCCTTGGGGCCGTCTTTTACGATCCGTCCTTCATGCATGATGATGATGCGATCGACCAAGGCCAGAACCGGATAGCGGTGGGTGGCGACTATCAGCGTTCGGCGACCCAGCCATTGTTTCATTCTCCGGGCAAATTCATGCTCCGAATACTCATCCAGAGAAGCAGTGGGTTCATCAAGTAAGAGCACTTGAGGCGAGCGGAGCAGGGTGCGGGCTAGAAGCACGGCCTGCGTTTGCCCGCCCGAGAGACCCAGGCCACCTTCGCGGATCTTGAAATCCAGGCCATGGTATTGCCCGGCCAGTAATTGGTCGGCACCGGCAACGGTCATGGCGGCCAAGATTTCATCATCGTTGGCCAGGGGATTCCCCAGTGCAATGTTTTCACGCAGGGTGCCGTAGAACAGATTGGAGTCCTGCAGCACTGTTCCAATATCGCGGCGGATATCCGCGACATCGATGGCATCCATAGCGGTATCGTCAAGCAGGATGCGGCCCATGGTGGGGGATGCAAGGCCTGCAGCAAGGCGCAGGAGTGTCGATTTGCCCGATCCTACCTTGCCCAGAATGGCGATGCGTTCCCCGGGTTTGATCTTCAGGTCTTGGATCATCAAAACCGGCTTTTCCTCTGGGTCATAGGAATAGACGGTCTGCTGAAAGTGGTAACTTCCTGCGATCGAGGGCTTGTGATAGCGGTTTTTCCTGGGGTCGTGGTCAGTCGGCAAAGAAAGAAGAGAGTCGAGCCCCTGTTTGCTTATACGTACATTCTGTATACGTGTAAGTACCGCAACTATTTGTCCGAGTGGCGCAATAGTCCGGCTGGTCAAAATGGAGCAGGCCAGTACTGCGCCAAATGACATGCTTCCCTCAAGGATGCCGTACACGCCGGCCACCAGAACGCCAACATAAGCCAGTTGTTGAGTCAGTTGCGAAAAGCCTATGACTAAACTTACGAGAAAGCGCTGTTTGAGGCTGGCATCTCCGCACACCTGATTCGACTGGTTCCAGATTTGCCTGAAACGGGTTTCTGCCTGCAGGGTTTTGATGTCCTCAATTCGGTAGATTGATTCCATCAGGATCGAGTTGCGTAGGGCGGCTTCGCTTAAACCTTCTCTCGAGAGTTTTGCCAATGGTAATTGGGCAATAAGGCCGGGCAGGAGGGTAATTGGTATAGCCGCCAGGGGAATGAGCGCAAGCGGGCCACCCAGCATCCAGATGATGCCGACAAAGGCGATCACGAACGGGATGTCGACAAGTACCCCCATGCTGCTTGAGGTGAGAAGTTCGCGAACTTGCTCCAGGTCCCGCAGTTGCGAGATCAACTGGCCGGGCGAGCGGGGCCGTGCATCACTGCGGATATCCAGCACACGGGTGAAGAACAGTTCCGATAACTTAAGGTCTGCCTGACGCCCAAAATGATCGGCGATAGAGGTCCGTGTCGTACGGATAAGAAGCTCTAGTAGCAGCGCGATGGCCACTCCGATGGTCAGCACCCACAAGGTGTTCAGGGAGCGGGCCGGAATTATGCGGTCCCACACCTGCATGGCGAACAGGGACGTCGTAATCGCTAGTAGGTTTCCTACTAGCGATCCTGCGCACAGGTGAGCCAATGTTGCCCAACCACCGGTAAAAGCGCTCTTCAACCAGGAGTCTGGGCTGACTTTGAGATATTCCTCGACCCGACTGTCCCGTTTGACTTCCCGCGACTGCACGAGCAGAACCCGACAGGTTCCGCCCGAGGCAATCTGATCGAAGGGTAAGAGACGCTCAACCGTTTTGCCATCCACTGCCGTCACAACGCAGACTTGGCCCGCTGTTACCGCAGTGATAATGCCAACTGTTGTTTTGAAGGCAACAAGGGCTGGCAATACCCCGCGGGAGAGGTCATCCAGGCTGACTTGAGCAAATTTCGCGGCTAGCCCAGCTGCCGCGCAGATATCCAGGACGGCCTGGTCGAGTTCGCTATGTCGCGCCCATGCGAAGGCGCTATGAATCTGTGCCGGAGAGTTCGGAATTTGTAACTGCTTGGTCACCAACAGGATGGCTGAGGTCCAATTCCTTAAGGCTTTGCGATGGGCTAAGGCGGCATCGCTATTAGAAGAGCCGGTTTTTGCCCCGCTATTCATGGCGACTTGCCTCGTTTTGCATCAACAACGTAGCAAACGTTCCGGTTGCAACATGTGATTTGATTTGGGCGAGCATTTCGTCGGCTATTGCATTTACACGCTCGACTTGCGCTAAGTAAATCTCATGTTCAACATTGATCACGTCCATTAATGGGCGTTTATCAAGGGTGTATTCCTTCCAGTAAATGTCACGGGAGGCGTGTGCGAAGCGGATGATATTTGCGAAGCTTTCCTGGCGAATCACTGCCCCTGAAGCTTCGCGCTTGGCAGAAATAAGCGCCGTCCGGGCAATCAATTGCTGGCTTTCCAAAGATTCTATTGCGGCCTGACGCTGTGCCTCGGCAGCCGCGACCTGGTGCTTGCCCAACCCACCGAGGGAAAAACTGCCCTTTAATGACAAACCTACCCATGTGCTATCGGTGGCATCCACTTGGCCTAGGGTGTCGACACGGTTGATGCCGACCCCAATAGAGGGATAGCGCTCTGCCTTGACTTGCTTGAGCCTGGCAGCCGCTGCCTCCACCTCCGCGCGGGCAGCCAGCACCGCCGAGGTGTCGCCGATGTTGTCCTGTAACGGCCCAAGGGCGGCAACCACAGCACCCGTCTCGTCGAGTGTCGCCACTTGTTCTGGAAGAGCGCCAATAAGTTGAGCCAAACGACCCGCTGCTACATCGAAACGGGTCTGGGCCTGCAGGATTTCAACGCGTGCGCGTTGTAGCGACATATCGGCCTGATATAAATCAGAGATATCTGAAAACCCGGCTGTTACGCGTTCGTGGATTTTTGCGCCCGTGAGTTCTTGGGCTTTGAGTTGCTGCTCGGCTTCTTGGATAACCGCCTGGCTGGCGGCCAGTTCGATATACATGCTGGCCGCATCGTAAGCCACGCTATCAATGGTATCGGCGAGCAGGTGCTCTTCCTTTTCCATGGTGGCCATGGCGGCAGAGGTACGGCCCGCTGTGCGGCCGAAGTCGTAGAGCAACTGGTTTACCCCGAGCGAGGTACGAACGCCCGCGCTGCTGCCATCCGCCGCGTAGCCACCACCGAAACCCGGCTGTATGCCGTACTCAAGTGTCGGATAGCGGGCCGACTCGGCTATAGCTATCTCCGCTTGGCTCTGCGCGATGGCGGCATGGGCATGGCGAATTTGCGGGTGAAGCGAAGCCGCTCTTCGTACTGCTTCCGTCAGTCCAATAACGCGTGTAATTGAGGGTTCGTTCACTGATATTTGCGCGTCAGCAAACTGCGGAAGTTTAATTTGCCGAGCTTCTCTCTCGGCGATATAACGCGTGTTGCTCAGCCCCGCTTGTTCCGTACCTGTCTGGTCGTCAGTAGTGTAGGTATAGGACGCGCTTTCTGCGACCGGTGCAGCAGCAAGGGTCAATATGAGACCTAAGGAAATATGCAGTGGCTGCTGCGCCCATTTCGCTTGTTTGAAAGCGGCAGTGGACGAGACCCTGTTCATTGCAGTTATTAAGCTCATTACTCTAACCCTGTGTACTTCAACGAGGTATCAGATGACGATCTGATGGTTTGCAAGCAGTGTTTCCAAGTCCGTAGTCACATTGTTTAGCGTGACCAACTGGGTGGATTGGAAATCGCCCCCGCTGCCGTCGCGATCAATGCTGACGATGGTGTCGCCGCTGCTTTGCGTCACCGAGAGGTAGTTCTGGATCGTTTCTCCGACATCCATGGTCGCCACGCCGTTCAGGTAGTGCGCCGCGCCGTCCTCATCTGCGGTGTAACCGGAGAGCAGACCGCTCAGATCGATGCGATCAGCATCGGCTGTAGCCTCGACGGTTCCGACCGTGAAGCCGTTCACCTGGTCCCAACCGTTGCCGCCGGTAGCGTCAAAGGCATCCAGCAAGCGGTACAGCAGCGTGTCGTTGCCGCCGTGGGTCAGGTTGAAGGTGTCGTTGCCGCCTCGGCCGTCGAACAGGTTGTCGCCTGCGTTATCGGTGAAGGTATCCGCAGCGCTACCGCCCGCGACTCCCTCGATGTTGACGAAGGTGGCTGTGCCGAAGCCGGTGTTCTGGGCGCTGGTGTTGCTCAGGTCCACGGTGATCGCCGTGTTGCCGGCCAGTTTGTAATCCACCATGTCTTCGCCGCCGGTATTGCTCCACACGCGCGAGTCGGACACCAGCGTGGTGCCGCCGCCGCCGTTGTAGATGTCGCTACCCTGGGTGGCGAAGAAGGTGTCGTTGTAGCCGGTGCCGACGATGCCGTTGCCGATGTTGGCGTTGTTGACCGCCGTGCCGGACTCGGCCGTAAGCACGTAGTTGTCGTATGCCTGCCCTGTGCTCAGGCCCGTCCAGCCGGCGTTGACGTTTTCGATGCTGTACCCGCCGATATTCGCCACGCCACCGACATCCTGTGAGTTGC
The DNA here is from genome assembly GCF_038069885.1 of Pseudomonas sp. XK-1. Lineage (NCBI taxonomy): Bacteria > Pseudomonadati > Pseudomonadota > Gammaproteobacteria > Pseudomonadales > Pseudomonadaceae > Pseudomonas > Pseudomonas sp. XK-1. The sequence continues at coordinate 9,433 of NZ_JBBPES010000002.1, read as the reverse complement.
CCGCGATGTTGCGCAGCATCACCGCCGTATAGGTCTCGTTGGCATTCAGGCCGTAGAAGTCGATCAGGGCTGAGCTGTCGCTGGTCTGGTTGCCTGATTGCGGGTTGAGGACTTGGGTCGCGACCAGGTTCCCGGCGGAGTCATACAGCTTCACGGTGTTGCCGAAGAGCGCGTTGATGCCGTTCTGGTCGAGGATGCGCAGGTGCAGGCTGGTGCCATCTGCCACGTTCACGTTGTTCTGCACCAGGGTCGCACCGGCGGTGCCGGTGAAGAGGATCGCGTCGCGGTCGCCGTCCCAGTCGATGTCCATCGCGAGAATGCCGGTGATAGCGCTGCCCGTACCGGTGTCCGCCACAGTGGTGAGCGTGCTCTGGCTGAAGTTGACTGTGCCGCCGCTGGTGTTGTTGCTGAACAACAGCACGGTCTGTGCCGTTGCCGGATTGTTGTTGGTGAAGTACGGGATCTCGATGACGTCCGTCCTGCCGTCGGCGTTCCAGTCCACCGCCACCGAGCCGCCGCCCGCCAGGGTGTCGCCCATGTTGTAGTGGCGGTTGTAGCCTTCGTCGATCGGGTCGGCGTCGGTGTTGGTCGCCGAAATCCTGCCGGTGCCGTCGTTGAAGAAGATCTTGCTCTGGTTTTCGGCCGCGCTGGTGGTGGCGTAGGTGCGCCCCTGGAACAGATCAAGCCAGCCGTCGCCATCGAAGTCGGCCCAGGTCATGGAGAGACCGTCGAAGGTGGTGCCTTCGTCGTTGTAAAGCATGTTCTCCACGATCTGGGTCACGTCGAGATTGCCGGTACCGTCATTGCTGGCGACAACAAAGCGGTTGTTATCTCCGGTTGTCGTGGCGTTGCCGGTGATGTAGTTCGAGCCGGAACCGGCCAGGTAGGTGATGTCCACCGCGCCGTCGTTGTTCAAGTCGACGGTGGAAATCAACTTCTCCGGGGTCGCTTGCCACGTTTCGTCGCCACCGGCACCCGCGCTGTAGGTCAGCGCTCCGTCCTTGGTGAAGATGCCGCCGTTGTTCAGCGTGAACGAGGTGTCGTACCCGCCGCCGGCTTCTTCGTCGTTCGGCGTGTTATCGCCGTAGACGATGTCCACATAGCCGTCGCCCACCTTGTCGTACAAAGCCGTGCCGCCAAACCAGGTATAGGTTTCGGCACTGGTGGTACCGCCGCCGCTGAAATCCACCCGTTCTGGGTCTGTTGCTTCGTTACCGATCTGGAAGGCGTAGTAACTGGTATTGGTTTGTCCCACGCTCACCCCATTGGCGTTGGTGGAGGTCATCGCCTGGGTATAGCCATCCCCCATGTACATAAAGGCCTGCTGACCGTCGGCATAGCGGGAGTCCTCACCGACGACATCCATGTAACCGTCGCGGTTCATGTCCATGAAGGTCACGGTCCCGAGCACGCCATCATTGCCCCAGACCGTGTTGCTGCTGAAGCTGACGACCGAGGTGATGTCGCTGCCGTTGGCGTCCAATATCGTCATATTGCTGAAGATGCGCCATTGGCCGTCCTCGCCGATGGTCATCGCCGTGGCCTTGTTGTCGACGTCGGACGACGCCGGAACCGCTGGCGCGGCAGGCGGGTTAGCGATATAGAGCTCGCTTACGGTTGTGTCCTGGGTGATGACGTTGCCCACGGTATTCTTGAGTACCGCGGCGACATCGTAGGAGGTGCCTGCCGGTAGCGCGTTGGCCGTGGGGATCTGCACATACCAGGTGTTGTTCTGCGGGTCTACGACGACTGCGCCGGTCAGGGAACTGTAGGTGACTCCGTTGATGGTCACCTCCAGGTATTCCCCTTCCTGAATGACGAACCCGGTTCCGCCGGTGACGACAGGTGTGGTGTCAAGCGTGTTCTGGGCATCCACCTGGACCTTGAGGTCGACTGTCAGGGTGAAGTCGCCGGAGAAGCTGCCCTCGTTGCCTGCCGCATCGGCCACCACGGCCCTGTAGGTGTGCGTCGTATTGTCGGCCAGCGCGGGCAGGGTGAAGGTCCAGGCACTACCGCTGACGGTGGCTGTGCCCAGCAAGGTGGTGCCCTCGTAGATACGCACCTCTTCGCCGCCGGCCAAGACCACCGAGACCGAGCCGTTCAATACCGGGTTGCGGTCGTCGGTGGTCGTGCCGTTGGAATAATCCCCTTGCTCGGTGCCGACCCTGTCGGTGTAGGACTGGATGGTGGCCGTATTGGTCGGCGCAACCGTATCCACGTTGAGGCTGAACGCGGACGAGGTCGCGCCCACGTTGCCTGCGGCATCTTCAACCCGCGCCGTATAGGCGTAGGTCGTGCCGTTGAGCAGCGCTGCATCCTGGAAACTCCAGGACGTGCCGGTGACGGTGGCATAGCCGATGGCCACGCCATCACGCAGCATCACCAGCAATTCGCCACTGCCCAGGGCGGTGCTGAGCGTGCCGGTGAGTTGTGGCGAGGTGTCATTGGTGGTCGAGCCGGAACCGAACACGCCCTGGGACGGATCGACATTGTCGGTGTAGCTGCTGATGCTTACGGTTTGCGTCGGAGCCGTGCTGTCCATTGTCAGCGTGAAGGCAGACGAGAGGGTGCCGCTGTTGCCGGCGGCATCGACCACCTGGGCGGTATAGCTGTAGCTCGCGCCGTCGCTCAGGCCGTTATCCTGGAAGGTCCAGGTGGTACCCGACACGGTGGCCGCGCCGATCAGCGCGCCGTTGCGGTAGATCGCCACGCTTTCGCCGCTGTTGAGCGAAGCCGACAGCGCGCCGTTGAGCAGGGGCGCGGTGTCATTGCTGATGGCACCACTGGACAGGCTACCCGTCACTGGGGCGACGTCGTCGGTGGCGGACGAGATCGTCACAACCTGGGTCGGAGCCGAAGTATCGATGAGCAGGGAGTAGGCGTTGGAATCCGGGCCTGGATTACCGGCGCTGTCTTCCACGCGAACGCTGTAACTGTAGCTCTGGCCGTCGGCCAGGCCGCTGTCCTGGAAGGTCCAGCTGGTGCCGCTGACGCTGGCGCTGCCGATTTCAACGCCGTTGCGGAACACGACCAGGGTTTCGCCCGCGAGCAGGCTGGCGGACAGGGTGCCAGAGAGCAATGGCGAGGTATCGTTGCTGCTGCTACCGCTGGCGACCGTTCCCTGGAGCGGATCAACGTTGTCGGTGATGGCCGTGATGCTGGCCGATTGCGTCGGTGCGCTGGTGTCCAGCGTGATGCTGTAACTGGCCGAGGACGTCCCCAGGTTGCCCGCCGCATCCACGACGCGCGCGCTGTAGCTGTACTCGACACCATCGACCAGAGCCGAGTCCTGGAAGGTCCAGGTGGTGGCGCTGGTCATGGTAGCCGTGCCGATGGCCACGCCATCGCGATAGACCACCACCGATTCACCGCTGTTCAAGGCTGCGCTCACGCCCCCTGAGAGGAGCGGGGAGGTGTCGTTGGTCGTGCCGCCGCTGGCCACGGTGCCCTGATCGGGGTCAACGTTGTCGGTGATGGCCGCGATGCTGACCGATTGCGTCGGCGCAGCGCTATCGACCGTCAGCGCGAAGGCGGAGGAGGCGCTGCCCAGGTTGCCGGCGGCGTCCACCACACGGGCGGTGTAGCTGTAAGTCGTAGCGTTGGCAAGGCCGGAATCCAGGTAGCTCCAGGTGGTTGCGCCGGTCATCGTGGCGGTCCCGATCTGGACGCCATCGCGGTAGATCGCCACGCTCTCGCCGGCACCCAGCGCGTTCGACAGCGTGCCGTTGAGCTGCGGGGTGGTGTCGTTGGTGACGCTGCCGCTGGCGAGGCTGCCTTGCAGCGGATCGACATTATCGGTCGCGCTGGTGATGGCGGTTGTCTGCGCCGGGGCCGAAGTGTCCAGCGTGATCACATAGTTGGCGGACAGCGGCCCCAAGTTGCTGGCGGCATCCACTACGCTGGCGGTATAGACATAGCTGCCGCCGTTGACCAGGCCGGAGTCCTGGAAGGTCCAGGTGGTGCCGGACACGCTGGCCGTGCCGACGACGCTGCCGTCGCGGTAGACCACCACGGACTCCCCGCCACTCAGGCTGGCGGTGAGCGTGCCACTCAATTGCGGGGTGTCGTCGTTGGTGGTGCCACCGCTGGCAACCGCGCCTTGTAGCGGGTCGACATTGTCGGCAACCGCGGTGATGGTGACGCCCTGGGTGGGGACCGTCGTATCCACGCTGATCGTGTAGTTGGCGGAAAGCTCACCGGGGTTGCCGGCGGCGTCTACCACGCGCGCGGTGTAGACATAGGTAGTGCCGTTGCTCAGGCCGTTGTCCTGATAGGTCCAGGCGGTATCGCTGACCGTGGCGTTGCCTACGAGCACTCCGTCGCGATACACCGCCACGTTTTCGCCGGCACCCAGGGTTGTGCTGAGCTGACCATTGAGCTGTGGTGTGTTGTCGTTGGTGCTGCCGGTATGAGTGACTGTGCCCAGCCCCGGGTCGACGTTGTCGATTACGGAAACGATGGAAACGATCTGGCTCGGGGCCGTGGTGTCGACGCTGAGGGTAAACACCGCAGACGCCGTTCCGGCGTTGCCTGCGGCATCTTCCACGCGGGCGACGTAGGTGTAGGTGCTGGCGTCGCTCAGGCCGGCATCCTGATACACCCAACTGGTGCCGCTGACGGTGGCCGTCCCCATGCGCACATCGTCGCGATAGATTGCCACCGCTTCGCCGCTGGCCAGAACGGCGCTGAGGCTGCCGGCAAGCTGGGGGGCCAGATCGTTGGTGATGGTGCCTGAGCCATAGCTGCCCTGGTTGGGTGCCGTGTCGTCCTGATAGCTGTTGATGGCGACGGTCTGCGTGGGCACCGTGGTGTCGATCGTGAACGCATAACTCGCGCTTTGCGCACCCACGTTGCCAGCGGCGTCGATGACGCGTGCGGTGTAGCTGTAGCTATCGCCATCAACCAGGCCTGCATCCTGATAGGTCCAGGCGGTGCCGTTGGTGGTGGCGGTGCCGAGCATGACGCCATCGCGGTAGATGGCCACGCTTTCACCCATATTGAGGGCGGTGGTGATTGTGCCGCTCAGCTGGGGCGAGGTGTCGTTAGTGGTGCCGCCATTGGTTACCGTGCCCTGCAGCGGATCGACATTGTCGGTCACGGCGGCGATGAGCACCGATTGCGTCGGCGTGCTGGTGTCCACGCTCAGCGTGAGGACTGCCGACTCGCTGCCGAGATTGCCCGCCCGGTCGACGACGCGTCCTGTGTAAGCGTAGGTGTTGCCATCGGCAAGCCCCGCGTCCTGGTAGCTCCAGCTCGTGCCAGAGACGGTTGCCGTGCCAATGAAGGTTCCATCGCGATAGACCGCGACCGTTTCGCCGGAGCCGAGGGTGGCACTCAGGGTCCCGTTGAGTTGCGGCGTGCTGTCGTTTGTGGTCGTGCCGCTGGCGTAGTTGCCTTGGTTCGGATCGACGTTGTCGGCGTAATTGGCGATGGTCACGGTTTGCGTCGGGGCCGTGGTGTCCACTGTCAGTGTGTAGGCCGTGCTTTGCGCGCCCTGGTTGCCACCAGCGTTGACTACACGCGCGGTGTAGCTGTAGCTGCTGCCGTTGAGCAGGCCGCTGTCCTGGTAGGTCCAGGTGCTGCCGCTGACGCTGGCGGTGCCGATCACGCTACCGCCGCGCAGCACTTCGACCACATCGCCGGCGCTCAGCGCAGTGGAGATGGAGCCGCTCAGGGTCGGGGTGGTGTCGTTGGTGGCCCCGCCAGTGGCGACGTTGCCCTGGACTGGATCGACGTCGTCCTGCACTTGCAGGATCTGCACCGTCTGGCTGACCGAGGAGGTGTTGACGGCGAAGCTCAGGCTATTGGAGACGCTGCCGAGGTTGCCGGCCGCGTCGATCACGCGGGCACTGTAGATGTAGGTGCTGCCGTTGACGAGCCCGGTGTCCTGGTAGCTCCAGGCGGTGCCGCTGACCGTGGCGACGCCGATGTCTACGCCGTTACGGAAGACGTGCACCTGCTCAGTGCCGGTCAATACGGCACTGAGCGTACCCCCCAGCAGCGGGGTGTCATCGTTGGTGGTGCCGCCGTCGGCAATCGCGCCCGTTAGCGGAGCCACGTTGTCGTAGGCCTGGCTCAATATCACCGTCTGTGTCGGCGCGATGGCATCGATATGAATCAGATTGTAGGCATTGGAGTCCGCGCCCAGGTTGCCGGTGCCGGTGTCACGAACGCGCGCCAGGTAGGTGTAGTCGCCATCGGTGAGCCCGCTGTCCTGGTACGACCAGGTCGTGTCTGTGACGGTGGCCTGGCCGATGACCACGCCGTTGCGCAGCACATCGACCACTTCGGCTGGATCGAGTGTGGCCGATAGCACGCCTGCAACCAGTGGCGAGGTGTCGTTGCTGTAGCCGCCCGAGGCGACGAGTCCCGCCTGGGGCTCGGTATCGTCGGTGACGCTGCTGATGGTCACGGTAGTGGTCGAGCCGCTGACCTGCAGGGTGATGCCGTAGGTATTGGAGAGGCTGCCGAGATTGCCAGCCGCATCCTCGACCCGCGCGGTGTAGCTGTAGCTGGTGTTGTCGGCAAGCCCGCTGGTGTCGGTGAGGGTCCAGTTGGTTGCGTTTACCGTCGCTTCGCCGATCTTGCTGCCATTACGGTAGACCGCGACCACTTCGTTAGCGGCCAGGGCAGCCGAGAGCGTGCCTTGCAGTTCGGGCTGCGAGTCGTTGGTGGTGCCGCCGTCGGCAATAGTGCCACTCACCGGCTCGATGTCATCCACGATCGCCGTGATGGTGACAGTCTGGGCCGGAGTCGAGGCGTCGATGATGAGGCTGTAGCCCGTGGAAAGTGCGCCCTGGTTGCCGGCGGCGTCATCGACGCGTGCGGTGTAGGTGTACGAGCTGCCATCGGCCAACCCGCTCTCCTGAAAGGTCCAACTGCTTGCGGATACCGTGGCCTGGCCGATGGCAACGCCATCTCGCAGGACGACGACTTGTTCACTGGCGGCCAGTGCGGAGCTCAAGGTACCGCTGAGCAGCGGCGAGGTGTCATTGGTGGTGCCGCCGTTGGCCACGGTGCCGGTGATGGGGGCCATGTCGTCGGTCACAGTGGCGATGCTGACCACCTGATTGGGCACCTGGGTATCGACGATAAAGTCGATGGAAGCCGATTGCGGCCCCTCGTTGCCGGCCGCGTCAACGTTGCTGACTGTGAAGGCGTGGGTGCCATCGGGCAACGCCGTGGTCGGGGTGAAGCTCCATGCCCCGGTGGCGTCGGCCGTGGACGTGCCGAGCAGGGTGCCGTTGTCGTAGACGTTGACCTGGCTGTCCGCTTCCGCGCCGGTGCCGTTCAATGTCGGCAGGGTGTCGTCGGTGGTGCTGCCCGAGGTGATCTCCCCGATCACGAGAGGTACGTCGTCGTGCAGGCTCACCATTGTCGGTGCGGATGCAGGTGCCGAGGTATCGACGGTCAGAACAAAGGCCGTGGATGCCGCGCCGAGGTTGCCCGCGGTGTCGACTACGCGGGCGGTGTAGCTGTAGGTGTTCTCCGTGAGGTTGCCTTCCTGGAACGTCCAGTTGGTGCCCGTGGTCGTGGCGGTGCCGATCAGCGTCCCGTCTCGGTAGATCGCCACGCTCTCGCCTGTGCCAAGCGGCGTGTCGAGGGTACCGTTGAGTTGCGGCGTCGCATCGTTGGTACTGCTGCCGTTGGCGAGCGTCCCCTGCACCGGGTCGACATCGTCCACTGCGCTGACGATCGTGACCGCTTGCGTCGGGGCCGAGGTGTCGACGGTCAGCGCAAACGCGGAGGACGTGGCACCGAGGTTGCCGGCGGCGTCCACCACTCGCGTGGTGTAGCTGTAGGTGCGGTTATCGCTGAGGCCCGCGTCCTGGTAGGTCCAGGCGCTACCGGTGACGCTGGCCGTACCGACCTGCACGCCATCGCGCAATACCGCCAGCACTTCGCCGTTGCCCAGCCCTGCGCTCAGCGTACCCGTGAGTTGCGGTGCCGTGTCGTTGGTGGTGCTGCCACTGCCGAGCGATCCCTGCAGCGGATCGACATCGTCGATCGCACTGACGATGCTGACCGTCTGGGTCGGTGCCGCTATGTCCACGGTCACCGTGTAGGCAGAAGACAGCGCCCCGAGGTTGCCGGCCGCATCCACTGCGCGAGCCGTATAGGCATAGCTGTTGCCGCCTGCGAGGCCGTTATCCTGGAAGCTCCAGGAAGTACCCGAGACATTGGCCGTGCCGATGGCAAGGCCATCGCGGTATAGATGCACGGACTCGCCACTGCCCAGCGCAGCCGTCAACGTGCCCCCGAGCAACGGCGAGGTGTCGTTGCTGATGCCGTTGTCGGCTACGTTGCCTTGTATCGGGTCGACATCGTCGCTGAGCGTGGTGATGGTCACCGACTGTGCCGGTGCCTGGGTATCAATGCTCAGGCTGAAAGCTGCCGACGGGCTGCCGAGGTTACCGGCGGCATCGACTACACGGGCGGTGTAGCTGTAGCTCTGGCCGTCGACCAGGCCGCTGTCCTGGAAGCTCCAGGTGCTGCCGCTGACCGTGGCGCTGCCGAGCAGGGCCCCGTCGCGGTACACGGCCACGGTTTCGCCGCTGTTCAACCCGGCATCGAGGGTGCCGTTGAGGCGCGGGGTGGTGTCGTTGGTGCTGCTGCCGGAGGCGAAGCTGCCGGTCTGGGCGGCCTGGTCGTCGGTGTAGCTGGTGATGGCGACCGTCTGGGTGGGCGCGGAGGTGTCGATGCTGAGGCTGTAGGCCGCGCTTTGCGCGCCCTGGTTGCCACCGGCGATGACCACGCGGGCGGTGTAGCTGTATGTGCTGCCGTCGAGCAGGCCGCTGTCCTGGTAGGTCCAGGTGGTGGCGCTGACGCTGGCGGTGCCGATCACGCTGCCATCGCGCAGCACTTCAACCACATCGCCGGCACTCAGCGCGGTGGAGATGGAGCCGCTGAGGGTCGGGGTGGTGTCGTTGCTGGTCCCTCCGTTGGCGACGTTGCCCTGTAGCGGGTCGACGTTGTCCAGGAGCTGCAGGATGGCAACCGTCTGGCTGACCGAGGAGGTGTTGACGGTGAAGCTCAGGCTGTTGGACGCGGCGCTGCTGTTGCCGGCCGCATCGACGACCTGGGCGGTGTAGGTGTAGGTGCTGCCGCTGGCCAGCCCAGCGTCCTGGTAGCTCCAGTCGGTACCGCTGACCGTGGCGACGCCGATGTCTACGCCGTTACGCAAGACGTGCAGTTGCTCGGTGGTCCCCAGGGTTGCCGAGAGCGTCCCTTGCAGGGTTGGGGTGTCGTCGTTGGTGGTGCCGCCCGCGGCTATCGCGCCGCTGATCGGGTCGACGTTATCCAGCGCCTGGGTGAGGGTGACGGTTTGCGTCGGGGCCGTGGTGTCGAGGGTGATGGCGTAGGTGTTGGACTCCGTGCCGCGGTTGCCGGCGGCGTCTTCGACACGGGCGGTGTAGCTGTAGCTTTGGCCATC
>NZ_JBBPES010000010.1:0-178742 GCF_038069885.1 Pseudomonas sp. XK-1 | reverse complement strand
GCAACCAGAGCATCCTGCTCTACAACACCGCCAGCGGCGTGGAAGGCCGGGTGGGCGGCGAAGGCGGCGCAGTGGCCTTCAGCGTCACCGTGGTGGGCAGCCTGGTGACCCTGGATCAGGTGCTGGCGATCAAGCACCCAACCAACGACCCGAACGAGCCGATCAGCCCGGATGCGAACAGCCTGACCCTGACGGCGACCATCACCGACAAGGATGGCGACAGCGATGACGCCAGCCTGGACCTGAGCGGTTCGCTGGTGTTCCGCGATGACGGCCCAAGCATCAACGTGGCCTCGGAGTACAACGTCGGCCTGGAAGTGGATGAAACCAACCTGGCGCTGAACGACAGCGTCGACGTGGCGGGAGCCTTCAGTGGCAGCTACGGAGCCGATAACAGCGGCAGCACCACTTATGCGGTGAGCACCGTCGATGGCACCGACAGCGGCCTGGTGGACGTGGCCAGCAACCAGAGCATCCTGCTCTACAACACCGCCAGCGGCGTGGAAGGCCGGGTGGGCGGCGAAGGTGGCGCAGTGGCCTTCAGCGTCACCGTGGTGGGCAGCCTGGTGACCCTGGATCAGGTGCTGGCGATCAAGCACCCGACCACCGACCCGAACGAACCGATCAGCCCGGATGCGAACAGCCTGACCCTGACGGCGACCATCACCGACAAGGACGGCGACAGCGATGACGCCAGCCTGGACCTGAGCGGTTCGTTGGTGTTCCGCGATGATGGCCCGCACTTCCTGTCGGTCATGGATGCCGTGATCTCAAGCTCTTCGACCGTTGCCTTTAGTGGCCGCTATAACGCGAGCTTCGGTGCCGATGGTCTGGACTTCCTGTCAGTGGCTTTGGCAGAAACTGGCACCTATTCCGGTGAGTCGGTCAGTTTCGTTCAGAGCGATACGGCTGAGCCTGGCATCGCCAAGGTTGATGTGACAGCGGATGGCAGCAATGAGGTGCTGTTTAGCTTCTATTACACAACTACTACCAATGCGGTGTCTGACGGTGGGGATGGCAGTGTCGAGTTCCATGCCTTTAGCAGCCTGGCTGACCCTGCCGGCAATCCGTTCTTTGAACTGACTATCAATCCGGATGGCACTTATACCTTCGAGATGATTTCGAATGAGGTAATTTCCTCGACGACGGTGAGCGGGCAGGACTTTAGTGCGTTTGGCCCTACCGATGATGTGGCAACTGCGGACAACTCTCTGGTGATATCGGGTGGAGACCAGAATTCGAGCGAGCAGGTAAATGCATCGAATCTGGGCGTGGGTGTCGATACGCCGAAAATCAACAACGGCCAATGGCTGCAACTGCAATTCCAGAACAAGCAGAGTTTTGTCAGCTTTACTCTGCAGCAATGGACCGGTGGCGGGCCAACTTCCACGGCAATGGTCTTGGTGGCGTTGGATGGTGTGCTCTTCGACTTTAATACCGCTTTGGCTGGCCAGCAGAACCTCTCTGTGGTCAAGGGTAGCGAGCGGGTCACGGTTATTGTTGATGCGGACTTGGCCGGAACATGGGAGGCAGTTGATAACGGGTTTGTTATCTATACCGCCACCGAGTTCAATACGCTGAAAATTGAAAATATCAGTGGGTCGCTGGAGTTCAACATCAATAACATTACCTATGACCAGACCGTAACTATCGATGATCTGGCTCTTAACTTTAATCTTGCGGTCACGGATGGCGACGGTGATTTGTCGGCTCTGGATGATCAGCTGACTGTCACTATGCTCGATCCTGATGCGGTGATCTCTGCTGCCGCGGATGGCGTTGATGCTGAAAACGGCGTGGTGTTGGTGGGTAATGGTGGCCACGACACCCTCATTGGCGGGGATGCTGACGATATTCTGATCGGCGAGTTGAGTAACGATACGCTGACCGGTGGTGGCGGCGCGGATACCTTTGTCTTCTCCGAAACGGGTCTTGCGCATGCCGACGTGATTACCGACTACAACTTTGATGAGGGGGATAAAATCGATCTGGGTGCGCTGCTGGATGCCAACTTCGGTGTTGCCAGCAATGTAACCGATTTTGTGCAGATCACCGCTGTCGGCCCAGACGCCAAGCTGGAAGTGGATATTGATGGCCTAAATGGCGACTTTGTTGAAGTGGCGACACTGAATAATATCGGTGTCGGAGACAAAGTAATGCTACTGATTGGCGGCCAGGAACAAGAATATACCGTGTGATATAGGGTAGTTCTGAGCCCGCTCTCTTGAATGAGGGCGGGCTTTTTATGGCAAGTCTAGGCGCGGAAGTCTGTGGCGGATGTTTTTGATTATCCCCGGTGCTGCGTCAGCCGCTGCAAGTACTCCACCACATCTGGTGCGCCTGCCAGGCGCAAGCCTTCGCCCAGGGCGGTGGCTTCGGCAGAGTATTTGGGCAGCAGCAGGATTTCCGGGTCGCCTGGGCTGCGTAGCAGCGACAGGCGTGCATAGGGGAGGCCGCTATCGAGCAGTAGCCCCATAAAGGCCGGGTCGCTCCAGGCGGCTGCCGGCATGGCCAGGGCATGGTATTGCTGCTGTAACTTGCTCAGCCCGTGGGCACTCAAACGGTAGTGACACAGGTCTGCGGGCAGGCTGATTTCCAGTTCGCGGCGGCGGGCATAGGCGATTGCACAGGCAAAAGCCTGGGGGTGATGCTCGCCGGCCCAGAACACCCGTTCGCCATGCCAGCTGGCCTGTCGCAGGCTGATGGGGTCGCCGGCTAGAAAGCGCGGCAGAGCGAGGCTGATGGTTTTGACAAAGTCCTTGTAGCTGATGATGCGCACCTGGCGGCATGCCGGGCTGGCTGCATAGTCCTCGAAGCTGGCAAAGGCGGCTTGGTTGGCAGTGCACCCTGAAACGCCGTCGACAATACGCAGATCGAATGAGCTCAGCTGGCGCTCCTCGAGTTCGATGATGCGGATCAAGGCGGCGTGGGCCTGGGCCTTGTCTTCTTGCACGGGGCCGGAAAGCGCGCCACGTGGCAGATCGATCAAGCGATGCAGCTGTGGCCCGTCCTGCCAGCAGATGCTGTCACGGATCTCGGGCAGGGGGGCGAATGGCAGGCGCAACTGACCCGCGCGCTCAAGTATTTGGCGAGGCGCGCGACCAATAAGGCCCAGGCGTTGGGCCAGGGCACCAAGGCGTGAGCTGAGGGTAGGGGGCTGCTCAGACAAACTCATGGCCAGGTGGAAACTCCATAGTCAGCAATGCCAGTTTGGCAGAGGCAGACGGCCACTGCACAGGCTTTATCGACTGATTTGACAGGTTTTTATGGCCTGCCATCCCTGGCGGCCACCCTGCGGGCCGTCGCTGCGCGACGTTAAACATGGCTCCCGGCCATTTTTTCACGGGCTTGCGCTTTGCCTGTGGCAAGATTGCCGCATTCATTTGCGTAGGTGCCTCCATGCCCAGTCTGGTGCTGGATATTGCGCTGTCCGCCGAGCGCTTGCGTGCGGTCTATCAGGGCCATGCTAATCGCATAATACTGCGCAGTCGTGACGGTCGCCGGGTGAGCGTGCCGGCCCATCATTTTCGGCAGTTTCTGACTCACGAAGGGGTCTATGGTTCCTTCGAGCTTGAGTTTAGTGCGGCCGGCGAACTGCTGAGCCTGCGCCGTTTGAGCTGAAGCAGTCTTGCGCCTCGCCTATGAGGTGGCCAGGCGGCTATAATTGCGGCCTTTGTCACTTTATCGAGCTAAGCCTGCCCATGTATACCCTGGCCCGCGAGCTGCTGTTCAAACTGTCCCCGGAATCCTCCCATGAACTGTCCGTCGATCTGATCGGGGCCGGTGGCCGTCTGGGGCTCAATGGCTTGTTGACCAAGCGTCCGGCAGCACTGCCCGTGCAGGTAATGGGGCTGGACTTCGCCAACCCGGTCGGCCTGGCCGCCGGCTTGGACAAGAACGGCGATGCCATCGACGGTTTTGCCCAGCTTGGCTTCGGCTTTATCGAGATCGGCACCGTCACGCCGCGGCCGCAGCCGGGTAACCCCAAGCCGCGCCTGTTCCGCTTACCTGAGGCCGAAGCCATCATCAACCGCATGGGTTTCAACAACCATGGCGTAGATCACTTGCTGGCCCGGGTGCGGGCGGCCAAATACAAGGGCGTGCTGGGTATCAATATCGGCAAGAATTTCGATACCCCGGTCGAGCGCGCGGTGGACGATTATCTGCTGTGCCTGGACAAGGTCTATCAGCACGCCAGCTATGTCACGGTGAATGTCAGCTCGCCTAACACCCCTGGGCTGCGTAGCCTGCAGTTTGGTGATTCGCTCAAGCAATTGCTCGAAGCTCTGCGTCAGCGCCAGGAAGATCTGGCTGCGCAGTACGGTAAGCGCGTACCGCTGGCGATCAAGATTGCGCCGGACATGAGTGATGAAGAAACCGTGGAAGTTGCCAATGCGCTGGTTGAGGCGGGTATGGATGCGGTGATTGCCACTAACACCACGCTGGGCCGCGAAGGGGTACATGGCCTGGAATGTGCCGATGAGGCGGGCGGATTGTCCGGCGCGCCTGTGCGTGAGAAGAGTACGCACATCGTTCAGGTGCTGGCCGGCGAGTTGAAAGGCCGTTTACCGATCATCGCAGTGGGCGGTATTACTGAAGGCAAGCATGCGGCTGAGAAGATCGCCGCCGGTGCCAGCCTGGTACAGATTTATTCCGGGTTTATCTACAAGGGACCGGCTTTGATTCGCGAAGCGGTCGATGCAATTGCCGCGTTACCAGCCAAGGCCTGACATTAAAAATGGCAGAGAGCCATTTTTAACGTTGCGTAGCGAAGGCGTTTAAGGGTGGCCGCCATGGATGGCAGGCCATAAAAAAGGGCTCCCTGAGGGAGCCCCTGGGCTTGCGCCCGCCGCTCGGATGGAGCGTGCCTGGAAGTCGGTAGGATTCCTTGATCAGCCGACAGCGTGAAGTTCGTTGAGTCGATGGATGCCGGCAGTACCGGTCATGCCGTCCCAGTTATCACCACGTCCTTCGCGCCAGCCGTTCAACCAGGCTTGGCGTACGGATGGAAGGGTGAATGGACAAAGTTCGCGGGATTTACCATTGATCCCATATTGATAGCCGCGCAAAAAGGCTCTTTCTAACGGATCACGCTTAAGTCTTCTCATAGGGTGTAGCCCTCAATGTTGACTGTTATGTCCCTTAGACCTTGTAGCAAGGTCAGGCAGAGAAAGTTCTGCCTATGGAGTTCGCTGCCGGCGTCGCGAGCCTCCTTGCCATCACCCTTGCGGCGATGGCCTAGGTAGATTTCTAACCAATGCGCAGAGGCCTGTGAATGATCGTTTCGTCATAAGGGCGTAACATTTTTGCGGGCCAAGCCATAAGGCATTGCGGCCAGATGCCGCTTTTTCACCCCGAGGCCTGTGCTGTGGGCGTATGCGGGGGCAGTACTGGTGTTTTGCTATCGCGAATTAATTGCGATTGCGGCTGTTGTTTATTCCGACGAAGGGTCGCGCTGCGACGCTTTGTCACTTATTTTGGGTGTGCTGATTTCGCTGCACGCCGTTTATTGCCTTAGGCACACTGGAAGCTCCCATGTCGGATCGTTACGAACTCTTTCTCACCTGCCCCAAGGGCCTGGAAGGCTTGCTGCTTGAAGAGGCCAGCAGCCTCGGCCTTGAAGAGGCGCGTGAGCACACCTCGGCCATTCGAGGCATGGCCGACATGGAAACCGCCTATCGCCTGTGCCTGTGGTCGCGCCTGGCCAACCGCGTGCTTTTGGTGCTCAAGCGCTACAGCGTGCAGGACGCACAGAGCCTCTACGAAGGGGTGCTGGAGGTCGATTGGTTCGAGCACCTGGAGTCCAACGGCAGTCTGGCGGTGGAGTTCAGCGGCAACGGTTCGGGCATCGACAACACCCATTTCGGTGCCTTGAAGGTCAAGGACGCCATTGTCGACAAGCTGCGCCTGAAAGACGGCACGCGGCCATCGGTCGACAAACTCAATCCCGATCTGCGCGTGCATCTGCGTCTGGACCGAGGTGAGGCGATTCTTTCTCTTGATCTGTCTGGCCACAGCCTGCACCAGCGCGGTTATCGCCTGCAGCAGGGCGCTGCGCCGTTGAAGGAAAACCTGGCCGCTGCGGTATTGATCCGCGCCGGCTGGCCGCGCATCGCGGCCGAAGGCGGTGCGCTGGCCGACCCTATGTGCGGTGTCGGCACCTTCCTGGTCGAGGCGGCGATGATCGCCGCCGACATCGCACCGAATATGACCCGTGAGCAATGGGGCTTCAGCAAATGGCTGGGCCACGTGCCGGCTTTGTGGAAGAAAGTGCATGCCGAAGCCGAAGAGCGTGCAGCAGCAGGCATGGCCAAACCACCGCTGTGGATTCGCGGTTATGAAGCCGACCCACGGCTGATTCAGCCGGCGCGCAACAATATCGAGCGCGCGGGCATGAGCGATTGGATCAAGGTCTATCAGGGCGAGGTGGCGACCTTCGAGCCGCGTCCGGATCAGAACCAGAAAGGCCTGGTGATTTGCAATCCACCCTACGGCGAGCGCCTGGGTGATGAAGCCAGCCTGCTGTATCTCTACCAGAACCTCGGTGAGCGCCTGCGTCAGGCCTGCATGGGCTGGGAGGCGGCGGTCTTTACCGGCGCGCCGGATCTGGGCAAGCGCATGGGCATCCGCAGCCACAAGCAGTACGCCTTCTGGAATGGCGCGCTGCCGTGCAAGCTGTTGCTGATCAAGGTGCAGCCCGAACAGTTCGTCACCGGCGAGCGCCGTACCCCCGAGCAGCGCGAACGTGAACGCGAGCAGGCCGAAGCTGACAAATCCCCGCTGGAGCCGCTGGAGCGCCAGTACAACAAGAATGGCAATCCGATCAAACCGGCTCCTGCACCGGCTCCGGTGGTTGAGCAGGCGCGCCTGAGTGAAGGCGGGCAGATGTTTGCCAACCGTCTGCAGAAAAACCTCAAGCAGCTGGGCAAGTGGGCGCGCAAGGAGGGCGTGCAGTGCTATCGCCTGTACGACGCCGATATGCCGGAATATTCCATGGCGGTGGATCTGTATGGTGACTGGGTGCATGTGCAGGAATATGCCGCTCCCAAGTCCATTGACCCGGAGAAAGCCAAGGCGCGCATGTTTGACGCCATCGCCGCGATTCCGCAGGCGCTGGGCGTCGACAAGAGCAAGGTGGTGATCAAGCGCCGCGAACGCCAGAGTGGCACCAAGCAGTACCAGCGCCAGGCCACTCAGGGCCAGTTTATGGAAGTCAGCGAGGGCGGCGTAAAGCTGCTGGTCAACCTCACCGATTACCTGGATACCGGACTGTTCCTCGACCACCGACCGCTGCGCCTGCGCATTCAGAAAGAGGCTGCCGGCAAGCGTTTCCTCAATCTGTTCTGCTACACGGCCACGGCCACCGTGCATGCGGCCAAGGGCGGCGCGCGCAGTACCACCAGCGTCGACCTGTCGAAAACCTATCTGGACTGGGCGCGGCGCAACCTGTCGCTCAATGGTTACTCCGACAAGAACAAGCTGGAGCAGGGCGACGTGATGGCCTGGCTGGCCGAAGACCGTGGCGAATACGAGCTGATCTTTATCGATCCGCCGACCTTCTCCAACTCCAAGCGGATGGAAGGCATCTTCGACATCCAGCGCGATCATGTGCAGTTGCTCGACCTGGCCATGGCCCGTCTGACCAAGGACGGGGTGCTGTATTTCTCCAACAATTTCCGCAAATTTGAGCTCGATGAAAGCCTGGCCGCGCGTTATCAGGTTGAGGAAATCAGCGAATCGACCCTCGATCCGGACTTCGCGCGTAACCAGAAGATCCACCGCGCCTGGCGTTTTACCCTGCGCGGCTGATGCATGACGCCGGGCCAGCGTGCCGGCTGCAGGGCGGACATGGCGAAGCCTTGTCCGCCACCGATCCGAGCTCAGCTTTTGTTGCGGATCAGCGCGCGCAGTGCAAAGCGATTCGGATGGCAGGCCTGCGCTACATCGGCGGGCACTGGCAGCGGCTCGTTGTTCAGCCAGGCGGCGATCAGCTCGCCGGACAGCGGCGCGGTAATCAGCCCGCGTGAACCATGCCCGCTGTTGATATACAGGCCATCGAGCCAGGGGCAGGGTGTGTCCGGCACCTGGCGGGCATCCTTGCCTAGTACCGCATAAGCCTCGGCAAAGGCGGCTGAGTCGGCTAACGGGCCGACAATCGGCAGATAGTCCGGGCTGGTACAGCGAAACGCGGCGCGCCCCTGCAGTTGCTCTGGGTCGAGTGCCGGAGCATTCAGTGCGTCGGAAAGCTCAGGCGATATCTCTTCCAATAGCTGCAGGTTGCTCGCGTGATCGGCGCTGTTCAGCGTCAGATCGTTGCTGTTGAAATCGAAACTTGCCCCCAGGGTGTGTTCATCCTGGCGTACCGGGGCGACATAGCCTTCGGCGCAGACCACAGTGCTTAAGGCGCGGCTGGCTTCCGTGGCGGGCAGGCGGCTGATCTGTCCGCGTATGCGTTTCAGCGGCAGGTCTGCACTCTGACTAAAACTCTTGATCTCGGCGGCGCTGGCCAGCACTACTACCCCGGCGCTGGCCAGCAGCTGCTCGCCATTCCAGGCCTGCCAGCTATCACCGTCACGGCGCAGCTCCAAGGCTTCCTGATGCAGTTGCAACTGGATATTGGGGTGTTTGCTGAGCAGGGCGCAGAGCGCCGGCGGGTGCACCCAGCCTGCGTCGGGGTAGAACAAACCGCCGGCGGGTAGTGAGATGCCGGCCCTGGCTTCGGCGGCGCTTCTGTCCAGGTTCGTCAGCAGGTCAGCCGGAAAGGCCGCTGCAAGTTGCGCCTGACGCTGCGCTTCCTTGGCGTCGAAGGCCAGTTGCAGCACGCCGCAGTTATCCCAGTCCTGGCCTTTGTGCAGGCGCTCCAGCAGCCGGCGGCTATGGCCGAAGCCGCTTACGATCAGGCGTGACAGGGTGGTGTGATGAGCGGAGAGCTTGAGATAGAGCACGCCCTGCGGGTTGCCCGAGGCTTCCTGGGCGATGGCGGCATGCCGTTCCAGCAGGCAGACCTGCCAGCCGCGCTGGGCCAGGCTGGCGGCAGTGGCGCAGCCGGCCAGACCTGCGCCAATGACAATGGCGCTGCGCGGGCCGACAGGCTGCGGCGGGCGAGAAAACCAGGGCTTTTCGCTCGCCTCAGCTGTACCGATAAAACCGCCTTTAAGCACTTCCCATTTTTTCCCCAGCCCCGGCACGCGCTTCATCTTGAAGCCGGCATCGTTCAGCCGCCGGCGTACATAACCGGTGCTGGTGAAGGTGCCCAGGGTGGTGCTGGCGTGGGACAGCTTGGCCAGTTCGGCAAATAGCTCCGGCGTCCACATGTCCGGGTTTTTCGCCGGAGCGAAGCCGTCGAGAAACCAGGCGTCGACCTGGGCGTCCAGTTGGCCGAACAGCTCCAGTGCATCGCCGATCAGCAGGGTCAGAACGATCCGCCCGCCTGCAAACACCAGGCGCTGAAAACCTGGGTGCAGCGCCACGTATTGCGCCAGTAGCGGCTCGGCGTAGGGTGCAAGTTCCGGCCACAGCGCCAGGGCGCGTTGCAGGTCGGCGTTGCTCAGCGGGTATTTTTCCACGCTGACAAAATGCAGGCGCGCACCGGGAGCAGCCTGCTGCTCGAACAGTTGCCAGGCGCAGAGGAAATTCAGCCCGGTGCCGAAGCCGGTCTCGCCTATCACCAGTTGTTCGCCGGCAGCCAGGGCGGCGAAACGCCCCGGCAACTGGTTGTTGGCGAGAAACACATAGCGGGTTTCAGCCAGGCCGTCCTCGTTGGAGAAGTACAGGTCGTCGAATCGGGCGCAGAGGGGTTGGCCCTGTGCATCCCAGTTGAGGTGTGCCTGTTGGTGGGTGGTGTTGGACGTATCGGACATGCGGGCTACCCAGTGGCGCAGGCGCGCATTCTAGCCGATTGCCGGGTGAATCCGGACAAAGCGGGGGGCGATCCGCTAGGCTCAAGCCATCATGTCAGGGAGTTAGCTATGTTCGAGTCTGCCGAGATTGGTCACAGCATCGATAAGGAAACCTTCGAGGCCGAGGTGCCGGCGCTGCGCGAAGCCTTGTTGGAAGCGCAATACGAGTTGCAGCAACAGGGCCGTTTCGCCGTGATCATCCTGATCAATGGTGTCGAGGGGGCGGGCAAGGGCGAGACGGTCAAGCTACTCAACGAGTGGATGGATGCACGGCTGATCCAGGTCAGCACCTTTGATCAGCAAACCGATGAGGAGCTGGCCCGGCCACCGGCCTGGCGCTACTGGCGGCAGTTGCCGCCCAAGGGGCGGATCGGCATCTTCTTCGGTAACTGGTACAGCCAGATGCTCCAGGGGCGGGTGCACGGGCGGATCAAGAATGCCGTGCTGGATCAGGCCATCGACAGCACTCTGGGGCTGGAGCGCATGCTCTGCGATGAAGGTACGCTGATCTTCAAGTTCTGGTTCCACCTCTCCAAAACGCGTATGAAGGCGCGGCTCAAAACCCTGAAGGACGACCCGCTGCACAGCTGGCGGCTGAGTCCGCTGGACTGGCAGCAATCAAAGACCTACGACAAATACGTCAAGGTCGGCGAGCGCGTGCTGCGCCGCAGCAGCCGCGACTATGCGCCCTGGTATGTGGTGGAAGGGGTGGATGAGTATTACCGCAGCCTGACGGTCGGGCGCATTCTGCTCGATGGTCTGCAGGCCGCGCTCAAGGCCGAATCCAGACCACTGTCGCAACCCCATGCGGCACCGCTGACGTCAAGCCTGGATAACCGCGGCCTGCTCGATAGCCTGGATATGAGCCAGGCCCTGGCCAAGGATGATTACGAGGAACAGCTGGCTGTCGAGCAGGCACGTCTGTCCGGGCTGATGCGCGACAAGCGCATGCGCAAGCACTCCCTGGTGGCGGTATTCGAAGGCAACGATGCGGCCGGTAAGGGCGGGGCGATTCGCCGGGTGATCGGCGCGCTCGATCCGCGTCAGTACCGTATCGTGCCGGTGGCCGCACCCACCGAGGAGGAGCGTGCGCAACCCTACCTGTGGCGCTTCTGGCGGCATATTCCGGCGCGCGGCAAGTTCACTTTGTTCGACCGTTCCTGGTATGGCCGGGTGCTGGTGGAGCGGGTCGAGGGTTTTTGTAGTCCGGCCGACTGGCTGCGTGCCTACAGCGAGATCAACGATTTCGAGGAGCAACTGATTGACGCGGGCGTGGTACTGGTGAAGTTCTGGCTGTCGATCGATCAGGATACCCAGCTTGAGCGTTTCAAGGCTCGCGAGCAGATCCCCTTCAAGCGTTTCAAGATCACCGAAGAAGACTGGCGCAACCGCGACAAGTGGCCGCTGTACCGCGATGCGGTGGGCGATATGGTCGACCGGACCAGCACCGAGATCGCGCCCTGGACCCTGGTGGAAGCCAACGACAAGCGCTTTGCCCGGATCAAGGTCTTACGTACCGTCAACCAGGCACTGGAGGCAGCGTTCGAAAGGGATTAACGGCTGAGCCTTGCTGGGGGCAGGCACCACGGGGCTGCGCCTGAAACCATGGTTAACGATGTTTGCGCATACGTCTGCTGAATGATCGTCGCCGGCTTGGATTGTTCGGTTTTATTCTCACCCTAATTCAAACCCCAACAACAATGAGGTGCGGCATGCGTGAAGTGGTGATAGTGGACAGCGTGCGGACTGGTCTGGCCAAGTCCTTCCGTGGCAAGTTCAACCAGACACGTCCGGACGACATGGCGGCCCATTGCGTCAATGCGCTGCTGGCTCGCACGGGTATCGACCCGGCGCTGGTGGACGACTGCATCGTCGGTGCCGGCTCCAACGAAGGGGCCCAGGGCATGAATATCGGCCGCAACGTGGCAGTGCTGTCCGGTCTGGGCACCAACGTGGCGGGCATGACCCTCAATCGCTTCTGCTCCTCGGGCCTGCAGGCCATTGCCATCGCCGCCAACCAGGTGGCCTCGGGCTGCAGCGACATCATTGTCGCCGGTGGGGTCGAGTCGATCACCATGACCCTGAAAAGCATGAACACCGACAACCTGTTCAACCCCATCCTGCAAAAGGATGTGCCGGGTATCTACTACCCCATGGGGCAGACCGCCGAGATCGTCGCCCGGCGCTATAACGTCAGTCGCGAAGCCCAGGATGCCTATGCCCTGCAGAGTCAGCAGCGCACCGCGCGGGCCCAGGCCGAGGGCCTGTTCGACGACGAAATCGTGCCGATGAGTGTCAAATACCTGGTCGAGGACAAGGCCACCGGCGAGAAGAAGATCGTCGAGGGCGTGGTCGATCGCGATGACTGCAACCGTGCCGACACCACCCTCGAAAGCCTGGCCGCGCTCAAGCCGGTATTCGCCGACGACGGTTCGGTCACCGCCGGCAACGCCTCGCAGCTGTCCGATGGTGCGTCCATGACCCTGGTCATGACCCTGGAAAAAGCCATCGAACTGGGCCTCAAGCCGATAGCCTTCTTCCGCGGCTTTACCGTCGCCGGTTGCGAGCCGGACGAGATGGGTATCGGTCCGGTGTTCTCGGTGCCCAAGCTGCTCAAGGCTCGCGGTTTGAGCGTGGCCGATATCGACTTGTGGGAGCTCAACGAAGCCTTCGCCTCGCAGTGCCTGTATGCCCGCGACCGCCTGGACATCGACAACGCCAAGTACAACGTCAACGGTGGCTCGATTTCCATCGGCCACCCGTTCGGCATGACTGGCTCGCGCCAGGTCGGCCATCTGGTGCGTGAGCTGCAGCGGCGCAATCTGCGCTATGGCATCGTCACCATGTGCGTGGGCGGCGGTATGGGCGCAACCGGTCTGTTCGAAGCGGTGCGCTGAAGACGCGGGCAATGGCCCGATCTTTTGCTTGAACGAACGCAAACCCCGGCGCAGTCGAACTGCCCGGGGTTTGCTCGTTATGACGGACTAGAAACGATTGGATCGTGCGTAGAGTGCGTTGGAGACCTGCATGCGCTGGATATAGGCGTCTATTCCGTGTAGCGCATCGATGCGGGTGAAGTAGGGGCCTTCAAGGGTGCCTTCCCGGGTGGAAAAGAAGTATTGGCCATTGACCGAGCTGACCCGCTCGCTGCGGTAATGGGTGCCGGGGCTGGGATCCACATTGCGCTGACCAAACATGCTTACTCCTCCCACGTTAGTAGTCATTGACTTCAGTCTAATCGGCACCCGGTCTGATACGTGTTTTGGCGACCAATGGTCGCATATTGTTGGTTTTTCTCAGGTTTTCTTGAGTATTGACGCCATTTTCGTGGCGATTGCCGATGGCCATCAGCACAGTTCTGCTGTCTGACGGCCTGCAACTGTGACTGTAGTGCCATCTGGCCAGGCCCTAGAATGCGTCTTTGCGCCACCCGCGTAGCGGTTCTCGGGCGCGTACTCGAGGCTGTCATGCATATATCTTCCGGTCGCTGGCTCTACGGCATGTTTCTCGCGCTGGTCACCGCGGTGTTGTGGGGCGTGCTGCCGATCAAGCTCAAAGAGGTGCTGCAGGTGATGGATCCGGTCACCGTGACCTGGTATCGCCTGCTGGTTTCAGGCTCGATTCTGCTCGCTTACCTGGCCGCCAGCCGGCGCTTGCCGACCTTGCGTCTGCTGGGGAACAAGGGCCGCTGGTTGCTGGTTCTGGCGATTGCCGGGCTGAGTGCCAACTATGTGCTCTACCTGATTGGCTTGAACCTGCTGAGTCCGGGCACTACGCAGCTGGTGATCCAGGTCGCGCCGATTCTGCTGCTGATCAGCAGCCTGTTCGTCTTCCGTGAGCGTTTCAGCCTGGGGCAGGGCATGGGCCTGGCGGTGTTGCTGCTGGGGTTCGGCTTGTTTTTCAATCAGCGCCTGGGTGAGTTGCTGACTTCCCTGAGCGACTACACCGCCGGGGTGCTGATCGTGCTGCTGGCGGCACTCGTCTGGACGTTTTATGGCCTGGCGCAGAAGCAGCTGCTTACCGCCTGGAACTCGCTGCAGGTGATGATGGTGATCTACCTGGCCTGTGCCCTGTTGCTTACGCCCTGGGCGCAGCCGGCACAGGTGTTCGAGCTGAGTTCGCTGCAGGCCTGGCTGTTGTTCGCCTGCTGCCTGAACACCCTGGTGGCCTATGGCGCGTTTGCCGAAGCCCTGGCGCACTGGGAGGCGTCGCGGGTCAGCGCCACCCTGGCCATTACCCCGCTGGTGACCTTCGCCTCGGTGGCATTGGCGGCAAGCTGGTGGCCGGACCATGTGCAGCCCGAGCAGATCAACTGGATCGCCTATGGCGGTGCCGTGCTGGTGGTGCTGGGCTCGGCGCTGACCGCCCTGGGTCCCTCGCTGATGGCAAGCCTGCGCAACCGCCGCGCTCGCCTGGCCGCCCAGCTGTAGCCTCGGAGCCTGTCGGACTTAACGCTGTTTTACTGCGGAAAAGCCCGACAGGCTCCTAGCAGGTTGGCTCAGCGGGTGGCGATCCAGATCAGCAAGCCGGCCTGAAACAGGCAGAAGGCGATCAGGCAGGTGATGGTAAAGCGCAGGCTGCCATCTTCGCGGCGCAAGCGGTCGATGCGCTCATTGAGTTGACGGAGTTTGATGTCCTGCTCGCGCAGGCTCTGGTCGGCCTGTTGCAGCATGCCAGCGGCGTCGAGCAGTTCGACGATCTGCACCTTGTCGGCATTCCAGTCGCTGTGCAGCGTGCTGACCCGGGGTGCGCCATAGCGCGCCTTGAGCTGCAGCGGGTCGAGGTATTCGATGATAAAACCCTGGGCCTGCAGGCAGTGGTCGCGGCGCGCCCGGGCTTCTTCACTAAAGGCGTCCCGGCTCGGCAGATCGCCACCCTGCACCTGGTAATGGCTGTAATGCCGACGCGCCCAGGCAATGCCCTGGGCCAGGATAAAGCGGCCCAGGCCGCGGTTTTCCGGCTCCAGCTGCAGGCCGTTGTCCGGGGCGAAGCGCAACAGCTTCTGGCTGTGGTCGGCCCAGACCTCCAGCACATTCTGTTCCTTGCGCAGGTGCTGCCCGGGCAGCTGCAGGGTCAGGCGCAGCAGACTCTGTCGCGGGCTCTGGCGTTCGAGGCGGCCCATCTGGATAAAACGCAGGGGCCGCGGACCGGTATGGCGGTCGATGGGCAAGGGTGCCAGCCTTAACAGGCTGAACTGTTCCGGGCCGAGCTCGGCCCAGGGATGGGCTTTTTCCGCCTCTGGCGGGGCGGCCTCTTTAGAGGTGGGCTGCGTTTGCTGGTCAGTCATACACGCGGATCCTGTGCGCTATGCCGGTGCTTGCCGCACCTGTCATCCGGCTTATCGGCTGACCTGCGGTTATCTGGAGTCTGCGGCTGAGGTGCTGCGCTGGATAAAATCGGCAATTTCTGCACCGAGCACGCCTGCCAAGGGTAGCCGAGGGTTGTTGTAACTGGCCAGTTGCGCCGGCATGGCCAGCGGTACGATACGCAGAACATGGTTCATGCCGGGCACTATCAGCAGCTCGGCGTCCGGCTTGGCGGCGTGCAGGGCCTGGGCATCGGCGACGCTGACCTGGATGTCATGGCTGCCCTGGACAATCAGTGCGGGTATTTTCAGCCTGGCGAAGGCCTCGGCGGGATGCTGTTTGAACAGCGAAATCAGATAGGGCTGGACGCTGGGTCTGAACAGTACCCGCAGGGCGTCGGGCACCTGTGTGCTGGTCTGCCCGGCCAGCAGGCTGTCGAGCAGCCGGTTGCTCTGCGCCAGCAGGGGCGGCGGCAGGCGATAGGACAGTTGCTCGCGCAGCACCTGGTCGATCGGGCGGGCGCTGCCGGCCAATGTCACCAGGGCGTCGGCCCCGGCCTGTGGCGCGGCCAGGCTGGCGATCAATGCGCCTTCGCTGTGGCCGATCAGGATCAGCCGGTCGAAGGCCTTGTCACGCTTGAGCAGCCGGCCCCAGGCCACCGCGTCGGCGACATAGGCGTCTACGCTGAGGTCGCGTTCGTTGGGCGTCGCCGCACGGCTGGCGGCCACGCCGCGTTTGTCGTAGCGCAGGCTGGCAATGCCGTGTCGGGCCAGGTTCTGGGCCAGCTTCTTGAGGCTGTCGTTATGGCCGTCGGCGGGGTTGTTGCCATCCCGGTCGGTCGGCCCGGAGCCGGCGATCAGCAGGGCCACGGCCAGCGGCTCGTCACTGCGCGGCTGGAGCAGGGTGCCATGCAGCGTGCCCTGGGCGGTTTCCAGGCTGAGTGGGCGTTGCTCCAGGGTGTTGGGGGCGGCCTGGGCCAGGCCGGCAAGCAGGGGGAGGGTCACTAGAAGGGCTCGAAACATGGCGGGACACTGCAAGGGCGGGAGCATTTCGACGTTTTTCCAAGGCTAAGGTTCGAGGATGAACTCAATGGACGCCAAAGGGTATACTCGCCGCCTTATTTAACGAGGCCGGGCGCGGGTATGCGCCCGGCCTGTGGTCGATTCTTGCGGAGCCTTTGCACATGTCCGGCAATACCTACGGCAAGCTGTTCACTGTCACCAGCGCGGGCGAAAGCCATGGGCCGGCGTTGGTCGCCATCGTTGACGGCTGCCCGCCGGGGCTGGAGCTTTCCCTGGAGGACATGCAGCGCGACCTCGACCGGCGCAAGCCGGGCACCAGCCGCCACACCACCCAACGTCAGGAAGACGATGTGGTGGAAATCCTCGCCGGGGTATTCGAAGGCAAGACCACCGGTTGCTCGATCGGCCTGCTGATCCGCAATACCGACCAGAAGTCCAAGGACTACTCGGCGATCAAGGATTCCTTCCGCCCGGCCCACGCCGATTACAGCTATCACCACAAGTACGGCATTCGCGACTACCGCGGTGGTGGCCGCAGCTCGGCGCGCGAGACCGCCATGCGCGTGGCCGCCGGTGCCATCGCCAAGAAGTACCTGGCCACCCAGGGCATTGTGATTCGCGGCTATATGAGCCAGCTCGGCCCCATCGAGATTCCGTTCAAGAGCTGGGAGTCGGTGGAGCAGAACGCCTTCTTCAGCCCCGACCCGGACAAGGTGCCCGAGCTTGAAGCCTATATGGACCAGCTGCGCCGCGATCAGGATTCGGTGGGGGCGAAGATCACCGTGGTCGCCGAAGGGGTGATGCCGGGCCTGGGCGAGCCGATCTTCGACCGTCTGGACGCCGAGCTGGCCCATGCGCTGATGAGCATCAACGCGGTCAAGGGCGTGGAAATCGGCGCAGGTTTCGCCAGCGTGGCCCAGCGCGGTACCGAACACCGTGACGAGATGACCCCCGCGGGTTTCCTCTCCAACAACGCCGGCGGCATCCTCGGCGGCATCTCCAGTGGCCAACCGATCGTTGCCCATCTGGCGCTCAAGCCCACTTCCAGCATCACCACGCCGGGGCGTTCCATCGATGTCGACGGTAACCCGGTGGATATCATCACCAAGGGGCGTCACGACCCCTGTGTGGGCATCCGTGCCACGCCGATCGCCGAGGCGATGATGGCCATCGTGCTGATGGACCACCTGCTGCGCCACCGCGCGCAGAATGCCGATGTGCGGGTCAGCACGCCGGTACTGCCACAGCTGTGATAAGCATTGCTGCGCGGCCAGCCGCGTCCCGCAGCAGGGTTCCGGGTTTATGCACAGCATGAGCCCGGCACTGCCTTACTGGCGGCTGTCCGGTTTCTACTTCTTCTATTTCTCCCTGCTCGGTGCCACCGCGCCGTTTCTGGCGCTGTATTTCGACCACCTGGGGTTTTCCGCCGCGCGGATCGGCGAGCTGATCGCCATTCCCATGCTGATGCGCTGCATCGCGCCGAATCTGTGGGGCTGGCTGGGGGATTACAGTGGTCGCCGCCTGGCCATCGTGCGCTTCGGCGCGATCTGCACGCTGCTGTGCTTTGCCGGCATCTTTATCAGCCAGAGCTATGCCTGGCTGGCGCTGATCATGGCGTTGCACGCGTTCTTCTGGCACGCGGTGCTGCCGCAGTTCGAGGTGATCACCTTTGCCCATCTCAAGGAACAGGCCACGCGCTACAGCCAGATCCGCCTGTGGGGCAGCATCGGCTTTATCTTCGCGGTGGTGGGCCTGGGCAAGCTGTTCGAGCTGCTCAGCCTGGACGCCTATCCCTGGGCGCTGATCCTGATCATGGGCGGCATCGTGCTGAGCAGCTGGTGGGTGCCCAACGCCCAGCCGCAGATGCGTCCCAATACCCAGGACCAGGGCGGCTTTATCCGCCAGTTGCGCCGCCCGGGGATTCTCGCCTTCTACTTAAGCGTCGGCCTGATGCAGCTGAGCAACGGCCCCTATTACACCTTTCTGACCCTGCATCTTGAGAGCCTCGGCTACTCGCGTGGGTTGATCGGCCAGCTCTGGGCCCTCGGGGTGCTGGCCGAGATCGTGCTGTTTATGGTCATGGCCAAGCTACTCGCCCGCTACTCGCTGCGCAGCGTGCTGCTGGCCAGTTTTCTGATCACCGCCGTGCGCTGGCTGCTGCTGGGCAATCTGGCCGACCACCTGCCGGTGTTGCTGTTCGCCCAGCTGATGCACGCGGCGACCTTCGGCAGTTTCCATGCGGCGGCCATCCACTTCGTTCAGCGCAGCTTCGCCGACCGCCAGCAAGGCCAGGGCCAAGCCCTGTATGCCACCCTGGCCGGGGTGGGCGGTGCCCTGGGCGCACTGTATTCCGGCTACAGTTGGAATACCCTGGGGCCGGCCTGGACCTTCGCCATCGCCAGCCTGATTGTCCTGGCGGCGGCCTTGATCACTGTCATCTATATGCGCGAAGAACAGCCCTGAACGCCTTGCCGCGCCCATTGCAGCCCTTATCGAGAGTGCGAGAACCCGACCATGAGCAGCCTGACCGTCTATCACCAGTCCTCACCCGAAGCGCCGAACAAGCTGCTGACCCACGCCGAAGACATCGCCAGTACCCTGGCCGCGGTCGGCGTGCAGTTCACCCAGCTGCCGGTATCGGTGTCTGTGCAGGCCGGCAGCGCGGTCGAAGAGGTGATCGCGGCCTGTCGCGTCCAGCTCGACCAGCTGATGAGCGAGCATGGCTTCGCCAGTTTCGATGTGCTCAGCCAGCGTACCGAACCCCGTTATCAGCACGGCCCGCGTACCAGCCTGCCCACGGCGCAACGCTATGACGTGGCGCAGCTGCATTACTGCCTGGCGGGGCGGGGCCTGCTTTGCCTGCATATCGACGACTATGTCTATGCTCTGCTGTGCGAGAAGAACGACCTGGTGCGACTGCCGGCCGCCACCCTGTATTGGTTCGACACCGGCGAGCAACCGCGGGTTACTCTGTTGCGTCTATTCGACAGCGCTCAGTTGCCAGTCGCCGAACCTGCCGATGATGCAATGGTCGCAAGCATTGCCGGGCTGGATGACTGCTAACTGATCCGCGCACCCCACACTCAGGAGAGTCAACATGGGTTCCACTTTTAACGGTTTACTGGGCTTGGTCATTCTGGCTCTGGATATCTGGGCGATTCTCAGCGTCATCAAAAGCAACGCCGAAACAGGTATCAAGGTGTTGTGGATATTGCTGATCGTATTGCTGCCGGTGATCGGCCTGATCATTTGGGCGTTGATGGGGCCCCGTGGCACGGTCAAGTTTTAACCATGTGACGTGGCGGGCCGGCGCTTGGCTTTTGGCGCTGTGCCTGCTGAGCGGCGCGGTCCAGGCCAGCGATGAGCACGCCTGGACGGCGCTGCGTGAAGGCCGCGCCGTTCTGCTGTTGCGCCATGCCACCGCGCCTGGCACGGGGGATCCGGCGAATTTCCAGCTGGGTGACTGCCGCACTCAGCGCAATCTCAATCAGCTCGGCCGTGAGCAGGCGCAGCGCTGGGGTCAGCTGTTGCGCAGCCAGCGTATCGAGCGCCCGCGAATACTCAGCAGTCGTTGGTGCCGGGCTCTGGATACCGCACAGGAGATGGGCCTGGCTGCCGTCGAACCCTTGCCGGCGCTGGACTCCTTTTTCGTGACACAGGCGCGGGCCGGCGAGCAGACCCGGCAACTGCTTGAGGCGGTCAACCGCCTGGCTCGCGGCGCGCCGTTGGTACTGGTGTCGCACCAGGTCAATATCACCGCCCTGAGCCGGATTTATCCCGCCTCGGGCGAAGGCCTGATCCTCGCTCTACCGCTCAGTGCACCGGCCCGGGTGTTGGCTCGAATTCCTCCCCCTGATATTTAGAACCCCAGCAGCTTCTGCTCCGGTAGTTGCGCACCTTCCAGTTTGAGCAACAGGGCCTTGCGCGGCAGGCCGCCGGCATAGCCGGTGAGGCTGCCATCGCGGCCGATTACCCGGTGGCAGGGGATGATGATGGCGATTGGGTTGGCCCCATTGGCTGCGCCGACCGCGCGCACCGCCTTGGGCCGCTCGATCTCGGCGGCCAGGGCGCTGTAGCAGCGGGTCTGGCCAAATGGAATCTGCAGCAGTGCCTGCCATACGGCCTGCTGAAACGCCGTGCCCTGAGGCGCTAAGGGCAGCTCGAAGCGTTGTCGGCGTCCGGCGAAATACTCGTCCAGCTGCCTGCACACCTGATCCAGCTCAGCGCCGGCGCTGCGCCACTGCTCGGCGATTGGCCAGGGCTTGTCGTCGATATCCATCAACACGTGCTGCAGGCCGCTGGCATCGCCGCTTAGCAGCAGACGGCCGATAGGGCTGTCGTGGTAGCGGTAGAGCATCGGTTTAGCCCTCCGAGTAGTTGTGCCACAGGTGCGCCGCCGCATAAGCGCGCCAGGGTCGCCAGGCTTCGGCACGGGCCTTGAGCTGTTTGGCCTCGATACCGACCGGCCCCCAGAGCGGTGCCTTGAGCAGGCCCAGGTCGCTGGCGGGAAAGGCGTCGGCCTCGCCGAAGGCGCGCAGGGCGATATATTCCGCGGTCCAGGGGCCGATGCCGGGCAGGGCGCAGAGACGTTCGATCAAAGCGGCGCAACCGTCGCGCAGATCCAGCTGCAGTGCGCCGCTGGCCACCTCGGCGGCAAAGTGCTGCAGGGTCTGCACCCGTTTACCGGGCATGCCGATATTCTCCAGATTGGCTTCGGCGATGGCCGCCGCGCTGGGGAACAGCCGTTGAATCTCTGCCGCATCGGCAAACTGCAGTGGCTCGCCCAGGCGTGTGACCAGACGGCCGGTGATGGTTACCGCGGCCTTGACCGTGACCTGCTGGCCGACGATGGCACGCACCGCCTGCTCGAACGGCTCGAAGGCGGTGGGCAGGCGCAGGCCGGGGTTGCGGGCGACCAACGCACCGAGTTGCGGGGCGGTGGCAAGGTGAGCGGCTATCTGCTGTGGCTGGCAGTCGAGGTCGAACATCTTGCGCACCCGGGCAATCAGCACAGGCAGGCAGGGGCGCAGCGATTTGCTGTAGTGCAGCTGCAGCGCGTGCTGATCATCCAGCACTTGCACGCGGAACCAGCCGCGCTGGCCATCGAGCAGCACGCTGCGTGCGTAGCTGCGCGGCTGCAGGCTTTCGACCCCGGCCAGCGCGCGCAGGGCGAAATGACCGTGGAACTGCTGCCACTGCCAGGGCGGCTGGTAGTCGAGCAGTAGGGGGGCAGGGGACAGGTTCATGGCTGGACGATAAACGCCGCCGGGGTGCTTGTCAGCGCCGAACTGACTTTCAAACAAATCCCTTCCAATCCTTAAGGCTTCCACAGCCCGCTGGCACCTTGGGGGTGCTGTGCGCATCAGGCGCTAGCGCGCATGGGCGGTGCGCCTGGCCTATCCGACTTCTTGCTGAAGCAGGCGGGCTGGCGCGGCACTCAGTGCTGCTCGGCCATCCGCTGATGCAGCTGGTGGGACAGCTGTTCGAGCTGTTCGCCAAGCAGCACCAGCGATTCCTGCGAGCTGAGCAGCTCGGCGCTGGCGACCCGTTGACGCTGGCTGGCCTCGCGCTGTGCGGCGCTGTTGTCACGTACCTGGGCCAGCTGCCGGTGGGCGCGGTCGAGGCTCTGGCTGTGGTGCAGGATGGCATCGGATAGGTTGTCGGTCAGCCCGGCATTGCTGGACAGGGCGGTGCCGACTTCACTGACCTGGTCCGCGCCGGTGTCGACTATCTGTTGCGACTGGCCCAATACGTTTTGCACGGTTTCGGCGGTGGCGTTGCTGCGCTGGGAAAGGTTGCGCACCTCGTCGGCGACCACCGCGAAGCCACGCCCGTGTTCGCCGGCGCGGGCCGCCTCGATGGCCGCGTTGAGTGCCAGCAGGTTGGTCTGCTGGGCAATAGCGCTGATCATCTGCATGGATTCGGCGATGCGCTGGTTGCTCTGCTGGATGGCCTGCATGCTGCTCTGGGCCTCCTGCATGCGCTGGGCGCAGACATTGACCTGGCTGCTGCTGTGCTGGGTGTCCTGGCTCAGGCGCTGCATTTGCCCAGTGCTTTCGGCCAGGTTTGCCAGCACCTCATGCAAAGCCAGATCCAGTTGTTGCATGGCGTCAGCCTGTTGCTGCACATCGGTGTCGATGCTCTGGCAGCGCAGGCGGATACCGCCCAGGGTTTGCTGCAGTTGCCTGGCCATCTGCAGCAGGTCGCCGGCACTGCCGCGCACTTCGTCGACCATTGCCGCCAGTTGCTGCTGATTGCGTGCGGCGCTGTCGCCGAAGGTGCGGGATTCGTTCAGGGCCTGCTCGGCATCGGTCAGGGCCTGGTTGCGCAGTTTGGCGCTGTACCACTGGGCCAGCCAGACGGTGAGTACCGGCAGGATGTAACCGGAGTAGGTGTTGACCGCGGCATCCCTGGGGCTCAGTTCGAAAACCGGCAGCGCCGCGCCACTGCGTTCCAGGTGAATCAGCCAGAACACGAAGATCGCCTGCACCAGGCTCCAGAACATGGCGCTGCGATTACCGGCCAGCAGGTAGGCGAAAACGATGATCACCACCGGCCAGTAGATATGCGCCGAGTGCAGACCGCCCAGCTGGTCGATCAGGATCATCGAGTAGCTGGCCATACAGGCCAGGGCCAGATTGGCCGCCAGTGCCAGGGGGAACAGGGCGCTGCGCAGGAGCAGCAGCATCAGCGGCATGCCCAATACCAGCAGCAGCGAGCCATACATCAGCGGCTCGTTACCCAGGCGGCCCCACTTGATGCAGCTGTACAGGCCGATGACCACACTGCACAGGCCGCTGAAGGCCAGGGTACGGGCCAGCAGCAGGCTGGCCTGGTCGTTGAGATCATGTGGCAGGAACTGCCCGAGGAAACCCTGGCGCATGAATACTCCGAATGGGTGAGTTGCCCAGATTATCGGCGCATATGGCTGCTTGCTTTAGTGTGGAAAGCGCCAAAGTCGCGGCGTAAATGATCAATGCCTACCGGGCCCTCTGCTCCCGGTGGAGCCGAGGCTGCGACGGTACTGGCCCGGGGGCAGTCCTTTCCAGCGCCGAAAGGCATGCACGAAGTTCGACACTTCGCTGTAACCGAGGCGTTCGGCGATTTCCTCCTGGTTCAGGCCGCCAGTGGCCAGCAGCTCTTCGGCCAGGGCCTGGCGAACTTCTTCCTGCAGCTGGCGAAAGCTGCTGCCCTGTTGTTCCAGGCGGCGGCGCAGGGTGCGGCTGCTGAGCTGCAGCTCGCTGGCGACCTGTTCCATATCGGCCAGGCGGCCCGGGGTGCTGAGTAGGCGATCGCGTACCTGGCCGGCCAGCCCGCTACGGACCTGACGTTTGGCCAGCAGGGCCTGGCATTGCTGTTCGCACAGTCTGGTCATCGGGGCGTTGGCGTGGGGCAGCGGCGCATCAAGCCAATGCCGGGCAAAGCTGATGCGGTTTTCCGGGCTGGAAAATTCTGGCTGCAGGCCAAACTGTTGGCTAAAGGCCGCCAGCTGGCGCGGCGCACTCATGCGTAATTGCACGCGGCTCAGGGGCAGGGCGGTGCCAGTCAGCTCGCGCTGGATCACCATCACCGCCACCGCATCGCGCAGCACCAGAAAGCCGCGCAGGTCCGGCGGCAGGTGCGCGTCATCGAAGTGCAGGTGGGCATGGTCGTGATCTTCGCTCAGGCGGATATGGCTAAAGGCGTAGGTCAGGTCGAGGTAACGCAGCCCCAGTTCGGCGGCCTGGCGAAAGTCCTGGCTGCTGAGCAGGGCGTAACCCCAGATGCCATAGGTGATCAGCCGGTAGCGCAGGCCGGCCTGCAGGCCCAGATCCGGCACGCCGGGCAAGGCCGCTACCAGGTTGGCGATCAGCTGCAGTTCCTGCTGCGGGGCGATTTCGCCCTGCGGGTCGGCCAGTTGCAACGGCGTCAGGCCGCAGTCGCGCAGGCAGGTTTCCAGACTCAGGCCAAGTTCCAGGCCCAGCTGGGTGAGCAGTTGCGCGCTGGTGATGCTGCGTCTGGAGACGCTAGGGGCGGGGCGGGGCATGCGTCTGGCCGAAAGTCACAAAGAAGTGGCCGACTATGCCACAGCTCCGGGCCGCCATGCGAAGTCCGGTCAGGCGGCTGTCTGCTTGATCTGCCAGCGGCAAAGCATTAGCGTACGCCGAAATTTGCGTTCGGCTCCCCAGGGCTGGCGTGCATCAGGTTTTAGCGGAGCCAGGCAGTGGCAGAGGAGCCCCAGGGTATGCAGGAAGTAATCAAGGTATTCGTTGGCTGCGACCCCAACGACTGTGATCTGGAGCAGATGATGGTGCTGGACTACAGCATCCGCAAACACTGCTCTCTGCCGGTCGAGATCCACTGGATGCAGCTTTCCCGCGACCCGCAGAGCTTCTGGTATTCCAATCCGGCGCAGCAGCAGGGCTGGCGCACCGAAGCCTGGGCCACGCCGTTTTCGGGTTTTCGCTGGGGCATTCCGGCCTACTGTGGTTATCAGGGCAAGGCCATCTATATGGACACGGACGTGATTGTCCTGTGCGACCTGGCCGAGCTTTGGCAACTGCCCTTCGAGCCCGGCAAGGTGGTCATGGCCAAGGGTGGTCAGGAGTCCTGGCGGTTCTGCGTGTCGATGTGGGACTGCGCCGCGGCTGAAAAACACCTGCCGGCGATCGAGGAGATCAAGAGCCGGCCGGAGGTCCATCAGCAACTCAAGAAATACTACAAGGTCAATACCGGGGTGATTCAGCCGTTCGACACCGAGTACAACAATATTGACGGTGAGAACAGTCCGATCGAGCAGATCAAGATCCTCCACTACTCGGACATGGGCACCCAGTTCTCCCACTCTCTTTCGGTGCCGCGTCTGGCCGGGGAAGGGCGCAAGCACTGGTTCGATGGCCAGGTTATGGCGCATCCGCGCAAGGACCTGCAGAGCCTCTTCGACCTCTATTACCAGGAGGCGCTGGACAACGGCTACAGCCTGGATAACTACCGCTTGCCCGAAGTGTTTGGCGAGTTTCCCAAGTTTTCCCAGAAGGCCTACACCGGCAACCGCGTGACGCGGCCCAAGCGCTGGTGGAAGTTCTGGTAGCTATTACGGCGTGGTAATGAGCGGCGCACTGCGCCATTTCTGACCCGCGCCCTGTGCGCTTCCTCGGGGTATTCCACATCCCGGGTTTTGGCTGTACTTGGCATGGCTTCGGCCTGCCGCCATCATGTGTTCTGTCCGAAAGTCACAATCTGTTGTCCGACTATGCCATAACCCTTGTCTACCCAGGCAAGTAGCATCCTGTGCTGTCAAACAGATGCGATTGGGGAGATAACAATGCATAACAGTTCCCGCCCGACAGCACCCTTGCGCGTGTTGATCATCGGCAGCGGTTTTGCCGGCCTGGGCATGGCCATTCGCTTGCAGCAGGCTGGTATCGAGGATTTTCTGATCCTGGAGAAGGCGGCCGATATCGGTGGCACCTGGCGCGACAATAGTTACCCGGGGGCGGCCTGCGATGTGCCTTCGCACCTCTATTCGTTTTCCTTCGAGCCCAAAACCGACTGGAGCCGCAAGTTTGCCCCCCAGACGGAAATTCACGCCTATATGCAGCACTGCGTGGCCAAATACCGTCTGCGCCCGCGTATCCGCTGCAATGCCGAGGTGTTGTCGGCGAGCTTCGATCAGGCCGCCGCACTCTGGCGGGTGACCCTGGGCAACGGCGAGGAGCTGAGCGCCGCGCTGCTGATCAGCGCATGTGGGCAACTCAATCGCCCGGCCTACCCAAACCTGCCTGGTATCGAGCAGTTTAAGGGGGAGGCTTTCCACTCGGCGCGCTGGCGGCATGATCTGGATCTGAAGGGCAAGCGTGTGGCGGTGATCGGCACCGGTGCCTCGGCGATTCAGTTTGTGCCGCAGATCCAGCCCCGGGTGGCCGAGCTGAAGCTGTTCCAGCGCTCGGCTGCCTACGTGCTGAGCAAGCCGGATCGGGCCTATCGCGCCTGGGAGCTGGCGCTGATGCGTCGCCTGCCCTGGCTGCAGCGCATCGACCGTATGCTCAAGTACATCCAGCACGAAGCCCGCGGGCTGGCCTTTATCAGCATGCCCTGGCTGATGAAGCCGATGCGTTTGAGCTTCGAGCGTCATCTGCGCCGGCACATCCGCGACCCACAGCTGCGTGCGCAGCTGCAGCCGGATTACCCCATGGGCTGCAAGCGCATCCTGATCAGCAACGACTATTTACCGGCGCTGACCCAGGCCAATGTGCAGGTGGTCAGCGAGGCGATCAGCCAGGTCCGCGAGCACTCGCTGGTAACCACCGACGGCCAGGAGCACCCCTGTGATGTGCTGATCTACGGCACCGGCTTTGCCGCCACGGAGTTTCTCGCCCCCATGCAGATTCGCGGGCTCGGCGGGCTGGAGCTGAACCAGGCCTGGCGCGATGGCGCAGAGGCCTACAAGGGCATCAGCGTCAGCGGCTTTCCCAATCTGTTTATCCTCTACGGGCCCAATACCAACCTGGGGCATAACTCGATCATTTATATGCTCGAGAGCCAGTTCCGCTATGTGCTGGGCTGCATCGATCTGCTGCGTGATCAGGGCCTACGCTATGTGGATGTCAAAGCTTCGGTGCAGCAGGACTATAACCAGCGGATTCAGGCCCATTCACATCGAACGATATGGGAGCAGGGCTGTACCAGCTGGTACAAGACCGCCACCGGTAAAAGTACCAATAACTGGCCGGGCTATACCTTTGCTTATCGCCACCTGACCCGCGCGCCGGAGTTGATCGACTATGAATGCACCCGCTGAATTCACCCCGCCCGCCGTCGAACAGGCGCTGCTGCGCACGCTGCTGCGCGGCGGTCTGCGCCTGCTGTTTCGCGGCCTGGTGCGCCCGCCCATGCCGATTGCCGGGCAGCGCGCGGTGCTGCGCCTGCTGACGGCGGTCAGTCCGGCTCCCCGTGGCATCACGCGCAGCACCGGCACCCTGGCCGGGCGGCCCTGCGAATGGCACAGGCCGCAAAGCGGACAATGGCACGGGCCGCAGAGCGGCCGCGGCACTGTGCTGCTGTATCTGCATGGCGGTGCCTACCTGATCGGCGGGCCGAACACCCACCGGGCGATCTGCTCCACCCTGGCCAAACGCGGGCAGATGGATGTGTGCGCCCTGGATTACCGCCTGGCCCCGGAGCACCAGTACCCGGCCGCCCGTGAGGACGCCGTAGCAGCGTTCCAGGCGCTGATCGAACTTGGCTACAAGCCCGAGCAGATCGTGATCGGTGGCGATTCGGCCGGCGGCAACCTGAGCCTGATCACCAGCCTGCACCTGCGCGACCTGGGCCAGGCGCAACCGGCGGCGCTGGTGTGTTTCTCGCCGGTCACCGACTTTACCGGCACGCAGCTGCACGAACCGCCGGCGGGGGATCCGCTGATTCACCGCAAATGGGTGGAACAGGCCCTGGCGCTGTATTGTCCGGCCGGGCTGGCCCATGACGACCCCGGCCTGTCACCGCAGTTTGCCGATCTGCACGGCCTGGCCCCGCTGCTGATCCAGGTGGGCGAAGACGAAATTCTGCGTAACGACAGCCTGCGTTTTGCCGACAGGGCCAAGGCCGCGGGTGTGGATGTGCGTCTGCAGCGTTATCCCGATCTGTGGCACGTGTTCCAGGCCCACGCCGGCATGCTCAAGGCGGCGGATTTTGCCCTGGCCGAAGTGGTGAGCTTTCTGCGCCAGCGAGGCTGCTGAATGAACACTATCCTGATTACCGGCGCGGCCTCGGGTATCGGCGCGGCGACTGCGCGCCTGTTCCACCGCCAGGGCTGGCAGGTGGGCCTGCTGGATATCGATCATCAGGCCCTGGCGACACTGGCGGCCGAGCTGGGCAATGTCTGGCATGCCGAGCTGGATGTGGCCGACCCGGCAGCCGTCAAGGTTGCCCTGGCGGATTTCTGCGCCCTGCATGGCGGCAAGCTGCGCTTGCTGTTCAACTGCGCCGGAATTCTGCGCTGCGGCCATTTCGAGGAGATTGAGGCGGCCGAGCATGCGCGCATTCTGCAGATCAACGTGCTGGGGCTACTGCAGATGACCCACGCCGCCTTCCCCTACCTGCGCGTCACACCAGGGGCCCAGGTGATCAATATGGGCTCGGCTTCAGGCGTCTATGGCGTACCGCATCTGGCCAGCTATTCGGCCTCGAAGTTCGCCGTGCGTGGGCTGACCGAGGCGCTGGATCTGGAATGGGCGCGCCACGGCATCCGGGTCGGCGACCTGATGCCGCCCTTTGTCAGCACGCCCATGCTCAATAACCAGCAGTTCCAGGCCCCGGTGCTGCAGCGCCTGGGGGTCAAGCTGCAGGCCGAGGACATTGCCGAGGCGGCCTGGCAGCAGGCCCACAGCAGTGCGGTGCACCGCCCGGTCAGCCTGCAGTTCAAACTGATGTACTGGGCGGGGCAGCTGACCCCGGCCTGGATCAGTCGCTTGATCATGCGCGGGCTTAGCCGCGACTGACGCTGGCTGGCCCCGCAAGTTTTGCTGGGCAAAGTGCTCTGGATAGGGCTAGTCTGCAAGTGACGCTTCCGGTCTGTTCGCCCTGAACAGCCCGGCGTCGACCAGCCCTGGCTTCAGGACTGGCTTATGACACATCAAGCAGCTCCTTGCTTGAATCTCGGGCGGCTCAGCGACTTGTGCCGCGACACCGCCGGTTTCTGGCGGTTGCAATGGGAAAGTAGTTAATCCATCGCCTGAGGAGGTCACTTCATGAGCACAGCCTTGCACGATGATGTCAGTAACGGGGTTTTACGGCGGATGAAGGAGGGTGGCTTCGACTTTGCCAGCTTCCATCCCATCGAGTTCTACGCCATTTTCCCTGACGAGGAGCGGGCCCGCATGGCGACCCGCAAATTTCGTGGTGAATCTTTACACGCCCTGGTGACCGAGCGTGATGACGGTGTATGGCACCTGCAAGTCAGTAAGGTAATGTTTGCCACCTACCACGGCATTGGTGACTTCGAGCATGATCTGGAGTCCGTGGTTGCACCGCTTGGCGGCAAGCTGGACGGTTGGGGCGTTACCCAGGAGATAAAGAACCTGCAGCCTTGAACCCATCGGCCAGCTTAGCTGGCCGATGTTTTATCTGCTGTCCCTCGACCTCCATCCCGCCTTCCTGCAGACTGCCCGGCCCATGCGCAATCCGATAGCGCTGAGACCGACAGGCCTGTAGCCATGAGCGATGTTCTGATTTTTACCCATATCGATTACTGCCCGCCGGGTCATCTGGGCCAGGTACTGGAGCAGGCTGGCTGCTCGTTCAGGGTGCTGCGCGCCGATCTGGGCGAGTTGGACGGCATCGATCTGGAGCGGCCCAGGGCCGTGGCCATCATGGGCGGGCCGATGAGCGTCAACGATCCGTTGCCCTGGCTGCAGACTGAAGTGGCGGCGCTGCAGCAGTTGATCCGTCGCGAGATCCCGCTGATCGGCCACTGCCTGGGCGGCCAGCTGCTGGCCAAGGCCCTGGGCGCGGAAATCACCCGTATGCCCTATACCGAGAGCGGCTGGCAGAGCCTCAGCCGCCAGCCAGGGGGTGCCGACAGCCCCTGGCTGGCCCATCTGCCCGCCGAGTTCCCGATGTTCCAATGGCATGGCGACAGCTTCGCCATTCCCGAGGGCGCGCAGCCCTTGCTCAGCAGCCTCTGGTGCAGCAATCAGGCCTTTGCCTGGGGCGACAAGGTACTGGCCCTGCAGGGTCACCCGGAAATGACCGAGGCCCTGGTGCGCGAATGGCTCGACGACTGGCACCACCTGCTGGATGACAGCCAGGCCAGCCAGCAGAGCAGGGCGCAGATGCTGGCAGACCTGCCCGCCAAGGTCGCTGAACTGAACCGCGTGGCCGAAGGTTTCTATCGGCACTGGCTGCGGCTGTCCGGGCTTTGACATACGGGGGAAGGTGGATGGCGTTTTACCCATCCACCATCGTTTGCCCTCGTAGTGGATAAAAGCAGCGCCATCCACCCTGGCTGATTTTGATAGCGCCGCCGTGTGAGTGGGTAGGCTGCGCCTTACGCCCCCAAGGACCGGCACCTGCACCGGTGCGCATGACGCACCCTGCGCGATCCCCAGGTACACGCCTTAAAAAGGCGCGTGCGCGACTGCCTGGTCACTGTCTTGCACATCTTTGGTGCGCCAATCTCGGAGTGGATATTCAAGTCATTGATATTTAAGGCTTGTTGCCTCTGGCGCGGCCCTTGCAAAGCTGACTCCATGTCCGGGTGACAAGGAGTACGGCATGGCCCGCACCTTTTATGACGAAATGTACGACGCGAGCGGCGCAGTCCGTCCGCACTATCAAACCTTTGCTCGCTGGTTGGCGGACACGCCGGATGAGCTGCTGGCCCAGCGTCGCCGCGAGGCGGATCTGCTGTTTCACCGCGCCGGTATCACCTTCACCCTGTATGGCGACGACCAGGGCACCGAGCGGCTGATCCCCTTCGACATCATCCCGCGCAGCATCCCCGCCAGCGAATGGCGTATGGTCGAGCGCGGCTGCATCCAGCGGGTGCAGGCGCTGAACATGTTCCTCGCCGACCTGTACCACGACCAGCACATCATCAAGGCCGGGATCATCCCCGCCGAGCAGGTGCTGGCCAACGAGGGGTATCAGATCGCCATGCAGGGCCTCAATCTGCACCGCGATCTCTACGCCCACATCTCCGGGGTCGACCTGGTGCGCGATGGCGACGGCAGCTACTACGTGCTGGAAGACAACCTGCGCACCCCCAGCGGCGTCAGCTATATGCTCGAAGACCGCAAGATGATGATGCGCCTGTTCCCCGAGCTGTTCGCCGCCCAGCGCGTGGCTCCCATCGATCACTACCCGAATCTGCTGCTCGATACGCTCAAGTCCTCCAGCCCGCTGGACAACCCCAATGTGGTGGTGCTGACCCCGGGGCGTTTCAATAGCGCCTACTTCGAACACGCCTTCCTCGCCCGGGAAATGGGTGTGGAACTGGTCGAGGGCGCGGACCTGTTCGTGCGCGACGACAAGCTGTTTATGCGCACCACCGCCGGGGCCAAGCAGGTGGACGTGATCTATCGCCGCCTCGACGATGCCTTCCTCGACCCCCTGGCCTTCAACCCGGACTCCATGCTCGGCGTGCCCGGCCTGCTGGCCTGCTACCGCAGCGGCAACGTGGTGCTGGCCAACGCCATTGGCACCGGGGTGGCGGACGACAAG
Source organism: Pseudomonas sp. XK-1 (assembly GCF_038069885.1). NCBI lineage: Bacteria > Pseudomonadati > Pseudomonadota > Gammaproteobacteria > Pseudomonadales > Pseudomonadaceae > Pseudomonas > Pseudomonas sp. XK-1. Next base: position 147,314 of record NZ_JBBPES010000010.1, on the reverse strand, counting down.
TCGATCTACCCCTATGTCGACGAGATGATCCGCTTCTACCTGACCGAGGAGCCAATCCTCAAGAACGTGCCGACCTGGCAGTGTCGCAAACCCGCCGACCTGTCCCATGTGCTGGCCAACCTGGGCGACCTGGTGGTCAAGGAAACCCAGGGCTCCGGCGGCTACGGCATGCTGGTCGGGCCGGCGGCGAGCAGGGCCGAGATCGAGAATTTCCGCGAGCGCCTCAAGGCCAACCCCGCGGCCTATATCGCCCAGCCGACCCTGTGTCTGTCGACCTGCCCGACCTTTGTCGACAACGGCATCGCGCCACGCCATATCGACCTGCGCCCCTTCGTCCTTTCCGGCAAGGAAACCCGCATCGTCCCCGGTGGCCTGACCCGTGTGGCGCTGCGCGAAGGCTCGCTGGTGGTCAACTCGTCGCAGGGCGGCGGAACCAAGGACACCTGGGTGGTGGAGGACTGAGCATGCTGAGTAGAACTGCTTCCGATCTGTACTGGATGTCGCGTTATCTGGAGCGTGCCGAGAACCTCGCGCGCATGCTCGAAGTCAGCTATTCGCTGTCGCTGATGCCCCAGGACGGCCGTGGCGATGGCCTGGAAGAACTGGCCCTGCCGCTGCTGATCACCGGCACCCTGGACGACTACCTGGCGTTGCACGGGCCGCTGCATGCCGAGCGCATGCTGCACTTTTTCGCCCTCGACCCGCAAAACCCGGCGAGCATCTACTGCTGCCTGCAGGCCGCGCGCAGCAACGCCCACGCCGTGCGTGGGCGGATCACCGCCGATATGTGGGAGAACATCAACGCCACCTGGCTGGAGATGCGCGGCATCTCCGAGCAGGGCTTCGGCCGCTACGGCATCAGCAGCTTCTGCGAGTGGGTCAAGGAGCGTTCGCACCTGTTCCGCGGGGCCACCTTCGGCACCATCATGCGCGGCGACCCCTATCGCTTTATCCGCCTGGGCACCTTTATCGAGCGCGCCGACAACACCCTGCGTCTGCTTGACGCGCGCTACGAGATGCTCGGCGAGGACATCGACGAAATCGACGGCCGCCCGGCGCGCAGCTACTACCAGTGGACCGCGCTGCTGCGCGCGCTGTCTTCCTTCGAGGCCTTCGCCGAGATCTACCGCGGCTCGCCGGGCACGCGCAAGGTCTCCGAACTACTCTTGTTGCGTGCCGATGTGCCGCGCTCACTGCGCGCCTGCATGGACGAGCTCAGCCTGATGCTCGCCAGTCTGCCCGGCGACAACGGCCGCCCGGCCCAGCGCCTGGCCGCCGAACTGGAAGCGCGGCTGCGCTACACCAGCATCAACGAAGTACTCGACGAAGGCCTGCATGCCTGGCTCACCGATTTCATCCTGCTGGTACGCCAGCTGGGTCAAGCCATTCAAACGTCCTATCTGGAGGTCGCATGAGACTGTCAATCAGCCACGACACCGTCTACCGCTACGAAGACCAGGTGCGCAACAGTATTCAGTATCTGCGCCTGACGCCTCACGACAGTGAGCGCCAGCAGGTACTCAGCTGGGAGCTGACCCTGCCGCGGCCGGTGCGCGCGCAGCTCGACCCCTACGGCAATATTCTCCACGTGCTCACCCTGGACGAACCCCACGAGTCCATCGTCATCGGTGCCCGCGGCCAGGTGGATATCGACGAATCGCGCGAAGCCGAGCATGAAAGCCAGTCGCCGCTGCCGTTTCTGCGCTTTACCCGCCTGACCAGTGCCGACGAGGCCTTGCGCGAATTTGCCCTGCGTCAGAGCAACAACCGCCAGGACCGCAGCAGCCTGATCGACCTGATGCATGCCCTCAATGCCCATATCAGCTATCAGCCCGGCACCACTGCGGTGGAAACCAGCGCGGCGGAAGCCTTCGCCAGCGGCAAGGGCGTGTGCCAGGATCACACCCACGCCTTCCTTGCCTGCGCCCGCAGCCTCGGCATCCCGGCGCGCTATGTGTCCGGCTACCTGTTTGCCGACAGCGCCGACCACCTGGCCAGCCATGCCTGGGCCGAAGCCTGGCTGGACGGTGCCTGGTACAGCTTCGATGTGACCAACTGCCTGGCCAAACCCGAACGCCACCTGAAACTGGCCGTGGGCCTGGACTACCTCGACGCCTGCCCAGTGCGCGGCATGCGCCGCGGCGGCGGTTGCGAGCAGATGCATGCGCGGGTGGATGTGTCACCGTTGCTGCTGGTGCAGCAGCAGTAGGGCTGCGCTACATCCGTAGGGTGGAAAACCGCGAAGCGTTTTCCACTATGGCGATTTGATCGGTATCGCGTTGTTCAACTGCGCGGCCCGATCTACGCGGCCAGACCTACGCGGCCCGACCCATCCGGCTCACCCGTCTCCGGCTCCCCCGCGGGCTGGCTGCGCCAGCCTTCAAGGCACGACCTTGCGCTCCACCATATGCCCCAGATATTCGATCAACTCCGCCAGCTCCTGCTCATTCAATACCTCAAGGGAAAACCCCGGCATCTTGCCCTGCGGCCAGTGCCGCAGGCTTTGCGGGTCGCGGATATAGCGGCTGAGGAAGTCGCCGCTGAAATATTCCGTCGGGTTATACGGCACATTCAGGTCCGGGCCGAACTGCGAGTCTCCCGCACCGTTGAGGCGGTGGCAGGCCATGCAGTGTTTCTGGTACTGGAGCAAGCCGGCCTGCACCGAGGCGCTGGCTTCGTCGGCCGGTAGCAGCTGCGGGAAGCGCTGCGCCACCGAGCCCAGCTTGCGGATGGCCACCACCTGAAAGGGCCATTGCTCCGGGCCGATCTGGCTGGCAGCGGGGTTTTGCCAGACCAGGTAGAAGGGCCCGGCGCTGGCCTTGCCGACGCCAAGAACGGGCCAGGGCTGGTCCGGGTCTTCGATGGCCAGCCAGGCCTGGCTGCCGCCCGGGGCGAATACCAGGGCGGCGGGCAGTTCGGCGGCAAAACCGTCGCTGGCCACCAGTTGCAGATGTTCATCGGCCTGCACGCCCTTGAGCAGCGCCGCCAGCGGCACGGCGCGGTAGCTCATGGGGCCTTTGTAGCTGACGTCATGGTCGATTTCGATCTGTTGCGCCTGCGGGTGCCTGAGCAGTTCGGCGCTGTTCCAGTGCTGGCTCTCGGCCCCTATATCGAGGAGCAGTTCGGCGGCCTGCAGGGGGCTGCCCAGCAGCAGGGCCAGCAGGCCGATCACTAATGGGCGGCTGTTCACTTGCGCTTCTCCAGGGCCAGTTTCAGTTCGCTATAGCCACCGGCATTGATCAGGTTGCGATAGCCCAGTTCGCGCAAGCTGGCTTCGGCCAGCGCCGAGCGACGGCCGCTACGGCAATAGAGCACGATGGGGGTGTTCAGGTCGGGTGCCAGGCTGGTGATCTGCGCCGCTATCTCCTCATGGCCGATGCGCAGGGCACCGGCGGCGAACTCCTCGGCGGTGCGCACATCGATCAGCAGACCGTCGGGTGATTGCAGCGCGTCGAGCACTGCGGGTTGTTCGGCTTCGCAGGCCGACAGCAGCAGGCCGGCGATCAAGCCAAGGGCGGCAACTAGTGAGCGCATGGTGCTCTCCTGAACCAACAATGGTGTCACCCTAGCACAGGGTCTGGCCGGTCCGCAGGGGCGGGTTCAGGGGTGGGCAGAGGCGCAGCAAAGCCCGCTGCCGAGGCGCTGCAGCGCAGCGAGCCCAGCAGCAGGACGAGGGACTTCAGCTGACCAGGCGGGTCAGGTTGGGGAGGATCAGTATCAGGGTGGTGGCAAATACGATCACGCTGGCCTGACGAATCTTGGCTTGATTGAACATGGCGACTGACCTTGTTGTTATTGGTGTGGCTTTCCCTGCTCGCTGTCACTGCCTGCGGGCCGCGGCGTCACGCCATTGGTGGTTCAAGCCGCCCCGGCAAAACCCGGCGGCGGCACCAGCTCAGGCAGCGGGTAATACCAGTGCCTGAATCAACTGTAGGGGCACCCGGCCCGGGGCTATAGATGTGTTGATTGCTAGAGCTGCCGGGGTTGCTCCCGCAGGTTATGACGAAGGGCCTTCGGGGCATGACGAAGCCTTGAACTAGACAGCATCCGCGGCCATGGCCGGAGCACCTGACCGTTCGTCTGAGCTGAGCGGTCAATAGCCCTGAGCATTTCGGTCATTGAGCCTGCAAAGTCAGGGCGTATGGTGTAACCAGCCCAACAACAACAGGCGCAATCGATCGATATGCGCCGCCAGCCACCCTCCATCGGAGGTCTGAGGACGTCATGACCGAAGCATTTATTTTCGATGCAGTGCGCACGCCCCGCGGCAAAGGCAAGAAGGACGGCGCGCTTTACAGCGTCAAGCCTGTCGACCTGATCGCCGGCCTGCTCAAGGCGCTGCAAGCGCGCAATAACCTGGACACCAGCCAGGTCGACGACATCGTGCTCGGCTGCGTGACGCCGGTGGGGGATCAGGGCGCGGACATCGCCAAGACCGCGGCGATGGTCGCCGATTGGGATGTCAGCGTGTCGGGCGTGCAGCTCAACCGTTTCTGCGCCTCGGGTCTGGAAGCGGTGAACCTCGGCGCGATGAAGGTGCGTTCCGGTTTCGAGGATCTGGTGGTGGTCGGCGGCGTCGAGTCGATGTCGCGCATTCCCATGGGCTCGGACGGTGGTGCCTGGGTGATGGACCCTGCGACCAATATGCACACCCATTTCACCCCGCAGGGTATCGGCGCGGACCTGATCGCCACCCTGGAGGGCTTCAGCCGTAACGACGTCGACAGCTTCGCCCTGCGCTCGCAGCAGAAGGCCGCCCGGGCCAGCACGGACGGCTCGTTCAAAAAATCGCTGATTCCGGTGACGGACCAGAACGGTATCGTGTTGCTCGACCACGACGAATTTATCCGCGGCGAATCCACCCTCGAGGGCTTGGGCAAGCTCAAGCCGAGCTTCGAGATGATGGGCCAGATGGGCTTCGACAGCACCGCGCTGCGGGTCTACAGCCACGTCGAGCAGATCAACCATGTGCACACCCCGGGCAACAGCTCCGGCATCGTCGACGGTTCGGCCCTGATGCTGATCGGCAGCGCTGCCAAGGGCAAGGAGCTGGGCTTGAAACCGCGCGCGCGCATCGTCGCCACCGCCGTGACCAGCACCGACCCGACCATCATGCTTACCGGCCCGGCACCCGCCACGCGCAAGGCGCTGGCCAAGGCCGGGCTGGACATAAACGACATCGACCTGTTCGAGGTCAACGAGGCGTTCGCCTCGGTGGTGATGAAGTTTATGAAGGACATGGGCGTCAGCGAGGACAAGGTCAACGTCAACGGCGGCTCCATCGCCATGGGCCACCCGCTGGGCGCGACCGGCTGCGCGATCCTCGGCACCCTGCTCGACGAGCTGGAGAAGCGCCAGTTGCGCTACGGCCTGGCCACCCTCTGCGTGGGCGGCGGTATGGGTATAGCCACCATCATCGAACGTATTTAAGGAGCTATCACGGGCTACTGCGCTCGGTCATGCTGCGTTGGAAATCCTCCGGAAATGCTCATTTGCACCAGCAAACTCCGCTTTCCGAATGATTTCCGCCTTGCCTGACCTTCGCTCGTGACGCCCCTGAAGCGCTCCCCCGACATCTGGGAAGTGAATAGAAATGACTGACGCCATCCGTTACGAAAAAGACCAGGACAATATCGTCGTTCTGACCATGGACATGCCTGGCCAGAGCGCCAACACCATGAACGCGGTGTACCGCGAGGCTATGGGCAAGATCGTCGAACGCCTGGAAGCCGAGAAGGACTCCATCGCCGGGGTGATTGTCACCTCCGCGAAGAAGACCTTCTTCGCCGGCGGCGACCTGAATGAGCTGATCAAGGTGACCAAGGCCGACGCGCCGGTCTTCTACCAGATGATCCTCAATATCAAGGGCCAGCTGCGCCGCCTGGAGTGTCTGGGCAAGCCGGTAGTTGCTGCGATCAATGGCGCGGCCCTGGGCGGCGGCTGGGAAATTGCCCTGGCCTGCCATCACCGTATCGCCCTGGACAGCTCCAGCGTCCAGCTCGGTCTGCCGGAAGTAACTCTCGGCCTGCTGCCGGGCGGCGGCGGGGTGGTGCGCATGGTGCGCCTGCTCGGTCTGGAAAAGGCTCTGCCGTATTTGGCCGAAGGCAAGAAGGTTCGTCCCGATGCCGCACTCAAGGCCGGCCTGATCCACGAGTTGGCCTCCGACAAGGATGACCTGCTGGCCAAGGCCCGGGCCTGGATCGCCGCCAACCCGGCACCCAAGCAGCCTTGGGATATGGCCGGCTACAAGATCCCCGGCGGTACGCCGTCGAGCCCGAATGTGGCGCAGATGCTGGCCATCGCCCCGAGCGTATTGCGCGACAAGACCAAGGGCTGCTTCCCAGCACCAGAGAAAATCATGTGCGCCGCCGTCGAGGGTGCGCAGGTCGACTTCGACACCGCGCAGATTATCGAGGCGCGCTACTTCACTGAGCTGACCTGCGGCCAGGTGGCGAAGAACATGATCGGCACCTTCTGGTTCCAGCTCAATGAAATCAACGCCGGCGGCTCGCGCCCGCAGGGCTTCGCGCCCTATGTGACCAAGAAGGTCGGCGTACTCGGTGCCGGCATGATGGGCGCGGGCATCGCCTATGTGTCGGCAGCAGCCGGTATCGAGGTGGTGCTCAAGGACATCTCCATCGAAGCCGCCGAGAAGGGCAAGGCCTACTCGGCCAAGCTGCTGGAGAAGAAGGTTGGCCGTGGCCAGATGAGCGCCGACAAGCGCGATGGCATTCTGGCGCGGATCAAGCCCGCCGTCAGCGATGCCGACTTTGCCGGCTGCGACCTGATCATCGAAGCGGTGTTCGAGGATCGCGACCTCAAGGCCAATGTCACTGCGGCGGCCGAGCGTGCGGCGCTGGCTGATGCGGTGATCGCCTCCAACACCTCGACCCTGCCGATCACCGGCCTAGCTGCGGCAGTGCAGAAGCAGGACAAGTTTATCGGTCTGCATTTCTTCAGTCCGGTGGACAAGATGCCGCTGGTGGAAATCATCAAGGGTGAGCAAACCAGCGACGAGACCCTGGCGCGCGGCTTCGACTACGTGATGCAGATCAAGAAGACCCCGATCGTGGTCAACGACAGTCGCGGCTTCTTCACCTCGCGGGTGTTCGGCACCTTCACCAACGAAGGCCTGGCCATGCTCGGTGAAGGCGTGAGCGCGGCGATGATCGAGACCGAAGCGCGCAAGGCCGGCATGCCGGTCGGCCCGCTGGCGATCAGCGACGAAGTGTCGATGAGCCTGATGAACCATATCCGCCAGCAGACCATCAAGGACTTGGCCGCCGAGGGCAAGCAGATCCCCGCGCACCCGGCGTTCGCGGTGATCGACATGATGCTCAATGAGTACAAGCGCCCGGGCAAGGCCGCGGGTGCGGGCTTCTACGATTACCCTGTAGGGGGAAAAAAGCACCTGTGGCCGGAGCTGAAAGCGCGTTTCGAGAAGCCGGACGCGCAGATTGCGCAGATCGACGTGCGTGATCGCATCCTGTTTATCCAGGCCATCGAAACCGTGCGCTGCGTGGAAGAGGGCGTGCTCAAATCGGTGGCCGACGCCAATATCGGCTCGATCATGGGCATCGGTTTTGCCGCCTGGACGGGCGGTGCGCTGCAGTTTATCAACCAGTATGGCGTGCAGGACTTCGTCGCCCGCGCCCAATACCTGGCCGAGCAGTACGGCGAGCGCTTCCTGCCGCCGGCGTTGTTGCTGGAGAAGGCAGCGAAGAACCAGACGTTCTAACCATCCGCTGGGTACTCGATGCCGTTCGCTTTCCCAAGCGAACGGCATTTTTGTTGTTACGCGGACACGGCGCGCTGGTGGTGCTGCCTTGCTCTTCAACCTGACAGTCTTGTGGGCCAATAGCGGTTTTTGCCTATGGCCCATGGCCATTATTGGCCTGCTTGTTTAGGCTGCGTGTTTTTCAGGGAGATGGGCATGTTACGCGCAGCTACTTTGGTGTTGGCGACACTGGCCGGTATGGCGCAGGCGGCCGAGGATCGGGTGTATCTACTGGCGACGGCCAATCTGGGCGGTTCCAACCTGGCCCAGAGCGTGTTTCTCCACGAGCCTGATATCACCACCCTGGCCGATTGCGAGGCGGCGCGGCTGCAGGGCATACGCGAGCGGGACTGGGTGCGGTACCACCACATCTTTATGCGCGATCGCATGCAGGGTTTTACCGTGCAGCGCCAATATCGCTGCGTGGTCAGCGCTCAGCTGATCGATGCCTGGTATGACAAGGACCGCTACGACCACGCCTACCTGATCACGGTCGATGGCGAGGCGCGTTTGCGCCTGCGTAAAACCAGTAGCCTGGCCGCCTGCACGGGGCAGTTGGAGAGCCTGAGCGGCAGCGCGCGGGAGCAGGCGCAATGCGCCAAATCCAATCAGCGGTTGCTGAGTGAATAGTGATCCTAAAAGCGCCTCTGGGACGGCCAGAGGTCAGGACCTGCAAGTGTTCAGCAGTTGGCTGATGGCCTGGCGCTCGCTCAGGCCGGTGGGCATCTTCAGGGTGGTCAACTTGCCATCGACCGACTGGATGGCCAGTTCGGACTCGAAGTGAATGCCATTGCGGTCGACAGTGGCGTAGGTCACGCCATAGACGTTCTGGTGGCTTAGCGCGTGGGCGATGCTCATGGCGTCCTCCTGATTGCGGGGCGCAGTTATCTGGCGGTGTTCTGGTCAGTCTTGAGTTGTGCGGCTTGCACTTTCTCGGCTTGGCGCTGGCTGCTCGCACTCTGGTTGCTGTTAAAGGCCGATGCGGCAAGCAGGCTGGCGATGGCGGAAAAACTGGTCATGGTTATGTCCTCTGGTAAGTGGGGCGCAGTGCCCGATGGCCAGATCATCTGCGCGCGCCGCTATCGACAGAAGTGAATGGTGCTTATGGTGACTATCGAAGCCGCTGATAGGCCCGGGTAATTGGTCGGGTTTAGCCCGCAGCTATTGCCTTGCAGCCTGTCAGCAGGCACGCTTGCGCGCTGGTAAAACAACCCTCCTGCGCCCTAGGTAACCGCCCATATGCCGCTGCAGATCTGCATCCTGGAAACCGATGTTCTTCGCCCTGAATTGGTCGACCAATACGACAGTTATGGCCGTATGTTCGAGCAGTTGTTCGCCCGCCAGCCGATTGCTGCCGAGTTCAAGGTGTACAACGTGATGGAGGGCCATTACCCGCCGGACAGCGAGCATTACGATGCCTATCTGGTGACCGGTAGCAAGGCGGACTCCTTCGGTAGCGACCCCTGGATTCAGACCCTGAAAACCTACCTGCTGGAGCGCTACAACCGTGGCGACAAGCTGCTCGGCGTGTGTTTCGGTCACCAGTTGCTGGCGCTGCTGCTGGGCGGCAAGGCCGAGCGCGCGGTGCAGGGCTGGGGTGTGGGTATTCATCAGTACCGCATGGAGAACAAGCCGACCTGGATGAGCCCCGATCTGGAAGATCTGACCCTGCTGATCAGCCACCAGGACCAGGTCACCCAGCTGCCGGATAACGCCACCCTGCTGGCCAGCAGCGAGTTCTGCCCGATTGCCTCCTACTGCATCGGCGATCAGGTGCTGTGCTTCCAGGGCCATCCCGAGTTCGTGCATGACTACTCGCGCGCGTTGCTCGACCTGCGCCAGCAGCATATAGGCGAGCCGGCGTATTCCAAGGGCGTCGACAGCCTGCAGCACGATCACCAGGGTCACACCGTGGCCGAGTGGATGATGCGCTTTGTCGCCCATGGCCGTGCCGGTCTGGCTGAGTAACACGCGCCTGCACGAAAAAGCCCGGTCACTGGCCGGGCTTTTTTATGGCGTGCCATCCATGGTCGCCACCCTACGGGCCGCCGCTACGCGACGTTAAAAATCGCTCTATAGCCAGCCGGAACGCTTAAAGCTGGCATAGAGCCCGACGCAGCCGGTGGTGATCAAACCGAGCACGCCGAAGTAGCCATACTGCCAGGCAAGCTCTGGCATGTTCTGAAAATTCATCCCGTAGATTCCTGCCACCGCTGTGGGGAAGGCCAGGATCGCCGCCCAGGCTGCGAACTTGCGCTGGGTGATGCTTTGCCGTGAGGACTCCAGCAGCAGGCCGATTTCGATGGCGTGGTCGGCCATCTCGCGCAGGCCAGTGAGGTCTTCCAGCAGGCGGTTGACGTGGATCGCCACGTCGCGGAAGTAGGGGCGCATGTTCTTGTCGATAAACGGGAAGTCGAGGCGTTGCAGCTCCTTGCAGATTTCCGCCAGCGGCCCGATATAGCGGCGTAACCGCAGCAGATCACGGCGTAAACCCTGGATGCGTTCGACATCGGCCTGGCTCAGCGGATTTTTCAGCACATGCTGCTCCACTTCCTCAAGCTCGACGTGGTAGTTGTCCATCAACGGGCGATAGTTCTCGATGACGAAGCTGAGTAGGGCGTAGAGCACGAAATCTTCGCCGTGCTCGAGCAGCAACGGGCGCGCTTCGCAGCGTTGGCGCACCTGGGAGTAGGGCGCGGATTCGCCGTAGCGGGCGCTGATGATATAACCGTTGCCGGCAAACAGCTGGGTTTCGACAAAGGTCAGCTCGTCGTCGACCAGAATGGGCGAGTAGAGCACCAGAAACAGCGCGTCGCCGAAGGTTTCCAGCTTGGGCCGGGTGTGCCGCTGCAGGGCGTCTTCCAGCGCCAGTTCATGCAGGTCGAATTGTCGCTGCAGGTTGGTCAGTTCTTCGCTGGCGGGGTCATGCAGGCCAATCCAGACAAAGTGCCCCGGTTTTTTCGCCCACTGCTTGCCTTCGTCGAGGCTGATATTGCAGACCTTCTGGCCCTTGCTGTAAACGGCGGCGGCAACAACGCGACCCATAGTCTTTCCTTATTGGCGGTGACCTCAGCACGCAGCTTAGCGGCTTGCTCGCCGCCGGTGTGGCTGAGCGACCGTTGCGCAGGCAATAAAAAGCCCAGCACGCGGGCTGGGCTTTGCGGGCGTCGCGGGCTGCCTCAGGCACACTGACCGAGTTGCCGATCCATGGTTTCGATGCACTGCTGCATCTGTGCGTGGCAGCTTTCCATCAGCTGCGGTAAGTCATCCGGGCCCAGGCCGGTGGTGGCGATGGGCGGCAGGGCACGAATCATGATCTCGCCGCTGTTCCAGCGGTTGAGCCGCATATGCTTGACGTAGGTGCTGGCGCACACCGGAATGATCGGCACGCCGGCGGCAATCGCCATCTGGAAGGCCCCTTTCTTGAACGGCAGCAGGCCGTCGCCCAGGTTGCGGGTGCCTTCGGGGAACACCCAGATCGAGGTGTCCTTGTGCTTGAGGGTCTCGGTGGTGGTGAGCATGGCCTGTCTGGCGCGCATGGCATTGCCGCGGTCGAGCAGGACGTTGCCGGCCAGCCAGTAGAGCTGGCCGAAGAAGGGTACCCACTTCAGGCTTTTCTTACCGATGCTGACGGTGCGCCTGGGTACCACGGCACCCAGCACATAGAGGTCGTAGTTGGACTGGTGGTTGGCCACTATCACGCAGGGCTCGCGTTGCTTGAGTAGCGAACCGACCTCGGTTTGCAGGCGCAGACGCAGCAGCCACAGCGCCGGCAGACTGTACAGGCGTGCGCAGAGACGGCTGTTATCCGGGTTGAACGGCCGGCAGATGCCCAGCAGCAGGCCGAGGATTCCGGCGAGGATAAAGTGCACGGCCATCGCCAGCATGCGCAGAAGGAAAAGCATTTGGTACGTCCGTCATAAGAAAAAGGCGCGCAGTGTACGGGCGTGCACTGTTTTCGGCAATTGCTGCAAACAGTCGACTTACTGTCGCCATCGGCGCTTATCGTGCGGGAGCAAGGCGGGCAGAATGGCCGGTTCAGCCATGTTTGCGCGCACAATAAAAAGCCCGGCGCTCAAGGCCGGGCTGTATATGGGCGGTGCGGGGTCAGATCAGCTGCTGCTTATCCAGTTCGACGGCCAGGTCGAGGGCTTCGAGCAGGGCCTTGCGCACTTTCAGTTTGGTGTTCTTGTGCGCGGTCATATTGATCTTCTTCATCTGCTGGGCGACGGCCAGGGCGGTTGCCTGCAGCTGTTCGGCCGGCACCACCTTGTCGAGGAAACCGGCATCCACCGCACCCTGCGGGTCGAACATCTCGCCATTGATCACCGAGCGGTGGAAGGCCGACTTGCGCAGGCGGTCGCGGGCCAGTTCGATGCCGGCGTGGTGCATGGTCATGCCGATCTGCACTTCGTTGAGGCCGATGCTGAAGGCACCCTCGACGCCGATGCGGTAGTCGGACGACAGCAGGATAAAGGCCCCCTTGGCCACCGCATGGCCAGGGCAGGCGACGATGATCGGGAAGGGGTGGGCGAGCATACGGCGGGCCAGGGTCGAACCGGCGGCCACCAGATTGATCGCGTTCTGCGGGCCCGAGGTCATCACCTTGAGGTCGTAGCCGCCGGATAGAATGCCCGGCTGGCCGGTGATGATGACGATGGCCTTGTCCTGTTCGGCGCGATCCAGGGCCGCGTTGAAGGCGGTGATCACGTCCGGGGAAATGGCATTTACCTTGCCGTTGCACAGGGTCAGGGTGGCGATGCCATCTTCGAGTTGGTAGCTGATCAGGTCGCTCATGGTCGGGTTCCTTGGACTGAAGTGGAGCAGACGTTACTCATCCGCACAGGCCAGGTAAAGCGCCATGGCTGACTGGTGAGTCAGCGCTTCTGGCGGTTCGCGTCGCCGGGAACGGTGTGCGCTGCCTATCGCGTCGATCAATAGAGGCAATTGGCTGCAGGCGCGCAGCTGGCTCATGGTCCGCATCCGACCGTGGAGAAGCCCAATGCTCAGATCAACCCCCGCACAACCTATATGGCGCGCCGTGCTGGCCATGGCTTTGTTGCTTGGCCTGCTGCTGCTCGCCACCCACAGCAGCAGCCAGACCCCGCTGGGCACCCTGGGCGTGTTTGCCTTCAGCCTGTTTATTTCCCTGGGTTTTCTCCTGTTCGGCCGCCAGACATTTCCGCGGGCCGAACAGGACCCGCCTTCCGATCCCGAGCAGCGGGCATAAGCACATGAAAATTCTGAAAAAAACTTTTGCCTTTGACGGGCTGTTCGGCTAGATTAGCGCGCCTCGACAGACAGCAATGAATGTCGATACCCGGTGAAGTGTCCGAGTGGCTTAAGGAGCACGCCTGGAAAGTGTGTATACGAGAAATCGTATCGAGAGTTCGAATCTCTCCTTCACCGCCATATAGATTTAGTTAAGGCCCTGATAACTAACAAGTTGTCGGGGCCTTTTGCTTTCTGGCGTTTGTTCGCTGCATTCCTGTGTTCGAGCCGCGACTTGGTTGCTCGGTCAGGAGGGCGACTACTGGCTGAGGCATAACCTGGATTTCCACGCGGCGCTGGAGCGTGTCGAGCCGCCGCTGCAGGAAAAGCATTATTACCGGGCCTATTCGCAGGCCTTTTACCAGCGTCACGTCGCGCTGGTGCAACGCAGTTGGCAGGGCGTCGCGTCAGCACGGGAATCGACCCTGTTTCGCCAGCAGCTGGAAGCCAGCGTGCTGGATTGAGCGGCGGGTGCGCGAGTCTTGATAAACTGCGCGCCTATTGATGGGGCGGTGCATGAAGGCGAGCTGGGATATTTTCTGTAGCGTGGTCGACAACTACGGCGACATCGGGGTGACCTGGCGTCTGGCCCGGCAGCTGGTCGCCGAGCATGACCTGGCGGTGCGCCTGTGGGTGGATGACCTCGGCGCTTTTGTCCGTCTGTGCCCCGAAGCCGATCGGCAGGCGGCGCAGCAGAGGCAGGCGGGGGTCGAGATCCGTCAGTGGTCTGTGCCCTGGCAGCCGGTTGAACCTGCCGATGTGGTGATCGAGGCCTTTGCCTGTGCGTTACCCGAAGTCTATGTTGCTGCCATGGCGGCGCGGCCGAACAAGGTGCTGTGGCTGAACCTGGAGTACCTCAGCGCCGAAGACTGGGTCGAAGGTTGTCACGGGCTGCCGTCGCTGCAGGCCAATGGTCTGTCCAAGTTCTTCTTCTTTCCCGGCTTTACCCCAGGCAGTGGCGGGTTGCTGCGCGAGCGCGGGTTGCTGGCGCAGCGTCATGCCTTTCAGGCCGATCCAGCGGCGCAGGAGGCTTTTTTACGCAGCATTGGCGTGGAGCCCGTAATCGGAGCGCGGCGGATTTCCCTGTTTGCCTACGAGAACAGCGCCCTGGCCAGCTGGCTGGATGCCTTGGCCAGTGCTGGCCAGCCTAGCCAGTTGCTGGTGCCGGAGGGGCGCATCCTGAGCGATCTGCAGGCCTGGGTCGGCGGCGCGCCCTTGTCGGTCGGGACGGCGCTGCAGCGCGGCCAGCTGCATATCCAGGTGCTGCCGTTTGTCCGTCAGGACCAGTACGACCGTCTGCTCTGGTGTTGCGATCTGAATGCGGTACGCGGCGAGGATTCCTTTGTGCGTGCGCAGTGGGCGGGGCGGCCGCTGCTGTGGCATATCTATCGGCAGGAAGAGGCCGCGCACCTGGAAAAGCTCGAGGCTTTTCTGACGTTGTATAAAGAGGGCTTGTCGCCTGCTGCGGGCGAGGCGCTCAGTGGTTTCTGGCGGGCCTGGAACGGCGGCGAGGAACTCGCCGACGACTGGCAGGCCCTGCTCAACTGCTGGCCGGAACTGGCCGAGCATGCCGAAAGCTGGTGTCTGCGACGGGCCTCGCAGCCCGATCTTGCCGCAGCGCTGGTGCAGTTTTACCTAAATTGGCTATGATACGCAGCCTAGAAATCTGTAACTCCATCCAAACCCGGATATTCGTATGAAAACCGCACAAGAAATGAAGCCCAACAGTGTGGCCCTGATCGACGGCCAACCTTGGCTGATCCAGAAGGCCGAATTCACCAAATCCGGTCGTAACAGCGCCATCGTTAAAATGAAGTTGAAGAACCTGCTAAGCGGCTCCTCGACTGAAACCGTGTACAAAGCCGACGACAAAATGGAGCCGGTGATCCTCGATCGCGTAGCGGTGACCTACTCCTACTACAGCGAGCCGAACTACGTCTTTATGGACGAAGAGTTCAACCAGTACGAGCTGAACAAGGACGACCTGGAAAGCGTAATGCCGTACATCGTCGATGGCATGACCGACGTCTGCGAAGCCGTGTTCTTCGAAGGCAAAGTGGTTTCGGTTGACCTGCCGACCACCATCGTTCGCCAGATCACCTACACCGAAGGTTCCGCCCGTGGCGACACTTCCGGCAAGGTAATGAAGCCAGCCAAGCTGAGCAACGGTACCGAGGTCAAGGTCGCCGATTTCTGCAACATCGACGACTGGATCGAAATCGATACCCGTACCGGTGAATACAAATCCCGCGCCAAGGCTCCGGTTTAAGACCGACAGCCCTCGCGAGACGAAAAAGCCCGGCCTTAGAAGCCGGGCTTTTTTATGGCCTGCCATCCATGGCGGCCACCCTTCGGGTCGTCGCTGCGCGACGCTAAAAATGATTCCCGATCATTTTTTCTGCCTGCCGTCTGGCTTTAGCCACGGTTAAGCCCACTCTGTAGCGCCAGATCCCAGGGCGCGACCGGGCCGAAGCGGTTCTTCAGAAACTCCAGCAACAGGCGGCTGCGCGAGTCGGTTTCCCGTTCCAGGCGCAGGGCGTAGATGCCGCTGGGTTCGGGGGCGGGCAGGCTGTTCTCGCAGAACAGTGGCAACAGCTCGCCGCGTAACAGGTAGTCGCTGATCAGCCAGGTGGGCAGGTGGGCGATGCCCAGGCCGGCGAGGGCGCTGAACAGCAAGGCCTCGGCGTTGTTGGCGGTCAGGCGCAGGCGTTTGGGCCGGCACAGCTGCAGCTTGCCACCCTGTTCGAAGCGCCAGGCATAGGGCGGGGCCAGGCCGTCCCAGTCGAGGCCGTCGTGTTCCAGCAGTTCGTCGGGGCTGCGCGGCACGCCGCGGCGCGCCAGATAGTCCGGGCTGGCGCAGACGATCCGTACCATGGGCGACAGCGCAGTGGCAACCAGGCGAGTGTCGGCCAGCGGGCCGATGCGCAGCACCAGATCGACTTCGCCCAGGTGGGTGCCGTGCAGGTCGACGAAGCTGTCGATCAGGCGCAACTGCACATCCAGGCCCGGATAGGCGAGCAGAAACTCGGCAATCGCCGGGGCCAGGTGGCGGCGGCCGAAGGGGGTGGGGGCATCGATGCGGATCAGGCCCTCGGGGGCGCTGCTCAGCGACACGGCTTCGGCGCGGGCCAGGTGCAGCTCGGCGAGAATGCGCCGCGCGCGCTCGGCAAAGGCCAGGCCGGCTGGGGTGACCCGCACCGCGTGAGTGCTGCGGCTGAACAGGTTGCTGCCCAGGGAGCGCTCCAGGCCATCGATGCGCCGGGCCACGGCCGAGGGCGTCAGGGGGTGGCGGCGGGCGGCGGCGGAAAAACTGCCGGTTTCCAGCACGTCGAGAAACAGGCTGAGCTGATCGGTCAGGACATCGGGATTCATGGTTAGGCTCGGCTGTGCGCTATAGGCACAGCCATTGTGCGCTGCTGTGCGTTTCCCTGCCAGCGACCAGTGTTTAGGCTAGCCGCTGGTTATCTGGAGTGCCCCCATGACATTGCTCGACTTTGCCCTGAATCTGCTGCTTGGCCTGGCGCTCGGTACCCTGGGCGGGCTGTTTGGCATCGGCGGCGGGCTGATTGCGATTCCGGCCCTGGGCGTGCTGTTCGACCTGGATCAGCAACTGGCCCAGGGCACGGCCTTGGTGATGGTGGTGCCCAATGTGCTGCTGGCGTTGTGGCGCTATCACCAGCGCAACCGTATCGACCCGCGGCACGCCCTGGCGCTGGCGCTGAGCGGCCTGCTCTTCGCCCTGCTCGGGGCCGCCTGGGCGGTGACCCTGGAGGCCGAGCGCATGCGCCTCGGTTTTGTCGGCTTTCTGCTGCTGCTGGCGCTGTACAACCTGTCGCGCCTGTATTGGCGACCGGCACCGGCTCTGACTCATTTGCGCTACCCCTGGCCCTGGCTGGGCGTTCTGGGCAGCGGAGCGGGGTTGCTGGGCGGCTTTTTCGGGGTCGGTGGTGCGGTGCTGGCCGTGCCGGTATTGACCGGCCTGTTTGGCACCACCCAGGTGGTGGCCCAGGGCCTATCCCTGGCGCTGGCGGCACCCAGCACCGGGGTGACCCTGGCCACCTATGCGCTGCATGGCCATGTCGACTGGCTGCTGGGCTTGCCCCTGGCGCTGGGCGGGTTGCTCAGCATCAGTTGGGGGGTGAAACTCGCCCATGCCTTGCCGGAGCAGGTGCTGCGTGGCCTGTTTACCGTCTTTCTGTTGCTCTGTGCGCTGCTGCTGGGGCTTAAAACCTGAAGCCTTCGACGATGTGCTCGGCCAGGGTTTCGGTGACCGGCGACTGGGTGCGCTCATTGCGCAGCAGCACGATGCTGGCCATGGGCATGCTCGGCAGCCCTTCGGCCTCGCCAATTACCTGCAGGTCCGGGGTGACCAGGCTTTGCAGCTGCGCGGTAATCGCCAGGCCGGCGCTGACCGCAGCCATGATCGCCGACAGGCTCGGGCTGGTGTAGGCGATGCGGTAGTTACGGCCCAGGGCATCCAGGCCGTTGCAGGCCCAGGAGCGGCAGAAGCACTGCGAATTGAACATGGCCAGGGGCAGGCTGTCGCGCTCGTGCAGGTTGCTGCCGCGGGCCTGAGCCCAGACCAGATGTTCCTGGCGCAGCAGCTGGCCGATCTCGGTGCCCGGCTCGCGGGTGACGATGGTCAGGTCCAGATCCTGGCGTTGCAGCAGCTGGAAGGACGGCTCGCAGTGCAGTTCCACCTGCACCAGCGGGTAGCTTTCGGCAAAGCGCACCAGAATGCCCTGCATAAAGCGCATCACGTAATCGTCCGGGGTGCCGATGCGCACGGTGCCGACCATATGCGGCTCGCGCATGTTGTTCATCACTTCGGCATGCAGCTTGAGAATGCGCCTGGCGTAGCTCAGCAGCAGCTGACCCTCGGCGGTCAGGCTGAGCTGGCGGCCGTCGCGCTGAAACAGCGGGCGCTGCATCACGTCTTCTTCCAGGCGCTTCATCTGCATGCTGACCGCCGACTGGGTGCGGTTGACCATCTCCGCGGCACGGGTAAAGCCGCCGTGATCGGCAATGGCGACAAAGGTGCGCAGCAGCTCGCTGTCGATACTCGGGTGGCTGGCCATTCATCAATCTCCGAGATGCATAGCATAAGAAACATTCGTTGGATTGATCATAAGCTCAGCGCGAGACTGTCGCCAACCCCACAGGAGGGCGACGAGATGAAAGGTCAAAAAGGTTATGTACTCGCAACAGTCTTGCCCCGGCAGCCAAGCCTGGGCGCATGGTTCGGCAAGCTTGGACGGCAGCTTAAGCGCTGGTACCAACTGGCCGAACAGCGCCGGCAGTTGGCGACGCTGGATGAAACCGCACTCAAGGATCTCGGCTTGAGCCGGGGCGATGTAATGCAGGAAGTCGAGCGGCCATTCTGGGATGATCCGCTGTCGCGTTGAGTGTTCGATTGAAGGAGTTTGTATGCCAGGCGCAAGCAGGGTGCGCGCATGAGTGGTACGCGCAAGGGGGCGGATGTATTTCTGTTTCAACTGATGCTGTTGTTGTGCGCCATCTGGGGTTTGCAGCAGGTGGCGATCAAGCTGGCTGCGGCGGATATCGCGCCGCTGCTGCAGGTGGCGCTGCGCTCGGGCATTGCCGCGCTGCTGGTTGGCGCGTTGATGCTCTGGCAGCGCGGCTGGCAGGGCTGGCTGGGCGCTACCTGGGGCGGCGGTGTGCTTGCGGGCGTGCTGTTCGCTCTGGAATTCTTCTTTATCGCCCTGGGCCTGCAGTACACCTCGGCTTCGCATATGGCGGTGTTTCTCTACACCGCGCCGATCTTCTCCGCCCTGGGCCTGCACCTGCTGTTGCCGAGCGAGCGTCTGCGCGTGCTGCAGTGGCTGGGTATTGGCCTGTGTTTCGCCGGTATCGCGGTGGCCTTCGGCGCGGGCATGGACTGGGCGGCGCTGGATCAACGGATGTTGCTGGGCGATGCCCTGGGGTTGCTGGCCGGCATGGCCTGGGGCGCGACCACTGTGGTAGTGCGCGCTTCGCGCCTGTCGGAAGCACCGCCGACCCTGACGCTGTTCTATCAGCTGGGAGTTTCCTTCGTGCTGTTACTGAGTTATGCCGCGGCGACCGATCAGCTCGGGCCGATCCACTGGACGCCGATCAGCTTCGCCAGCGTGCTGCTGCAGGGCGTGGTGGTGTCCTTTCTCAGCTACCTGGCCTGGTTCTGGTTGCTGCGGCGCTACCTGGCATCGAATATGGCGGTGTTCTCCTTTATGACTCCGCTGTTCGGGGTGAGCTTCGGCGTGCTGATCCTTGATGAGCCCCTGAGCCTGAACTTTGTTGCGGGTGCGGTGCTGGTGTTATTCGGTATCGTCCTGGTCAGCAACCACGCCTGGGTGGGCAAGCGCCTCAGTCTCTGGCGCTACGCTGAACGATAGAGACAAGGAGAAGAACAGCATGGCCCTTTACCAACTCGCGCAACTGAATATCGCCAGCATGCTGCAACCGCTGGAGTCGCCGGGCATGGCGGATTTCGTCGCCAATCTAGAGCGCATCAACGCCCTGGCCGAAGCCTCGCCGGGTTTTGTCTGGCGACTGCAGGACGAGGCGGGGGATGCCACCGCCATCCGCCCCTTTGGCGAGGAGGTGCTGGTCAACCTGTCGCTCTGGCGTGATGTCGAAGCGCTAAGGGACTATGTGTATAAATCCGCCCATGCCGAGATACTCAAGCGCCGCGCCGAGTGGTTCGCGCGTATGGGCGAGGCGCATATGGTGCTGTGGTGGGTGCCGGCCGGCCATCTGCCCAGCGTCGAGGAGGCCGCCGAGCGCCTGCGCTTGCTGCGCGAGCAAGGGCCGAGCGTGCAGGCTTTTAGCTTCCGGCAGACCTTTCCGGCTACGGATATGCAGGCGGTTGCGCTTGGTTCCGAGTAGGTAATGGGTGCTTGGTGCGCACGGCGCACCCTACGGGGCGGGGCTCATCAGTACCGCTATTGGGGGGGGCAATTCTCCTGAAGTGGGCTGATTGCCGGGCCGGTAATTGTGTACGGCTTCCGCTACAATGCGCGGCGAATTTGTCATGCCCGAGAGCCCGCCCATGTCCGCCTGCCAGACCCCGATCATCGTTGCCCTGGATTTCCCGACCCGTGATGCCGCCCTGGCCCTGGCCGCCCGGCTCGACCCCGCGCTGTGTCGGGTCAAGGTTGGCAAGGAGCTGTTTACCCGTTGTGGCCCGGAGATCGTTGGTGCGCTGGCCGATCAGGGCTTCGAGGTGTTCCTCGATCTGAAATTCCACGATATCCCCAACACCACCGCCATGGCGGTCAAGGCCGCTGCCGAGATGGGCGTGTGGATGGTCAACGTGCACTGCTCCGGTGGTCTGCGCATGATGGCGGCCTGTCGCGAGACCCTCGACGGGTTGAGCGGGGCCAAGCCGCTGCTGATCGGCGTGACCGTGCTGACCAGCATGGAGCGCGAGGACCTGGCCGGTATCGGTCTGGATCTCGAGCCGCAGGCCCAGGTGCTGCGCCTCGCCGGGCTGGCTGCGCAAGCCGGCCTGGATGGCCTGGTCTGTTCCGCCCAGGAAGCCCGGGCTCTGAAAGCCGCTTACCCGGCGCTGCAGCTGGTGACCCCGGGGATTCGTCCGGCCGGCAGTGCTCAGGACGACCAGCGGCGCATTCTGACGCCGCGTCAGGCCCTGGAGGTTGGTTCCGATTACCTGGTGATCGGCCGGCCGATCAGCCAGGCTGCCGATCCGGCCCAGGCGCTGGCCGCCGTTGTAGCCGAACTGGTCTGAGGCGTCAGCCCGTTCCTTATTTGACTTGATCAGGTTTTTGCCATGCACCCTGCTGCCGAAGATTCGCCCCTGGGTAAATCCAGCGACTATATCGCGACCTATACGCCGTCCCTGCTGTTCCCCATTCCCCGTGCGGCCAAGTGGGCCGAGCTGGGCCTGAGCGCCGAGAACCTGCCGTACCAGGGCGTGGATTTCTGGAACTGCTTCGAGCTGTCCTGGTTGCTGCCTTCGGGCAAGCCGGTGGTGGCCATGGGCGAGTTCGCGATACCTGCCGACTCGCCGAATATCATCGAGTCCAAGTCGTTCAAGCTCTACCTCAACTCGCTGAACCAGACCGTGTTCGCCGATGACGCCGAGTTGCTGGCAGTGCTGGTCAAGGACCTCTCGGCGGCGGCGGGCAAGCCGGTTGGGGTGCGCCTGCGCAGCCTGGCCGAGGTGACGGCCGAAGGCGTGGTGGCAGCGCCTGGCATCTGTATCGACGAACTGGATGTGACCATCAGCAATTACGCCCAGCCAATGCCAGAGCTATTGCGCTGCGACCCCGCGCGGGTGGTGGAGGAAAGCCTGCACAGCCATCTGCTCAAATCCAACTGCCCGGTCACCGGCCAGCCGGACTGGGGCACCCTGGTGGTGGAATACCGTGGCGCGGCTCTGGATCATGCCAGCCTGCTGGCCTATCTGGTGAGCTTCCGCCAGCACGCGGATTTCCACGAGCAATGCGTGGAGCGGATCTTTCTCGACCTGCAGCGCCTGCTCAAGCCCGAGTGGCTGACGGTCTATGCGCGCTATGTGCGCCGCGGCGGCCTGGATATCAATCCCTATCGCAGCAGCGCAGCCATCACACCGGAAAATCGCCGGCTGGTACGCCAGTAACGAAAAACCCCAGCCAAGTGCTGGGGTTTTCTTGGCGCATGGGCTTTAGATCCCCATATTGGCCAGGCTCTGCATGATATTGCGCAGGGTGCCGGCCAGGGTCGGATGGCTGACTTCGAAACGCTCCACGGCCAGGTTGACTCCGTCGATCAGGGTGGCGTCCGGTGCGGCGGCGGCCTGGTGAGCCAGTTGCAGTTCGATCTCCTGGGTCAGGACAAACAGTTCGGCGCGCTCCTCTTCGCTGAGCGGCGGCTCTTCCGACAGTTGATCGCGCAGGTCTTGCAGTTGTTGCTGCAGGCGGCTTGCGGGCATGTGCTTCTCCCTTCTTGGTACATCAATCGATAGACCTTGTGCCGGGGCGCAAGGTACGTGCATGTGTCCAAGGGTAATCCAAGCGCCGGGGCTTTGCTTGCTTTGGATCAACACGGCTGCCGTCGCCGGGTCGGGTGATACGTGCCAAGGGCCCGCCGTCAGGGCTTTTCACCTTTTTGCCGGCGCTGCGCGAGGTCGTCCAGGCAGGCGGGCAGATCGCTCAACTGATCGATCACCGAGTGCACGCCCAGGCGATAGAGGGCCAGGGTGGCCTGGCTGCGCAACTGATCGCGCTCTCCCGAGGCCAGGCTTTGCCAGTCCGCCGGTGCCTGCCCGCAGAGGGGGCCGCAGATGGCCAGGCCGACGGTCCAGAGCCCGGCCCTCAGGCCGGCCTGGAGCAGGCGCGGTTCGCCGCTGACCAGCACGCCGCCGTCGAGATGCTCGACCTGCAGCTCGATCAGGCTCTGCCAGATGGCGTCGGGTGCAGGCCAGGGGCGTTCGTGCCGCTGCGCTGTCGCGGGCAGCCAGGCGGGCAGGGCGCTGGCCAACTGGATGCTGACATCTCGAGGCAGCTCGTCGAGCCAGGCGCAAGGCACGCCTTGCTGGTGCAGCTGGGTCAGAACCTCCAGCGCTCCCGGGGTGGCTTCGGCATGCTCGCTGGCTGCCACGCTCAGGGCGTCCTGGTAGGCCAGTTGTTCATGGAGTTGTGCTGGGCGGCCGAGCAGTTGCTCCAGGTCGCGCTGCGGGCCGGCATCCGGGTAGAGACGCTGCAAGGCCAGCGGGGCCGTGCGTGCACCGAAGTCGACCAGGCAGCCAGATAGGCCGAACAACAGGGCGCTGAAGCGGGGCGGGGAGGGCAATAGGGTCATGAGGTTCGTCCTTGTCGTCATGTGCAGGCTAAGGCAGCTAGATGACAGAACGATGAACCTTGGGTGACAGCGCAACCCAGGCCTTGCCCGGCATCGCCAGTTTTCCTGCGCACGGTTGATCCGCTATGCTGCCATCACCCTGGCCGACGTCTTATACTGCGCGCCTTTGAATGGCTGCCCATGGGCGGCTCACTACTGCTGTCAAGGAGAGGCTGTAATGCGTGTGATCGCTGCGAGTTGGATTGAGCGGCTGGGCTGCCTGGTTGTTTGTGCCGGTCTGGCGCTGCTGCCAACGCTGGCACAGGCCAGTGAAGAAGACCCCTGGCAGAGCTACAACCGCTTTATGTTCCGCATCAACGACAATGTCGATGCCTACACCCTCAAGCCTTTGGCCAAGGGCTATCAGGCAGTCACCCCGCAACTGCTCGAGGACGGGGTGCACAATATCTTCAGAAACATCGGCGATGTCGGCAACCTGGCCAACAATGTGCTGCAGGGCAAACTGCATGATGCCGGGGTGGATAGCGGGCGTCTGATCTTCAACACCACCTTCGGCTTGCTGGGCTTCTTCGACGTGGCCACGCAAATGGGCCTGCAACGCAGCGATGAAGATTTTGGCCAGACCTTCGGTGCCTGGGGGCTGGGTAGCGGTCCCTATGTGGTATTGCCTCTGCTGGGGCCAAGCACCGTGCGTGACACCATCGGCAAGATTCCCGACAGCATGCTGACCGTGCAGGCCACCATCGACCACGTGCCGACGCGCAATGTCGTGCATGCGGTCAATGCCGTGGATACGCGCGCCAGCCTGCTCTCGGCGGAGAAGCTGATCAGTGGCGACAAATACATCTTTATTCGCAATGCCTACTTGCAGAACCGCGAGTTCCGGGTGCGTGATGGCGATGTCGAAGACGACTTCTGAACCACCGGCAACAAATGCAAAAGGCGGCTCAATGGCCGCCTTTTGCATGTTTGCCACCTGGCTCAGGTCATCGAGATAATCGCCAGCCCCAGGGCCTGACGGCCATCTTCCAGGGTGTTGACCCGCACTACCTCGGCCTGAGCATCCAGTCCGCGCAGCTCGTTATGGTCCGAGGCGATATGCACCCTGACCTTGTCGCCCAGGCTCAGGGTGCTTTCAGCTTCCAGTTGCATGCCGGTGCTGGACAGGTCGAGGCACAGCGCCGGGAGTTCCTTGCCCGCATAAAGCAATGTGACCGGTGCTTCCAATCGCATACGGATGTAATCACGTTTTTCACTGTAAGCATGATCATTTTGGCTCATGGGCATTTTCCTCTTATTATCGGGGCTGTCCTGCGACTCTTATAACCTTGGCCGATTTCGGGTGTAAAGGCGAACTGCGACGATCGGCAGTCGCTTGAATCGAGGTGCGGATGGGAGTACCGTCTGCGCCTTGATGCAAGCCGAGTTCGCGCGTTCGGGGCAATGCCCCTGACGTATAAGCCAACCCATACCCGGCGCAGTTTGCCTGGATACCCCATGCACAAAACCAGTGCCACGCTGCTGATAATCGATGACGACGATGTAGTGCGCGCGAGCCTCGCGGCCTACCTGGAAGACAGTGGTTTTCATGTACTGCAAGCCGCCAATGGCCTGCAAGGCCTGGAAGTCTTCCACAGCGAAAACCCGGATCTGGTGATCTGCGACCTGCGCATGCCTCAGGTCGATGGTCTCGAGCTGATTCGCCGAATCAATGCCCTGCAAGTGGAAACGCCAGTCATCGTGGTCTCCGGTGCCGGGGTCATGAGCGATGCCGTGGAAGCCTTGCGCCTGGGGGCCGCCGACTACCTGATCAAGCCCCTGGCTGATCTGGCGGTGCTCGAGCACTCGATTCGCCGCGCCCTCGACCGGGCCAACCTGCGTCTGGAAAACCAGCGCTATCGCGAAGAGCTGGAAACCGCCAACCGCGAGTTGCAGGCCAGCCTGCACCTGCTTCAGGAAGATCAGAACGCCGGTCGCCAGGTGCAGATGAATATGCTGCCGGTGACCCCCTGGCAGGCCGACGGCCTGAACTTTGCCCACCAGATCATCCCCTCGCTCTATCTGTCCGGTGATTTCGTCGATTATTTTCGCGTCGACGACAGCCGCATCGCCTTTTACCTGGCCGATGTCTCCGGCCATGGCGCGTCCTCGGCCTTTATCACCGTACTGCTGAAGTTCATGACTACCCGTCTGCTTTACGAGTCCCGTCGTGCCGGTGGTTTGCCCGATTTCAAACCGTCGGAAGTGCTCGGTCATATCAACCGTGGCCTGATCAACTGCAAGCTGGGCAAGCACGTGACCATGCTCGGCGGGGTGATCGACCTGGAGCACAATCGTCTGACCTACAGCATCGGCGGCCATCTGCCGCTGCCGGTGCTGTACAGCGAGGGCCAGGCGCAGTACCTGCAGGGCCGCGGCCTGCCAGTGGGCCTGTTCGTCGAAGCCGAGTATCAGGATCAGCAGATGGAGCTGCCCGAGTCGTTCAGCCTGACGCTGATGTCCGATGGCATCCTCGACTTGATGCCCGGTGATACCCTGAAAGAGAAGGAAGCGTTGCTGCCGGAATTGATCAGTAACGCCGGAGGCACCCTGGATGGCTTGCGCAAGGCCTTTGGGCTGGCCAATCTGGGTGAGATGCCGGATGATATCGCCTTGCTGGTGTTAAGCAGGAACCTTGCATGAAGCCTGGGATAAGCCCCGGTAGAATCCAGTTCGCCGAACAAGACGGAACCTTTATCCTCAAGTTCGTCGGCGAAGTACGCCTGACCCTGTGTTCGGCCCTGGACGCTACCATCGAAAAGATCTTCACCGCGCTGAATTTCTCGGCCATCGTGATCGATCTGACCGAAACCCGCAGCATCGACAGCACCACCCTCGGCCTGCTGGCCAAGCTGTCGATCCTTTCGCGGCAAAAAATCGGCCTGCTGCCCACCGTGGTCACCACCCACGAGGACATCACCCGCCTGCTGCAGTCCATGGGCTTCGATCAGGTATTCAATATCGTCGATACCCCGGTGCCGTGCCCTGAGTGTCTGGATGACCTGCCGTCGCAGGACCAGTCGGAAGAGGTGGTGCGGGCCAAGGTGCTGGAAGCGCACCGGATTCTGATGGGGCTGAACGACTCCAACCGCGAAGCCTTCCACGACCTGGTCAATGCCCTGGAACACCATTGAGTGGTGCAGGGGTAACGAAACGGGGCGCTCATTGAGCGCCCCGTTTGTTTTTGGCTATATCCCAATCATGTGCTGCAAGCGGCTTTGTAGGGGGCACCGGGCCGGCCCAGGCCCTACGCACCGGGCCTGCTGCAGACTCTTGCTGCGTTGAACGCCAACCTACGACTTATCGCCTGAAAACAGGCAATGGCTACATCGCCTGTTTACCCTGCAAGGCCACGCAGCAGGTCGTGAGCGGGTTCTCAGGCCAGAGCCGTCAGCAGTTTTTCCAGTTTCTCCTGATCACGGGCGAACTGGCGGATGCCTTCGGCCAGTTTCTCGGTGGCCATGGCGTCTTCGTTCATCGCCCAGCGGTACTGGCTTTCGCTCAGGCTCTGCTTGGCTTCGGCAGCCTGGCCTGGGTTTAGCAGGCGTGCCAGTGGCTGCTGGTCATCGGCCAGCTGCTGCAGCAGCTCGGGGCTGATGGTCAGGCGGTCACAGCCGGCCAGTTGTTCGATCTGGCCGATATTGCGAAAGCTCGCGCCCATCACCACGGTCGAGTAGGCATGGGCCTTGTAGTAGTTGTAGATGCGCGTGACCGACTGCACACCAGGGTCTTCGGCACCGACAAAATCACGGCCTTCGGCCTTCTTGTACCAGTCGTAGATGCGCCCGACGAAGGGCGAAATCAGAAACACCCCGGCATCGGCGCAGGCCTGGGCCTGGGCGAAGGAGAAGAGCAGGGTCAGGTTGCACTGGACACCAGTTTTTTCAAGCTGCTCGGCGGCGCGGATGCCTTCCCAGGTCGAAGCGATCTTGATCAGCACCCGTTCACGGCCGATGCCGGCTTGATCATAGAGATTGATCAGGCGTTCGGCGCGGCGCAGGGTGGCCTGGGTGTCGAAGGACAGCCGCGCATCCACTTCGGTGGAAATGCGCCCGGGGATGATTTTGAGGATTTCGCTGCCCACCGCGACGCCAAAATGGTCGCAGGCCAGGCCCAGGTCGCCCTGGCTGGCTGTGACTGCGCTTTTCAGCAGCTCGCCATAGCCTGGCATGGCCGCGGCCTTGAGCAGCAGGGAAGGGTTGGTGGTGGCATCGACCGGCTTCAGGCGGGCGATGGCGTCGAGGTCGCCGGTGTCGGCGACTACGGTGGTGAACTGCTTGAGTTGATCCAGCTTGGAGGTCATGACACAGCCTTGTTGTTGCGGATGCCCTGACCTTACCCGAGTCAGCGCCCTTGCAGCAATTGCGCAGCTTGATCGAACAGCGCCAGCGGATCATCGCTCTTGTGAATGTCCACCGAGAGCAGCTGGCGGAAGCGCCGCGCGCCGTTGAAACCCTGGCCCAGGCCGAGCATATGGCGGGTGATATGGTGCATGCTGCCGCCTTCGGCCAGGTGCGCGGCGATATAACCGCGCATGCTCTGCATGGCCTCCAAACGGCTCAGCACCGGGCGCGTGGCCCCGAACAGCTGCTGGTCGACCTGGGCCAGCAGATAGGGGTTGTGGTAGGCCTCGCGGCCGAGCATCACCCCGTCGAAGGTCTGCAGATGCTGCTGGCATTGCTCCAGAGTCTTGATGCCGCCGTTGAGGATGATCTCCAGATCGGGGAAGTCCTGCTTGAGCTGCGCGGCGATGTCGTAGCGCAGCGGCGGTACTTCGCGGTTCTCCTTGGGCGACAGGCCCTCGAGAATGGCGATGCGCGCGTGCACGGTAAAGCTGCGGCAACCGGCGTCGCGCACGGTGCCGACGAAATCGCACAGCTCGGCGTAGCTGTCGCGGCCGTTGATGCCGATGCGGTGCTTGACCGTCACCGGGATGCTTACCGCGTCCTGCATGGCCTTGACGCAATCGGCGACCAGCTGCGGGTGACCCATCAGGCAGGCACCGATCATATTGTTCTGCACCCGGTCGCTGGGGCAGCCGACGTTGAGGTTGACCTCGTTATAGCCCGCGTCTTGCGCCAGCTTGGCGCAGGCCGCCAGCTCCACCGGCACGCTACCGCCCAGCTGCAGGGCCAGAGGGTATTCGGCCGCGCTGTGACGCAGAAAACGCGCGCTGTCGTTATGCAGGATCGCACCGGTGGTGACCATCTCGGTATAGAGCAGGGCGTGCTGCGACAGCTGGCGCAGGAAGAAGCGGCAGTGCCTGTCCGTCCAATCCATCATCGGCGCAACGGAGAAGCGGCGCGACACTGTGGATGGCGTGATGGCTGGGTTAGAGGCGGATTCTAGAGGCATTTTTGAATCGTGTTCTCGACGTGTTTTCGGAGGTTTTCAGGCGATTTTCTCAGGTAGGTGGCAAAACGTACCGCCTGAAAAACTTCGTGTACCACCGGCCAGGAGATCCAGTGGCCGTGGCAACCATTCGAGCCCGAAAGAGTGCGGACGGATCACTCCGCTACACCGCACAACTCCGGATTAGGAATAACGGAGCGCAAGTCTACCAAGACAGCCAGACATTCTCCCGTAAACAGGCCGCGCAAGTCTGGAGTAGCGGTTCGAGGTTTCCTGGCTGGTCGGCGATCTGATGCAGGTGATGCTGTACTTCGGCGTATCCCATGGCGCGCAGAAGATGAACGGCATCATGCAGGACGCTGGCCGCGGCCCCATCCATTGTTGGCAGCGTGCTACATCATTCCCGTCTGTTCCTTGCCGGCCTGACCGCACTGCTGGCCGATGATCCAGGATCTGGCCATTTCCGCCAGTATTGGCGTAGACACTCAGTGCGCAACTGACCCTGCAACGTGCCGGGTTCCCCCTGACAGCAGCCTACAAGACTGTGCTGGCGTTTACCGGCAAGGTGGTTGCCTTGATTGGCAGCACGCTGGTTGCAGGCGTGGTCATCTGGGGGCGATCAAGTTCCAGGTCGACATGGGTATCCTGCTGACCTTCATGTTTATCTGGAACATGATCGGGGCACTGGTACTGATTCCGGCCTTGTCGCATTTCCTGCTGACAAAGGCCGCCTGACAGGGGGCCGAGTGATAGTTTTCACACCCTCCCTCCAAGGAGAGGGCTGGGGAAGGATATTGGCGTTCTTAGCCCTCATTCCTCCCCAGCAGCACTTTGCGGATTCCTTCGCCGCCAATGGCGCGAAAGAACTCGATGCTGGCGATCAGCGGTATCAGGATCAGCAGCATCAGCGTGATGGGGGCGACGAGCTCGATCCAGGATCGATCCAGCAGCTCTGCCATGATCCGGGCGGTTGTTTCGCCGTGGTGCCAGCCCACGACCAGTTCCTCCAGGGCCTTGAATGCCAGCAGAAACAGCAGCATCGCCAGGGCTTTCCAGGCGATCTTGTGCAGCAGCGGCGCGCCCCCGGAGAGTTGGCCAACTGACAAGACATGGCCGATCAGGATGACTTTGCCCAGCACCAGCGCCTTGATCAGGGCAACGCCATATGGGGCGAACTGAACGTCGTGGACCTGCAGGAGCGCGGCTTCGTTCATGGCGAGAACGCCGAAGCAGACGTACAGATACGCGCTGATTAGCAGGTAGTTGCGCAGCTCCTGCAGCACACGTTGTGATTTGCTCAAGCCGGTCTCGGCATCCATGTTTTGCCCCCCAGTCCAGGGTTTACCGACAACCTCGGATTCCGCTGCTGCGGCGTCAAGTTGGCCATTATGCGTCAACTCACCCGAGCTCTTCACTGATGATCGAAGTGCCTGCCGCAGCCGTTGCACATGAGCCACGATGCTGCGACAGGGGAGTCCGTTATAAACCGGGTCTGGAAAGCGCCAGCGCCACGCCCTGACCGCCGCCGGTGCACAGGGTGGCCAGGCCCTTCCTGGCGTTGCGCTTGATCATCTCATGCAGCAGGGTCACCAGAATCCGGCAACCGGAGCCGCCGATGGGGTGGCCGAGGGCGATGGCACCGCCGTTGACGTTGACCTTGCTGGCGTCCCAGCCCAGTTCCTGGCCTACGGCCAGGGCTTGGGCGGCGAAGGCCTCGTTGGCTTCGATCAGGTCCAGCTCGTCGAGCTGCCAGCCGGCCTTGGCCAGGCAGCGCCGGGTGGCGCTGACCGGGCCAATGCCCATGATCGCCGGGTCGACGCCGGCGTTGGCGTAAGCAGCGATTTTCGCCAATACCGGCAGGCCGAGGGCCTCGGCTTTGGCGGCGCTCATCAGCAGCACCGCGGCGGCCCCGTCGTTGAGGCTGGAGGCGTTGCCGGCGGTGACGCTGCCGTCCTTCTTGAATGCGGGCTTCAGCTTGCCCAGCGATTCGGCGGTGGTGCCGGTGCGGGGTTGTTCGTCCGTGGCGAAGGCGATGGGATCGCCCTTGCGCTGGGGGATCAGGATCGGGGTGATTTCCTCGACGAAGCGCCCGGCTTCGATGGCAGCGCAGGCTTTCTGCTGCGAGGCCGCGGCGAATGCGTCCTGGGCTTCACGGCTGATACCGTACTTGTCCACCAGATTCTCGGCCGTGATGCCCATGTGGTAGTCATTGAAGGCGTCCCACAGGCCGTCGACGATCATCGTGTCGAGCATCTGCGCGTGGCCCATGCGCAGGCCGGTGCGGGCCTTGGGCAGGACATAGGGCGACAGGCTCATGTTCTCCATGCCGCCGGCGATCATCACCTCGGCATCACCGCAGCGGATCGCCTGGGCGGCCAGATGCAGGGCCTTGAGGCCCGAGCCGCAGACCTTGTTCAGGGTCAGGGCCGGCACGGCGTGGGGCAGGCCGGCGAGAATCGCCGCCTGGCGCGCCGGGTTCTGCCCGCTGCCTGCGGTGAGTACCTGGCCGAGTATCACTTCGTCGACCTGCGCACCGTCCAGGCCGGTTTGCGCCAGCAGCTGACGGATCACCGCCGCGCCCAGTTCGGGGGCGGGGATGCTCGCCAGCGAACCCTGGAAGCTGCCGGTGGCGGTACGGGTGGCGGCGACGATAACGACTTCTTGCATGGTGCTCTCCCTTGGGGCAGTGAACGGATAACGCTGCACGCAGCGTGGATGATTCGCCCCATTCGATAAGTTAAAACCGCCCCGCAGGCAGCCAGGCGTGGTGGCAGCTTGCGGGGCGGGGGTTGCTCAGAAGCTCATTTCGATGACGTCGTCTGGCACGATCAACTTGCCGGCGGTCTTGCTGACAATTTCCTCGATGCTTACGCCCGGCGCGCGTTCGCGCAGGATAAAGGCACCGCCCTCGATCTCCAGATAGGCCAGGTCGGTCAGCACCTTGCGGATACAGCCGCAGCCGGTGAGCGGCAGGCTGCAGTGGTTGAGCAGCTTGGATTCGCCGTCCTTGGAAGCGTGGGTCATGGTGACGATGATGTTGTCGGCACCGGCCACCAGGTCCATCGCGCCGCCCATGCCCTTGATCAGCTTGCCGGGGATCATCCAGGAGGCGATGTTGCCGCGCACGTCCACCTCGAAAGCACCGAGCACGGTGAGGTCGACGTGGCCGCCACGGATCATGGCGAAGGACTCGGCGGAGGAGAAGATCGAAGCGCCGGCGCGGGCGGTGACCGTCTGCTTGCCGGCGTTGATCATATCGGCGTCCACTTCATCCGCCGTGGGGAAGGCCCCCATGCCGAGCAGGCCGTTTTCCGACTGCAGCATCACATCGATGCCGGCGGGCACGTAGTTGGCCACCAGGGTCGGGATGCCTATCCCCAGGTTGACGTAGTAACCATCCTTGAGCTCACGCGCGACGCGCTGAGCCATCTGTTCACGGGTAAGTGCCATGGCGAAATTCTCTTGTCGTTTAGTCGTGGACGATCAGGCGCGCAGGGTGCGCTTCTCGATGCGCTTCTCGAAGTTGCCCTGGATGATGCGATCGACATAGATGCCCGGGGTGTGGATCTGGGTCGGATCCAGTTCGCCCGGCTCGACTATTTCCTCCACCTCGACCACGGTGATGCGCCCGGCAGTGGCCACCACCGGGTTGAAATTCTGCGCGGTGTGGCGGTAGATCACATTGCCGAAGTGGTCGGCCTTCCAGCCTTTGACGATGGCGAAGTCGCCGGTGATGGCCGGTTCGAGGATGTAGTGGCGGCCGTTGATCTCGCGTGCCTCCTTGCCCTCGGCGACCAGGGTGCCGTAGCCGGTGGCGGTGAAGAACGCCGGGATGCCGGCACCGCCGGCGCGCAGCTTCTCGGCCAGGGTGCCTTGCGGGGTCAGTTCGACCTCCAGTTCGCCGCTCAGCAGCTGCTGCTCGAACAGGGCATTTTCGCCGACATAGGAGGCGACCATCTTGCGGATCTGCCGGTCCTCCAGCAGTACGCCGAGGCCGAAGCCGTCGACGCCGCAGTTGTTGGAAACCACGGTCAATCCGCTGACGCCGCGGCGGCGGATCTCGGCAATCAGGTTCTCCGGAATTCCGCACAGACCGAAGCCGCCTGCCAGGACGGTCATGCCATCGGTGAGACCGGCCAGGGCCTCCTCGTAGCTGCCTACACGTTTGTCGAGTCCACTCATGCTGCTGCGCCTCTTGTCATTGTTGGGCCGGCAATCGTGCTGCCGGGAAGCGAGGCAGAGCTTCTCTTGCATAGACTGTTTTGTTAAGTTTGTTTTTCTTTGCGATTGATCACTAAAGTAAATAAATGACCGTCAAGCAATTGCGTGCCTTTCTCGCCGTGGCCCAGAGCCTGAGTTTTGCCCAGGCCTGCGAGCGCCTGCACCTGTCTCAGCCGGCCCTGAGCCTGGCGATCAAGAATCTGGAAGAGTCCCTCGGTGGCCAGTTGCTGACGCGCACCACCCGCAGCGTCAGGCTGACCCCGGAGGGCGAGACCCTGTTGCCCATCGCCCGGCGTCTGCTGGTGGACTGGGACAACACCGAGGAGTTGCTGCGCCAGCACTTCACCCTGCAATTGGGCAAGGTGGCAGTGGCGGCCATGCCGTCCTTCGCCGGCAACCGTCTGCCGGCGGCGCTCAAGGCCTTTCGCGACGCCTACCCGCGGGTCAACGTAGCGGTGCATGACGTGATCAATGAGCGGGTGATGGAGATGGTGCGCGAGCGCCGCGTCGAACTGGGCGTGGCCTTCGAGCCGGCGGCGCTCGATGGCCTGCAGTTCACCCCGCTGTACAACGACCGCTTCGTCGCCGTGGTACCGGCCAGCAGCGAATTGGCCAGTCGCGATGCGCTGAGCTGGGCGGATCTGTTGGGCCAGCCCTTTATCGCCCTGCAGCGTCCTTCCGCCGTGCGGCTACTGCTGGAAGACAGCATCGCCGCCCTGCACGGCAAGTTGCCGGTGGCTTTCGAGAGTCATCAATTGGCAACGGTGGGGCGTATGGTCGCCGAGGGTCTGGGGGTAAGCGCGGTACCCAGCCTATGCCGAGGGCAGATGGAGGAGTTGGGCGCGCGCTGCTTACCTCTCAATGAGCCTCAGGTGGAACGCCGCGTCGGCCTGCTGCACCTGGCCGGTCATCAGTTGTCGAGTGCGGCGCAGGCCATGGCCGATGTGTTGATGGCGCAGGCTTTGGCCTTTTCCGACGATCGCAGCTGATAGATACGAGATCATCGATTTTCGTACTGGCACCAGCATCTAGTCGCGGCTTGATTGAGTTACTCAGCCTTGTGGTTTGAACGCGCGGCTACCCCGCCTCAAATAACTGCCGCAGCGCGCTGGGTGACAGCCCGGTCCAGCGCTTGAACGAGCGGCGGAAGTTGGTCGCATCGTGGAAGCTGAGGAAATCGGCGATCTCCTCATTGCTGTAGGCCTTGATCCGGTACAGGTAGAGCGCCACGTGCTTGCGCACAAGGTCGTGCTGTTCCTGATAGTGCGTGCCGTGCTTGCGCAGTTTGCGTTTGAAGGTCGCAGGACTCATTTCGAAGGCGTGCGCGGCCTGTTCCAGGCTGGGGGACTGGCGCACGTTGGCTTGCAGCCAGGCATATAAACGGTCCAGCAGGCTGGCCTGAAAACCAAGGCCCTGCAGTTGCCGCGTAGCTTCCTGGCGGGCCACCGCGCCGGCGGTATGCGCCGCCTGGGGCCAGGCGGCGGTCAGAAATTCGCGGGGCAGGCGCAGCATGTCCAGCTGGCTGTCGAAATGCAGGTCTTCGCCCAGGTGCACCCAGTACTGTTCGACATAGCGCGGCTGCGGGTGGGCGAAGTGGAAGCGCCACGGCAGCTGTTGCCCGGACAGCCAGCGCGCCATCGCCACCACCGCGGTCATGCAGGCCTCGACCAGAAAACGCCAGTGCGGTCCGGCACCGCTGCTGTCGACCCAGTAGAGGTAGGCGTACTGCTCGTCGAGCAGCAGCCGGGGGGCCAGCAGGGGGCTGAACAGCGCGCGCATCTCGATCAGCAGTTCCAGCGCCTGCTGAAGGTTGCCGGCCTGCTGCAGCGCCTGGCTGGCCGCGCCATAGTGGCCAGGCAACAGGCGCTGGCCGAACAGAAAGCTGGTGTCGTCGGCTTCCAGCAGGCGTTGCGCGTTATCGATCAGCACCAGGAACTGCTGCGGGCTGATGCGCATCTGCCCGGCGAGAATGTCATCGTAGAACAGGCCGCTACCGCGCAGCAGGCGATGGGTGTCGATCTCGCGGCTGATGGCCAGATCGATCAAGGCCGCAGGCTGGTAATGGGCGGCAATAAAGCGACTGTCGCATTCGTACCAGGGGGTTTTCACGGTCATGCTATTGGCCTCAGGCGCGCTTGATCTGCGGCGGCTGCTTGGCCCGGGCGAGGGCTTGATTGAGGCGTTGCAGCAGGCTTTCCGGGCTGTCCTGCACCGCCATCGCCACTGCCACGCTGGCCTGCAGCTGCAGGCGCTCGCCGTGCTGACTGCTCTTGTAGGCCAGGTGTTGCACGGCGTTCTGCAGTTCGTGCGCCAACTGCCGCGCCTGGCGCTCGCCGGTGTGCGGCAGCAGCGCGACGAAACGGTCGCCGGCCAGGCGGCAGAGCAGGTCCTGGCGGCGCAGGTTGAGCAGCAGCGCCTGGGTCAGCACCTGCAGAACGCGGTCGCCTTCGGCGTGGCCGTGTTCGCGATTGATTGCGCTGAAGTCGTCGAGGTCGAGGATCACCAGCGACAGCGGCTGCTGCTCGCTGTGCGCCTCCTGCAAGGCCTGCTGCAGTTGCAGGCGTAGGTAGTCGGCCCCGCCCAGCGGCGTGACCTTGTCGAACAGGCGATGCTCGCGGAACAGGCGTTCGCGCTTTTCCATCTGCCCGCTGATCGCCAGTTGTTCACGGTGCCAGTGGTAGATGCCCAGGGTCATCAGGATAAACCCCACGGGCATCGGCCCCGACTCCAGCCACTTGTCCCAGGCGATGTTCTCAGGCAATTGCACGAACTCGTCGAGGCTATCCATCCACAGTGAGAAGAACAGGCAGGCCAGGCCGTAGAACAGCAATGTGGTGACCTGCCCGGCCGGGCGACTTTTCAGCAGCAGGCCGATCCACACCAGCACCAGCAGCGCCGAGCCGCCTTCACCGCCGATATCGGTCCAGTTCCACTGGCTCAGCGCCTTGAGCGTGCCGACGCCGAGGTAGGCGAGCAGGCCGAAGTTGGCCGCCAGCAACAGGCCGGTGAGTTTCCATACGTGCAATTTCAGCAGTGGCGGCATGGCCAATAGGCTCCGCAGAGGGTAATGGCCGCCAGCACAACAGACGCAGATGACAGTTTGGTTGCAGCGGGGGAGGTCAATTTGGCTCAGGGTTCTTCGCCGATTTATTGCGCTTTCCGGCGATCAGGCGGTTCCTGCCGGTGCCTGTTGGCGCATTTCTGCCGCGCTATAGATGAAGGGTTGCGTTAAACCGCGCACCGGTCTGTCTGCTCGGCTGCAAAGATGCAGTCATTTCAGCTCAATTGCATGCTAGAGCCTGCTGAAACCCGCTGTTTTAGCGCTATGGCGGCAAGTGCTGTCACAGAAGCGTCATCACTCCTGCCTAGCTTCCGCTCCCCAGTAGCCCGGCCATTGCAGCCTGGCAGCGATCAATCTTGGGGAGGGTAGGTGATGAAGGTGCGCAGCAGTTCCGCTGGCAATTCGGGTTGGCAGATCAGCGTTCTGGCCCTGGCGATTGCCTCCAGCAGCCAGTTGCTGGCGGCAGAGCCGGCCACCGAATACGTCGAAGTGGTCGGCCAGGCCGTCAGCATCGACAAGGCGCTGAAAGAGCAGCGCAGTTCCGACAACGTCGAGAGCGTGGTGCACGCCGACGGCATCGGCCAGCTGCCGGACGACAACGCCGCCGAAGCGCTGCAGCGTATTCCCGGCCTGTCGGTTGAACGCGACCAGGGCGAGGGGCGCTTCGTCAGCGTGCGCGGCATCGGCCCGGACCTGAACAGCGTGACCATCAACGGCACCCTGGTGCCCTCGCCGGAAAGTGACCGCCGCGCGGTCGCTCTGGATGTCTTGCCCTCGGAGCTGGTGCAGTCGCTGACGGTGGTCAAATCCCTGACCCCGGACATGGACGCCAACTCCCTGGGCGGCACGGTGGAGGTGGAGAGCCTGTCGGCCTTCGACCACGAAGGGCTGTTCTATACCGGCAGCGCCGAAGGCAGTTACGACGAGAATACCGAGCAGACCAGCCCGAAATTTTCCGGCGCGATCAGCGACCGCTTCAGCCTGGGCGACGGTATCGACAACTTCGGTGTGGCCGCGGCGTTGAGCTGGCAGGAGCGCGATTTCGGTTCGGACAACGTCGAAACCGGCGGTGCCTGGGACTTCGACAACGGTGCCCGGCTCGAAGAGCTGGAACAGCGCAACTATGCCATTACCCGCGAGCGCACCGGCTTTGGCCTGAACTTCGACTACAAGCCCGATGACCTTTCCAGCTATTACCTGCGCACCCTTTATAGCCGTTACAAGGACAGCGAAACCCGCAACGCTGCCGGCGTCGAGTTTGCCGACGCGCAGTTGCCGGGCGAAAGCGGCGATGCCGAAGGCTACCGCGAGCTGAAGAGCCGCGAGGAAACCCAGCAAGTGCAGTCTTACGTACTGGGTGGCGAGCGCATGCAGGGCCTGTGGACCATCGGTGCCCAGGCCGGTTACAGCCGCTCCAGCGAAGACAGCCCGGGAGGCATTGCCGGGGCGACCTTCGAAGGTAACGACGATTTTGCCGATGCCGGTTTCAGCAACAGCAAGAAGCCGCGCCTGAATATCGACTCGGCGTTCTACGACCCGAGCAACTTCACCCTCAGCGAAATCGAGTGGGAAAAGCAGAAGACCACCGACACCGAGCAGAACATCAAGCTTGACCTGGCGCGCGACTATGACCTCAGCGGTTATGCCTCCCAGGTCAAGTTCGGCGGCAAGCTCAGCCGGCGGGAAAAAGACAATGACCAGGAAGCCTGGAAGTATGAGGATCTCGGCGATGTCGGCCTGAGCGATGCCGACCTCAACCTCGACCAGTTCACCAAGGGCAGCGTGGATTACGGCCTGGGCCGCTTTGGCCCCGGTATCAGCGCCAAGGCCATCGAGCGCCTGCTGGGCGGCCTGAACAGAGACGACTTCTACAACGCAGAAGAGTCGCGCGTAAATGACTTCGAGATGAGCGAAGACATCAACGCCGCCTACCTGATGAACAGCCTCGACCTCGACGACTGGCGCTTTATCGCCGGGGTGCGCTACGAGGGCACCGAGTTCCAGGCCAAGGGCAGCGGCATCCGTGATGGGGTCTTCGAAAACACCGAGAGCGACACGCGCTATGAGCA
This sequence comes from Pseudomonas sp. XK-1, assembly GCF_038069885.1. Classification (NCBI taxonomy): domain Bacteria; kingdom Pseudomonadati; phylum Pseudomonadota; class Gammaproteobacteria; order Pseudomonadales; family Pseudomonadaceae; genus Pseudomonas; species Pseudomonas sp. XK-1. The sequence continues at coordinate 109,723 of NZ_JBBPES010000010.1, read as the reverse complement.
CTGGTTGCCGGGCCTGCATGCGCGTTATCAGCTCAACGCCAGTACCCAACTGCGCGCGGCCTGGACCAATACCGTGGTGCGGCCGACCTTCGGCCAACTGGCACCGGGCTTCGTCATTGACGGTGACGAGGCCAGCTTCGGCAACCCTGAACTCGATCCGCTGGAGGCGATGAATTTCGACCTCGGTATTGAGCACTATATGGGGCGTGCGGGTGTGGTCTCGGCGTTCGTGTTCTACAAGGACATCGACAGCTTCGTCTACAACACCGACCTGGGCGGCACCGGCATCTGGGCCGACTTCGCCGAAGCCAACACCTATGCCAATGGCGACAGCGCCAAGTTGTATGGCCTGGAGCTGGCCTACTCGCAGAAATTCGACTGGCTGCCGGCACCCTGGAACGGGCTGCTGGTGGGGGCCAACGCCACCTTCAGCCGCTCCGATGCGAAGATCGAAGGGCAGGGCCTGTCGCGCAGCATCGACCTGCCCAACCAGTCGGACACGGTCGGCAACCTGATGCTCGGCTGGGAAGACGACAAACTCAGCTTGCGCCTGTCGGCCAACTACAAGTCCGAGTACCTGGCTGAGGTCGCCGCCATCGATGACAAGGCCCATGACCTCTATGCCGACGAGCAACTGTTCGTCGACTTCAGCGCCGGCTACTTCCTCACCCCGGCCCTGCAGCTGACCTTCCAGGCGCAGAACCTGACGGACGAGTCCTTCTACGTCTACAGCGGCCGCAGCGACTTCAACGCCCAGTACGAAGAGTACGGCCCGACCTACAAGCTCGGCCTGACCTTTACCCACTTCTGACCCCTGTACTGGCCGGAGGCTTGAGCCTGCGTGCCCGTTGCAGCGTTAAATCTTCAACTAAGGATTTGTTTGTATGCACCTTTCGTTTCTGCGGAAAAACCTGCTGCTCGCCAGCCTGATTGCCTTGAGTGCGTGCCAGAGCACGGTGGCCGAACACTCCGCCGCAGCCCTGAGCCTGCAGGCGCTGGCCAGCCCGGGCATGGACGCGGTCGAGGCGGCGCAATGGCTGTCCAGCGACAGCTTCTGGCCAGGTGCCGAGCGCCTGCAGAGCAGCGAGAAAAAGGGCCTGTTCGTGCTCGATCAGCAGGGCGCGACCCTCAGCCAGTTGCCCGGCACCTTCGCCAGCATCGATCACCGGGTCGGCCCGCGCGTGCTGCTGGTGGCGGCCCTGGACGTCGACCGTCAGCAGGCCATGCTGGTCAACTTGAAGAATCGGCGTTGGGGCGAGCCGGTTTATCTGCCGCGCCCGGCTTACAAGATCGATGGCCTGTGCCTGTACCGCGATGCGGCGCATAACGCCTTTGTCTTTCTGATCGGTGAGGAAGGTATCGGCGAGCAGTGGCTGGTGGCCCAGAACGAGGTCCCGCTGTTGGCACCCAAACGTGTACGTGGCATGAGCCTGCCGCCGGCCAGCGAGTATTGCCAGGTCGACGATCAGGCCGAACGCCTGTATGTCAACGAAGAAAACGTCGGCCTGTGGGCCTACGCCGCCCACGCCGAGGCCGATCTGGTGCGCGAGCCGGTAGGCCTGGTGCAGCCGTTCGGTGATATCGGCAAGGCGCTCGCAGGCATGGCCGTGGTGCCGGGCGGGGTGCTGGCGCTGGACCCGGAAAGCAACAGCCTGCACCACTATCAGCGTGACCAAGCCGGCTGGCAGGCTCAGCCCGTACTGCCCCTGGGCAAGCTGAACGAACCGCAGGGCCTCAGCGTGCGAGCGGTTGCGGGCGGCCTGGAACTGCTGGTGCGCGACGACGACGGCCTGCAGCGCGGGCAGTTGAACTGGCAGGCGCAAGCCCCTGAAGCGCAGCCGACACTGCCGATTTTGCCGGTGCAGGTGCAGACCGATCCGGTCCCGAGCCTGGGCGATGCCGCCGATGATCCGGCGATCTGGGTGCACCCGAGTGACCCGCGCAAGAGCCGCGTGCTGGGCACCGACAAACAGGGCGGCCTGCTGGCCTATGACCTGGCCGGCAAGCAGCTGCAGGACCTGCGCGTCGGGCGGATGAACAACGTCGATGTGCGCGCCGGCTTCGACCTCAGTGGCCAGTTGGTCGACCTGGCCGTGGCCAGCAACCGTGACCATAACAGCCTGCAGTTGTTCGCCATCGACCGCAGCAGCGGCGAGCTGCGCAACCTGGGCCAGTTGCCCACGCCGCTCACCGATATCTACGGCCTGTGCATGTTTAAGGATGCCGCCGGGGCAATCCATGCCGTTGCCAACGACAAGGACGGCACCTTTGTGCAGTACCGCCTGAGTGCGGACGCCGGGCGGATCAAGGGCGAGCAGGTGCGCCAGTTCAAGGTCGACGGCCAACCGGAAGGTTGCGTTGCCGATGACCGCAACCAGCGCCTGTTTATCGGCGAAGAGGATGTCGCGGTCTGGACGCTGGATGCCCGCGCCGATGCGCCAGCCCGGCTGGAGCAGGTGATTGCGGCTGGTGATGTGGTCCATGACGACATCGAAGGCCTGGCCATTTATCAGGGCGCAACCCGCAACTACCTGGTGATTTCCAGCCAGGGTAACGACAGCTACGTGGTGCTCGACGCCACTGCGCCCTATGCCGTGCGCGGCGCGTTCCGCATCGGCCTGAACGCACAACAGGGTATCGACGGCACCTCGGAAACCGACGGCCTGGACGTTACCTCGGCCAACCTCGGCGGCAGCTGGAGCGCCGGCATGCTGGTGGTGCAGGACGGCCGCAAACGCATGCCCGAAGACCGGCAGAACTACAAATACCTACCCTGGACCGCGGTGGCCGAAGCCCTCGGTCTGGAGTAAGCAGCACACGCTGTAGGAGCCAGCCTTTACCGGCTTCAAGGTGGCCGTCATCAATCGGCAACACAAACGTAATCGAATAGCGGCCGAGGGTTTTCCTCGGCGCGCGATGCAAGGAGACACCCATGCACAACACCCTCGAACAGATGACTGTCTGGGGCCTGATCACTGATGCCAGCCTGCTGGTACAGGCGGTAATGCTCACCCTGTTGCTGGCCTCGCTGCTCAGCTGGTACCTGATCATCCAGCGCAGCGCAGTATTGCGTCGCAGCGAACGCCTGCTGAAAGACTTCCAGCTGCGTTTTCGCAGCGGCCACGACCTTGCCCAGCTGTACCGCGAAGGCCACGAAGTCGAAGGTAATGGCGGGCTGGATGAGGATGCCGGTTTGCAGCAGATCTTCCAGGCCGGCTATCACGAGTTCATCCAGCTCAAGCGCGAACCGGGAATTGCCGGTGAGCTGGTGATCGACGGCGTCGAGCGTTCGCTGCTGGTGGCCATCAGCGAGCAGGAAGAGCGCCTGGAAAAGGGCCTGCCGTTTCTCGCCACGGTCGGTTCGGTCAGCCCCTATATCGGCCTGTTCGGCACCGTGTGGGGGATCATGAATTCCTTTATCGGCCTGTCCCAGGTGCAGCAGGCGACGCTGTCCACGGTCGCCCCGGGCATTGCCGAAGCGCTGATCGCCACGGCCATCGGCCTGTTCGCGGCGATTCCCGCGGTGATCGCCTACAACCGCTTCAGCGCCCGCGTCGCCACCCTGACCTCGCGCTATTACGGCTTCGGCAACGAATTGCAGGCACGTCTGCACCGCAAGCTGCACGCCGCCAGCAGCCACGTCAGCGCCGCCGCCTGAGGAAACCGCCATGCGCAAGCCGATAAACAAACACGCGCCCAAGGCCGAGATGAACGTGGTGCCCTACATCGACGTGATGCTGGTGCTGCTGGTGATCTTTATGGTCACCGCGCCGATGCTCACCCAGGGGGTGAAGGTCGAGCTGCCCAAGGTCGCCAGCGAAGCGCTGCCCACCGATACCCAGCAGCAGATCCTCACCCTCTCGGTGCAGGCGGACGGCGGCTATTACTGGAACCTGGGCAGCGAGTTGAATACCGAGCAGCAGACCGACAGCGCCGTGGGCCTGGAGGAAATGACCGCCCAGGTGACGCAGATCATCGCCGAGCGCGGCGACACCCAGGTGTATATCCGCGCCGATCAGGCCGCTGACTACGCCACCGTGGTCGCCGGTATCGCCGCCTTGCAGAAGGGCGGGGTGAGCAACCTCGGCCTGATCACCGAGGCCCCGCAGTGAGCAGCGTGCTGATGGACAATCCCGCTTCTGTTGTCTGGCCCAGATTGCCAATCTCGCGTCTGCGCAATGCCCAGGCTGCGCTATTAACCCTGGCCCTGCATGGGTTGGTGCTGGCCCTGTTGCTGGTCAACTGGCCGGTGGAAAAGCCCGCCGCACCGAGCATCAACACCATCAGCATGCAGTTGCTCAGCCTGCCGCCTCCCGCGCCTGTGGTGGAAACCGCGCCACCCGTGCCGGTCGAAGCTCCGCAGCCGGAAGCGCTTGCGCCGGTGCAGCCGCAGATCGACCCGCGTATCGCCCAGCAAAAGCTGGAGCAGGCGGCGCTGGCGCACAAGCGTGTGGAGCAGGAGAAGCTTGAGCAGCAACGCCAGCGGCTTGAAAGCAAACGTCAGGAGCAGGCTCGGCAAGAACAGCAAGAGCGTGAGCAGGCGCAACAACGCCAAGCCGCCGAGCAGCTGGCAGCACAGCAACGTCAGCAGACTGCCGACGCAGCTGCCGAGCAGGCGCGTCAGGCCGAAGCCGCTGCGGCGGCCAGCCGTCAGTACCTGCCGATTGCCAAGAAGGCACCGGCTTACCCGCGGCGCGCACTGGACAAGGGTATCGAGGGCGAATGTACGGTCAGCTACACAGTCAATGCCCAGGGGCGGGTTGAACAGCCCGAGGTGGTCGGTGCCTGCCATCCCTTGTTTATCCGACCCTCATTGGCCGCAGCCAAGAGCTTTCGCTACCAGCCGCGGGTGATCGATGGCCGCGCCGTCGCCGTACCCAATGTGAAGAACACCTTTACCTACCGGATCGAATAACCCATGCCCGCCGTCCAGGCTGCTCCGTATCGAGCGGTGCGGGGCGGTGCGCGCCACTTTTTGCGAGAGCCGTAATGAACCCGGATCACCAACAGTTTCACGCAAGCCTTGAAGCCCACGATGATGTGGCGATCAACCCTAGCGCAAACCTGGCGCTCAGCGACGTGGTTAACCCAGCTCGACGCAATGTGCTCAAGGGCGGCCTTACCCTGGCCGCGCTCGGTTTCTTCGCCGGTGGCATCAGTGCCTGCCGCAGTGCCGGGGCCAGCCCGCTGCTGGGCTTCAAGGGCGTGCCGGTGCAGATCGACCCGCAATTCGATCGCGTGCTGGTCGCCGAAGGCTACAGCGCCACGCCGTTCTTCTCCTGGGGCGACCCGGTCGAGGCCGGCGCGCCGCAGTGGAACCCGGATGCCAGCGACGATTGGCAGGCCCAACTCAAGCAGGCCGGGGACAACCACGACGGCATGGATTTCTTCGCCTTCGAGGGCGAAACCGACCGTGGTCTGCTGGTGATGAACCACGAATACGTCAACCCGCCGCTGCACCCCGGTAACCGCATCGACCAGAGCAAGCCGCGGCCGCTGAATGAGGTGCGCAAGGAGCAGGCCGCCCATGGCGTATCGGTGATCGAGGTGCAGAAGGCTGCGGACGGCCAGTGGCAGCGGGTCATGGATTCGCCCTACAACCGCCGCATCAGCGCCCTCACCGCCATGCGCATCGCCGGCCCACTGGCCGGACACGCGCTGATGCAAACCGTCGCCGACCCCAGCGGCCGTGAAGTGCTCGGCACAATCAACAACTGCGCCACCGGCATCACCCCCTGGGGCACCTTCCTCACCTGCGAGGAAAACTGGCACAACTACTTTATCAACCGTGATCAGGCCGACTACGCCAGCCGCGTGTCGCACAAGCGCTATGGCCTGGCCCAAGAGGGCACCAGCAAGAATTACGCCTGGGAAACCGCCGACCCGCGCTTCGACGCCACCCCCGACCCGCGGCAAGCCCACGGCGGCTACGTCAACGAGCCGCACCGCTTTGGCTGGGTGGTGGAAATCGACCCCTTCGACCCGCAGGCGCAGCCGATCAAACGCACCGCCTTTGGTCGCTTCAGCCGTGAATGCGCGGCCCTGAGCCTGGGCGATGACGGGCGCATGGCGTTTTATTCCGGCGACGACGCCAAGGGCGAGTACGTCTACAAGTTCGTCCCCAGTGGGCGTTTCGATGCGGCCAAGCCCAAGGCCAACCGCGACCTGCTGGATGAAGGCACCCTCTACGTCGCGCGTTTCGATGCCGACGGCTCCGGTCAATGGCTGGCCCTGGTCCATGGACAGAACGGCCTGACCGCCGCCAGTGGCTTTGCCAGCCAGGCCGAGGTGCTGCTAAACGCCCGCGCCGCCGCCGACCTGGTGGGGGCAACGCCGATGGACAGGCCCGAGTGGGCGGCCGTGCATCCCGCCAGCCGAGAGGTCTATGTGGCCCTGACCAATAACGATGGTCGTGGCGACAAACAGCCCACCGATAAAGCCAACCCGCGCCCGCAGAACCTGCATGGGCAAATCCTGCGTTTCAAGGAGCAGGGTGCCGACCCCAGCGCCGAAACCTTCAGTTGGGAGCTGTTTCTCCTGGCCGGCGAGCAGAAAGGGGCCCGTGACGCCAACGGCAACGCGGTGCCCGCCAATCTCACCGGCACCATCAACGGCGACCTCTTTTCCTCGCCCGATGGCCTGGCCTTCGACCGCCACGGACGGCTGTGGATTCAGACCGACTACGGCGACGATGAAGCGGCGATGCAGGCCATGGGCTGCAACCAGCTGCTCTGCGCCGACCCCAGCACCCGCGAGGTCAGACGCTTTCTGGTCGGTCCGCGCGGCTGCGAAATCACCGGCCTGGCCTGGAGCCCGGATGGCAAGACGATGTGGGCGAATGTGCAGCATCCCGGCATCAGCTACCCGGCCAGCGACGGCCAGAGCCGGCCGCGTTCGACCACGGTGCTGATTTCTAAAAATGATGGCGGGGTGATTGGCAGCTAAGCCGCGAGGGCAGGGACTGAGTTATAGGCTTGAGCGGCTTATCTCAACGAGCGTCAACGGTCAGGATTTCTGGCCGTTGACGGCGGCGTATGGGCGGCTGGGCGCGGTACTTGAGCGGCCATCTAGGCAGGCAGCTCAACGGACTCAATGCCATTTCAGGCGCGTTTCAACGCCTGGCCGGCGATCTCTTCTCGGGCGCCGCGCAGTTGAGCGGCATCCAGGTTCATCCGATGGATCACGTTGAACAGTTGCTGCCTGAGCACCTCGTCGCCAATTCTTTCCGCCGCGCGCATCACGGCAACTGCGGCAGTCTCATTGTTGCTGGCCACCTGGTCGAGCGTTTTGCAGAGGTGTCGTATCGTGCGGCTCACAAGCGTGCTCTCCTGAATTTGTGTGTGCACTGTAGAGCCGGCATATTTCCTTTTGATTTCAGCCTGTCAATCGCAGCTTGCCGGCTTCTCGACCGCCGTGCGGCATGGCAGCCGAGGGTGCCGGCCGTTGGTCAGCTGCATTGAGCGATGGCCCATAAAATCCTCTCGATCATGAGGATTTGAGCGTAACGCTTGAGGTCCCGGAGGCCTTTGCCCCTGAAACCCTGGGGCATTACCAGAGCATCCAGCGCAAGCGTCAGCGCACTGTGGATGCACAACCTGAGACCTCGAAAAACGAGGTGCCCTGATGCAGCGGGCGCTGAATGTCTGGATCAACAGTGTCATGGCGGGGGCGCTGCGCGAGTTCAACGGCCTCTGGGCGTTTGCCTATAGCCAGGCGTGGTTGAGCCGGGAAGATGCCGCGCCCCGAGATCCGTGCAACGCTGAATGGTGAGATGCGCTTACTGCGGGCCATGGTTGAAATCGTTATCCGCGAAATGGCCAGACAAATCGGGCGGGTTGCCGATTAACCACTGCGTACTTCCAAAGCACTATTGCGCGGCATAGGCTGGGACATTGATGCTTGTTTGCCGAACTCCGCCAGGGCCACTGCCAACCATGTCTGCTCGCGCCGCACCTTCTGTACACCCTGGGCCGCAGCCCGACTATCGGCGGCTGGGCAATGGTCTGGGTGTGATCCTGCTGAGCCAGCCGGGTGTGACCAAGGCGGCGATCAGCCTGCGGGTCGCCGCCGGCAGTCATGACGAGCCGCTGGAATACCCGGGGCTGGCGCATTTTCTCGAACACCTGCTGTTTTTAGGCAGCGCCGGTTTCGCTGGCGAGCAGCGGCTGATGCCGTTCGTGCAGGCCTGCGGTGGCCAGCTCAATGCCTCGACCCAGGCGCATCACACCGATTATTTCTGCGAGGTACCGGCGCAGCGCCTCGAAGAGGCCCTGGCGCGGCTGCTGGATATGCTCGCCAGGCCCCTGTTCGAGCCCGAGGCGCAGGTGCGCGAGCGCGAGGTGGTGCACGCCGAATTTATCGCCCGCGGTCAGGATGCCGACACCCTGATCAGTACAGCGCTGGGCCAGGCCTTGCCTGCGGGGCATCGTTTTGCCGCCTTTCAGGCGGGCAACCGAGAGACCCTGGCGGTCGAGCAGGGGGACTTCCAGCAGGCGCTGCGGGCCTTTCATCAGCGTTTCTACCAGGCTGACAATCTGACCCTGGTGCTGCTGGCACCGCAGCCGCCGGAGCAGCTCTATGCCCTGGCCGAGGCCTATGGCGCTGCCCTGGGTGAAGGCGACGGCCCGGCTCGGTCAGCGGCTGCAGCACTGTTGCCGCTGAGGGCGCAGCACTTGCAGCTGTGTCTGCCGGCGGATGCCCCCAGCCTGCAGTTGTGTTTTGCCCTGGAACTGCCGCGCCCGGCGCAAGCGGGTGGGCTGGCCGAGGCGCTGGATTTTCTCCAGACCTGGCTGCTTGGCGAGTCGTCAGGCGGCCTGCTGGCCAACCTGCGAACCGCGCAGCTGTGCCGGGACCTGGAGGTTCGCCGGCTGTATCAGCATGACGAGCAGGCCTTGCTGCTGCTGAGCTTTGCCGGGGTGGAAGGCGCGGAGCAGGCACGCGCGGGCATTACCGCGGCGCTGCAGGGCTGGCTGGAGTTCTTTGCCGAGGCCGACTGGACGACGCTGCAGGACAGCTATCGGGCAATCCGCCAGAGCCAGCGGCGCAGCCTGCCACCCCTGGCGTTGGCGCGTTACTGGCAGGACGGCCTGGCCGTTGGCGGCAATCCCCATGACGCGCTGACCGTCCAGGGCGAGCACTGCCTGCGTGCCGTGCTCGAGCAGATGCGCCAGCCGCAGCGGTTGATCGAGTTGTTGGTCAGCCAGGCCGAGCAGCCGCTCTGGTCGACCGCTGGTTTTGCCCTGCGTATGGCCGCCATACCGCCTTTCTCGGCTGCAACGACCGACTGGTGCTGGCAACTGCCGGCGGCCAACCCCTTTTTCACGGTTACGCCGCCGCCGGCTCCGCTGCTGAGTTGCAGCGCCCAGCTGCGCTGGCTGGCCGCGCCGGACAGCCAGGCGGACGGGCAGGGCGCGCTGTACTGGCGTTGCTGTTTTAGCGCACCGCTGCCGCTGCAGATTGCCCTGGCCGTGGCCCAGGAGGCGCTGCGGGAAACCCAGGCCAGTGCCGCCCAGGCGGGCGTCAGCCTGCACCTGTCCGCCGCGAGTGCAGGGCTGCAGTTGGTTCTGCAGGGCCCGGCCGAGATGCTGGTCAGGGTGGCGCAGCAGGCCCTGCCGCGTCTGCTGGAGCCGACAGAGGCGGCCTGGCAGTTGGGGATGCGCCAGGCCCAGGACAATAGGCAGCAGGGGCAGATGCCGATTCGCCAGTTGTTGCAGCGCTTGCCAGGGTTGCTGCGGGCTCCTGACAGGGCGGCCGAGTCGCCCGGCCTGGAGCCGTTGCAGGCGCGCTACCGCCAGGTCCTCCTGGAAGGCTTGGGCGTAGGGCTGCTGCCGTCCGGGCAGCGCGCGCTGGAGGCGCTGTTCGCCAGCTTTGCGCCCCTGGTTCCGGCTGTCTCAGCCCACGCCGTCGAGGCCGGGCGTTACTGGCTGCACGACAGGTGCGACAGCAGCGAGGCGGCGCTGCTGCTGTTCTGTCCGCAACCGGCCGCCGATGCTGCCAGCGAGGCCAGTTGGCGGCTGCTGGCGCATCTTTACCAGGGGGCGTTCTTTCAGCGATTGCGTAGCGAACTGCAGGTGGGCTACGCGGTGTTTTGCGGCTTTCGCCAGGTGCAGGGGCAAGCGGGCATTCTGTTTGCCGTGCAGTCGCCCCATGCCTCGACCGAGCAGATCCTCGGCCATATCGAAGACTTTGTGCAGGCCCAGGGCGAACGCCTGGCGGGGCTGGACGAGGGCGCAATCGCCCAGGCCGCCGCGCAGCTGCAGGCCCAGTTGCAGAGTAGCGCCGGCAACCTGGCCGACTTCGCCGAGCAGCAATGGCTGCTGCATCTGGCCGGGCTGCCGGCCAGCCATGTCACGGCCGTGGTGCAGGCCCTGGTTGGCTGCGGCTGGCCGGCACTGCGGCACAGCCAGGCGTTGCTGAGTCAGGCACGCTGCGGTTGGCGCGTGCTGGCCAATAGCGCGCCGCCTGCCAGTGGCTGGGTCGCCCTGGGCTAAGGCTCGCGTTTTTCCCTCTGAAAAACATAAATCGTGGCTATGTCTGAGTAGGCTGTTGTCGGCATGCTACAGCCCCTGTAGGAGCGGGCTTGCCCGCGAATCGTGGCTCAATAGAAAAACATCGCGGGCATGGCCCGCTCCTACAGGGTTCGCAGCACCCGCAAGCCCTGCTGGCAACACTGAATTGGTACATCGCCCTCCCACCAAACCTAAACCACCGGCCAGCCTTGCCCGCACGCGGCCTTTATAGGCGTGCGCCTGTCCGTGCCTTGCCCTTGTTCCTGGATTGCCCCCGGTATTACGACCTTGGGCCTGCTTCTTTCTGCTCAGAGCCTAGGGTCGCAGCAGTCGTACGCCTTTACGCCTGCGCCGGCGCGCCCGGCCAAGGCAGCAGCCAAGCAGTGCCATAGCAGCATATGGCCACTGCCAGGGCTTTTCGATAATCGCCTCCGACCCGACTGACTGATTAGTCGTTCCTCAAGCGGAGAGCGTTATGAACAACAAGAAGATCGCCAGCACCCGATTCCTGCCTCTGGCACTGACTGCCGCCGTGGCCATGGCTACGGCCCAGCAAGCCGCCGCGGAAATCGTTCTGTATGACCAGGACGACACCACGTTTTCCACCGATGGCTACATCAACGCCTTCTATGTGAACAGCGATGTGGATCGCGAGGGCGACACCTTCGACCGCCGTCAGTCGCGGGTAAAAATGGGCTTTCTGCCCAACTGGATCGGCTTCAACTTCGGCAAGCAGATCGACGACCTGAAGCTCGGCGGCCGCTCCTCGTTCTGGGTCACCATCAACGACAGCGAGCAGAACGGCACCTCCACCGCCATCGACGTGCGTCAGTTCTACGGCACCGTCGGCAGCGAGTGGGGCGAAGTGCTGGTGGGTAAGGACTTCGGCCTGTTCGCCCGTTCCAACATCTTCCTCGACGAATTGCTGTCCGGTTATGGCCAGGTCAGCGACACCCTGGGCCTGGTCGACTTCGGCGGTGTGTCCTTCGGCAATATCGGCAGCGGCTACCCGTACCCGTTCCCCACCGCGCAGATCACCTACCGCAGCCCGAAAATGGGTGGCCTGCGCGTGGCCGCCGGGATCATGGACCCCTACGACTCCAACCAGATCGATGCTGACGGCAAGGCCTACCAGGAGAGCCCACGTTTCGAAACCGAGATCACCTACGAGTTCGAAGTGGCCGGCGCGAAGATCTACTCCTGGATCAACGGTGCCCACCAGACTTCGGACAACACCGATTCCAACGTCGACTCGGTCACCTCGCAAGGGCTTGGCTATGGCGTGCAGGCCAAGATGGGCGGCTTCTCGATAACCGGTTCGGGCTTCCAGGCCGAGGGCATGAACCCCTTCTATACCAACAACGCCGGTGAGGCCACGTTGCGCGAAGTGGACAGCGACGGTTACCTGCTGCAGACCTCCTATACTTTCGGCAAGAACCGCGTAGCGCTGTCCTACGGCAAGACCGAGGACGATGGCAACGGTCTGGGCACCGCCGCCGACTACGAGACCCGCGGCATCGCCTACTTCCGCACCATCAACGACAACCTCAAGCTGGTGGCCGAATACAACCAGTTTGAGATCGACGCCGCCACCGGCAGCGGTCTCAGCGAAGACACCAATACCTTCGCCGTGGGTGCCGTGCTGAACTGGTAAACCCGCAGAGCAGGCCGGGCCGGGGTGACCTTGCCCGGCCTTTGCCTGGAGATCGCCATGCACCTGGATTTACTGCTGATCCTGTTACCCTGCAGCAGCGTGATTCTCGCGCTGCCCATTGTGCTGATGCGCTGTCTGTTAAACGAACGTAGCTGAATTCAAGGAGGCAACATGCTCGGCTTATGGAGTGTGCATGCCCCGCAATACCTGTTGATTCTGACGCTGTTGACCACCCTCGTTTTTGCCCTGCCGATTTTCTGCATTCCGCTGGTCTGGGCCCGCCTGATGGGCTGGACGCTTCCCGCGCATACCGACCTTGCGGTCTACTTCGGCCGTTGCCTGGGCGCGTTTATCCTGATTCTCGAAGCCATGATGCTGCGCGCCGCGCTGACGGGAGAGGCGATCCACGCCGTCTTCGAAATACTCCTGGCGGTGGCCGTGATGATGATAGTGGTGCACATCTACGGGGCTCTGCGGCGTATCCAGCCGCTCAGCGAAACCCTGGAGATCGGCTTCTATGTCGGCCTGCTGGTGCTGACGCTGTTGTTCTGGCCTGCTACTTAGGGAGTAGGTCGGCGCTACTCAAGTGGCATGGGGGGCAGGGGCCGAGCTTCGTAGAATGACCCCGGGCTATCTAGGTTTATTCGCGGGGCAGGCTATGCAGCAGGAAATGACCGACGACGTCGTCACCGCCATGTCCTGCGCCAACGACGTCGAACTGGTGGCGCAGGAACTGGCACGGCAACTGATCCATCCCCATCTGGGCTTCGTACTGTTCTTCTGCTCCGCCGAATACGACCTGCAGAGCCTCGGCGCGGCGCTGGAACAGCATTTCGGCGGGATCAACCTGGTCGGTTGCACCACCGCCGGCGAGATCACTACCCAGGGCTATGGCCGCGGCTGCGTCAGCGCGGTGGGCTTCGATCACCGTAGTTTCTCCATCGCCAGCGGCCTGATCGACGAGATGGAGCGTTTCAGCCTGATCGACGCCCAGCAGCTGGTCGAGCGCCTGGTCAAAGACTGCCGCACCAACGAACTGGCCTCGATCAAGGGCCACAGTTTCGCCCTGACCCTGCTCGACGGCCTGTCCAGCCGTGAGGAAGTGGTGCTCGGCGCGCTCAGCGCAGCCCTGGGTAGCATCCCGCATTTCGGCGGCTCGGCCGGCGACGATAACCACCTGACCCACACCCACGTCTACTACGGCGGCCAGTTTCACACCGGCGCGGCGGTGGTGGTGCTGTTCAACACCTGGCTGGATTTCGAGGTGTTCAGCACCCACCACATCGAACCCTGTGCCGAGAAACTGGTGGTGACCCGTGCCGACAGCGCCAGTCGCCGGGTTTATGAACTGAATGCAGCACCGGCCGCCCAGGAATATGCCGAGCTGATCGGCGTGCCGCTGGCCGAACTGGATCACCGGGTGTTCGCCGCCAACCCCCTGGCCGTGCGCATCAGCGAGCAGTACTACGTGCGCTCGATCCAGCGGGTCAACGAAGACCTCAGCCTGACCTTCTACTGCGCGGTGGAGAACGGCATCGTGCTCACCGCCATGCAGCCCGGGCCCTTGCTGCCCAACCTGGAAGGGGTGTTCGACGGCCTGCGTGAGCGCCTCGGTCCCTTGCTCCTGACCATCGGTTGCGACTGTTTCCTGCGTCGCCTGGAAATCGAAGACCACGGCGGCGTGGAGCCGGTCTCGGCCTTTCTGCGCAGCCAGCCGGTCATAGGCTTCAATACCTACGGAGAGCAGTTCAATGGTATGCACATCAACCAGACCTTCACCGGAGTCGCCATTGGCCGCCCCGGCCGAGGCTGATGTCGCCGAGCTGCAGGCCCGCTGTCAGGCCCTGGAAAAGGAAAACCACAAGCTCAAGCGGATCAACGCGGCCCTGATCGAACGGGTCGAGTCGGTGCATTCGCGCGGCGACGACGCCTACGCCGCCTTCCAGCATTCGGTGGTGCTGGCCGAGCAGGTGCGCGAGCGCACCGATGCGCTGAACCAGGCGATGGCCGAACTGAAGTCCAGCAACCAGCTGCTCAGCGACGCGCGGATGCGCGCCGAGACCGCCCACCAGCACCTGATCGACGCCATCGAGAGCATCTCCGACGGATTCGTCCTGTTCGATCGCGAGCAGCGCATCGTCCTGTTCAACAGCCGTTTCAAGTCCTTCTGGGCCCACAGCCGCGCGCGGATCAACGCCGGCACCCGCCTGGCGGAGATCAAACGCCTGAGCAAGAGCACCGGCCTGGTGGTCGAGGAGCAGCGCGGCAAGGACGGCGAGCATATGCTCTACCGCCTGCGCGACGGGCGCTGGGTGCAGGTCAGCGAGCGGCCGACCCGCGAGGGTGGGCTGGTGATCCTCTACACCGATATCACCGAGGTCAAACTCAACGAAACCCTGCGCCGCGAACAGGCCCTGGCGCAGAAGTCGCGCCTGCTGCAGCGCGCCGTCGACAACCTGTCCCAGGGCATGGCCATGGTCAATGCCGAGGGCCAGCTGGAACTGTGGAACCACCGCTTCCTCGACCTTTGCGGCCTGGCTCCGATCAACGCCCATCGGCCCTTCGCCGAGGTGATGGCCGACAGCGAGCTGGCCCTGCTGACCCCGGACAGCCGCGACGCCAACGGCAAGCCGATCGAGGAGTTGGAGCTGCACCTGTTCGACGGACGCATGCTTGAGGTGCGCACCCATGCCTTGCCCACCGGCGGTTTCGTCAACACCTTCACCGATATCACCGAGCGTCATCGGCATGCCGAGGCCTTGAGCGAGAGCGAGCGCTGGATTCGCCTGATCACCGACCATGTACCGGCGCTGATCGCCTACCTGACCGCCGACCTGGTCTACGAATTCACCAACAAGGTCTACGAGGAATGGTACTGCTGGCCCCGCGGCGCGATGCTCGGTCAGAGCCTGCGGGCGGTGCACAGCGAGGAACATTGCCGGCGTCTGGAACCCTATATCGAACGGGCGCTGTCCGGCGAAAGCGTGACCTTCGAGTTCGCCGAAACCAACCACAGCGGTCAGGAGCGCTACATGCTGCGTTCCTATGTGCCCAATCGCCAGGCCAATGGCGAGGTAACCGGGATCTTCGTGCTGATCCGCGATATCACCGAGCGCCGGCGCACCGCCGAGGCCCTGCACCAGGCCTATCAGCACCTGGAACAGCGGGTGCGTGAGCGCACCGCCGAGCTGACCACCGTCAATCAGCAGCTGCGCCGCGAGATCGACGAGCGTACGCAGATGGAGTCGCGCCTGCGCGAGGCCAAGGGCGAGGCCGAACAGGCCAACCTGTCGAAGACCAAGTTCCTCGCCGCGGTCAGCCATGACCTGCTGCAGCCGCTCAACGCCGCCCGGTTGTTCACCAGCGCGCTGCTGGAGAAGGGTGAGCTGGCCGGCCACGCACCCCTGGTGCGCAACGTCAGCAACTCCCTGGAGGATGTGGAGAGCCTGCTCGGCACCCTGGTGGATATTTCCAAGCTCGACGCCGGGGTGATCAAGCCGGATATCGCCCCCTTCGCGGTCAGCGAGCTGCTGGAAAACCTCGCCGCCGAATACCACCAGATCGCCGGCAGCGAAGGCCTGCGACTTGATTTCATCCCCAGTTCGGCGCTGGTGCGCAGCGATATCCAGCTGCTCGCGCGGATTCTGCGCAACCTGCTCAGCAACGCCATCCGTTACACCAGCAGCGGGCGCATTCTGCTCGGCTGCCGCAGGCGTCGGCAGAGCCTGTCGATCGAGGTCTGGGACACTGGCATCGGCATCGCCGAGGACAAGCTCGGCGAGATCTTCCAGGAGTTCAAGCGCGGCGATGTCAGCCACCGCAAGCAGGATCGTGGCCTCGGCCTGGGCCTGGCCATCGTCGACAAGATCGCGCGCATGCTCGGCCACCGCATTCGCGTCAGCTCGCAGCTGGGCAAAGGCTCGATGTTCGCCATCGAGGTGCCGCTGACCACCCGCGCGCCACGCCCGCGGGTGGTGCAGGACGCCCCCGATCTGCTGCTCGAACGCCTCAGCGGCTCGCGCATCTGGGTGCTGGATAACGACGCGGCGATCTGCGCCGGCATGCGCACCCTGCTCGAAGCCTGGGGCTGCCAGGTGGTCACCGCGCTCTCCGAGGAGGACCTGGCGCGCCAGGTCGACAACTACCACGCCGACGCCGACCTGCTGATCGCCGACTACCACCTCGACGACGGCCACAACGGTGTCGACGCCGTGGCCCTGATCAACGCCCGGCGCAGCACGCCGCTACCGGCGCTGATGATCACCGCCAACTACAGCAACGAACTCAAGCAGCAGATGCGCGAACTCGGCCATACCCTGATGCACAAGCCGGTACGGCCGATGAAGCTGAAAACGGCAATCAGTCACCTGCTCGATCGCAACGCTGGCTGACGCCTGTGGCCGGCCTTATCTCGGCCGGGCCCGCAGCAAGCCGTACAGGGTCAGCAGCAGTGCCAGGATGATGGTCAGACCGCACAGTTGCAGCAGGCCACTGACCAGCAGGCTGTCGGTACCAAAGGGCGGCGGGAACTTCTCATTGAGGGTTGGCATCAGGGGTGACGAGCGGCCGATAAAGGCCGCCGCCAGGCCGGCCGCGCCGTTGCTCCAGGTGCCGAGCTGCAGGGTCACGAACCAGCAGCGCAGCGCGATGGGCTTGAGCGTCATCTCCTTGACCAGGAAGGCGAACACCACCATCAGTACGCCATTGGCAGTGAACTCGATATGCGCCATGACGATGCCGCGAAACCATTCCACCGCGGCGGGCGGGATAAGGCCAACCAGGCAGCCGACGCTGATCTGTAGCACCCCGAGTAGCAGGGTCCAGTGCTTGAGCTGTATCTGCAACCCTGTGGCTGGGCGGATCATGCTGTACTCCTGGCCATCCATAGGCAGCGGTTAGCGGAGTCTGGGTAGTCGCATTCGCCCGCGCCGGCGGTCGCTGGCCGACTCAGCGGCGCAGGTAGGCCGCGAAGTCGATATCGCCGGCGGAGAGGATTGCTTGCACCCGGTTATGCACATTGAGTTTGCGCAGGATAGCGGAGACATGGGCTTTGACCGTGGTTTCGGCGATATCCAGGCTGTAGGCGATCTGCTTGTTGGATTCACCCTTGGTCATGCGTTCGAGCACCAGCAGCTGCTTGCGGGTCAGGGCCTGCAGCAGTTCCGGCGGGAAGCTGGGGTGGTCGGAGTGGCTGCGCTGCGAGCTGCTTTTCTGCGAGCGGATGATATCCGGCGGCAGGTAGACGTTGCCGTCGAGGATCTGCTGGATCGCCTCGGTCATCTGCGCCCGTGGCGAGGACTTGGTGATAAAGCCCACCGCGCCATAGGTGATGGCCTGCAGCACGATCTGCTTGTCCTGCTCGGCGGAGACGATCACCACCGGGATGGTCGGAGCTTCGTTGCGCAGGTTGATCAGGCCGTTCAGGCCGTGCATGCCGGGCATATTGAGGTCGAGCAGGATCAGGTCGAGGTCGTCGTTTTCCAGGGTCAGGGCCAGGGCGCTGTCCAGGTCGGCAGTTTCCATGATCTCGCTGCCGGGGAAGCCATCGCTGATAACGTTGTGGATGGCTTCGCGAAACAGCGGATGGTCGTCGGCAATCAGAATTTTGTACATGGCCTTTCACCTCATTGTTTTGATTATGGTGTGGCTATAGCCGCAGGGACAATTTTGCACGGTTACGGCATGACGAGCGGTTGCGCGGGAATCAGGGGCAGGCCGGCCTGTTGCCAGCCATCGATGCCGTCACGGTACCAGTAGAGGTTGCTGTAACCCAGGTGATGGGCGCGTTTGCTGGCATTCCAGCCTAGCCAGCAGTCGGAGCGGCAGTAGAACACCAGCGGCCAGGCTTTGTCGCCCTGACTGGCCTGCTCCAGGTAATGGCTGAAGTAGGCCTGCCATTGCGGGCTCAGTTCGCCGTCACCGGTATTGGCCAGCCACAGGCTGCCGGGCAGGTTGGCATGTACTTCGTCTTCGATAAATTGGCCGTACCGCCATGGCCGGCGGTACACGTCGATCAGCCGGGTGCGTGGCTGCTCGCGCAGCAGCTGCTGCAGGGCTGAGGTGTCGAGGGTCTGGCCATAGTCGATCTGGGCCGGGGTGGGGCTGCGGTAATGGCTCAGGCGGTAGCCATCGGCGGAAAACAGCGGTGTCTCGGTCTGGGCCTGGGCCAGCGAGGTCAGGCTACTGCCCAGCAGGCCGCAGAACAGCAGGAAAGCAGGTCGTGCCAGCAGGGAATGCTTCATCGCCTTTGGTCTCGGTTCTTTTTATGCGCGTATTACAGAGCAAAGCTGCTGCTTTTGAAATTCTCCATTGGAGAGGAAAAGCAGTACCAAAGTAGTAAAAGCCAGCCCAGCAGAGCGTGCGGTCTGTAGGGAATTCCCCGTCGTCCAGACGCCGCGCTGTCGTTGGAGGCAATCGTGTCTTTCGGCTTGTAGGTACTTGTAGGAGCGGGGGGAACGCCTAGTTCCATGCCCGCGAAAGGGCGCGGCGCGGTTTAACGCCTGGGCAAAGCCGGGAGGCGCTGGTTTGGGCGAGAGCGGGGTGCGGCCTGGAGACAATCGCGGCTAAAGCCCCTCCCACGGGCATGCGCTGTTTGTAGGAGGGGCCGGGCGGCGTTCCGCTTTAGCTGGCGCGGCGCAGGGCCGCGTGTTGCGGGTTGAAGGTAAGCACCGCGAGCACGGCGAACAGCAGGGTCAGGCCCAGGCAGACCAGTAGGGCGGACAGGCTGAGGCGCTGGTAGAGGGCGAAGCGCACCAGCTCCACCGCATGGCTGAAGGGGTTGAGGGCGCACAGCCAGTACAGCCATTCGCTGGCCTCGCGCATCTTCCACAGCGGGTAGAGCGCCGAGGACAGGAAGAACAGCGGGAAGATCACGAAATTCATCACCCCGGCGAAGTTCTCCAGCTGGCGGATGCCGTTGCTCAGCAGCAGGCCCAGGGCGCTGAGCAGCAGGGCCACCAGCAGCAGCGCCGGCAAGGCCGCGAGCAGGCCCCAGAGTGGCGGCTGCACGCCGTAGAACCAGGCGATGGCGAGAAAGGCATAGACCTGCAGCAGCGAGATCAGGGCGATCGCCAGCAGCTTGCTGGCCAGCAGAAAGGCCCGCGGCAGCGGGCTGGTCAGCAGCACGCGCATGCTGCCCATCTCGCGGTCGTAGACCATCGACAGCGAACCCTGCATGCCGTTGAACAGCAGGATCATGCAGGCCAGGCCCGGGACTATGTAGGTCTCGTAGGTGATGTAGGTGTCATAGGGGGCGATGATGGCGATGCCCAACGCCGCCCGGAAGCCGGCGGCGAACACCACAAGCCACAGCAGCGGCCGCACCAGAGCGCTAAAGAACCGCGAGCGTTGCAACACAAAGCGCAACCACTCGCGCTGCACGATGCCCTGCAGGCAATACCAGTAGGCGTTCATAGCGCACTCTCCATCGGGCGATGCGGACGGGTAGGGTACAAGGCGACCTTTGCCGCGGTGCGTAGTGTCTGTAGGAGTGTGGGGAGACGCCGAGTCCCATGCCCGCGAATGGGTATTGAATGATCGAATGGATCGCGGCCATGGGCCGCTCCTACGGGGTTGCGTTCTGCCTGTGAGAGCGGCTGGGTGGCCGTGCGCACCGGCAGGTTCGGCATTGGGCCCTTGGTGCGCACGGCGCACCCTACGAGATACCTCATATGACCTCCGCGGTAAGGCGGGCGAAGGTGGCGGCCAGGCTGGCGTCGTCGGCTCCGATCTGGCTGGCCGGGCCCTGGGCCACCAGGCGGCCGCGGTTGAGAATCAGCAGCTGGTCGCTGGCCTGCACTTCATCGAGCAGGTGGGTGGTCCACAGCACGGCCAGGCCATCCTCGCGACACAGTTGGCGCACATGCTGGTTGAGGGCCTGGCGGCTGGCCGGGTCGAGGCCGACGCTGGCCTCGTCGAGCAGCAGCAGGCGCGGGCGATGGAGCAGGGCGCGGGCGATTTCCACGCGGCGGCGGTGGCCGCCATTGAGGTCGCGCACCTTGTCGGCGCGGCGTTCGTCGAGTTGCTGGCGCGCCAGTTCCTCGTCGATTCGGGCCTGCGCCGCGCGCCGTGGCATGCCGTGCAGGGCGGCGTGGTAGCGCAGGTTCTGCTCCACGCTCAGGTCCAGGTCCAGAGTGCTCTGCTGGAACACCACGCCGAGCTGGCGCAGGGCCTCGCGCGGCTGGCGGCGCAGGCTGCAGCCGAGCACCTGGATCTCGCCCTGCTGCAGATCGTAGAGGCGGGTAAGCAGGGCGATCAGAGTCGACTTGCCGGCCCCGTTGGGCCCGAGCAGGGCGGTGAAGCGCCCGCATTCGAGGCTGAAACCAACGTCCTGCAGGGCTTGGCGCGGGCCATAGGCAAAGCCAACGGCGCTGACTTCTAGAGCATTCATGGGGTCACAACCACGCCCCAGGGGTAACGACCGACCTTGATCGACTTGCTCACCTTGAGCGAGTCGACATCGATCACCGAGACGTCGCCGCTGACCCCGTTGGTGGTCAGCAGGCGCTTTTGGTCCGGGGTAAAGGCCAAATGCCAGACGCGCCGGCCGACCAGCAGGTAGTCGAGTATTTCGTAGGTCTTGGCGTCGACCACCGCCACATGGTTGGCCGGGCCGAGGGCGATGAAGGCCAGCTTGCCGTCATCGCTGAGCTTGACCCCCACAGGTTGCACCTTGTCCGGGTGCACGCCCTTGATCTGGAAGGTCAGCACCTTGTCGATCTGCCGGCTGGCGACATCGACCACGCTGACCGTGCCGCCGATTTCCGCCGAGGCCCACAGGTGCTTGCCGTCCTTGTCGAACTCGACATGACGCGGGCGCTGGTCGACCAGGGTGTTGTCCACCAGTTGCTGGGTGCTGGTGTCGATCCAGTGCAGCATATTGGTGGTTTCGCTGGTGTTGACCGCCCACTTGCCGTCCGGGCTGACGGCCATGCCTTCCGGCTCGACGCCGACGTCGATCTGCGCCAGCACCTCGTCGCTCTGCACATCGACCACGGTGACCAGGGCATCGTCCTCGTTGGAGATGTACAGCCAGCGGTCATTGCGGTGCAGGGCGAACTGCTCGGGATCGGCCCCGGAGGGCAGTTCCTTGATGATCTGGCGCGTGGCCAGGTCCATGACCTGCACCCGGTCCGAGTCGCTGGCGCAGATGTACAGCAGCTTGTTGTCGCTGGACAGCAGCAGGCCACGCGGGCGCATGCCGACTTCCAGGGTGGCGGTCACTTCCAGGCTGTCCAGGTCGATCACGCTGATGCTGTCGTCCTTCTCGTTGGAGACATAGGCGGTGGCGGCCAGGGTAGTGTGGCAGGTCAGGCCGAGGGCGATGGCACAGGCAAGGTGACTAAGACGCATGGGTTGATCCTCTTGTTGTTGTCGGGTGCGGCAGGCTTATGCGGTGGTGCGCACGGCCTGGGGCGGCCCCGCGCACCCTACGAGAGGCCGCACCATCACGTACGACTGCCAGCCAGATCGCAGCTCACTTCCGGTTGATCGAAGCCGAGGCTGTCCAGCTCGCTGGTGGGGTGCAGAAAGCCGTCTTGCGGCGAGTTGCTGACCAGGGCGCGGGGGTGCACCAGGGGAATGGGTTGGCGCAGCTGGCCGTTCCAGCTGCGAAAGCTCAGCTTGCGACCCTTGAAGCCGTCCAGCGGCAACTGGTCGCTCAGCGCCAGTTGCCGGATCGCCGCCGCGTCGCTCTGGCGCAGTTTGCTCACCGCGCTGGCGAGGCTGCGCACGGCGATCCAGGCGGCGAAATCGCGGTCGTTCATCCAGCGCCCGGCATGGGCCTCGAAGCGTTTTTGCAGCTGCGCCGCGCCGTAGGTTTCCACGGTCTTGTGCCAGCCGGTGGCGGTCAGGCCCTGGGTGCCGGCCACCGGGCGCGGGTACCAGGTCTGGTAGGGCAGGTATTCGCCGAAGTCACCGCGCTCGTCGGCCACCAGCACTACGTCGTACTCGGCGGTCTGGGTAAACAGCGGCATCTCCGCCTGGGCGCTGCGGCGCTGGTCATTGTCGAAGCTCCAGGGCTTCTCGGCGACTATCTGGTGGCCGAAGCGCTTGGCCGCACGCTTGAGCGCCGCGGCGTAGGCCTGGTCGTCCTCGGTGGGGCCGCTGATCAGCAGCCAGCGCGACCATTTGCGCACGCTGAGAAACTGCGCCAGGGCATCGGCGAGCATGGCGCGGCTGGGCAGGGTGTGCAGCACGTTGGGCAGGCATTCGCTCTGGCGCAGGCTGTCGTCGCGGCTGCCGGCGTTGAGCAGCAGGCTGTCGTCCAGGCGCAGGCTGAGCTGGCGCAGGGTCTCGGCGGGGGCGTTGACCACAAACAGGCGCAGGCCCTGGGCATGCAGTGCGCTGGCCGCTTCCAGCAGGCTGGCGCTGTCGCCGTGTTGGGCGCTGCTCAGGCTGTAGCTGTGTTTGAGGAAGCGCCCGGTGCTGTTGCTGTCGGTGATTGCCAGCTCGGCCCCGCGCAGGCCGGCGTCGGCCGGTTCGGGGATGACGTTGGACAGCAGCGGGCCAGTTTCCGGGATATAGGCCAGGTAGCCGATGCGTACCTGCAGCTCGGCGGCCGGGGTAGCCGCCAGGCAGGGCAGCGCCAGGCCGAGGCTGGCGACGGCGCAGAGCAAGAAGTGACGGCTGGTCTGGCGCATGGGCAACTCCTGGGGCGGTGTTGCCAGCATAGGAACAGCAGGCCATGGGGGAAATATGCCCAAAGTACCGATGGGCTTGTACCAAGGTCGTAAGTGCCCGGCCCAAGGATCAGCGTTGCGGATCCCGAATATCCAGGCGCAAGCGCTCTATCACGGCGCGTCCGGCGCTGATGCGCAGCTGCGCCTGTTGCTCGATCTGCAGTTCTCGCGCTGCCGCGCCCACCGCGCCAATACGTTCGCGCAGGGTGGCGAAGGCCAGGATGCGGCCGTCCGCGGCCAGCAGCTCGGTTGCGCCGCGGGCATAGCTGTAGTCCTCAGCACGGTCGAAGCTGGCCTGCCAGAGCGCTGCCAGTTCGGCCTTGTTCAGACGTTGCCAGTGCGGGCTGTCGGGCAGGCGTACCTGTATATCGGCATCCGCATCGAGGGCGGCCACAACTGCCTGGGCATCCCGGCGCTGGGCGGCCTGGTCGATGGCCGTCAGGGTTGCGAGCACCGCTTCGCGCTCGTCGGCGGAGGGCTGCGAGCCACCTTCGGCGCGGCCTTCCAGGTTGGCGAGAAAGGCGATGGCCGCGGGCTCGTCGCCCTGCCGTGCGGCAGCGCGGATCCAGTGCAGGCCGGGTAGCCGGTCGCCGCGCTCGTACAGGCGCTTGCCCAGCAGCCACTGCGCCGTGCTGTTGTCCCGTTCCGCGGCGCGGCGGTACCAGTGTTCGGCCTGGGCCGCATCCGCCGCGGTCCCCAGGCCCAGCTCATGGGCGCGACCGACCTCGTACATGCCGATGGCATCGCCACTGTCGGCGGCGCGCTGGTACCAGTGCAGGGCCTGGCTATGGCTCTGCGCAACGGCCAGGCCGGCGGCATGCATATTGGCCACGTTGAGCATGCCCTGGCGGTTGCCGGCCTCGGCCAGGGCCAGGTAGCGGTCATAGGCTTCGTCATATTCGCCCATCTTGTAGACCGCATAGGCTTCCAGCACCTGGACCATCTCCCGGGCGATACGACTCTGCTCGTCGGCAGCCGGGGATGCGCTGCAACTGAGGGCAAGCGTCAGGGCCACGGCGTGCTTGCGGCAGCGGGCTAACAATAGAGCGCGAGGCATGGGGCACCTGTCGGCAGAGGGCGGCTGGAGTGCGCCTGAGGCTAACAAGCGGCGGGCGGCGCGGCTGTACTTCCATGGTGGCGGATCGCTGCGTCGATGGTGTTGGTTGCGCGGCGGGTGGCTGGTTTTGATGGCTGTCCAAAGTACCAGCCGAGCGCTACCAAGGTAGTAGGCCGGCGCGCGTGCGGCGGTTTTAGGATGGCCCCTCGACAAAAACAACAAAGGTACGCGCCCATGTCTGCGCTCAAGACGGCCACCCTGGCCCTGATTCTGCTCGGCAGCCTGTTCGGCTTCGACCCCCTCTATGCCGCTGGTGATCTGACCCGCATGAGCACCGCGTTGCCGGACTTGGTCCTGGGCAACGAGGAGAGCGACTACAGCATGTCGCAGCACGAGTATCAGCTGGAAACCGGCAAGGCCTACAGCCTCAAGATCATCGCCAGCGGGCAGAAGGAATACGCTTTCCAGGCTCCGGAGTTCGCCCACTCGATCTTTCTGCGCAAGGTCGAGGCGGGTGGCGTGGAGATCAAGGCGATCACCCTGACCGAACTGGAATTCGAGGACGCCGGCGAGGCGGAGATCTTCTTCGTGCCAATCAAGCCGGGCACGTTCCGCTTCTATGCCAAGGGCCTGGAAGGCAAGGGCATGCAAGGCCACTTCGTGGTCAAGTAAGGCATAACGGCGCTGTGGCGGATCAACCTCTGCGTCACCCTGTTCTTTGCCCTGGTGGCCTTGCTCGGTACGGCCCTGTTGCTGCGCCAGGGCAGTGCCGATGTACAGCGCGAGATGCGCGCCGCCGAGGCCATCATCGAATACCTGCAGGTGGCCGCCCGGCGTGACCCGGCCAGCCTGCACGGCGGCCTGGCCGCTAATCTGCGGCATGTGCGGGTGACCCGCGTGCCGGCGGAGGGCGTTGCGCCACCTGTTGCTGAATCCGCTCTGCAGCAGTGGCTGGCCGCTCATCTGCTGCCCGACGCTGGGCCTGCGCTGCAGCTGCAACTGGACGACGGCCAGCCGCTGCAGATCGCCCTGGACCCCGCCGATGAAATCGAAGAAGTCTGGGATTCGCTGCTGCAGCTGCTGTTGCTCAGCCTGCTCAGCATCACCTGGGCCGTGCGCCGTGGCCTGCGTGTGCTGGACGAGCTGCTGGCGGGTTTGGCGCGGGTGAGCCAGGGGCCGCTCGATGTGCGTCTGGCCGCCCACAGCATGCCCGAAGCGCGCAGCCTGGCCGGGCGCTTCAATGTCATGGCCACCACCCTGCAACAGGTGCAGGCCGACAACGCCGAACTGACCTAGGTCTTGCCGTTCAGGCGGCCCATGTGGCCTTCGACGAAGGGCCGCATCCAGACCTCTTCGCCGGTTTTCGGGTCGCGGGCGAACAGCTTGCCGACCACGCCGAACTCGTCGCCGGAGCTACCGTGGATCAGCAGGCTCTTGCCGCTGACCTTGTCCTTCACGATGGTCGGTGCGCCGGTCATGGTGTAGCCGACGGCGTGGTCGCCGAACTTCTTGTTCCACACCACCTTGCCGGTGTCCTTGTTCAGCGCCACGATGCGGGTGTCGAGGGTGCCGAAGTAGACCTTGTCGCCTTAGATGGCCACGCCGCGGTTGACCACGTCGCAGCACGGCCGAATGTTGTCCGGCAGGTGGTGGCTGTAGGTCCACAGGCGCTGGCCGGTCTTGGCATCGAGGGCGAATACCCGCGAGTAGGAGCCGGTGACATAGACCACGCCGTCATGCACCACCGCCTGGGATTCCTGGCCGCGCTGCTTCTCGTCGCCGAAGGAGTAGCTCCAGGCCGGGGTCAGCTTGAATACGTTCTGGTCGTTGACCTGGGCCAGCGGGCTCCAGCGCTGGGCGTTGGTGCCCATGCCGTACTGCAGCACGTTGTCGGTGCTCAGGTGGTCGCTGGCGATATCGTCCCAGGTAACGGGCTTGGCCAGCGCGCTGCCCGCCAGGGCCAGGCCACCGGCCAGCAGCAGGCTGTGCAGGGCGAGTGCCACGGGGCGTGGCGAGCTGGGTAACGATCTTGTTGTCATGGTTGTGGTTCCCATCGTGATGAAGAAGGCCGCCAGTGCGCCCTGGTTGGCGAACTGGCGAGCCGATAGTGGAACCATGGCGTGCGGGCAGAAACGGAAAAACTCCCGGATTTGCCGGGAAAATTGCCCATGCTCGTCATGACTTGGCCTTGGCTCTTAAGCCCTGCCGCCGCTCGCCATCGGCCCTACTACCAAGGGACTAGAGGTGAGCCACCAAAGCAGCATTCGTTGTTGACCGGGGCCTTTCTAAGATGCAGATAACGAGCGATTTACTGATGTGCTCTGCGTGCATTCACAAGAAAAAGAGGTCTTGATCATGGCTATTAAAAACAACTGTGCCGGTGCGCTCCTGCTGTTGGCCTTCTCCGCCAATCTGTGGGCCCATGGTGATGTGGTGCCACAAGCGGTCAAGACCGATGGCCTGGACCCCCTGGGCGAAGAGTGGCTGGAAGAGAACCCCTACCGCGATAACCCCAGGGCCATCGAAATCGGTACCTCGGCCTACAACCAGAACTGCGCGGCCTGCCATGGCCTGGAAGCCATATCTGGTGGTATCGCCCCGGACCTGCGTCTGCTCGAAGCCGGCGCGATGGGCGATGAGTGGTTCAAGGAGCGGGTGATCAACGGTGCGGTGCGCGACGGCCGGGTGTATATGCCGAAGATGGCCGACTACCTCAGCCAGGAAGCGCTGTGGGCCATACGCAGCTACCTGGAAAGCGTGGCCGTCGAGGAGTAATGGCCATGGGCCGGAATGCGCCGAGCCTGGTCGCCCTTGTGCGCCAGTGCGGTTTGTACCTGGCCCTGTGCCTGGCTGTGCTGGCGGGTGCGGCCCAGGCGCAGAACGTCGGTCGTGCGCCGGTGCGCAGCTTCGATTCGATCATCGAGTCGGGGGTGCTCAAGGTTGCCCTCTATGACGATTTCGCCCCCTACAGCTTCAGGCAGGACGGCCAGCCCCGGGGCGTCGATTACGAGGTCGCCGAGGCCCTGGCCAAAGGTCTTGGGCTCCGGCTGGAGCTGATCTGGGCACCGCCCGGGGAAAACCTCGACGCCGACCTGCGCGACTATATCTGGCGCGGTCACTACCTGCGCCCCGAGGTGCTCGCCGACGTGATGCTGCGCGTGCCCTACGACCGCGAATTTGCCTACAAGAGCAACGAATTCGGTGAGCTGGTCAACGAGCTGGTGGTGATGTTCGGGGCCTATCAGCGCGAGCGCTGGCAGGTGGCCTACGACCAGCGTCGGCTTGAGGCGGTGCCGAGCATCGCAGTATTTCAGCGGCACCCGATTGGCGTCGAGGTCGACAGCGTGCCTTCGTTCTACCTGTCCTCGGTGTTCGACGGCATGCTCAGCGCCAAGACCCACCATTTCGCCACGCCCCAGGCGGCTTTTGCCGGGATGCGTAACGGCGAGGTGGACGCGGTGATGGCCATGCGCGGCGAGATCGACTGGCAGCTGCAGCAGGCCGCCGACGACAACCTAGCCCTGGCGGAAAACGCCTACCCGGATATGGGCAAGCAGGTCTGGGACATCGGCATGGCGGTGCATGAAAGCAACCGTCAGTTGGCCTATGCCCTGGAAGAAAAGCTCGAGGAGCTGATCCTCGCCGGCGAGCTGAAAACCCTCTACAGCCGCTACGGTCTGCGTTACGAGTTGCCGGGCCTGTATCAGGATATCGACTAGCAGGCCGCGGCCCCAGCCGCGACCCGTTGCTGCGGAGGTGGTGGATGGATCTGGACTGGCGTAGCTTTCTGTTCCTGGCCCTGCTGGCCGTGCCCTGGGACAGTTGGGCGGCGCAGGACGACCCGGTCAGCTCGGTGATGTGGGAGTACCACCACGCGCGTCTGCTTGACGGCGCGCCCTATGTCTTCGACGAGCGCATCGTGGTGCAGGTGCCGCCCTTTGCCGAGGATGCCCGCCAGGTGCCGATCCAGGTCGACGCCAGCGCCTACGACGGCGAGGTGGTGCGCATCCTGGCCTGGGCCGAGCTCAACCCGATCGCGCAGATCTTCGACTTTCGCCCCGGCGAGCAGGTGGTGGCGCGCCTGGCCATCCGCATTCGCGTCGAGCAGGCCACGCCGATCCGCGCCGCGGTGCTGACCCGCGATGGCCTCTGGCATATCGGCTCGGCCCAGGTCGATGCCGCCGGCGGCGGCTGCACCGCACCCAGCGTGGTACGCGCCGAAGCGGGCTGGGAAGAGCGCCTGGGCCAGGTGCTCGGCAAGCGTTACCCCCTGGCCGACTCCAGCCGCTTGCGCCTGCAGGTCGCCCACCCGATGGACAACGGCCTGGTCGGCGGCATCCCCGAATTCTTCCTTAACCAGGCCGAACTGCGCGACAGCGCCGGCAACAGCCTGGCGACCCTGGAGCTGTTTGCCGCCGTCAGCGAAAACCCCACCATCAGCCTGGAGGTGAAGGGCGAGGGCGAAACCACGCTGTGGCTGCGCGATAACAACGGCAATGAGTTCGAGGCGGCGTTTTGACGGGGGGGAATGCAATGCGCTGGATAGTACTGCTGCTAAGCCTGACGTTTGGCCCGGCCCAGGCCGAGTTGAATTATGAGTTGCAACCCCGGCAGATTGCCGACGGCGTCTGGCTGCTGCAAGGCAGCACCGACAACTTCGCCCAGAGCAATGGCGGCAATATCGTCAATACCGGGTTTATCGTCACAGAGCAGGGCGTGGTGGTTATCGATAGCGGCCCCTCGAAACGCTACGGCGAAGCCATGCGCCAGGCCATTGCTCGGGTCACCGACAAGCCCGTGCTGCAATTGCTGCTGACCCACCACCACCCCGACCACGCCCTCGGCAACCAGGCCTTCGCCGATGTGCCGATCGCAGCCCTGGCCGGCACTCGCCGCCTGCTGGATGAGCAGGGCGAGGCCATGGCGGAGAATATGTACCGCCTGGTCGGCGACTGGATGCGCGGCACCGAAGTGTTGCTGCCCAACCAGACCCTGCAACCCGGGGTGCTGCAGATCGGCGAGCGCCGCCTGCGCCTGCTGGAGCTGAGCGGCCACAGCGGGGCCGACCTGGCGATCCTCGACGAAAACAGCGGCGTACTGTTTGCCGGCGACCTGCTGTTCTACCAGCGAGCCCTGACCACCCCTGGCACCCCAGGGCTGGACACCTGGCTGCGCGATAACGAGTTACTACAGGCTCTGCCCTGGAAGCAGATCGTCCCCGGCCACGGCCCGCTGGCCCTAGACGCCGCCCCCTTCGTGCAGATGCGCGACTACCTCGGCTGGCTCGACGACGTGATGCGCAGCGGAGCCGAGCGGGGCGCGGAAATGAACGAACTGATCCGCACCCCTATCCCCGAGCGCTTTGCCGGTATCAGCCTGAGCCGCTACGAGCTGATCCGCAGCGTCAGCCATCTCTACCCGCGCTACGAGCAGGCGCAGATGCAGCGGGTGGATAGATAAGGCGCTGTCCCCGGTTTATGCAGGTTGTAGGGGCGGCGGGGGTGCCTAGCCTTGCCCGCGAAATCCATCGCGGGCAAGCCCGCTCCTACAGGGTACCTACAAGCCGATAGACACTATTGCCTCCAGTTTGCTGCGCGATAGTGCGGCACCTGGAGGACGGGGGCTCTCCTACCGGGTGATTGGCTCCGGCCGGGACTTGGGCAGTCTAGGGTGGGTTAGCGACGCCGAATACTGCTCGATAATCCAAATGCGATAGTGGTGCGGCGCGTAACCCACCAGACGGTAGAACGCGTTACGCCGCATGCCGGGTGAGGCGATGCTTGGCAATCCCCACACGCGGCTAACCCACCCTACGAATTACTGCGGCCCGGACATCGGGGCATGCCCGCACGATGCAACACATAGATGGCGGCATAGCCTTTTTCAATCCCGATCGGGCGCTCCCAGCGGAAATAGGTGGCGATAGGGGCGTGCCTCATCCACCGCTCTGGCGAAGGAGGGCCGCGCCAGCAGGCGTTGGCGCAGGTCATGCACCTGGGTCAGGCTCGGGCTGATCGGCTGCACCCAGTCGGCATAGAACAGCGCGGGCGCGGCTGCGCAATCGGCGAGGCTGAAGCTGTCGCCCGTCGCCCACTGGCGGCCCATCAGAGTGGTGTCGAGCCAGCGATAGGCGCTGTCGAGCATCTGCCGGGCGTCGCTGACGCCCTGAGGGTCGCGGGTATCGGCGGTGCGGATGCGGTCGAAGACGATCTTCTGCATCGGCGTGGAAATGTAGTTGTCGAAGAAGCGATCCATCGTCCGCACTTCCAGCGCTGCGCGTGGGTCCTCGGGGATCAGGCGTAGCGTACCGGGATGATAGAGATCCAGGTACTCGATGATGATGCTCGACTCCAGCACGCTGCGCTGGTTATCCAGCAGCAGGGGAAAGCGCTTGAGCGGCCAGAGCGCGGCGAGTTCGGCCGCGGCCTGCGGGTCATCGGGTGCGAGCAGGCGCATCTCGAACGCGGTGGCGTTCTCATAAAGCGCAATCAGCACCTTCTGACAGTAGGACGAGAAGGGGTGGGCATAGAGTTTCAGCGACATGGGCGATTCCTCGGCTGGGCAGGTTGCAGATCAGGTCGTGCCGGCAAGGCGTGAGTCCTTGCCGACAACCCCTAGTCGTTTGCCGCGATGAGGAATCGACAGGTGGCTGGCAAAAAACTGCTGCAGCCTACTGCAGCGTCAACTCCTCGCCGCGTTCCTGCTGCCAGTCGTCCAGGCTGGGGGCGGCCTGGTCGCCGGCCATGCGGTGGATGATCTCGAAGTAGTTCTGTTTGAAGGGATCTCTCATGATCTCGTCGCGCTTGCGCACACGCACGGCGTAGATGCTCTGCACGTTCTGGTGGTCGAAGGCGCGCCATTGCTGCTGGTCCTTGAGCAGGCTGTAGCTGTGGCCTTCGAGGGCCTGGATCAGTTTTTCGCTGTCCAGGCTCTGGCTGCGCTGCACCGCCGCGCTCCATTGCTTGACCACCGAGTAGGCGCTGGCACTGGTGCTGCCGGGGTACTCCTGGTGGGCGTCGATATAGCGCTGGACGAAGCTCTGGCCGTGGGGGTTCTGGTCCAGTCGGGGCAGTTCCCAGGTCCAGGCTTCGGTGCCGATTACGCCTTCCATCACCAGCGGCCCGGCGTTCTGCACCACGCTCTTGGTCAGGTTGGGCACGATGATCTGCATGTTCTCTTTCAGCCCGAGGTTGTGTACCAGGCGCATGCTGCGTTGCAGATTTTCCCCCAGTAGCACCAGCACTAGGATATCGGCCTCACTGGCCCGGGCCTTGGCCAGGACGCTGAGGTATTGCGCGCGGCTGACCACGCCGCTGGGCAGTACGCTGCGGCCGTGGCGGGCGCGGTCGCTGCTGCCGGTGGCCTGGCGCAGGGCGTTTTCCATGCTGCGCCCCCAGGCATCGTCGATCAGGATGTAGTGGTAGTGCTGACGCGGCTGGTGCCAGGAGAGGTATTCGCCGAGTACCCGGGCGCTCATCCAGGCGCTGTTGGATTCGCGAAACAGATAGCGCTGGCCGGCCTGGCCGGTGACTTCGTTGGCGTAGCTGAGGGTAGCGAAGTACAGCAGGCCGCGTTCGCGGGCGCGTTGGCCGGCGGCCATGGCCTCTTCGCTGGTGGCCCCGCCGAAAACCATGCGCGCGCCCTGGTCGGCGAACAGGTCGACATTGTCGCCGGCCTGGGCGGCGCGCGAGGCAGTGTTTTCGCTAAGCAGCTCCAGCGGCCTACCGAGCACGCCGCCGGCGTGGTTGATTTCCTCGACCGCGAGCAGGGCTCCGCGGCGCAGTTCCAGGCCTTCGTCCTTGTAGTTGCCGGTGCGTGGGTAGTTGAGGCCGATTTTGATCGGCTCGGCAAGCAGCTGGTTACCCAGGCAGTTGAGTAACAGGCAGCACAGCACAATGACACGGGCCATGGGCGTTCTCCTTGGCGTGGGGGGTATCTCTTTCTAAGGCCTGGGCGGGGCACTGGGAATGCTCTTTTCCGGTGGCCTGGGCGGCACTTAAGTCGGTCGCAGAAGCCGAGCGGCGCAGTTGGCCCGACGAAGCCGAGCAGCCTGCGCGGCATAAACCAAGGCTTGGGCGGTGGAGTGCGCAGGCCCATTGTGGGCGCTGTGTGGGGCGGCGAGCGGCGAAGTATTGCTACCAAGGAACTAGGGAAATCGGTACTGCGTTCAATTGCTGGGTAGCCCCCATAGGCCAAGAATCTGTCACAGACCGGGAAAACTTCCCGGTAATAACAATGAACCCACAGAGGTAGCCGCAATGAAACACTCTGGTCTACGCAAGCCTTTCGTTCTCAGCACGCTGTGTGCCGCTATGTTGATGTCCGGCGCAAGCGCATGGGCCGTTACCGACAAGGAAATTCTCGGTGACGTGAATACCACCCATGAAATCGTCACCAACGGTATGGGCCTGCAAGGCCAGCGTTACAGTCCGCTGGATACCCTCAACGTCGACAATATCAAGGATCTGCGGCCGGTCTGGGCACTGTCCTTCGGCGGCGAGAAGCAGCGCGGTCAGCAGGCTCAGCCGATGATCAAGGACGGCGTGATGTACGTCACCGCCTCCTACTCGCGGGTGTTTGCGGTCGATGCGCGCACCGGTAAGGAACTGTGGCAGTACGATGCGCGCCTGCCGGAAGATATCCGTCCGTGCTGCGACGTGATCAACCGCGGCGTGGCCCTGTACGGCGACCTGGTGATCTTCGGCACCCTGGATGCCAAGCTGGTAGCCCTGAACAAGGACACCGGCAAGGTGGTATGGCGCAAGAGCGTGGCTGACCACAAGGCCGGCTACTCGATCACCGCCGCACCGCTGGTGATCAACGGCAAGCTGATCACCGGGGTGTCCGGTGGCGAGTTCGGCGTGGTCGGCAAGATCGAAGCCTATGACCCGAAGAACGGCGAGCTGCTGTGGACCCGTCCTACCGTGGAAGGTCACATGGGCTATGTCTACAAGGACGGCAAGGCGGTCGAGAACGGCATCAGCGGTGGCGAAGCCGGCAAGACCTGGCCGGGCGACCTGTGGAAGACCGGCGGCGCGGCCCCTTGGCTGGGCGGCCTGTACGACCCGGAAACCAATCTGCTGCTGTTCGGCACCGGTAACCCGGCTCCGTGGAACTCGCACCTGCGCCCTGGCGACAACCTCTATTCGTCCTCGCGCCTGGCCCTGAACCCGGATGACGGCACCATCAAGTGGCACTTCCAGACCACCCCGCACGACGGCTGGGACTACGACGGCGTCAACGAACTGGTGTCGTTCAACTACCAGGAAGGTGGCAAGACCATCCAGGCTGCGGCCACTGCCGACCGTAACGGTTTCTTCTACGTGCTGGATCGCACCAACGGCAAGTTTATCCGCGGCTTCCCCTTCGTAGACAAGATCACCTGGGCCAAGGGCCTGGACAAGAACGGCCGACCGATCTACGACGACAGCAACCGTCCGGGTGCGCCGGGCGGCGAGACCAAGGGCAAGAGCGTGTTCGCCGCGCCGGCCTTCCTCGGTGCGAAGAACTGGATGCCGATGGCCTACAGCCAGGACACCGGGCTGTTCTATGTGCCGAGCAACGAGTGGGGCATGGACATCTGGAACGAGGACATCGCCTACAAGAAAGGCGCGGCCTACCTGGGTTCGGGCTTCACCATCAAGCCGCTGAACGAGGACTACATCGGCGTGCTGCGCGCCATCGACCCGAAGACCGGCAAGGAAGTCTGGCGGCACAAGAACTTCGCGCCGCTGTGGGGCGGGGTGATGACCACCAAGGGCAACCTGGTGTTCACCGGTACGCCTGAGGGCTATCTGCAGGCCTTCAACGCCAAGACCGGCGACAAGGTCTGGGAATTCCAGACCGGCTCCGGCGTACTCGGCTCCCCGGTTACCTGGGAAATGGACGGCGAGCAGTATGTCTCCGTACTCTCCGGCTGGGGCGGCGCGGTGCCGCTGTGGGGCGGCGAAGTGGCCAAGCGGGTGAAGGACTTCAACCAGGGCGGCATGCTCTGGACCTTCAAACTGCCCAAGGAGCTGGTAACCAAGCGCTGATCCTTTAGCGCCAAGGCTGCAATGCTGCACAAGGCCGGCTTATAGCCGGCCTTGTGCTTTCTGGCGTACAGGTTTTCCGGTCTTGCGTCGCCCGGATGGAATCCGGGAGCGGTTTGGCTAGCGCTGGCGTGTCCCGATTGCATCCGGGCTACGGACGCGCAGACCTTTGTGGGAGGGGCAAGCGGCAACTCGCGAACCTTTCGCGGTGCTGGTTGCCAACTCTTTACCTAGCGTGCATTGGATTGCCGACGGCATGGGTTGGCAGCAGCGCCTATGCTGAGTAGTCCAGGGCCCTGCCGCGCGGCATACGGCCGGGCTGTCTACTACCAAATGACTAGCAGTCCTATGCCATGGACGCATACCGGCCGCGCCGGCAGCTTCCTAATATCGAACCATGACCTGCGCCTCGTTCCCGGCGGCAGGCTCCGACAACAAGAGAGGTCAGCATCATGATTTACGCTAAACCCGGTACTCCAGGCGCAGTCATCAATCTCAAGCCGCGCTACGGCAACTTTATCAACGGTGAATTCGTCGCGCCGCTGGGTGGCAGCTATTTCACCAATACCAGCCCGGTCGATGCCTCGGTCATCGGCGAGTTCCCGCGCTCCGATGCCGCCGATATCGAGCGCGCCCTGGACGCCGCCCATGCCGCCGCCGATGCCTGGGGCAAGACCAGCGTGCAGGCCCGTTCCCTGGTGCTGCTGAAAATCGCCGACCGTATCGAAGCCAACCTTGAAGTGCTGGCCGTGGCCGAAACCTGGGACAACGGCAAGGCCGTGCGCGAAACCCTGAACGCCGACGTGCCCCTGGCAGCCGACCACTTCCGCTACTACGCCGGTTGCATCCGCGCTCAGGAAGGCAGCGCCGCCGAGATCGACGAACACACCGCCGCCTATCACTTCCACGAGCCGCTGGGCGTGGTCGGGCAGATCATTCCGTGGAACTTCCCGCTGCTGATGGCCGCCTGGAAACTCGCGCCGGCCCTGGCCGCCGGTAACTGCATCGTGCTCAAGCCAGCCGAGCAGACCCCGCTGTCGATCACCGTGCTGATGGAGCTGATCGGCGACCTGCTGCCGCCTGGCGTGCTCAACGTGGTCCAGGGCTTCGGTCGCGAAGCCGGTGAGGCCCTGGCCACCAGCAAGCGCATCGCCAAGATCGCCTTTACCGGTTCCACCCCGGTCGGTTCGCATATCCTCAAGTGCGCCGCCGAGAACATCATTCCGTCGACCGTGGAACTGGGCGGCAAGTCGCCGAACATCTTCTTCGAAGACATCATGAACGCCGAGCCGGCCTTTATCGAAAAAGCCGCCGAAGGCCTGGTGCTGGCGTTCTTCAACCAGGGCGAAGTGTGCACCTGCCCATCGCGGGCCCTGGTGCAGGAATCCATCTACGACGCCTTCATGGTCGAGGTGATGAAGAAGATCAAGGTGATCAAGCGCGGTAACCCGCTGGACACCGAGACCATGGTCGGTGCCCAGGCATCCGAGCAGCAGTACGACAAGATCCTCAGCTACCTGGAAATCGCCCAGCAGGAAGGGGCCGAGCTGCTCACCGGCGGCGCGGCAGAACGCCTGGAAGGCGACCTGGCCAGCGGTTACTACATCCAGCCGACCCTGCTCAAGGGCAACAACAAGATGCGCGTGTTCCAGGAAGAGATCTTCGGCCCGGTGGTGGGTATCACCACCTTCAAGGACGAAGCAGAAGCCCTGGCCATTGCCAACGACACCGAGTTCGGCCTGGGTGCCGGTCTGTGGACCCGCGATATCAACCGCGCCTACCGCATGGGCCGGGCGATCAAGGCCGGTCGCGTGTGGACCAACTGCTACCACCTGTACCCGGCGCACGCCGCCTTCGGTGGCTACAAGAAGTCCGGCGTCGGCCGCGAAACCCACAAGATGATGCTCGACCACTACCAGCAGACCAAGAACCTGCTGATCAGCTACGACATCAACCCGCTGGGCTTCTTCTGATTGCTGTTTGCTCCCCGGCACGTTCGCTCCAGCGTGCCGGCTTCTCCCTGCGATAGGCCCTCAGGGCAGGATTTGCAGCAGGCTGCAGTGGCCTGACAAACGGCAGCAAATCACTCTCGCAACGCGGCTTCGGCCGCGTTTTTTATTGCGCCGCGTTCTGCCCTGCGCGGCGCAGGCCGGTGGGTGAGGGGTGATGGCGCTGTGGTAACGGTGCCTGGGGTACATGTTTGGCTACATATTCCCGGCTGTTGTCAGGCGGGCAGGGGGTACAGTTTTCGGGCTGCAGACTGCTGCGGAAGGCCGGTCGGCCGGGTTCCTACCAATGCTCGGCCGACTTACTCCCAAAGTACCATTTAGTCGTGCGCCGCTCCGGTGCATAACTAGCACTACCGGAATTCGCCGGTTTTGATAAGAAGAGGACCGCGCCATGTGGACTAAACCCGCCTTCACCGATATGCGCATTGGTTTCGAAGTCACCATGTACTTCGCCAATCGTTGATCCGCCTTGCCCCGGCTCTGTCGGGGCATCTACCCGGAATTTCCCATGCATATCCAGATTCTCGGTTCCGCCGCTGGCGGCGGTTTCCCCCAGTGGAACTGCAATTGCCATAACTGCCGCGGCGTACGCGATGGCAGCCTGCGCGCGCAGCCGCGCACCCAGTCGTCCATTGCCCTGTCCGACGACGGGGTCAACTGGATACTGTGCAACGCCTCGCCCGATATCCGCGCCCAGATCGAAGCCTTCCCGGCCCTGCAGCCGGCCCGCAAGGTGCGTGATACGGCGATTGGCGCAATCATCCTGCTGGACAGCCAGATCGACCATTGCACCGGTCTGTTGACCCTGCGCGAAGGCTGTCCGCACAAGGTCTGGTGTACCGAGATGGTGCATCAGGATCTGACCAGCGGCTTTCCGCTGTTCAATATGCTCGACCACTGGAACGGTGGCCTGCAGCATCAGCTGATCGAACTGGGTGGGGTGCCGTTCACTATCCCGACCTGCCCGAACCTGTCGATCACCGCCATCGCCCTGCGCAGCAGCGCACCACCTTATTCGCCGCACCGCGGCAACCCGCACCCCGGCGACAATATCGGCCTGTTCGTTGAGGACCGGCGCACGGGCAGTACGCTGTTCTATGCCCCGGGCCTGGGTCAGGTGGACGAAGCGCTGCTAGCCTGGATGCGCCGCGCCGATTGCCTGCTGGTCGACGGCACGCTGTGGCGCGATGACGAGATGCGCCACTGCGGGGTGGGCGACAAGCTCGGCAGCGAGATGGGCCACCTGCCGCAGAGCGGCCCCGGCGGCATGCTCGAGGTGCTCGATGGCCTGTCAGCCAGCCGCAAGATCCTTATCCATATCAACAACACCAACCCGATTCTCAATGTCGACTCCCCTGAGCGCGCGCAACTCGCGGCCCACGGCGTCGATGTGGCCTGGGACGGTATGAGCATCAATTTGTAGGGTGCGCGCTGCGCACCGGAGAGCCATGATGAGCCAGACCGCCATGAGCCCCGCCGAATTCGAGCAGGCGCTGCGCGCCAAGGGCGCTTACTACCATATCCATCACCCTTTTCACCGGGCCATGTACGCAGGCAACGCCAGCCGTGAACAGATCCAGGGCTGGGTGGCCAACCGCTTCTATTACCAGGTGTGCATCCCGCTCAAGGATGCCGCGATCATGGCCAACTGCCCGGACCGCGACACCCGCCGCGAGTGGATCCAGCGCATCCTCGACCACGACGGCGCACCCGGCGAGGAGGGCGGTATCGAAGCCTGGCTGCGCCTGGCCGAAGCAGTGGGCCTGGACCGCGAGCAGGTGCTGTCTCAGGAACTGGTG
This sequence comes from Pseudomonas sp. XK-1, assembly GCF_038069885.1. Classification (NCBI taxonomy): domain Bacteria; kingdom Pseudomonadati; phylum Pseudomonadota; class Gammaproteobacteria; order Pseudomonadales; family Pseudomonadaceae; genus Pseudomonas; species Pseudomonas sp. XK-1. The sequence continues at coordinate 71,986 of NZ_JBBPES010000010.1, read as the reverse complement.
CTGCCAGGGGTGCGCTTTGCCGTGGACGCCTACGTCAACTTCGCCCGCCGAGCGAGCTGGCAGGAAGCCGCCAGCAGCTCGCTGACCGAGCTGTTCGCCCCGACCATCCATCAGTCGCGCCTGGACGCCTGGCCGCAGCACTATCCCTGGATCGACGCCGGCGGCTACGACTACTTCCGCAAGCGCCTGAAGGAGGCGCGCCGCGATGTCGAACACGGCCTGCGCATCACCCTCGCGCACTACACCACCCTCGAGGCCCAGCAGCGCATGCTGGAGATTCTGCAGTTCAAGCTGGACGTGCTGTGGAGCATGCTCGATGCCATGAGCATGGCCTACGAGCTGGAGCGCCCGCCGTACCACACGGTGACGGCCGAGCGGATCTGGCACCGGGGGATCGCCCTATGAGCCAGTCCCTTGTCAGCATGACCCCCAGGCTGCGCCGCGGCTTTCGCCTGCAGTTCGAGCCGGTGCAGAACTGCCATGTGCTGCTTTACCCGGAAGGCATGATCAAGCTCAACGACAGCGCCGGGGAAATCCTCAAACAGGTCAACGGCAGCCATAGCGTTGGCCAGATCATTGAGGCGCTGAGCGAGCGCTTTCCCGATGTGCCAGGGCTCGATGAAGACATCCTGGCCTTTATGGAGGTAGCCAATGCACAGTTCTGGATCGAGCTTCAGTAAGCCGGGCCACGAAGCGGGGCCGCCGCTCTGGCTGCTGGCCGAGCTGACCTACCGTTGCCCGCTGCAATGCCCCTACTGCTCCAACCCGCTGGATTTCAGTCAGCAGGGCGCAGAACTGTCCACCGCAGAATGGCTTGAGGTGTTTCGCCAGGCCCGCGAACTGGGCGCAGCGCAGCTGGGTTTTTCCGGCGGCGAGCCGCTGGTGCGTCAGGATCTGGCCGAGCTGATCAAGGGCGCGCGCGACCTGGGTTACTACACCAACCTGATCACCTCCGGTATCGGCCTGACCGAGGCGCGTATCGCCGAGTTCGCCGAGGCGGGGCTGGACCATATCCAGATCAGCTTCCAGGCCGCCGACGAGGAGGTGAACAACCTGCTGGCCGGCTCGCAAAAGGCTTTTGCCCAGAAGCTGGCCATGGCCCGGGCGGTCAAGGCGGCCGGCTACCCCATGGTGCTGAACTTCGTCACCCATCGGCACAATATCGACAATATCGAGCGCATCATCGAACTGTGCCTGGAGCTGGAGGCGGACTTTGTCGAGCTGGCCACCTGTCAGTTCTACGGCTGGGCCGAACTCAACCGTGCAGGACTCCTGCCGACCCGCGCCCAGCTCGAGCGCGCCGAGCGCATCACCAATGAATGGCGGGCCAAGCTCGCGGCCGAAAACCACCCCTGCAAGCTGATCTTCGTCACTCCGGATTACTACGAGGAGCGGCCCAAGGCCTGCATGAACGGCTGGGGCAATCTGTTTCTCGATATCACCCCGGACGGCACCGCGCTGCCGTGCCACAGCGCACGGCAGTTGCCGGTGCAGTTTCCCAATGTGCGCGAGCACAGCATCGAGCATATCTGGCGGCATTCCTTCGGTTTCAACCGCTTTCGCGGCGACGACTGGATGCCCGAGCCGTGCCGTTCCTGTGATGAGAAGCACAAGGACTTTGGCGGCTGTCGCTGTCAGGCCTTTATGCTCACGGGAGATGCCAGCAACGCCGACCCGGTGTGCAGCAAGTCGGCCCATCACGACCTGATCCTCGCCGCGCGCCAGCAGGCCGAAGATGCGCCGCTGGGGCTGGAAGAGCTGCAATACCGCAACGACAAGGCCTCGCGGCTTATATGCAAGGCGTAGCCGACCCCGACAGAATCTGGAGCGCTGAGCAGGCCGCAGCCGCCAGCGCCGATTTCGCCGAGTTGCACGCCGCCCATGGCGGCCTGCTGTGGGTGGCCTTCGACCCGCAACAGGCGCGTTGCGGGCTGTTCTTCTGGCAGGGAGGGGTGGCTCGCGAGCTGACTCCGCCTGGCTATTCGGTGCGCAGTCGGGTCTACGAATATGGCGGCGGTGCCTGTTGCGCCACGGCGCAGGGCGCGGCCTTTGTCAATGAGGCCGATCAGCAGATCTACCTGATAGACTTTCTGGGAACACAGGGCCATGACAGTGCGCACAGCCTAGGCGGCCCCGCGTCACCCTACGGGCTAACCGCCACGTCGCAGTGCCGCTATGGCGAGCTGTCCTTTGTGCCGGCCTGGCAGGCGCTGCTGGCGGTCGAGGAAAGCCATGAGGCCGAGGCGGTGGTGCATCGACTGGTGCGCATCGGCCTTGACGGTAGCCGCCAGGTGCTGGTCGAGGGAGCCGATTTCTATGCCGGCGTGGTGGCCAGCCCTGATGGTCGGCAACTGGCCTGGATCGAATGGGACCGGCCCAGCCTGCCCTGGGTCGCTACCCGGCTATGCCAGCGCGAGGAGGGTGGCGCAATTAGCGTGCTGGCTGGCGGGCAAGCTGATCAAGCGCTACAGCAGCCGCGCTTCGATGAGGAAGGGCGGCTCTGGGTGTTGTCCGACCGAGCGGGCTGGTGGCAGCCGCTTTGTATCTACAAGCCGGGCCTTGGTGTGCACAGCCTCGGCGGCCCCGCGTCACCCTACGATCATGCCGCTGCGCCCTGGCAACTGGGTGGGCGTACCTACCTGCCGCTGGCAGACGGCGAGATGCTGCTGACACGTTTCGAACAGGGTTTCGCCGTGCTGCTGGACGTAGGGTGCGCCGCGCGCACCAATGCCATTTGCGCAGGTGTCGATGGTGCGCACAACCTAGGCGGTCCCGCGTCACCCTACGAGATGCCAATCGGCGAACGGCGTCTGGCCGAGGGCTTTACCCGCTTTCGCGCCCTGGCGGCGGATACCGGGCATTACTACTGCATCGCCGCCTCATCGAGCCGGCTGCCGGCCGTGCTGGCGATTGCCCGAGATGATGGCGCGGTAGGGATATTAGCCGGTGGCGAGAGGCCCTTGAACGAAACGCACCTTTCTCTGCCGCAGCCAGTTGACTGCACGGTGGGCGAAGGCGAGCGCTGCCATGGGTTTTTCTATACGCCAGTAGAGGGGGGCGAGACGCCGCCGCTGCTGGTCTTTCTGCATGGCGGCCCCACATCGGCCTGTTATCCGGTGTTCGATCCGCGTATCGCCTTCTGGACGCTGCGCGGCTACGCCGTGCTCGATCTCAATTACCGTGGCAGCAGCGGCTATGGCCGTGCCTATCGCCTGCGTTTAGCCGGACAGTGGGGAGCGCTTGAGGTCGAGGATATCCGCGCCGCCGTAGCCAAGCTGGCGGACGAGGGCGCTATCGACCCGGCGCGGGTGTTTGTACGTGGTGCCAGTGCCGGCGGCTACAGCGCCCTGTGCGCCTTGATAAGTGGCGGTTTTGCCGCTGGTGCCAGTCTCTACGGGGTCAGCGATCCGCTGGCGCTGCGTCGGGTCACCCACAAGTTCGAGGCCGATTACCTCGACTGGCTGATCGGCGATCCGCAGCGTGATGCCGAGCGCTACCAGGCGCGTACGCCGTTGCTGCATGCCGAGAAGATCAGCGTTCCGGTGATCTTCTTTCAGGGCGGCCTGGATGCGGTGGTGTTGCCGGCGCAGACCGAGACCATGGTCGCCGCGCTGCGCGAGCGTGGCGTGCCGGTGGAATACCGGCTGTATGCCGACGAGCGCCATGGCTTCCGCCAGGCGACCCACCTGGCCGATGCCCTGGCGGCCGAGCTGGCGTTCTATCAATGCGTGCTACAAGGTTGATTGCGCCGAGGCTAATGCCTTGGTTGCATTGCATTCAGCGAACAATGCAGTAGGCTGGCCGGAGATATCCGCCAATCACAGATCGTTGTATGAGCCATACCCTGAGCCAGCTGCGTAAATTCGTTTCTCCGGAAATCATCTTCGGTGCCGGTTGCCGCCACCATGTCGGCAACTATGCCAGCACCTTCGGCGCGCGCAAGGTGCTGGTGGTCTCAGACCCGGGTGTGGTGGCCGCAGGCTGGCTCGCCGACGTCGAAGCCAGTCTGCAGGCCCAGGGCCTGGAGTACTGCCTGTATACCGGGGTGTCGCCCAACCCGCGGGTGGACGAGGTAATGCTCGGCGCGGAGATCTATCGCGCCAACCAGTGCAACCTGATTGTCGCTATCGGCGGCGGCAGCCCGATGGATTGCGCCAAGGGCATCGGCATCGTCGTCGCTCACGGCCGCAGCATTCTCGAATTCGAAGGGGTGGACACCATCCGCGTGCCCAGCCCGCCGCTGATCCTGATTCCCACCACCGCTGGCACCTCGGCGGATGTTTCGCAGTTCGTGATCATCTCCAACCCGCTGGAGCGGATGAAGTTTTCCATCGTCAGCAAGGCGGTGGTGCCCGACGTGTCGTTGATCGACCCGGAAACCACCGCCAGCATGGACCCCTTCCTCTCCGCCTGCACCGGTATCGACGCCCTGGTGCATGCCATCGAGGCCTTCGTTTCCACCGGCAGCGGGCCGCTGACCGACCCCCATGCCCTGGAAGCCATGCGCCTGATCAACGGCAATCTGGTGCAGATGATTGCCAACCCGCAGGACATCCTGCTGCGCGAGAAGATCATGCTCGGCAGCATGCAGGCCGGCCTGGCCTTCTCCAACGCCATCCTCGGCGCGGTGCATGCCATGAGCCACAGCCTGGGCGGCTTTCTCGATCTGCCCCACGGTCTGTGCAATGCGGTGCTGATCGAGCATGTGGTGGCCTTCAACTACAGCGCCGCGCCGGACCGCTTCAAGGTGATCGCCGAAACCCTCGGCATCGACTGCCGTGGGCTGAACCACAAGCAGATCAGCCAGCGCCTGGTGGAGCACCTGATCGCCCTCAAACGCGCCGTGGGTTTCCATGAAACCCTTGGCCTGCATGGCGTCGGCAATTCGGATATTCCCTTCCTGTCGCGCCACGCCATGGGCGACCCCTGCATCCTCACCAACCCGCGTGAATCCAGCCAGCGCGACGTTGAGGTCGTCTATGCCGAGGCGCTCTGACCCTTCAGCAAGCCAGAGCGATGCGCTAGCCGGGCTGCTCGGCTTGGGCAGCCACTCGACGCGCAAAAGCCATTACCCGGAGCTGATCGCCCGCCTGGAAGAGCTGGAAACCGAGCGCAACCGCTATAAGTGGCTGTTCGAGCACGCAGTGCATGGGATCTTCCAGGCCAGCCTGCATGAGGGCTTGCGCGCGGCCAACCCGGCCCTGGCGCGCATGCTTGGTTACGACGACCCGCAGGAAGTGCTGTGGTCGCTGAGCGGGCTGGCCAACTACCTGTTTGTCGGCGGCGTCGAGGAGTTGCAGCAGATTCGCCAGCACCTCGGCAGCGGGCCGGGCCTGTTCGGTTACGAGACCCAGTTGCGGCGCAAGGACGGCAGCGTTATCGACGTGCTGATGAACCTGCTGCTCAAGCCCGGCGAGGAGGGGCTGTTCGAAGGGTTCGTGGCCGATATCACCGAGCGCAAGCAGGCCCAGCAGCGCTTGCAACTGCTCAACGACGAGCTTGAGCAGCGGGTCGGTGCGCGTACTGCCGAATTGCAGGACGCCAACCGCAACCTGCAGCAGCAGATAATCGAGCGCGAACGCATCGAACAGGCCTTGCGCGAGGCCCGGGATGCCGCCGAAGCGGCCAATCGCAGCAAGGACAAGTACCTGGCTGCCGCCAGTCACGACCTGCTGCAACCGCTCAATGCCGCGCGCCTGCTGATTTCGACCCTGCGCGAGCGCAACCTGCCGAGCGCGGAACACAATCTGGTCGAACGCAGCCACCAGGCCCTGGAAGGGGCCGAGGACCTGCTGACCGACCTGCTGGATATCTCCAAGCTGGACCAGGCGGCGATCAAGCCGGATATCGATGTGTACCGCCTGGAAGAGCTACTCGCACCTCTGGCTTCGGAGTTCCAGTCGGTGGCCGAGGCCGAAGGCCTGGCGTTCAAGGTGCGTATTGCCGAGTGCAGTATCAGTACCGACTTCCGCCTGCTGACGCGCATCCTGCGCAACTTTCTCAGCAATGCCTGCCGCTATACCGAACAGGGCAGGATTTTTCTCGGTGCGCGCAAGCGCGGCGCGTTTCTCGAACTGCAGGTTTGGGACAGCGGCCGTGGCATCTGCGAAGACCAGATGGAGAGCATTTTTCTCGAGTTCAACCAGCTGCACGTTGGCCGCGCCGCTGAACGCAAGGGCGTTGGCCTGGGCCTGGCGATTGTCGAGCGCATTGCGCGCATCCTCGGTTACCCGGTGCGGGTTCGCTCGCAGCCGGGGCGTGGCTCGATGTTCAGCATCCAGGTGCCCCTGGCCGAGCATCGGGCGGCAGCCGCTGTGACGCCCTCGCTGCAGGCGCTACCCGGCGATCCGCTGCCGGGTCGGCGTCTGCTGGTGGTGGATAACGAATTGAGCATCCTCCACAGCATGGCCGCGCTGCTCGGCCAGTGGGGCTGCGAGGTGATTACCGCAACCGATCAGCAGGCCGCCTTGCTGGCTCTCGAACAGCGTGCTCCGGACCTGATCGTGGCCGATTACCATCTCGATCACGAGGTGCTCGGCCATCAGGTCGTGGCCCATCTGCGCGAGCATTTCGCCACCCGCATTCCGGCACTGATGATCACCGCCGATCGCAGCGATCAATGCCGTCACGACCTGCAGCGCATGGGCGTGCCGCTGCTCAACAAGCCGGTCAAACCCGGCAAGTTGCGCGCAGTACTGAGCCAGTTGCTGCGCTGACCCTTAGCACTCTGAATTGCAGCAGTTTTGTGCTTGGTGATCCGGGGTGCCGCGGCTATGCTCCGCGCGAGCCTTAGCCACTGAATATGTGAAATGCCTAAATTCTTCTTGCCCGCTGTGTGTTTATCCGCCTCGCTGCTACTGACTGCTTGCACGAGCGTGCCGCTGTCGCTGGAAACTCAACGCCTGCCGGAGCGGGTTGAGCTGAGCGATGTACCGTTCTTTCAGCAGAGCGATGCCCAGGGTGGGGCCTCCGCTTTAGCCGCACTGCTTAACCATCATGGCGTGATCAGTAGCCCCGGTTTGCTGGAGCAGCGCATGCAGCAGGCTGGGGCTGTCAGTGCCCAGGCGGGGCTGGAGTTCGCCGCCAGGTCCCATGATGTGCTGGTGTATCCGCTGCCGGCCAGCTTCGATGCCTTGTTGCAGCAGGTGGCGGCGGGACATCCGGTGCTGGTCTTGCACAATCAGACGCTGGCCTGGCCAGGGCAGCAGTTCGCCATCCTGGTCGGTTACGACAAACGTGAGCGTACGCTGGTACTGCGATCAGGCAATAGCAGGCGCTGGCATACCAGTTTTTCCAGCTTCAGCAGTGGCTGGGAGGAGGCCGGGCGCTGGGCGGTGGTATTGACGCCAGCCGATCGGTTGCCGGCGCAACCACAAATGCAGACCTGGCTGGATGCCGCAGCAGCGTTGCGTGACCAGGGCCGCAGCGATGCTGCGCAACGGGCGCTGCGCACGGCCCGCCAGCAGTGGCCAGATGCGCAGTTGTAGATGGCAGGTCATAAAAAACGGCACCCGCGGGTGCCGTTTTTATTGTGGGGTCGTTACACGCCCAGCTTGTCACGCAGGGTGTAGTACCAGGCCCCCATGGCGCTGAAGGGTACCTGGAATAGCTGGCCGCCGGGGAAGGGGTAGTGCGGCAGTTCGGCGAAGGCGTCGAAGCGCTCGGCCTGGCCGCGCAGGGCTTCCGCCAGGATCTTGCCGGCCAGGTGGGTGTAGGTCACGCCATGGCCGCTGCAGCCCTGGGAGTAATACACATTGTCGCCGAGGCGGCCGACCTGGGGCAGGCGCGACAGGGTCAGCAGGAAGTTGCCGGTCCAGGCGTAGTCGATCTTCACGTCCTTCAGTTGCGGGAATGCCTTGAGCATCTTCGGCCGGATGATGGCTTCGATGTTGGCCGGATCGCGCGCGCCGTAGACCACGCCGCCGCCGAAGATCAGGCGTTTGTCACCGCTGAGGCGGTAGTAGTCGAGCAGGTAGTTGCAGTCTTCGACGCAGTAATCCTGCGGCAGCAGGCTTTTCGCCAGCTCATCAGACAGCGGCTCGGTGGTGATCACCTGAGTACCGCAGGGCATCGACTTGGCCGACAGCTCGGGAATCAGGTTGCCGAGGTAGGCGTTGCCGGCGATCACCACGAACTTGGCCTTGATCCGCCCGTTGGGGGTGTGCACCACGGGGTTGGCACCGCGTTCGATACGGATGGCCGGGGACTGCTCGTAGATCACCCCGCCCAGGGATTCCACCGCAGCTGCCTCGCCGAGGGCCAGGTTGAGCGGGTGGATATGGCCGCCGCTCATATCGAGCATGCCACCCTTGTAGATATCGGTGCCCACCACCTCACGAATGCGCTCGGCATCCATCAGCTCGAGCTGGGTGTGGCCGTAGCGCTCCCACAACTTCTTCTGCGACTCGAGGTGCTTCATATGCTTGGCGGTGTTGGCGGCGAATACGCCACCGTCTTTCAGGTCGCACTGGATGTCGTATTTCTTGATCCGCTCACGAATGATGCGGCCGCCTTCGAAGGCCATATCGCCCAGCAGTTTCGCCTGCTTGGGGCCGACGCTACGCTCGATCACGTCGATATCGCGACTGTAGCTGTTAACGATCTGCCCGCCGTTGCGCCCGGAAGCACCGAAGCCGACCTTGGCCGCCTCGACGATGCTGACCTTGAAGCCGTTCTCCAGCAGGGCAATGGCGGTGGACAGGCCGGTGTAGCCCGCGCCGACGATGCACACATCGGTTTCGCTCTCGCCATTGAGTTCGGGGCGGGCCGGCACGGGATTGGCGGAAGCCGCGTAATAGGATTGTGGATAAGCTGTGTGCGCCATTTTGCAACCTCTGTTCTTTATTTTTTACGAATAGATGGATGCTACCTGAGTTGAAAATGCTCGGCTAGTGGCCTGTGCGAAATATTAAACGCACCTCTGAACAGTAAAAAATTCATTTATTCAGGCAGTTAGCTAAAAAACCTGTTGACACTTTTTCGCGTGGCCGTAGAATGCGCACCCATCGTAGGCACGTAGCTCAGTTGGTTAGAGCACCACCTTGACATGGTGGGGGTCGTTGGTTCGAGTCCAATCGTGCCTACCAAATTTGGTAGAAAAAGGGTCGCTTAGGCGGCCCTTTTTTATGGCTTGCCATTAATGGTCGCCACCTTGGTGGTTTTCACGGTGCGGCCTGGAAGTGGCTTCCTGCTATTTTTTTATTGGGCCGCTTGCCAGTAAGCCAGGCTTTCTGCAAGCATCCCTGCGCTCAGTTGTTCTGTTCAATAACCTCCAGTGACTCCGGTTCGGTTTTGGTTGGCTCACAAGCTCCTGCCACTGTAAGGCGGGCATACCGCCGAATCGCTTACTGGCTCATCCCAACCCATGTGGCCTTTGGTAGAGGTCACCACTAGGAGAGGAGGCGCCATGCCCATCATTACTCTTCCCGACGGCAGTCAGCGTACGTTCGAACACCCGGTATCCGTACTCGAGGTGGCGCAATCCATTGGTGCGGGTCTGGCCAAGGCTACGGTGGCCGGCAAGGTCAACGGCAAGCTGGTTGATGCCTGTGACCTGATCGACAGTGACGCGACCCTGCAGATCATTACGCCAAAAGATCAGGAAGGCCTGGAAATCATCCGCCACTCCTGTGCGCATCTGATCGGCCATGCGGTCAAGCAGCTGTTCCCCACGGCCAAGATGGTGATCGGCCCGGTCATTGATGAAGGTTTCTACTACGACATCGCCTCCGAGCGTCCCTTCACTCTAGAGGACGTGGCGGCAATCGAGCAGCGCATGCAGCAGCTGATCGAAAAAGACTACGATGTGATCAAGAAGATCACTCCGCGCGCCGAGGTGATCGATGTGTTTGCCTCGCGCGGCGAAGACTACAAGCTGCGTCTGGTCGAAGACATGCCGGACGAGCAGGCCATGGGTCTGTACTACCACGAAGAATACGTTGACATGTGCCGCGGTCCGCACGTGCCGAACACGCGTTTTCTCAAGGCCTTCAAACTGACCAAGTTGTCCGGTGCCTACTGGCGCGGCGATGCCAAGAATGAGCAGCTGCAGCGTGTCTATGGCACCGCCTGGGCTGACAAGAAGCAGCTGGCGGCCTATATCCAGCGCATCGAGGAAGCCGAGAAGCGCGATCACCGCAAGATCGGCAAGCGCCTGAACCTGTTCCATACCCAGGAAGAAGCACCGGGCATGGTGTTCTGGCATCCCAATGGCTGGACCCTGTACCAGGTGCTCGAGCAGTACATGCGTAAGGTGCAGCATGAACATGGCTACTTGGAGATCAAGACGCCGCAGGTGGTCGACCGCTCACTGTGGGAGAAATCCGGGCACTGGGCCAACTACGCCGAAAACATGTTCACCACTGAGTCGGAAAGCCGCGACTACGCGATCAAGCCGATGAACTGCCCGTGCCACGTGCAGGTATTCAATCAGGGCCTGAAGAGCTATCGCGAGCTGCCAATGCGTCTGGCCGAGTTCGGTGCTTGTCACCGTAACGAGCCGTCCGGCGCGCTGCACGGCATCATGCGCGTGCGCGGCTTCACTCAGGACGATGCGCATATCTTCTGTACCGAAGAGCAGATGCAGGCCGAATCCGCTGATTTCATCAAGCTGACCCTGGCGGTCTATGCCGACTTCGGCTTTACCGATATCCAGCTCAAGCTCTCGACCCGTCCGGACAAGCGTGTGGGCTCCGATGATCTGTGGGATCGCGCCGAGGCGGCCTTGGCTTCCGCGTTGGACAGTGCCGGGCTGGCGTATGACCTGCAGCCGGGTGAGGGTGCGTTCTACGGGCCGAAGATCGAATTCTCCCTGAAGGATTGCCTGGGTCGGGTCTGGCAGTGTGGTACCCTGCAGCTCGATTTCAACCTGCCTGTGCGTTTGGGTGCCGAATACGTCAGCGAGGACAACAGCCGTAAGCATCCGGTGATGTTGCACCGCGCGATTCTCGGTTCCTTCGAGCGCTTTATCGGGATTCTGATCGAGCACTACGAGGGTGCATTCCCCGCCTGGTTGGCACCGACTCAGGCGGTGGTGATGAATATCACCGACAAACAGGCCGATTTTGCCCTGGAAGTGGAAAAAACTCTCAGTCAGAGCGGGTTTCGTGCCAAGTCTGACTTGAGAAACGAAAAAATTGGCTTTAAAATCCGCGAGCATACTTTGCTCAAGGTTCCCTATCTGCTGGTTATAGGCGATCGGGAAGTAGAGATGCGAACTGTCGCCGTGCGTACCCGTGAAGGTGCTGATCTGGGCTCAATGCCCATCACTCAATTCGCTGAATTCCTCGCGCAGGCGGTTTCCCGGCGTGGTCGCCAAGATTTGGAGTAAAGATTATTAAGCGTGAAATGAGACAAGATAAGCGAGCTGCACCGAAGGCCCCGATCAACGAGAATATCTCGGCACGCGAGGTTCGGTTAATTGGCGCAGAGGGTGAGCAGCTCGGGATTGTGTCAATTGAAGACGCGCTTCTTAAGGCCGAAGAGGCCAAGCTGGATCTGGTGGAGATTTCCGCCGATGCAGTGCCGCCTGTTTGCAAGCTGATGGACTACGGCAAGTCGATCTTCGAAAAGAAGAAGCAGATTGCCGCGGCCAAGAAAAACCAGAAGCAGATTCAGGTTAAAGAAATCAAGTTTCGTCCAGGGACGGAGGAAGGGGATTACCAGGTAAAACTACGCAACCTGGTACGTTTCCTTAGTGATGGGGACAGGGCCAAGGTATCGCTTCGATTCCGCGGCCGTGAGATGGCGCATCAGGAGCTGGGCATGGAGCTGTTGAAGCGGGTTGAAAATGACCTGCTTGAATACGGCACCGTTGAACAGCATCCAAAGATGGAAGGACGCCAGCTGATCATGGTCATCGCCCCCAAAAAGAAGAAGTAACCACCAGGGCACGGCAGGCCTTGCGGTTATGTTTATCAACTGAATGCGGAGTATCCGAACATGCCAAAGATGAAAACTAAGAGTGGTGCAGCCAAGCGTTTTCTTAAAACCGCTAACGGCTTCAAGCACAAGCACGCTTTCAAGAGCCACATCCTGACCAAGATGTCCACTAAGCGTAAGCGTCAACTGCGCGGTAGCACCATGGTGCATCCGTCCGACGTTGCAAAAGTGGCGCGCATGCTGCGCGTTCGATAATCCGGTCAAGATAGAGGAAATTACTCATGGCTCGTGTAAAGCGCGGCGTTATCGCTCGCAAGCGTCACAAAAAGATTCTGAAACTCGCTAAAGGCTACTACGGTGCGCGTTCGCGCGTATTCCGCGTTGCCAAGCAGGCTGTGATCAAGGCAGGCCAGTACGCCTACCGCGACCGCCGTCAAAGGAAGCGTCAGTTCCGCGCCCTGTGGATCGCCCGTATCAACGCTGGTGCTCGTGTTAACGGTCTGTCCTACAGCCGTTTCATTGCCGGCCTGAAAAAAGCGTCCATCGAGATCGACCGTAAGGTATTGGCTGATCTGGCAGTGAACGAAAAAGCGGCGTTTGCTGCGATTGTCGAGAAAGCGAAAGCCGTACTGGCTTAAGTCCCCGACAATCACCGGGCTCGCCCGGTGTTGAACGTCACCAATAGGGGAAGAGCCTTCAAGCTCTTCCCCTATTTCGTATCTGGAGTCTGTAAATGGAAAATCTGGATGTGCTGGTCTCGCAAGCGCTTGAGGCCGTTAGCCACACCGACGATGTGAATGCCCTCGAGCAGTTGCGGGTTCACTATCTGGGCAAGAAAGGCGAGTTGACTCAGGTGATGAAGACCCTGGGCAACCTGTCGGCAGAAGAGCGTCCGCAAGCTGGTGCCCTGATCAATGCTGCCAAGGACAAGGTTCAGGAAGCCCTGAACAGCCGCAAGGCGACCCTTGAAGGGGCTGCATTGAGCGCCAAGCTGGCGGCCGAGCGCATTGATGTAACCCTACCTGGGCGCGGCCAGACTTCCGGTGGCCTGCATCCGGTTACCCGGACTCTGGAACGCGTCGAGCAGTTTTTCACCCGGATCGGTTACGGCATCGCCGAAGGCCCCGAAGTGGAAAACGACTACCACAACTTCGAAGCGCTCAATATCCCTGGCCACCACCCGGCCCGGGCGATGCATGACACCTTCTACTTCAATGCAAACATGTTGCTGCGCACCCACACCTCGCCGGTACAGGTGCGCACCATGGAATCCCAGCAGCCGCCGATCCGCATTGTTTGCCCGGGTCGTGTGTACCGCTGCGATTCCGATATCACCCACTCGCCGATGTTCCACCAGGTCGAAGGCCTGCTGGTTGACGAGAACGTGAGTTTTGCCGACCTCAAGGGCACCATCGAGGAGTTCCTTCGGGTGTTCTTCGAGAAGCCCCTGGGTGTGCGCTTCCGTCCATCTTTCTTCCCCTTCACCGAGCCTTCGGCGGAAGTCGATATGCAGTGCGTGATGTGCAGCGGTAAAGGTTGCCGCGTGTGCAAGCAGACTGGCTGGCTGGAAGTGATGGGCTGCGGCATGGTTCATCCGAACGTGCTGCGCATGTCCGGTATCGACCCTGAGAAGTATTCCGGTTTTGCCTTCGGTATGGGCGTCGAGCGCCTGGCGATGCTGCGTTATGGCGTCAACGACTTGCGTCTGTTCTTCGATAACGACCTGCGATTCCTGGCGCAATTTCGCTAGAACCGCACGACCGTAACCGAATTGTTTAGGAGAGCAGGATGAAATTCAGTGAACAATGGCTGCGTAGCTGGGTAAACCCGCAGGTTTCCCGTGACGAGCTGGTGGCGCGCCTTTCCATGGCGGGCCTGGAAGTTGATAGCGTGACCCCGGCTGCGGGCATTTTCAGTGGTGTGGTGGTGGGCGAGGTGCTCGGCACCGAGCAGCATCCGGATGCCGATAGATTGCGCGTGTGCCAGGTCAGCAACGGCGCGGAAACCTTTCAGGTGGTGTGCGGCGCGCCGAATGTGCGCCCCGGCCTGAAGATTCCCTTTGCCATGATCGGTGCCGAGCTGCCGGGCGACTTCAAGATCAAGAAGGCCAAGCTGCGCGGCGTCGAGTCCAACGGCATGCTGTGCTCGGCCTCCGAGCTGCAGATCAGTGACGAAAATGATGGCCTGATGGAGCTGCCGGCCGATGCACCTGTTGGCCAGGATATCCGGGCTTATCTCGAACTGAACGATGCCAGCATCGAGGTCGATCTGACCCCGAACCGCGGCGACTGTCTGTCCCTGGCCGGTCTGGCTCGTGAAGTCGGTGCTTTGTACGACGCGCCGGTAAGTCGCCCTGAGATTGTCGCAGTTGCGCCGAGCCACGATGAGGTGCGTCCGGTCGAGGTGCTGGCTGCACAAGCCTGCCCGCGTTACCTCGGCCGTGTGGTGCGCAATGTCGATTTGTCCAAGCCGACGCCGCTGTGGATGGTCGAGCGCCTGCGCCGCGCCGATGTGCGCAGCATCGATGCCGCGGTGGATATCACCAACTATGTGATGCTCGAGCTGGGCCAGCCGATGCATGCCTTCGATCTCGCTGAGATCAATGGCGGCATTCGTGTACGTATGGCCGAGGAGGGCGAGAAACTGGTGTTGCTCGATGGCCAGGAAGTCAGCCTGCGTGCCGACACCCTGGTGATCGCCGACCATCAGCGCGCCTTGGCGATCGCCGGCGTTATGGGGGGTGAGCACAGCGGTGTGAGCGACAAGACCCGCGACCTGTTCCTCGAAAGCGCTTTCTTCGACACCATTGCCATTGCCGGCAAGGCCCGCTCCTATGGTCTGCACACCGATTCCTCGCACCGCTTCGAGCGCGGCGTGGATTGGCAGCTGGCGCGCGAGGCGATGGAGCGGGCTACCGTTCTGCTGCTGGAAATCGTTGGTGGCGAAGCCGGTCCGATTATCGAGGTGGTCGATCAGCAGCAGTTGCCAAGCGTTGCGCCAGTGACCTTGCGTGCCGAGCGTATCGAGCAGATGCTCGGACTGAAAATGGATGAGGCTGAGGTCGTGCGCCTGTTGCTCGGTCTGGGCCTGGGCGTCAGCGCCAGTGGCGAAGGGCAGTGGCAGGTGAGTGTGCCCAGCCACCGTTTCGATATCAGCATCGAAGTCGATCTGATCGAAGAGCTGGCGCGCTTGTACGGTTATAACCGCTTGCCGGTGCGTTACCCGCAGGCGCGACTGGCACCTCAAGCCAAGGCGGAAGCGGCTGTCGAGTTGCCGGCGCTGCGTCGTTTGCTGGTCGCGCGGGGTTATCAGGAGGCGATCACCTACAGCTTTATCGATCCCAAGCTGTTCGAGCTGTTCAATCCTGGCGTCGAGCCGCTGATGCTGGCCAACCCGATCTCCGCCGATATGGCGGCCATGCGCTCGTCGCTCTGGCCTGGACTGATCAAGGCACTGGAGCACAACCTAAATCGCCAGCAGCCGCGGGTGCGTCTGTTCGAAAGCGGTCTGCGCTTCGTTGGCCAGTTAGAGGGTTTGCAGCAGGAGCCGATGCTGGCGGGTGTGCTGTGTGGCGCGCGTCTGCCGGAGAGCTGGGCCCATGGCCGCGATGGCGTCGATTTCTATGATCTGAAGGCCGATGTCGAGGCGCTTCTGGCCAGTGCCGGGGCGGCGGATAGCTTCAGCTTCGTTCCGGGTGAGCACCCTGCATTGCATCCTGGGCAGACGGCGCGCATCGAGCGCGAGGGTCGCCTGGTCGGATATATGGGGGCCATGCATCCTGAGTTGGCCAAGGCACTTGGTCTTGATCAGCCGGTGTATATGTTCGAATTGGTCCTGGCTGAAATCGCTCAGGGCCGCATGCCGGCATTCAAGGAGTTGTCGCGCTTCCCCGAGGTGCGCCGCGACCTGGCTTTGCTGGCCGATCGGGATGTACCCGCCTCGGCATTGCTTGCGGCCATACGCGAGTCTGCAGGTGAGTGGCTGACCGACCTCAAGCTATTTGACGTATATCACGGTAAAGGTATTGATCCTCATAGAAAAAGCCTTGCCGTCGGCTTGACCTGGCAGCATCCATCGCGCACTCTTAATGACGATGAGGTGAGTACCACAACGCAAAATATTCTCACCTCCCTGGAACAAAGGTTCAACGCCACGTTAAGGAAGTAGCGTATGGGGGCTCTGACGAAAGCTGAAATGGCGGAACGTCTGTATGAAGAGCTGGGCCTGAATAAACGGGAAGCCAAGGAGTTGGTGGAACTGTTCTTCGAGGAGATCCGCCAAGCGCTGGAACTCAACGAACAGGTCAAGCTCTCGGGGTTCGGCAACTTTGATCTGCGCGATAAGCGTCAGCGCCCCGGTCGTAATCCAAAAACGGGAGAGGAAATCCCTATCACGGCCCGCCGTGTAGTGACTTTCCGTCCAGGCCAGAAACTTAAAGCCAGGGTTGAAGCCTATGCTGGAACCAAGTCATAACGACGAATTACCGGCCATACCGGGCAAACGGTATTTCACGATAGGAGAGGTGAGTGAGCTCTGTGCGGTCAAGCCGCATGTTCTGCGGTATTGGGAGCAGGAGTTTCCTCAGCTCAACCCTGTCAAACGACGCGGTAACAGGCGTTACTATCAGCGCCAGGATGTGCTGATGATCCGCCAGATCCGTGCCTTGCTGTATGACCAGGGCTTTACCATCGGTGGTGCGCGTCAGCGTCTTTCCGGCGATGAGGCCAAGGATGATACGACCCAGTACAAGCAGTTGATCCGGCAGATGATTACTGAGCTGGAAGATGTCCTGGTAGTGCTCCGAAAATAACCTGACTAATCAAAAAAGTTTCCATTTTTCAGAAGCTTAATGTATAGTTCGCGTCGTTTTCGGTAATACGAAAACAGATTCACGCCTAGTCGGGGCGTAGCGCAGTCCGGTAGCGCACTAGCATGGGGTGCTAGGGGTCGAGTGTTCGAATCACTCCGTCCCGACCATATAATTCAAGCATTAGAGCCTGGTCAGTGATGACCAGGCTTTTTTGTGTCAGGGACTTTGTTCATCCTGCCTTCCTCCTCAATATTGTCAGCGCCGGCCCGCGTGAGTCGGTAGCCGAAATCTCGTTGGCTTCATCAATCAACTTGCCCAGATCTGCGCTCGAGTAGTGGCTGGTGATGCTGCCGTTCTTGTGGCCTAACAGAGCCTTCCTGTCTTCCTCCGTGACCCCGGCGGCCCTTAGTCTTCGCCCGAAGGTGTGCTTCAGGTCGTGGACGCGTATCGAGGCAAAACCTGCGGGTGCGGGGCGCAGGAACTGCTCCTGAAACCGCTTAGCCGCACGAGCCCGGGCTTTCTTCCATGCCGAGTCGTTCATCCGATGAACTGGATTCGCCGTGCCGTCGTTGTCGGGCTTTCCGTAAGGGAGTACCCAGACAGGATCCAACCCTCGTTGCCCTTCGATAACAGATCTCGCCACGTTGTTGAGCAGCACCAACCGTTCGTCACCATTTTTGACCCCAGAGTTTTCATGCCTTCCACCGAAGTCAGCAGGTATGAGAAACACGCTTTTGTTGATTGCCGGGGGGATTACCCCTTTGAACCCTAAGCGCAGCCATTCAAAAGACGCCTCTGGTCTGCCGCTCTCCTATCGGCATTGAAGGGGTTATGCTCTGCGTGTACTGTATGTAAATACAGTTATTTTGAGTTCGCTGACATGCCCGATCCCTGGCACCCCCCTGCATCTTCAGTCTATGTCCATGGACGTCAACCGTTGCCGGGCAGGTCCTGGTGCACTGTGCCGGGCCCAGGTTTTCGCCAGGTAATGGCGAGGCGAGGGTAATGGGCGCTGTCGTGGCGCTGGATGATCTGTTGCAGCAGCGACGGATCTGGAGAGCCCAGCCGACGCCATTGCCACCGAGTGCCCAGCCCACCGGGCATGCCGCGTTGGATGCGCTGCTGCCAACGGGGGGATGGCCTGAATCGGCGTTGAGCGAGATCCTCATACCCAGTGACGGGGTCGGTGAGTTGCAGCTGTTGTGGCCGACCTTGGTGCGGTTGACCCGCAGTGGCGAGCGGGTGGTGCTGGTGGCACCGCCCCATGTGCCATACCCACAGGCCTGGCAGGCCGCCGGGGTGGATCTGCGCTGGCTGGTGATCATCCAGGCCAGCGGCCGTGATGCCCTTTGGGCGACTGAGCAATGCCTGCGCTCGGGCAGTTGCGGCGCGGTGCTGTGCTGGCCGCAGCGGGCCGACGACCGCGCCCTGCGCCGGCTGCAGGTGGCGGCGGAAACCGGGCAGACACTGGCCTTTGCCTATCGTCCGTTGCAGGAGGCGGTCAACCCCTCACCAGCGGCGTTGCGCATTGCCGTCGATGCACGTCCGGCGCAGTTGCGTGTGCTCAAGTGCCGCGGTGGCTTGCCTCCGTCTGCCGCCATCCCGCTTGCGGCGGGGCAGTGAGGTAAGCATGCGCTGGGCTTGTGTATTGCTGCCGCAGCTGGCACTGGATGGCGTGCTGCGTCGGTGCAGCGATCCCGACGCACCGCTGGCCCTGGTCACCGGCACGGCGCAGCGCCGGGTGCTGCAAACGGTCAACCCGGCGGCCCGTGCGCTCGGCCTGCGCGCCGGGCAATCGTTAACTGCGGCCCATGCGTTGACCCGCGACTTCACCCTGATTGAGTACGCCCCCGAGGAGATCGAGCGCTGGCAGCAGTTCCTCGCGGCCTGGGGCTATCGTTTCAGCTCCCACGTCAGCCTGTGCTACCCGCGCACCCTACTGCTGGAAATCGAATCCAGCCTGGCGCTGTTCGGCCCCTGGCCGCGTTTCGAGGCGCGCTTGCGCGAGGAACTGACGGCCCTGGGATTTCGCCACCGCATCGTCGCCGCGCCCAATCCGCTGGCCGCGCGCATCCTGGCCAACGCCCATGACGGTCTGGCCATCGCCAATGACGCGGTCATGCGCGAAACGCTGGGCAGGATGCCCGTCGAGCGCATTGGTCTGGCCCGTGAGGTGGCCACGGCCTTTGCTCGCATGGGCCTGCGTACCCTGGGTCAGGTGCTGGCGCTACCACGCGACACCTTGGCGCGGCGCTTTCCGGCACAGGTGCAGCAGCATCTGGATACCTTGCTCGGCGAGCGTGCGCTGGCCCTGGAGTGCTACGTGCCGCCGGACCGGTTCGATGGGCGTATCGAGTTGAACTTCGAGGTCGAGTCGCATCAGGCTCTGCTGTTCCCGTTGCGCCGGCTCACCGCTGACCTGGCCGCCTTTCTTGCGGGACGCGATAGCGGTGTACAACGCTTCGCCCTGCGCCTGCAGCATGCGGATGCCGCGGACAGCATCATCCAGGTTGGCCTGCTGAGTGCCGAGCGCGATCCGGCCATGCTCTTCGAACTGGCGCGTGGCCGCCTGGAGCAGGTGCAGGTGGTCGCGCCGGTACGTGGGATGCGCCTGCTGGCGCGCGACCTGCCGGCCTTCGTGCCGGAACACCGCGAGCTGTTCGACGAGCGTCCCCAGCAACTGCTGCCCTGGGAACAACTGCGCGAGCGGTTGCGTGCCCGCTTGGGCGACGAGGCTGTGCAGGGCTTGCGCGCCCAGGCCGACCATCGCCCCGAGTATGCCTGGCAGGCGACCGGCGATGACAAGCCCGGGCCCATCCTGCAAGGCCCGCCGCGCCCGGGCTGGTTGTTGCATCAGCCCATGCCGCTACGCGAATCAGCTGCGCGCATCCTGGCCGGCCCCGAACGCATCGAATCTGGCTGGTGGGACGGTGGCGACGTGCGCCGCGACTACTACCTGATCGAAACCCGCTCCGGGCAGCGCGCCTGGGCCTATCGTCCGTTCGGCGAAAGCGGGCCGTTCATGTTGCAGGGCTGGTTCGCATGAGCGGGGCGTACGCCGAGTTGCACTGCCTGTCCAACTTCAGCTTCCAGCGTGGTGCCTCCAGCGCCCAAGAGCTGTTCGAGCGAGCCAAACGTCACGGCTACCATGCCTTGGCCATCACCGACGAATGCACCCTGGCCGGTATTGTGCGTGCCTGGCAGGCCGCCAAGGCATGCGAGCTGCCGCTGATCGTTGGCAGCGAGATGCGGATCGAAGATGGCCCCAAGCTGGTGCTGCTGGTCGAGAACCTCGCCGGTTACCAGCGTCTGTGCCAGCTCATCACCCTGGCGCGGCGGCGCGCGGCGAAGGGTGAATACCGTTTGCTGCGCGAGGACTTCAGCGCCCCGCTGGAGGGCTTGCTGGCGTTATGGATCGCCGACGAGACGCCCGATCCGGCACCAGGGCCGTGGCTGCACGGCCTTTTCGGCGAGCGCCTGTGGTTGGCCGTGGAACTGCACCATGGCGCGGACGATGCGCAGCGCTTGGCAGGCCTGCAGGCGCTGGCCGCCACCCTGGGCATACCGATGGTGGCCAGCGGCGATGTGCACATGCATGCCCGTGGCCGACGCGCCCTGCAGGACTGCATGACCGCCATTCGCCACCATTGCACGGTGGCCGATGCCGGGCAGCGGCTGTTCGCCAATGGCGAACGGCATTTGCGTTCGCGTCAGGCGCTGGCCGAGCTTTACCCGCCGCAGCTGCTGGCCGAGACGCTACGCATCGCCGCGCGCTGCACCTTCGACCTCGGCCAGTTGCGTTACCAGTACCCCCGCGAGCTGGTGCCTGAAGGCCATACGCCGACCACCTGGCTGCGCGAGCTGACCGAGCAGGGCATGCGTTGGCGTTGGCCCAAGGGTATCCCGACCAAGTGCCGCGAACAGGCTGAGAAGGAGTTGGGGCTGATCGCCGAGCTGGGGTATGAGAGCTATTTCCTCACTGTGCACGATATCGTCCAGTTCGCCCGCACCCAGAGCATCCTCTGCCAGGGCCGCGGCTCGGCAGCCAACTCGACGGTGTGTTACGTCCTGGGCATCACCGAGATCGACCCGGCGCGCATGAACATGCTGTTCGAGCGCTTCCTCTCCAAGGAGCGCAACGAGCCGCCGGATATCGATGTGGACTTCGAGCACGAACGGCGTGAGGAAGTGCTGCAGTATGTCTTCCGGCGCTATGGCCGGGGCAGGGCGGCGCTTACCGCCGTTGCCAGCACCTACCACGGAGCCGGCGCGGTGCGCGATATCGCCAAGGCCCTCGGCCTGCCGCCGGACCAGGTCAACGCCCTGGCTGATTGTTGTGGCCGCTGGAGTGATAAGGAACCGCCGCTTGAGCGGCTACGTGAGGCCGGCTTCGATCCGGACAGCCCGGTGTTGCGCCGGGTACTGGCGCTGACCGGCGAGCTGATCGGTTTTCCCCGTCACCTCTCGCAGCACCCGGGCGGTTTCGTCATCTCCGAGCAACCGCTGGATACCCTGGTGCCGGTGGAGAACGCGGCCATGGCTGAGCGCACCATCATCCAGTGGGACAAGGATGACCTCGACCTGGTCGGCCTGCTCAAGGTCGACATCCTCGCTCTCGGCATGCTCAGTGCAATGCGGCGCAGCTTCGACCTGATCGAGCATCATCGGGGACAGCGCTGGGCCCTGGCGACCCTGCCTGCGGAAGACCCCGCTACCTACGCGATGATCAGTCGCGCCGACACCATCGGCGTGTTTCAGATCGAATCGCGCGCGCAGATGGCGATGCTGCCGCGCCTGCGGCCGCAGACTTTCTATGACCTG
This sequence comes from Pseudomonas sp. XK-1, assembly GCF_038069885.1. Lineage (NCBI taxonomy): Bacteria > Pseudomonadati > Pseudomonadota > Gammaproteobacteria > Pseudomonadales > Pseudomonadaceae > Pseudomonas > Pseudomonas sp. XK-1. The sequence continues at coordinate 50,475 of NZ_JBBPES010000010.1, read as the reverse complement.
GTGATCCAGGTTGCCATCGTCCGGCCCGGGCCGATCCAGGGGGACATGGTTCATCCCTACCTGCGCAGACGTAACGGCGAGGAGGCGGTCGTCTATCCCTCGGCGGAACTCGAGGTCGTCTTCAAGCGCACCCTGGGGGTTCCGCTGTTCCAGGAGCAGGTCATGCAGCTGGCGATAGTCGCCGCCGACTACACACCGGGCGAGGCCGATGAGTTGCGGCGTTCCATGGCGGCCTGGAAGCGCCACGGTGGCCTGGAGCCGCATCGCCAGCGCCTGACCGAACGCATGCTCGAAAAGGGTTACACGGCGGACTTCACCGCGCGCATCTTCGAGCAGATCAAGGGCTTCGGCAGCTATGGTTTTCCGGAGTCCCACGCGGCCAGCTTTGCCTTGCTCACCTATGCCAGTTGCTGGCTGAAATGCCACGAACCGGCCATCTACGCCTGCGCGCTGATCAACAGTTGGCCAATGGGCTTCTACAGCCCCGACCAGGTGCTGCAGGACGCGCGCCGTCACGACATCGAAGTGCGCCCGGTGGACGTAGGCCACAGCGAGTGGGATTGCTCGCTGGAGCCAGACGAGGAGGGGACTTTGGCCATTCGTCTGGGCCTGCGCATGGTGCGCGGGTTTCGCGAAGAGGATGCCCGGCGCATCGAGGGCTCCCGGCGTGAGCGGCCCTTCGCCGATGTCGCCGACCTCTGCTACCGCGCCGGGCTCGACGCTCGTGCGCGTGAGCTGTTGGCCGATTGCGCTGCCTTGCGCGGCCTGGCCGGGCATCGCCACAGCGCCCGCTGGGCGGTGGCCGGTGTCGAGGTGCAACCACCGTTGTTCGTCAACCTGCCGGCGCGAGAAGAGCCCCAGGTAGCGTTACCATTGCCGACGGTGGGCGAGGATTTGCATACCGATTACGCCACCGTCGGTACCACCCTGGGCCCGCATCCACTGGCCATGCTGCGCTGCCAGCTCAGAGCCCAGCGCTGCCGCAGCTCGCGCGATCTGCTCAGCGTTGAGCATGGGCGCAACGTCAGCGTGGCCGGCCTGGTGATCGGCCGGCAGCGGCCACAGACTGCCAGCGGGGTGATCTTCGTCACCCTGGAGGACGAGTACGGCATGGTCAATGTGGTGGTGTGGCACGACCTCGCCGAGCGTCAGCGGCGGGTATTGGTCAGCTCGCAATTGTTACGAGTGGATGGCCATCTGGAGTCCAAGGACGGTGTGCGTCATCTGATCGCGGGGCGTCTGAGCGACCTGACGCCACTGTTGGTTGGGCTGGATGTGCGGAGTCGGGATTTTCAGTGAGGCCGGGGCATCAGGTATGCGCCGTGCGCTCCAACATCTGGTCCGCCCATTTGTTCAAACTCTTGTAGGCAGCCGTGGCTGGCTCCGATGACGATCAATGCTGGATAATTGGCTCATGAGGTGCTGGAGCGGCACATGCGTCACGCCTGAGTAGCTTGTGTACATGCAAAAAGGGCCTGAATTCAGGCCCTTTTGTCGTTCTGCGACGCGCTCAGTTCACCGCGTCTTTCAGTGTCTTTCCGGCTTTGAAACCGGGCAGCTTGGCCGCTGCAATCTTGATCGTGGCACCGGTTTGCGGGTTGCGGCCATCGCGCGCAGCGCGTGCCTTCACCGCGAAGGTACTAAATCCCACTAGGCTGATGCTTTCGCCATTTTGCAGGGCAGGTACGATGCGGAGCGGCGTTTCGATGTCTTCGATAGTACCTCGTCGGAGTATTCCCCCGGCTCTTTGCTGGCGGATAGCAATAAAGCCTTCTAGGCGCGGGGTAAGATTCTTGAAATGGGCGATTTCTTCGATTTTGGCAAGTGGCATGTTCAGGCAGATCTACTATTCGATCATATTGAGCATGCTCTGCCCGACTTTCTGGGTGCCAGTGTGGTTCCGGGGGCGAGCCGGAACCGCAAACACCAGGCGTCCAGAGTGAAGGAGGTTATAGATTTTTTAGTTGAGCAGATGGAGCACATTGCCTGGGTGTCTGGACCCAGCTGAAACGAGTAGAGCCCGGCTACAAAAAAATAACGTTCCTTGCAGCACTCAGTCCGAAACCGCCGAATGGCTTTAGGGTTTCTGGACTAACCCCATTCCGGGACAGACCCGCTACCCTACGAAAGCGAATGGTAGAGCCAGAGCAATCTGGCGGCCTAGCAGTCGCTGCTGGCTTTACAGCCTAAAATCAATGATTCGGGTACAACCTCTTTCTAGCGGAAGGCTAGGTCGCGCAGGAACAGAGTGATGGGCGGGAACATGATCAGCAACACCGACATAAGCAGCAGGATAGCGAAGAAAGGCAGGCTGCCGCGGATCACCTCGAAGTAGGGCCGGCGGAACACCGCGATCGCGGTGAAGATGTCGCACCCGAAAGGGGGCGTAGCTGAGCCGATGGCAGCTTGCAGGGTAATGATGGTCCCCACCAATACTGGGTCCAGACCCGACAGACGAACCGCCGGGGCGAAGATCGGTACCAGAATCAGCATCACCACGATCGGGTCGACGAACATACAACCGATAAAGAACGCGATCGAGATAATGATCAGCAGTTCGGTCGGCGAAGCCTGCATCAGGCCAATGCCACTCAGGATTTGCTGAGGTATCTGGGCAAAGGAAATCACCCAGGAAAACGCCGAGCCGGCCGCCACCAGGATAAACACCACGGCGGTGATCAGCCCGGTGGACAGCGCAATGTTCGACAGGTCACTGAGCTTGACCCGGCGAAAGATCAGCACTTCCAGAATCAGCGCATAGAGCACCGAGACCGCGGCGGCCTCGGTGGGGCTGAATACCCCGGTGTAAATACCGCCGATGGTCATTATCGGCAGCAGCAGTGGCAGGATGGCGCGACGGCAGGTGCGCAGGCGTTCATTCCAGCTGAACTTCTCGCTGCGTGGAATGCCCGCCATCCTCGCATAGACGTAGCAGTAGCCCGCCAGCAACATCATTAAAAGCAGACCGGGTCCGATGCCAGCGATAAACAGCTCGGCCACCGAGGTGCCCGAGACCACGCCATAGATGATCATGCCGATGCTCGGCGGGATCAGTAGGGCGATATCCGAGGCGTTGATGATCAACGCCATGGCAAAGCTGTCCTTATAGCCCTGCTGCAGCATCTTTGGTCGCATGATGCTGCCTACCCCGACCACGGTCGCCTGGGTCGAGCCGGACAAGGCCCCGAACATCGCGCAGCTCAGTGCGGTGGTCACCGCCATTCCGCCGCGCACGTGGCCGACGAAGGCCATTGCGACATCCAGCAGCCGATTGGCAGTGGCACCGCGGGTGATGATGTCGGCGGCGAGGATAAACATCGGCACCGCTACCAGGGCAGACGGACGGATGCCGGCGATCATCTGCTGGATAAGGAACTCCGGTCCCATGTTGAAGAAGAACAGGAATCCGGCGGCGGCTGCAGCCAGCAGGGTGGTCATCATTGGGAAGCCTGCCAGCAGCAGAACCAGCATGATGAGCAGGAGTGCGGTAGTCATATCCATGCGGCGTGGACTCAGGCTTGTGGCGGAAGGGGGGCATCGACATGCCGCGGCGGTGCTTCACGGCAGCCGAGCAGTACCAACATCTGGACAAAGGCGTGGCGCAGGAACTGCAGGCCGCTCATGCCTAAGCCCAGGGGTATCAGCAGGTAGATGTAATGCAGCGGCACTTGTAGTGCGGAGGAGGAGCGGCCGATGCGCGCGGCCGATTGCACATAACCGATGGAGGCCCAGGTCAGCCAGAACAGTAGGGCGGCGGTGAGCAGATTGATCAGCAGCAGGCTGGCGGCAGCTGGCTTGCCGGTCAGCTGCTCGATGAAGGCGCTCATACTGATATGGCGGTTCTGGCGTGCGGCATAGCTGCAGCCGATGAAGGTGACGAAGATGATAAGGAACTGATTGAGTTCCTCGGAGAAGTACAGGCTCTGGTTGAACAGGTAACGGCCAAATACATTGCCGACTGAGTTCAGCGCCATCAGCAGGATCGAGCCAGAGAGGATAAATGCCTCCAGCTTTTCCAGCAGCCAGTCCAGTTTCTGCAACCAAGCCATTGCCACCTCCAGCCTGTTGCCACGGCAACCGGCATTTTTATTGTTGTGGAGGCCAGACAGTAGCTCTGTGTAAAAATCATGTCAATTAAATATTTGAATCAGTACATATGCTGTCTATTGTTGCTTGTGAACTGTTTTGTGCGTCGTCTCAGAACACGAAATGCATGGGCGGCGGTATTTCCGCTATCAGCTCATTCAGCGTGGTCAGCCCGGCCTGCACACGTGAACGGCTCTGTTCCGCACCCAGGCTGATGCGCACATGCGGGTTGTTGCGATCGGTGGTGACTAGGAACGGTTCGGCTGGGAAGATCATTACGCCTTCCTGGCGTGCGCGGCGGACGAACTTTTCGGGCTGCCAGTGAGACGGCAGTTCGGCCCAGATATGCATGCCATTGGGGTGAGCCTTGTAGCGACAGGTGGTGAGCAGTTCGCTGGCCATCTGCTGACGTGCTGCAAATTCCTGCTGTTGAAAAGCGATCATGCGGTCGAGGGTGCCGTCCTGCATCCACCAGCTGGCGATTTCAAAGGGCATCAGGGTGGCCATCCAGGTGGTGCTGCGCAGTCGACTGATGGCTTGCTGCACCAGATGCGGCGGGGTGATCAGGTAGCCTGCGCGCATGCCTGGCAGGGTCACCTTGGTCAGGCTGGTGGCATAAAAGCTGCGCTCTGGTATCAGCGCCGACAGCGGCGGGCTGCGATCCGGTTGGAGCGCGCCATAGACGTCGTCTTCCACCACCGTCAGGTCGTAGCGCCGGGCCAGCTCGGCAATTGCCTGGCGGCGTTCCAGGCTCATCGTGTTGTTGTTCGGGTTGTTCATGGTCGGGGTGCAGAACAAAACCCGGGCGCTGCCCTGACGGCAGGCAGCTTCGAGCGCTTCGGGCAGCAGGCCCTGGTCGTCGGCGGCCACCCCCTTGAGATTGAAATGCAGGGTTTGCGCCAGGGCAAGCAGCAGCATGCCAGTCTCATGCTCGCATAACACGGTGTCACCGGGTTTGAGCACCGTCGCCATGGCAATGGTCAGGGCGTGCGCGGTGCCGTTGCAGAAGAGCATGTGATCGGGGTTGGCCGGCATCTTCTGCTGGGCTAGCCAAGTGCAGACCACTTCGCGGTGCTGGGTCAGACCCTGGGTCGGGTGGAAGGAGGTGATGAAGTCGTCGCGGCCCTCCCGGGCCAGGCGCTCAAGGCCCTCGCGGTAAAGCTTCACGTGGCGTGCCGTACACACCGGGTGGGCGGTAGACAGGTCGATGCCGCGGCTGGGGTCATCATGTTCGTCGGTGGATAGGTAGTCCGATTCGTGGCTGACGTGGCGGCTGCGCACAAAAGTGCCGCTGCCCACCTGGGCATAGATGGCCCCCTGTTTCTCGGCATGGGCGTAGGCGTTACTCACCGTCTGTACGCTGACTCCCAGGGTCTCGGCCAGCTCGCGGTGGGTCGGCAGTTTGCTGCCCGGCTGCAACGCGCCGGCGTTGATTGCTTCATTGAGCGCGTTGCCTATGGCCAGGTATTTAGGCTGGCCAGAGCGAATAAAGGGTTTCAGGTCGATTGTCATAGAACAATAAAATCCTTGACGACAATTGTAATGATAATAGTATGAGGTCAAATCGCTATTGACCTGTACTTGCTGCGGTTACTTTAGCAGGTTTCAGTACAATTATAAGCGCCGCGGTCACCTCGATCGATCATCGGGCCCTAAGGGCCGGGGAGGGCACATGACTAAGCAAGTGTCGCATTCACCTCAGGTCAATGACTGTCATGCATTGCCTTGTATGCCAGCCCGCCATGGCGGCGTACGCCGCAGCGCTTTGCAAGCAATTTCTCCGGTCGCAGACCGGATGAACAAAGCTCCAGGGCTCAGGGCCTCTGGAGTAGTCATGGGCTTGAACGCTGCTGCGTTCATTTTCGAGATGCTGTCATGAGTGAAATCGCTTTGAATTTCAGCCGTGAAGAGTACGCCCTACGCTTGACCAAGGTGCGTGCCGCCATGGCTGAGCGGGGGATCACGACGCTGATCGTGCATGATCCATCCAATATGGCCTGGCTTACCGGCTATGACGGTTGGTCTTTCTATACCCCGCAATGCGTGGTGGTTGGCCAGCACGGTAATCCGTTGTGGTACGGCCGTGGCATCGACGCTAACGGCGCGCGGCGCACCGTCTACCTGCCGGAAGAGGACATCGCCTCCTACAGTGACCGCTATGTGATGAACCCGCCGCACCACGCACTCGACTACCTGTGCCAGGAAGTGTTGCCGGCACGGGGCTGGATCAGTGGCGTGATCGGTGTGGAAATGGATAACTACTACTACAGCGCCACGTCGCACCAGGCGCTGCAGCGCGGTCTGCCGCAGGCGCAACTGTTGGACGCCACCGGGCTGGTCAACTGGTGCCGGGCGATCAAGTCGCCACAGGAAATCGAGTACATGCGCGTGGCCGCGCGCATCGTTGAAAACATGCACCGGGCGATCATCGAAATGGTCGAGCCGGGTCTGCCGAAGAATGTACTGGTTGGCGAGATCTACCGGGTTGCCTGTGTTGGCCACGAGGGCAAGTTCGGCGACTACCCGGCCATCGTGCCCATGCTGCCCTCCGGAAAGGATGCTTCGGCACCGCACTTGACCTGGGACGATCGGCCCTTCAAGAAGGGGGAGGGCACCTTCTTCGAGATCGCAGGTTGCCACAAACGCTACCACTGCCCGCTTTCGCGCACTCTCTATTTGGGCGAGCCGCCGTCTGCTTTTCGCAAGGCGGAAGAGGCGATCAACGCCGGTCTGGAAGCCGGCTTGGCGGTGGCCAAGCCCGGCAACACCTGTGGTGACATCGCTCGTGAGCTGAACAGTACTCTGCGCCGCTATGGCTATGACCGTGGCGATAACCGCTGCGGCTACCCGATCGGACTGAGTTATCCGCCGGATTGGGGCGAGCGCACCATGAGCCTGCGTGAGAGCGATACCACGGTGTTGCAGCCGGGCATGACCTTCCACTTTATGCCGGGTCTGTGGTTGGACGACTGGGGGCTGGAGACTACCGAAAGCATCCTGATTACCGAGAGCGGGGTGGAAACCCTCTGCGACTTCCCGCGACAGTTGTTTGTGAAGGCCTGAGATGAGTAGCGCAACCATGAATATTTCAGCTGAAGCGGAACTGCAGGCAAACACGCGTACAAGCGTCGCCGAGGTTCGCGCCACTACCCTTAGCGCCACCGTCGATTTTGACCGGGACGGCGTGCAGCACGGTTTTATAAAGCTGCCGTACTCCCACGACCAATCGGCCTGGGGCTGCATCATGATTCCCATCAGTGTGGTGAAGAACGGCATAGGCCCCACCGCGCTCCTTACCGGCGGCAACCACGGCGACGAGTACGAAGGCATCACCAGCCTACTCAAGCTGGCCAATGAGCTGAGCGCCCAAGAGGTGCACGGTAGGGTCATCATCGTCCCCGCTATGAACTACCCGGCGGTGCAGAATGGCAGCCGTACCTCGCCGATCGACAAGGGCAATATGAACCGCTCCTTCCCTGGTAATCCTGCGGGGAGCATGACCGAGCGCATCGCCGACTATTTCCAGCGCCACCTGATCCCGCTGTGCAACTACGCTCTGGATATTCATTCCGGCGGCAAGACTCTGGATATTTTGCCGTTTGCAGCGGCCCACCGGTTGCCCGACCCGCAGCAGGAAGCTAAATGCATTGAGGGCGCGCGGCTGTTCGGCACCGCGGCCAGCATGATTCTGTTCGAGCTGGACGCGGCCTCGCTGTATGACACGGCGGTGGAAGCCCAGGGCAAGGTATTCGTTACTACCGAATTGCGCGGTGGCGGTACCAGTACCCCTGAAACCATGGCTCTGGCTGATCGTGGCGTGCGCAATTTTCTCAAATTCGCTGGAATTCTTGATGGTGAGCCGGAGCTGACGGATGAGCCATCAATGCAGTTGGATATGCCTGATGCCAGCTGCTACGTGCAGAGCACCCATCGCGGCATCCTCGAACTCACCTGCAGTCTGGGTGACCGGCTGACTCAAGGTGATCTGGTTGCTCGAGTACATACCTTCGAACGAACAGGCACGCCGCCCGTTGAGTACCGTGCGGAGCGGGATGGCCTTTTGGTCGCCCGGCGGTTTCCCGCATTGGTGGACATTGGCGACACCTTGGCGGTGATTGCCGACATTGTAGAAAGTTGAAGATAGGCGGACTCAGGCGTACTTACACCTTCATAAAAAGAAGCGGAGACCTCACCATGAACACACTAAGCAAACTGAAGAAAGCGGCCCTGGCCGCAGCGATGGGCCTGGCCCTTATCGGCCAAAGCAGCCTGGCGGCGGCTGCCGAGGAATGGAAATTCGCCCTCGAGGAGATCAGTGGCAGCGTGCAGGACGCCTATGCGCAGAAGTTCAAACAGCTGATCGAGGAGAAGAGCAGTGGCAAGATCAGCGTCACAGTCTATCCCTACGGCGCTTTAGGCGAGTCCGAGGACCTGACCGAGCTGGTGGCCAACGGTGTCCTGCAGTTCACCCACGGTTCGACTGGCATCCTTGGTTCGACCGCGCCGGGCATGCAGGTGTTCTCGGTACCTTACCTGTTGTCCCAGGACAACCAGGTCAACCTCAAGCTGTTGACCGAGAGTCCGACTATCTACGGCCCCATTGCCGATCGGTTGAAAACCCGCAACCTGCGCTTGCTGAGCATGTACCCGGAAGGCGATATGGTCTGGACTACTAACAAAGTGGTGCGCAAGCCAGCCGACTTCACCAATGTGAAAATGCGCGTAATGGCTTCGCCGATGCTGGTGGAAACCTACAAGTCGTTCGGCGCAGTGCCGACGCCTCTGCCGTATTCCGAGGTCTATGGTGCCCTGCAACTGAAAATGATCGACGGCCAGGAAAATCCGATCTTCGCCATCGAGGAAATGAAGTTCTATGAGGTCAACGATGTGCTGACCTGGTCGGGGCATCAGCAGTTCACGGTCGCCGTACTGTCCAGTGAGTCCTGGTACCAGGGCCTGCCGGCCGACCAGCGCAAGCTCATTGACGAGACGGTGGAAGAGTTGGGGCCATACATCTTCGAAACCCAGGCCAAATACAACGATGAGCGCCTGGAAAAGATCAAGCAGGCCAAGCCAGAGATCCAGCTGGTGCGCTTGACCGAAGAGGAGCAGGCCGCTTTCCGCGAGGCCAGCCAGCCGATGCGCGAGAAACTGGTGCAGCTGGCCGGTCCCGAAGCGGGGGACATACTCAAAGCCCTAGAGCAGGAAATTACCGAGTTGGAAAAGTAGTCACCCCTTTTGCCGGCGGGTTACTCCGCCGGTTTTTTTAGTTGTGTTGCCTGGCCCCGGGCGGACACCTGTTCTGGGCTGGCACCCAAGATTGTGTGAACTCTGCGCACCTGGGCGCTCAGTAACACCTCTGCCGATCCATCTCGTCATATATGGCGGAGGGCGGCCTTTTTTTCGACGTGGAGCGGTTTATGCGTCTGGACAGCTACGACCTGAAGATTCTGCGCATTCTGCAGAGCAATGGACGAATCACCAAATCCAGCCTGGCCGAAGCCATCAATCTGTCGATCAGCCCCTGCTGGGAGCGGGTCAAGCGCCTGGAAGAGGCCGGTATCATCCGCGGCTACGGTGCCCAACTGAACACCGAGATTCTGCTCAAGCGGGCCTCGGTGATGGTTGAGATCAGCCTCAAGCAACATAACCGCGAAGCCTTCCTGCGTTTTGAAAATGCCATGCAGGACTGTCCCGAAGTCACTGAGTGCTACGCCACTGGCGGCGGTATCGACTATATCGTCAAGGTCATGGCGCGCGACATCGACCAGTACCAACGCCTGATCGACCGTTGGCTGATGACCGACCTGGGCATCGAGCGCTATTTCACCTACATCGTCACCAAGACCATCAAGCACAGCGAACCACCGCTGTTGTTGGATGGTGAAGAAGTCTAGTCGCCACTTCTGTAACCCTTCTCGAACCCGCCCGGTGTAGCGGTTTTTCCTGCCTGCTCCGGCCCGGGCAGCCGCACAGAAAAAAACCTCGGCAAGCCACCGGCAAAGAAAAAAAACACAGTCCACTCGCCCCCTTGAAGAGAAAAAGTCGCTGACCGACTAGCCCTAAAGTGGGAGCCGTAAACACGCACCACGTCCTGCGCCGCGAACTCGCCGCGGCCAGGCAAGTAGAGGGGACACGGTCCATGCACATGCTTAAAGATCCACGCTTGGTTCGCCAGTTGGCTTACGTCAATGGCAAATGGATTGCTGGCCACGGGGGGCGCGATGAAGCGGTCATCGATCCGGCCAGCGAAGAAACCATCGGGCGTTGCACCCAACTCGATGCCAGCCAGGTCGAGCACGCCATCGATGCTGCGCAGGCCGCCTTGCCTGGCTGGCGCGCACTGTCGGTAGATGCCCGCGGCGTGATCCTGGGCAAGTGGCATGATTTGCTGCTGGAGAACAAGGAAGATCTGGCTCGGCTGATGACTCTGGAACAGGGCAAACCGATCGATGAGGCCCGTGGCGAAATTGACTACGCTGCCTCCTTCATTCGCTGGTTTGCCGAGGAGGCTCGTCGCGCCTACGGCGAGACCATCCCCAGTCATATCCGTAACGCCCAGCTGGGTAGCGTACGCGAGCCGATAGGCGTGGCGGCCTTGATCACACCGTGGAATTTTCCTTGCGCGATGATCACCCGCAAGGCCGCAGCGGCTCTGGCCGTGGGCTGCACTGTACTGGTCAAGCCGGCCGGTGAGACGCCGTTCTCCGCCCTGGCTTTGGCCGAACTGGCTGAACGCGCCGGCTTCCCTGCGGGGGTGTTCAACGTCATCACCGGCGAGCCGGAAATGGTTTCCCAGGTGCTCTGCGCCAGCGACAAGGTCAAGGCATTGTCCTTTACTGGTTCGACCCGGGTCGGCCGCCTGTTACTGCAACAGGCCGCGGCCACGGTGAAGAAGTGCTCGATGGAATTGGGCGGCAATGCCCCCTTCATCGTCTTGCCGGACATGGACGTCGAGGAGGCAGCCCAGGCCGCTATCGACGCCAAGTTCCAGACTACCGGTCAGGACTGCCTGGCGGCTAACCGCATCTTCGTTCATCGCTCGCTGTACGAGCCGTTTCTCGCGGCTTTTGCCCGGCGCATGGGCGAGCTGACCGTAGGCAACGGCCTGGCCCGTGGAGTCAATCAGGGGCCGCTGATCAACGCCAAGGCGGTGGCCAAGGCCCAGGAACTAGTGGACGACGCCGTAGCCAAGGGGGCGCGCCTGCTAATCGGCGACCAGGGGCAGGCACCCGGGCGCAACTTCTTTATGCCGACCCTGCTGGCCGAGGTGACCGCAGACATGCGCGTCTATCGAGAGGAAAACTTCGCCCCAGTGGCCGGCGTGCTGGCCTGGGACGACTTGGAACAGCTGATCGCCCAGGCCAATGACACCGAATACGGCTTGGCCGCCTACGTCTACGGTCACGACATGCGTCCGGTATGGCAGCTGCTGCGCGGCCTGGAGTTCGGCATGGTCAGTGTCAACTCGGTGAAGATGACCGGCCCACCCGTTCCCTTTGGTGGCGTCAAGCAGTCCGGCCTCGGTCGCGAAGGCTCGCGCCACGGACTCGATGAGTACAGCCAGATCAAATATTACTGCCTGGGCGGCCTGCCCAGTGCCAGCGGCAGTTGAGTTGAAACCGCCGCAACATCGACCAAAAAACGTATTCCATGAGGGCAATGCCATGACTATCGACACCCAAAAGATCATCGAGATCGACCGCCAGAACGTTTTTCACGCTTCCACCCACCTCAAGCAGCACGCCCACGGTGAGAGCCCGGCGCGGATCATCACCGGTGCCCAGGGCATCCGCATCCAGGACTCGCTGGGCAACCAGTTCATCGATGGCTTCGCTGGCCTGTACTGCGTGAACATCGGCTACGGCCGCACTGAGATGGCCGAGGCGATCTACGAGCAAGCCAAGCAGCTGGCCTACTATCACACCTATGTCGGCCATACCACCGAGGGCATGGCCACCCTGTCCGAGCGTATCGTCAAGCTCGCCGGTCAGGGCATGAGCAAAGTCTACTACGGCATGTCCGGCTCGGACGCCAACGAGACCCAGCTCAAGCTGGTCTGGTACTACAACAACATCCTCGGCCGTAAGGAGAAGAAGAAGGTCATCTCCCGCGACCGTGGCTACCACGGCTCAAGCATCGCGTCCGGCTCGATGACCGGTCTGCCGGTGTTTCACGCCCACTTCGACCTGCCACTGGAGCGCATCAAACACACAGTGGCACCTGTTTACTACCGTCGTCCCGACGACGCCATGAGCGAGCTGGAGTTCTCCCGCTACTGCGCGCAGAAGCTGGAAGAGATGATCCTCGCTGAGGGGCCGGACACTGTGGCGGCGATGATCGGCGAGCCGGTTCTCGGCACCGGCGGCATCGTGCCGCCACCGCAGGGCTACTGGGCGGAGATCCGTAAGGTGCTGGACAAGTACGACATCCTGTTGATCGCTGACGAGGTCGTCTGCGGCTTTGGTCGCCTGGGCGTCGATTTCGGCTCGCAATACTACGAGATGAAGCCGGATTTGATCACCGTGGCCAAGGGCCTGACTTCGGCCTACCAGCCGCTGTCCGGGGTGATCGTTGGCGAGCGTGTGTGGCAGGTGCTGGAGCAGGGCACGGATACCTACGGTGCCATCGGTCACGGCTACACCTACTCTGGCCACCCGATGGGCATCGCCTCGGCCATTGCCAATCTGAACATCATCGAGCGCGAGAACCTCACCGGCAACGCCCGTGACACCGGTGCCTACCTGCAGCAGCGCATGCAGGCCACTTTTGCTGACCATCCGTTGGTCGGTGAAACGCGCGGCATCGGCCTGCTCGCGGCTCTGGAGTTCTCCAGTGACCGCAGCAAGCGCCAGCATTTCGACCCGAACCTCAAGGTCGGCCCGCAGATTTCCGCTGCCTGCCTGGAGGAGGGTCTGATCGCCCGCGCTATGCCACACGGCGACATCCTCGGCTTTGCCCCGCCGCTGGTGGTCACTCGTGACGAAGTTGATGACATCGTGGCTCGTGCCGAGCGAGCGGTGAACAAGGTGACCGACAAGCTGATCAGCAGTGGTGCTTGGCAGGCGAAATAAGGCAACCCTCTCATGCGGCTGGGCTCATAAGAGCAACCAGCCGCTTTGGTTATCGGTGGTTTTCTGGGGATTGGCATGCAACAAGAACTGACCCTGCACGATATCTATCTAGCGCGCCAACGTATTGCCGGGTTGGTCTTGCGATCACCGATGGTGCGCTCCGAATCGTTGTCGCGGCGATGGAACTGCGAGGCGTGGCTGAAGCTCGACAACCTGCAGCCTACCGGAGCCTTCAAGCTGCGTGGGGCCACTAACGCGTTGCTCGGCCTTGATCCGGCGCAGCGGGCGCGTGGCGTGGTGACTATGTCCACCGGTAACTTCGGGCGCGCCCTGGCCTATGCCGGGCAGCACCTGGGTATTCCGGTCACCGTGTGTATTTCGCGCCTGGTGCCCAACAACAAGGTCGAGGCGTTGCGCGCCAGCGGTGCCGACCTGGTGATCCATGGCAACTGTCAGGATGACGCCGACATCGAGGCACACCGTCTACGCGACGAGCAAGGCCTGGCCTATATCCCGCCGTTCGACGATCCGCTGGTGATTGCTGGTCAGGGCACCTGTGGCCTGGAGATCATGGAGGAGCAGCCAGATATCGACCTGGTGTTTGCCGGCCTGTCCGGCGGCGGCCTGATCGCCGGCCTGGGCCTGGCGCTGAAGAGCATCAATCCGGCCGTCGAGCTGGTCGGCGTGAGTATGCGCGACGGTGCGGCGATGCTTGAGAGCCTGGCTGCCGGCCATCCGGTGCAGGTCCCCGAGGTGGCGTCGCTGGCCGACAGTTTGGGTGGCGGCATTGGCTTGGACAACGCCTGGACCTTCGCCATGACCCAGCGTTACATGGATCGCGGCTACAAGGTTGATGAGGCGCAGATCGCCCGCGCCATACTGCACTTCCTGCATGAGGAGAAGATGTTGGTGGAGGGGGCGGCCGCCGTCGGTGTCGCCGCCGTCGAACAGCATCGCCTGGATCTGGCTGGGCGTCGTGTGGCCTTCGTGGTCAGCGGCCAGAACCTGTCAAATGAAACCTTTGCCGAGGCCTGCCGCCTGGCCGGAGAGCATCCTTATGCACATCTATAAGCGCAAGCAGATCGCCGAGCGGGTCAAACTCGATCAGGCCGCCCTGGAGGCGGTCGAGGCCGGTTTCGCCGCCCTCGGCCGTGGCGAGGTGGAGATGCCGCCGATCCTCAGCATGAACATTGCCGAGAGTAACGGCGAGGTCGATGTGAAGACCGCACATATCCGCGGCTGGCCGCGTTTCGCAATAAAAATCAGCCCGGGTTTCTTCGACAATCCCTCGCTCGGCCTGCCTAGCCTTAATGGCCTGATGCTGCTGTTCTCGGCCAAGACCGGGCTGGTCGAAGCGGTCTTGTTCGACGAGGGCTACCTGACCGACATCCGTACCGCGCTGGCCGGTGCCATCGCCGCCAAGCATCTTTCGCGCACCGATGCACGCAGCGTCGCGGTGATCGGAGCAGGCCTGCAGGCAGACCTGCAGGTGGCCGCCTTGTGCCTGGTGCGCGACATCCGCGAGGTGCATGTGCATGCGCGTGATCGAATCAAAGCCGAACTCTATGCTACTCGTATCCGGGCCCACCACGGCTTGCCGGTGACCGTGCACACCAGCGCCGCCAGCGCCTGTGCCCATGCCGACATCGTGGTCACCACCACACCGGCTCGCGAGCCAGTATTGCGCTGGAGTGACCTTCCTAAAGGTATCCACGTTACCGCTATGGGCTCTGACAACCCCCATAAGAACGAGCTTGAACCGACTATTCTGGCCAGCGCCGACCTGCTGGTGGTCGACCGTCTCAGCCAGTCACAGGCCCTCGGCGAGCTGCACCACGCGCCGGCCTTGCAGCGTGAGGTGTTCGAACTGGGTAGCCTGATTGCGCAGGGTTGCACCCTGCGCAGCAGTGCTGAGCAGATCAGTGTGTGCGATCTGACCGGCACTGGGGTGCAGGACACCGCGATTGCCAACTATGCGGCACGTCTGCTCGAGGAGACCTGAGATGAGCGCTTCTTTCGCCGATTTCCAGAAGCTACAACGGGTCTTCCCCTTTCAGCGTGCTGCTGATGACGGACATGTGCGCTTGGGCCTGGTGCAGCTTGCCAGTGATTTCACTCTGGAAAACGAGTGGCGTCAGTTGCTCGGTGAGCGGGTCGAGCTATACAGCACCCGCACCCCTTGTAGCCCCACCGTGACTGCCGAAGGGTTGCGCGGTCTGGCGCAGACTCTTGCCCAGTCCAGTGAGCTCTTGGTGCCTGGTTTGCCGCTGGACGTGCTGGCCTTCGGCTGCACTTCCGGGAGCATGCTGATAGGCGAACAGGAGGTGACGCGCTTGCTCAACCAGGCCCATCCGGGGGTTCCGGTCAGCAATCCCTGGAGTGCGGTCAAGGCCGCTTTGCGGGGCCTTGATGCACGGCGTATTGCCGTGCTTACACCCTATATCGGCGAGGTCAACTATCCACTCTGCCAGGGGCTACAGCAGGCTGGTCACGAGGTGGTGGCCTTCGGCACCTTTGCCGTACTGGAAGACGCCGAGATCCCACGTATCCCTGCTGCGGCGATTGAGGCCGCAGCGCTGGAGTTGCTCGCCGGGCAACGGGTCGATGCGTTATTTCTCGCTTGCACCAACCTGCGTACCCTGGGCCTGCTCGACGCACTGGAAAAACGCCTCGGCCTTCCGGTTATTTCAAGTAACCAGGCGCTGTTCTGGCACGCTTTGCAACTGGCCGGTTGCGTGCATCGTCCGCAGGGCTTTGGCAGTTTACTGGTCGACAGTTGTGGGCGGATCTGAAGGTGACCTGCACGGCACGTGGCCCCGAACGTTGAGGCAACAGGCTCTTGCCGGATGTGTTTGAGCGCAGCGATAGCCATCAATTGCCAGTCATATAAGGAAGCCAAAAGTGCAGGATAGACAGAAGGGCTTGTTGCTCACTGCTCTGGGGATGCTGGTGATATCGCCAGATGCCCTGGTACTGCGCTGGTTGGCCGGCGATGCCATGCAGATCCTGGCCTGGCGTGGTCTGCTGATGGCGTTCGGTCTCGGCCTGCTGTTGACCTGGCGCTATCGCAGCGGGCTGTCTGGGGCATTTCACCGCTGCGGTTGGACCGGAGTCGGCTGCGCGCTTTGCTACTGCTTCAGTACTCTGTGTTTCGTCCATGCCATGGGTTTGGCGGGGGCGGCCAGTACGTTGCTGATCTTCAGTCTGTCGCCTCTCATCGCTGCCGCCTTGGCCTGGGTCTGGCTGGGCGAGCGCCTGGCCCTGCGGACGCTGCTGGCGATTCTGTTGTGTCTGGGCGGTGTGTTGTTGATCGTCGTCGATGAGTCACCGGGCAGCAGCCTAGGTGGCAATCTGTTGGCGCTGGTGGCTGCCACGTTGCTGGCCGGCAACTTCACTCTGGCACGTAGCCAGCCGGCGGTGGACATGAGCCCGGCATTAATCCCCGGTGCGCTGCTAGTGTCGCTGCTGGGGTTCATCTTTGGTGGCACCCCGGATTTTACCGTGCAGCAGTGGTCGGTGCTGGCACTGATGGCCGGCGTGCTGTTGCCGCTGGCATTTATGCTGATTCAGCTCGGTCCGCGTTGGATCAGTGCCACCGAAGTCGGCTTGTTACTGCTATTGGAAGTGGTGCTGGGACCCTTGTGGGTCTGGTGGTTGCTCGACGAGGCCCCTAGCGCCCAGGTCTTGCTGGGTGGCAGCATCATTCTCCTGGCGCTACTTGCTCACAGCCTGCTTAGCTGGCGAGGTGAGGCCGCACCTGTAGCAGTCTAAGCGGCTATATCTGGATGGTGTGCAGCAACTTTCTGCCGGTTCCTTCCCTATAAAACGCTCGACCAGCAGCCGCCATGATTTGATCGGCTGTGGCCGGCATGTAGCGACCTTGCTCGTCGCGAATCCGCAGGGGGGTTAGCTCTTCTTCCCTTCAGGCTTCTCCTGGCCCCACGTGAGCGAGCAGAGACGCTCGATAAATATCTTTGCAATACATGTACATTAAATGCATCCTGTACAACTTAAGGTTAGTGCGCAACCCATCAGGAGTACACCATGGAATTAGTAAGTTTTGGGTCAAACGACATTGAAAACACCCTCGCCAAGATGACCGCAGGGCAACTCGACAAGGTGGCATTTGGTGCCATTCAGCTCGATTCCTCCGGCAAAATCCTGCAGTACAACGCCGCCGAAGGTGACATCACCGGTCGTAAGCCGAGCGAAGTGATTGGCAAGAGCTTTTTCCGTGATGTGGCTCCTTGCACCAATCGCCCGGAGTTCCAGGGCCGTTTCGCTGATGGCGTTAAAAGTGGCAACCTCAATACGATGTTCGAATATGTCTTCGACTATCAAATGAAGCCCACCAAGGTAAAAGTCCACATGAAGAAGGCTTTGACTGGGGACACGTACTGGGTTTTCGTCAAACGCCTCTGATTGCACTCCCGATGCCTCACCAACACGCCGAGATCAGCTTGAACCGACTTGAACTGGATAAAGCCAGCATCCTTGCAGTCATCGTGTCGTTACTTGCTGATGAACTCAAAGCCTTGCGCTACCTTTCCTCACATCAGACTGGTAGCGAACGTTGGGATGCCTCGACCCTGCTAGGTGAGGCACATGGAACCCTTGAGCCTGATCAGCACCTGATCGCCATAGGTGCGGACTCCCTGGAGCTGCTAAGTCTGGCGACCCGCGTTGCCACGTTTTTCAACATTTACGACAGCGGCCTTGAAGATTATCTACTTCGTTTCAAGACCCTTGGTGAATGGGCTGAGTTGGTTGTGAACGCTCGCGTGTGCGGTTCAGAGAACCTCACCTTTGCAACATCCGGCAGCACTGGTACACCGAAACAATGCCCGCAGCAGTGGGATGCTCTAGTCAACGAGGCCCGCTTTTTTGCCACGCAATTTGGTCCAGACACAGAGCAGCCGGCGCAGCGAATTATCGCGCTCAGCCCATGCCACCATATTTACGGCTTCATCTTCAGTGTACTGCTGCCCTTGCAGCTGCAACTGCCTGTTGTCCGTGGCCCACAGGCACTGGCACTGATTAACCAACGCAAGTTGCAGGCAGGCGATCTGCTGATCGGCTTTCCGTTTATCTGGGGCCAACTGAGTCGGCAGGGCACCAGCTTTGCAGCGGGGATTACCGCCATCACCTCCACCGGCCCCTGTGACCCCAGGATTCTTTGTCAACTGAGGCAGCAAGGTCTGGAGCGCATGATCGAGGTATATGGCTCAAGCGAGACCGCCGGCATCGGCCTGCGCAGCGACCCTGAGGTGCCATTCAAACTGCTTCCGCGATGGCGGCGCGGTGGTCACGCCGATACCTTGAGCGAATGCGCCAGCGGCGCAGACTATGAGCTGAACGATCATTTGCAGTGGCTGGATCAGACATATTTTCGACCGACAGGCCGTCGCGACAAGGCTGTTCAGGTAGGCGGGATCAATGTGTTTCCAGCCAGCATCTGCGAGCGTCTGCAGGACCTCCCCGAGGTTGCGGTGGCGGCTGTTCGACTGATGTCCATACATGAAGGCGAACGACTGAAAGCCTTCATCGTGCCTGCCGAGGGCCAGGATGACAACGCAGCCCTTACTGCACTTCTGCAGGCATGGTGCACGCGCAATCTGACTGCGCCGGAGAGGCCCAAAGCCTTCACTTTCGGCTCTTCATTGCCGCACAACGCATTAGGCAAGGAAAGTGACTGGCCTATATAGGATGGTGCACTCATCCGGTGCCGTGCGAGACAGGAATTTAGAGCAAGCTCAAGCAGAACGCTGCACCCGAATTATCACTGTGTTCGGCCTATTTCCTATGGCAAGAGTCCTGCGTTTATGGGTTCTACCCCATGTCCACGGACGGTTTGAAAAGGGCTGAAAACTTCAGATCTTGCCGGGAGACTCTACGACGCATTCGTGGGTTATGGAATCGCTCGATGTAGTCGAGTAAATCCGTCCCGATACGATTGATGGGTAACACGCTCACGCTTGAGCTGACCGAAGAAACCTTCGCAGGCTGCGTTATCGCCACAATGCCCGACGGCACTCATGCTACAAATCAGTGTATTGCGAGTCAGAAAACGCTGGTAATCCGCACTGGTGAATTGGCTGCCGCGTCTCTTAAAAATCACGTTCCTTGGTCACGCGGGCGAGCTCACGCTTGAGGCGGCCACGGGCCACCTGTTCCGGGAAAGGTCTTTTCTGTGCCTGGCTGTGCCTCTCGAACCCAGTGCTTTAACAGGCTCTGTACCACTTCGATCTCTTGGGCGATTTGGCGGCAGCTGGTTCCTGAACGACGGGCCAATTCGACAGCTTCTTGTTTGAACTCGGGGCTGTATTTTTTACGCTTGGATATGAACACTCCTTTAGCTCGACGTGAGCTTACTCGAAAGTGTCCGTGCTAACGGGGTAGAACCCCCTTGATTAGGCTGTGTCAAAAGGCTGCATGGGATAACCTAGCGCCACATTTCAACTGAAGCTGCGAACTGAACGATGGGTTTTGAACAACTAGCTGAGTTACGTGACCGCCTGCGGGCCGAAAAAGTGCAGGTAAAGCCTGATAGCACGAAGCACCGTGCGCGGAAGCCTTCCCCGCAGGCGAAGCTTCGGGAGCAAGACCCTGCGGTCGAAGCGATCTGGCTATTGCAGAAGCACTTTCCATTAGCTTTTCCGGTCAGTCCCGCCCCCAAAGTCCCACTAAAGGAAGGCATTCTCAAGGATGCCGAGCAACACCTGGAGTTGCTTGGAATAACCAGCGAACAGCTCAAGCAGGGCATGGCTACCTGGTGTCGAGGAAGTCGATACTGGGCATGCATGACGGAGAATGCGGCGCGCTTGAACCTAAGCGGCCAGGCAGAAGGCATTGTGACAGCGGCTCAGGCTCTGCATGCGAAGCATCAGGCTACGCGGCAGCGCGGACAAGCTCGACGGAATCAGACAAAGCCGAAAGCGCTCACACAGGACAAGGCTGTCGAAACTGCAGTGGAACAGAGCGTGGATTAAAGGATCACTCGTGGTCGGCACTGAGTCGCTCAATCACTGAGAAGGTGCGCGGTGGATTACCCCCGCGAAACCTCTCAAGGTACTGAATCAGTTGGTGTTTGGCATCCAGGAACAGTGCAGCGAGAACCTCATGTTCGAGCCGGCCAGTTTGGTGATCAAGTACTCCTTGACCCGCTCTGGCGAAGTGAACGCTTCACCACGTTGAGTTTTGAGGTCGATGACCCGGCGCGCCTCTTCCAGAATCTGTTCGGCAGTGGCTGGCAAGTAGCGACCCTGGTCGTCCTGAACCCGTAGCGAAGCGTTAATAGCCAGAGAGCGTTGCGACATGATCGTGCTCCAGTTGCTCGGGCGAAATTGCCCGGAACCGGAATCAGCACGGTGTAGCGCAGCAGTCAGGGGGCGCTAGCCGGCGCTGCCGCAAGTGCGTGAAACGCACGCAGCCCTTGAGGACGAGAACGCCGTGGCAGGGTCAAGACCGTTATTCCACCGATCGTATGGTCACCGCACGCAAGCGAAGCGCGCAGGCTCTTGAGTTTGTCCGTTTGAACTTGAGGGTTTATGACGGTCGCTATCACTTTTGGTTAATCCGCACAGTCGTGAGGATTTTCAGCTCTATCCATTTTTCGGTCACTTAAAACTCACGATCATGTGGATTTTTGAAGAATGGGGGCCTGTAGGCCTGCCTAGACATCACAGCAACCGAGAGCAGACAGGTTCGACCCGGAAATGGCCCAGCGACCTTGGGCCACTGGGCGTTTCGCCATCGGTGTTGGATTAAATAATCTTCACTCCGGTTTCTGGGACAAACATAAAGCAGTAAAAACCGTACTCCACCAGCAGCTCACGGCTATCGGTGCTGGAGACTGGCCCCTGGTTGACCTGCCAATTGGCAGTCATGGGGTTACTGATCGGATTGCCGGCAAAGTCGAAGTTGGTCACTTGGTCTGAACCGTCTTTCTGTGACCAGCTGTCGCAAGCGCCGGACGAGTTGTCACAGCGCGCCCAGTGGTAGTCGCCCGGCCAGTTGGCATCCCCGGCCGTT
Source organism: Pseudomonas sp. XK-1 (assembly GCF_038069885.1). Classification (NCBI taxonomy): domain Bacteria; kingdom Pseudomonadati; phylum Pseudomonadota; class Gammaproteobacteria; order Pseudomonadales; family Pseudomonadaceae; genus Pseudomonas; species Pseudomonas sp. XK-1. The sequence continues at coordinate 29,284 of NZ_JBBPES010000010.1, read as the reverse complement.
GAGACCATCAGCGCGACAAAGTGCCCGCCGAGGTAGCCGGCCCCCAGATTGCCTGGTGGCTGTGGGTTAGTACCCTGCTTGCTGGACTTGAACGCAAACAGCTCTTCGAGGCTAGTGCCGACCAACTCCAGCCCATCCTTGACTGCGTAGCTGCTAACCATGGCCCCCAGATCGGAGAAGGGCTGTTGAAAGTTCGCGGCGGTGAGCAGGTAGCCACTCTGCCGTCCTGGCTGAGGAAAGGTGTTTGGTGTGATGTTGCAGCCGTAGGCGTAACAGTTGTTGTTGGGCTGGAACCTGAATGACATGAAGTTGCCCTGGCAGTCGCCTGCGGGGTCGTAGCGACCGGCTGCCTCTCCATATACGGTGGCCGAGTACTGGGGCACGCCAATGGTCTTCTGCTCGGGCACGCTGATTTGTACCGAGATGACCGTAGGGGCTATGTAGTGCTCGTCCGGTACCGCGCCCAGCGCTGGGGCGCGGGTGGTTTGGTGAAAAAAGTCCTGAGGCGCAATAACACCGCTGAATTTGAAGGGGCGTGCTGAACTGTTCATGGCGTATTCCTTTTCGCTGGGTGGATTGGGACTAAGGGTAGAGCTGGCTAGCGCTGGCCATGCTGGAGTAGTTGTACACCTGCATGGTTAGGCTGTTGCTTGGCGCAGAACTCGCGTAATGGCCGCTGATCACCAGCCGCGAAGACGCGCCACCGAACTGGCCGGTATCGCTGGCCCAGATAGCCTGGTTGTTGCGGTTGTAGAACACCAAGTTGCCGTCATCCTGCATGCGCAGGCGACCTGGCAGGTCGCCCGGCTGGATTGTGATGGGGAGGCACCACAGCGGCGTGCTCTGGCCGCTGGCTAGCAGTACCGGACCTTGGTCTGGGGTGTTAGTCAGGCTGGCGCTACCATCCAGGGCGCTGATGCTCTGGTTGGGTAGCAGTTCGGGGTTGATCCGGCTGTCGAGGTAATTGACGCTCTGCATCTCGCCGGCCAGGTTGGTTTGCAGCAGGGTCTGCACCTGCTGACGTGTCCAGCCGTTGGTTGCGGCGGCGGCCATCAGAATCATCAACTTTGCCAGGGCGGCCATGGGCGTCATGTCAGCTGGTGCCAGGGCACCTACCTGGGGCAGCCAGGCACCGGAGGCATAGGCGCTGTTGTTTACCGTACCTGCCAAGACCTGAGTGCAATCGACCAGGTTGACGCCGCTTTGGTTGGCTTGGCTAAGGGCTTGGTAGATGGCCCCTGCGCTGGGTGAGTCCGGATTGCCGGAGGGGAAATTACCTTCGCCATAGGACTCCAGAATGATGCCGCGTGCCCCGGCCGTAACCACAGCGTTTATCAGCGTGGCGAGAAAGGCGCTGGGTGGTGAGATGCTGTAAGGCGCGGGGAATGCGTTCAACTGAACAATCGGAAAATTATTGATGCAGGCCGTTATTTGGTTGAGCTGGTTTTGCTGGCCGGCTAATACGCTTGGGCTCTCCAGGCTTAGGCTAGCGTGCACGGGGCCGGGTAGGCAGGCTGCGTTGTTGAGCGTCAGACTGATGCCATATTCGGCCAGTGCCGGGTAGTTGGGCGATGAGAAAGCGTCGAACTGGCTCGCGTTGGTTTTAACCACGCGGTTGCCGCGGTAGAGGTGGTTGTGAAAGTACACGCACACCTCGGCAATACCGCTTTGTGCGGCCGCGACTGCGCCACAGACGTTCTGATAAGCGTCGGTGTTGAAGTTCAGGCTTAAAGCTTGGTCGCTGCTGGCCTGGTAATACAGCGGCACCTGCGAGCCGGTGATGATCACCGGCTTGTTCAGCACTGCGGTGGCATAGCCATTGGCGTCGAAGCTGTTGAGCAGAAACGCCAGCGCGGCACCCGAGAAGTCCATGCTGTCGGTACCATGGAGAATGACGAAGCCGTCGTAGGCGGCGTAATTGTCCAAGATGCCCTGGGCCATGATGCACCAGTCGGTGGGTTGCAGATTGGTGCTGTCCAGGGTTTTGCTGGCCGACTCGGGGAAACTGATCTGGGTCAGATAGCCGATGCTGAGATCAGGGAACTGCTGCTGCAGGATTGGGTTGAGCAACTGCTCACTGGCCGCTGCAAAGGCCGTGGCGCTCATCGGTGCCAGCGGGTCGCCGACGCAGCTGATAGTCCCGCCAGTGTTGATAATCGCGATATGCATTGTGTGCCTCCTGGCTTGTCTCGGTCGTGGCTTAGCGTTGGGTCAGCAGGGCCTGGCGTAGCCGCCCGAAACTAGGTGCCGTAGTGCGCTTCAGGTGCTGAGCGCTGAGACTGACCACAGGGGCCATGGCGATGGCGAAGGCGGCACCGAGCTTGAGTTGGTCGGAGAACCAGGGGGCCTCGTAAGCCGGGGTGGTCGACCAGTTCTGCCGGATTTCTTCGCTTTGCAGGTTGACGATGTTGCTGAACGCGGTGCTGGGGTCTTGCGGGTCTTTGCGGAACTGCAGGGCGATTTCCGCCAGTTCGACCAGTTCAGCATGGGTAAAGGGCAGGCCGGCGTCGCGAATCTGCAAGGGCGGCTGCTCCTGGCGGCGCATGATGCAGTACACCGTTTGTCCGCCGCAGGTTGGATCGCGCTGGTACAGCTGCAGGTCGTAGGGCTGATTGGTGGCCACGGCGCGGCCATCGCCGGAGTAACTCACGCCGAAATCCCCACGGTTGTCCTGCCTTGGGTCCCCCTGCAAGAGCGCCAGTTCGCACTGCACGACACGGCTGCCGAGTTGGTCGATGCGGGCTTGCAATTGGCTGGCATTGGCCTGGGCGGTGCTGTTGTCAGGTGGGTTGGCACCTTGGGCGAATACTTGCCAGCTATTGGCGGGCTGGGCGGCGATCAGGTCGAAGAAGGCGTCGATGCAGGCCGGGCTGTCGAGGTGGGCCAGGTTCAGGCTGTTGTGGTTATCAAAGTTGCTGACCACGGCGGTGATGATGCAGGAGGTGGCACTGTCGGAGTAGGCCGTCAGCGGCGTGTCGGCCAGCATGAAGGTTTGGTAGTTACCTTGGTCGACATAGAAAAACCCTTGCGCGGGTGGTGCAATAGGCGTTTGGTTGGCGAGCTTGAGGCTGATGTCGATGGGGCTCATGACAGGATCTCCGGAAATAGGCTGAGGGGGTTGGTCTTAGGGTTGCCGTTGATCTGGTACTCACACTGCGCGCTGCCGGCACTGGCACTGAACAGCGCGGTGGCCTGGGTGTGAAATTCGATGCCCAGGTAGTCAGTTTCACGGCAAATCGATAGCTCTGTTTCTCCGTAATACTGGTCGCTGAGCAGGGTCTTGATGCCCTGATGGCTGGGGTCGACTTGCAGAATGGTTTCAGCGCGCTGCAGGCGCAGATAGGTGCTGTGATTGGCCGAGTAATCCACGGCATTGGGTTGCAGGCGAAAATTGTTGGTAGAAACGAAAAAACCGCCTGTTCGCTTGATCAGGCGCACCGAGTCCTGGTTAAACGGGTTGGGCATGTACTCGATCAGCATGCTGATCGGCTGCGTCTTCTGGGGATCTGCCCAGCCGCTGATCAAGGAAATGTCCGGTGCCGGAAATGGTGTGTTGCCACCTGTGTTGCGATAGAAATCAATCAGGCTCTGCGCCGCCTCGGTGGCGCTGGTATGGCTGCTGATGCTGGCCTCGTAAGCCGCAAACAGGGCCTCGGCTTGGGCGCTGCTGGCGTAATAGTTGGCCGCGGTGGTGGTGTAGGTGTCGGCGGCGACAAACGCCACGCCATGGTCATTAACCCCGGCCCAGATCCCCGCGCTGCCCTGGCGGGTCATGGCAATGTAGCTATTTACGCCGTTACTGCCGGCCCGCACATCAGGCGAGTTGAAGGCGGTGACAGGGATCAGGTCGCACTGTTTGAAGGTGTAGATGCTGCCGCCGTCAAAGACGGTTCCGATGGTGCACATAGGGAGTTCCTTTCCTGTTTGCGAGATAGGGACGAGCGCGCGCGATCGGTCTCACGCATAGGGTGAGCCGATAAAGCGCCAGGGTGTTTTCTTACGACGGAAATGGCTTTGGCAGTGCAGAACCGCCAAAAGGGAGCGAGATACAGAGGCGCGGCCTTGCGCATGGGGGACATAGCTCGAATTCCTTTTCAAGGTTCACTGAGCATAGTCCAGTCTGTTCGGATGCCAAGGGCTCAGTTGATGGGGCACCACATGAGAATTGGAGGTGTCTAGAAGACCTGGGGCGATTCAGAACCCCTCCGGCCGCATTGCACATATTGGTCTGTAGTGGCGACTTGATTCTGGCGTTGCTCTGGCGCGGGCCTACGCCTTGGGCTTGCCCTGCTGAAGCAGGGCCTGGATATCCAACAGGCGCACTTCATGACCGCGGCAGGTAATCAGATTCAAGTCGCGGAAACGGCTGAACAGGCGACTGACAGTTTCGGTAGTCATGCCCAGATAGTTGCCGATTTCACTGCGATTCATCGGCATGACGAAGCTCGAAGCGGAAAGCCCTCGCTTGCTATAACGGGCGGAAAGATTGACCAGGAAGGCCGCCAGGCGCTGCTCCGCGCTTTCACGCACATGGCTGTGGTGTTCCTGTTCCTCATGGATTTCCCTGCTTAGGATGTAGAGCAGTTGTTTGCGCAGCCCTGGAATAGAGCCCGCCAGCTCTTCCAGTTGGTGCAGCGGAATGGCACATACCAGCGAGGTATCCAGAGCGACACTGTAGCTGGGGTAGCAATCTCTGCCGAAGGCATCCAGACCAATTAGTTCGCTCGGCAAATGAAAGCCGATGATCTGCTCGACCCCGTCCGGATTGAGCAGGTAGCTCTTGAAGGCTCCGGAGCGCAGGGCATATACATGCTGCACTGGGTCGCCCGCGCGAATCAGGTGTTCGTGCTTACGCAGCGGTCGATTGCGTTTGATGGCGTCCTCAAGGCGATTGATTTCGCTTTCGTTAAGGCTGACCGGCAGGCACAGGCGAGCCAGAGAGCAGCCATGGCAGCTGATGTGCAGGGGGGGCGACGACCCCATCTTGTCTAGTGGGTTTTCAGCCATTGAATATGCCTTTAGACACTTAGACTAGAAATGAGAGTGTAGAAGAGGCTATCTCCATTTTTCAGTCATTCGTCAGTTGATGGCATTTTGAGCGCCACAGGAACTATTCATCAGAGCTGCCGCACTGCGATGTAAAATTGACGAATATCAATTCACCCGCTCCGGCCTAGCCGCAGGATGTAGCTTGATCTGGTTCAAGTACGAACGAGACGGAGGTGGAGGATGAACCAAAGTCGAAGAATTCTGCTGGTCGGTCATGACGGGCAGCGCAAGTCTGCCGCTTTCCAGAGGGCGGCAGCGCTGGCAATGGCTGGCAACATGCCGCTTCATATCGCAGTACTTGTCGAGCCTTTCATGACCTATTCGCTGCTGGCCAATGAGAGTCGGGAGCCGATACGCCAAAGCATGCTCAATGAGCAGCGTCGATGCTGGAGCGAGGAAGTTGATGTCCTCAGAGGAAAAGGCATCCAGGCCACCTGCTCGGTGGCCTGGGCCGAGAACCTGCATGAGGAAATCCTTTGCCACGTGCGAGAGCTTCAGCCGGTCATGCTGGTAAAAGACATTCAGCGCGAACCCGTGCTCAAGCGAGCTTTCGTCACGCCACTGGACTGGCATCTGTTACGTAGCTGCCCCGTGCCGCTGCACCTGGTCAGTAATGCTCATCATCCGAAGCCGCGGATAGTCGTGGCGGCGGTCGACCTGACCGATCCCGAAGCACAGCATTCTGGCCTCAACGATCAGATCATTACGACAGGCGTCAGCCTAGCCACGCAATGCAATGCCGAGTTTCAAATGCTCTATATTCACGAAAATGTGCCGGCTTACCTGGCCAGCACCGGCGAAGCGGTGGTCGACTGGGCAGAGATTAACGAGGAGTTACGCGTTTCGATGCATCAGTCCTTCGTGGCTCTGGCTGAACGGCATGACATCCCACAAGAACGACGTCATTTCATCACTGGGCAGCCGATCAAAGGCATCATCGAGTTTGCCCAAACCCACCACGCCGATGTCGTGGTGATGGGCCGCGTTCACCGTAACGTGTTGGGCAAGTGGATCGGCAGTACGACCGAGGCGGTGCTTCACAGGCTGTCAGGCAGTGTCCTTGCGATACGGCCCGAAGCCAGCTGAGTCGCTCAAACGCTGCGATCGTCGCCAAGCGACATAAAACGAGGCGCAGGATGAACCGCACCGACTCACTCCAGATTCCAATTCCTGATCGTCGGGCCGCCGGTAAGGCACTCGTAACTATGCTGCTCTCGTATAAAGGTCGACCTGACACCATTGTTCTCGCCCTGCCACGCGGCGGAGTTCCAGTCGCCTACGAGATTGCAGTTGCTTTGGAGTTGCGCCTGGATTTGATGACGGTGCGCAAGCTCGGTGTGCCTTTCCATGATGAGCTGGCAATGGGTGCCATTGCTAGCGGTGGTGTGCGGGTTCTTAATCGTGATGTGGTGAATATGCACGGCATCGACGAAGCTACGTTGAATGAGGTAGCGCAGCGGGAGCTGTTGGAGTTGCGGCGTCGGGAGCGAGTGTATCGCGGTGATCATGCCTTGCCGGATCTGCGAGGCCAGCAAGTGATTCTGGTCGATGACGGGCTGGCTACGGGGGCCACCATGCGGGCGGCTGTGCGAGCCGCGCGCAGCCAAGGTGCGGCGAGGATTGTCATTGTCGTACCCGTAGCACCAAACGACACTCTGGCTGAACTGCGGGAGGAGGTGGACGAGGTGATCTGTCCATTCGCGCCCGATTTCTTCACAGCGATCGGCTGCTGGTATATGGATTTTTCACAGATCACCGATCAGGAAGTGCTCGATCTGCTACAGCGGGCCTGGCAGCGAAAGCTGTAGGAGGAGGTGAGCGATGCACCGGCCACTGAGCATTGAGTTGGCTGATGTGCGACTGATTGGCGACCTGTTGCTGCCGGAACGGGCGCTGGGCCTGGTGGTGTTCGTGCATGGAAGCGGCAGCAGCCGCTTGAGCCCACGCAATCAGCAGGTGGCGAGATATCTGAATGAACAGCGCCTGGCGACCCTGCTGTTCGATCTGCTTACCGGATCCGAGGAGCGAATCGACCGCATCACCTGTGAACTGCGTTTCGACATTCCATTGTTAACGCAGCGGCTTGTCGGAGTACTTGACTGGATCGCTGCCGAGCCTGAGCTGAGCTTTCTGCCCGTTGGGCTGTTCGGTGCCAGCACTGGGGCGGCTGCGGCAATTCTGTCCGCTATTGAGCGACCCGAACGGGTGAAAGCGATCGTTAGCCGCGGCGGCCGTACCGACCTGGCTGGCGGCAAAGTGCAGCTGTTGAATGTACCTATATTGCAAATTGTTGGAGCTCGCGATCCGCTCACACTCGGTCTGAACCGCAAGGTCAGCCAAGAGCTTGCTTGCGAGCAACGCCTGAACGTGGTGCCTGGGGCGACGCACCTGTTCGAGGAACCGGGCACCCTGCAGGAAGTGGCACGTCTGGCGGCGCAATGGTTCGAGCAGCATCTGCACGAGCCGAGCCAGCCTGGGGCCGGGCGCTGAGCGAGTCGCTGTGCGAAGGGCCTGCGACTCATAGCAGCAGGGTTGCGATACCAAGGTAGATGAGGATCGACAGCAGGTCCTGTACAACGGTTGCCAGCGGGCCGCTGCCGAAGGCTGGGTCCATCGAGCCCGTGCTGAGCAGCCAAGGCAGTAGCATGGCTGCTAGGGTGGCGGTGCCACAGGCTGCGAAGACCGAGAGGCCAACACAGAGGGCAATTTCCGGCTCGTGCCACAGCAGCCATACCAGCGGACCTGCGATCAGAGCCAGGGCGAGGCCGATGGCCAGCCCCACCATCAACTCGCGGCGCAGCATTTTGCGCATGCTTATGCCCACAGAAAGGCCACGGACCACCACGGTTTCGGTCTGGGTACCGACCGCATCCGCCAGGTAGATGATCCCTGGCAGAAAGAACGCCAGCATTACCTGGTCTTGCAGCTGGGCCTCGAAACGGCCAACGAAATTCGCTGCCAGCAGCGCCCCGAAAAGTCCAACCAGCAACCACGGGATGCGATGACGGAAACGTCGTAGGACCGGCTCCTCACTAGAAGTGCGTGCAACCTCGGTATCTTTGATGAATCCACCGAGACGGGTGAGGTCCTCCTCGTGCTCGCTCAGCAGCACAGCTAGCAGGCGATGGGGTGGGATTACACCGATCAGCTCTCCATCGGAGTCGACGACGGCGAGTGCCGACTCTTGATGGCGCACGGCGCGCCAGGCGGCAATTTCCTGGTCTACCCCCGGAGCCACTCTGGGGGCGTCGCGATCCATCAAGGTATTCAGGGTGACATCGGCGGGCGCACCCAGCAGATCTTCTATTCTAAGCAGGCCGAGGAAGTACTGGTCACTGCAGATCACAACGTGGCTGGCGCATTCGTAATGCTGCTGCATCAGAGCCGTGCGGGTTTCACCGACCCGTTGCTCCGGGGCGAACACTGGTACGTGATGCGTTGCGTGCTGCGCTGCGGTTTCAAAACTGATTCGCTCGGGGCTGACCTGGGTAGTCGATGACATTGACATCTCCTAGCCTGCTGGAGGCGAAGTGGGGGCTTCGTCACATACGAAATATAGGCGCAATTGGCGGCACCGCCTGGTCATGCACGCCCCCCCGGCCTGTCGCCGCTTTTCTTGATGTTGATCAAACCCGCAGCGGAAACGGCAGCCTAGCCTGAATTCGATGCTCGGACGATGGCAGGCCATGGCCGGGCAGGTGAAGGAGTTGCGTCATTCGACAGCCCCATCGGCCTGTCTGCTGCTTCGATGCAGGGCTGAGTACAGCGGCAGATGGCCGGCGCGAACTCGCGACGCAGCCTGGCACGAATGAAGGGGACGGCGATGCTTCAGAGCAAGCTTCCACTGCGCCATTACGAACGGTTACCGGGCGAGGAACAACGTCAGGCCAGGGACAAGGTCGAGTGGCTGTTGCGGCAGGCTGGCATCGGCCTGAACGGCAGTCAGCCGTGGGACATGCAGGTGTCTAACGAACAACTCTATGCACGTATCCTGGCCCAGGGCACCCTGGGCCTGGGCGAAGCCTATATGGATGGCTGGTGGGACTGCGAGCAACTCGATCAGTTTACCTGCCGGGCTCTGCAGGCAGATCTGACGGAGCGTATCGCGTTCACTTGGCACGATGCGGGCCTGGCATTGCGCGGCTTGCTGGCTAACCTGCAGTCGAAGGCACGGGCCAGCATCGTTGGCGAGCAGCACTACGACATCGGCAATCGGCTGTACGAGTGTATGCTCGACTCGCGCATGACCTACACCTGCGGCTACTGGCGCTTAGCCGCCGATCTGGAAGAGGCCCAGGAGCATAAGCTCGACCTGGTGTGCCGCAAGCTCGGCCTGCGTGAAGGGCAGCGCCTTCTGGATATCGGTTGTGGCTGGGGCAGCTTCGCTGAGTTCGCCGCGCGACGCTACGGTGCCAGGGTGGTTGGCATCACCATTTCCCGGGAGCAGGCGGAGTTGGCCAGGCAACGCTGCCGGGGGCTGCCGGTGGAGATACGCCTGCAGGACTACCGCGACCTCAGGGAGAGCTTCGAGCATATCGTTTCGCTGGGTATGTTCGAGCATGTCGGCTGGAAGAACCACCGTACGTACATGCAGGTGGTGCAGCGCTGCCTGACGGCAGACGGTCTGTTCCTGCTGCATACCATCGGTGCCAATCGCAGCGGGATACACGGCGATGCATGGATCGACCGCCACATATTTCCCAACGGTAATCTGCCCAGCATCGCGCAGATCGGCCAGGCCATTGAGCCCGGCTGGGTTATGGAGGATTGGCACAACTTCGGTGCCGACTACGACCGCACCCTAATGGCCTGGCATGCCAATTTCGAGCGTCACTGGGGTGAACTGGCGGCTTACTACGATCAGCGTTTCTACCGCATGTGGCGATACTACCTGCTGACTTGTGCCGGCTCTTTCCGTGCCCGCAGGAACCAGTTGTGGCAGATCGTATTGGCCAAGGGCGGTGTGCCGGGCGGCTACCAGGCACCGCGCTGAGCAGGCTGCTTGATGTGGATCAAAACGTCTCGCCAATCCAGGATCAAAGCTTATGCCCATAAGGCGAGCAAGTGAGAGGGCTAGGTCATGGCGCACAGCAAAATCCTGTTCGGCGGCAGCGCTCGCGAAAAAGTGCTGCGCGGCGCTACGCAACTGGCGGAGGCGATCCGGGTCACTCTCGGGCCGAAGTCAAAATCTGTGCTGATCCAGACCAAATGGGGCCCCCCACAGGTGTGCAATGACGGCGTGACCATCGCCAAGCAGGTCAATCTGGAAGACCCCGAGGAGAGTCTGGGGGCGCAGATGCTGCGCCAGGCCGCAGTGCGCACCGGCGACGCGGTGGGCGATGGTACCAGCACCTCGACTGTACTGGCCCATGCGATCTTTGCCGATGGCGTGCGCAACGTGGTCGCCGGGGCCAGCGCCATCGACCTCAAGCGCGGTCTTGATCTCGGCCTGCGGTTGGCCATCGAGGGACTGCAGGGGCAATCCAGGGCCGTATCCACGCGCAAGGAGAAGGCCCAGGTGGCGACTATCTCCGCGCACAATGACGAGGTCATCGGCGAGTTGGTGGCTGACGCTTTGGAGAAAGTCGGCAGTGAAGGGGTGATCAGCGTCGAAGAGTCGAAGACCACCGAGACCCTAGTGGATGTAGTCGAGGGCATGCGCTTCGATCGCGGGTACGTCTCACCGTATTTCGTCACCGATACCGACAAGATGCAAGTGGAGCTAGAGGATGCCTACCTGCTGCTCAGCGATCAAAAGCTCGCGCTGCTCAAGGATCTGATTCCGCTTCTGGAACAGGTCGCCAAGAGCGGCAAGCCACTGGCTATCATTGCCGAAGACATCGAAGGTGAGGTGCTTACTACCCTGATCGTTAACCAGATTCGCGGGGTACTGCATGCGGTGGCGGTTAAGGCACCGGGCTTCGGCGATAGACGCAAAGAGATGCTCCAGGATATTGCCGTACTGACTGATGGCGTGGTGATCTCCAGCGAGCTAGATATTCGCCTGGAGCAGGTCAAACTCAACCAGCTCGGCCGGGCTCGCAGGGTGGTGGTGGACAGGGACAGTACCACTCTGATCGGCGGTGCCGGCAGTCGCCAGGCGATTGAGGCGAGAGTGCAGCAGATTCGTCAACAGATCGGCAAGGCCAGCAGCGATTATGACCGCGAGAAGCTGCAGGAACGATTGGCCAAGCTCGCTGGTGGTGTTGCGGTAATTCGCGTCGGTGCCCCCACCGAGGCGGAAATGAAGACCCGCAAGGATGCCCTTGATGATGCCATCGCAGCGACAAAGGCTGCCGTTGCCGAGGGCATAGTGCCGGGTGGCGGTCTGGCACTGCTACGCTGCGTGCCGACGTTAGTTGCCGCAGAGGCTAAGTGCGAGGGAGACGAGAAGACCGGCCTGCAGATACTACGCCGTGCCTTGGAGGCACCGGCGCGAATCATCGCCGAAAACTCGGCGGTGGATGCTGGCGTGGTGGTCGCGCGGATGCTCGCCGAGCAGAGCAGTGTCGGCTTCGATGCCGCGGCCAACCGCTACGTGGATATGTACGCGGCCGGCATCATCGACCCTACCAAGGTGGTGCGCGTGGCTCTGGAAAATGCCGTCTCGGTGGCCAGCGTGCTGCTCCTGACCGAGGCGACCATGACCGAGGTCGCGGCAAAGGAAAGCCCCGAACCGCCTCCATTCCCCGGCTAGTCAGAGCACACAGGGGTTATCGGAACTCATCACTCAGGTCGGCGGGGCACGGCGGTTGCCCCATTCAGGGTGGCCTGAGAAAAAGCTGGATGGCGCGGCGTCGGGCGAGGTTGGTACACAACGACCGGCATCCAGTCAGTGTGCCGAGCTATCAGGTTCACCACGCAGGTAAGCGAGCCAGTAAACGCCTGCAACCAAGAGCGTGCCGCCGACGATATTCCCAAGGGTAACTGCGAGCAGGTTGCCGGCTACACCGGATAAAGCTATCGAGCCCTGCTCGCCCAGCGCCAGGCCGTAAGGCAGGAAGAACCAGTTGGCGATGGAGTGTTCGAAGCCGACGGTCACGAAAGCGCTGATGGGAAACAGAATGGCGATGATCTTATCGAAAACGCTGTGTCCCCCCATCGCCAGCCAAACTGCCAGGCATACCAGGGTGTTGCTCAGCACCCCACGGGCAAAGGCTTCGAGCCAGGACAACTCGGCTTTTGCCTGAGCAATCTGCTGCGCACTAATGCCCACGGCACCGTCGCCCATGCCGGCGGTGTTGGCCCCGAGCACCAGCACTACGGTACCCAGGCAACCGAGCACATTGCCCAGGTAGACCAGGCACCAGTTGTGCAATACCTCGCGCGTGCTGATCAGGCGGCTGGCCCAGGCCATCGCCAGCAGATTGTTGCCGGTAAACAACTCGGCACCGCCGACCACCACCAGCACCAGGCCGAGACAGAAGCCCAGCCCGCCGAGCAGGCGGGTGACGCCGAAGCCGAGGCTGCTCTCAGTGACGATCACCGTGAACAAAAGCGCGCCAAGGGAAATAAATGCACCGGCAAGCAGTGCCAGCACGAACAGGGTCAGGGGCTTGGCCCGCGCTTTGGCCACGCCCATATCCCGAACGCGCTGGGCAATCTGGCAAGGTTGGTAGGCGTCGTGGAACAGGTTTTGCTCGGCCATGCTGAGAATCCCCCGCAAGGAAAGGGTGCTTGAGCAGGATAGTGCAGCGAACCCTCACGCAGCGGATTGATGCAGAACAACAGAGTTTGAGGCCATGTGCTGGTTAGGGGGCTAGAGTTATAGCGAGCGCAGTCTAAGGCCGACAGGCAACACGTTGCAGGCCGCTTCTTGTGCTGTTCCCTCGGCAGATTGTGGATCACATGGCCATAAACCTGTTTCCCCAGAGCGCACTCAACCCCGATGTGCGCAAACGCGAAGTGTTCGGTTGGGCGATGTATGACTTCGCCAACTCGGGTTATACGACTGTGGTGCTGACTGCGGTTTTCGGGGCCTATTTTGTGGCGGGAGTGGCCGCTGCCGAGGCATGGGCTACCCTGGCCTGGACCAGCGCGCTGGCGCTCTCCAGCCTGATCGCGATGTGCAGCATGCCCGCCATTGGGGCCTACGCCGACCTGCGCGCCGCCAAGAAGCGCCTGCTGGTGCTATCGACCCTGGGGTGCGTAGTGGGCACAGCCGCGCTGGCAGGTGCGGGAACGGGGGATGTCGCCTGGGCTCTGGTGGCTGTCGTGTTTTCCAATGTGTTCTACACCTACGGCGAGTCGCTGATCGCCGCTTTCCTGCCCGAACTCGCACGCGAGGAGCGTATGGGCAGCGTGTCCGGCTGGGGCTGGAGCTTCGGCTACCTGGGCGGCATGCTCACCCTGGGGCTGTGCCTGTGGTATGTGACCTGGGCCCAGGGCCAGGGGTTGCCCGCCACGCATTTCGTGCCGGTGACCATGTTGATCACCGCCGCCATCTTTGCCATCTCGGCCCTGGTCACCTTTGCCCTGCTCAAGGAGCGCGCCCAGCCGCAGATACAGCAGGCGGAAGAAACCGGCCTGCAGGCTTCGCTGGCCAGGCTGAAGCGTACCTGGCACGAGGCGCGCCTGTTTCGCGATTTCAGCGCCTTGCTGGTCTGTCTGGTGGCCTACCAGGCCGGTATTTCGGTGGTTATCGCACTGGCGGCTGTGTATGCCGAGCAGGTGCTGGCATTCCAGCAAACCGAAACCATGATGCTGATCCTCCTGGTCAACATCGCCGCGGCGCTGGGCGCATTTGCCTGGGGCTATGTGCAGGATCGTATCGGTCACAGACCGGCTCTGGGCATTACCTTGGTGGGCTGGATTGTCATGACCGTACTGGTCGCGCTGGCCACCGATCCCTTTCTGTTCTGGGTGGCTGCCGTGATCGCCGGCCTGTGCATGGGCAGCAGTCAGTCGGCCGGCAGAGCCTTGGCTGGCTTGCTGGCACCCGAGCAACAGCGTGCCGAATTTTTCGCTCTGTGGATGTTCGCGGTGCGCCTGTCAGCCATTCTCGGGCCCATGACCTATGGTCTGGTCACCTGGCTGAGCGCTGGCAACCACCGCCTGGCTATCGGGGCCACGGGCCTGTTCTTCGTCGCCGGTCTGGTGCTGTTGGGCGCGGTGAATGTGCCGCGCGGCATCGCTGCAGCGGCAGCGGCCAACCGCAAGGCCCGCGGCCAGGCCCCGGCTGAGCAAGCTGGCGGGGGTTAGCCAGAATGCACTTCGTTGGCGGTATTCCGGCTATGCGTGTTTAAGGGCTGCGGCTATAAGAATGTCGGCACATGCCGGCGCGGATGTCCGTCAGGCTTCGGTAGTGGCGAGGGCCAGTGCGATGGCCCTGCGCGCACGATCACGCAGTTGCACTGCGGCGGCGAAAGGTTCCAGCTGTGGATTCACCTCCAGCGGTTCGCCGATCCGCACGGTCACCAGCGCCCGGCGTGGCCACCAGTGATTGTCCGCGAGCAGCTGCCGGGTACCTGCCAGGCTTACCGGCAGCACCGGCACCCCGGCATTGGCCGCGGCGAGAAAGCCGCCGAGGTGAAAGGGCAGCAGGCCAGGGGCCTCGACAAAGGTGCCTTCGGGGAACAGCAGCAGGGGCCGCCCGGCCTGTACCTGCGCGGTCATTTGCTGGGCGTCGGCGACACTTCGCCTTGGGTCGAAGCGCTCGACAAAGGCTACGCCCAGGCGTCTTAGAAACGGCCCGGCGAGCCACTGGCGTTGCAGTTCACGCTTGGCTACGAAGCTCAGCGGCCGTTCCATAGCCGCGATCAGCACCAGGCCATCCAGATAGCTGGCGTGGTTGCTGACCAGCACGTAGCGGGTATCGCCCGCTAGCCGAGCCAGTCCCTGCACTTTCAGTCGCAGGCCCGCCAGGCGCAACAACAGGCGGGCGGCTTTGTGGCAGAAACGCCAGGCCAGAGGCTGACTCGGCAGCAGCAGGGTGATAAGCCAGACACCGGGGGCCAGCAGCCAGAACAGGCACTGGGCACGGAGTCCAAACAACGCGTCTGCCAGCAGGCTCAGGCCGTGACGCAGGCGCAGCAGCATGGCACCTGCAGTCAGCCGCAACCACTGCGCTCGCACGCTGGTATTCGCCCGGTTAAGCCCCCCCTGTTCTACCAGGGCACGGCAGGCCGAACGCCGCACCTTGCCGCTGGAGGTCTTGAGTACCGTATGTGGAGGTACTAGAAGGATTTCGTCCGCGGGCTCGCCAATGGCCGTTACCACGGCGCGCGCCACTGTTTCGCGCAGGGCGCGGGTGTCCTGGCCTTGCCCTGGTCTGGCTTCGGCCAGCACCACCAGGCGCTCGGTACCGCTGCGCGGATCGTGCATGCCGAACACCGCAACGCAGCCTCTGCGTACCCCCGGGACCTGACCCACCGCGTCCTCTATTTCCTGCGGATACAGGTTGCGGCCGCCGCGGATCACGATGTCCTTGACCCGTCCGGTGACGAAGACATCGCCCTCGGCGAGATAGGCCCGGTCACCCGTGTCCAGCCACTCGCCCTGACTGTCGCCGAACAGCCGTGCCGTCAGTTCGGGTGCGTGCCAGTAGCCGCTGGTGGCCGAAGGCCCGCGAAACTCCAGCTTTCCCTCGACGCGCTCGGGGCGTGCGTTGCCAGCGTCGTCGACGATGCGAATCTCATGGCCGGGCAGCGCTCGCCCACAGGCCACGAAACGCAGCGCTGTGCTCTGCGTGCTGGGCACCGCGTGGCCCTTCTGCTCAAAGGCATCTCGTTCGATGTGATCGATACGCGGGCCACGTCCGAGCGGGGGGAACAGCAGGCCAACCGAAGCCTCGGCCAGCCCGTACACTGGCGTCATGGCCGTGGGGCGCAGGCCGCAAGTGGCGAAACGCTGGGTAAAGCGCGTCACCGTGTCCGCGCTCACGGCTTCGGCCCCGTTGAAGGCGAGGCGCCAGCGGCTGAGGTCCAGCCCGACCAGCGCGGCGTCGTCGATCCGGTTCAGGCACAGCTCGTAGGCGAAGTTGGGGCCGGCCGACAGCGTGCCGCCGTATTGCGAGATGGCCTCCAGCCAGCGCCTGGGCCTACCCAGAAAGGCCAGTGGCGACATGACCACCAGCCGGAAACCCAGGGTGAAACTACCTAGCCAGGCACCGATAAGCCCCATGTCGTGGTACAGCGGCAGCCAACTGACGAACACATCGTCGCTCGAGGCCTCAATGCTGGTGGCCATGGCCCGGATGTTGGCCAGTAGGTTGGCATGGGTGAGGGCGACGCCCTTGGGCTGCCCCGTGCTGCCCGAGGTGTACTGGATAAAGGCGACGTCTTCTGCCCTGACCGCCACGGCAGAAAACTCCTGCCCCTGGCCAGCAGCGAGCAGCTGCGCGGGGGTGCGGATCGTCCGCAGACCAGGCACCCGGGCTTGCAGCAGGCGGGACACCTGTATCGCCTCTGGCACACTGACCAGCAAGCTGGCCCCCGCGTTAGCCAGAATGCCGGTGTGCCGGCGTACATGGTCCTCAAGTTGGGACGGTCTCGCCGGCGGGTAGATCGGTACCGGAATGCCACCGGCACGCAATATGCCTAGATAGGTGAAGAAGTACTCGGGCGAGGTCGGCAGCATGATGGCTACCGTCTGCCCCTGCTGCAGACCGCAGCGTTGTAGGCCGGTCGCCAGCGCGACCGAGGATTCATGCAGCAGGCGGTAGCTGAGCGGAGTTTCGTTCTGCTCGGCCAGGCAGACAATCTGTACCTGGTCCGGGTGGGCCGCGACATGCTCGTCGAGCACTTCGAGCAGGGTACTGGCCAGGCTCGGCCACCTGCTGCCCGGAGGCGAAGGCGTTACCTCTTCTGCGCTTCGCCGGCGTAGCGCCGGGTATTCGCGCGATGGGCGTACGCGCGCCCGTTGCAATGCCTGCCAGAGGTCGGCCACGGTCTCGGCGGTTTCCAGGGTGTCTTCCGGCAGGCCCAGGCCGGTGGCTGCTTCGATGCGCAGCAGCAGCTCCATGCGGCTCAGGCTGTCAAAGCCAAGATCACGGTCGAGCGAGCTGGTCAGGGCGACGTCCATAGCCCCCGCGGCCTCTTCCGGATGGAGGTCCTGTTGTACCCGGGCGACCAACTGACACAGTTCGCCTTCGTTCCAGACCGCCGGATATGAATGGGAGAAGGTGTCCGGACTATTCATGCACCTGCCTCTACGCGTGGCCGGTGTCCTGCGATGGCCAAGGCCCGTGGGTCAGCCACGGGGAACCGGTTGCTCGCACGGACTGCCGAATCATTATCGTACAACCCGCGGCAAGCGGCTCTTCAACTCATGGGGTTGTCTGGGCGATCCCCTGCCGGTCGCGTCACAAAGGAAGGCCCCTGGCCGTCAATGGCAGGGGCCAATGCATTGGACTGCCGCTCAGCTTGTTTTGACCGGGATGACTTTCTCCGGCTTGATCGCCTCGGGGCTCTTTGGCATGGATACCGTCAGTACGCCCTTGGCGAAGCTGGCATCGATCTTCTCGGCATCTATGCCCTTGGGTAGGCGGAAGATCCGTTCGAAGGAACCATAGTGACGTTCGGACAGGTAGTAGTCCTTCTTCTTCTCTTCGATGTTTTCGCGCTTCTCGCCCTTGATCACCAGATTGCCGTTCGACAGTTTGATCTCGATATCCTTCTCGTCCAGGCCAGGCAGCTCGGCGGTGATCTCGAAGCTCTTTTCCTTTTCGGCGATATCCACCGCCGGGACGCCGCGCAGGCTCAGCTCACGCCGCCAGAACGGCTCGACGTCGAAAACCCGGCGTCCGAATGGCAGATGCAGTGGGTTGCGGGTGAATTCCTCAAACAGATGATCCACTTGTTGCCGCAGGCTGTCGAACCGATGCCAGGGTTCCAGGGCAGCAGCACTCTTGTCGGCCGGCTCGTCACGGGTTACCGGCATCTTCTTTGCGGTGCTAACCATTATTCATCCCTCCAATCAGTGTGTCCGATAGTGGACAGGTTTAATTTTGCGCCGTCGCTGGTGGGCTACTTTGATCTTGATCAAACAGTGACCAGGAGCCTCATCGGCATTTTTTGATCTTTATCAAATGTGGCATCCGGCGCGCGGCCTAGCCTGAACCAACGGATAGAGTCAGGAGTTGGCAATGCGCGTAATTCCGAGCATCTGCACATTCTGCGGGGTCGGCTGCGGCATCGGTCTGCGGGTGGAGAACGGCCGGGTTATTGGCGTCGAACCGCAGCTGGGGCACCCGGTCAGTCAGGGGCAATTGTGTTCCAAGGGCTGGTCCAGCAGCTTCGCCATCGACTCGGCCAATCGCCTGACCGACCCGTTGATCAAGGAGCACGGACGCTTTCGTCGAGCGAGCTGGGACGAAGCGCTGGAACTGGTCGCCGAGGCGTTTCGCACGGCGCTGGACGAGGTGGGGCCGCAAAGCGTGGGGGTGATCAGTTGCGCCCGCGCCAGCAACGAGGATAACTACGCCGCGCAGAAATTCGCCCGTGCGGTGCTCGGCACCCACAACATCGACCACTGCGCGCGCATCTGTCACAGCCCGTCGGTGGCCGGCCTGGCGCGCACCCTGGGCTCCGGGGCGATGACCAACAGTATCGCCGACATCGACGAGGCCGAGTTGATACTGGTGATCGGTGCCGACGTCACCGAGAACCACGCGATGATCGGCGCACGCATCCTGCGCGCCCAGGCCCGCGGTGCCACGCTGATCGTCGTCGATCCGCGCAAGACCCGCCTGGCGCGCCTGGCCGATATCCACCTGCAACTGCGCCTGGGCAGCAATATCGCCCTGCTCAACGGCCTGCTGCAGATCATCCTGGCCAACGGCTGGGAGAACCGCGCCTTCCTCGCGGCCCGCTGTGAGGACATCCAGCCACTGCGTCAGCACCTGGCCGGGCTGAGTGTGGAGCAGACCAGTACCCAGACCGGCATATCCGTGGCCGAACTGGAACAGGTGGCCTACCTGTTCAGCCATGCCAAGAGCGCCTTTACCGCCTATGGCATGGGCATCACCCAGTTCCAGAGTGGGACCAACAACGTGATCGCAGTGTCCAACCTGGCCCTGGCCTGCGGTCAGGTTGGCCGTCCGGGCACCGGCATCAACCCGCTACGCGGGCAGAACAATGTTCAGGGTGCCTGCGACATGGGTTGCCTGCCGAATGTCTATCCCGGCTATCAGGATGCCGCCGACGCGGAGGTCCGGGCCAAGTTCGCTGCGGCCTGGGGACGGCCGCAGCCGGTGCATCCCGGCTTGACTTCCCTGGGCATGACCAAGGCGGCGCTGGCCGGCGAGTTGCGCGCCCTGATGATCATGGGGGAGGAGCCGGTGCTTACCGACCCGGACCAGGGCCATGTGGCCCGCGCCCTGACGGCGCTGGACTTCCTGGTGGTGGTGGAGTTGACCCTGACCGAGACGGCCAAGTTCGCTGACGTGGTACTGCCGGCGGCGTCCTTCGCCGAGAAGCACGGCACCTTCACCAACTGCGAACGTCGGGTGCAGCGTGTGCGCCAGGCCATCGCGCCACCCGCTATGGCGCGCTGCGACTGGCAGATCCTCGGCGAGCTGGCCGCGCGCCTGGGCTACCCGGGTATGGCCTGGAGCGATGCCGAAGCGGTGTTCGACGAGATGGCTGGGTTGACGCCGATCTATTCCGGCATGACCTACGCGGCGCTGGACCGCCAGCACGGCCTGCAATGGCCGTGCGATGTCGAGCACCCGCACGGTTCGCCGCTGCTGCATGGCCAGGGTTTTCCCATCGGTCGCGGGCGGCTGCTGCCGGTGAGTCAGGTCGAGCCCGACGAATGCCCGGACGCCGACTACCCATTCGCTTTCACCACCCACCGTCTGCATTTCCACTACGGCGGCGGTTCGATGACCCGCAAGTCGCCGCTGCTTGAACGCGAGACCCCGGCCGCGCTGCTGTTCATGCACCCGGACGATGGGGCAACCCTGGGCCTGCGCGATCAACAGGCGGTGGCGGTGCGCTCACGCCGCGGTTACCTGGAAACCCGCGTGCACCTGACCGATGACGTGCCTCCCGGGACTCTGGGCATGCCCTATCACTTCCGTGAAGCGCCCTGCAACAGGCTGACCAACGATGCCCAGGATCCGGTCAGCAAGATGCCGGAATTGAAAGCCTGTGCGGTGGCGGTAGAGCCGCTGCCGCTGGGCCGCACGCCACGGATGCAGGCCGGTGTCCTGGAGGTGAGCGATGATGCAAGCGTTTAGCCTGGACCGTCCCGAGCGGTTGCGCGCCCATCTGGCACTCGATCGCGCGCTCTACGAAGTACGTGCTGACGGGCAGGGCGGCACACACTGGCAACATGTCAGCGCTAAAGATCTAGGCGCGTTTGAACACGCGGTCGAGCCACCGCCGTTTTCCGCCAAGAGCTTCTTCTTCGCCGAGCGCGAGTTGCTGTTCCGTTTCGACGGCGGCCGATTCTACTCGGCGATGCCGGAGGTGACCCCACAGGTGTTGTTCGGCGTGCATGCCTGCGACCTGGTCGCGGTCGCCTACCAGGATCGCTTTTTCGCCGCCGACCCGCATTACCAGGCGCGGCGGCGGGCCACTCTGCTGGTCGGGGTCGACTGCCTGCAAAGCTGCCAGGGTGGTTTCTGCAGCCTGCTCGATAGTGGACCGGCGGTGCATGCCGATAGCGCCGACCTGATTCTCCTGCCGCGTGGCGACGAGGCCAGCGACTGGTTGCTGCTGGTCGCCTCCGAGGCCGGTCGCAACGCCTTGCATGGACTCAGGCTGCCGCCGGCCGAGTGTGACTGGCAGGCCGAGCGAGTCGCCAACAGCCACTGCGTGGCGGCCGAGCAGGGCGAACAGCAAGAGGTGTCTGCCGGGATAGTGGCACTCAACAACGACAGCATCGCTGATACCGTTTGGGACGCATTAGGGCTGCGTTGCCTGGGGTGTTCGGGGTGCACTTCGGTCTGCCCGACCTGCTCCTGTTTCGCGCCATTGGATCGGCCGAGCGGTCAGGATGGCGTGCAGCGCGAGCGGGTCTGGGACTCCTGCCTGTACGAAGGCTTTCAGCGCGAGGCCAGCGGTCACAACCCAAGCGCCGGTCCGGGGCAGCGGGTGCAGCGCTTCTGGACGCACAAGTTCGGCGACGCTTTCAAGGAGCGCTTCGAACGCTACGGTTGCGTTGGCTGCGGCCGTTGCGATCGAGTCTGCCCCGGTGGTATCGGCGTGCACGGCGTGATGCACAAGGTGAGTTTGCGATGAATGACTCGACCCCGCGCAGGCTACTGTTGCTCGATCACTATGCCGATGGCGAGGATGCCCGCCACTTCAGCTTGCGCATCGATCTGCCGCTGGCCGCCGACCTGGCCGTGATTCCCGGGCAATTCTTTATGCTGAGTGTGCCTGGCGTGGGCGAGGCACCTTTCACCTATGTCAGCCTGCCGGATCGCAGTGGCCGGTTCACCGCCCTGATTCGCCGTATGGGTACGCTGACCGAGGCCCTGTTCGCACAGCCCGTGGGTGCCGTGCTGGGTTACCGCGGCCCGTTCGGCAAAGGCTGGCCGCTGTTTTTCAGCGCTAAGCGGGTACTCGTGGTG
This sequence comes from Pseudomonas sp. XK-1, assembly GCF_038069885.1. Lineage (NCBI taxonomy): Bacteria > Pseudomonadati > Pseudomonadota > Gammaproteobacteria > Pseudomonadales > Pseudomonadaceae > Pseudomonas > Pseudomonas sp. XK-1. Next base: position 7,713 of record NZ_JBBPES010000010.1, on the reverse strand, counting down.
GCTGGCGGTTGCGGCCTGGCCCCGTTGGCCGGGGTGATTGACGAAGCCATCAGTCATTACCTGCCGCAGCGGTTGAGCCTGATTTATGGTGCACGCAATGCCGATGCCCAGGTGCTGCGCCGCGAGCGTGCTGAGTGGCAGCAGCGGCTGCCCATGATCGAAACCCTGGATGAAGCACCAGTGGGAATGCGCCAGGGATCGCCGTTGCAGCATTTCGGCGAATTCTTCGCCGCGACGCCGCCCGATGCAGTGCTCTGCTGCGGGCCGGAACCCTTGATGCTGGCGACTGCCGAGGCGTGCCTGAAGCGCGGCTTGAGCCGCGACAAGGTGTGGCTCTCGCTGGAACGGCGGATGCACTGCGCGGACGGCCTGTGTGGGCACTGCTATCTCGGCCCCAGCTACGTCTGTCAGGACGGGCCTACCTACCGCTACGACCGCTTCCTGCAGCTGCAGAGCCGATACTCCGCACGGCCCGGGCTACAGGACCACAATTTCTGCTGACCTATCGCCGCCGAGGGTTCCCCATGCGTCCAGCGATCATCCGTAAACCCGCCGAACAGCCGGTCACGCCCAACTGGGACGACAGCGCCGAGGCCCGTGCCGCTTTCTCCTGGCAGGAGCAGGCTGGTGAACTGAGTGGCTTGCCCGGCGGCGGGCTGAACCTGGGCTTCGAGGCGGTCGACCGGCACGCCCAGGGACCCCGTAGGCAACATGTCGCCCTGCGCATTCTCGATCGCAACGGCGGCCGCTGCGACATCAGCTACGCCCGCTTGAGCAGCCTGAGCAACCGTTTCGCCAACGTGCTCAAGGGCCTCGGTGTGCAACCCGGGGATCGCCTGTTTGTCCTCTGCGGACGCGGCCTGGAGCTGTACCTCGGGGTACTCGGCGCGCTCAAGTACGGCTGCGTGGTCTCGCCGCTGTTCTCCGCTTTCGGCCCGGAGCCGATCGAGACCCGGCTACGCATCGGCGAGGGCAGCGTGCTGCTGACCAGCGAGGCCCTGTACCGACGCAAGGTGGCGGGCATCCGCGAGCGTTTGCCACATCTCAGGCATGTGCTGCTGTACGAGGAGAATGGTGAAGCGATCGTGCCCCCGCAGGGCACCCTGAACATGCCGCAGCTGCTGGCCGAGGCAGAGGAAAACTTCGCCATCGCCCCGACCACAGCCGACACGCCTTCGTTGCTGCACTTCACCAGTGGCACCACCGGTACGCCGAAAGGCGCGCTGCATGTACACGGCGCGGCGCTGACCCACCTGGTCACCGGCAAGTACGCCCTCGACCTGCATCCGGACGACATCTATTGGTGCAGCGCCGATCCTGGCTGGGTCACCGGCACTTCCTATGGCATCCTCGCGCCGCTGTTGCTTGGCGTCACCAGCGTGGTCGACAACGGCGAGTTCGATGCCGAGCGGTGGTATAGCATCCTCGAGAGGCAGCGGGTCAGCGTCTGGTATACCGCGCCCACGGCCATCCGCATGCTGATTAAGGCCGGCGCGGAGCTGGCGCATCGTCACCGCTTCCCTCAGCTGCGCTTTATCGCCAGCGTCGGCGAGCCGCTCAACCCGGAGGCTGTGTGGTGGGGCCAGGACGTGCTCGGACTGCCGATCCACGATAACTGGTGGCAGACCGAGACCGGCGGCATCATGCTCGCCAACACCCTGGCCATGCCGATCAAGCCCGGCTCTATGGGCAAGCCACTGCCGGGCGTCGAGGCGGCCATCGTGTCTCGTGACGAGCAGGGTGGGCTGGTTCTGTTGGACGACGAGGCGGTCGGCGAACTGGCCCTCAAGCAGCCCTGGCCGGCTCTGTTTCGTGGTTACCTCGGCCAGGAGGAGCGCTATCGGCGCTGCTTTGTCGGCGACTGGTACCTGAGTGGCGACCTGGCCCGCCGCGATGCCGATGGTTATTACTGGTTCGTCGGCCGCAGCGACGACGTAATCAAGTCCGCCGGCCACCTGATCGGCCCGTTCGAGGTGGAAAGCGTGCTGATGGAGCACCCGGCAGTGGCCGAGGCGGCGGTGATCGGCATGCCCGACGAGTTGCTCGGCGAAACGGTCAAGGCCTTCATCACCCTGAAGAGTGGCGTCGAACCCAGTGCGGCGTTGCACGACGAACTGCTCGGTCATGGGCGCAAGCGCCTGGGGGCGGCAGTGGCACCCAAATCCCTGACTTTTATGGCGGATCTGCCGCACACCCGTAGCGGCAAGCTGATGCGCCGCCTGCTCAAGGCGCGCGAGCTGGGCCTGCCGGAGGGCGATACCTCGACCCTGGAGAACCCGACATGAGCGCGCCACTGCCTTTTCCGCGCGAGTTGGCCCTGCGCCTGCTGCACGATATGGTGCGCATCCGCCGCCTGGAGGAGCGCGCCGCCGAGTTGTATGGCGAAGGCAAGATCCGTGGCTTCCTGCATCTGTATATCGGTGAGGAGGCGGTTGCGGTGGGGGCCCTGCATGCCCTGGCACCGGACGATGCAGTGGTAGCCACCTACCGCGAGCATGGCCACGCGCTGATCCAGGGCGTCTCCATGCAGGCGATCATGGCGGAGATGTACGGCAAGCAGGAGGGGTGCTCGCGCGGGCGCGGCGGCTCCATGCACCTGTTCGACGCCGCCACCCGCTTCTTCGGCGGCAATGCCATCGTCGCCGGCGGTTTGCCGTTGGCGGTAGGTCTGGCCCTGGCTGAACGCATGCAGGGCGGCTCACGTATCGCCGCCTGTTTCTTTGGCGAGGGTGCGATGGCCGAGGGGGCCTTCCATGAGGCGCTCAACCTGGCGGCGTTGTGGCGCTTGCCGGTGCTGTTCTGTTGCGAGAACAACCTGTATGCCATGGGTACGGCCCTGGAACGCTCCGAGTCGCAGACCGACCTGTGCGCCAAGGCGGCCTCCTACAAGGTGCCAGCCCAGGCGGTGGACGGCATGGACGTGGTGGCGGTGCAGCAGGCCACGGCGGCGGCGGTGCAGCAGGTACGTGGCGGAGGGGGGCCCTTCTTCCTCGAATTCAAAACCTACCGCTTCCGCGCCCATTCGATGTTCGACCCTGAGCTGTACCGCGACAAGGCCGAGGTGGCCAAGTGGAAGGAGCGCGGGCCGATTCACAACTACAGCGCCCGGCTAAAGGCCCTGGGGCTGCTGGACGAGGCTGGCTTCCTGGCGCTGGCCGCCGATGTGGACGCAGAGGTGGAGGCGGCAGTGGCCTTCGCCGAGGCTGGCAGCCTGGAGCCGGTCGACGACCTGCTGCGCGATGTTCATACCCCGGAGGACGCGTCATGAGTACGCGTACGACCTACCGCGAGGCGCTGCGCGAAGCCCTGCGCGAGGCCCTGCAGCGCGACCCTCGGGTGTTTCTGATGGGCGAGGATGTCGGTCGCTACGGCGGGACCTACGCGGTGTCCAAAGGCCTGCTGGAGGCGTTCGGGCCTGAGCGTATCCGCGATACGCCGCTGTCAGAACTGGGCTTCGTCGGTGCCGGCATCGGTGCGGCGTTGGGCGGCATGCGGCCGATCGTCGAGGTGATGACGGTGAACTTCAGCCTGCTCGCCCTCGACCCGCTGATCAATACCGCGGCAACCCTGCGGCACATGTCCGGCGGCCAGTTCTCCGTGCCTCTGGTGCTGCGCATGGCCACTGGTGCCGGACGTCAGCTGGCGGCGCAACATTCGCACAGCCTGGAAGGCTGGTACGCGCACATCCCCGGGCTGAAAATTCTCGCCCCGGCGACCCTGGAAGATGCCCGTGGCATGCTCTGGCCAGCGCTGCAAGACCCCGATCCGGTGCTGATCTTCGAGCACGCCCAGCTGTACAACCTGGACGGTGAGCTGGAGGAGGGCGTGGTGGTGGACATCCGCAGCGCACGGGTGCGCCGCGCGGGCAGCGACCTGACCCTGGTCGCCTACGGCGGCACCCTGGGCAAGGCCTTGGCCGCCGCCGAGCAGCTGGCCGGCGAGGGCATCAATGCCGAGGTGATCGACCTGCGCGTGCTGCGGCCGCTGGACGACGCGACGCTGCTCGCCTCGGTGTGCAAGACCCGCCGCCTGCTGGTGGTGGACGAGGGCTGGCGCAGCGGCAGCCTGGCCGCCGAGATAATCGCGCGCGTCAGCGAGCAGGCTTTCTTCGAGCTGGACGCGCCACCGGCCAGGGTGTGCAGTGCCGAATTACCGATCCCCTACGCCAAACATCTGGAAGAGGCGGCATTGCCGCAGGTGCCGGCGATAGTGGCGGTGGCGAGGACAATCTGTCGATAGCAGGAGTAGGGCGATGATCGAGTTCAAACTGCCGTCTCTCGGTTCCGACATGGAGGAGGGCACCCTGCTGGAGTGGAAGGTGCAGCCGGGGGAGAGGGTTACGCGCGGCCAGGTGATCGCCGTGGTGGATACCGCCAAGGCTGCTGTGGATGTGGAGTGTTGGCAGGAGGGTGAAGTCTTCGAGCTGCTGATCGAGCCCGGCACCAAGATCCCAGTAGGCACGCCCATGGTCAGCCTATTGGAGCCCGGCGAGCGTCCTGAAAATGTGCAACACACAGCACCTAGCCCGGCGCAACCTGTACCCCAGGCACCCGACGTAATGAAAGGCGCGCCAGTGCTTGCCGCCGCGACCCGGCCGCGCATCTCCCCTGCTGCACGAAAGCGGGCTGCCGAGCTGGGACTGGATGCCGGCACCCTGAGCGGCAGCGGTCCCCATGGTGTGGTCAGCCTGGAAGACGTCGAGGCGGCTGCCGCAGCCGCCCCCCCGGTGGATCGCCATGCCCTGATGCGCCAGGCAATTGCCGCCGCCATGAGCCGTTCCAAACGCGAAATTCCGCATTACTACCTGGGCGAGACCATCGCCGTGGGCAAGCTGATGGCCTGGTTGCAGGCACACAATGCCGAATTGCCCCCGGAGCAGCGCCTGCTACCCGCAGTGGCGCTGCTCAAGGCGGTGGCCCTGGCGCTACGTGAATATCCGCAGTTCAACGGCTTCTGGCAGGGCGGCACCTTGCAGCCCGCACCGGGCATTCACCTGGGCGTGGCCATCTCGTTGCGCCAGGGAGGTCTGATTGCCCCAGCGCTGCATGACGTCGACGACAAGCCGCTGCCGCGGTTGATGAGTGAGTTTTCAGATCTGGTGCAGCGGGCTCGCAGCGGCTCCCTGCGCAGTTCGGAGCTGAGCGATGGCGGCCTCACCGTCACCCAGCTGGGCGAGCAGGGCGTGGATAGCGTGTTTGGCGTCATCTACCCACCGCAGGTGGCGCTGGTCGGTTTCGGTGCCATAGCCGAGCGGCCTTGGGTGGAGGATGGCCAACTCTGCGTGCGGCCAGTGGTGGTCGCCAGTCTGGCCGCCGACCATCGGGCCAGCGATGGCCACCAGGGTGCGCGCTTCCTAGCTGCGATTCGCCGACTATTGCAAAAGCCCGAATCGCTCTGAGGAGGTTCCGATGGACGCAACAGAGATTCGCCGCCAAGTGCTCGAAGAGCTGCAGCGTATAGCCCCGGAGGTCGAGGCGGACCTGCTGCGCGGCGACCGACCGCTACGCAACGAAGTGGACCTGGACTCGATGGACTGGCTGCGCCTGCTCGGCGCGCTGCACAAGCGTCTGGGCGTGAACATCCCCGAGGCCGACTACCAGCGGCTGGACAGCCTGGATGCGATAGTCGAGTACTTGGGCACCCGTTGCTGAGCTCCCGGAAAGGCTCGCGCGATCAATTCAGCGTCGCCGGCTCTGCCGTTGTCCAGGGCTCAGTTTTGATGCAGATCAAGTCGCGGCACCAAGAGCGGGTGCAGGCTGGTAATTACTGGCTCGATCATTCTTTATGCCATAGGCCTGCCTCAGGCCGGTCAGCATCGGGAGGTACTCATGAAAATGCGTAGCGCGGATGGCGGCTGGAGTCCTTACCTGGCAGGAGCGCTGCTCGGCCTGCTGGCCATTCTCTCCGTGTATGCCACCACCGAGTGGCTGGGCAAGAGCAATTATCTGGGTGCCTCGACCACCTTCGTGCGCGCCGCCGGCCTGGTCGAGCAGCAGTTGGTCCCGGAGCATGTGGCGGCGAATGTTTACTTCACTAAAGAGAAGGTGCGTATCGACTGGCAGTTCATGCTGGTTGGCGGCATCTTTCTCGGCGCGTTGATCGGCTCGCTGAGCGACAAGAGCTTCAAGCTTGAGGCGGTTCCGCCCATCTGGCGAGAGCGCTTTGGCCCTTCTGTCGGTCGTCGTGCCGCCGCCGCGATACTCGGTGGGGTAGTTGCGATGTTCGGTGCCCGGCTGGCAGATGGCTGCCCAAGCGGCCATGGCCTGAGCGGCATGATGCAGCTTTCGGTCAGCGCCTTCGTCGCCCTGGCGCTGTTCTTCAGCATCGGCGTACTGGTCGCCGGCCTGGTCTATGGCAGGAGATGAAGATGACTATCGAACACTGGCTGGGTCTGGTCACCGGTATCCTGTTTGGCTTCCTGCTGCAGAAGGGGCGCGTGCTGCGTTTCGAGAAGCAGCTAGGCGCGCTGCTGCTTAAGGACATGACCATCTTCAAGTTCATGCTGTCGGCCATCGTCGTCGGCATGGTCGGGATCAACCTGCTGGCGGAGTTCGGCGTTGTGACCCTCAGCCATAAGTCGATGAACCTCGGTGCCGTGTTGATCGGCGGCGCGCTGTTCGGTATCGGCTGGGCACTGATGGGTTACTGCCCCGGCACTTCGGTCGGCGCGCTGGGGGAGGGGCGCTGGCACGCGCTGTTCGCCATCCTCGGCATGCTGCTGGGCGCGGCGCTGTATGCGGAGGCCTATCCCAGGCTGCAGACCACCCTGCTGGCCTGGAAGGATTACGGCAAGATCGGCCTGCCGCAGACCCTGGGAATCTCGACCTGGCTGTTGGTTGCGCTATTTGGTATCTCGGTCCTGCTACTGTTCCGCTGGTTCGAGCGCAAGGGGCTCTGAGAGGCTGACAGAAGATCTCCTGCCTATTACCTCCGCAGCGGTAGATCTGATCGAGAGGGAAATCGTGTTTCCCAGTGCCCTGTTGGTAGCAACGCAGTTCCTTATTGCTTTTGTCCAGGGGCCAGCAGTGTGGCATCCGTGGCGACCTACTGACTGGGTACAGGGACTTTTGCGGGAAATCGTTGAAAGTAGTCCCACATCGTTGGGCGTCGATTGCAGCGAGCGCCATTGTTTAGCAGTTTTAAATCAATGCTCTATGAGCGACATGCATAGATGGGGTGCTAGGCGGCGAGTGTTCGAATCACTCCGTCCCGACCATATTAAGTCAATGAGAAAGCCTGGTTCGGAAGCGACCGGGTTTTTATGTGTGCAATTTACCTCGCTCATTGCCTTGTCTATAGAGGTTGGTTGCGCTGGGTGCAGTCTCCCGGCGCGGTGATGCTTTCCGTCTGCATGAGCAGGTGTTAATAAGTCTTGACCTGGCTCAGCTTGCCCCTATAATGCGCACCTCTTCCGGCGCAGGTCTCTCGGAAAACTTATTTTAAAACAATAAGTTAGCTTTAAAAGAGAGGTTGCAAAGCAGCGAAAGCTGTGTAGAATGCGCCGGGCTGACAGGGTGGTGGTTTGATCCTGTTGGTGGCTTCGATCAGGTAGATCGGTAGCGGTTGAAGAGGTGGTTGACAGCGGTTTGAAACGCTGTAGAATTCGCCTCCCGCTAACGAGAAGCTGGATGTTGGTCGGGGATGCAAGTAGTTGAGTAGAAAGAACTTCTTCGGAAAGAACTTCGAAAAACAGCTTGACGCAAGATGAGGCTG